>NZ_CP197268.1:0-1617410 GCF_052076135.1 Vibrio sp. Vf1514 | reverse complement strand
ATACAAAGCCCGCATTCGCGGGCTTTGTATTTTCTATTCCTAAACCACCTGTTATGCCGGTGGTTTTTTACTGCTTATCGCAATTATTGGTTTCTTAGGCGCTGCCAGTATTTCTCATAAATAGCCAGGGCTTGGGGGCCCACATCATTGATGAATTCACCCTTCGCCATGTCCTCTTCTGCAGGGAAGATGGTGGCGTTATTGCGCAACGCTTCAGGCAGTAACGCGCGACCACTTTTGGTCGCTGAGGCGTAGCCAAGGCTGTTCACGATCTCCGCTTGGTTTTCAGGTTGGTACATAAAGTTAATGAACTTGTGCGCCAACGCTTTGTGTTCGCTACCCGATGGAATCGTGAAGTTATCCATCCATAACACCGCGCCTTCCGCCGGCATCACGAATTTCAGCTCTGGCATTTCTTGTTGGCCCTGATACGCGTTGCCATTCCATTGCATGCCCAGTGACGCTTCGCCGGACACATACGGCACGTGCGGTGCGTCTGAGTTGTAGAGCAGCACGTTATCTTTCAGTGCAGCCAGCGACTGATACGCTTGCTCAATTTCTTTCTCGTTCTTGGTGTTGATGCTGTAGCCGTTGAGTTTCAGTGCCATACCAAACACATCGCGAATGTCGTCAATCAACATCACTTGCTGTGCGTATTTGCTGTTCCACAAATCTTTCCACTGGGTAATGCCTTCCGGAATCATGGCTTCGTTGTAGCTCAGACCAGTAACGCCCCAGATATACGGCAGCGAATATTTGTTTTGTGGATCGTGCGCCTGGCCGAGTAGGGAAGGCATCGTATCTTTCATGTTGGGGATTTGTGCGTGGTCGAGTTCAGCCAACAGGCCTTCACGGCCCATCTTTTCGATAAAGTAAGCTGATGCAAACACCACGTCATAACCGCCGCCTTTCAGAAGTTTGAGTTTGGTGTACATTGACTCATTGTTCTCAAAGGTTGAATAGTTAATGGTGACGCCTTCTTGCTGCTCAAATTTCTTCAGTGATGCTTCGGGCAGGTAACCTCCCCAAGCGTAGACATTCAGCGTTTTTGTCTCTGCATTCACTTGGCTAGAAGCGACCACTGCAGCGAGTACCAATCCTTTGATGAAATTTTTCATTGTATTTTGATTCCTAAAGGCCAGCACCACGCTGGATTTCGCATGCATCATTAGTGAAATGAGAAGCGCAATAAAGCAAATATAATTTGTCGTTATGGAAAAAGATTTTAGCCTTCAAATGACGAATTTGGTGCAACCGCGTGCAGGCTAATCAGGACGGAATATGGCGCAGGTGCACGCCTGTGCTACCATGGTGCAATGGCAACAACTCACGGTTTTTTATGGCAAATCCAACCGCAACTATTTTGCAATTTTTTGATCAGCTTCAGCATTTAGCCGTTACGTGCAATGGCCGTTTCGGTGTGCGTCTACAAGGAACACTGGAATGGCAACACGCCGTTGTGGATGCATTGATGCAGCAGCTCGCAAGCGATAGCACAGTGTTTCAATTGGGCGGCATGGCTCGTGTGGGTGTGACGCCAGTGGCATTCAATAAAGGCCAGTATCTCTTGGGGCGTGAATGCCAATGGCTGATTTGCGATGTCAGCGAGGGATTTGATGCCAACAGCTTTAGCGCTGCGTTGGGAACCTTGACCGGCGGTGGTCTCTTGCTGCTGATTGGCGACCAAGTGGTGAACGAAAATCCAGCTCAGCAATGGCTGGCCGCTGCGTTTGCAGAATTACTGCAAGTCACTCCAACCACGCTGCCGTCTTTGCCGAAGGTCGACGTGGCTGCGCCTGAAGATGCCTTTGCTCAGCAAGCCGAGGCGATTGCCCAGGTTGTCCGTGTGGTGGAAGGGCACCGTAAACGACCGCTGGTGCTGACGGCTGATCGCGGGCGAGGTAAAAGCAGTGCGTTAGGGATCGCTGCAGCGCAATTGATGCAGTCCCGATCGCTGAACATCATCGTGACGGCTCCTACACTGGCCAACGTTGCGCCGCTATTTCAGCACGCCGCGCGATGTCTTCCGTTGGCGCAGGCATCCAAAGGTGCGCTGCATTATCAGGCATCGCAACTGCGTTTTATGGCGCCGGATGAGATTATCTTGCATCAGCCAGAATGTGAAGTGTTATTGGTTGATGAAGCAGCAGCGCTGCCGTTACCCATGTTGATGACTTTTGTTGAGCGTTATCACCGCGCGGTGTTCTCGACCACCATCCACGGCTATGAAGGGTGTGGGCGAGGATTCACGTTGAAGTTCCAACAGTGGTTGCAACAGCAGCGACCGCAGATGCGCACGTTGCACCTTGACCATCCGATACGCTGGAGCCCTGATGATTCGCTGGAAGCATGGCATCGGCGCGCGTTCTTACTTGATTCTGATGTTGCATTGTTGCCCCGCGATCTCAACCTGACGTCACTACGTTATCAAGCCATCCCCCAAGCTGAGTTACTTGAGCAACCCGCTTTGCTGGCTGACATCTTTGCCTTGCTGGTGAACGCGCATTATCAAACATCGCCCAATGATGTGCTGCACCTTCTGGGAGACGATGCGATGTGCGTGTTCGTTGCGCGCGCCGACGAGCGCGTAATTGGCTGCATATTGGCGGTGCGGGAAGGGGGATTGGATGACACACTGATTGAACAGATTCAGCGCGGACAACGTCGCCCTAAAGGTCATCTTGCGCCGGTGACGTTAGCCAATCAACTGGGCATGGTCGTCGCCGCCCAGCAAACGTGTTTGCGGATCATGCGCATTGCCATCCATCCTCAGCTACAGCAGCGCGGTGTTGGTTCATCGCTGTTATCGCACTTTGTGGCGAGTCATCCTGCCGATTACTACGCCACCAGCTTTGGCGCCACCTCTGAACTGGTTCGCTTTTGGCAGCATAATCAATTTTGCGCCGTCAAAATCGGCTCGCAGCGCGACCAAGCCAGTGGCTGCCACTCCCTGTTGATGATTCAACACCATTCACAACCTTGGGTGGAAGAGGCGACGGCACAATTCCCGATTCATTTGAGCTATGAACTCAGTGAGACGTTACGAACGTTAACGCCTGCATTGGTGCGTCAGTTAATGAGTCACGCCAAAACGCCAGTCACAACGACCATCCCGCTGACGTTATTGCAGCACTACGCCAATGGCGGCGCAAACTATGAAAGCGTTGCCGCGTGGATTGAACAACTTTTACTGAGTTTAAGCGCAGAACAATGGTTAGCGGTGTCGGATGTATTGATTGCCAAAGTCTTGCAACGACACACTTGGCAAGAATGTGCCAATGCATTTGATGGTTCGGGCCGAAAACAAATCGAAGCCAGAATTCGTGAATCACTCGCTAAGTTACTGACAAATTTACAGTGTAAAACGTCGCAATGAGATCGGTTTGAGCGGGTCTGATTTACAGTGTAAATGCTTCCCTCCGCGCTTCCATGTCAAAAAAGTCCTATGTATTACTTCACTTTCGTAGGGCTTTTCCTTTTTGGTCACCGCCAAAAAAAATCCTTTAGATTAAGTGCCTTATCTTCTCGTCTAACTCAAAAGTTGTATTGACCAGCAAAATGAATCCCTATTATGTAATTTGCTAATTAAGCATTCCTTTCTACACTCACAAAAGAAAAAAAGGAACCTTCATTAGCGCACAATGACAAGGAATTCGGCTTGTGTTCACCTTAAATGAGAGTCTGGACATCAGCAATGTGGTTGATTGCAAAGTCCAATATCAAGAATGGCTGCAACAAGCCACCCCTTTGGTCATTGATGCCACGCATGTGTCACGTGTGGATGCAGCGGGCATGCAGCTTCTGGTCTCGTTTGTTGAGTCTGCACGTTTGGCAGAGTGCGACATCCGTTTAGAAAACATCTCTGAAGCGTTACAGGAAGGCATCGATGTGCTGGGCCTAGAGCGCTGGTTTATGGAATCTCAAGATGCAACAAGGAAGACGTAATGACAAAAATTCTCGCTGTAGATGACTCCATTTCTATTCGTCAGATGGTTAGCCACACCCTTAAGGATGCAGGGTATGACGTCGAAACTGCCAATGATGGTCGCGAAGCCCTGACCAAAGCGCAGAGCACCAAATTCGATGTGGTGATTTCCGATGTCAACATGCCCAACATGGGCGGCTTTGAATTGGTCAAAGCGATTCGCGGTAACCCACAATACAAATTTATTCCCATCCTCATGCTGACCACGGAAACCAGCATGGAGAAAAAACAAGAAGGCAAACTGGCGGGCGCGACCGGCTGGCTCGTCAAACCGTTTAACCCGGACACGTTACTAAAAACTCTAAAACGCGTGCTGTAATTTTTGCTTCGACTTGGAAGTGTTGAAACTCGATAACGTCAATTGGCAGGACTGAATATGGCTTTAGACATGGAACAGCTGCGTAAGATGTTTTACGAAGAATGTCGTGAAAATCTTGAAGTGCTGGAAAATGTGCTACTCCATCTTGACCCACAAGAGGGAGATCACGAAACCATTAACACCATTTTTCGCGCCGCTCACTCCATCAAGGGCGGGGCCGCGACCTTCAATTTGCTTGATATCAGTGAGTTCACTCATTCGGTCGAAGCGTATCTCGACAAAGTTCGCAATCAGGAAACACAATTGTCAGCGCAAAGCGTGGATGTGCTGCTGAAAAGCTGCGACGTGATTCGAGATATGTTGGAAGGACACGAAACCGGATCGGATGTCGATGTTGACTTGAAAGCCTCGGTAAGTCATCAGCTTGCTGCGTTACTTCAGGCCGTTGCTGCCCCTGACGCGGCGGCGCAACCGGTGAGTGACCAAACTTCGGATGAGGCGTGCGATGAGGCCTTAGGCCCTTGGATGGTGAGCTTTGTGCCTCATCAAGAACTGTTTTTTAGCGGTAACGATCCGCTGCGCATTTTGCGCGAGCTGCATGAGCTTGACCCGCAATGTGAGATTGAAGCCGATGCCTCTGCACTGCCGGAGTTGCTCGAAATGGAAGCCGAGCTTTGCTACCTCGCGTGGCGAGCACGTCTCGATGGGGCGGTGGAAGAGGCGGCCATTCGTGAAATCTTCGAATGGGTGGAAGATGAGTGTGATTTGCTTCTGACGCGAACGCCCGTTGACTCATCTCTTGGTGCAGATGAAGGGAGCGCATCGTTGGCGCCAGCCGTGAGCGCGAAGGCGAGCGATATAACTGACCATTCGGCATCAGAGACAGCAGCGCCCATTCAAACCGGCCATGCTGCGCCTTCACATGACGCCAATCTGCCCAAAGCCAGTATGGACGATGGGCGATGCCACGATACTTCCCCGAGTGAAACAAAACGCCCCGAAACGCAAAGTCAGGAAAGCAAAGAGAAAGCGCCCGTGAAAGCGGCGAAATCGGAGTCGAGCGTGACGTCGATTCGGGTCGATATCGATAAGGTCGACAGCCTGATTAACCTTGTTGGGGAGTTGGTCATCACCCAATCGATGCTGACTGAAATCGGCAACGACTTCTCGATGGATAAACTGGAAAAACTGCAAGCGGGGCTCGCGCAGCTATTGCAAAACAGCAAAGACCTGCAAGAAAACGTGCTCAACATTCGCATGTTGCCGATGAGCTTTGCGTTTAGCCGCTTTCCTCGCTTGGTGCGCGATTTGTGCGGTCGTCTGGAAAAGAAAGTCGATTTGCAGATCCAAGGTGAGAATACCGAACTGGATAAAACCGTGCTCGAACGCATTGTCGACCCATTGGTGCATTTGGTGCGCAATGGCATTGACCATGGGATTGAGCGCCCGCAGCAACGTTTGGATGCGGGCAAACCGGAAATTGGGCTGATCGAACTCGATGCGTATCATCAGGGCGGCTCCATTATCATTGAAGTGAAAGACGATGGCGCGGGCATTGACTGCGATCGCGTGTGGCGCAAAGCGGTTGAAAAAGGGGTGTTACCGGCCGACTCCCGCCGGGATGAAATTTCAGATAAACAAGTGCTCAACCTAATTTTCGCGCCCGGTTTTTCGACCGCCGATCAAGTGTCTGACATTTCCGGTCGTGGCGTCGGCATGGACGTGGTGAAACGCAACATTGAAGAGCTGGGTGGTCACATTGAAGTGGAATCAAGCCTTGGTAAGGGCAGCCACTTCACCATTAGTTTGCCGCTCACGCTCGCCATTCTCGATGGCCAACTGGTGCGTGTCGGCAGCGAGGTCTACATCATTCCTCTGCTGACCATCGTAGAATCGATTCAAATCAATCCATCATGCGTCAAGTTAGCGTCCGGCGGCGTTGAGTTATATCGCCTGCGGGACGAGAACATCCCCATTTTACGTTTGCAAGATGAACTGGAAATGGGCAGCAGTGGCGCGCTCGGCAGACGGCTACTTTGCTTTGTTGAAGCCGCGGGCAATCGGGTTGGGCTGCTGGTCGATGAACTGCTCGATCAACAACAAGTGGTGATCAAAAGTCTCGAATCGAATTACGCCAAGGTGGCCGGTATTTCTGGCGCCACCATTTTGGGCGATGGCTCTGTGTCGCTGATTTTGGACATTCAGGGATTGATCACCACGTATATGAAACGCCGCAGTCTCGGTGGCCAAAAAGGCATGGCCGCCTAGTTGTGAAGGAGAGCGACGAATGGATATCGAACACGCACACCCACTTCAACATGAATCGATGGTGCATGCTGCACTGATGGCCAGCCACGATGATTCGTCACGTGGCGCCGATTTTCTCAGCTTTCGCTTAGCCAATGAACTCTATGGTGTCGCGATTCGCGACGTGGAAGAGATCCGCGTGTGGGAGCATCCCACGCCGATTCCCCGTTCCCCCCATTTTGTGAAAGGCGTGATCAATCTGCGCGGCATGATTGTGCCGATCATGGATTTGCGCCTGCGTTTTGGCTTAGGCACCAATGACTATTTACCGACGACGGTGGTGCTGGTGCTGCGCAGTGATGTGGGCGATCACGCACGGCTGATGGGGTTGGTGGTCGATGCGGTCAGCGATGTGATTGGTCAAGGCGATAACGACTTATTTCCCGCCATTGGTGAGACGTCCGTGGCGCCGTATCTCCAAGGATTACTGAACGTTGGCGAGGAAGTGATGTCGCTGCTCGATACCGATTCACTGCTGGATATTGCCCGAATTCTGGGCGAGGAGGCGTGATGGCGGCGCAAGAGTTTCTCAGTTTTGTCTTGGACGAGGATGAGTACGGCGTGTCGATTCTCGATGTGCGCGAAGTCCGCGGCTGGAATGACGTGCGCTCGGTACCCAATTCGCCTGACTACATGATCGGCGTGCTGGATATTCGCGGGGAATACGTCCCGATTGTCGATTTACGCATGCGTTTTCATCTGTCGCCCGCACAGATCACGGCCACCACCGTGGTGGTGGTACTCAACGACAGTCAGAAACGCCCGCTGGGGCTGATTGTGGATGGGGTCGCGGAAGTGTACGAACTGCATCCGGAGCAGATCAAACCAGCCCCACATTTATCGAGCGCAGCAAAACAACAGTTTATTAAAGGCATTGCCGCCGTCAAAAGCGGTCATTTGATTTTGATTGATATTGAGTCGCTGTTTGACGTGGCAGAACTCAATCACCACACCATTGAAGAAGCAATCATGTGAGGGAACACTCATGGCATTTTGGAATCGCAAACCCCAAAAAGAACAGCACTATGTCGCACCTGCGGCCGACTCATTGCTTGATGAGTTTGAAAACGAGGCCGAGAAGGGAATTTCCAATCAGCAGCTTCTCTCCGCGCTCAATGCGGCGCAGACCGCACTGATGATGATCGACCGGGATTTTAAAATTACCTATCTCAATAAGCAGTCGATGAATTTGCTTCAGCAACATGAAAGTTTGTTCAAATCGGTGTGGCCCAATTTTCGTGCCGATGAAGAATTTTTGATGGGTTACTGCATCGATAATTTTCACGGTAATCCAGCGCATCAACGCCAGATGCTCTCCACGCCCGCCAACTTGCCGTACGTGACGACCATCGATATCAAAGGAGTCAAGATTGAACTCAACGTCGGGGCGATTATCGACCAAAACGGCATTTACATCGGCAACACGCTGGAATGGCAAGACGTGACTGCGCTGCGTCAGCAGGAAAATGAAGTGGCGCGTCTGCGGGCGGCGATTGATCAGGCGCAGACGGCGATGGTGATGATCGACCGCAATTTCAACATCACTTATATCAACACAGAGACACTGACGCTGTTTCGCAAGCATGAAATGACGCTGCGCACGGTATGGTCGGGCTTTACTGCGTCGTCGGAATGGTTGATGGGACGCTGCATCGATGAGTTTCACCGTAATCCAGCACATCAGCGTAAATTACTCAGCGATCCCAATAACTTACCTTACAGCACCGACATTACGATTGGCCCGTTGAAAATCGAGCTCAACGTCGCGGCGATTTTCGACATCAGCGGCGCCTACATTGGCAATACGCTAGAGTGGCGCGATGTCACCGAAGAGCGGGCCAAAGAGACCGAAATCGGTCGTTTGGCGTCGGCCGTAGAGGGCATGACCACCAACCTGATGATGGCCGACCAAGAGGGCATCATTCAGTACCTCAACCCGTCGCTGGCGGCATTGTTGCGTAGTCGAGAAAGCGAATTGGCGCAGGCGTTTCCGGGTTTTGAGGTCAGCAAACTGGTTGGACGCAGCATCGACACCTTCCACAAAAATCCGTCCCATCAGCGCAGCATCATCAGCAATCCGGATCGGCTGCCGTTCAGTTCGAACATCAAAGTGGGCTCATTAGAATTTAACCTCACTTGCATCGCGATGCGTGATGGCAAAGGCAACTATATTGGCCCAGCGCTGCAATGGGTGGATATCACCGAACAGCGTGATGGTCAGCGTCAGGTGGAAAGCCTGATTCAAAAAGCGATTGATGGCGAGCTGCACGAACGCATTGATACCTCAGTTTACAACGGCTTTATGCGCGAACTCGGTGATGGCATTAACAACCTATTGGATACCTTGGTGGAGCCGCTGGGGCAGTGCATTGATGTCATGAGTCAGGTCGCCGAGGGTAACCTCAACAACCAGATGCCGCACGAGCATCAGGGTGAATTTGGCCGGTTGGCGGAAGCGGTAAATACCTCCATCACCAACATACGTGCCATGGTCGACAAGATCACCAAATCCTCGGCGCGGGTGGCAACGGCATCGACTGAAATTGCCGAAGGCAACAACGACTTGAGCCAACGTGTTGAAGCGCAAGCCTCCAATCTGGAGCAAACGGCGGCCAGCATGGAACAGATGACCGCGACAGTGCGCCAGAATGCCGACAACGCAAAAGACGCCAACGGCGTGTCCACCGATGCCGCGAAAAAAGCGACGCGAGGCGGCGAAGTGGTTGGGCAGGCGATTAACGCCATGGGTGAAATCAACACTGCCAGCAAGAAAATTGCGGACATCATTGGCGTGATTGACGAAATCGCGTTCCAAACCAATTTGTTGGCGCTGAATGCTGCGGTTGAAGCGGCGCGCGCTGGTGAACAAGGCCGTGGTTTTGCCGTGGTCGCGGGCGAAGTTCGTAACCTTGCACAGCGCAGTGCGGCAGCAGCAAAAGAGATCAAAGGCTTGATCAAAGACAGCGTGGAGAAAGTGGACGAAGGATCGCGCTTGGTGAACGAATCGGGATCCACCTTGAATGAGATCGTAGAAGCGGTCAGCAAAGTGTCGCATTTGATCGGCCAAATCGCGTCGTCCAGCATCGAACAATCGACCGGGATTGATGAGATCAACCGTGCAGTGACGGCAATGGATGAGATGACGCAACAGAACGCGTCGTTGGTGGAAGAGATTTCTGCGGCCAGCCAGTCACTGAAAGACGAAGGCAAAGAGCTGTTGAATCTGATGAACTTCTTTACCACCGACAGCAACATCACCACGTTTGAAACACGCAAGTCGACCGCACCCGAAGTGCCCAAGCAATCGAAACGCAGCAATGTTAGCGACCTGCGTTCACCGGGCAAAGTGGCGAATGCCAGGCTCGATTTGAACGACGATGGTGATGAGTGGGAAGAGTTTTAACAAGGGACTCAGCGATGTTGGCTTTGAATGAACAAGAATTTGAACTGACGGACAAAGATTTCAAGTTCATCCAGTGGTTTATGCACAAACGGGTTGGCATTTATCTGTCTGACCGCAAGCGAGCCATGGTTTACGGGCGTATTAGCCGTCAGATGCGCCGCCGAGGCTTGAACCGCTTTGCGGAATATCGTGCGTTGATTGAACACGATGAGCAGGAATGCATTCACTTTATTAATACGCTGACCACCAATAAGACCCAATTTTTTCGCGAATATCATCATTTTGAATTCCTCGAAAAAGTGGTGGTGGAGGGGTGGCGCAGCTTGGGCAATCACAACATCAACATTTGGTCGGCGGGCTGCTCGACGGGCGAAGAGCCGTATAGCGTGGCGGCGTCTTTGCTGATGTCGGGGACGTTCGATTTTGCGGAATCCGTCAACATCTGGGCGACCGACCTCGATACGCAAGTGCTGGATCACGCGCGTCGCGGCATCTATTCGCAAGACGCGTTGGCGAGCATTCCGAAGCCGTACCTCAAGCCCTGTTTTCGGCGCGGGAAAGGGGACCAAGCTGGCAAGATCAAAGTGGCGCGCAAGTTACAACAATTTGTGCAGTTTCATCAGTTAAATTTGGTCGATCACTGGCCGATGCGCGATGAATTCGATCTGATCTTGTGCCGGAATGTGATGATCTACTTCGACAAACCGACACAAGAGCTGTTGATCACGCGGTTTCACGATCGACTCAAACCTGGCGGCGTGTTGTTTCTGGGTCATTCTGAAAGCTTGGGGCGTTGCAGTTCGATGTTCCACCATTTAGGCCAGACGATTTACGTCAAGATGTAGAGCAGTACGATGGATAGCCCAGCCACCACGACAATCAAAATGGAGAACGTGAAATACGATCGTTTTCCCAATTTAAAACCCAACATGCCGTGGGTCAAAGTGCTGCCGGGCGGTGTTTATGCCACAGCGCAAGAAGAGATCATTTGTACTGGGCTGGGCTCGTGTGTGTCGGCGTGTATCTGGGATGAAAAAGTGGGCGTGGGTGGCATGAATCATTTTTTGCTGCCGTTTGATACCAGCGCTCAACTGCATCATTGGAAGCCCAACGAGATTCTCTCGACGGCTTCGCGCTATGGCTGTTATGCGATGGAGCTGCTGATCAACCAACTGATTAATATGGGGGCTGATCGGCGTGGCTTGAAAGTGAAGTTGTTTGGTGGTGCCCAATTGATGGGCTTTCAATCGTTGATTGGGATTAAGAACGTGGAGTTTGTGCTCGATTATGTCAAACGCGAGCACCTCAACGTACAAGCACAGGATTTGGGTGGGTCTGAGCCGCGACGTGTCCTGTTTGATCCCAAAAGCGGCAAGGTGTGGATTAAGCGTATTCCATGCGCTGAGGTGACGGCCATTCGACGTCATGAAGCGCGTTATTCGCATCAACTCGATCAAGCCACACATGCCGAGTTGACCCCAGTGGAGCTGTTTGAATGAGCAAAAAGATCAAAGTGTTGGTCGTGGATGATTCGCCAGTGTTTCGCGCGCTGCTGATGCAATTGATTGATTCGGATCCGGATCTTGACGTGGTCGCGGGCGCTGAAGATCCCTATCAAGCGCGTGAACTGATCAAACGCCACAACCCGGATGTGCTGACGTTGGATATTGAAATGCCCAAGATGAATGGGGTGCAATTTCTGCGCAATTTGATGCGTCTGCGTCCGATGCCGGTGGTGATGATTTCCACCTTGGCGCAGCATGGTGCAGACGCCACATTAGCCGCCTTGGAGCTTGGCGCTGTTGACTATTTCCCCAAGCCGTCGGTCGACAACACCGCCGACATGGTCAATTACAAAACGTTGGTCAACGAGAAAATCAAAATGGCGGCGGGCGCAAATGTCGCCACTGCCACCAAAGCGGTTTCGGCGCCTCCGTTGCCGTTCACGGCGGGGGAGACGCGTATCCAACTGCTCGCGATTGGCGCTTCAACCGGGGGGACGGAAGCGGTGAAAAGTGTGCTGTCGGCGCTGCCCGCCACGTTGCCACCGATTGTGATCACGCAACACATCAGTGCCATGTTTACGCCATCATTTGCCAAACGCTTGGATGATCACAGCGCCATCAGCGTACAGGAAGTCACCAGCGGCCACACGTTACTGTTGGCAGGACACGCGTATTTGGCGCCGGGCGATCGCCACATGGTGGTGGTCAAACGCGGCGCGCAGTTTTATGCCGAATTGGATGACCGCGGCCCGGTCAATCGTCACAAACCGTCCGTGGATGTGATGTTTGATTCGGTGGCAGAAGTGGTGGGCGATCGCGCCATCGGCGTGATTCTGACCGGCATGGGACAAGATGGCGCGCGAGGCATGTTGCGAATGCGCCAACAAGGGGCTCCGACGGTGGCGCAAGATGAAAAGAGCAGTGTGGTGTGGGGCATGCCGAGAGTGGCGGTTGAACTCGGCGGCGCGCTCGATGTGCGCGCGCTCAATGCGGTGCCGCAATGGATCTGTGAACAAATACAAATGCACAAAAAATGACGTTGGATGTGGTGCCCAGGAGCGGATATGAAAGAGACAAAAACACGCAATAGAAAAGGCTTGATTCTGCTTGCCCAAGTGGTGGTGTTAGGCGGTTTAGCAATGCTGGCGCAGAGCGTGTGGTTCATGCTCGGCGCGATGGTCGCAGCGGCATTGCCTTGGTTAGTGTTGTCGGCGAGGCAAACAGTTGACGCCACCCCTGCGGCAGCCTCGGTGCGCCAAACTAACGGGGCCGTCCAGACATCACAGCCGCCATCAAATCAAGCGCATCAGTCCAGCGAACGGCTTGAATCGGTGGTGAGCCTGAATATCGAACGCGTGCGCGAACCGTTGGAAAAGCAGCATCGCATCGTCGATGAATCCGTCGAACTGCTCAACGAGAGCTTTTTCGGCCTGCAAACCGTCAGTGAACAGCAATCGGCGATTTCCAGTACGTTGGTGAATAACCTATTGGCCAACCAAAACAGTGAATATAGCTTAACCACGGTGCTGCCGCGCACCGAAGCCATCATCAATGAATTTGTTTCTACGCTGTTGAATGTGTCGGAAAAGAGCACCTCAGCCGTCAACAGCATTCGCGACATGTCACTCAAGTTGGACGTGGTGTTTCAGTTGCTTGATCAGGTGCGGGGCTTGTCTGAGCAAACCAATCTGTTGGCGCTGAATGCCGCCATTGAAGCGGCGCGCGCAGGTGAGGCTGGGCGCGGATTTGCGGTGGTGGCCCAAGAGGTTCGTAACCTGTCGGTGAAAGCGGAAGCGCTCAACAGCCAAATCGAAAAAGAGATTCAGATTGCGCAGCAAACGGTGAAAGAAGCCAATAAAACTGTGGGTGAAATGGCATCCATTGATATGTCACACGTTGAAGCCTCCAAAGGCAAAGTGGATGACATGCTGCATGGGGTACAACAGGTGAACACCGAAATTGAGCGTGAAGTGCAAAAAATGCAAGAGCTGGGGCAAGTGTTGGTGAAACACGTTGGCGATGGCGTGCGTTCGCTGCAATTTGCCGACATCGTGGTGCAGCAAGGGGATTATGCGCAGGATTCACTGAATTACTTGGAAGAGGCCATCAGCTTGCTGAGTATGCTGCGCCACAACACACAGGCGCTGGAAGCGGTCACGGCACAAATTCAACAGCTGGAGGAGCGTTCGTCCCAACGCAGCGCGCCAGCGGCCAATCAGAGCTGCATGGACGAAGGTGAAGTGGAGCTGTTCTAAGGAGAAACTATGGGCATTGAAACCAATATCGACAATGAGAACAAGCACGTGACTATCTCGGTGGAGGGCGCGTTCTGTTTTAATTTGGTGCAGGATTTTCGCAGCAGTTATGCCAAACGCTTTGACCACCGTTACACCGTCGACATGCGCAAAGTGAACTACATTGATAGCGCGGCCTTGGGGATGTTGTTGAACATGAAAAATTACCTCGAACAGCCAGATGGCATGATTCGCATCATCAACACGCTGCCGCAAGTCAGGAAAGTGCTGATGATTTCTCGCTTCGATAAGAAGTTCTCCATTGAATAGAGCGTGAGGCGACCCCTATGCGAGTGATGGTGATCGACGATCATGCCACCAATCGAGAGCTGTGCCGGTTTATGTTGGCACATGTGGCAGAACACATTGATGTGTTTGAAAACGGCCAAGGCGTGGTCGAGGCGATGCAGCAGATGACATCGCTGCCCGATTTGATTCTGCTGGATGTGATGATGCCGATCAAAGATGGTTTTGCCACTGCGCAAGACATTCGCCGTGCATTTCCGGACAACTATATTCCCATCATCTTTCTCACCGTTCTGGATGATCACGACTCGTTTGAACGCTGCTTGTCGCTGGGGGATGATTTCATCCTCAAACCGGTAGAACGCAGTGTGTTGATTGCCAAAGTGCAGGCACATTATCGAGTGGTGAAAATGCACAACGAGGTGACGGAGCAGCGCGATCAGCTGCAACACTTTCGTGAACAGGTTCAATACGACTACGCGATCTCCGAATCGATTTTCTCCAATTTGATGGAAGAGATGAGCGCGCAGGTCGAGCACATTTTTGGCATCGAGTACATTTCAACTCCCTCCACCATTTTCAATGGCGATCTGATTGTGGTGGCCAGTCGGCCCTATGGCGGCGTGTATGTGATGATTGCCGATGCGACAGGCAGTGGTTTACCAGCGGCCATCTCAACCATTCCGGCCACGCGCACCTTCTTTTCGACCGCTGCTCGGGGATTATCGCTGGGGGAAATTGTCACGGAGCTCAATCGCTCCCTAGAAAGTTTTCTGCCGACCGGCATGATGTTGGCCGCGAGCGTGTTTGAAGTGCGAGCCAATGGATTTGAAGTCTCGTGGTGGGGCGGCGGTTTACCCGAAGGGTATGTGTTGGATGAGTCCGGCCAAATCATTAAACGCTTAGTCTCGTCGCACATGCCGCTTGGCGTGCTCAACGTTCATGAATTTGAAAGTGATATTCAGCAGGTCAAGTTGGAACCGGGGCAGCGGATTGTGTGTTACACCGATGGCATCACGGAAGCAGAAAATGCCGCTGGTGAATTGTATGGTGAGGCACGTTTAGAAACGCTGCTTGGCCGCGTGCCGCAGGGCGAGCTGATTCCCACGCTGTACGATGAAGTGCAGCGATTTGCCAAAGCTGGCACCAGCGACGATCTCTCCATTTTGACCATGACGTTTCCCATTACCAACATCAGCCCAGTGCAATTGACGCCGCCATTACTGTTGAGCAAGTTGCCGGTCAAAAGTACGCTCAGTTTCCCAGCTTCAGTGTTGCGTGAGGTGGTGGTGATGAATGAAGTGCGCACCTTTCTTAAAGGCATTGTGCTGGGCGGTGCGCATTTGGATCTGTTGTGTTCGATTTTGTCGGAGCTGTTTTCCAATGCGATTGAACATGGCTTACTGGCGCTGAAATCGGACATCAAAGACGATCCCGATGGCTTCATTCGTTACTACCAAGTGCGCGAAGAGAAACTCAACGCGCTCGATGATGCACATTGGATTCGATTGGATGTCGATTATCAGCCGAGCCGTTCGCGGATTGAATTTACCTTGGAACACAGTGGCAGAGGGTTTGATTGCCAGCAGCAGCGCAGCGTCGATGCCGACTTCACATACGGTCGAGGTATCTTGTTGGCGTCTGAGTTATGCGAGTCGCTGCACTATTCCAATGGCGGTAAGTGCGTGCATGCCGTGTATGTATTTAGCGGTTCGCATCCTTTTCCGTCACCCATTCCCTAACCATTTACACTGTAAAACCTGATTCATGACCTAGACTTTGGTTCCAGAAGTGATGCAAGCCTTAATTTGAACATCGAATTATTTCGACTCCGTATCATTTTTTATACACTGTGTTGTAAACGACAGGAATGCCGTAAGGTGACGCAGTATGTGGAAGGATTTGATTGCTCTCTCTGAGAACAAAAAAAGCGTCATGGCCAAACTGCCTTCAGATAAATCGGTCGATAAATCTTTTTCGGCGGCCGGATTAGTTGAAGCGTTGGCCGAGATTGGCGCGCGTAAGTATTTGGTGCTCGACAGCGAAGTGACTCGCTTTGTGAACTGCGCCAAAGAGTCAAAGGGAGAGGTCTACGAAGGCATCGTGGTCGCTGAAATGCGCAATGCCAGCGTGGAAGTGGTGTTGAGTGAACAGGACATGCTGGCCAGCATGGTGGTCACCGGGGCGTATGGCGGACGCGGCCTTTACGGCAGTGAGCTGGTGCATGCATTGGCGCAATCGCATGTGATCAAAGGCATCAACAAACTGGCGCTCAAGAAAGTGCTGTTGATGAGTAACACGCTCAAACCCGGCGAAACCTTTACCCAGCCCGTCGCCCAAGGCAAAGAGGCGGTGCAAGGGCAGGATGCGCAATTTATTGCGCTGGTGGACGACGTGACCAAACGCGTTCTCGCGCCCAAAGAGCGCAAGAGTCATGAAAAAATCGACATGCGTAACCTTGGCGAAACCATCACCGTCGGCGTCAATGAAGAAGTCATGCGGCGTAAACCTGCAACCAAAGGGGAACCGGGTTTTACCGTGCAAGGCAAAGTCATTGAGCCGAAACCGGGCAACGATTCGGCGCTGGTGGCTGGCAAAGGTACCAGTATTTCTCCTCACGATCCTAACCTGCTGTTGGCCAACCAATCTGGCATGCCAATCATCAAAGGCAAAACCATTGATGTCGATAACGCGCTGTGTCTGAACAACGTCAGCGTGGCGACGGGACACGTGAAATTCAAAGGCTGTGTGGTGATCGCGGGTGACGTGGAACCCGGCATGATTGTGCGCGCGACCGGTTCGGTCACCATTGGGGGATTTGTTGAATCGGCCGATGTGCAGGCGCAGGGCGACATCGAAGTGGGCAAAGGCATCATCGGTCATACCGTTTCCGAAGGGGACGATAAAAGCTGCGTGGTTAAATCGGGCGGCAGCATCAAAGCCAACTACGCGCAGTATGCGACGCTACAAGCCGCAGAAAACGTTCAGTTAGCCGTGCACAGCATGAGCAATGAATTGCGCTGTGGTGGCGATTTAATGGTGCTGGATGGCTCTGAGAAGCAAGGCACGCTCAGTGGCGGCACTGCCAAAGTGGGCGGGAAGATTGTCTGCCTCAACCTTGGGGTAGAAGGAGATACGGCGACCAACATCGAAGCGTTTGCGCGTTTTAGTGGCTATAAAGAGCGTATCGCCAAACACAAAGAACAGTACAAACAAGCACAAGAAGAAACGATGGATGTGATTCGTCGTGAGCTGGAATTTAAAAAACGCCCGAAAGCTGAACGGACGGAGGAAGAAGAGCTCAGCATTGATGAGCAGAAACAGAATGCCTCTGAACACATGGAAAAAGTCAAAATGGCGCTGGAGCTGCTCAACGAAGAGTTTGAGCAGATGCTAGAAAGCAACACGGTGGAAGCCAAAGGCAAAGTCTTTACCCATGTCAGCATTCAATATGGCGAGGAACGGGTGACAACCAAACGCGTACATGGCCCGTCTGTGTTTACGTTTAATCAATATGAGATTCAGATGTCATCGAAACTCGATGAAGAGGACATCGGGATTTAACTTCCCCATCTTCTCGAAAGTGGAATGAGAAAAGGGAGCGGTGGCTCCCTTTTTCTATGCCGGTAGTGAGGCCTCCTTTTGTCCGCTTGTGGCTTGAGTTCTGAGGCGTATAAGCGCACAATCGGCAAAAAATAATGAGGAGTAGAAATGGATCTTTCAGATATTCGCCGCGAGTACATTCAAGGTGGTTTACGCAGAAAGGACTTACTTGCAGACCCGATTGACCAGTTCAATTTTTGGTTGCAGCAGGCGATTGATGCCAAATTAACAGACCCAACGGCAATGACGGTGGCAACGGTCGATGAAACCGGCCAACCATTTCAACGAATCGTGTTGCTGAAAAACGTCGATAAAGACGGCTTTGTGTTTTACACCAACTTAGGCAGCCGTAAAGCGCAGCACATTCAGCACAACAACAAAGTGAGTTTGCATTTCCCTTGGCATCCGCTTGAACGTCAGGTGCACATTACCGGCACGGCGGAAAAACTCACGGCGCTGGAGAACATGAAGTACTTCACCTCTCGCCCTAAAGAGAGCCAAATTGCCGCGATTGCTAGCCATCAAAGCAGTCGAATTTCTGCACGCGGTGTGTTGGAAGGTAAATACTTGGAGCTGAAACAGAAGTTCGCCAAAGGGGAAATTCCGGTCCCGAGTTTCTGGGGTGGATTCCGTATCAAACCGGAAAGCATGGAGTTTTGGCAAGGCGGTGAACATCGCTTGCACGACCGCTTCATCTACAGCCACGCAGACGCGGGTTGGAGCGTGGATCGCTTAGCGCCTTAATCTCGTGTTGAAGAATATAAACACACGCCGCTTTATGCGGCGTGTTCGTTTTTTAGCACCACGGAGAGCTGCGTTTTGAGCAGCGTTTTCGGAATCACCGAACCAAATCCTAGATCCAGCGCCACATCGAGCAGATTCTCTTTGCTATGCGCGCCAAACTTATTGCGCAATCGCGCTTCGTAACCTTCTACCGTTTTGATTGAAATGCCCATCACGCGCGCAATGTGCTGCGGTTTCTTGCCGTACAGCATCAAAAACAGCGTTTCTGATTCGCGGGTGGTGAGTTTCGGCAGGGGCGTTTCGCTGTGACTGTTCGACGATTTGAATGGTGCCGTTAAGCCAGTGGCGCGGCACACCCAGTGACCCACTTCCAATATTGCGGTGTCCGTTAAGTCTTGGCCGTAGAAAATCGTGCCCTGAATGTTGCCGTCGGCGTCTCGCCATGGGCTTTTGGTAAAAATATGCGCGTGCCAACGGCCATCGGGGTAGGGGTGAATGTCGAGCACTTTCAGTGAGCGGCCGGTTTGCATGACGTAGCGATCTTGCTCTTGAAAATCGCCTGCGCAGGCGACGGTCGGGCTGGGCATGTCGAAATCTGTGCGTCCCACACACTGCTCGGCGGACGCCACCCCGATTAATTCACCGTATGCGTCGTTGGCATACACAAAGACAGAATTGAGATCTTTACAGCCCCAATAACCGGGCAATTGTTTAAACAGTAGAATTTGTTCGGCAGTCAGCGGAGTAGACACACACAGTTCCTCATATACAACGGGCTAATGATAGCAAGCGTGAATCCGGTTGTAAGCAATGAAATGCAGTGAATTGATATGAGCTGGAGGAAAAAAAAGCCAGCCTGAAGACGGGCTGGCAACAAATACAAGAAACATATCTTGTCGACGTGTAGAAGAGGTTCCATGATTTCAGCGAGGGTCTGCTGAAAACACAGAGATATCAATAAGATATCGGGCGGTAGGTCTGACCTAACGCTTGGAGCTAACTATATTGAAGCTCCCTGAAACACTAAAGGGGGGAAATCCCCCCTTTAGTGAAAAAGTGACGCTTAAAGTTCGCGAAGTATGCGGAAACCGACGTAATTGGCCGCCGCCGACGGGGAAATGAACAGCTCACTTTCTGCTTTTGCCATTTCTGGCGAGAAACTCCACGCGCCGCCTTTGGCTAAGCCGCGATCATCATTGGTCCATTGCCAGACGTTCCCAACCACGTCGTAGAAACCCAATCGGTTCGGTTCAAATGCGCGCACGGGTGATGTGCTCTTATTTGACCATGGCGTGCCGCCCCAACCGGTGTTGGCTTGGCCGCTGCCAAATGTATCGCCCCACCAGTAACTGGTTTTGCTCCCTGAACGCGCCGCAACTTCCCACTCATCTTCGCTGGGTAGACGATAGGTAAAGCCGGTCTGTTTCGAGAGCCATTCGGTGTAGGCTTTGGCGTCGTTGCGGCTGACACACACGGCTGGCGATTGCGCCGACTGTTTGAAGCCGGGGTTGCGCCAGTAGCTGTCTGGAACCGGCATGACTTCGGAGTTGTTGACCGCGATACACAAGTTTTGCAGCTCGGCATCGGTTTGGTAACTGGTTTGATTCACAAAGGTATCAAACTGAGCCACGGTGACGGGGGTGGCGCTAATCGCGAAAGCATGATCAAGGCGAACTTGACGAGATGCGTTTTCGCCTAGCAGGTATTCCCCGCGCACCAAAGTGATCATTTCAGGGGCTTTGACGTTGCCTTTGAGGGAATCGGCAAACTTAAAGCCTTGTTTTAAAACGTTTGCATGTTCACGCAGCACGGCACGCAGCGTGTGGTCAGAGCGAATGCTTAGCTCTTGATGGAACGAACGATAGCCCTCTTTTTCGACCGTAATCATGTGCTTGCCAACCGGAAGCATGATTTCAACCGGGGTGCTGCCGTAGCTGACGCCATCAACTGATACTTTGTCGTTGTACTGATTCGAACGCACGGCCAAGCTGACCCACGCAATCTCTTGCTGTTTGCTAGTCTGTGTGTTGTCCCCTGGGGCGAAACAGTATTGCGAAGCCACATTGAGCAGCTTGCACGGTGTGTTTTCTGCAGGGCGCGCATCGAGCTGTGCAGCAATAACCGTTTTGAATTTACTGCCGTCAAAGAAGCCAGAATCGGTGGTGGTGTGCTTGAGCACATGGATATTGAGCGACACGTCCGACAGATGCTGCTTCACGATGGCTGCTTCGCTGGTTTCATCAATCAGCCAACTTTGGAACTGTTTCACCGCTTTCTGCAGCGCCAGATCGGTGGTTTGTTTCGCACATTGTGCCAGCGTCATGTCGGCTTTACAGGCGTTCGTGAAACTAACTTTTTGATCGCCGCTGCGATAGAGCTCTGTGCGCAGACGTGCTACCCGCGCTCGAACTTTATCGTCATCCAACTGCGCGATGTTTTGCTCAATGACCTGTTGCGTGGCTTGCGCTTGCACCAGTGCGGCTTGTTGCTCTTGCAGTTTCTGCTCGGCTTCTAAGCGCGCTTTCTGATTCTGTTTGACGTTGGCCCAAGCGGCCTGATAGGCGTTCTGAGAGACCGAGAGATCCAGATCAGGTTCATCAATCATCTTACGATAATCGCGTTCGAGATTCGCTTTGGCGGTACTCAGCGCTGCGTCCAAGCTTTGCGTTTGTTGATTGAGGCGATCCAGTTCGCTCTGCTGATTATCGACAGCAGTTTGCTGAGTCTGGGTTGCCTTTTTTGCATCCTGCAACTCTGAGTGCTTACTGAACAGCGCGTCGTCAATGGCCATAACGGTAGCGGGTGCTACGGTTTCAGCCATGGTGGGTGCAGCAATCAAGCAAGGCGAGAGTGCGAATAACAGAGCGGGTAAACCTTGTCGCATGGTTGTCTACTTCAGTTAAATGTTGAAAAAACTGTCGGTATTCTAAACGAAAACGCCATTTTGTCAGAAGTCATCTTTCAATAACTTAGTGACAAAATGGCGTTGAAACGACAGCGTTGTGATACGCGACGACCAATCCGATGATTAGCTGTCTTTATTTGGGCGAAGCTTCACCCAAACGGTGTCATTGCCGTTCACGGTAATCACGCGGTTGTAGCTTTCATAACCGTCTTTCGACACGGTAACCTGATGGCGACCGGCAGGAAGAACGATTTCAACCGGCGTACTGCCGTAGCTGATGCCATTGATGGTCACTGAATCATTGTACTGATCCGAACGCACGGTCACGTTGGCCCACTGCTTGTCTTTTTTAACGTTCTTCTCATCAGAAGCGCCTTTTAAGCAGTAGCGGCTCGACACGTTCAGCAGTTTACAGGCCGCCACCGCTTCTGGCTTGGCCTGAAGCTGCGCTTGCATCTGGGTAAAGTATTCGTTGTTGCCTTCGAAACCACTGCGAATGATTTGACTCTCTTGTACGTGAATGTTGAGTTCTACGCCATTGAGGTTTTGTTTCGCAATCACCGATTCGGTTAGGTTATCCAACAACTTCGCGCGAAAGGTTTTCACCGCTTTCTGCTTGGTCAGGTGTTGGCCTTGGCTCGAACATTCGCCCAGCGTCATGGTGGTGGAACACGCCGTCTTATAACTGGTTTCCATCACATCGCTTTCACGCAATTCAGCATCCAGACGTTTGACGCGCGCTTCGATTTTGCTCTCTTCCAGATTCGAAAACTCGGTTTTCAAACGCGCTTGCTTCTGTTTAATCTGCGACAGACGCATTTCGCTTTCGGTGATCGCTTGATCGTTGGTCAGCTTTTCAGACTGGTTGTCTTTGACGGCTGTCCAGCTTTCCTGATACTTCTTCTGGAACGTGACTAAGTCGGTGTCCGGATCTTCGAGAAGACGGCTATATTGTTTGTCCAGCGCCGACTTGGCACGGTTACGTTTAGCATCCAGCTCTTCGCTTTCGCGCTGCAGACGAGCTTGTTCGTTCTTTAGCTGCTGAAGTTTTGAGCCTTCTGTGTCGTACTCAGAGACGATAGAATCGATCTCGCTCTGTTTTGTACTGATTTTCTCATCGATAGCGGCGACAGGATCTACCTGTGTTATTTCATCCGCGTATACCGATGCAGATACCCAAACTGGGCTTAGCGCAAGCAGTAGCGCTGGGAGGCGATGTTTAATCATAGGTCCCTGCAACAAATTGATATGGTTCCACTGGGAGCAGTGGCAATAGACAAACTTTTGACAGCGTTATCAATACGCTGGCTCTTGTAATGCAAATGCTCTTTTTTATAGCAAAAAAATCACCAAAACCGGACAATAGGCCACTGATTTTGTGAATCTTATAACTCTGCAAACTCCATTTTGAGCAGATTATCGAAATATGCAAGCTCCGATTCCCGATCTGGTTTGACGTTTTTCAATTGAACACTCATTGACCGTAATTTATGTGCACTTGATCATTGTTCCGAGATGTTCCACGCGGTCAATTTCACCCGGTCGACCCATCCAATTGGCGTATGTTTACTTTCTGAGCGGCGACAGAGGCGAGATTTTCGCTTCTGACAAATTTGTTATAAAATGCAGACCTGTCATCGTGAGGTGAAACGATCATGAGTAATTTATCTTCACACAATCCGCCCATTTTGGAGCAAAGAGCCAAACTTTTGTCGCCCAAACCGGCGGAGCTGGTGACTTTGCCTTCGCACATGCACTGCCACGATCACAGTTACACGCAAATCGTTATCGGCTTAAAAGGTCAGGCTGAATTTGAAGTCAGCGGCATGGGCAATATTGTCGGCCCGGGGCAGGGGTGCGTGGTGACGTCAGGCTCTGACCATGCCTTTGGTGGCATTGTCGGGCAGTCGGATATTCTGGTGTTGAACATGCCACAGGCTTCGGCAGACGATCCGTTGATGTTGCAAAAAATCAATGACTTATCGCGCGCTGATGTCTACTTCCAATTGGATGGCCAGATTCAGAAACTGGTGCAAATGCTAGTGCAGGAAATGCAAAACAGTCCAGAAGATATGTTGCTCAGCCGCGCCTGTGGTGACACCGTTTTGGCGCTGTTGCAGCGGCATATTTCAGCGTTTGAAACCCATCGGAAAGAGTCGCGCTTTGATTTAGACGCCATTGACCGTTACATCGAACAGCACATCAGTAGCCGCATTTCAGTGGCGCAGCTTGCGGGCAGCGTGTTTCTGGGTGAAAGCCAATTCCATATGCTGTTCAAAGAACAAATGGGCATCACGCCGCACCAATACGTGCTCGGTAAGCGCGTGGATATGGCGAAACACCTCATCGAGCAGGGCCGATTGACGTTTGGTCAAGTGGCAGAACTGAGCGGTTTTTCGAACCAAAGCACCTTTGCCCATACATTTTCTCGCCTTCAAGGGGTTTCCCCGTCCCAGTACAAAAAAATGTGTCGTAATTAAACGCTGAATATTGCGAATTTTAATGAGAATTATTCTATAACCCGAAACTGTTCACGCGGTTTCGGGTTATTTATTTGCGAAATTTGGTAAATGAACAGCATTTTATTTTGTCTAAATTGATGTGATTCTGTTTTTGTTTTGTTAAAAAACCGAGTTTTTGGCAAAAAGCTCGGAGTTTTTGACAAGTATTCTTCACGCGCTCAAAATACACTGCCAGCCATTGTAGGAAACCCGACCCTATCATTCTCGGGTGTGAGATTAAGGAAAACGCATGTTTACAGCAACTGATGTGTTGAAAGCAGAATTTGTTGAGCAGCCGCTCAGCAAATTGTGGTCACAGATCTCGCCACTTTACATGGTGGACGAATCCCAATGGCTAAAACAACTCTTACCGTTGGCGACCCCAAGCGATGCAGAAAAATCATCGATGGCCGTCAAAACCACTGAACTGATCGAAGCCATTCGCAGAGACAAAAAGTCGATTCAGATGATCGATGCGCTACTGCTTGAATACAGTTTGGATACGCAAGAAGGCATTCTGTTGATGTGTCTGGCAGAAGCGCTGATGCGTATTCCAGATACGGAAACCGCCGATGCGTTCATTCGTGACCGTTTGGGTGTGGCCGACTGGAAATCGCACCTCAAAAACTCCGATTCCGTGTTCGTGAATGCGTCCACGTGGGGATTGATGCTGACGGGCAAAGTTGTGGGTCTGGCCGATGCAGAAGGCACCAGCCCGGTTCAAGCGGTCAACCGTTTGGTGAATAAGCTCAGTGAACCTGTGATTCGTAAAGCGATGCATCAGGCGATGAAGATCATGGGTCACCAGTTTGTGCTGGGCCGCACCATCGCGGAAGCCCAGAAAAACGGCCGCACCATGCGCGACAAAGGCTACACCTACTCATTTGACATGTTGGGTGAAGCGGCGTTGACCACAGCAGACGCAAACAAATATTTCAAAGATTACTTGATGGCGATTGAAGCGGTTGGCCGCGACAAATACGGTCTAGATACCAGCCCTGCACCCTCAGTATCGATCAAACTTTCTGCGCTGCACCCTCGTTATGAAGTCGCCAACCGCGACCGTGTGATGACCGAGCTACACGACACACTGATCCAATTGCTGGAACGTGCGATGGAGCTGGATGTCGCGATCACGATCGATGCCGAAGAGGCGGATCGCCTCGAACTGTCTCTGGAGCTGTTTGAAAAAGTTTACCGCCACGAAAAAGTCGCAGGCTGGGGCAAGTTTGGTCTGGTGATTCAGGCGTATTCCAAACGTGCTTTGCCGGTTCTAGCATGGCTGACTGCGCTGGCAAAAGATCAAGGCGATTTGATTCCGGTACGTTTGGTAAAAGGCGCGTACTGGGACAGCGAAATCAAATGGTCACAACAAAGCGGCTACACCGGTTACCCGGTTTACACCCGCAAAGAAGCGACGGATGTGTCGTACCTAGCGTGTGCGCGTTTCCTATTGAGCGAGAGCGTGCGTGGCAATTTGTTCCCACAATTTGCAAGCCACAACGCGCAAACCGTGACCGCCATTGCGGTGATGGCGCAACACAAAGACTTTGAATTCCAACGTCTGCACGGCATGGGCGATGCGCTGTACAACCAAGTGATGGCCGCATACAAGCAATCGGTGCGTATCTACGCTCCGGTGGGAAGCCACAAAGATTTGCTGCCTTATCTGGTTCGTCGTTTGTTGGAAAATGGTGCCAACAGCTCGTTTGTCCATCGTTTGGTGGATGCGCGTTGCCCGATCAACACGCTGACACAGCACCCTGTGGACATGTTGCTGGCGTTCGATACGCTCAACAACACCAAAATTCCGCTCCCGACGCATATCTTCCCTGAGCGCAGTAACTCGTACGGTGTCAACATCGACATCGAAAGCGAAGCGAAACCGTTTGAAGAGCAAGTGAACGCGTTCCTGAGCAAGCAATGGCAAGCGTCACCGATCATCAACGGAGAGATCCAATTCGAAAGCATGATCAAGGCAGCAGCACAACCTGAGTTGGTGAAAGCGCCGTACGATCGTCGTATCGAGGTGGGTCAGATTTTCCACGCGAACCATGATCATGTTTCCGCTGCGATCGAAACTGCCCACGCTGCATTTGCTGCTTGGAACCAAACGCCAGCGCAAGCTCGCGGTGAAAAGCTCGACAAGCTGGCCGATCTGTTGGAAGCCAACTTGGCTGAATTGGTGGCGATTTGTCATCAGGAAGCCGGAAAAACCATTCACGACAGCATTGATGAAGTGCGTGAAGCCGTCGATTTCTGTCGCTACTACGCCAAACGCATCGATACATTGGGTCAGTTCTCGATTGACGGTTTTGATGGTCAGAGTCGCCAAGTGGCTCGTCAAGGTCGTGGCGTGTTCGTGTGTATCAGCCCATGGAACTTCCCATTGGCGATTTTCCTTGGCCAAATTACCGCGGCCTTGGTGGCCGGCAACACGGTGGTTGCCAAGCCCGCTGAACAAACCAGCCTCATCGCAGCGCGCGCTGTGGAACTGATGCTGGAAGCCGGTTTCCCTGGTGGCGTCATTCAACTGCTGCCGGGCCGCGGCTCGCAAATCGGTACGGCGCTGACGTCTCACCCTGCGATTGCCGGTGTGGCGTTTACGGGGTCAACCGCAACCGCGCAGCGCATCAACCAAACCTTGGCTGAGCGTGATGCGGATCCGGTGCCGTTTATCGCAGAAACTGGTGGTCAGAACGCGATGATCGTGGACAGTACCGCGCTGCCAGAGCAAGTGGTTCGTGACGTTCTGCGCTCTGCATTTGCTTCTGCAGGTCAACGCTGTTCAGCGCTGCGCGTGCTGTATGTTCAACAAGACATCGCCGATCGCATCATTACGCTGATTCAAGGCGCAATGCAGGAGCTGTCTGTGGGCACCCCGTACCTGCACAGCACGGATGTTGGCCCGGTGATTGACACCAAAGCGAAGCAAGGCTTGCTGGCGCACATTGAACGCATGACGCAAACGCAGAAGAAAGTGGCACAACTGGAACTGGGTGAAGCATGTGAACACGGTGATTTCGTGGCGCCAACGGCGTTTGAAATCTCGGGCATTGATTGCCTGACCGAAGAGCAATTTGGCCCAATCCTGCACATTGTTCGTTTCAAAGCGAGCGAATTAGCCAATGTGGTACAGCAAATTAACGAGACCGGTTTTGGTCTGACGATGGGGATCCACAGCCGCAACGAGACCACCTATCGTTGGATCGAGAAACATGCGCGTGTGGGGAACTGTTACATCAACCGTGACCAAGTGGGTGCGGTGGTGGGCGTTCAGCCATTCGGCGGTCAGGGCCTGTCTGGCACTGGACCGAAAGCAGGTGGTCCACACTACCTGTATCGTTTCACACAAGTACAGTACAGCTAATCCGTTCAGCGAAGGAGACTAACCATGGTGCATCAAGTAACTCGTTTTTCTGACGCTTTTTCGGCTTGGGAAAATTGGAATCTGACTGGCTTTGACTCGAAATGTGAGTCACTGCTGTCGGTGAAAAAGAATTTAGAAAGCACGATGCCAGCTTTGGCAAAAGTGATTTCTTACCAACTTCAACAGGCTTCCACACTACTGGCGCATCCGCACCAATTTGTGGGGCCAACTGGAGAAACCAACGAGCTTTATACTGCAGGGCGCGGTGTTGCCCTCATCGTTCAAGATGACAGCAGTAATGAAGCAAAACTGGCGGTCGCGGCTCAACTGTGTGCTGCGCTGGTCGCAGGCAACAGTGTCGTTTTGTGTAGCGATGATGCTGAGCTGACGTCCGCTCTTTCGTCTGCTTACGAGCAGTCCACCTTACCGGCTAACGTGCTGCAGTTTGCCACGTTCGATGCGTACCATCAGTTGATGGAATCGGACATTCGCTGCATGGGTTATGTCGGTAAAACGGCGGTCGAGCGTAGCCTCAACCGTCAGTTAGCCAAACGTTCAGGCGCAATTGTGAGCCTGGTGTCTGAAACGGATTTCGCCGCATTGCCTGTGGCGAACGATCCACACTTATCGCTGCGTTTTATTACCGAACGCACGCGCACAATAAATATAACAGCAGTGGGCGGCAACGCGACCTTGCTTGAGCTTGGGAACGAGGCCCACTAATCCTTTCTGTAGTTCTCCCCTCACCCTTTGTGAGGGGACATGGAAGGCGATCGTATATAAGAGGACATTTCAATGGAAAATAGCTTTGCTATTACGACCACGTTTATCGTCTACCTCATCTTGATGTTGGCGATTGGGGTCATTGCATATCAGCGAACGAAAAACTCGTCTGATTACTTTTTGGGTGGCCGTTCGTTAGGCCCGTGGCCTGCAGCACTTTCTGCCGGTGCCTCTGACATGAGTGGCTGGTTGCTGCTGGGTTTGCCGGGTTATGCGTACGCGGCAGGTATTGAAGCGTTCTGGTTGGCGGGTGGCCTGCTGATCGGTACATGGGCCAACTGGCTGATCACCGCGAAACGTCTGCGTACTTACAGCATTACGACGGATGCGCTGACCCTGCCTGAATTCCTGTCTCGTCGTTTCAACGACAATTCGAAACTGATTCAAACCATTTCAGCATTCTTCATTCTTCTGTTTTTCCTTTTCTACACCAGCTCAGGCTTGGTGGCAGGCGGTAAACTGTTTGAAACGGTCTTCGGCATGGATTACAGCACTGCCGTGATCATCGGTACGGTGTGTGTGGTGTCGTACACGCTGTTTGGTGGTTTTCTTGCGGTATCAT
The DNA here is from genome assembly GCF_052076135.1 of Vibrio sp. Vf1514. Lineage (NCBI taxonomy): Bacteria > Pseudomonadati > Pseudomonadota > Gammaproteobacteria > Vibrionales > Vibrionaceae > Vibrio > Vibrio sp. Vf1514. The sequence goes on along the minus strand of NZ_CP197268.1, from coordinate 1,588,883 downwards.
GGACGGACTTGGTGCAAGGCCTATTGATGGCAGCAGCGTTGCTGATTGTGCCACTGGCGGCAATGAACGGCGGTCTGACTAAACTGGATCACGACCTGGTGGCGATTAACCCAGAGCTGCTGACCATGTGGAATGACGTGAAAGGCCAGCCGCTGTCGGCGGTGGCGATCGTCTCGCTGGTTGCGTGGGGCCTGGGCTACTTTGGTCAGCCACACATTTTGGCTCGTTTCAAAGCCACACGTTCAAACAAAGATCTGACTACAGCACGCCGTATCGCGGTGATTTGGACGGGTCTGTCGATGATTGGCGCGATGTTGGTCGGCTTGGTTGGCCTGATCTACGTGACCAACAACGGCAACATTCAGTTGGATGACGGCGAGAAAATTTTCATGCTGCTGGTGAACGCGATTTTCCACCCAGTGATGGCGGGTATTCTGTTGGCAGCAATTCTGGCGGCCATCATGAGTACCGCCGATTCTCAGCTGTTGGTGTCGTCGTCAGCGATGGCTGAAGACTTCTACAAACAAGTGTTTAAGAAAGACGCGACGTCGGAAGAAATCGTGCGAGTTGGCCGTGCGGCGGTGATCATCATCTCCATCATTGCGCTGATTCTTGCAATGACGCCAGACAGTTCGGTTCTTGGCCTGGTGTCTTATGCATGGGCTGGCTTTGGTGCCGCCTTTGGTCCAGCACTGGTTCTGAGCCTGTACTGGGCTCGCATGAACCGCAACGGCGCATTGGCGGGTATTCTCGTTGGTGGGATCACCATCGTGGTGTGGAAACAGCTGTCCGGTGGTTGGTACGACGTGTACGAAATCGTACCGGGAATCATCTTCTCGACTATCGCGATTGTGGCAGTGAGCCTGCTGACGGGTGAACCGGAAGAAACGGTGAAGCAACAACACAAGACCTTCAAAAAGCACTTGGTTGAACTCGATTAATTGACCATCGATTGACACAACTGCGCAAAGCCCCACCGATGTGGGGCTTTTTTGTGCTTGTGTCAGGCCACTGCAATAGCAGAAACTCAATCGAAAGTGGGTGTTGTTTTTTGAATCTAAATCACAAACTTAAAACTAAAGTTTGGGACAATGGAACCAATCGATTCAAAATGCGTCAATTGTCAATAACTGAGCACACTGATAGGAGGACCCACCATGCCAGAAGCGTATTGCAACTGTTGTCGAAAAACCACACCGCACAAAGTTGTAATGAGGCGTAGCCAGGCGGAGGATGTGTCAGGCTGGCAGGGTTTTCAGCAGTTTATGGCAGCATTGATGCACGGTGAGCACTATTACAAAATGGAGAAACAGGGGTTTTGCCGCGTGTGTAACCAACAATCGGATCTCTCGCCCGCCGATTTCTCTCGTGCCAGAGTGATTTAGTTTGATGACAACAAGATGGCTTCCGTGTGACACAGGGAAGCCATGGTTGTTTCTGTGCTCACAATGGGCAGTAGATCACTGATTTCACCTGACGCCTTCTCTGTTCTTCCCTTATTGGGAACTTTCGCAAAGTAATCTCTCTTCGTTCAGCTAATCTGTAGGTAATTTATCTGATGACATGACGAAGGAGCCCATTCATGCAGTTAAGTTTAAAGAGAAAGATGGTTTTCTCTGTGGTGATCGCGATCGCACTGACCGCTATCGCGTTGGTTCTCGCGGGCTACAAAACCTTCCAGCAGGACAGTTGGCGTGCCATCGAAAGCGAAAGCCGCAATACGCTGCAAGCTCACGCGAAGGGGATTGGCGACTGGTTCGCGACCAAGCAACATGCATTAAAAGGCTTGCGCGAAGAAATCGAACGTAACCCCAATCTCGACTTGGTGCCGCACCTGCGCCAAACCCTCGAATCCGGTTCATTTGGTCTTAGTTACTACGGTAACGAACAGGGCGAAATGTTCCGCCAAGATCCCTCTCTCAATAAAGCAGGTTACGACCCCCGTGAGCGCGGCTGGTACAAAGAAGCCAAAGCGGCGGGCAAACCCACCACCACAGAACCGTATGTGAGTGTCACCATGCAAACGTTGGTGGTGACGTTAACGGAACCGGTGCGCCTCAACGGCCAATTGATCGGCGTGGCTGCGTCCAACTTGGCACTGGACAAGCTGATTCAAGACGTGTTGGCGATTGAAGTGCCAGGCAAAGGTTACGCCATTCTGGTGAACCAAAAAGGCAAAATCGTCGCGCACCCAGACAAAGACTTGATTCTTAAACCCACGCAAGACATCGCACCGGGCTTAACCGTGTCGGCGCTGCAAGGGGTGGCGCATAATCACCAACTGCTGCCACTGGCGATCAACGGCAAAGACAAAGTGCTGATGGCACAAAGCATCGACAACACCGATTGGATGTTGGTGATGGTGATGGACAAAGCCGTGCTGGAACAGCCGTTAAATCAAATGTTGCTGACCCAAACCTTGATCGGTTTGGTGATTCTGCTGGTGATGGCTTTAGCCACGTCGTGGTTTGTGGCGCGTCAACTCAATGAGCTGAGCAACATTGCGGCGGCGCTGGGTGACATTGCTGAAGGCGACGGCGACCTCACGCGTCGTCTGGCCGTGAAAAGTGATGATGAAGTCGGCATGCTGGCTGACAAATTCAACATGTTTGTCGATCGCCTACACGTGATGGTGAAAAATGTGCGTGACGTATCTGTCGCGTTGAACGACGGTGCGAACCACGCGGCGCGCTCTGCGGGGCAGCGTAGCGAGCGCATTCGAACGCAGCAGGACGAAATCACCATGGTTGCGACCGCCGTGACGGAGATGGCATCGGCCACTGCAGAAATTGCTGGCAATGCCGACAACACCGCGAAAAACGCCAACCAATCGGTCGAACTGGGGGCGCAAGGGTACCAACAAATGCAGCAAAGCAAGCATTCGATTGATCAGTTGGCGCAAGAGTTGACGGGCGCGGTGACCATCATCGGCGAACTGGAAGATCACGCCAACGAAATCTCGACCATTCTGTCGACCATTCGCGCGATTGCCGAGCAAACCAATTTGCTGGCGTTGAATGCGGCGATCGAAGCGGCGCGGGCTGGCGACCAAGGCCGCGGTTTTGCGGTGGTGGCCGATGAAGTGCGCGTGTTGTCGCAGCGCACGCATGCGTCGACCGAAGAGATTCAAACCAAGATTGCTGGCCTGCAGAAAGTGACGGCGAATGCGGTGACCGTGATGACGGAAAGCCACAAACTGGTGGAAACCAGCGTCACGGACGTCAATCAAACTGGCGAAAGCTTGCAAGCGATCAGTGAAGCGATTCAGTTGATTAGCGACATGGCCACGCAAATCGCTTCAGCAGCAGAGGAGCAATCGTTGGTGACGGCTGATATCAACGGCAATACTGAATCGGTGCGTGAAGTCAGTGATGCGTTGGCAAGTGAAGCGCAAGATGCGGTGCTGCAAGCCAAAGAGCTGCACAGCCTTGCGAAAGAGTTAGAGCAGGAAATATCCCGCTTTAGGCTTTGATTGACCGTAAACTACCAAGGGCATCTGATGATGCCCTTTATTTTTTCACTGTGAAGACAATCACAACCCGTATTGAAACGCTTCGTGCGGCGTCGATTCGCCAGTATGGTATGCACCAATGATGTGTCACAGGGAATTCGAACATTATGCATTTAGACCGAGTGGACCAACAAATTCTGCGTATTCTGCACGACAAAGGACGCTTGCCCGTGGTGGAGTTGGCCAAGATGGTCAATCTCACCACTTCCCCGTGTTCAGACCGGGTCAAACGGTTGGAAAAAGAGGGCTACATTAAGGGCTATCACGCTGAACTGAATGCGGAAAAACTGGGATTGGATGTGCAAGTGTTTATTCACATTCGCCTCGATCAAACCAGTTTTTCTATTTTTGAGCGTTTTGCCGAAGCGGTGCGTGATGTCCCGGAAATTGAGGCCTGTTATTCACTGTCCGGAGATTTTGACACCATGATCAAGGTGCGGGTTCGGGACATGAAAGCCTATCAAGCCTTTATGTCGGGTAAACTAGGCACGTTACCGGGAGTCATTCAGACCCGCAGTGAATTTGTCATTGAAGAACACAAAACCAGTTTCGGCATCAACCCGGAACTCATTTGTGCGATATAAGTTGGAGAGATTATGGCGCAGTTAGCCGATGTGACCACGGAGCCGGTAGGTGATGTGGCGCTGTTAGACGCTCAATTTGGCCGTTTAAGCATTCAGTTTGCTAACGACCCGTATCCTTCACTGGAAAAGCGCCAGCAGCGTTTGGTGGCGCTGAGACAGGCTTTGCTCAGCGAACAGAATGCGCTGGCAGAGGCGCTCAGCCAAGATTTTGGTTTCCGTAGCCGTTTTGACAGCGTGCTGTGCGACATCGTTCCGGCGGTCAGTCAGCTCGACTACACGCTCAAATCCCTCAAACGATGGATGAAACCGCAGCGACGCAAAGCGGGGCTGATACTTTCCCCCTCGCGCGTTCGAGTGCGCTATCAACCGTTGGGCGTTGTGGGCATTATTGTGCCGTGGAATTTTCCGGTGGTGTTGAGCCTCGCACCACTGGTGACGGCCGTTGCGGCGGGCAACCAAGTGATGCTCAAACTCAGCGAGCACACGCCGCACACCAATCAGGTGTTGCGCCGCATCGTGGCCGCGCTGGGGGACATTGCACTGTGTGTTGAAGGTGAAGCGCACGTGGCTTCAGCATTTAGCGCGTTGCCGTTTCAGCACCTGTTATTCACGGGCTCGACGGCGGTAGGACGCAAAGTGGCCTTGGCTGCTGCGCATCATCTTACGCCCGTCACGTTGGAACTCGGCGGTAAATCCCCGGTGATTATCGCCCCTGATGCCGATTTAACTCGTGCGGTTGACCAGATCATGTTGGGTAAAGCGACCAACAGTGGCCAGATCTGCGTCGCGCCGGATTACGTGATGTTACCCGAGGCGCAGTTGGCGTCGTTCACCGAGTGCTATTTGCGCCGCTTTGCCAAACGTTTCGTCAACAAGCAAGGCAAGCTCGATTGCACGCACATCATCAACGCTACTCAGTATCAAAGACTACACATGCTGCTGGACGATGCGCGTCAGCAGGGTGCCGAGGTGAGTACGTTCAGCCATCCCGTTGAACTGGCCGAAGGACAGATGGCACCGCATGTGATCACGCAAGTGACCGATGCGATGCGCGTGATGCAAGAAGAGATCTTTGGCCCGATTCTGCCCTTAATCGGTTATCGCACCATTGAAGAGGCGATTGAACGGGTCAATGCGCAGCCACGTCCGCTGGCGTTGTATGTGATGAGTGATGATCAAGACATTATCGATTACGTCCTCAAACGCACCCACAGTGGCGGTGTGGCGATCAACGACACCTTGTTGCATGTCGCGGCCGATGACGCGCCATTTGGCGGTGTGGGGGAAGCGGGAATGGGGCATTATCATGGCATCGAAGGCTTCCAAACCTTTTCCCACGCCAAAACCGTCCTGCATTCCTTCAGCAAGCTGCCGCGCAGTCGTTGGTTGCTGAATCACCGCACACTGTGGCTGAAGCTACTGAGCCGTTTTGTGCTGCGTTAACTCAGGCGATGGTAGAGGTGCTGCGGCGCTTTTTGCACGATTTGTGTTAGCAACGCTTTTCAATCGTCTATGAAAGCACTACCATACTCGCAGTCGCGGTGCTGAACGCCGCGACGTTCTATCTTTTAAGTATTCTCAGGGCGGGGCGAAATTCCCCACCGGTGGTATGCCCCATGGGGCGAGCCCACGAGCGCTCGATTCGTCGAGGTCAGCAGATCTGGTGAGACGCCAGGGCCGACGGTTACAGTCCGGATGAGAGAGAATGACAAACACACCAACCGTATGGATTGAGGTTCCCTCGTTCCTTGGATTTGGTGCACTTGGTTTTGGCTTTTGATCCCTCATAACAGCCCTGATTCTGGTCATTATTAGGAGTAACCATGAATCAGTTATCGCTACTTGCCGAATTCGGCGACTCAATTACCCGTGTTGAAAATGCACTACAAGCGCTGCGCGAAGGTCGCGGTGTATTGCTGCTCGACGATGAAGATCGTGAAAACGAAGGCGACATCATCTACTCAGCAGAGACCCTCACATCCGAACAAATGGCGCTGATGATCCGCGAATGCAGCGGCATCGTGTGTCTGTGTTTGACCGATGAGCAAGCCAACAAGCTGGAACTGCCACCCATGGTGCAAGTGAACGACAGCAAAAACCAAACCGCATTCACCGTGACGATTGAAGCGCGCCATGGCGTGACCACCGGCGTCTCTGCAAAAGACCGCGTGACCACCATCAAAACCGCGATCAATCCGAACGCCAAACCGGACGACCTAGCACACCCAGGACACGTGTTCCCACTGCGCGCGCGCAAAGGTGGCGTGATGGCGCGTCGTGGCCACACCGAAGGCACTGTGGATCTGATGCAAATGGCGGGTCTGCTGCCATCTGGTGTCCTGTGCGAAGTGACTAATCCCGATGGCACCATGGCTAAAACGCCTGAAATCGTGGCATTTGGTAAACTGCACAACATGCCTGTTTTGACCATTGAAGACATGGTGCAATACCGCATGCAGTTCGACCTGAAGCTGGCTTAATCTCCCGCTTTACAGTGTAAAGGCGCGCTCTGTCGCGCCTTTTTTTGTTTGGGTGATGTCTTGGCGCCGGGTTTGGCTGGTCGCTAGTTCAATTTCAAATTCTGTGCAGAAATGATGTTGAACATTGTTGTCATTTTGAGGTCTGAATTCTGATTTAGAGGGAAAATGAACACTGTTTTTCATTACGGTGATGGATGGAATTTTGACGTATCATCAGCAGTATCATTCGCTTAGTATCACTACGTTATTTTTATTCTGGATATTGTTTCTGTTTGTAAAATATTCCGTATAATACTTAGCATTTTCTCCTCATTTAGTGTTTATTGTCGTCAACTTTTTGGCTTTGGAATCCCCGCTTTTTATGTTACTCAAGCTTTTGTTTAAATGGAGTATTAACTTCGTTGGTCAGCCTAAACAGTCAACGGTGAAGGATTCTGACAAGCCAAGAATTTTGATTATCCCTTACAACGCGATTGGGGATATGGTGATGACTGCGCCCCTGTTTAGTGCATTAAAGCAGGCGCATCCTGAGTGGCAGTTAGAAGTTTTATGCAGCTCGCGAAACCACGAGATCATTCGTTATCATCCTGCCTTGAGTCGTTGTTGGTTGCTCGATATCGACTTAAAACCGCAGCGCGCATTTTCCCAACATCGTTTACGTCAAGAACTGTATGAACAACAGTTTGATAAAGTGGTGTATTTAGGGGAACGTCGGAACTGGATTGAGCTGTGGCGCATCCATCGCATGAAGGCGAATCAGAAAGTTAGTTTGCCGTATTCCGATGAAGCGCGACAAAAACAGAAGAAGAAGCTGGATCCGTTTGCGCTGAATATCTTTAATGGTGTGGTGGGGAAAAACAAGCATCAGGTGCCGCACTTTACGCGCCGCATGATGAGTATTTTACCGGACTTCGGTGTGCAACAACCTGAGAAACTGGCGTTTAACCTGAATCTCCCTCACGTTGCGGACAAAGCGCATTCGCTGCCTCAAGGCATTCGATTGCTGTTCAACCCATGTGGTTCGCAAACCGGCAATACGTTGAGCGATGAGCAAGCCGTTTCCATTTTAGACGGTTTGCTTTCGCTGGGTATTCAAGTGTGTGTCTTTGATCTTCCTGAAAATAGAGCCAAGTTGGCGGCGTACGGGCACGATGAGCGCGTGAATTACATTCGTTCTGCGTCGATCAGTGATGCCGGCGATTGGCTGCGCGATATGTCATTGGTGCTTACGACGGATACGTCAATGGGGCACATCGCGTCAGCGTTGGACGTGCGCACGCTTATCATGAGAGCCAATGAAGAGTGGCGTGCAAATTGTGACCCAATCTCTGAATTTGCCTCGATGCTGGTGGCGAAAACTCACGGACACATTCAAACCATTTCTGCTGATCTGGTGATGAATGAGGTCAAAATGCTTCTGCAAACCTTGCCTCAGGCGAAGTAGTTTCCGCACGCTTTCCGTCTCTATCCCTTTGTCTCAGTTCGTCCTTCTTTTATGTGATATGAGCTTCTGTGCCTAAGAACGCATTCTGCTGCTATCATTGGTGCGTGATTCATGGGGTCGTTATTCATTGTCTCGCGGTGCAATCATGCTAGAATTCCGCGCTGTGGTAGAGCATGCTCTACTTTAACGGTTATCAATTCAGAGTCTGTTCATGTCATTTTCCAAACTTGGACTGAGTGAAGCCCTGACACAAGCAGTGGCAGAACTCGGTTATCAAAAGCCAACCACCATTCAAACCAAAGCCATCCCGGTGATTTTGCAGGGTCAGGATTTGATCGCTGCGGCGCAAACCGGGACGGGTAAAACCGCCAGTTTCGTGCTGCCTATTCTGCACAAACTGCAAGGACGTGAAACGCAGCGTAAAAAACGCATTCGTGCCCTGATTTTGGTGCCGACTCGCGAGCTGGCGATTCAGGTGGCAGACAAAGTGGCGCAGTACGGTCAACACACCGGACTGACGACGCTGGCGATGTATGGTGGCGTGGAAGAGCAGGCTCAGAAACAGCGTCTGATTGAGGGAGTGGACGTGTTGGTGGCGACGCCGGGGCGTTTGCTGGACATGTACGGTCAGCGCGCCGTCTATTTCGAAGAAGTGGAAATGGTGGTGTTGGATGAAGCCGACCGCATGCTCGACATGGGCTTTATCGACTCGATCAACAAAATCATCGATCGCCTGCCACGAGATGCGCAGTACCTGCTGTTCTCTGCCACGTTGTCGCACAAGGTGCGCGATCTGGCGAAAACCGCGGTGAACGACCCGTTTGAAATCAGTATCGCAGCGAATCAGGCATCAAAATCGAACATCGAGCAGTGGCTGATCACGGTCGATAAAGACAAGAAATCTGCGTTGCTGAGCCATCTGATCACCGAAAACAACTGGGATCAGGCGCTGATTTTCATCGAAACCAAACACGGCGCGGCAAAACTGGCGAGCCAGTTGGAAAAACGTGGCATTACAGCGGAAGCGTTCCACAGTGGTCGCAGTCAGGCGGTGCGCGTGCAACTGCTGGAAGATTTCAAAGCGGGCAAAATCAAGTACATGATCGCGACTGGCGTGGGCGCACGTGGTATCGACATTCACGAACTCTCACGCGTGGTGAACTACGATTTACCATTCCCGGCGGATGAGTACGTGCACCGTATTGGTCGTACGGGTCGTGCCAACGCCAAAGGCGAGGCGATTTCGTTTGTCTCCAAAGACAACTTCAAAAACCTGTGCATGATTGAAAGCCGTCTGGGTCATTTGATTGAGCGTCGTGTGGTGGAAGGATTTGAACCGAAAAAACCAGTGCCAATCTCGATTCTGAACTACGTTCCGAAAAGCAAACGGACACCGCAAGACTAATCTCCGCCAGCATTGCGCCGCTATCGGTGCAATGCTGGACGCTTGGCGCGATTGACTATTGACGATCGCGCGAACGGCTTCTTCTTTCTTCTTTACTTCACGATGTTATGACTGACAAGCGTGCACCTTCGGCTTGCTCCAGGTCAGCCCGACGATCATCACGCTCATGATGGCCACCCCAAACACCCAACTGTGGCTCTGATTGGCGCCCCCGGCCAACATGGCTGCTACGCCCGCCATCGATTGTTGCAAGAAACCGCACAGGGCAATGCTGCGTGCGCCACTGTGCGCAGCATGGCTTGCGGCCAGCGACATGCTGTTGGGAAAAATCACCGCTTGACCCCAAATGATCACCAAGTACAGCGCGAGATAACCGCCCGTCAGGATGTGGGGTGGCAGCGTATCGCTCAGCAGCCACAGGCCCAACATCAACAGGGCACCCATCGCTATGCAATAGGCGCCGCGCCGCAGCATTGGCTGGCTGCCGATTTGAGTCACGTGGCGCTTCACGTGCAGTGACCCCAGCAGGTAAACCAAGCCTATCGCCAAACCAAATACACCAAACCATTGGCTCGAAAGGTGCAGCGTTTCGGTAAAGACAAACGGGCTGGCTTGCTGCAACGTGACGATCGTAGCAAAGCCCAAGCCGCCTTGAACACAAGGTACGAGAAATCCCTTGTCTTGAAGAATGGTCAGGTAGTGGGTGCTGGCGCCAGGTGTGTGCTGGGGTTGCGCTGGCCCTTTGAGTGGGAAACGAGAGGTGGTCAGTAGCGCCAGCAGGGCAATCAACGCCAGCAGCAGAAAGCCGACGCGCCAGTCACTGTAGCGCGTGAGCATCGCCCCCACAAACTGCCCCAGGCCCAAGGCGGCGATAAAGGCCATCGACAATAACGAGAGTTTTTGCGCCAACACGTCACCGCTCCAGTAATCCCGAATCATGATTCGAGCAATGATTGCGGCTCCGCCAGCGGCTGCGCCTTGTATCACGCGTGCCAGCAATAACTGGGTCAGCGATTGAGCCATGTAGAGACTCAAGCAAGCACCCATAAACAGCAGCAACGCCAACGAGAGCGCGGGCTTGCGGCCGTATTTTTCGGCGGCATGGCCCCAGTAAATGACAGGAAGCGCCGCGCCGAACACAAATAATGAAATCGAGAGTTCAGCGCCGTAGCGGCTGATGTTGAGCTCGTTTGCTACCCAAGGCAGCGCGGGCAAGTACAACGTGGTGGACATTTGCGCCATCAACACCAGTGAGCATGAGAGCAACAGCAAGCGAGTGCTAAGGGTTTTCATTGTTTTGCCTCCGATGGCGTTAAAGAGCGATTCCTGTTTGATGCGATAGGAAAATAGCAATCAACGCGATTGAAAATAGTCCCTAAGATGGGGGCAACGTGATTTCTAAATGGTTTGCGATACAAAACGAATCCTTATGATGAGATGACTCATGATGGAGAGGTGAATTTGTCGTTCCCCCGTGACAATCAGCTGCGCGGCTTATCTTGGTTTCATATCTTTATGAATCGGTGTTAATCTGGCAAACGATCATTCCTTACCTCTGATTAAGGCTGAGTTAATTGAAACGTCGACACCTGCCCCTGCAAGGATTGCTTTATTTCTATAAATCTGCCGAACTGGGCAGTTTCAAATTGGCGGCTCAGGATTTATGTGTTTCCCCTGCGGCGGTGAGCCAGCAAATCCGCCAACTGGAAGCCACGCTCGACACGTCGCTGTTTACGCGCAATCATCGCACCATCGGCCTGACGCCCAGCGGAGAAAGCCTCTATCAAGAGGTCAAACTCGGCTTTCACCATTTGCAGGCGGGCGTGGATGCATTGACTGCGGATGAGCGCCCCAACCAGCTCTCCATCTCTGCACCCAGCTCGTTCGCTCATCACTGGTTGATCCCTCGATTGCAGGCGTTTCGCGCTCAGTTTCCCGACATCAGCATACTGGTCGAGCCCACCAATCGCCTCACTTCGCCCGAAGACACCCGCGTGGATGTGTGCGTGAGATTCGGTTCAGGGCAGTATGCCGGTATGCATAGTGAATGGTTGATGGATGATGCGATTTATCCCGTCTGTCATCCTCATTATCAGCAGGAATTCGGCATTGAAACGCTGGCGGATTTGCAGAAAGCTGCGCTGATTGAAGATATTCATACCGACATGCGGTGGGAAACGTGGCTGAATGAGCATCACCAACCGGTGAAGCAGCCGACGCTCTTATTTGATGGTTCTCAGTTTGTGGTGGAAAGCGCTTTGGCGATGCAAGGGGTCGGCTTAATTAAGCACCGTTTGGCGCAGCGATATATTCAAAACGGCACGCTGGTGCGAATTGATGTGCAGCAATCTCAGCCTCAAGCCGCCTATTTTATTTGTTTACCGGAAAAAAATTTACAGCGACCCAAAGTGCGCTGTTTTATTCAGTGGTTGAAGCAAGAAATTGCGGGCGATGCCATGCCATCAGCACGTGTCGCGCACCTTGACCAAGTCACCGCACTTGACTCTATGCCCGAACGGCATAAAATTAGCGTCGATTTATAAACAGCAAGTTGAAGAAAACGACCATGCAACCGCTTTACGCCTCGGATCAGCGAGTGACCCGAGTCAGCTCTGACAATTGTTTGCGATGAAACATTGGACAGAGCCAACGAAATAAACATTTCGACAAATTCATCGCTATGGTTTTGACTGATCTCTTTACGGAGAGATCACGTCATATCGATAGCGAGCGAAACAAGGGCTACGGATGAGGTTTCACCGTGGCCCTTGTTGTTTCTGCCGTTTGTCGGCAGCACGAGCGAACGGGGCCAGCCAGCCCGGTTCGCTTTTTTTATGCCTCGCATTTGAGGTCACTGATTTTTATAGATTGAGGAATGAAGACCATGTCTCAGAATATTTATGATAACGCTGCGTTTTTTGATGGTTATGCGCAGTTACCGCGCTCGCAGTTTGGACTCGACGGCGCGCCAGAATGGGCATCAATTGAAGCGATGCTGCCGGATCTCACCGGAAAAAGCGTGGTGGATTTGGGGTGTGGCTACGGCTGGTTTTGCCGCGCGGCGACCGACAAAGGCGCAGCCAAAGTGCTGGGAATCGACTTGTCGCAAAAGATGCTGGATAAAGCGCACGCTATGACTTCGGATGCGCGCATTACTTATCAGCGTGGCGATCTGGAACACCTCGCGTTGGGTGATGCGCAGTTCGATCTCGTTTACAGCTCGCTCGCGCTGCACTATCTGCCTGATCTCAACCCCATCTTCGCCACCGTATTTCAGGCGCTGAAACCCGGCGGTCAGTTGGTGTTTTCCATGGAGCACCCGATTTTCACCTGCGCGCCGCGCCAAGGCTGGCTCACCGATGCCGATGGCCAACGTTCGTGGGCTGTGAATCGCTATCAGGATGAAGGCCAGCGCGTGTCAAACTGGCTGGCTGAGGGCGTCATCAAATACCACCGCACACTGGGTTCGATTCTCAATGCCCTGATCGCAGCAGGCTTTGTGCTCGAACACATCGATGAGTGGGGACCAAGCGCCGAGCAAATTGCCGCAATGCCTGCACTGGCGGAAGAGGCCGAACGTCCGATGCTGGTGCTGGTGTCGGCGCGCAAAGCGTAACTAAAAAGGCACACCGCCAAGCGGTGTGCCTTTTACCGTTCATGAGTTCGGTTATAAAGGAAGATTAAAAAATGTGCGCAACCTCTAATTCATGACCGGTGAAACGAGGGGTCGATCGCCATACGGCTGGGCGGATTTGCACGTCCATAGTGCAACGTTTATTGGCAATGAACCATTGTGGTTCAATAGCAGTGCAAGCGCTGGTGGTACGTTTGGTGTTTCACACGGCTTTGATAATCCAGCGGGGTCGTGCTGACCAGTTTCTTAAATTCACGCAAAAAATGGGATTGATCGCTAAAGCCTAAATCGCAGGCCAGATCGGAAAAAATGATGTTCTCTCGATGATGAATATCATAAATGGCGGACTGGCAACGAATGGCGCGGCTAAACCCTTTGGGGGTGAGTCCGAGGTCGCTGCGAAACTGGCGCTGCAAGGTACGCGCGCTAAAGCCTGAATAACGTTCGAGATCCTGAATCTGAATATTGCCCTTGTGTTGGCAGATTTTTGCGACGATTTGTGTGGTCAGCGGTGCGGGACGACGAGCACTTTTATCACGCAGAAAACGGTTCACGGCGGTGATTTGATCGGCGAATGTTCGGGCTGTGACGACGTGTTCAAACAAGGTATCAGCCCCGTGAACCACTTCTAACAACGGGTGCTGTTGATCGATCAACTCCTGTGCTGAAACCTGCAAAAAATCGGGAAAAGCGCCGGGCACAAAACGGACACCAAAATAGTGATGATGTGGATTAAATTGCACCGAACGTGCGGCTAACGTGGTGCCACACACCCATGCGCTTGGCGCGCTTTCATCACAATCAAACAACAAGTCGATGCAGCCATCCGGAATCGCAATTGTGGGTGTGGCCGCATGACCGGCATCAAAGCGGTAAAAGTGCGAAACCACCGGGTTTTCGCGAGTCAGGTGGGTGAAAAATTGTGCTGCGCCGAGCACAAACCACGGCTGCTTTGAATGAATCCCTGCCACGTTATCCAGAAACGAGAAATCTGACATCACACACTCCTTTTGTTGCTGCCAATACAGGTGCCTAAGCAAGGGCGATGCCATCGCGTGGGGGAGGAAGGCTTGGCAAAGCGTGTCGCAAAAATCCAATACGGCTCAAAAAACGCGCTCTAGTATTTCGAATAACCGCTGCTCATCGACGCGTGCCAACCGCGAGAGAACCCCGTTGTGCAGCGGGTAAGGAAAGCACAACAAAAACCACGGAGAGAGGTAAACGTATGTCAGAGAGTACACAAATCGATTTTATCTACCTGTCAGAGCAGGACATGATCAAGGCGGGTGTGACCGACATGCCCAAGTGTGTCGACACCATGGAGGAGATGTTCACGTTGCTCCATCGTGGCGACTATCGCATGGCTGGCCCGAACAGTGATTCCCATGGTGCGATGGTGACATTTCCCGATGAGTCGCCATTTTCCACCATGCCGAAACCGACCGCTGACCGCCGCTTGATGGCGATGCCCGCTTATCTGGGCGGCGATTTTCAAACCTGTGGCGTCAAATGGTACGGCTCCAACATCGCCAACCGTGAAAAAGGGCTGCCGCGTTCGATTCTGATGTTCATTCTGAACGACATTGATACCGGTGCGCCGCTGGCTTACATGTCAGCTAACTTGTTATCGGCGTATCGAACAGGCGCCATTCCTGGCGTCGGTGCTCGTCATCTCGCGCGCAAAGATGCAAAAGTCATTGGTTTGTTGGGGCCGGGTGTGATGGGCAAAACCGCTGTCGCCGCCTTTATGGCCGCCTGCCCAAGCATCGATACGCTCAAAGTCAAAGGCCGGGGCAAAGACAGCCTCGATAGTTTTCTCTCTTGGGTGGCCGGAACTTTTCCGCAAATCACCACTGTTGAAGTGGTGGCGCATGTTGAAGACGTGGTTCGAGGTGCGGACATCGTGACGTATTGTAACTCTGGCGAAACGGGTGATCCCGAGACCTATCCAGAAGTGAAGCGTGAATGGGTCAAACCGGGCGCCTTTTTGGCGATGCCCGCCAGCTGTCGTTTGGATGCGGGCATGGAGCAATCGGACGTGCGTAAAGTGCTCGACAATACTGGGTTATATCAAGCGTGGTTTGAAGAAGTTCCGAAGCCAGCGCACAACATCATTCCACTGGTGGGAGTGCGTTTTATGGACATGGTGGACGAAGGCGCGTTGTCACTTGATGAATTGGACGATCTTGGGGCTATCGTCAGTGGCGATACTGTGGGGCGTCGTCATGATGAGGAAATCATCATTTTGTCGGTCGGCGGGATGCCGGTGGAGGATGTTGCGTGGGGCACCAAAGTGTATCGCAACGCGTTGGCTCAAGGGATTGGGGTCAAGCTCAATCTGTGGGAAACCCCCGAGCTGCGCTGAGTCGCAACGACCTTCTGTTTTTAGCCTCTGACCACACAGGACTCATCATGACCCAGATTATCAAAGTAAAAACCGGTTCAAAGCTCGAAGACATCGCCAGCTATTCACGCGTTGTGGCTGTCGACAACTGGATTTTCGTGTCCAACACCGCAGGACGTCATCCTCACACCGGAGAAATGCCTTCGAATGTGTTTGAGCAGACCGAACAGGTATTTCGCAATATCGAACGTGCGTTGCAATCGGTCGATGCCACCTTGGCCGATGTGGTGGCGTCCAAAGTCTTTATTCAAAACCCGCAACACGTTTCAGCCGTGATGGCGTTCATCGGCGATAAATTTCGTGGCATCAACCCAGCGACCACCGTCACGTGTCCGCCGTTGGGGTCGACGATTTACGAGGTTGAACTGGAAGTCACGGCGTATCGCGGCGCTTCGCGTGCCGAGGTCGAAGAAAAAGTGCTGACGCTGTAAAGCGATGTGATGCCACAAGCGGTGAACGCTGCTTTGGCGCAAAGGATAGGGAATATGACAAAGACATTGGAGCGTTTTGATACACCAAATCAGTTACCTAAACAGGCTCAGGTGGTCATCATCGGCGGCGGTATTGTGGGCGTCAGCGCCGCGTTAACGTTGGCGGAACGTAACATCTCGGTGGTGTTGATCGAAAAAGGTCATGTTGCGGGTGAGCAATCGTCGCGGAATTTGGGATGGATTCGCAAAACCAGCCGTCATCACGATGACGTGCCGCTGGCGTTAGCAGCTGATCGGTTGTGGGCGAGCATGTCTGAACGCCTCGGGCGTGATGTGGGTTATCGCCAAGCCGGCATTATGTTTTTGGCGCAGAATGACGAGCAGATGGCCGCGCATGAACACTGGCTTGCATCCGTCCAAGGGCTCAATCTCGATTCGCGGCTGTTGAGCCCCCAAGAGATTGACACGATGGTGCAGGGCGGCCGAGGCCAGTGGCGCGGTGGGATCTTTACGCCATCGGATGGCCGCGCCGAACCTGCGATCGCCACCAGCGCCATGGCGCAAGCGGCGGTGCGAAAAGGGGCTGTGATCGTGCAGCAGTGCGCAGTGCGCACCCTTTCGACTGCGGCAGGCAAAGTGAGCGGTGTGGTGACGGAACGGGGTGAGATTCAGTGCGAGCAGGTGCTGTTGGCGGGGGGGGCGTGGTCAAGACGTTTTCTGGCGAACGTTGGGGTGTCGCTGCCCACATTGCCACTGATTTGTTCGGTGATGCGCACCAAGCCGATGGCAGGGCCGACGGATATTGCGGTGGGCGCGCCTAACTTCTCTTTTCGCAAACATCACGACGGCGGATTTGTGATTACCCAGCGAGGAGCTTTGGATGCGCCGCTGAGTTTGGATCACTTGCTCATCGGTCACCGGTATCTGAATCAGTTAAAAACACAACGCGGCTTTTTGCGCATTAAATTCGGCCGTTACTTTGTGCAAGACCTGCGTTTAGCGCGCCGCTGGCGCTTGGGTCACCGTTCTCCGTTTGAACAGATTCGCACACTTAACCCGCCGCACAACGAAGCGCTCAACCACGAAGCGATGACCAATTTAGGTCAGGCATGGCCAGCGTTTGCAAAGGCCGAAGTAGATGAAGCGTGGGCAGGCTTGATTGATGTCACGCCGGATTCCAATCCGGTGATTGACCGCATTGCGGCGCTGCCGGGGCTGACTATCGCGACTGGATTTTCCGGACATGGATTTGGTACCGGGCCAGCGGCAGGGCACCTGGCGGCGGATTTGGTCAGCGACCACTTTCCAATTATCGACCCCAAACCGTACCGGTTTTCGCGGCTCTGATCGCATGGGTTGAACCTGTGCACCGATTTGGAATAGGCAAAAAAAAGGATGAAGATGATGAGCGATACATTACACACTGTGGGTCTCGATCGCGCTGAAGGATCAGCGATGCCATCACCCCAAAGAAAAATGGGTTTACCCACCATGATGGCGATTTGCATCGGGTTGGTGATTGTTCAAGGGGCGATGATCTCCGCCACCCAAGGCATTGGTCTTGGTGGGATGGCGTTTGTGGCGGCGATGCTGGTCGCTTTTATGCTAGCGCAGTTCAACGCGATGAGCTTTGCCGAATTGTCATTGATGTTCCCGCAAGAAGGCACCTTAGCCACGTACACGCAAAAAGCGATCGGCCACTTTCCCGCCATTGTCTCGGTGTTTGCCGGGTATGTGGTGGTGGCGGTTCTGGCATTGCCGGTCGAAATGTTTTTGGTCGATGCCATGCTCGGTGAATTGCTGCCGGGCGTGTTTCCTGACAAATCGGTTCCGTTGGTGATTTTGGCGCTGCTATGCCTCACCAATCTGGTTGGCGCCGATGTGTTCGCCAAAGTGCAGAATGTGTTGGCATTCGTGCTGGTGTCAGCCCTTATTTTGGTAGGCGTGTGCGCGATTTCAGGCATCAGTGAACCACATCCCGTGCTCACGGGCACTCCGGTCGATTGGAGCTTTGGCGGCGTCCTCGATGGCAGTTTTATTGGTTTGATTGCGCTGGCTATGTGGATGATGGTGGGGGTAGAGTTTATTTGCCCGATGATCAACGACGTCAAATCACCTCGCCAAAATATTCCACGGGCAATGCACCTATCGCTGGTGATGATTTTTGCGATTTTTCTCGCGTTTGCGTATGGCGCGAGCTTGTATCTCAATGTCGATACGTTGGTGGGCTCGCCGATCCCTTACTTAAATTATGTGAGTGCGGTGTTTGGTCAAAGTGGCCTTGCGATTGCCACCGTGATGGCGTTGGCGGCAACGTGCAGTACCATGAACACCATTTTGGCCTCGGTGCCGCGCATGTTACATGGCATGGCGATGCAAAAGCAGGCTTTTCCGCAGTTGAAAGCCACAAACCGTTTCGATGCGCCTTGGGTGGGGATTGTGATGATGGCCGTGTGTACCGCGATTCCGTTTCTGCTGGTGGGCATTGATTCACTGATTGTGTTGGTGATTGCTGCCACCACCAGTTGGTTGCTGGCTTATATGGTGGCGCATGTGGATGTGTTGGTGCTGCGTAAGCGGCTGCCAAATCAGCCGCGCCCTTATCGCACGCCGTTTTTCCCCATTCCACAAATCGTCGGCATTGTGGCCATGGGCTATGTGGCGCTAAATAACTCACCTTCTCCCGAGATGACGCACATGGTGTACAGTATCGCTGGGGGCATTTTATTGCTGATTAGCCTGATTGGCGCGCTGTGGGTCAAGTTCTACATGAAACGTGGCCTATTTACGCCAGATCTGGACGGTTAATCGCGCACCTTTGATCGCGCTCACCACTGTTCGGGGGCGTGGCACGAAAACGCGTGGCGGTGAGACGCATCGGCGTGACGGGCATGCCGTAGAAATCAAATGCGTCACCCAGCACCTCACCGCCGAGTTGGCGCACGATGTTGACGGTGGTATCGCGCGCTTCAATCAAGATTTCCGGCGCCGTTGCGAGCAGCTCCGTCAGCGAGGCTAATGCCAGCGATTTCCCAATCCCCAAACCGCGAAACTGATGGTTCACGGCAAAGCGGCCCCAGTGCCAAGCGTCCCCTTCGCGCCAGGCGGCGACGGCGCCCAAAATGTACTCGCCCGAGCGAGCGACCCACCATTTCACATCGCTGTCCTTTGCAAATGGAATCAATGCTGGCGGAATTTTCTGCTCCTGCGCAAACACATCCATCACTAGCTGCTCGACTTCGGCACGATAAACCGGATTCAACGCCTCCACTTGTACGCGGGCTTGCTGATGGCGGGTGTTGTGGTGAAAGGCGCTCAGGCGCAGTGTGCGCAGGCCATGGAGCACCGCCGCTTGTGCATCTTCAGCCAGCGAATCTATCACATCGCCCAATGCGTGATTGGCGGCGTGATTGGCGCGCTGCAGGGTTTCGCTGCCCGCTGGTGTGAGTTGGTAGTATTTCTGGCGTTTGTCGTGTGGGTGCGGAATCGGCTGCACATCGCCATTTTCGACCAGTTTGTTGATGGTGCGACTGAGCGACGCTTTGTCGGCGTTGAGCTGAATACACAGTTCGGAAAACGGCGTTGCGCCGTTGTTGCTGAGGTAGGTCAGCAGGTGTGCCTGACTGAGCGATAGCCCCGAATTCCAGCAGTTTTTGTCCAATAATCCCAATTCACGCACTAGATAACGCAGTTCGCTGCGAATCTGTTCCACTGATGCCATAGGCCGTGCCCTTTTTATGTTGATTGTATCAACGAGATGATTTTGGGCAGCGTAGCGAAATTTTGTTGATAGTGTCAACAATTTACTCGAGTAAACCGACTATGTTGGCTTTC
This sequence comes from Vibrio sp. Vf1514, assembly GCF_052076135.1. NCBI lineage: Bacteria > Pseudomonadati > Pseudomonadota > Gammaproteobacteria > Vibrionales > Vibrionaceae > Vibrio > Vibrio sp. Vf1514. The sequence goes on along the minus strand of NZ_CP197268.1, from coordinate 1,569,156 downwards.
AGCAGCATTGACCTTCAAGTTCACTTAAACTTTATAATGACTCATCGTCACCACAGGATGAAGACCATGAAGATTGGAGAGCTGGCTAAACGCACGGGCTTGGCGCCGTCGGCCATTCGATTTTATGAAAGTGCTGGATTGTTAAAAATGGTCCAGCGTCGTGCCAATGGGTATCGCAGCTATCCCGAAGAGGCAGTGCTGGCGCTGGAGCTGATCATGCTCGGTCAACAGGCGGGGTTCAGTCTGGAGGAAATCGGCGCGCTGTTGCCGTCGGATCTCACCCAGTGGCAGGGGGAGGTGCTGGTAGCACGGCTGCGCAGCAAAATAGCCGATATTGAGCAACTGCAGGCCAAACTGGCTGAAACCAAAGCGCATCTGCTGCGGATTGTCGAAGATATTGAATCGCGACCGGATGACGTGGATTGCGCGACCAATGCGCAGCGTGTGCTGTCGCGTTTGAAACAGGGGGAGGAGAACGCTTAAGCGCGTTTCGTTGCGGTACAAAAAAGCCAACCCGAATGGTTGGCTTCTCTCTCGGCAGAATGCGAAATTACTGCTGCGCCGCTTTCACGCGGATTTTGCTTTTTGCAACGCTTGTCATGTTCAGCGCATTGAGGGCTGTTTTGGCTTCTGCGTCGTCTGGCATTTCAACAAAGGCAAAACCTTTGGACTGGCCAGTTTCCTGGTCAAGAACCAGCGTGCACTCTTTGACGGTGCCGAAATCAGAAAACAGCTTGCGGATGTCCTGTTCAGTGGTTGAACGAGCGAGGTTGCGAACTAAAAGTTTCATAATGAACCTTAATCTAAAGAAACGCCGCTATTGTCGCAGTAAATCTGGCGATGACCAAGCGATTGTTTCGCTCGCTTGGTCAATTGTTCAGTGAATCAGCATGCGTCGTTTATGCGCCCAGCACTGCATCTAATGTGTCGATGAGATGCTGCACCTCGTCTGGGCTGGTGTTGTGCACCATCGAAAAACGCAGCACGCCCAATGCCGGGTCGATGTCCATGCCTTGCAGCAAGCGATAGGAGTAAAAGTGTCCCGCGCCGCACAAAATGCCCGCCTTGCCGAGTGTTTCTGCCAGTTCCAGTGGCACATGCCCGTTGACCGTGATCGATACCGTGGGCGCGCGGTTGTCCAGCGTGTCCGGGCCGACGATGCGAATGGCAGGATGCGCTCGCAAATAGGTCATCAACGGCGCTAGCAGGGCCAGTTCGGCATCATGCAGCAGCGTGCGCACCGCCTGCGCTTTGTCGGCGTCACTGGCGTGATCGGCATTGGGGAAATGATGCTGATACAGCGCCGAAAAATAATCGCCCACCCCTTTTGTGGCGGCCACTTGCGCGTGATCTGGACCGGCTGGATAAAGCACTTTTTCGCGCACACTGGCGTTAAAAAAGTGGCCTTGATTGCTGAGCTTTTCCGCCATCTCGGGTTGAATCACCATCACGCCCAAATGCGGGCCGTAAACTTTATACAACGAAAACAGATAGATATCGGTGCCCAGTGCGGGGACATCTGGCAGGCCATGACCGGCGAACGAGACACCGTCAACCACCGTGCGCACGCCGTGCTGATGCGCCAGCGCGCAAATCTCGGCCACCGGATTCACGTAACCTAATAGGTTTGAGCAGTGCGGAAAGGTCAGCAGTTTGGTGTTGGCGTTCAACAGCGGCGTCAGAGCATCTAACTCCAGCATGCCTGTGGCTCGGTTGACGGCCCATTCGCGCACCACAATGCCGCGCTCGGCTAAGCGTCGCCACGCACCGCTGTTGGCTTCGTGATCCTGATTGGTGACGATGATTTCATCGCCCGGTTGCAGCCACCCCATCACGGCATTGGCCAGCACATAAGTGTTTTGTGAAGTCGATGGGCCAAAATAAATCTCGTTGGCGGAAACGCCCAGCCAAGGCGCAAGCGCCTGATAACTTTCATCCATCCATTGACCCGCTTTGCCCGACACCGCATTGGGGTAATAGGGCTGTACTTTCAGTTGATGAAAGTAGGTATCGAAGCGATCCAACACCTGGCGGCACAGGTACGAGCCGCCAGCATTTTCAAAAAAAGCCTGAGCTTGAAGGGAAGGTTGTTCAAACGCAGGAAATTGTTGGCGAATAAAATCGAGGTCGAGTGTGCGCATGGTGGCTCCATTCCTTGGCGAACATGATGATGTCTATCATACGAACAATGTCATGCGTTCTTCTTGGCAATCTGCACTTGAAAAGGGCAGGTTAATGCGATAAACCAAGCATAAACAGTGATATTAAGGACAATATCGTGCATTCCATTGCTCTAGACCGCCTCGATGTGCGCATTCTCGAAATGCTGCTCCAAGACAGCCGCATTCCCCGTTTAGAACTGGCTGACGCCGTGAATCTCTCCTCATCACAATGTTTTCGGCGCCTGAAACGGCTGGAGCAGTCGGGAATTATTGAACGTTATTCGGTGGTGCTCAACCCAGCCAAAGCGGGGTTCGATGTCAACGCGCTGGTGATGGTGCAATACAGCAAATCGGAGCCGGATGCGCGCCAGAAGCTGCTGGCGCTGATTGAGCAAACGCCGATCATCCACGAATGTTATTCGATCACTGGCGAGCACGATTTTGCGCTCAAAGTGCGTTGCGCCAGCATGGCGGCATTCAATCAACTGATTAACGAGACCTTTCAGACGCGCTGTATTTCGGGTATGCACTCGTACATGCTGCTCGATTGCTTTAAGAACACGCCAGCGCTGCCGTCGGTGCAGTGAGCGCAATAGAGCGGAAGACGACAGAGAGAATGAAGAAGCGTGCTCAGGTACTGAAAAAAGAAACCCCCTTGCGAACAAGGGGGAGAGCACGTTATTGATTGGCTTGCGCGACCACGTGGTTGGCGGCGCGACTTTGCGACTTCACAAAGTAGAGGCAACCGGCCAGTACGACGAGTGGTAGCAACGGATCATAAATCGAGCCTGCGGTGCCAAAAATCAGGTTGAGTGTCATGATCAGCGTGCCGCCGATCGCCCATGCGATGGTGGTCGGAATGGTCCAAATCACCAATTGTTTACGCACTTCGGTGACACCCATCAAGCGGTTCACAATGTGGAACAGGCTGTCGTTGAAGTAACCGGCGAACAGGCTACCCATGGTCGCTGCAGATGCAGCAAACAGCATGTTCACTTCTTGAATTTCCGCCAACACGGGCGCGGAAATCGAGGCCGCGGTAATCATAGACACCGTGCCGCTGCCTTGAATGACGCGCACCAACGTTGCGATGATGAATGGAATCATGATCGGTGAGATCGACAGCGACGCAATTTGGTTAGCGATCTCCGCGCCTGCGCCGGATTCACGTAGCACGTTGCCAAGCGCACCGCCCGCACCAGTCACCAGCAGAATGATCCCGGAGGTTGAAATGCCTTCTTCAAGTTTTGCGGTGGTCTTCTCTTTGTCCAAATATGGCGTCAGGGTGTAGACCGCCAGCAGCGTGCTGATCGACAGCGCGATGACAGGGTGACCCAAGAACTGAATGGCTTGACCGAGGAAGCTCGCGCTCAGCCCAGTTAATCCCAGTTGTTTTTCTGCCAGTTGCGTTAACGAATTAGCCAAAATCAGTAAGATCGGCACCGCAATCGGCATGATGGATTTGGTCAGCGATGGCAGTGCTTTAGACGACTTCGACGCCATGTAGTCGGTATGCACTTGTTTCAGATCGTCGGGTGCGTGGTTCAACTGCATCGGCGCAGTGTATTCCGGAAAATGCTTTTCTAGCCAGCGCGCATACATCACGATGCCACAAACCGACGGTAGTGCGATGATCAAACCGAAGCCCAACATCGAAGCGATATCCACCCCAAAGATGCTGGCGACGCCGAGCGGGCCAGGTGTCGGCGGAATGCAGTGGTGTGCCACCACCAAACCACCAGCCAACGCGACAGTGAGGGTTAAAATGGAGCGCTGTGAAGTCTTCGCCAACGATTTGGCAATCGGGTACAAAATGATCAGTGCGCTGTCGACAAACACCGGAATGCTGACGATGTATCCGGTGATCGCCAATGCCAGTTCTTCTTTGCGTTTGCCAAGCCATTTAATGAAATGATAGGCAATGGATTCACCGGCGCCGGATGTTTCGAGAATCGCGCCCATCATCACGCCAAGGCCAATCACAATCCCGATGCCGCCCAAGGTGCCGCCAAAGCCTTTACTGATGGCCGCCATGGTGTCATTCACGCTCAATCCGCCGATTAAGCCAGCGATGCAGGCCGCTGCCAGCATGGCGATAAGAACGTGCACGCGTGTGCGAAGTACTAGAAAAATCAACACGAAGACGGCAATGATGAGGCCGATAACAGAGGTCGATAACATTTACGCGCCCTCCATTTCAACAACTGGGTGTGTGCTGATGTAGCGTGCCAATACCGCATTGAAATCTGCATCGGCTCGAAAGCCTAGACTGAGTTCGTGCGTGTTATCAATGGCTTGTGGCCAGCTTGCGACGATCGCTTCAATGGCGCGGTCTTTCGTCACGCTCACCAATTGGGTGCGTGCTGGATCGATATGTGCGGCCATCGCTGCGAGCATGATGCGCGGCGTGACCTTGATGCCCGGCAGATTGAAAGTTCGGTAACCCTGAATGGCGCTACGCTCAAGCTGGCTGGCGTGAATGATGTTCTCAATCACGGTCTCGGGGCTTGAGATCCACAAGCCCAAATCCAGATCGACCGGGCAGTTCGAGGGTTGGCCTTTCAAGGGTTCACGAATGATGCCGCTGACAAATGATGACGCCGCTTGATTGGGCACGCCAGGGCGAATGCAGATTGTCGGCAGGCGCACGCTGATCGCATCGACCAGATGTTTGCGGCCGTAGTCGTTGACCAGCAGTTCGCCCATCGCTTTTTGTGTGCCGTAGGAGGAGCTAGGCTGCGTGGCCGTCATGGGGGTGACGACGTCAGGCAATTGTCCACCAAACACCGCCAGTGAACTTGAAAAAACGAAACGAATGGCGGGATTGACGCGGCGGCACTGCTCCAATAACAGTTGCGTGGCCGTGAGGTTGACTTTGATCCCCAAGTCGAAATCTTGTTCGGCATGGCTGGAGACGATCGCCGCCAGATGGAACACATGGGTGGTGGTCGGGGCAATCAGCGTCTCGACTTGTTGTGGATCAGTGATGTCAGCCACGATCGCTTTCACGCGTGAGTCTTGCGTCACGGCGCTGTTTGGTGCGACGCGATCCACAACGGTCAGGGATTCAATGGTGTCGGCATGATGGTGCAGTAGGGTTTGAGCCAGCATGGCGCCGAGAAATCCGGCGCCACCGGTAATTACGATGTTCATACGCATGTCCTTGTCGTCTTTTATTTTATTATTGTTATTGAGCGTTACAGATAAGGTTTGACCCAGGCCAAGCCCTGCTCTGTGGTGGTTTTTGGTTTGTATTCGCACCCAATCCAGCCGTCGTAACCGGAATCGTCCAGTACATCGAACAGGTACGGATAGTTGATTTCGCCGTCGCTGGGTTCATGGCGATGCGGCACAGACGCGATTTGAATATGGCCGGTAAACGGCGCTAAATCGCGGATCAGTACATCTAAGTCGCCCTCCATGATCTGCGCGTGGTACAGGTCCAGTTGCAGTTTCACGTTCGGACGGTCGACCATCTGAATCAGTTCCACCGCGCGGCGCTGGTGGGCGACGAAGTAGTTCGGTACATCGCGGGTGTTGAGTGGTTCAATCAGCACATCAATCCCATGTTCGGCGAATGCATCCGCGGCATAGCGGATGTTGGCGATAAAGGTGTCGATGTGTTGTTGCATGCTGTAGGCCGGATCGATGATGCCCGACATCGCGTGCACTTTTTTGCAGTTCAGTGCTTGGGCATACATCAGCGCGGTGGCCACGCTCTGTTTGAACGCTTGCTCGCGTCCCGGCAGGGCAGCAAAGCCTTTTTCGCCGGCATCCCAGTCGCCCGGAGGCATGTTGAACAGCGCCTGTTCAAAACCGTACTGTGTCAGTTTTGCCGCCAGCACATGTGGTTCGAACGCATACGGAAACAGAAATTCGATTGCTTTAAAGCCGGCGCGGTGCGCTTGTTCAAAGCGCTCTAAAAATGGCACTTCGGTGAACAGCATGGTGAGATTTGCAGCAAATTTGGCCATTATTTTCCTCTCCCTTTCAGGTCGTCCACTTCCGCTTCGGTCAGGTAGCGAATGGGGTGATTGTTCAGTAAAAACATCAGTTTGGCGGTCTCTTCCAGCTCTTCGGCGTTATCGACCGCATCTTCCATGTCAGTGCCGGTAATCACCGGGCCATGGTTTGCCAGCAAGAACGCGCGGTAATCGGCGGCGCGTTTACCCAGCTCTTCAGCAATGCGCGGTTCCCCCGGACGCAGATACGGAATGACCGGTAACTGGCCGATACGCATCACGTAGTACGGCGTAAACGGGCGAATGGCGTTTTCTGCGTCGAGGTGGTCGAGGCACGACAGCGCCGTCAGATACGTCGAATGCAGGTGCACAATTGCGTTGCATTTCGGGTTGTTGCGGTAAATCGCCAGATGGAACGCAATCTCTTTTGACGCGCGTTTGCCGGAGATCTGATTACCGTCGATATCCACCACTGAGAGTTCCTCAGCGACCAAGCGGCCGAAAGATGAGCCAGTTGGGGTGGCAAGAAAATGGCCGTTCGGCAGTTTGAGCGACAGATTTCCTGCGCCGCCGGTGGCGTAACCGCGTTCGAACATCGAACGTGCCAGGTTGACCATCTGTGCTCTGAGTTGTTGTTCTGTCATAGATAAAAATCCTGCGCTTTTTCGAAGAACCGTTCATCGCCGAAGTTGCCTGACTTAAGCGCCAGCGACAGTGAACCGTCGATGGATTTGACCCAAGGCACGCCCGGGGCGATTTGCGGTCCGATGTGAAAACCTGTGACGCCAAGGCTCTGGGTCACGGTGCCGGATGTTTCACCGCCCGCGACGATAAAGTTCTGCACGCCAAACTCCTGCAACTGGTGCGCAAGCTGGCTGAAAAACTGCTCCACCGCTTCGCTTGATGCCGCCGCGCCGTATTGCGCTTGAATGGCTTTGAGTTGCTCGGCGTCAGCGGTGGCGTAAACCATCGGTGCGTAGTCGCCATCCAGCTGTTGGATCACCCAGTCAAATACATGCTGCACGTACTGTGCATCACGTAAACACGCTTCAACATCGACGGCAAAATGCGGTGCCAGCGTTTGATAACGGGCCACTTGTTGATTGGTCATCAGCGAGCAGGAGCCGGACAGCACCACACTGCGCGCGCGTTGCGGCAGGCCTGCTGATTTGGCTTCGCTTTGGTCCGCCAGTGTGTCGGCCCAGTTTTGCGCGATACCTGCGGCGAGACCTGAACCGCCGGTCATGAGTTTGAGCGATTTGGCGGCCTGACCCAGTGTGACCAGATGAGCGCTGTTCATCGCATCGACCACTGCGTAGCGTTTACCTTCACGTTGCAGCTCGGCAAAGCGGGCAACCACGGCCTCTGCGCCTTGCTCAATCACCTGATAGTTCACTAGGCCACAGTCACCTTGCGACTGACGATTCATCAAACGCACGACGCTCGAATCGGTCATCGGTGTCACCGGGTGATGACGCATGCCGGATTCGTTCAGCGGTTCACCCAGCACAAACAGGTGGCCGTTGAACACGGTGCGCCCGTTCACCGGCAGTGCCGGACAGACGATCGTGAAGGGTTCATTCAGTTCGGTCAGCAGGGCATCGGTCACTGGCCCAATGTTGCCTTGTTCGGTACTGTCGAACGTGGAGCAGTATTTGAAGTAAAACTGCTGGCAACCCTGCGCCTGTAACCAGCGCAACGCAGCCAATGACTGGCTGACGGCTTGGTCGGCCGGGCATGAGCGTGATTTGAGGCTGATGACGACCGCATCGGCGTCCACTTGCGTGTCGCTTGCTGGCACGCCATTGAGCTGCACCGTGCGCATGCCGTTTTCCACCAAAAAGCCTGCAATGTCGGTTGCGCCAGTAAAATCGTCGGCAATGACTCCTAGCAACATGATTATTTCTCCCCGCCAGGCAGCTCGATGCCGTCAAAAATCTTGATCACGGCGCTGTCGTCCTCTTGACCAAATCCGGCGTTGCTGGCGGAGGTAAACATGTTGAGCGCCGTGCTTGCTAGGGGCAGCGGGAATTTCAGATCCTGCGCCGTATCGGCGACCAGATTGAGGTCTTTAACAAAGATGTCGACCATGGATTTTGGCGAGTAGTCGCCGTCCACCACGTGTTTCATGCGGTTCTCAAACATCCAAGAGTTGCCTGCTGCGTTGGTGACCACGTCGTACATCAGATCGAGAGGAATGTTGGCGCGCGCGGCCAGTGCCATGGCTTCGGCGCCTGCGGCAATGTGCACGCCCGCGAGCAACTGGTGAATGATTTTCACCGTGGCGCCAAGGCCGATGTCGGTGCCGATGTTGTAAACTTTGCCTGCGGTGGCATCCAATACCGGTGCCAGTTTTGCGAAAGCTTGCGCGCTGCCAGACGCCATGATGGTCATCTCGCCCGCTTCCGCTTTGACTGCGCCGCCAGACACCGGCGCGTCGAGCATGAGCAGGTCATGTGCCTTAAGGCCGGCTTCAATCGCTTTGGCGTCTTGCGCGGAAATGGTCGCCGACACCATCACAGCGGTGCCCGGCTTGAGGTTCGCGGCCAGACCTGAATCGAACAGTACCGATTTCACCTGCTTGGCGTTGATCACCAGCAGCAGGACCGCGTCGAGTTGGTTGGCAAATTGGTTTGCATCGCTCGCGACCGCTTTCGCGCCGTAGTTGCCTAGCGTTTCCAGTGCTTGCGGGTTGAGGTCCACGCCGTACACATCGAGTCCGGCGCGCACACAAGATTTCGCGGCGCCCATGCCCATCGACCCCAATCCGATTACTGCAACCGACTTAACTGGTTGATTATCCATACACTTCTCTCGCTCTACGTCTGTGTTGAAATGTTAATTTGTGTTCTTTGTTGTGATTATATGTGAATTTCAGGCGAGTTTCCTGTGTTGTGACTCACAAAATTTACCATTCACTAACAACAATGTGAAAACTAGCCCTCGATTCACGGTTGAAATGCGCACTTTATCGCCAAGTGGGACTTGATTTTCACAAGAGTTAACACAACTTCACACATTGCTGGTGGGCTGGTAAGATGGGCACTCTTCTTACCCACGGCTCAGTCTTTATGATTCCAGCAGAACGTCACAAAACCATCCTCTCACTGCTGTCACAGCAGGAAGTTATCAGCATCAATGAATTGGTTGAGCAACTCGATGTGTCGCATATGACCATTCGTCGCGATATCGCCAAACTCGAAAAATTGGGCAAGGTGCTGTCGGTGTCGGGCGGGGTGCAACTCACCAAAGTGCTGCATCAGGAGCCATCTCATGATGCCAAAGCCACGCAACATGCCAGCGAAAAAGCCGCGATTGGCCACATCGCCAGTCAACTGGTGCCAAGTCATTCGACCGTGTATCTCGATGCGGGCACCACCACGCTGGAAATTGCCCATCAACTCGCGCCACGTGATGATCTGTTGTTTGTCACCAACGATTTTGTGATTGCGGCGTATCTCACGCATCACAGCCTCAGCGACCTCTATCACACCGGCGGGCGCGTGGATCGCGAGAATCAGTCGAGCGTTGGCAGTAAGGTGTCGGACTTTTTGGCGGGGATGAATGTGGATGTGGCGTTTGTGTCGACTTCATCGTGGAACCTGCGCGGTATCTCGACCCCCAGTGAACCAAAAGTAATCGTCAAAAAAGCGGTTGCGGCAGCGGCGCAAAAGGTGATTCTGGTCTCCGACTCATCCAAATACGGCAAAGTGGCGACGTTTCACGCCCTCGATATTCAGAGCTTTGACGCAGTGATCACCGATGCGTCTTTCCCGACCAGTGTGCGTCAGGAGCTGGAAGAGAAAGGCATTCAAGTGCTGATGAACGGCGCGGCAGTCAGCGAGGCGACGTTGGACGACGTACTTGGCTGAGGCAAGGCACCGTTGACATCGATTCCCATCCAACGCCAGCGCTTGTTGCTGGCGTTGTTGTTTCTGCACCGCGCTAGACGCGCGGCATGACCCATTGTCGTCATGGATAGAACGTCATAATTGAAGTGATTTTATTGATATGTCACGAAATAAGGTTAACTTTAGTAAGAGTTTTGCTGATTTTTTATGCAGTGTTGTGCCACCTGTTTCAATACGCGCTGCGGCCACGCAAGGGAGTGAGCATGTTATTTCGTAAAACCAATTCTCAAACCAAAGATAACAATCATCAAATCATTCATGCACTGCAGGCGGAGCTGTCGAGCATTGCCAACTCCTGTGCGACGATCTATTTCACTCCCGACGGGGAAGTGGTTGATGCCAGCCCGCTCTTTTTGAGCACCATGGGTTACACCCTTGATGAGATCAAAGGTCAGCATCACCGTCTGTTTTGTCCGCCTGAATTGGTCGACAAACCGCAATATCGCCAGTTCTGGACCGATTTAGCCAAGGGCAAACCGCAGCGAGGCACCTTTTTGCGCCGGGACAAGCAAGGCAAGGATGTGTGGTTGGAAGCGACCTACATTCCGATTGAGCAGGATGGCCGCGTGGTGCGGGTGATGAAAATCGCCAACGACATCACGCAGAATTTTGAAGAGTCAGTGGACGACAAAGCGCTGCTGCAGGCGATTCATCGCTCCAATGCGGTGATTGAATTTACCGTCGATGGTCGGGTGATCGACGCGAATGACAACTTTGTCCACACGCTGGGTTACAACGAGTTGAGAGAGATCAAAGGCCAGCATCATGAGATCTTCTGTCCGCCGGAATTTTATCAACAGAACCCGACCTTTTGGCGCGACCTCGCGAGTGGTCAGGTGAAAAATGGCTTGTTTCGCCGTGTGAGTCGCAATGGCGATAGCGTGTGGATCGAAGCGACCTACAATCCGGTATTTGATCACCGCGGGAAGGTGATCAAAGTCACCAAGATCGCGTGCGATATTACGGAACGCATGGAGCGCCAACTGGCGATCCAGAAAGCGGCGGAAGTGGCGCACAGTACGTCGGTGGAAACGGCTCAAGTCTCGGAACGCGGCGCCAGTATTTTGCAGCAGAACCTCAACAATTCCGAAAAAATCTCCTCAGACATTCGCCGTTCGTCGGGGCTGGTGGATGATCTCAACACCCAATCGGAAGAGATCGCCAAGATCGTCACCACGATCAAATCGATTGCCGATCAAACCAACTTACTGGCGCTGAACGCGGCGATCGAAGCTGCGCGGGCAGGGGATCATGGCCGTGGATTTGCGGTGGTGGCGGATGAAGTGCGTACACTGGCCTCACGCACCACGCGTTCAACGGAAGAGATCAACACCATGGTCGATCGCAACAACCAGTTGGTGGGTAATGTGCGCAGCAGCATGGTCGAAGTGACCGAACAAGCGACACGCAATGCCGACTTGATTGCCGAAGCGTCTGAGATCATTCACGAGATTCTCAAAGGGGCGGATTACGTGTCGCACGTGGTGGGCGATTTGGTCAACAGTTCGCACCGCTGACGATTTTTCAGTATCTATCGCCCAGCGAGGCAGTTAGAGTAAAGCAGAGGGCGGGTCACCGATCCGCCCTCTGTATTTGTTCGAGCAGCCAAAGGAGAGGTGGATTTGAAATACGATGTTGTGGTCGTTGGGGCCGGTTCGATGGGCATGGCCGCGGGCTATTTTCTGGCCAAACAGGGCAAAAAAGTGTTGATGATGGATGCGTTTGATCCGCCGCATCATCACGCCAGTCACCACGGTGAAACCCGCATTATTCGCCACGCATACGGCGAAGGCGAAAAGTACGTGCCGCTGGCATTGCGCGCGCAAGCGTTGTGGGAAGCGCTGCAAGCTGAAAGTGGCCAAACGCTATTTCTCAAAACTGGCGTGCTCAATATGGGCGAAGCCAGCTCGCCATTTATTCAGATGATTATCGCGAGTGCGAAGCAGTACCAGCTGCCAATCGAGGTGTTGACTGCTGCGGAGATTCACCAACGTTTTCCCGGGATCACGCTGCCTGACAACTACATCGGCTGCTTTGAATCGACTTCGGGCGTGCTGCGCTGTGAAGACTGTATCAGCGCTTATCGTCAGTTGGCGCTGGCGCATGGCGCGGAGCTATTGACCTACCATCCGCTGGATGAGATTGACGTTCAGGACCATGGCGTGACACTGCGCAGCGGTGACACCGTGATTGTGGCGGATAAAGTGATTGTTTCAGCAGGTGCGTGGGCGACCAAACTGATGAGCGCGCTGGATTTCACACTGCCGATGCAGCCCAATCGCAAAACCTTTGCTTGGTTTGAAGCCGATGAAGCGCTCTACGGCGAAGGTTTGTTCCCGGCATTCTCGTTTGATTCCCCGCAAGGCATGTACTACGGTTTCCCGAGCATTGATGGCGCGGGGCTGAAAGTGGGTCGCCACGATGGCGGCGAGGCGCAAGATCCCGACACGCCGATTGCCCCGTTTGACACGGTGGTCGACAGTGTTGATTTGGAGCGTTTTCTGGCGACGGTTATGCCCCAAACATCGGGCCTGATGTATGGCAAAACCTGCCTGTACAGCATGACCGCCGATGAGCACTTCATCATCGATACGCATCCGAAACACGACAACATCATTATCGCGGCTGGCTTTTCTGGCCATGGGTTTAAGTTCGCCAGCGTGATCGGCGAAATTCTCAGTGATTTGGCTGTGCGCGGCGAAACAGAGCACGATATCTCGCTGTTCTCACTCAGCCGTTTTCAGGCATAACCACGCGCATGTTCAGTGAAAGGAAGCCATTTGACTTCCTTTTTTATCATCTGCGTTTCTGCGGGATGGCGCTTAAATCGGCACGCGAATGTCGTCTTGCCAGCGTTCGGCGACAAAGTCGATGAACTGGCGCACCAAGGGCGTTTGATAGCTGCGCGACAGATACACCGCCCACAGATGGCTGCTGGGGCTGTGATAATCGGCTAACACTTTGACCAGTTCACCACGGCGTAGGCACGGATTGGCGAGATCGCACGGCAGCCACACCACGCCTTTGTGATGCAGCGCCGCACTGCGCAAAATTTCCATGTCATTGGCGCGAACGGTGCCGCTCACCCTGACGCTGAAGTGTTGATTGTCGCGCACCAAATCCCAAGTGTGGTTGGTGAGGTGAACAAAGCAGTTGTGGCGGCTGAGATCGGCGGGTTCGATGATGGGGTCGTGCGTTTGCAAGTACTGCGGCGAGGCGCACACCACGGTGTCGACTTGAATCAGGCGGCGGGCGATCAAGCTCTCATCGGGCTGTTGGGTAAATCGCAGCGCCACATCGACCCGATCGTCGACCAGTTGCGACAGGCGATCCGAAGCCAGAATATCAATCGTCACTTGCGGGTGTAGCTCGGTAAAGGCTTCGACGGTATCGAGCAGCAGGTGCTGCGCCAACCCTATGGGGGCGGAAATGCGAATGCTGCCGGTGAGCGATTGTGATTGCTCCAGCGCGCGAATCTCCAGTTCGGCCGTTTGGTCGAGAATTTGCTCGCAGCGCGTCAGCGCCTCTTCGCCGGCGGCGGTCAGGCTCACTTTGCGTGTGGTGCGGTGCAGCAAGCGCTGCTTGAGCCAGTCTTCAATTTCCTGCACATGGCGCGTGACCTGCAAACGACTCAGGGTCAGGTTGTCGGCGGCTTTGGTAAAACTGCCAGTGTTGGCGACTTCAACAAAGCTGCGCATCGCGGTCAGTCGGTCCATCACGATCTCCGATTAGTAACTTATATTGAAACAATCTACATCGTTTATGTGTATTTTTCACGGTTTGGTTAGCAACTAAACTGAGTTCCGTTGATTGGAAACATCCATTGAAAAATTCAGATTCCAGATGAGGAGAGTTCAGATGAAAGTAGCAGTATTTGGTGCAACCGGTTGGATTGGTAGTCACATTGTTGAAGAAGCCAAAGCACGTGGTCATGAAGTGATTGCAGTGGTGCGCGACCCAGCCAAAGTCAGCGCCGAAGGCGTTGAAGTTCGTCAATATGATCTGCAAGCCGGTGGCGACTTGGCAGCAGCTGTGGCGGGTGCTGATGCAGTGATCGCTTCCATTGGTGGCCGTGCCACAGGCGCACATGCGATTGTGGCGCAAAGCGCAGCAACGCTTCTTGCTCAACTACCAAACGCTGGCGTTGAACGCTTGCTTTGGGTGGGTGGCGCAGGTTCACTGGAAGTGGCGCCGGGCGTGAAACTGGTGACCGTGCCTGATTTCCCAGAAGCGTACAAAGCCGAATCATTGGCGCAAGGTGAAGCACTGGATGTATTCAACGCCACTGACAGCAGCGTGAACTGGACTTTCATGAGCCCAGCGGCGGAAATCTTCCCGGGTGAAAAACAAGGCGCTTACCGCGTTGGCGGTGACCAACTGCTGAGCGATGCACAAGGCAACAGCCGCATCTCTGTGGCAGATTACGCAGCAGCCTTGGTTGACGAGCTAGAAAGCGGCGCGCACCCCCGTCAACGCATCGGTTTTGCTTACTAATCTCACGCCATTCACGGTTAAATGAAAACCAAAAGCCAGCCCGAAACGGCTGGCTTTTTCATCTGCAATACGCTTAGGACAGCTCTTGCTGCGCGAGCGCTTTGTTGCGTTTCGTGCGCCACATTTTGCGCCACAAGCGACGCCATTTGACTGGCATCATCGGCACCACGATGAGCAAGATGCCCACCACGGTGAGCATGTCCGGCACTTCGTCAAACCACATCACGCCAAACCAAGTCACGAACACCAAGCCGGAATATTCCGCCAGTGCGATGCGGTTGGCTTCCACCCCTTTGTACGCCAGTAGCACCAACACGTGATAGCCCAGCACCAGCAGGTTGATCACCACAATCCAGCCCAGATGACGCCAGGAAATCGGGGCCCATTGTGGCAGTGCGAGGATCAGCGCCAGCGGCAGCGTCATGACGCCGGTCCAAAACAGCGTGGCGGCCATGGGCTGCTCGGACGGCAGTTTGCGAATCAAAATATTCCCCAGCCCCATTGAGAGCGCGCAACCTAATCCGGCAATCGCCGCCCAGTGAAAATGCTCCGGACGCAGCACCACCAGCACGCCCGCAAAACCAATCAAGGTAGCGACAATTTGTTTCAGTGCCGGGCGCTCACCGAGCAGGGTAATCGACAGGGGCAACATCAGCAGTGGGCCGACGTAGAACATTGCGTTGGCGGTGGCGAGCGGCAAGTAAGTGATGGCAATCATGGCGCACGCACTGCCCATAAGGATCAGCTGCGCGCGCGAAAAAGTCACCCAGCATTTACCGCCCTGCATGCGTTCGGCCTTGGGCAAACGCCACAACAGCGGCAGCATGATCAGCGTGCTGATCAGTTGGCGAATAAACACATATTGAAAGGTGGGCACTTCGCCGTTGAGGACTTTAAGCGACACATCAGAAAACGAGGCCAACAGGTTGGCCAGCACCAACAAGGTGATCGCGCGCGAAATGGGGTTCGACATGAAACGAGCCTGCAAAAATGAGGGCGCGACTGCGCCGAAAAGTGGCGCTATTGTAGAGGAATTGCTCAAAATGAAAAGGTGTTTTAAAAATGAATTTTGTGCATTTTTAAAACACTGAGTTTGGCGCGGGGATCAGTCACTCTGCACCACGGTATCGACGGTGTAATGCGACGGGGCGAAGCGGCGGCGAAACTCGCTGGGGGTTAATCCCATGATTTTGATGAACACTTTGCGGCACGCGCTCACGTCTTCGTAGCCGATGTGATGGGCGATCCACTCAAACGACTGCGCGGTGGATTCCAACCAGTCGCACGCCTTTTGAATCCGCACGCGTTGTAGGTATTGAATTGGGTTGAGTCCGGTCGCTTTGAGGAAGCGGCGCTGCACCGTGCGTTCGGTGACGTTGGCGTGCTCGGCGAGTTGCCACAGGGTCAAGGGCGCTGCAAATTGGCGGTGAATCAAATGTTGCAGCGCGACAATGCTCTCATCGCCGTGCAAAAAGCTGGGGGTGAATTGCTGATAATAGCGCTGCTCGCGCAAGCCCGTATCGACCACCAACAATTTGCCCACCTGACGCATTACGGCCGGCGAAGCAAACTGCGCGATGAGTTCTAGCCCTAAATCAATCCACGACATCATGCCGCCAGCGGTGATGATGTCGCCTTGGTTGATCAAAATGTCGTTGGTGTTGAGCTGCAACTCGGGATGGCGCTGCTGAAACAGTTCGGCCAAGCCCCAATGAGTGGTGATGACTTTGTGCGCCAGCAAACCGGTGTCGGCGAGCAAAAACACGCCCGCGCAGGCGGACGCGAGAATCGCGCCTTGTTGATGATGCGTGTGCAGCCAGTCGGTGAGTTCAACCGGCGCTTTGACATCAAAACCGCGTTCACGACTGGGGGGCAGCACCACTACCGCGTATGGCACATCGTCATGTGTGGTGGCATCCAATGGCCAGCGCAACACATGGCAATCAAACTGAAAGGGCTGATCCAATTCGGCGCAGGCGCGGTTCGCCATCCATAACATCTCTTCTAGCCCATGCACCGCAGAAAGCAGGCAACCGGGGTAGGCGAGTATCGCAATCGGAATGTGGTTCACGAAACGTCCTTGCTGTCGTTTTTGACTCGATTAAAGTCATTTTAGACGCTGAACAACACAATGCAATCGGTGGATACTCTGGATTCATTCCAACAATCATTTATCTCAACAGTCAATCATCTCAACAACAAAAGGAGACAACCATGAGTCACTCGGCGCTCATTGTGATCGATCTGCAAAACGATTATTTTCCGGCGGGCGCTTACCCGCAGTATCAGGCCGAGGAGGTGCTTGCTCACACCCTGTCCGCCGCCGAGATCGCGCAGCAGCGCGGCTGGCCTGTGGTGTTGGTGCAGCATGTCGGCGGCGCAGAGGCACCCTTTTTCAAAGCGGGCAGCGACGGGGTGAAATTGCATTCGGCGTTGCTTGCCCAAGCGCCCGCGAGCGTGGTGGTGGAAAAACAGCATGCTGACAGCTTTCTTAACACCACTTTAAGTGATGTTCTGCGCGCGCAAAATATCCGTGAGTTGGTGGTGTGTGGCATGATGACGCAAAACTGCGTCACTCACACCGCGCTGTCGCCTGCGGCCAGTGATTACTCGGTTCGTGTACTCAGTGACGCGTGCAGTGCGCCGGATGCCATGGTGCATGGCATTGCGTTACGCGCCTTAAGCGACCGCGTGCCGCTGATCATATTGGATGAATTGTAAGCACTGACTGACACGTGATTGACGCGCAGGCAAGCGTTGGTCGATCCCTTAAGGAAGAAACTGCTGCTGATACTGCTTGGGGGAAACGCCGAGTAAACGGCGAAAATGGTGACGCAGCGTCACCACACTGTCAAAGCCAGATTGCTCCGCGAGGCGTTCCAGCGGCAGCGTGGTTTCTTCCAATAATCCTTTCGCGCGCTCGATTTTTTGCTGAATCAGCCACTCGTTCGGCGAGAGGTTAAAACTAGCGCGAAATTTACGCTCAAAGGTACGGCGCGACATGTTGGCGCGCGCGGCCAATTGGTCGACATTGATGGGCGATGTCAGGTGTTGCTGCGCCCAATCCAGCGCGCCCGCAAACTGTTTGGGCACCGCCAGCATCGGCGCTTCCACAAATTGCGACTGACCGCCCGCGCGATGCGCCGACATCACCAATCGCCGCGCCACTTGGTTGGCGACCTTGTAGCCAAAATCGTGGCGAATCACCGCCAAACCCAAATCCAGCGCCGCCGCACTACCTGCCGAGCAGCCGATTGGATCCTGCCACACGTACAACACGTCATCGACGTAATCGACTTGGGTAAAGCGCGCCTTGAACCGTTCAGCATAACGCCAGTGGGTGGTGGCCTGACGGCCATCGAGCAGGCCCAGTTCGGCAAGTAAAAATGCGCCCGAACAAAAGCTCAGCAGGCGTTTGCCTGCCTGGGCAAAGGCGCGCACTTCGCGGGCAAGCACCTCGGGCACGGGGTCGCCTTGCGTCGGCCAACTGGGAATTACCAAAGTATCGTAATCGCTCAGGCTGGTAACGCATTTGGCTGCAATGGTGACGCCAGCGGTGGACTCAAATGGCGCGCCTTCCAAGTTGACCACGTCGCAAGCATACCAATGTGCGATCTCTGGGCGGGGCAGGGCAAACAGTTCGACGGCGCAGCCGAGTTCAAACAGCGAGCAGTGGGCATGAGTGAGAATGGCGATACGACGCATAAGCTTCCTTGAGCGTGAAACGGAGAACGATGTATTGGCGTAATGTTATCGATAATTGGCGTTTGCGCCAGTGTTGCGTGAACAAAGTGTGCGGCACACTACGCATTCCAGTGACACATCACGGTGACACACCATGATGACCACCACTGACGCATCAATCATGAAAAGGAGAGTCATTATGTCGAGCGCGGTATCGAGAATTCCTGCGGCCAGCAGTGAGCAAGCACTTGCTCATTTTTCCACCTTATTGCAATTTGAAACCGACTGTTGGGATGTGCACCATGCACTGACCAACCACACGCAGGACTTTATTTTGCTCGATGTGCGTGGCGAAGCGCTGTTCGCTGAAGGGCACATTGACGGCGCGATCAACCTGCCGCATCCACGCCTCAATGAGCGCACCTTGGCGGCATACCCGCCCGAAACCCTGTTTGTGGTCTACTGCGCGGGGCCACATTGCAATGGCACAGAAAAAGCGGCGATTCGTTTGGCAAAACTGGGGCGGCCGGTGAAAAAAATGATTGGCGGCGTGACCGGTTGGTTGGATGAAGGGTTTGCGCTCATTTCCGCCTAAGTGGGGCAAAGCGAAACGTTTTTATTGCGAAAATTGAGTAAACTGTTACCGTTCAAAAGTCATGCAATCGCATGACTTTTCTCGTTCTCTTGCGGCTTTCGCCCACCGATTCAATTGCAGACACCGTCAGTGACAGCTCGCCCTGCTGCCACCGTCATTATAAGGAGATCAGGCACCCTCATGGATTATTTCAGCAGTACGGCGCTCATCGCGATGTTACTTATTTTTGTTGGTTCGTTTGTGCAGACCGCGATTGGGTTTGGTTTGGCGGTGGTGGCCGCACCGTTGCTGTTTATGGTCTCGCCGGATTATGTCCCCGCGCCGATCTGTTTGGTGGCGCTATTCATCTCCTTGCTCAGTGCGATGAAGCATCGCAGCAGCATCTCCATCGGTGGCTTGAAAATGGCGTTGATTGGCCGCGTGCCCGGCTCGATTGCTGGTGGTTTGCTGTTGGTGTGGGTCTCGACTGATGTGCTGGCGCTGTGGTTGGGCGTGTTGGTGCTGTTTGCGGTCGGGGTGAGTTTTCTGCCATTTCGCATTGAACCGACGCCCGCGCGCATGGGCATTGCCGGTTTCTTCTCCGGCTTTTTCGGCACCAGTAGCGCGATTGGCGGGCCGCCGATGGCGCTGTTGCTGCAACATCAAGAAGCCAACCAACTGCGCGGTAATTTGTCGGCATTTTTTGTCTTCAGCTCAATCATTTCGCTCATCATTCAGATTCCGGCTGGCTTTTTGACCCTACATCATCTGCTCATCACCATTCCGCTGATCCCCTCGGCATGGCTGGGGTACGCATTGGCGCGTAAAACTACCCAAACCCTGCCGAAAGAGAAAATTCGCGTGGGCGCGTTGTCGCTGTGTTTGATCAGTGGCCTGACCGCGCTGATCAAAGGCTTGATGTAACCCATTGAACCATTTAGGTTAAACGCTGAAACACCCATTCATCTTCGGTTAAGGAAAAATCATGATACTGGAAGTCGCGATTCTGGATGTAAAACCAGAACAGGAAGCGCAGTTTGAACAGAGCTTTGCTCAAGCGCAGCAAATTATCGCCAGCATGGCGGGCTATGTGTCGCACCAACTGCAACGCTGTATGGAAAACCCAAGTCGCTACATTTTGCTGGTCAACTGGCAGACACTGGAGGCGCATACCGAAGGGTTTCGTCAATCGGCGGAATATCAGCAGTGGCGCGCGTTGCTTCATCACTTTTATGACCCGTTTCCCACGGTGGAGCATTATCAACGTGTGTTTTAAGAGGAAGACATGAGAACGATCGGTAATATTATTTGGTTTCTATTGGGTGGCGTGATGATGGGCCTCGCCTGGTGGTTTTTCGGCTTGCTGGCCTTTATCAGCATTGTCGGCATTCCTTGGGGGCGCGCCTGTTTTGTCATTGGTAATTTTTCCTTCTTTCCGTTTGGTCAGGAGGCGATTGGCCGCGATGAACTGACCGGTAAAGAAGACATCGGCACTGGCGGTTTTGGGGTGATCGGCAACGTGATTTGGTTCTTGCTGGCTGGTGTGTGGTTGGCGATTGGCCATCTGCTGTCAGCGGTGGCGTGCTTTATCACCATCATCGGCATTCCGTTTGCCTTGCAACACCTCAAACTGGCGGTCATTTCGCTGGCCCCGATTGGTCAGACGATTGTCTCCAAAGAAGCGGCCGCCCGCGCCCGGTACGGCCAGCGTCGTTAAGCCTGAAACAGCACCGGCAGAATGGTTGCAAAGGTCAATCCGCTCAAGCTGTAATTAAAGGTTCGAATCTTACGCGGCGTGTCGAGATACCGGCCCGCCGCTTTTCCCATCCCCGCCCAGCACAGATTACACAGCACACCGGTCACGGTAAACGCGGCCAGAATCCACAGTACCGACACCCAATACAGCGACGGCAGTGTGTAGGTGGCAACCACCGTCAAGCTGGCCGCCCACGCTTTGACATTGCCGAGTTGAAACAGCGCCGCTTGCAGGCACGTGAGTGGTTTGGCTGCGTGGCTTTTGTGTAGATTGCCGCCCGCCAAAATTAGTTTGATGGCCAGCCAGCTCATGTATGCAAACCCAACATATTTAAGCGCCGTATAGGCGAGCGGATAGGCTTGCAACAGCACTCCAACACCTGCCGCGCTGAGCAGAATCAACCCGCTGACCCCCACACGAATGCCGATGATATGGCGCCACGTTTGGCGCAGACCAAACTGAGAGCCGGAGCTGGCGAGCAGAAAGTTGTTCGGCCCCGGCGTGAAGGCGGTGATGAACGCGAACAGACACAACGAAGGCAACAGGGTCCACATGAATTAAGCTCCTTGAATTGGCGATAGGGCCACTCTAATCTGCCTGCCAAGTGAATCCCTAGTGTTTATGCGTCACCATGACACTTTTGTATTTCACATTCCGCCAACCCTTGAATATGCTTAACTTTCCAACCAAGTGTATCGATGACAATGGTGACAATGTTTATTCCAGATCTCACCGGCCGCGCGGGGCCGAAATACAAAGTGCTGGCCGATGCCTTTGAAGAAGCGGTCGAGCGTGGCGAGCTGAAAGTGCACAGCAAATTGCCGTCGCAGCGCATGCTGTCTTACAAGCTTGGCGTGACCGTCGGCACCATCACTCGCGCTTATCAGGAACTGGAACTGCGCGGCGTCACCGTGCCCGTGGTGGGCAGCGGTACTTACATTAAAGATCGCCGCCACGAGCAGCAGGATTATTATCATCCGCTGGTGTCACGCGGCGGGGTCGATTTGTCGCTGTGTCGCCCGTTAATCCTCAGCCAGCAGCGCCATTTGATGGCGGCGTTGGGCGAACTCGCCAGCCAGCCGACGGCGCAAAAAGCGGTGCTGGATTATTTCTCTGCCGATGGTTTGCAAGGCCACAGCGCGACGTTGCAACGTTGGGTCAATCAGCGTTGGCAGTGCGACATTGACCGTTCGCGACTGCAATGGACCTACGGCGGTCAGCATGCGCTGAGCACGGTGCTGCAAGCGCTCACCCGCAGTGGTGATACCATTTTGCTTGAAGGGTTGTGCTACGGCGAATTCATCAATGCTTGCACGCAGCAGGAGCGCAAAGTGATCCCGGTGGCGATTGATGACCAAGGCATTATGCCGGACGATTTGCTGCTGCACTGTCAGCGCCATCGTCCGCGCTTGCTCTATATGACACCCGCGATTCAAAACCCGACGGGCGTGGCACTGAGCGATTCAAGGCGACTAAAAATCATCGAAATCTGCCGCCGGTTTGATGTCTTGATCATCGAAGACGACGTGCTCTATTGCCCACCGGAGCATCGCCGTTCGCCGTTGGTGAGCATCGCGCCGGACATCACCCTCTACATCGGCAGTTTCTCGAAGTATTTTGCTGGTGGCATTCGCGTCGGTTACATGGTGCTGCCGACCAACCTCAAACTGCCACTGCAAAAAGCGCTGCGCGCATCGTGCATGCATGTCAGCCCGATCCTCGTGGATTTGGTCTGTCGCTGGCTGAGCAATGGCGCGATGCAACAAGTCGATGAAGACATTGCGCTGGAACTCAGCGCCCGTCACCGCATTTTGCAATCGGTGTTCCCTGAGCGCCAAACTGCGGCGATTCCCGGCTTCAACTGTTGGATCGCACTGCCAGAGCATTGCCCAGCGAGTGAGCTAAAACAGCAGCTCGCCGAAGAGGGCGTGTTTGTGCGTGATGCAATGTTCTTTCGCGTTGGCTCTTACCCCTTGCCGAACGCGATTCGTATTTCGCTCACCGGGCCGCTATCGCGGGAAGATTTAAAGCACGGGCTGCAACGTATCAAAGCGCATCTGGACGCGGCCGTGCGTTAAGCCATCGACCAACAATCACGGCCATTTTCTTTACTGCGATACAGCGCTTTGTCGGCTTGATTCACCAGTTCACACGGTGTATTTGGTCCGATGCTGACGCCAATGCTCAGGGTCACGTGGCAGCCCTGCTCGCGCCATTTCTGATGACGCATGTCTAGCACCAAACGGTTGAGCTGTTCCCCCAAAGGGGCGTCATCGTTCACTGGCACCAGCGCTGCAAACTCGTCGCCACCAATGCGGTAAATGCTGTGGGTGTCGAGATTTTTGGTTAAGACCTGCGCCACGCGCGCGAGCACGTTATCGCCAAACTGGTGTCCCCAAGTGTCGTTGACGTGTTTGAACTTATCGACGTCGATCAGCAGCAGCGCGTAGGGCGACTGCTGATTCTCGGCCATCGCCGCCAGATCGAGATCAAACGCCCGTCGGTTCTGAATGCCGGTGAGCGTGTCCAACCGCAACTGTTGATGGTGGGCGTTGTATTGTTGTTCGATGGTCGTCAGGCTGCGGTCGACAAACCACGAATGCGGTGGCATGCCGCGCGGCGCGGCAGGGGCGAGCGGGCCGTGATGCCATTGCTGCAAGTTCGTTTCAACCAGCTTGAGTTCTTGTTGAAAGATATTGAGCAGCGTACGGATGCCCAGTACGGTCACGATCGTGATGGCGCAAATCGGGGCCATCAGTTTCAGCATTTGGTCAACCAACGCGTGATGAAAGCGCTGCGGTGGCGCATAAATGCCCAGTTCCCAATCGGCATAGGTGAGCGCTTTGGTCTTCACGATGCCGTCAAACAGGCCGTGCAACCACTCCGATTCGCGGTTTTCAATCACGCGATCCAGCTTGAGCTGCGCTTCATTGACCGTCGAGAAACGCACTTTGCTTTCCTTATCGCGCAAAAACAGCGAGATATTCAACTCAGGCGCCATCCGTTCCAACACGCGGTCGATGGTCTCCACACTCATGTCGACCATCATGAGGCCCAACAATTGCCCATCGGCGGAGATGACTTTTTGCCCCAGCGTCAGCACTCGTTTCTTGCTACCGAATTCTAAGTACGGGCCAAGCCAATGGGGATCGGTATCGGGATGATGGAGGAGTTGGAACCACGGACGCGTGGATGCTTGATACCCTTCGGGCGCTTCCCAATGCGGATACCCATCGATTCGTCCGGTGGCGATGTTGTAGAAATAGAGGTAGTGCTCGGCGTCCATTTTGACTTTGTGCGCGGCGCGCCACACCGGGTTGAACGCTGACTCTTCGTGGCGAATTTTCTCTTTGTCGAGCGAATTCACCAGAATATACAGCTGACGTTCGTTCTCTTTCACCAATTCATAGAGATAGGTCGTTTTCAGGGTCGAGAGCAATTGATCGTACCCTTGCATGCGCGTGTTGACATGGTTTTTATAGTTCAAAGCAACCATGAATAACGAGAACATTACAATCACGATTCCCAACACAAGGAAAATCTTGGTCAGAAGATAATTATGTGAAGAAAAGGTATAAGAATTAGTCATATAACACACCAATGGGATTTTGTTTATCCTACAGGTGACGGTAAAAATGAGATTTGATAATGGTCATTTTTTCTTCTTGGTATTGATAGATGCATTACCTATCTCGACCTGATTCAAAGATTTTTTCGTTTTTAATGTTTAATTTGTCAGTATGCTTTGATGCCGTGCTCCCGTAGCCGAGCGGGCAGAATATCGTCGAGCTGATGCACCTCTTCGGGAGTGATTTCAATCAGCTTGAATTGATGGTCGGCATACACCGCGCGGGTGGCCTCGCGCTGCGTGTCGTCAATCGGTGCACCGTCGGTGCCCCAGAACTGAATGTAGACATTGCCAGACGGCAGATAAAAATCACTCATCAGCGGTTGTTCGATTGGCAATGGGCGCTGGTAGGCGTGCGCGACGCCAGCGAGATATAGCCAGTTGTCTATGAGCAGTTCACCCACCGAGCGCACGTAATGGCCATCCAGCGTACGGTGTTTGGCTGCAAACTTCTGGCGAAAGCTGGCATAGGATTTGTCGGTTGCTTGCTCGTCGGCATCGTGGCCAAGAAACTCCACCACCGATTGACGCAGGTGCGGGTTGTGGCGAATCGAATCGTGCCACACCACAAATTTCTGCGCTGAAGCTTTGTCTTCACGCTGTTGCGCGCCAGCTCGCAAGCCGGAGGCGGTCGCACGCCAACCCTGCTCACTTTTGGTGATCCAGCCCAGTTCGCTGAATAGCTGGTTCATTTTCTTCGGATTGAGTTTAAAGTACTCGCCGACTTGCGTTGCGCTGAGTGTGCTGCCGCTGGTGGCCGCCATGTCGATGAGTAAATTCTCAGGCCAGACGATAAAGGTACCGAACTTGGCATGTTGAACATATTCGCCGCCGAATTTTGCCCCGAGTTCCGTCAAAATCCACTGCTCGTCGTGACGATTGATGTAGCCTGCCTTTTTTAAATCCGCGAACAGTTGCTTGGCATCAAGACCGCGCAGTTTGGCCAGTGCTGAGGTCGAGAGTTTGTCAGACATGTGAGCATTCCTTAGCGAAGTGATGGTGTTATTCAAGCAGGTTGCTGCGCAGCGCTCAATCTTTGACTGCGCACCACGCGTAAAATCTGTGAGCGCGCCGTGCGATTTACATTGTAAACAGGGCGGAGAAATCTTGACGTTGGCGCGCTTTTCTCAGCATTGAATTCGTTGCTAGGATAGGGGAACGAGGTTTCACAGGCGGTGCGCGATGTTCAGACGGCTTTTCAAATTCACGCTTTTGGTGCTGGCGCTGGTTTCGGCGGGCGTGCTGTGGCAGCAAGCGCAGTTATCGGTGCTGGCGCTGGGGCGCATCGACCCGTTGCCGGAAACTCGTCACATGCTGGCGGAGCAGCGTTATGCCGATGCGGCCAGCTACCTCGGCTTCTTCATGGACTACGACTATGTGCGTGACAACCCGAAAGCGCAGGCGCTGTATGCTGATATCACCCGTATTCGCAGCGACTGGCGTTATCAGTTCGACAAACTCAGCGAAGGGTTGCTGACGGGCACCAGCGACGAAAGCATTGGCCAAGTCGCGGCGGTGACCACCGATTTTCTGGTGATTGGCGATATTCGCGACCTCACGCTGCAGGGCATGAATCACCTGCAAGGGGAAGCAGTGGATGAAACATTGGTGGCGCTGTCGGCGCTCGGCCTTGTGGCCACGGCCGCGCAAATTGCCAGTGGTATCGGCACCGTCGAAACCGTGGGTGTCGCCGCACCGACGTTGGTCGCCACCACCGCGACCAAAAGCGGACTTGTCGCGCTGAAAACCGCCAAACGGCTGGGTAAACTGCCGCCTTGGCTGGGCAAAACCTTGGTGCGAGAAGCCAAAATCGCGCAGCAATCGAAAAGCCTCAGCGCGATGACGGCGATGCTGAGCGATGTCACCACGCTTGCTAACACCCGCGGCGGATTTCGTTTGCTGAGCCGAACCAAGAACAGCGCTGAACTGAGCCGCATGGCAGCGTTTGCCAAAGCGTTTGGCTCACAAAGTGCCACGCTGTATCACCTCGGCGGCGATGCGGTGGTGGCGATGACGCCACGCGCTGCGCAATTGGGCAAAGAGAGCATCAAACTGGCGGCCACGTTTGGCCAAGGCGGGCTACGCTTGCTGGATCATTTGGGCGCGTTGAAATTCACCAAATTGGCCGCGCGCGGAGCGAAAATCGCCTACAAAGGCGATGCCATTGCGTTACTCGCGAAGTGGCTATTGATGCTGCCGGTGTGGGGGCTGTATGCGGTGATGGGCTTGGCGGCGGCAGTTTGGTTTCCGAGGCGATGATTTGGTTTCCTAGGAGATAGGTTTGGTTCCCTAGGAGATGTAGATGGAGATGGCTTTCGGCGTTCCTGACGCCGAAAACCTAAATATTCGTCGTGAATTTTTCCCCCTGATTCAGTGGCAGATAAACCTTTTATTGGGTAGCGGCCAAGCGTTTTTCACCTTACCCATTGCGCAGTGTTTTTTGTAGGTCGCGGAAGTACTGGTTGGTGAATTCAATGAAGGTACGAATGCGTTTGGGCTGGTAGCGATCACGGTGGTAGAGCGCGGAGAACTCGACACTTTGAATGTTCCAATCATCGAATACGGGTTGCAGCGCGCCGCGGGTGACTTCCTGCAAACAATACAGCGCCGGCACGCGAATGATGCCGTTGCCCGCCAGCGCGCCTTTTATCATGATGCGCCCGCTTTTACAGCGCAGTTGCCCTTGAATATGGCACTCCAGCGACTCGTGGCTCTGTTTGTGTTGAAACGCCCAGCGCGTGACCGAGCCGGTTAAACATTGGTGATGTTCCAGCTCTTTCGGGTGTGTGGGGTGGCCGTGCCGATCAAGGTAACTTGGGCTGGCGTAGGTGCCCATCTCGACGTCCATCAGCTTGCGTGACACAAAGCCGGAGTCTTCCAGTTTGCCCATCCGAAACGCGACATCAAACTCATCTTCAATTAAGTCGACGCGGTGGCTGCTTAAATCCAAGTCGACCCGCACGTGTGGGTAGCGCGCCATAAACTGCGTGATCAAATCGGCGACGATCTCTTCACCCAAATAGCCGCCGACACTGTTGATGCGAATTTGGCCGCGCACGGCTTCGGTGTCGTCGACTGCCGCCAACACCGCTTGGTCGATGCTGTGCAGCGCCGCTTCACATTGCGCGAAAAACGTTTTGCCTGCTTCGGTGAGCTTGAGCGAGCGTGTGGTTCGAATCAGCAGTGTCACGCCCATTTGTTGTTCTAACTGGCTGATTTGGCGCGACACGTGAGAACGCGATACATCCAGCGCTTCGGCAGCTTTGGTGAAATTGCCCAGTTGGGCGATGAGGACGAACGAGCGGATATCCGCCAAATTAATCTGCTTTTGCATCGGTGCTCTCTTTTCTCAGTTCACGCTTTATTGTTGCTATATAACAACAGAGTTTCAACTAGGGTGATATATATCAACAAAAAACTTTTTCATAGACTAGCTCCCAACACGACACAAGGTCTTATTGAGGATTCAAACATGAAAAAATTAGTCGTTATTACTGGGGCAAGTTCTGGTATTGGAGAAGCGATTGCGCGTCGCCTGAGCGCGGAAGGTCATCCGTTACTACTGCTGGCACGCCGTGTGGAACGTTTGGAAGCATTGAACCTGCCAAACACATTGTGCGCTCGCGTGGATGTGACCGAGCAAGCGTCGTTTGAAGCGGCAATTGCCAACGCGGAAGCCGAGTTCGGCCCAGCCGATGCGCTGATCAACAACGCGGGTGTGATGCTGTTGGGGCAGATCGACACGCAAGATGCCAGCGAATGGAAACGCATGTTTGATGTGAACGTGCTTGGCCTGCTCAACGGCATGCAAGCGGTACTCGCGCCGATGAAAGCGCGCAACACCGGCACCATCATCAACATCAGTTCTATCGCGGGTAAGAAAACTTTCCCGGATCACGCGGCTTACTGTGGCACTAAATTCGCGGTGCATGCGATTTCTGAAAACGTGCGCGAAGAAGTGGCGGCCTCGAATGTTCGCGTAACCACCATCGCCCCAGGCGCGGTTGAAACTGAGCTGGTGTCTCACATCACCTCTGATGCGATCAAAACTGGCTATGATGCATGGAAACAAGAGATGGGCGGCGTGCTTGACGCCGATGATGTCGCAAGAGCCGTGGTATTTGCGTATCAGCAACCGCAGAATGTGTGCATTCGTGAGATTGCATTAGCGCCGACTAAGCAGCAACCGTAATCCAGTTATTTTCTAATGAGAAAGCCAGCATAGTGCTGGCTTTTTTCTTTTGTGATTTTAGGTGGTTGGATTGTCACGCGGGTTGGTTCAGTGTTTTTTCTCCGCATTGTGTGAGGCGTGCCAGTGACTCTTTGCTGGCACAAAGAGTCACCAGAAAGTGCAAAACAAACTTAATCTGAAATGCCCTAGAATACATAAGCATGCATTCTGAAGCCTGTACAATAGTTAAAATGAAGCTTGTTTACGCCTAAGATGAGTAAGACTCTGAGTTACAAATAGTCTACAACATCAAATGCTTGCCCAGTTTCCTTGCTCTCTAGCGCATGTCTGTACGCTTTTGCTGTATCTGCCGCTGATACCCCATCGGAACTATCCATTCCCATTGACTCCATTGTCTCTTTAACAAACCGAGGACTCACTGTATTGACACGAAGACTTGTGCCCAGTTCAAACGCAGAGGCTTTAGCAAATGAATCCAGTGCAGCGTTAACCATACTGACGGCAGAACCACCTAACATCGGATTTTGAGCAAGATGCCCAGATGTGAACGTGATGCTACCACCTTCTCGGACATACTCACTACCAACTTGAAATAGGTTGATATGTCCTAGAATTTTGTTATCAACTGTTTTCTTAATATCTTGATACGATAGTTCTTTTACTGGGGCGAATGCTATCAAACCAGTTGTCGATATGATGGCATCAACAGTCCCGATTTCCTTAAAAAGTGCCTCGATAGAATCACGGTCTTCGATGTTGACTTGGTATTCACCGCCATTAAATCCTACGCGGATAACACTGTGCTCTGCTAACTCTTCAACAACTGCCTTGCCAATTGTACCCGTAGCTCCAACCAATACTATTTTCATATGTGTCACCTATTATGTCTCGTTAAGTTCAAATTGATTCTACGCTTACCGATTGCATGCAAAAATAGAGGTAATTTGATTTCACTTGTGATAAATACTGAATAATCTAAATATGCTTAAGGAAGCACAGTGGATATCGTCAAATCTATTCAGGTTTTTCAACAGGTAGTGGAAGACCAAAGCTTTACGAGAGCTGCAGAAAACTTAAACCTCGTACCATCGGCTGTGAGTCGTCAGGTTGGCGAATTGGAAAAGTGGCTTGGTGTACGGTTAGTTAACCGTACCACTCGTTCACTACATCTAACTGATGATGGACGAAGATATCTAGAAAAAATGGCAGAAATATCTAGCCAAATCGAAGCGTTAAAAGCACTAAACGAAGATAAGTCTCACCTTTCAGGAAAAGTGAAAATTACTGCACCTATGATGGTGGGTCAGATCATTGTTCCAGATCTCTTGTCTGAGTTTAAAGCTCGACATCCTGATATCAGCCTTTCTTTAACGTTGATGAATCGTAAGGCCGACCTAATTGAGGAAGGTTTCGATGTAGCAATAAGGGCAGGGAATTTATCTGACTCCAGTTTCTTCGCGCGTAAAATTGGTGACATTGCATTTAAAACCGTTGCTAGTCGCGCTTATCTCAAAAATAGCCCCCCACTCAACGAGCCTAGTGATCTTTGCGAGCATAACTGTATCATCAATGCCGCACTTTCCAACTCAAAGCGTTGGTCGTATAAAGTTAATCATAAGATCAAAGCTATAAAAGTATCGGGTGATATTGAATCCAATGAGTCAGCGTGCATTCTGTCTTTTGTGAGAGCTGGTTTGGGGTTGGCGGTACTTCCAGAAATATATGTTCGAGAAGATTTGGCTTCAGGTCGTTTAATCGAGGTACTCAGTGATTTTGCTAGCGAACCATTGCCTTTAAACGTTATTTATCCTTCTAATCGACTGCAAAGCCCCACAATCAGGGCTTTGATTGATTACCTCGTAACCAGCTTTGAAAGTGCGCCTATTGGTGATCGAATCGTGAAATAATTAGCTAAGTTTTTAACCATTGTATGTCATGTGCTCAGTTCTAAGGTCGGTTGAGTATTGCACATTTCTGTCCAGTTACGATTTTGCTTTAAACCCCACAAACAGGGAAAAATTCATGGATGAATTTTTAGGTTTTCGGCGTCGGGAACGCCTAAAACCGTCCCGGACAGCGACCGCGAAGCAAAAGGCACTTTCTGGGTACTCTTTGTGCCAGCAAAGAGTATCTGGTGCGCTTTAACCAAAGCCACGTGGTTCGTTAAACCCAAAGCGCAACAAACCACACCCAGCTAAACCCACACCCAACTAAACCAACAAACCAAATCTAACCCTCCCAAACATTAAACTCGAATTCCGTCTGTATCCGCCTGTATTGAACGAAACTTTTTTTCAGATAACCATCCGTTTTCATTTATTCATGCCTCTAATCGCCAGTTTGGTGCCTTAAAATGGCGATTTTTGGGTGTCTTAAATAACTGTTTTTCAAGGAGTTGTTTTTCTTGAGAACTGATGCCCACATGGTAGTCTGCGCACTCCACAGGCTTAGGGGCGAAACATGAAATTAAACCATCACACTTACCAACACACCGATTTCTCAAATCGGGATTTGTCGAACTTAGTTTTCAACGATTGTTGCTTCTATCAATGCAACTTTAGCCGTGCCGACATGCGTGATTCCAAATTCATCAATTGCAGCTTTATTGAGAAAAGCGATGTGGAGGGATGTAATTTTGCGTATGCCGATCTCAGAGATGCATCTTTTCAACACTGCCGATTGGCGATGGCTCATTTCAGCGGGGCGGACTGTTTTGGAATTGAACTGAGAGATTGTGATTTGAAAGGTGCCAATTTTTCTCGCGCCCGCTTTGTTAATCAGGTCTCGAATAAAATGTTTTTTTGTTCCGCGTACATCACGGGATGTAATTTATCCTATGCCAACTTGGAGCGGCAGTGCCTCGAAAAATGTGATCTGTTTGAAAACCGCTGGATTGGCGCCAACTTGCACGGGGTTTCTTTTAAAGAGTCTGATTTAAGCCGGGGTTCATTTTCAGAGGACTGCTGGGAACAAGCGCGCTTCCAAGGGTGCGATTTAACCCATATTGAACTGACCGGGCTGGATCCCCGCAGAGTGGATTTAACGGGGGTAAAAATTTGCGATTGGCAGCAAGAACAACTGCTAGAGAAGCTGGGTGTGATTGTGGTTCCGGACTAATTCGGCATCGTGGCTTTGCCTTTGAGGGGCTGCGTACCATTGACTTTTTGGGAGCGTTTGATTGGTACGCCGGTCTCAAACAAAGGGTGCTTCTGCCTAGTTGTTTTGATCTAAATTTGCTTGGTGCTGTAAGTGTTCAATAAACATTGGGATCTTTTTGGCCAAGTGTTTTCTGGACGCGTAAAAGGCATACAAAATCAAATCTTCAGGCTCATATTCCATGTTTACAATCTCCAGAGCGCCAGCATTTAACTCATGACGGCAGGACTCGGTTGGGAGTATTGCGAACCCCAAACCAGCCAATGCGCCTGATTTAGCGAGATAGCCACTGTTGACTTTAAATGCAGACTGTACCTTTTGAGTGATCAGTTCACCTTTGGCGTCTTTGAAGACCCAAGGTGTGCCATTTAACGCGGTAAAGCTATTGATACACGGCACGTGTTTCAAATCGGTAATCTGAAAAGGTATGGGTGACGTCTGGAGGAGTTTGGGGGATGCCACAACAGCACTTGGCCAGCGCTTGATCTCTTTCGCTATCCAACGATGGTCTTCAAGCTTTCCTCGATGAAAACTTAAGATGATGTCAAACCCATCTAGTAAATCCGCTTTCGGGCTAATGCTGGTATCGCAACATAATGAAATTGAGGGATGCTGGGTACAAAAAGAAACCACTGCTTGGGCTAAGGCCGGTGAATCCGGCATGAGCACTCTCAGTTGCCCCATGACTTCATGCGACTGCTGAGTCACTTCCTCAAGTGCATCATTTAGTTTGTCGAGCAATGGCTGCGTGCGTAAATAAAGGTGCTCTCCTGCATCCGTCGGAGCGATTCGGCGAGTGGTTCTGTCAAATAATCGCGTATCCAACCGTTCTTCCAGCAACGCGATATGGCGGCTCACATTGGACGTCGGCAAGCTGAGAAATTCCGCCGCTCGTTTAAAGCTGTTGTTCTCATACACACAGTGAAAACTCTTGAGCCACTGTTGGTCAATCTTATCAAGCATTGCCTTTAATCCCATTATCTTGGTTTATCAAACCCATAGAACGCACTTTATTACCAGAAATAGGCTTATACAATACTCCTCATGAACGTTCTTTGGAGAAATGACCGATGAGTTGGTTAGAAAGACTATTTGATAAGCAGAATATTATCAGTACACGTAAAGCGACGATTCCTGAGGGGATATGGGTGAAATGCCCCGCCTGTGCTCAACCGCTGTACCGCATCGCACTTGAGGAGAATCTGTCTGTGTGTCCAAAATGCGATCACCATATGAGGATGGCAGCACGCCACCGCCTAGACCGCTTTTTAGACAAAGGAGACCGAGTCGAAATTGCCAGTGAACATGAGCCGAAAGATGTGCTGAATTTTAAGGATCTGAAACGCTACAAGGAGCGTCTGGCTCTTGCCCAAAAAAGTACGGGAGAAAAAGATGCCTTGGTTGCGATGAGAGGAACACTGATGGGCTTACCGATTGTTGCTTGTGCATTTGAGTTCTCTTTTATGGCAGGCTCGATGGGTTCCGTGGTCGGTGCTCGTTTCGTTCGGGCAGTGGAAGAGGCGATTGATGCACATTGTGGGTTTGTGTGCTTTTCGGCCAGCGGCGGCGCTCGCATGCAAGAATCGTTGATGTCGTTGATGCAAATGTCAAAAACCAGCGCTGCGTTACATCGTTTGTCTAGCCAAGGTTTGCCTTATATTTCTGTTTTAACCGATCAAACATTGGGTGGTGTATCTGCAAGTCTAGCCATGCTAGGAGATATTAACATTGGCGAACCGAAGGCCATTATCGGCTTTGCTGGACGTCGTGTGATAGAACAAACTGTTCGAGAGAAACTACCCGAGGACTTCCAGCGAAGTGAGTTCCTCTTAGAGCATGGCGCGATTGACATGATTGTGGATAGGCGTGAGATGCGCAAACGAGTGGGCGGGCTCATTGCAAAAATGACCCATACAACGTCGCCACTCAATGGATAGCGTCAAGGTTATCGAGGCGGCGCAGAGCGCGCCTAGCCTGATTGTGTGGTTTTAAAGAGGGCGTAAATTGTTTCTACCCCAACACGATTCAACGTCACTTTTTATGACATCTGTTTAGCTTGTCACTTGCCCTCATTTTGGTAATGGGTCAAGGTGTGTTTCATGGCGTAGTGATTAGATGAAGCTACGTCTTGAGTGGTTACTTAGGTTTTAGTAGCTACTTAGGTTTTAGTAGATGTAGTCTGATGGGGTGGGTATGGCTGAAACAATAGGGATCTTAGGGGTAGGGCATCTAGCATGTTATGTCGTCGCAGCACTTCGTCGTGCTGGGGACACGCGAAGAATCGTGTTATCACCTCGCAATCAAGAGCGAGCAAAGTATCTCCAATCATCCTATGGTTGTGATATCGCCGTGAGTAATCAGGCTGTCGTCGATGAATGCAACGTTGTTTTACTTGCGGTACGTCCTGATCAATTGAAAATTTTAGCTGCTGAAATCGTCCCGACATCGGATCATTTACTGATTTCATGTATCGCGGGAATTTCACTGAAACGATTACAAGCGCTACTACCTCAACCAACCATTGTCAGGACACAACCTTTAGCATCAGTAGAGGTAGGTGAAGGCGTAGTGCCTTTATTTCCTCAAAATGCTACCGCGCAGTCGATACTCAATCCGATAGGAAAGTTAATGGTGTTTGATTCTGAAGCAGAATATGATCTTGCTGGCGTTGCAGCTGTTATGAATGGGGTTGTGTTTGGTTTTATGGCGGAGTTAAGTGAGTGGTTTCAGAGCAAAGGCATGACGGATGAGCAGTCGAGAGCTCTTGTGACCCATACATTACGAGGGGCGACAGGGTTAGCCGATTATAAGCTTGTTCAAAGCCTCAGCGATATTAATCATTCGATTGCGACACCTGGCACATTTACCCTGACAGCTCAGGAGATGATTAAGGCTGAAGGGGGATTTGAGGCATGGCTTAAGGCATGTGAAGAGATTCAACGTCAGATTAGCGAATAGAATCAACAGAACGAAGATTCACTTCAGATAAGCGGTCACTCAAAACCGTCCCGGTCAGCGAGCGCGAAGCCAAAGGCACTTTCTGGATACGCTTTGTGGGCAGGTCGTTAGACCTATATTTCTCATGCAATGATTCATGTAGTTCCATCAAATGTGTTCATGATGATTTGTAAACTCTGCCAATGTATACTCGCCTGTCTAGTTACGAGTATTGGGTTTGGAGACAGAAGTTTGGTTGATTCTTATGCGTATGAAAATGTTGGTGAGTTTGCCAAAGCTTTAGGGCATGAAAAGCGGTTACTCATCATTGAGCTACTGAGTAGCCATGAACGTTGTGTTGAAGACTTAGCCACCGCGATGGGAATTGGCGTGAAATCAGTTTCTGCCCACCTTAAGGTCATGAGAACTCAGGGAATCCTAACGACACGGAAAGAAGGTCTTCGAGTTTATTATCGACTACGTAACGACAATATATTGAAATTATTTCAGTCTTTATGGGAAGTGGCATTATCCAATAAAGATATCACTCCTTTAGACAAAAATAGTGATTTTTGCCTGACACTCAAAGACTTACTTGCTGCATTAGAGTCAAAGAAAACGGTGTTATTGGATGTCCGTGAATCCGATATGTACGAAGAAGGTCATATACCTAGTGCAATTTCTATCCCTGTTGATGAACTGACACAATGGGCCGAAAACTATGAAAATTCAGATGAGATGATCATCGTTTATTGTGAAGGCTACTATTGTATCCAAGCCATTGATGCGACAAATTTCCTGAAGGAAAAAGGGCTGAACGTAAAAATGTATCGCAATGGCCTAGATGAATGGGCTGCGTCAGGGTTTGATGTTGAGAAGTAATTCTAATAAATTCATTTATAATCAATAGATTATATCCTTATCTTATCTGCTTTTCCCGATCTACAAGAAGACAAAGGCAATTGCGAGAATGTCTCTTTTGCCTTATCCATTATCAGCAAATTCGCATAATTCTAAAAATCATTAGATTACTAGAATAACATTGATCAGAAGCAACTTTCGTTTCCTTCCTTATGCTAGTCTCACGGTTAGTTAATTCTTAAAATCTTTAGAATATTAGATATAGAGGCTTGTTATGAAAACTGACATTTTAGTGATCGGTGGTGGTCCTGGTGGTCATGTCGCGGCAATTAAAGCAGTTGAATTTGGCGCGAAAGCTATCGTTGTTGAGAAATACAAACTCGGTGGTACTTGTTTACACCAAGGTTGTATCCCAACGAAAACACTATTGCATACGACAGATGTGCTTCATGAGATTAAGCATGCTGCAGAACTTGGTATCAACGTTGGTGCCGCTTCAGTCGATATGGAGCAACTACAAAAGCGCAAACGTCACATTCTTGATACGATCACGAATGGCGTTAATGGGTTAGTTGAAAGCAAGAATGTAGAAGTGTTATACGGCAATGCTGAAATCATCTCTGACCATAAAGCAAAAGTGATTGCAGTTGATGGTACTGAACAAGAGATCGAATTCGACAAGCTTGTATTGGCGACTGGCTCTGTTCCTACCATGATTAATCTCCCTGGTTCTGATTTACCTGAAGTGATTACTAGTAACGAAGCGTTATCTTTAACTGAAGTGCCAGAAGAATTCGTCATCATCGGTGGTGGGGTAATTGGTGTTGAGTTTGCTCAGTTGATGACTCGTCTTGGTTCTAAAGTATCCATCATCGAAGCACACTACAAAATTCTGTCTCATATGGATGACGAATTATCTGAACAGCTTGCTCAAGCTTTGATTGCAGAAGGTGTTGATATCCGTGTGAACGCTAAAGTCTCTGCAATTGAGAAACAAGACAAAGGCGTGAAAGTATTCTTCGAAACTCAAAATGGACGGGAATCGTTATCAGCTTCTACCGTATTAATGTCTGTTGGCCGTAAACCACTTTTAACTGGTTTTGGTCTTGAAAATACGGGTGTTGTCGTGGAGAAAGGTGCTATCGCTGTGAATGAGTACATGCAAACAAATGTGCCTCATATCTACGCATTAGGTGACTGTACTGGTGGTTACATGCTCGCTCACGTTGCTATGGAGCAAGGCGTCGTTGCTGCGAAGAATATGGTGACAGGTAGCAAAGTTGCCTTTGACGGTTCTACAACGCCTGCTTGTGTTTATACAAGCCCTGAATTTGCGAGTGTTGGTTTGTCTGAAAGAGCGGCTAAAGAAGCCGTTGGCGACATTAAACTGGGCAAATCTGATTTAGCAGGGAATGCAAAAACGATGATCGTTCAACAGCACGGTACTGTTAAGTTTGTTGTTGATGCAAAAACTGAAAAAGTATTAGGCATGCACATCCTTGGTCCACGTGCGAGCGATATGATTCACGAAGGCGCACTGGCTATTAAGATGGGTGCGACGATTGAAGATATTATCTCAACGATTCATGGCCATCCAACCATTGCTGAAGGGGTTCATGAGGCGGCGGAAGATGTATTTGGTCATGCGATTTATAAAGTCTACCCATAATTGATTTGTTGATAGGGCTATCCATTTGGGTAGCCCTTTTGTCTCTGTGTTGGGCCAATGATTGCTGCTCTGAGACTTGTCGTGATCAACGCTCGTGTTTTTGTAAAGACGCTGGAGCCTCGCGTAGGGGGCGTTGTTCATCGATTGAATCAGCAAGCGATTCAATCAATAAAAAAGCACGATACATTTCCCATTTCAATACATTTTCTATTCTCCAATCCTGTAATCTAAAAAGTTTTAGAATACTTTCTCGTAATCTATTCATCTATAATTTATTTAAAATCAATGAATTATGTTGGAATGGCTTTTGCTGAGCATTCATTTTTCTCTTAATTATGGAACGGTCATTCTTTAAATCCGTTGACAGAAAACTTTGTTGATCATAACTTATAGATCAATCGTTCTGTAATTAGGGTTTTATTTATGCCTGTTGCTTTATATGCACTCGCAGCAGCTGCGTTCGGGATTGGTATGGCA
This sequence comes from Vibrio sp. Vf1514, assembly GCF_052076135.1. Taxonomy (NCBI): domain Bacteria; kingdom Pseudomonadati; phylum Pseudomonadota; class Gammaproteobacteria; order Vibrionales; family Vibrionaceae; genus Vibrio; species Vibrio sp. Vf1514. Next base: position 1,531,693 of record NZ_CP197268.1, on the reverse strand, counting down.
GAATTTGTAGTCGTGGGTATTTTGCCCGTGATTGCAGGTGACATGAATGTCGATATTCCGACGGCTGGACAACTTGTTTCTTACTACGCGTTAGGTGTTGCGGTTGCCGCGCCGATTTTAACTGCACTTTCGAGCAAATATGACCGCAGAAAATTAACTGTTGGGTTGATGCTTCTGTTTGCACTGGCAAACCTGTTAACGACTCTTGCGCCAAGCTATTCGTTGCTTCTTTTCGGTCGTGTTTTAGCCGGTGTGGTTCAAGGCGTTTTTTATTCCATTGCAACAGTGATTGCTGCGGATTTAGTGTCTAAAGATAAGTCTGGTCGCGCTATTGGTATTGTCTTTTCTGGTATGACTGTCGCGATTGTTTCTGGTGTTCCAGCAGGGGCATTTATTACTGAATGGCTCAACTGGCGTGCGGCATTTGCGCTCATCAGTGTGCTGGGTTTTGTGAGTATGGTTTCACTTTGGTTCTTGTTACCCGCAAACCTTAAGCGCCCTAAACCGGCAAGTGTATTCAAACAACTTTCTGTTATCGGTGTTCCAAGAATGCTATTGGTGTTCCTGATCACGGGGATAGGCTATGGCGGTTCATTTATCGCGTATACCTACCTGTCAGAAATCCTTGGGAAAATTACCGGATTCTCAACGTCAGCAATCGGCACCATTCTAATTTTCTACGGTATCGCAGTTGTATTTGGCAATACTTATGCGGCGAAATGGGCGGATAAACAAGGTCCGTTGAAAGCATCCGCAGGCATTTTCATTTCGTTAGCTTTGACACTGCTTCTGTTTGGCTTCGTTGCAACTAACAAATACTACGTTATCCCGTTAGTGATGATTTGGGGCGCTGCGGCATTTGGTAGTGTACCGGTTCTTCAGCTGTATGTTGTTCAGCAAGCCGAAAAGCACTTTCCACAAGCGATTGATGCTTCATCGAGTATGAATATTGCTGCGTTTAACCTTGGTATTGCTGTTGGCGCTTCGGTTGGTGGCTTGGTTGTTACGAAATATGGCTTATTGGCAACGGCACCCGCTGCTGCGGTTGTGGTCGCTATCAGTGTACTGTTGATTGTTTACAGCGGTGTACTGGAATCCAAAGACAGCAAAAAGTTAGCAATACAAGACTGAGTCAATTCAAATTTTTAGACACATATCGTGAGGAGAAATCATGGATATTAAATTAGACCTATCTTGGCAAGGTGGTATGAAAGGTTCAGGTTTGATCGAGAGTGAAGGCCTGTCGACTAAAATCAGTATTCCTGCTGTCTACGGTGGTTTGGGTGAATACAGCAATCCAAAAGAGCTGTATGTGTCGTCAACCGCGGCGTGCTTTCTTTCGACCTTAATTGCAATTTCTGACAACAAAAAGCTTCCTCTGGACGCGATGAAAGTGGAGACCACTGCTCAGGAAGACGGCGATCATTTCGCCATTCATCACCTCGCGAATATTGTATTGTCAAAAGCGGCAACACAAGACGACGTTGCTAAGGCAACTGAGTACACCGCAAAGGCTGACAAAATTTGTCTGATCGGAAACCTTGCACGCAAAGCGGGTGTAGAAGTGACCGCACAAGCGAACGTCACTTTCGCTGAATAAGCGAAGTACGCATGCCGGTTTTAGACGCGAATACTAAGCGATTTAATCAGGTCGTTAAGCAGAAACAGGGAGTTTCCCTGTTTCGGTTCTGGGCAAGTTGGTGTCCGCCTTGTCGGATGATGACGCGGGTCTATCAACAAACAGAAAAGAAACTTAGTGATAAAGCTGAATTTTACGATGTGAACGTTGACAGACATCAGGAACTCTCTGAACGGTGTCGTATCAGAAGTATCCCAACGATTGTCATCTACAAGCATGGTAAAGAAGTAAAAAGAATCGACGGTGTGATTCTGGCTGATGACCTTCAGCGTCAGGTTGAAAAATATCTCAAGTAACACACCACTTTTATTCATGCGGCAAAGTCACGATTCAATGATGACTTTGCACGCCCAAATTATGGATTACTTATTCCATAATTATAAGGAGAACATTTACATGACTTCAAAAGTAACGACATTGAATGATGCGACATTCCAAGAAAATCTACAAAATGGTTCTACATTTGCGGTTCGCTTATGGGCGGAATGGTGTATGCCATGCCGCATGATGTCTCCAATTTATGAGGATGTCGCTGGTCGTATCGCTGATGATTCATTGATGATGGGAGAAGTGAATATTGATGAATTTCCATCAGTCGCGGTTCAACTTGGTGTAAGAAGCATTCCAACCGTGGTTGTCTTTAAAGGGGGTAAAGAAGTCTCGCGATCGACGGGCATGATGCCAGCGCCACAACTGGAACAACTTGTACTGAGCGCAAAATAAGTAGAGGTATCAGAGTATGAATACACATCGCAAATTAATCATCTTAGGCTCTGGCCCTGCCGGTTATACCGCTGCAATTTATGCTGCCCGAGCTAACCTTGAGCCACTCTTAATCACAGGTATTGAAGTTGGGGGACAACTGACGACGACAACGGATGTTGAAAACTGGCCAGGTTATCCTGATGGCATTCAGGGGCCAGAGTTAATGGTGCAACTAAAAGAACACGCTGAAAGGTTTAACACTGAGATCGAGTATGACTACATTACTCAGGTTGACCTGAACCAGCAGCCTTTTGTGTTGAAAGGTGAAAATACGTATACGGCAGACGCGCTGATTATTGCGACCGGCGCAACCGCTAAGTATTTGGGGCTGGAAAGTGAAGAAGCCTTTAAAGGTCGTGGCGTATCAGCCTGCGCTACTTGCGATGGTTTCTTTTACAGAAATAAACCGGTTGCTGTTGTCGGTGGTGGGAATACTGCGGTTGAGGAAGCTTTGTATCTCGCCAATATCGCTTCACACGTTACCCTGATTCATCGACGTGATCAGTTAACGTCGGAAAAGGTACTGCAAGACCGATTGTTTGAGAAAGTAAAACAAGGAAAAGTCACCATCAAATGGCATTCTACACTCGATGAAGTGTTGGGGGATGACATGGGCGTGACAGGTTTGCGAATCAAATCAACCACAACCCAAGAAATCGAACATCTTGATCTGGATGGCGTATTTATTGCCATAGGACACAAACCGAATACAGGCATATTTCAGGATCAGTTAGAGATGAATAACGGTTACCTGAAAGTAAACTCGGGTACGAATGGTAACGCGACGATGACCTGCATTCCTGGCGTGTTTGCGGCGGGTGATGTGAGTGATAGCCACTATCGTCAGGCGATCACGTCAGCGGGCAGCGGTTGTATGGCAGCACTTGATGCAGAACAATACTTAGCAAGCTTAGGTGATTCATTGGACCTAATGGCTTCTAAGTGATGTGATAAAGCTTACATTTAGTAAGAATCAGGCCCGAAAACATGGTATATGTTTCGGGCTTGCTGCTTTTCAATCAGTTAAAATATCCAGTTCATTCACTGGCAATGAATGTATTCCCTTTATTTTGTGAGGTATTGATATGGCTCGAACAGGGCGTCCCAGAGAATTTAACCGCGATGAAGCGGTTAAAAAAGCAATGGATTTGTTCTGGAAAAAAGGGTTTGAAGGAACGTCACTATCGGAACTTCGCACTGCGTTGGGTCATCTTTCTGCTGCTAGTTTTTATGCTGCCTTCGGTTCTAAAAGAGCACTGTACCAAGAGTGCTTGGAACTCTACACGCAGACTTGTGGTGAGACACTTTCTGAACTCAATCATGAAAACGTTCCGGCGAAAACAGCAATTAAGAATATGTTGGTAAAAACCATTAACATGCAAACGTCACCGATGACACCGACAGGCTGTATGGCGGTGCTTTCTGGTCTGAATTGTTGCGATGATAATAAAGAAATTGAGCAGATGGCACTTTCCGTACGGAATGATATTCGTAGCGCCCTGAAAAAGTGTGTGTACCGTGGCATTGAGCAAGGGGAGTGGCAACAGGATCTGGATGCAGATAGTTTTATATTGATGATTGATACTTTTATTAATGGCCTTTCCATCCAGTCGAGAGATGGGATGTCTCGGGAACAGCTACTCGACGCTTGTGAGCAATTTTTAGAAAGGTGGTGAGTCTTACTAAAGTTAAAAGCACGGCTGTACGAGAGAAGAGCGACATTGGCGCATTGAATGCGGTGACGACAGAGCAAGCCGTCACCCGTCACCTTAAGCGTTTAGCACGTTGTTATCTCGTTATGAAATATACAAGATAGAGAAACCACCATGAAACTGATCCCCCGCCTTAAACAGCCTCGCATCCACTGACTAAACTCGCCCAACAATCAAAATTTTCAATGATTTAAACGCGAATTTAGAGGTAAACAATGGAAAACAAACATTGGTCGAAAGTGCAGTTATTGCACGAGGTGGTCACCAACCCGAATATTGTGGTGAAAGGGCAGCACAGCTATTACAGCGATTGCTGGGATAAAGGCTTTGAAGCGTCGGTGGTGCGCTACCTGCACGGCGACGAAGTGAGCCGCGCGTGGGAGCCGAAGTGGGACATCGACCGCTTATTCATCGGGGATTACGTCTGCATCGGTGCGGAAGCCGTCATTTTGATGGGCGGAAACCATACCCATCGGGCGGATTGGTTCTGCCTGTATCCATTTATGGATTTCATCGAAGAAGCCTACGTAGGCAAAGGCGATACTCAGATTGGTGATGGCGCATGGATTGGCATGCGCGCGATGATCATGCCGGGTGTCACCATCGGCGAAGGCGCGGTGATCGCGGCCAACAGCGTAGTGACTAAAAACGTTGAACCTTACAGCATCGTGGCGGGATCGCCAGCGAAACCCGTGAAATATCGGTTTGAGCCAGCGGTGATTGCCGAGCTGTTGTCACTCAATATCTACGAGTGGCCCTCGGAAAAGTTCGACGCGCTCAAACGTCACTTATGCAGTGCTGATATGGACGCGCTCAAAGTGGCGTTGGCCGCCTACGATGCGGGGAACCTCAATCCATAACGTGGTCGTTCGCGTTAGCTAGACGATTCCGGTTTTTGGATGCCGAGAGAGCCAATCTGTGGATTCGCTGCAACGATCATCCAAACGCTGTCTTGGTTAGCGAGTACTGAATCAAAAGCACTTTCTGGATACTCTTTGTGCCAGCAAAGAGTATCTGGTGTGCATCAAACCCTCTCGCACTCACCAAACCCTCACCCCATATACTCCGCCAACACACCTCGCAATGCCCCTTTATTGGTTTTACTGATCTTCTGCATCAACGCAAAACTCGGGTTGAGAACACCACGTTCGCGCAGGTCGTTGACCATCAACATCCACAGGCTGGCGGTCATTTGTGAGTCGGCTAACGCGCGGTGAAAGGTGCCGTCGTTTTCGATTTGTTTGAAGCGCACCAAATCGCCTAGTTTGTGGGTCGGCGCGTTTTGAATCAGGCGGCGGGCAATCAACATCGAGCAGGCAAACTGACCGGGATAGCGTACGCCGATGCGGTCGAATTCAGCATCCAAAAAACGTTTATCGAACGACGCGTTGTGCGCAACCAGCGGCGTGTCACCGATGAAGTGAGCGAACTCAGCCATCACCTCTTCACAAGGGAGCGCAGTGCGCAGCATGGTGTTGGTGATGCCGGTATAGCCTTCAATAAACCCGCTGACGCGAAAGCCCGGATTCATCAACTGTTGAAACGTACCTGCGACTTGACCATCGACGAGTTTCACCGCACCGATTTCAATCGCGCGATCGCCCATGTTGGGAGAAAGCCCAGTGGTTTCAAAGTCGAGAACAATAACGGAGTGAGCGGGGTGGTGCATAACAAAGCCCTGAAAAACGCAAAGCGCGAGTATACCCCGATTGACGCCAAGAAGGTAAGCAGCGGCTGGCGCGAATCGGCTATTCCCGCCGCGCGAGCCACATCATTTCAATCTGATTCGCTTTGACACCACACCTGACGGGTCACCACCGGCTCAAAGCCGACCGACAGGCAGTTGCGTGCGCTGGTGCTCTCTGGCATCACATCGGTGAACAGCAGCGTAGCGCCATGCTCAATCGCATCGCGAATGCGTGCGTGCAGCAGCGCGGTTTGGCAGCCGTTGCCGCGCGCCGCTTCCTGCGTGAACGCATTGGCGAGTGTGGCGACGTCTTCATCGAGATAGGTGGTTGCCCATGCGCAGGGCGTGTCGCCGTGATAGGCGACAAAGCAGCGAAACGCGTCGGTGCAATACAGGTGGCGTTTGGCTTGCCAGATGGCATCACTGCATTGCAGGCCGGAGGTTTTCAGTAGCGCCAGAAAGTCATCGGCACGGGCTGAGGTCCAGCGCTCCACACGCACCCGAGAATGGGCGTTGCTGGCTGTGTAATCGCGGCTGCGCAGCTGCAAAAACTGATGGTTAAATTCGCGTTGGAATCCGTGTTCGCTCATCCAGTTGCGCAGGGTGGCGCTGTCGGCAGCGGGTGCGACACTGATCTCTGGTGCAGGCGTGTTGGCATACAGCGCGAGCGCTGTGGTTAACTGGCTGGCACTGGATTCGGCCTGAATCAACAATTGGTTGTCGTAGCGGCGCGTCGGGTCGATGTAGGCTTGATATACCCCGGCGTTGAGCACGCGCAGCTCACTGGGCGCATCGGTCGATAGCGTGCGCAGGTTATTAAACTGAAAGTAGCGCGCAAAAGCGCGGATATGCGTGGGCGATGTATGAGTCATAGGCTTACTTGGGGTGCGTTATTCGGCGGCGTTGAACGCGCGAGGGCGCTCAACCTGATAAGTGCTCAGCGCGCTTTGCACTTGCTCTTCGACTGTGGTGTCGCTGAACAGGAAATAACTCGGCGCGATGATGGTGGTGCTGGATTGAATCTGCACCTCAAAAATGTTTTTGATCGGGAAACGTTCGTCAGCCAGTTTGCGCAGCGCGTCAATGTAGTCGTGCCATTCGGGATCGTCGGGGCGCACAATGCGCGCTTTGCCGCTCAGCTTGTAGCCGCGCTGCTCAAACACATCAATCATCGAAACGCACACGTTCGGGTTGGCAAGAATATTTTGCTCGCTGACTGGCGAGGCGATATTGGCGATCAACAGGCGTTCGTCGTCCCACAAGGTGAATATCTCTTTGGGCGACACATTGGGAACGAGGGTGTGGCTGACGGTGGCCAACCAGCACAGCACGCTGCTTTCGCAATAGGTGTTGAGGTCCATCTTCATCATTTTCTTCCTGAATTTGGGAACGGCGTCGGGCAGTCGTTATCCGACGGGTTGCTTATCTTTACAACTTGTTCACACAGAATCAATGTTGAACAGAAAATGCGCGAAAGCGCTATCAAACTGCATAAAAAATAACAATTTCCGCTAGAGATCAGGCAAGGCTTGCGGTAGTATCGCCGACCTTTTTTGCACAAGCGTGGGAGTAAGCAGATGTACATAGGGTTTGACTACGGCACGGCCAACTGTTCGGTCGCCAGCATGCAGGATGAGCATCCGGTGCTGATCCCGCTTGAGCGCGACAGTCTTTATATTCCGTCGACACTGGCGGCACCGACTCGTGATTCGGTGTCGGAGCATCTATTCCGCCATCGCCACATCTCGCCTGCGGATGCGTTGGGTGAGCAACTGCTGCGCCGTTCGGTCGCAGCCAACCGCGATGAAGACATCGACCTGCAATTTGATGATGTGGTGTTTGGCCAGGCGGCGCTTGATCTCTATTTGTCGGACCCGCACGAAGTGTATTACGTCAAATCGCCCAAGTCGTTTTTGGGCGCGATGGGGCTGCACGACATTCAACTGCGCTTTTTTGAAGATCTGGTGTGCGCGATGATGGCCAACATCAAAACGCAGGCTGAAACGCGTGCCAATGCGGTGATTGATGATGCGGTGATTGGGCGTCCGGTCAACTTCCATGGCCGTGGCGGGGAAGATTCCAACCAACAAGCGGAAGCCATTTTGCGCCGCGCAGCCACGCGTGCCGGTTTTCGTCATCTGGAGTTTCAGTTTGAGCCGGTGGCGGCGGGTCTGGAATACGAAGCGACCTTAAACGAAGACAAAACCGTGCTGGTGGTCGATATCGGCGGCGGGACCACCGACTGCTCGTTGATTCAGATGGGGCCATCGTGGCGCGGCAAAGCGGATCGCACTCAAAGCCTGATTGCGCACAGCGGTCAGCGTGTGGGCGGGAACGATCTTGATATTCATCTCGCGTTTAAACAACTGATGACGTCGTTTGGTTTTGGCAGCCAGACTCAAAGCGGGCTGGAAATGCCGATCACGCAGTTCTGGAACCCAATAGCGATTAATGATGTGAGCGCGCAGGCCAAATTCTTCGCCCGTGAAAACCTCGCGGATCTAAAGCGTTTGCACAAAGAAGCGCGTGAGCCGGAGAAACTGGCGCGTTTGCTGGCGGTGTACCACGACACGCTTGGCTACAGCTTGGTGAAGAAAGCCGAAGAAGCGAAGATTGCGCTGTCGGAATCGGCGCAGGTGACGGCGCAAGTGAAGGTGCTGTCGGAGCTGCTGGAGGTCGATATTCAACGCGAAGCGATGATTGAAGCGATTGATGCGCCCAAAACCAAAATGATTGAATTGGTGACAGAAGCGGTGACGCTGGGTGGCGTGACGCCGGATGTGATCTTCATGACTGGCGGTAGCGCGCGTTCACCGATTTTACGTGCCGGGGTGGAGCAGGCGCTGCCCAATGTGCCGGTGGTGAGTGGCAACTACTTTGGCTCGGTGACCGCCGGCCTTGCGCGCTGGGCGCAGGTCTGTTTTCGCTGATGTTGAAAGCCTTCTTCGGAAGGCTTTTTTATGCCGCTTTCGCTCGTGATTGGCAGCAGAATCTCGTAACATAGCGGCATCTTCCCTTCTGTTTGGTGCGAAAACGACAATGACAAAGACCCGCATTCTGATCTCCGATTCTACCGACCCGTGGTTTAACCTTGCGGTGGAAGACACTATTTTCCGTGCCATGCCTGCGGACCAACGTGTGCTGTTTTTGTGGCGTAATGCCGACACGGTGGTGATTGGCCGTGCGCAAAACCCGTGGCGCGAGTGCAAAACCGAGCGCATGGAACAAGACCACGTCAAACTGGCCCGTCGTCAAACCGGTGGTGGCGCGGTGTTCCACGATTTGGGGAATACCAACTTCACCTTCATGGCGGGGAAACCGGAATACGACAAAGAAGTGTCGACCAACATTGTGCTGGCGGGGCTTAGAAAGCTTGGCATCAACGGCGTGGCCAATGGCCGCAATGATTTGGTGCTGGAAGATGAGCATGGCATTCGCAAGTTCTCCGGCTCTGCGTATCGTGAAACGCTGGATCGCGGTTTTCACCACGGCACGCTGCTGCTGAGCGCCGATCTCAGCCGTTTGGCGGATTACCTCAATCCGGACATCAAAAAGCTGCAAGCCAAAGGTATCACTTCGGTCAAATCGCGGGTGATCAACCTCAACACGGTGAAAGCCGACATTGAACACCAAGCGGTGTGCGAGGTGATCATGGAGGCCTACTGCGAGCACTACCAGCAAGCGGTGGCGCCGGAGTTTATCTCGCCGCAGTCGTTTTTAGATTTACCGGGCTTTGAGCAGAAATTTGCGCTGCAAAGCAGCTGGGACTGGAACTTTGGCCAAACGCCACCGTTCACCCACAATATGGACGAGCGCTTTGGCTGGGGTGGGGTGGATGTGTATCTGGACGTGGAACGCGGCGCGATTGTGCAAGCGACCATTTTCAGCGACATGCTCGACCCGTACCCGATGGAGCAGTTGGCGATGGCACTCAAAGGCCAAGGCTATCAAAAAGAGAGTGTGGCAGCGTGCATCGACCAGTTAATCGCCACGATGCCGCAGTACACCGATCCGCTGCAAGATGTGAAAACCTGGTTGCTGACTCAGCTCGATTAAAGCCGCCGATATCCATTCAGGGCGCGAAACACCGTGGGCGGTGGGCGCCCTGTGCTGATGTCAAATGTGTGTCTCAACGCCAAATACATACGCAATTTTCGAAAGTATGATCAAGGGAAATCAGCGTCAATATACTGCTTTACACGTTGTGAAATTTATTTTTTTGCGACGTCTCTCTCGTTATTTAAATAGCAATCGTTATTATTTGAAATCTCGCATATTCCACGCATAAATATTTACCTGCTTACTTATATTTATTGAATGAATTAATGCTGTTTATTTAATGTACCAATCAATAAATAAGAAAATAAGAATTGATTGCCGTCAAATCATCCATCCACCAAATTCCGCACAATGCCTTGGTACACATAGTGCGGTCTTAACGTTGCTCTCTTATCTCGTCTTTGGGATTGATTCGAAATCTCTGTCTCACCATCGGATTCTGCGGTGATCTTCCGTGTTGATCTTGCCGGTGAGAGTGGTCAGTTATCTCTTTTCTTTATCATTAGATCGGTACGAATAAACCGGTTTTCTCGCGTCGATTTATTCAGAACACATTAAGGCTTGGCGCTAACAATCCCATTCAACGGTTATTAGGAATAGTTAGCCATGAGTCAAAATGGTAAATTTAATATGACCCGCCGTGACGCCTTAAAAGGCGGCTCTGCGCTCGGGGCACTGGCGTTAGTCGGCGGCACCATTTCACTACCGTTCTCAACCCAAGCTGTGGCCAAAGAAACGCCCGCTGCAGCGGATGAAAAAATCGTCTGGTCGGCTTGTACGGTGAACTGTGGTTCACGTTGCCCGCTGCGCATGCATGTGGTGGACGGCGAAATCAAGTGGGTAGAAACTGACAACACGGGCGATGATGTGTTTAACCACCATCATCAAGTGCGCGCGTGCCTGCGTGGCCGCTCCATGCGCCGCCGTGTTTACAACCCAGACCGCCTGAAATACCCCCTGAAACGTGTGGGCAAACGTGGCGAAGGCAAGTTCAAGCGCATCAGCTGGGACGAAGCGTACCGCACCATTGGCGATAACCTTAAACGCATCATTCAAAACTACGGCAACGACGCCATTTACCTCAACTACGGCACCGGCACTCTGGGCGGCACCGTGACCAAGAGCTGGGATCCAAGCAGCACGTTGGTCGCGCGTTTGATGAACCTGTGTGGCGGTTACCTCAACCACTACGGTGACTACTCGGCGGCAAACATCGAGTGTATGTCGGAATACTTCTACGGCACCTGGATCACCACCAACTCAGTCGATGACATTCAAAATGCTGACCTGTGCTTGCTGTTTGGTAACAACCCAGCCGAAACGCGCATGTCAGGCGGCGGCCAAGTGCATAACTACGTTGATGCGAAAAACATCAACAAAACTCGCACCATCTGTATCGATCCGCGCTACACCGACACTGCAGCGGGTCGTGAAGATCAGTGGGTGCCTATCAAACACGGAACCGATGCGGCCTTGGTGGCGGCGATCGCACACGTGTTGATCACCGAAGACAAAGTCGATCAAGCGTTCTTGGATCGCTACTGCGTGGGTTACGACCGCGCCACGCTGCCAGCATCTGCACCGAAAAACGCCAGCTACAAAGATTACATTCTGGGCACCGGCCCAGACGGCTTGGCGAAAACCCCAGCATGGGCGCAGCCTATCACCGGGATTCCAGCCGATATCATCATCAAATTGGCACGCGAAATCGGCGAAGCCAAACGCATCTACATCTCGCAAGGTTGGGGGTTGCAACGTTCAGCCAACGGCGAGCAAGCGTGTAAAGCGATCATGATGTTGTCGCTGCTGCGCGGCCAAGTGGGCCTACAAGGCGGCGGTACAGGCGCGCGTGAAGGCGACCATTCCTACCCATTCGTGCGTTTCCCGAAAGTGGCCAACCCGATTGAAGCGTCAATCCCGATGTTCTTGTGGACGGATGCGATTTTCCGCGGCACCGACATGACCGATCTGACCGACGGCATCAAAGGGGTGAAACAGCTGAAAAATAACATCAAGTTTATCTGGAACTACGCCGGTAACTGCTTGATTAACCAACACTCAGACATCAACCGCACACACCAAATCCTTCAAGATGAACAGGCGTGTGAAATGATTGTAGTGATCGACAACCACATGACATCATCTGCCAAATACGCCGATATCGTGCTGCCAGACTGCACCACGTCGGAACAGTCGGATTTCTGTATGGATGGCGCGGCGGCGTCGATGCCGTACTTCATCTTCGCCAGTCAGGCGATTGAACCGCGTTTCGAATGCAAACCGATTTACGAGATGTTGTCGGGCGTGGCGAAAGAGATGGGCGTGTACGATGCCTTCACCGAAGGTCGCACGCAAGAAGAGTGGTTGCGTTGGATGTATGCGCAAACCGTGCAACAAAATAACGATCCCGATCTGCCATCGTATGACGCGATGCGCGAGCAAGGGATCTACAAGAAACAATTTGATCGTCCGTACGTGGCGTTTGAATCGTTCCGTCACGATCCGATTGCGAACCCGCTGCCAACCCCATCCGGCAAGATTGAGATCTACTCTGAAACGCTGGCCAACATTGCCGCGACTTGGGAGTTGGATGAAGACGAAAAAATCACCCCGCTGCCAGAATACGTGTCGACTTTCAACGGTTGGGATTCACCAGAACGTGCGGAATACCCACTGCAATTGACCGGTTTCCACTACAAAGCGCGCGCCCACTCGACCTACGGCAACGTGGATGTGCTCAAAGCGGCTGCGCCCCAAGAAGTGTGGATCAACCCCATGGACGCTGAACTGCGCGACATCGCCAACGGCGACTTAGTCAGCATTCGCAGCAAACACGGTGAAGTGCACATTCGCGCCAAAGTGACACCACGCATCATGCCGGGAGTGACCGCGCTGGGTGAAGGGGCGTGGTATGCGCCGAACCGTCAAGGCGTCGACCAAGCAGGCTCAATCAACGTGCTGACCACGCAACGTCCAAGCCCTTTGGCGAAGTCGAACCCAAGCCACACCAACCTGGTAGAAATCACCCTGATTAAGAAAATGGGAGCACAGTCATGAGCACCGCAAAGCAATATGGCTTTTACATTGATTCCAGCAAATGCACCGGTTGTAAAACGTGTCAGCTCTCTTGCAAAGACAACAAAGACCTCGGCATTGATCGCAACTTCCGCCGTGTGTACGAATACGTCGGTGGTAACTGGACGGCTGAAAATGGCGCGTTCCGTCAAAACGTGTTTGCCTACTACTTGTCTATCTCGTGCAACCACTGTTCCAACCCAGCGTGCGTGAAAGTGTGTCCGTCTGGCGCGATGCATAAACGCGATGAAGATGGCTTGGTGGTGGTGGATGAAAGCGTGTGCATCGGCTGTAAAAGCTGTCACATGGCGTGTCCTTACGGCGCACCGCAATACAGCGAAGAGAAAGGCCACATGACCAAATGTGATGGCTGTTTCGAACGCGTGGCGCAAGGTTTGATGCCCGTGTGTGTCGACAGTTGCCCACTGCGTGCGCTGGAGTTTGGCCCGATTGATGAGTTGCGTGCGAAATATGGCAGCAATGCTGATGTGGCGCCGCTGCCTGATTCACGCCTGACCAGTCCAAACCTGATCGTCAAACTGAATCCAAACGCTCGCCCAAGCAATGACCGTAGCGGATTTTTGCAAAATCCAAGAGAGGTGAAATGATGTTTTATGAAATTCCATTAGTCGCCTTTACCGTGTTGGCGCAAACCGCCGTGGGCGCGCATTTGACGGTCAATGGGGCGCAGTTGCTCGCTAAACCCAACGCACAAACGGTGGCGCGTTTGAACTGGGGCCGTTTTGCGATTTTGGTGGTGATGGGGCTGGGCTTTTTGTTCTCGACCACTCACATGGGCAGCCCGCTCAGAGCGTTTAACGCGTTCAACAAAGTGGGTTCAGCAGCACTCTCTAATGAGATTCTGACTGGCGCGTCCTTTCTGACCTTTGCTGGGTTGTACTGGCTGCTGACCGTGCTCAATGTAGCGGGGGCAGGCGTGCGCAAAGCGCTCAACGTGATCTCCATCGTGCTGGGTGTGGTGTTTATGTTTGCGATGGCGAACGTGTACCACATTGACACCGTACCGGCATGGCACACACCGCTGACCGTGTGGACGTTCTGGTTCACCGTGGTGACGCTGGGCGTGATGTTTGCCGCCGTGATCGTCAACGTGGCGGGTATAGAAAGCCGCTGCGTGAGCCGCACACTGATGGCATTGGGCGTCAGCCTGATTCTGTGCCACTTGGCCGTCACCGCAATGCAAGTGCTGTACTTTGCCGGTTTGAGCACCGCGATCAACAGTGGCGTGGCGCACATCACAGCGCTGTCTGGGTCACTGACCGCGCAATTAACCTTGACCGTGATTGCAGCGGTGATTTGGCTGCTGGCTGAGCTGAGCGCGCTCCCCGCGAACGCAAAACGTTGGGTGCTGATCATCGGTTTTGTCGCTCTGTTTGCGGCAGAAATCTTTGGTCGTAATGTGTTCTACGGCATGCATTTTACCTCCGGTTTGTACTAACGGAGTCGCTGGGCAAACCACGTTGTTTGCCCATGTTTTACTTACATCATTAGAGTGATTTATGTCATATACCCAACTCGAAGCCGTTGACCTAGGGACAGTGTTGAAGCTCTTTGGTGCGTTGTTTTACTACGCACCTAACCAATATCAGAACGCGAATCTCGATGTGATATTGGCGGAACAGGACGTACCGTTTGCCGCGTTAAAAACCGTGATGGATGCCTTTGGCTACTCGGAAGTGGACCTGTTACAAGCTGAACACGATCGCCTGTTTGCGGGGTTGGGCGACATGCCTGCGCCACCGTGGGGGTCGGTGTACCTCGACAAAGAAGCGGTGTTGTTTGGTGAATCGACAGTGATGTATCGTCAATTCTTGCGTGAGTGCGGCGTGGCGTTGTCCTCACAGCAAAATGAGCCGGAAGACCAAATCGGCTTGATGCTGATGGTCGCGGCGATGCTGCTGGAAAATGACCAGCACGCGCAGTTCAAAGCCCTGTTGGGCGAGCATTTAATGCCTTGGTTTGGTTACTACATGGCGGAGTTTAAACGCACGGTGGAATCACCAGCGTACGCGCTGTTGGCCGAACAAACTCAAGAACTTCTTCATTCGGTGTGTGAACGCGATGCGATTGTTCCGATCCAAAAAAGAAACTACTTCAACGCCATCCTGTGAGCCGGAGGTCGATCTCGGAAAACGACGTTTTCTGACCTTATCGACCTTCGCCCAGACGCCACCCCGTGCGGTGAGCCGTCAGGCCGCGCGTCCGCCCTTTGCGGTGGACGACGACCTGTTTGTGCGCCTGTGCGATGGATGCGGCGCGTGCGAAGTGGCTTGCCCGCAAGGTGTGATTGTTTTAGACCGCGGCGTGGCGGCGCTAGATTTAAGCTATGCCGCGTGTGATTTCTGCGGCCGTTGTCAGCACGCGTGTCCGACGATCGCGCTCTCCAATCCCCCCTCGACAACGGGGTTGGTGGCGTATGCCACCGACAGTTGCGACAACCTCAATGGCTACTGCGATAACTGCACCGACCGCTGCACGCATCAGGCGCTGATGTGGCAAGAGGGCGCGAAACCGCGTATCGATGCCACCGCGTGTGTCGGCTGCGGAGAATGCGCGGCCAGCTGTTTCACCAACGTGATTCAGTTTCGTCTGTCTGAGCAGTAGATTGCGCTTTACGGCGCGCGGCGAAATGTGGGTTCTTTTTCTATACTCAGAAAGGGGAAAGGACATGCGGAGGATTGTATGACCATGGAAACCCGCTTCGACCACTACTTACGCGATCATCATATTCCGTACCAACGTGTGGTGCACCGCCACAGCAATAGTTCACTGCACAGTGCGCATAGCGCCGCCATTCAGCCGATGCATTTGGCCAAAGGCGTGATACTTGAAGATCATGATGGCAAACACTTAATGGCCATTCTGCCTGCAAACGCCAAGGTGAGTTTGCACGTGCTGAATGACGAATATCGGGCTACCTATCATCTGGTGAAAGAGCGCGATATTTATCGACTGTTCGATGACTGCGACCGCGGCGCGGTGCCACCCATCGGCGCGCCCTACCACATGAACATGGTGTGCGATCAGGCGTTGACTGAACTCGACCACGTGTACATGGAATCTGGCGACCACGAAACGCTGATTCGCCTCGACCGCCACGCGTTCAACCAACTCATCGGCCACAGCCGCTGCTTGCGCTTTGGCAGCGAACTCTTCCATTAAGCGAACCCACAAAACCGAGCGTCCGGCTCGGTTTTTCTTGGCCGATTTTCTCAGCAGGTTTCTGAACAGACCACGTCCTGTGATGGGTTGGGTTAAGGTATACTGACGCCGTTGTCATTCACCCAATATGAGCCTGCCTATGGACATCAGCTATCGCCAACTCAAAGCCTTTATCGCGCTGGCTGAAGAGCGAAACTTTACCTATGCCGCCGACAAAGTGCACATCACGCAATCGGCGCTGAGTCAGATGATGAAAAAGCTCGCCCAGCAGCTCTCGTGTGAACTCTTTGAGCGCAAAGGGCGCACCATTGTGCTGACGGAGGCCGGTCATCACCTCTATCAGGAGGCGCGTTTTATCGTCAATCGCTTGGAAAAACTGGTGCAGGAAAATCACGACCGTCAGCACGGTTATAACAAGTCGCTGGTGGTGTCCTCGCTCTACACCTTGTGTGCCTCACTGGCCCCCAAAACGCTCAATGATTTGAAGAAACGGTACCCAGATTTCACCTTTCGCCTCATCGAAGAGCGCGTCGACGACATCACGCATTCGGTGCTGGAGGGGCGAGCCGACATCGGCATTAATACCAACCCCAATCATCCGGATTTAAACTTTGATTTGCTGTTTCGCGACTCGCTCTGCTTTGTGTGCCGTGCCGATCATCCGTTGGCGGAACAACAGGACATCAGTTGGGAGCAAGCGCACCAATACGCCACGATTGGCGTGAGTCCGGGCAACAGTTTACGCACCTTGGCAGATGAGGCATTTTCACGCGTGGGGCTAACCTACGACCCAGAGTTCAGTGCTTCGCACACCTCGACGCTGCTGGGCATGATCGCCAGCGGGTTGGGGTCGACCATTTTGTCGTCGACCATCGCTGGGCTCAATGCAAGTGACACGATCCGTTTTATTCCGATTGTGCAGCCGGTGCAATTTCGTTTGGTGGGACTTATCACGCGTAAAGACACGCAGCGCGCGTTGGTGGATGAGTTTGCGCTGATCCTGAAAAAGCATGTCAGCGACTCGACGTTGTGGGAGGCGGGGATGGCCATAAGTGAGCCTCGTTAAGAGGCTCACGTGATACGGTCAAATCTCTGGGGACAAGATTACATAGAGATTCGATTAGAGGGGGACTCGATTACATGGGACCAACCGGCAGGCCGGTGAGCATGTAGAGCAAGAAACACGCGCCCCATACGCCAAACAGCACCAGTGCATAAGGCACCATCATCGCTAGAAACGTGCCGAATTTGACCTCGGGGTTGTACTTGGCGATGAGCGCCAACACCATCGGAATGTATGGGTTGGTTGGCGAGATGATGTTGGTGGTGGAATCGGCGATGCGATAGCCCATCTGCGTCACTTGCGGGTCGACGCCCAGCAACATAAACAGCGGAATGAACACTGGCGCCATAATCGCCCACTGCGCCGATCCGCTGAAGACAATCATATTCATCAGGCCAGCCAGCACCATAAACACGGCCATCATCGCCAGTTTGGGCATTTCAACCGACGATAACCATTCTGCGCCATTGACCGCAATGAAGATGGCCAAATTCGACCATTTAAACCACGCGATAAACTGCGCAATCACAAACACCAGCACAATGTAACCGCCGACCCCTTTCAGCGCTTTGGCCATCAACTCCGGCACGTCACTCGCTTGTTTGATGGTGCCCGCTTTCACGCCATACACCACTGCGTTCATGATGAAAAACGCCATGATGATTGGAATGATGCCGCTCAAAAATGGTGAAGGTACCAAGCCGCCCTCAGCATTACGCAGCGGAGAATCACTGGGCCACAGGAGGGCGAACAACGCGGCGATGAACAGCAGCGATGCCAACCCCGACCATTTCAATGCGGTTTTTTGCTGCGCCGTGATGGTGAAAGATTGTTGGGTGGTGGCTTCGTGCGCCACCATTTTGTGGGCAAAACGCGGCTCGATGTATTTGTCGGTCAACAGCGTGCCCGTCACGACCAGAATCGGCACCGAGATCAGCATGAAATACCAGTTTGCCGCTGGGCTCACTTCCACGTAGGCCACAATGTTGGAGGCTTCGGTGGTGATGCCCGATAGCAGCACGTCCGTGCCGGCAATAAACACGTTGGCAGTAAAACCAGCCGCGACGGCCACGAAACCGGCCGCAATACCGACTATTGGGTTGCGGTTGGTGGCGGCGAAAATCAGGCCAGCCAACGGCGGCACCAGAATAAACGCCGCGTCAGAGGCGAGGTTGCCGATGATGCCGGTGATGAAAATCGAGGCGGTCACGTATTGGCGCGGGGCGTTGAGCAGCGATTGTTTGATCGCGCTGTCGGCCAAGCCCACTTCTTGCAGTAACCCGACAGCGAGCATCATGCACAGCACCAGTCCCAGCGGTTTAAACGAGACGAAGTTGTTGACGGTGGATTTGAGGATGTATACCAGCCCTTCGCCACTGAGCAGGTTTTTGACGTGCACCAGCTCGCCGGTGGCGGGATGGGTGACGCCACCGCCGCCTATCGACAGCAGCCAAGAGAGTGCCATCACGCCCAAGCACAGGAAAATAAACAGGTAAAACGGGTGGGGCACTTTATCCCCGAATCGCTCAATGCGATCGATCATCGACGCGCGTGGCGCCGCTTTTTGTGAAAGTACGGTCGACATTGCTAGGACACTCCTTGTGTAACGAGGGGAGTCACTTCCCCTCATGCGGTGTTAGTGTTTTTCAATTAAATGGATGAAATAGGCAGCCCCGATGGGAAGTAAATTGTCATTAAAATCATAGGCTTTATTATGCAGGCCCACGCCGCAGGTGCCGTTCTCGCCCGCTCCGTTACCCAGAAAGCCGTAGCAGCCGGGTACTTGGTTGAGGAAGAAGGCGAAATCTTCGCTGGTTAGCTTGGCCTCGCAGCTCGGATTCACGTGCGCGGCGCCGACAGTTTTCTGCGCCGCCACAATGGCTTGCGCTGTTTCTTCGGCAGTGTTGACGGTTGGTGGATGTGAGATGGGGCCGAGTTTGAATTCAGCACGCATACCATGCGCTTTGGCGCTGTGTTCCACCAGTTGGGCGAGGCGTGCCACCAAACTGTCGCGCGTCGTTTGATTGAGCGTACGGAAGGTGCCGCTCATGTGCGCCTGATCCGCAATCGCGTTGGTGGTTTCGCCGCAGTGCAGTTGCGTGACGGACACCACCAGCGGATCAAACGGGTCGTAGCTGCGGCTCACCATACCTTGAATGCCCTGATAAATATGGGTAGCGACCAGCAGCGGATCTTGCGTGAGGTGCGGCAATCCTGCATGGCCGCTTTGGCCGTTGATGGTGACAAACAGGCGATCCGAGCTGGCCATGATGGGGCCGGTTTTAAACGCAAAATGCCCCGCGGGTATGCCCGGCATGTTGTGCAGCGCGTAACAGGCATCAATTGGGTAGCGCTGGAGCAGGCCATCGCCAATCATGGTTTCAGCGCCGCCGCGACCCTCTTCCGCCGGTTGGAAAATCAGCACCACTCGGCCGCTGAACTGGCGCGAATCCGCCAGATAACGCGCTGCCAGCAACAGCATCGTGGTGTGACCATCGTGGCCGCAGGCGTGCATTTTGCCGTCGTGGCACGACCGATGCGCGAAGGTGTTCTCTTCGTGAATCGGCAGGGCATCCATGTCGGCTCGTAGGCCAATCGACGGGCCATCGCCCAGCGCGCCGTTAATCACACCGACCACGCCGGTTTTTCCGAAATCCGTGCACACCTCATCCACGCCGTAGCGGTGTAGCTCTGCGGCTACCAACGCCTGCGTGTGGTTCTCTTCGAAGCCCAGCTCCGGGTGTTGGTGAATGGCGTGACGAATGCGAATGGCATCTGGAATCCAAGGTGTTAAAACATCAATCGTGTTCATACTGCTCCCCTTTGTTTGGGTTAGATTTAACACGATTGAAACATTTCAAACAAACCCGATTACTACTCAAACTATTAGCCATGCTAATAGTTGATGCATGAGGCGGTGAAGTGATAGCGGTTGGGCGCGATATAGATTGGAAATGATACAGATTGGAAGTGATGCAGGTGCGAATTACGAAAGGGCGTGCTGAAAGAGACAACCGGGCTGAAGGCCCGGTTGGTGGTGTCAGGATTCGTCCCGGTTATCGTGTGGACGGCGACGTTGCTCAGCTTTGGCTTTCCAATGTTCTTGCTGATCGTACGCTTCGTCGCATAAATCGATGGTAAAACCCATGTCGCGCACCTCTTTTAAGGTGAGGTTGTCGGCAATGTGGGTCACCTGACCAGATTGATTGCGCAGTTCCATGATGCCTCCTTTGGCTGGGTCTGAGCGTTGGGATGTCCAACAACAGGGTAAGTATAGGCAAAGTGGGGCGAGTTATGGCGCAACAAAAAAGGGCAAGCGTGCGCTTGCCCTTGAGGGGGGGGGCTCGCACAAGCGTGCGAGTCGGGCGTCTATTGGCCCAGCGTGTGCGCAGCTAGAATCGCGGCATACACGTTGTCGGCAGTGACCGGGAATGGCATGTTGTGAATGGTTTCGCCCTCTGCAGTAGAGGCTTCGGCCACGTCACGCAGTGTGGCGTGATTGATCTCTTTCACGCCCATGTCAAACAGGTTGGTGGGTAGACCGACCGAGCGGCAGAACGCCAAAACGGTGTTGATTTCGGCCATGTCGGCATTTTCCAGCACCAATTGCACCAAGGTACCGAACGCCACTTTTTCGCCGTGGTACAGGTGGTGACACTCTTCAAGTTTAGTCAGGCCGTTGTGAATGGCGTGCGCGCCCGCTAGGCCACTACTTTCAAAGCCGATGCCGCTCAAATAGGTGTTGGCTTCAATGATGTTTTCCAGCGCTTTGGTGCTGACACCATTTTCAACCGCCGCTTTCGCTTTCAAGCCATCTTCAAGCAAGGTTTCGTAACACAGTTTTGCCAGCGCTTGCGCTGAGCGAGTGGCCAAACCGCCAGCCATGGTGGCTTTGCCTGAGGTCATGTTGGCGCGTGCTTCAAAGTAAGTGGACAGCGCATCGCCCATGCCGGACACCAACAAGCGCACAGGCGCTTTGGCAATCACGGAGGTGTCCATGATCACCATGTCTGGGTTTTTCGGGAACATCAGGTATTCCGCGAATTCACCTTCTGGCGTGTAAATCACGGCCAAGGCCGAGGTAGGGGCGTCGGTGGATGCGATGGTCGGTACCACAACCACTGGAATTTTGGTGTAGAACGCGACTGATTTGGCGGTGTCGAGAGTTTTACCGCCGCCAACACCCACAATCACATCGTGTTTTTGTGTCGCACACAAATCGGTAATGCGTTCAATTTCAACGCGGCAGCATTCGCCGTGAAAAATGTTCATGCTCAGCGGTAGTTTTTCGCTCGCAAAGCTCTCTTTCACGGTATCACCCACCAAGTTCATCACGAACTCATCAGCAATGACCAAGGGGTGTTCGCCGAGGGTTTTGACATAACTCGCGATAGCGCTAAGAACTTGTTCACCTTGCACGTATTTACTTGGGCTAATAATAATTTTATCCATGATTTCAAACCTTTATTTTTATTTGTGGTTGTTTTTTTGCTTCAGCGCGGTGCGTTGAAACCATGGCTTCATCTTAGAGTCGAGTGCGGAGCCGAGAGAAGCGATCGCGCTGTTTGTCGGTGGCTTTTATGATCGGGGTGACAAACTGACGGTTGGAACGGACGCGGTTTCCGGCGCTTTATGCCCGCGATCACCTTTCCCGTAGATTTTGGTTTTTTCGTTCCATTATGAAACGTAAAAACCAAAAATTTTGTTCCAAATCGAAACGTAAATACTTTTGTTGAGGCTTGGATTTCTGCTCTTAAGATGAATCTACCCCTACATAAAAACTTGAAACTTGAATGAGAGCAGAATGATGAAAAAGCTAATCAATAACGTAGAAGACGTCGTCCTTCAGCAAATGGAAGGGCTGGCTCTGTCTCGTCCTCAACTGAAAGTCAATTATGAACCTCGCTACATGTGGCATGAAGAAACGCCAGGACACGTGGCATTGGTGTCGGGTGGTGGCTGTGGTCACGAACCGCTGCACGCGGGCTTCATCGGTAAAGGCATGTTGACCGGGGCTTGTCCGGGTGAAGTGTTTACCTCGCCCACGCCGGATCAAATGTACGAATGTGGCAATCAAGTCAACACCGGTGAAGGCGTGCTATTTATCATCAAAAACTACACTGGCGATGTGCTGAACTTTGAAACGGCGGTGGAGCTGCTGCACACCGATGGCATCAAAGTCGGTTCCGTGTTGGTGGATGACGACGTGGCCGTGAAAGATAGTTTGTACACTGCGGGCCGTCGTGGTGTGGCGGGCACTGTGCTGGTGGAAAAACTGGTGGGTGCG
Source organism: Vibrio sp. Vf1514 (assembly GCF_052076135.1). Lineage (NCBI taxonomy): Bacteria > Pseudomonadati > Pseudomonadota > Gammaproteobacteria > Vibrionales > Vibrionaceae > Vibrio > Vibrio sp. Vf1514. Next base: position 1,509,223 of record NZ_CP197268.1, on the reverse strand, counting down.
GCTGCGGCCAAAGGGTACTCGCTGGAGCAGTGTGAAACGTTGGCGCGCCGCGTGAACAACCATTGTCGTTCGTTTGGCGTGGCATTGAACGCGTGTGTGGTGCCTGCTGCGGGCAAACCGTCGTTTGTTTTGGCTGATGGCGAAGTGGAATTTGGCGTGGGCATTCACGGCGAACCGGGCATTAAACGCATTCAATACACCACAGCAGATGCACTGGTGGATGAGATGTTTGCCGAATTGGTAGAGAACACCCCATATAGCCGCACGCTGCGGATCTGGAACCGCGCGGAGAGCGATTGGGATGAAGTGGAATCTACCATCGAATCCTTTGCCGCCGAACACGACTACATCGCGCTGGTGAACGGCATGGGCGGCACGCCGATTTCAGAGCTGTATGGCGTGTATCGCCGTTTGGCGCACAACTGCGATCAAGCAGGCTTCCGCATTGTGCGTAACCTCGTGGGCAACTTCTGTACTTCGCTCGACATGCAGGGCGTCTCAATCACCTTGCTCAAAGCCGATGCTGAAATGCTGGCGCTGTTTGATGCGCCGGTCGATACCGCCGCGATGAAATGGTAAGGGAGACACATCATGCACATTGAGAAAAAACACATTCTGAGCTGGCTGGAGCTGTGCGCGAAAACCTATCAGGAAAACCAAGAATTTTTGACCGATCTCGACCGCGATATCGGTGATGCGGACCACGGCCTCAACATGAATCGTGGCTTTAAGAAAGTGGCGGAAACCTTGCCGAAAGTGGCAGAGCAAAACATTGCGACCATTTTGAAAAACACCGGCATGACTTTGCTGTCGAGTGTGGGCGGTGCCAGTGGCCCGCTCTACGGCACGCTGTTTATTCGCATGTCGGCGGCCGTGGGCACCCGCGAACAACTGACGTTTGAAGAGCTGATTGATGCGCTCAAAAGCGGCGTTGATGGTGTGGTGTCGCGCGGCAAAGCGGAGCTGGGTGATAAAACCATGTGCGACGTTTGGTTGCCGGTGCTGCAAAGCATCAAAGCGTCATTGGCGCAGGGCCAAAGCCCAGATCACCTACTGAGCGAGATGGTGGAACTGGCGGAACACAACGCCGTCGCCACGATTGAAATGCAGGCCAAAAAAGGCCGCGCCAGCTATTTGGGTGAACGCAGTGTGGGTCACCAAGATCCCGGTGCAACATCTTCACTTCTGATGATCAAAGCATTGCAACAGGCAATTGCGGGGAACTAAGCAGGGTATTGATATGGTGGGAATTGTAGTTGTATCTCATAGTCGACGTCTTGCAGAAGGGGTGGCCGAACTGGCCACCCAGATGACACAAGGCAAAGTCAATTTGGCGATTGCGGCGGGCATCGACGATCCGGAAAACCCAATCGGCACGGACGCGATTGCCGTGATGGGCGCCATTGAACAGGTGTGCGATGCGCAGGGCGTGGTGGTCTTGATGGATCTCGGCAGCGCGCTGCTCAGCACTGAGATGGCGCTGGAACTGCTCGATGAGTCGATTCGCGACAAAGTCACCTTGGTTGCCGCGCCGATTGTGGAAGGCACCATGGCGGCCTCTGTCGCGGCGGCGGCAGGGTTGCCCATGGCGACGGTGGTTGAAGAAGCGCGTCAGGCCTTGAGCGTCAAACAAGCGCACTTGGGCGAAAGCGTGGCGATGGCGGCAGAAGCCGAAGCTGCCACGCCGAACGCAGCGCTGGCGAACGACGCGCAGACGTTTGAATGGCACGTGAAAAATCCCCATGGTTTACATGCCCGTCCGGCGGCGGCAATCGTCGGCGCATTGGCTGACGTAGACGGCGATGTGTGGCTGCAAAAAGGCGACCAGCGCGTGAGCGCTCGCAGCCTCAACAGCATTGCCAAATTAGGCGTGCGTTGCGATGACGACATCACCTTTGTGGCCACGGGCGCGCAAGCGGCTAACGCAGTTGAGCGTTTTCGCCAACTGGCGCAAACCCACTTTGGTGAAGCCGATGCCGTGGCGCGTGGTGTAACGACAGACGTTCAACCCGACGCGTCAACCACGATAGATGCCCCCGCGGTGGCGGGTGCGGTGAGTGGATGGAGCGTCAATGAAGGTATTGTTTCGGCCCCCGCGGTGCTGTTTACGCACTCGATGCCCGCGGTGCCTGAACGTGACGCCCGTGATGCGGCGTCTGAAATTGAGCATGTGAAGCGCGCCATCGACACGGTTGCAGCGCATTTGGATATGCAGGCCAAACGCCCACATGGCGATATTTTCGCGGCCCACAGCATGATGCTGCGTGACCCCGAATTGTGGCAAGCGGTTCAAGCGCGCATTCAAGCGGGCGCGATTGCCGAACACGCATGGGCCGACGCGCTGCAAGCATTGGCAGACGATTTCCGCGCGGCCGATAGCCAATATATGCGTGAACGTGAAGCCGACGTGCAGGACATTGCGCGTCAGGTGATGATGGAAATGACCGGCGAGCCTGCGGCTGCAGTGGCGATTGAACAACCGAGCATTCTGCTGGCGCGTGATTTAATGCCATCGGATGTGGCAGGGCTGGATACGGCCAAAGTGCTGGGGATTTGTTTGAGTGAAGGCGGTAAAACCTCACACAGTGCCATTTTGGCGCGCGCGATGGGTATTCCGGCGCTGGTCAAAGCGCGTGGCTGCTTAGAGCAGGTCACCCCAGGTCAAATGGTGACATTGGATGGGTTTGCTGGCTTGCTGTGGTTTGCGCCCTCTGCGGCGGTGAGCGCGCAATTAGCGGCGCAGCGTGATGCGTGGCAAGCAGAGCAACATCAGGCCCAACAGCGCGCGCTGCAACATGCGTCCACCACCGATGGCATTTCTGTCAGTGTGCTGGCCAATATCGGCGGCCCGGACGATGTGCGTAAAGCGCTCGACAGCGGCGCCGAAGGCGTGGGGCTGTTTCGCACCGAGTTTCTGTTCCAACGCAGCGATAGTTTGCCAACCGAGCAGGAGCAGTTTGACGTGTACTGTGACATCGCAGCCGCATTGGGCGACCAACCGCTGACGATTCGTAGCTTAGATGTCGGCGGCGACAAACCGTTAGCCGCATTTCCTATGCCAAGCGAAGACAACCCATTTTTGGGCGTGCGCGGCGTGCGTTTATGCCTGAGACACCCCGAGCTGCTTGTGACGCAGTTACGTGCCATCCTGCGCGCTCACCAGCAGCATCGTAACATTCAGTTGATGATTCCGATGGTTGCGCGGGTTGACGAAGTGCGTCAAGTGAAAGCGCTGCTCCAACGCGAAGCCGATGCACTGGGTTTGGATGCCAGCACGCTACCCGTCGGCATCATGATTGAAGTGCCGGCGGCGGTGTTGAATGCGGATGCGTTGGCGGCGGAAGTGGATTTCTTCTCAATCGGCACCAACGATTTAACCCAGTATGTGATGGCGGCAGATCGCGGCAATACCGAGCTGACCGACCTCATCAACTACTTTGACCCTGCGGTCTTGCGTGCGATTGAAATGACCTGCGCCGCTGGCGGAAAAGCAGGCATACCGGTGAGTATGTGCGGGGAAATGGCGGGCGATCCGAAAGCGACGCAGCAACTGCTCAACATTGGGCTGCGTAAATTTAGCGCCAGTGCGAGCCTGTTGCCTGCCCTGAAAGCGCAGATTCGCCAAACGGCGGTAATGAAATAACGCGACCTGAACGCGATCACAACAACCCCGGCTGGTCACCGGGGTTTTGTTTTTTGTGCGTGTGATGTTTTGATGACGGCGGCTAACTGCTAACTGCTAACTGCTGAGCTTGAGTTGCTCGGTCAATTCGAACTTATTGATTTTGCGCCACAAGGTCGTGCGGCCGATTTTGAGCGCCTTGGCCATTTCATTCAACTTGCCGTCGCACAAGGTCCACGCCTGAATGATCGCTTTTTTCTCCACCTCTTCCAACGACAGCACCGGCTGATTGTCGGTGGACTGGTTGAGGTTGAATTTGATGTCTTCGGGAATGTCGCTCAGGCGAATCAGGTTGGCACTGCGGTTGAGCAGCATGCGTTCGGTGCGGTTGCGCAGTTCGGAGTTATTACCCGGCCAGCGGAAACTCATCAATGCATCCATCGCCAATTTTTCCACCGAAATGGTCACGTTGTGGCGACGTTCGTAATGGTTGACGATTTGCTGCACCAGAAATTCGATGTCTTCTTTGCGCGTTCTTAGGGGCGGAATGCGCAGTTCATTGGCTGAAATTTCGTAATACAGTTGGCGGCCAAATGAGCGCTGTGTGACGTATTCGCTAATCTCCGAGGCGGTGCTGGTGATGAGCTGAAAGTCGACCGGAATCAAGCGCAGGCTGTCGCTGCGGCTGACTAAGCCGGTTTTCAGCAGTTTCAGCAGTACCGATTGCAGATCCGGCGACAAGTATTCCACCTTCTCCAAAAACAGCGTGCCGCCGTGGGCCAACTCAAACTTAGATGGCATGCCTTGGCCTTCGTCATAGCCCAGAGTTTCACGAATTTGCTGCTCACTGGTGAGCGAGCGGCAGTTGAGGGTGATGAATGGCCCCTCTTTGTAGTCGCTCTCGTTGTGAATCGCCATCGCCAGTGTGGCTTTGCCTACGCCTTCTTCGCCGGTGATGAGGATGGGCGATTTGGATTTGGTGGCGCGTTTGGCCACGGTGATCAGGTGCTTCATTTTACGCGACACCACCGGCAAAGAGCTGAATGTGTAGCGCGCCTGACCGCCAATTTGTTGCTGCGCCAATTCGCGGATTTTGTCGATTGGGTGCAAAAACAGCAGGCTGGATCCGTCGTTAAGTGGGCGCAGGGTGATGATCGCTTCGACAAACTCGCCGTGCACTTCCAGCGTGGTGAGTTTGCGGTTGATCTGTGCGCCCGCTTCAATGCTGCTGACGATATTGGGCGCAAAACGCAGCACGGAAAACAGCTCTTTATCCAGCACTTTGGCCATGTCGAGATTGAGCAGCCGCTCAGCCTGATTGTTGGCCATGGTGATGTGTTGTTCTTCATCCCAAGCGATGAGGCCATCGTCCATGCTCTCGAGCGTCGCGTTGTGCGCGCAGGTCAACCGGTTGGTGTTCTCTTGTTCCGATTGAATGTGAATTTGCAAACTCACTTCTTTGGCGCACGAGGCGATGATAACCAAGTTTTCTTTGCGATAGGCATCGGCTTTTTTGAACAGACACGCGGTGCCGCGCAGCTTGCCGAATTGGTCGAAAATCGGCGCGGCGGCGGACGCGTAGGCATGCAGATGGCGGTTGAAGTGCTCGGCGGCAAACACATCGCACGCAACGTGAGTGTGGACGCACAAATTGGTGGCGTTGGTGCCGATTTTCCCTTCCGACAAAAAGCAGCCTTGCTTGATGCCGAGGGCGTCCATCTCTTCTTTGAGCTGCGAATGGCCCACCAACGAGAGAATGCAGCCGTTGTCATCGGTGACCATCAACAGCAGGGTGTCGTCGTCGAGCATGTCGTAGGTATCTTCCAACACTGTGGTGGCGCATTGGATCAGGCGTTCGTTGCGCCGCATCAGAGAAGCGAAGGTGTAACCCGAGGCCAAGTGTGGTTTAGACCAAGTGTAGGGGCTGCACTGCTTGATGCAGCGCTCCCAAGATTCGAGAACGTGTGAGCGGGCAAATTCCGGCGAAACCCAATGATGTTTCTGAAAGAAATCCCATTTGGTTTTGTTATCTTCGATAGAAAGCATTCAATACCACGGCAATCGGTGCAAGGTATGGCATACGGCGATTGGCAAGCTGCAAACGCGTGGCCAACAGGAAATGGGGTTCATACTAAAGGGCTTTGAGCGGGGAGACTGTGACCGTGTTCACGCGATCTTTGGGGGAATGTCCCACAGGCGATGCGTGCTGCATCGCCTGATGAAGATTAGCGCAGATTGGCGCTCACTTGCGCGCTTACTTTGGCGCACACCGCTTCTGCGAGCTGGTGGCTGGCGAGGTTGCGGGCGATGACCTCTTGGCTCAGTTGGCCGCGTTGTACCACGTTCAACCAATCGTCGATCATGTCGGCAAAGCCTTTGCTGGTCAGCATCGGTGTCCAGTCTTTGAGGGCCAGCGTGGTGGTTTGATTGGCGTGCCAGCGTTTGCCTTCGATAAAAGAGTCAAACTCATAGGCGTCATTGATGAACTGCGCGCTGATGCGCTCACCGGTTTTGCCAAATTGGCGATTCATCGACGCGTGCAGCACTGTGTCACCGTGCTGCCATTGCACGTCGATGCGCGCCAGTTGGTTGCCTGCCATCTGGTGCGTGACATAGACGTCATTCAAATCGGCTTTGGCAAACAGGTTGACGCTGTCGAGCGGGTGAATGAAGTCGTCAAACAAAAAGGTGCGAATCTCGCCGGTTAAATCGTAACGGTGCTTTTCCCAACGCAGGCCGCGTAGATCCGCACGTTCTCCGCGTTGCATGCCCTGAAGGTGCGTATTGAACAGGGGAATGTGGCGGCGGTTAAAACCGACATACAGCGGTTGCTGATGCTGTTCAGCCAGCTCATATAGCTGTTCGCAGGCAGCAGCGCTGTCGGCGAGTGGCTTGTCTACAAAGGTCGGAATCCCGCGGCTGAGAAAGAAGCGTGCGATCTCAGGATGCACGGCTGTTGCGGCGTGAATCATCACTGCATCGGGTTGAAAACCGAGTAGGTCGCGATAGTCGCTGCAAGTGGCGTCAATCCGATATTGGCTGGCCAGTGAAGCCAATGCACTGGCGCTGCGGGTACAGAAGATAAGCTCGACGCCGGGGCGCTGTGTGATGACCGGAAGGTAAGCCTTTTGCGCGATGTCGCCCAGGCCGATGATGCCGATTTTCATGAAACAATCTCAATGGAGGAACATGCCCAAAGGCTAACACGCGGCGAAGAATTTGGTCGAAGAAATACAAGAAAATGGGAAGGCGATCCTTGCCCTGTGATCCAATGCGTTAGAAGGGGCTTTCTCGGTTGAGTTCATTGCAGATTTCAATGATGGCAAGAGAAAGACCCGATTTGATGATTTGCTGCTGACGTTGCAGTTGCAAATGGTAGAACTCAAGATCGATGTCGTCATCGGGTTCATCCAGCGGGCTGAATTGAACCATGCCCATTTTTTGGACGAGATTGAGGGTTTGAATCGGGGCGATGATTTTGGGATCCGTGAACGAATATTCCGCTCCATCGCTGTTGAGCTGATTGCGCAGTTTGATGATGCTTTCGATGTCATGGTAAACGGCATCGGGCAGCACCCCTAAACCGTACAACAGTTTGAGACGCACAGACAAATTGCCCAGCGGACCGGTGTCTTGCAGCAACGGACCGACCACCGATTGAACCGCAAAGTTGTCTTTACGGAAAATGCGTTGCATCAGCGCATCAATGGCGTCATTGAAGACTTCGACGGTTGCAATGAAGAAACCACGGACCGATGGTGCATCGTTCAGTCGTTCTAGAATCTCGGTTTCGTTAATTTTTTCTGCCATATACTGATCTAAGTGTTTTCTTGGGATGGAGGGCGAGTTGCCCTCCAATCGTTCGGCACCGTTAGAGTTGGTTGTAAAGCGACGCAATGGTCTGCACTTCTGCGCTGTGTTCATCCAGACCGGTGTAGTGGGCCACTGTTTGAGTGACGCCGTGCTGGCTGAGCGACGTTTGCAGTTCGACAGCTTGTGGATCGCTGTCATTGGTGTATTTCAATGCGGCGGCGATGCCTTTCAAAAGTGTTTTATTTTCAGTGCCATACTCGATTGTACCCAGTAATGGCTTCACTAATCTATCATTTGGACCCAATTTACGAATTGGCTGACGGCCGACGCGATCCACTTCATCCACCAAGTACGGGTTGGCAAAGCGACCGAGAATCTTGTCGATGTACGCGTTGTGCATGTCGCGATCGAACCCGTAACGGCGGATCAGCACTTCACCACTCTCCTGCATGGCCTGTTTCACTTGCGTGTGAATGGTTGGATCTTCAATCGCTTCGCGAATGGTGCGATGGCCACTCAAACAACCCAAATATGCGGTGATGCAGTGACCGGTGTTGAGGGTGAACAGTTTACGCTCGACAAACGCCATCAGGTTATCGGTTTTTTCCATGCCGGCGATGGTTGGAATCTCGCCTTTGAACTGTTGCTCATCGACAATCCATTCGCTAAAGCTTTCCACGGTCACTTCCAGTGGGTCGTCGTTGGCCGCTTCTGCCGGTGGCACAATGCGGTCGACGGCTGAATCGACAAAGCCAATCAGCGCGTCAGCTTTGGCGTGCAAGGCTGCATCGAGGTGTTTGTAGACTTCACCTTTCAGGTGTGTGGTGCCGCGAACCATGTTCTCGCACGCGATGATATTGAGGGGCGCTTCATTGCCGACCTCAAAGCGTTTGGCGATGCCTTGGGCGATGGTTTTGGCGATGATGTCGAGCACGTTTGGGCCCACGGCGGTGGTGACCAAATCGGTGTTGACGATGCGGTCGATGACGTCTTCGCTGGCGGAGTTCACGGCGGTGACGTGCGTGACGGTGTCGATTTGGCATTCAGTGCCGACCACTTTCACTTTGTACTCTTGTTTGTGGCTGAGCTGGTCGACGAGCGGGGCGTTCACGTCGGCGAACGTGACGGCCACGTCGGCGTCTGCGAGAAGTTTACCAATGAAGCCACGACCGATGTTGCCTGCGCCAAAATGTACTGCGTTTTTCATAATACTTACCTACCAATGTCTAAAATGTGACGAACGAATTGAGGGTGAGGCCAACCGCATAGGGGGTGACAGCTGACCTCATGTTTGCTCAGGAGCAAATGACTTGGGCGTGATTAAGCGGCTTGCTCGCGACCCAGGATGGTGAGGATTTCCTCAATATCCGTGGTGCTGGTTAGCGTTTCAATCGCGTCCGGCTCATCGAGCGCGTTCGTGATGGTAGTGATGACTTGAATATGTTCATCGTTCTTGGCGGCAATGCCGATCACCAGTTTGGCGACGTCATCGTGGTCATCGGTAAATTGGATGCCAGATGGGTATTGGCAGATCACAATGCCGGTTTTCTTCACGCGGTCTTTCGCTTCCACAGTGCCGTGGGGCACAGCGATGGACTCGCCAAGGTAGGTGGACACCAGCGCTTCACGTTCAAACATGGCGTCGACGTATTCAGGTTCGGCGTAACCCAGTTCAACCAACTTGTTCCCAGCAAAGCGAATCGCTTCTTCTTTGTTGGCGGCTTTCAAGCCCAAGTGAATGTTTTCTCGTTGGATTTGGAAAACCGAAGGTTGCTGCGGTTCAAAACTGTCATCGTTCGCGGCGAGGACAGACACTTTGACCATCTGCTCGTCGTTGGCTGCCGCCGGTTTTTGCGCGGCCAGCAGTTGGGTGACCAGTTGGTTGTACATCTGGCTGTCAAGGAAGTTAGTCAGTGAGATGTGGTGTGCGTTTGGCGCGTGCTTACGTGCACGATCCGTCAAATCTTTATGAGTAATCACGATATCTGCACTCTCGGTTAAGCTGTTGATGGCGAGGTTGGTCACATGAATCTTGAGACCGGCGTCCTGTACTTTCTTGCGCAGCATGCTGGCACCCATGGCGCTCGAGCCCATGCCTGCATCACAGGCAACAATGATGCTTTGTACAGTCGCAAGGTCGATGTCACCTTTGTTCTCGCTGTTCACGGCTGCGCCATGGTTCGAGGTCGATTGTTTCGAGGCAGATTTCATCTCTTTCATTTGTGAAGTGGCTTTGTCGAGCGCGGCTTCATCGCCTTCTTCTTCGGTCGACGTTTGCGTTTTCATCAGCAGTGATGCCACAGCAAACGACACGCTTGCCGCAGAGGCGATAGACGCCAGTACGCCGACAATGGATGCTTTTTGTGTCATCAGCAACACGGCGAAGATTGAACCCGGAGACGCGGGTGACACAATGCCTGCATTGAACATGGTCAGTACGAAGACACCGGTCATCCCGCCGGCAATCGCTGCCAGAATCAGACGGGGGTTCATCAGGATGTATGGGAAGTAAATCTCATGGATACCGCCGAAGAAGTGGATGATGGATGCCCCCCCCGCGGTTTGGCGCGCTGTGCCCTTACCAAAGACCATGTAGGCCAGCAGAATACCCAAACCCGGACCTGGGTTCGCTTCAATCAAGAAGAAAATAGACTGACCGGTTTCTGAGGCTTGTTGAATGCCCAGTGGCGAGAAAATGCCGTGGTTGATCGCATTATTCAGGAACAGGATTTTCGCAGGTTCAACAAAGATAGAAGTGAGTGGCAGAAGGTGTGCTGACACAAGGAAGTTAACGCCAGCCGCTAAGGTGCCAGACAGGACTTTCACAAACGGGCCGATGAGGTAGAACGACAGAATCGCCAGCAGCATACCAATGATGCCCGCCGAGAAGTTGTTGACCAACATCTCAAACCCGCTTTTGACTTTGCCATCGATGTAGTGATCGAATTTCTTGATCGCCCAACCACCCAACGGGCCGACCATCATGGCGCCCATGAACATCGGAATGTCGGTACCGACAATCACGCCCATGGTGGTAATTGCACCCACTACCGCGCCGCGGTCGCCGCCAACTAATTTACCCCCGGTGTAACCGATGAGCAGTGGCAACAAGTAAGTGATCATAGGACCAACCATTGACGCTAGCGTTTCATTCGGTAGCCATCCGGTTGGAATAAACAGTGCTGTGATAAAGCCCCACGCGATAAACGCGCCAATGTTTGGCATTACCATGTTTGACAGAAAGCGACCAAAATTTTGTATCTTGATCTTGGCATCTGGTGATATCATAACAATTCCCCGTTCGATGTTCTGATGAATATTGTTGTCGTAAACGGTTCGTCAAAACCGTGATTTGATTGCTTAGTACCCAATCAATTTACCACACATTTTCTCATTGGAACTGACAACGGGTTTTTTGTGATCCGCGCAACGTAATCCTCGCTCATCAAACTATTTTTCTGTGATCTACCTCCTCTATTGACCATGTAATTTTGCTACAAAAGCCAATGTTTTTATTTTGCAATCACTTTGTAATGTTTAATATCACAAAAACAGAAAATTAAAAATTAAATAAAAAGTGATTTAAATCACGTATTGAGTTGATTTTTGGACTGGAAAAAATAGCGAAGTGATCTATGTCACTTATTGCTATTTATTTCAAAAGTCAAAATAAATAATCCAAACCTGTAATGAGTGTTTTGTAACTTATATACGAAATTTATCGGCGTCCTCGACGCGCTTTTCGTGCATGAATCGATGCTGTGAATCATGCTGCCAACAACGCTCGATCTGACGGGGGCGCTTGCGTGACTTTTGGCACGAATCGCGATTAAAGATACGGCGCCAATGGGTCGCCTATTTAGAGAGAAGCACCAGAGAAGGGCTGTACGGGTTCGGTGGTGCGGGCTGTGAGAGCGGGCAATCGGTGATGCAAAGCGTCCGCCATGGCAACGCGGTAGGACTTTTCTGAAATTTTTGCATGCACGCGCAGCCCCTGTTTTTGGGCGCTGTTAATAACTTATTGATTTTAAATTAAATGGATTGAGTCATCGCATTGCATGTTTATGCTTTGATTCACAAACTAGACAATAAGGACGCAAGTTGCGGAAGAGATGAGCAGCAAACAGTTTAGTCAATAAACGTTCCCTGCTAGAATTCTGCCACTTTCAATAATGACAATTAGAATTTGTACATGAAAGAAAACGTCATTGTTTCGGTTTCGTCTATTCACGGAACACGGCATTTTCATATTGGCAAATGGTATCGTCACTGTCTTAAAGGCTTCGGCTATGTCCTGCTTGCAGGCGCAGTTGCGGCTGGTGGTGTGATTTACTACCTCGTCGGTGAAGTGGACTTTGCCAAATTGAAACAGCAAGAGCTGGAAAGCCAGTCAACGTCGCTGCATGAAGAAGTTGCCTCGCTGAAAGAGCTGAAAGAGAACCTGGAAAACGATCTGCTCGAACGTGAAGAAAAGATGCAGATCGTGTCGGATCGCCTCGGCGATTTAGAAAAAGTGTTGGGCGTGGAAGACTCCGGCGCGGAATTGGAATCCCGTTTAGATACCGCGACGATCACCTCGTCGGTCAGGATGGTGATGTTAACCCAAATCCCAAGTGGTGCACCTGTCCAAAAGGCGAGAATTTCGTCAGGATACGGTAAACGTGTTCATCCTGTGACCGGGGAAGTGAAATTCCATCGCGGCCAAGATTTTGCCGTCAACATCGGTACGCCGGTGTATGCCCCCGCCGATGGGGTGGTGGAAGTGACACGCGCAAGCAACAAAGGTTCGGGTAACTTTTTGCGTTTGCAACACGCATACGGGTTCTCAAGCTCTTATTCACATTTGCAAAAATTTGCGGTGAAAAGCGGAGACTTTATTCAAAAAGGTGACCTGATAGGTTACTCGGGCAATAGCGGCCTGTCATCGGGTCCGCATTTGCACTATGAAATTCGATTTGTCGGACGACCGTTAGATCCCAGACCATTTGTTGACTGGGGTGTGAATGACTTCGATTCGATATTCAGCAAGGTAAGAGGTATTCGATGGGAATCTTTAGTAAACAAAGTCGAGCTAAGAGTCAGCGCTCAGCTACAACTCTCATCGCAAAGGGGTGTTCTATCAGCGGACAACTCCGGTTAGAGAGCAATATGCAGGTTGATGGCCAGATTGATGGCCAGATCCATGTAGAAAAATCGTTGGTGATCAGCGAAAGCGGCTGTGTTAGCGGCGAAATTTACGCGGAACATGTCATTGTGAACGGTGAATTTGAAGGCATCTGCCACGCCGACAAGATTGAGATCTTAAGCAAAGGCCGCGTCAATGGCAGTATCTACAGCGATGACCTGAGTATTGAACAAGGTGGCCGTTTTAACGGTGTGACCTACCCAGCAGAGCAGTCGAAAGTGGCTGAGCTGGTGGAAATCAGTGAAGTGAAAATGGCCGCTGAAGGTTAATTTAGCGCTCACGTGAACACAAAAAGCCCCGCAATGCGGGGCTTTGTCGTTTTCTCTCCCCAAGCACCGGCTAGGCCGATGCGATGGATGAGCCAGTCTGCGGATTACTGTTTGTCTTGATCAAAGTCGCCGTGGAAGTGGGCGTGATCCGAGTGACTCTTCGCCGCTTTGAGTTTTTCGCCAATGCGCAATTTTTGTGTGCTTTGTGTCGCACTCATACTGCGCAGCATGGGTTGCTCGCTCTCGGCCTCTGCTGGGAACAGCGGACGGCTCATCGCATAATAGGTGGTGACATAGGCTAGCGCCTGCGTGTTCACCCATAGGGCTTGTTGGCTGATGTTGTTGAGATCATCACACGCCTGGTGGTAACAAACGTCGTAGGCCACATCAATCTCCCCGCCAAATTGTTCCACTTCTTGTGCGGTTTTGGTTTGTTCTGCGCCGGTGAACAGGCCTCCAAACGCCACGCCCCAATCGGCAAAGCCTGCGTAATCAGAGCGTTTCGACAGGGCTTGAGGAACGGTCGCGCTGTCTTTCGAGGTGAAGAATTCGTTGAAGATGGATTCGATGTCTGAAGTGCCGTAAGGCGGTTCAAAATCACCCGTGTAGGCGTTGTCTGGGCTGTCTTTGGTATCGGACAAGTCGCCATCCATGACGCCGTAGATGTAGTTCGGAGAACCAATCATGTCGAAGTTGAGATACAGCTTCACTTTGTTGAGCTTGTTGTATCGTGCATCGACCAATTCCAGCTGCGCTTGTGTCAATTGCGCGGGATCGCTGATGCCCAGTTCATCCATGATCTGCTGCTGCGCTTTATCGTACAGCGGGGCAAACAGTGCATTGGTGTAGTATTCCGAGCCCACTAAGCCCGCTTCTTCTGCTGCCCACCACGCAAAGCGAACGCGGTTTTTCACCGGCACCTTGAGGTTGGCCAGTGTCACTGCATATTCGAGTAAGCCAGCGGTGCCGGAGCCGTTGTCGTTGATCCCCGGCCCTTCGGGGCCGAATCTAAGTGCGCGCCAAGCATGACCACATTGTTCGGGTTACCGCCGCGCGTTTCGGCGATGACGTTTTGCGTCACCACCATGTCATCTTTGACATCAATGCTCAGTGTGGCTGGAACCGAGGCTGATTGAGCCGCTTGATACCAGCTTTCGCCCAGTTCATAACGCACGCCAAAGGCTGGAATGGTGACGGTGGTGTCACTGCCGAGCGTGCCATTCACCACGCCTTTTCGGCCGTCATCATTGCCTTGGTTAAATACGATGGCCGCGATGGCGCCAGCGTTCTGGGCGTTCATCACTTTGTCGCTAAAGCTACACGCGCCGCGTTGAATGACGGCGATTTTGCCAGCAATGGCTTTGCCTTCGAAATCGGAAGCTTCACAGCCATCGCTGCTGTCGTAGCTGTCGGACTCAAAATCGAAATCGGGCGTCACAAACACCAGTTCGCCGCTCAGCTCGCCATTCGAGCCGCCGGAATAAGACATTGCCGCGAAGTCAGGTTCTGTGCCGTCGGGCGCATTGCGCGTACCGACCAGTTCGCTGCCATTCACGGTCAAATGGGTGTTGGCGAGCTCTTCCCACGCGCGGAAATCAAACTCTTGCGTGGTGACTTTGTAGCCGTGCGCTTTCATGGTGGCGATGATGTAATCGACCGACTCTTGATAGCCTTGGCTGCCCGCCGCACGCGTGATGCCGCTGTTGTCGCTGGTTGGCGAGGCAAGGCCTTCCAGCGTTTGCAAATGATCGACGACCTCATCCTGTTCAATGGCCTGACTGACGTGCTCTGCGACCCAACGTGGGTCATCAAAATAACAACCGCTGAGCAGCGTGGCGCTGACGGCCGCCGCGATCAGGGTTCTTCGAGTGGTCATGTGTGCTTGCATCGGTAACTCCTTGTTGAGTGATCCAAGCCATTGTTCGTCAGCGATTTGGTTAATGAAATGTTAATTTAAGCATCGTGATGCGTATTATGGCTGAATGTCAAACTCTGTGAATGCAACGCGAGGTGAATTCATTGCATCAATGAGTGGTTGTCACTAAATACACAGAATCAGTAACGCATTGTTAATTATAGAAATATTAATAATGATAAGGTGGGCGATGGCGGGAAAGGCGGGCACAAAAAAGCCCCGCGATCAGCGGGGCTCGAACCGATGCAGAGCGGGGCTTAGAAGCCTTTGATGTTTTCCGCTTCAAGTTCAGTGAAGTATTTTACAGTCTTCACTTTCAATTCTTGTGTTGCTGGCTCGTCACACACGATGACTGCTTTTGGATGCAGTTGCAGCGCCGATACAGTCCACAGGTGGTTCACGCAACCTTCGACCGCAGCTTCCAGTGCTTGTGCTTTGTTGTGACCGGTCACGAGGATCATCACTTCTTGCGCATCTAACAGGGTACCCACACCGATGGTCAGTGCGTATTTTGGTACTTGGTTGATGTCGCCATCAAAGAAGCGAGAGTTTGCGATGCGGGTGTCGTGAGTCAGGGTTTTGATACGCGTGCGTGATGACAGAGAAGACGCTGGCTCGTTGAATGCGATGTGACCATCGTTGCCCACGCCGCCCATGAACAGGTTGATTTTGCCGTACGATTTGATTTTCTCTTCGTACAGACGGCACTCTTCATCGTGATCGTCGGTGTTGCCGTTCAGCAAGTTGATGTTCTCTTCTTGAATATCAACGTGGTTGAAGAAGTTGTTGAACATGAATGAACGGTAAGATTCTGGGTGGTCGGCAGGCAGGCCAACGTATTCATCCATATTAAAGGTCACAACGTGTTTGAAGCTCACTTTACCTTCGTTGTAAAGCTCGATCAGTGCGTTGTAAGTTGCCAGAGGTGTACCACCTGTTGGAAGGCCTAATACAAAAGGACGCTCCGCAGTTGGCTTGAAGTCGTTAATGCGTTTTGCAATAAATGCTGCAGCCCATTTACCTACTTGTGCCGCGTTGTTCAGTGGAATCAGTCTCATGGATAGCCTCTAATGTGGTAATTCGTGATTCGGATAATCATTAATTCGCATTATAAAATAAGTTGGTGATAACGGCTATTGCTTTGGATCGCATTTTTTAAAATAGTTTTCTTTTTCGTTGCAATCGTCGCAAAAAATGGCGTTCTGCCACATAATTCACCGATCATTAACACGTTCTCTCCCCAAAGCGTAGTCAAAAAGTGTGAAAAAATTTATTTATAAAATTAAGTATTTTTTTGATGTGCTTCGTGTTGTGCATTGGCGAAGGTGCGGTTCGTTATCCATACTTGAAACGACGACTAACAAGGAGCGGTGCCGATGAAAAATGAACTGGATCCTGCCAAAATTTTGCACGCGTACGAAGTGGTGATGGAACATGGTACACCGACCGAACATGGCAAAATTTATGAAGGTATTGAAGCGTTTGCCGACTATGACGGCTACAACGTCTATATGCGTGGGAATGGCGTTGAGCTCAAAGTCGGCTTCCATAACACATATCACCTGGAGTACGACCAAGAACACTTGCGTGACAGCTTTTTGAAAAAAGTGGCGATGTTGTCGAAATAGGGCGCGTGTGGGCCACGCAAGAAAAACAAAGCCCTAGGCGAGAGGCGCTCTAGGGCTTTGGGAGAAAGATTCTGTCAGAGCCGATTCAGTAACGTAGCGAATCGATGAGGTATTTCAACACGGGTTCTGGCTCGATGTTTTTATCGTCAAATCGATGTTGCGGTTTGACCAACCAGCCTCGTTCCACCAATTCGTCAATCAAATCCAAATAGGTGTGACTGCACTTGCCCACCAACAGGTTGTCGATGCTGCGTTTCTGCGCTTGTTGCAGCGTGTGCAGGAAGCCTTCCAGATAGAGATGATCTTTGGTGAAACCGCCGCCGCGATACACGCGTGTGGTGGTGACAAAGGCACTGTCTCGATCCAAACCAAACTCATCAACCAGAAAATCGAACGTTTGATAAAAATTCTGCTCTTTGAGCATAGAATCCACGGCAAGCACGCGGGTTGCAAGTGTCTGCAATCGATCATGTGACATGTAGCCCGCTTTATATTCGGCCAAAATCGCCAAACCTTCCTGCGATTCAGTTGAGCCCGGCAGGCCAATCGAAAACACCTTGAGCGGCTGCAGGCGCGCATTAAAGGTGGTCGCCATGTGCACGCCCAACTCATGTTGAATCAAGCGCTGCACTTCCGCGTGCGAGTAGGTCGCTTTGCTGTTGAGATACAGTGTGGGCGGTTTTTTCCCGCTCACCATGGCTCGCGCGGCCAATGACGATGTTGGTGTCACGTTGCAGGCCATGCCCCAAGCTTTGGCTTTGTTGGCCATGAGCACGGCTGCTTCATCTGCGCTGTAGAGCGTGCCTTTTTCTTCGGGCAGCGTTTTGGCATACAGCAGAAAGCGCGCATTCTCAATGGCGGTGGCATTCGGACGGCCGTAAAACCGCAACGAGTTATACAGAAACGCCTCGTGGCCAACGCTGGTGAGCAAGTCAATTTTCTCGCTCAGCTTGTTGACCATCGCGCTGTAAAGCTGCTTGAGGTCGGGATCGGAAATCGACTCGATCGGCAACTGAAACAGCTTGTGTTTGAACTCGTTGGCGTGAATCGGTAATTGTTTGTAACGAAAATCTGGCTTGTAGCGGCTCGGCGCTGCATCAAACCGCTTTCGCTCAGCGTTGATATTGGTGGGGTTGACGTACTTGAGCGTTTCCACTTTTTGCGTCAGCTTGGCCAGCGCTTTATCAATGGCCAGCACGTTCGGCTCAATGGATGAACTGAGCATGTTGGCTTTGGTGGTGCGGCGGCGGTTGTGGCGTCGCTGAAAATAGGCGCTGGTTTGGCTAAAGGCCTCTTTCAAGCCGCTTTTGAGTGCGTCCATCACCAACGGATACACCGTGCCGTCGCTCTCCTCCATGAAGACTTTTTTCACTTCGGTGGGCAGCACCAGCGTGCGGTCGAAATGCGCGTTGGTGTGCGCAATCAAATACCCTCGCCCTTCAAACACCGCGTTCATGGCGGTATGGTTTTCCAGATGGGGCAGTTGAATTTTGCCCAGCTCGGTGCAAAAACGCTTCACCACCGTGCCCCAACGTTGCATGTCGATTTGCGCCGTACCCACGTTAAACACGGGCGTCGGCTGGGGCAATGACTGGTAGTTGTAAGCGTAGAGGTCAAACACAATCACCATGCCAAACTTGGATTCAAGTTTGCGGATCAGTGCTTCATACAGCTGATAAAACAGGCCATGCTTGAGGTGGCTGGCGGCGCGCTGCTTGTCATTGAGCGGTTTTTTCCACGCGGATTTATAGCGGGTACTCAACGTGCGGGCACGATTGAGATCGTACTCAAAGCGTGAATCCAGTCCCCATAACGTAATGGGCTGGGAGGCAATCAGTTGATCGGTGAACGGGGCTTCTTCGAGGCGGCGCTCGGCTTTGGACAGCTGACACTGTTTCTGCAAGTCGTCGCGCAGGCGGCTTCCCGCGTGAATGGCGGTGCAGACCACAGGAAGGTATTGTTCAATTTTGATGAAGCAGCCCGCGGACTCGAGTTCACCAGAGAAAGGTTGCCCTCGCTGAATCAGCGAGAGCATCTCTTCTAGAGAATAAACTTTGGATACTGGGTTGGGCATGCGGGACCCTATAAGAAGACGGCTATTCTCGTCGTTGAAGTAGGCGGCGCTGAACGGGCAACGCCGGGTACAATTAGTCTTCTTCGGTCAGGCTTGGCTCGTCATCGGTGTAGTCGTCTGCCGCGTCGGGCTTGTTACGACCGTTCAATGTATGGAAGCGCTTGCGACCGCGCGACAGACGAACATACTTCATCCAAACGCGCTCGATCTTGCTTTGAGCGAGATCTGGGTTGACCAACACGTCCATAAAGTGTTGTTCTTCCGCGTTCTCAGGCTGTAACGCTCCGGTCTCAAGGCCAACCAGAGTCTCACCGTACAGCGAAAGAGTATCTTCTTCTGCAAGTGTGAAATCACCAGACTTCGCAAAGCCTCGTGGGAATTTTTTAGTGTCGAAAAATCGTTTTTTTCCTTGACGAAATACTGTCTCAGACATGTCTACCTCGTGTGAATATATGCTACCACTACGCAGCCGTGGTTCACGGCGAAAGTTAGGCGTAAAATCTCGAAAAGAAAAACAAAAATTTTTTATCGTCATTATTGTACTTCCTTGTTAATCTTCACGAGGAATATCAGAGGATTCAATATGGACGTCAAAGTCTTTCGCACTTTTCTTGAACTGGCAAAAGTTCGCCATTTTGGGCGGGCAGCAGAGAATCTGTACCTCACTCAGGCCGCCGTCAGCGCACGCATTAAACAGCTCGAAAGCTATTTCGATGCTCAGTTGTTCACGCGTGATCGAAATAACATCAAATTGACCTCCGCCGGTGAGCGTTTGGTGAGCTATGCCGAAGTCATGGTGGCGACGTTGCAACAGGCCAAATTTGAATTGTCGCTGGAAAGTGGTAAAGCACTGCAATTGACTTTAGGTGGCACACCGAACATTTGGGATGCCTATTTGCAGAACTGTTTGAGTGTCGTGACCGATGCGTTCAGCGGTTATGGGTTTATGGCCGAAGTGATGGGGCGAGAGCAGCTCAGCCGTTGCCTGCTGGAGCGCACGCTGGATATGGCGTTTGCGCTGGACCAAATCAAAGCAGAAGAGTTGCAGTGTAAGAAAGTCGCAGACTTGGTTTTGGTGCTGGTATCGACCCGTCCTGATACCGCTGAGACGGCCTTTGAACACCAATATGTCTACGTTGACTGGGGCGCGCGTTTTGCGTCAGAGCATGCCGACCGTCACCCGAAAGCACCGGCGCCATTCCTACGCACGTCTACCGCACGTATTGCGCTGGATTTCATTCTGGAAAAAGGCGGCAGTGCGTACTTGCCGGCATCGGTGGTGGAACCGTTCCTCAATTCTGGTCAGTTGCATCGCGTGGACGACATCGAAGATTGGTATCGCCCGATCTACCTGAGCTACCGTAAGAACAGCTCGTCGATCGACGCGATCATGCAGGTGGAGAAGTTGGTGAAGAGCATTGATCCACTGACGGCTTACAGTTTGCAACGCGCTGGGGAACTGGGCTCTTAAGGGCTCAATTGAAGAAAAAGGCGAGCTGAAGCTCGCCTTTTTTTGTGCTTTACCGTCGGACGCATGGCGTCATCGACCATTCAACGGTGACGCCAATCAGCGTCGAAAATCGACCAGTTCGCTGCGGTCGAGATGGATCTCGGTGGTCGCCGGTTGTGTTTCGGCAATCACCTTGCCGCCACGCACAGAATAGCGCACAGCGACTTGGCGACGCACGGCGTCAAATCCGTTCTCAGCGGGCAGTACCAACAAGTTGCCCGGTTTGCCAACCTCAATGCCATATTGGTCTTGACGATGCAGTGTGCGCGCGGAATGGCGGCCAATCAGCTTTAATGAGTCATTGATTTGCTCATAGCCCATCACCTGACACACGTGCAGCCCCATGTGCAGCACTTGCAGCATGTTGGCTGTGCCGAGTGGGTACCACGGATCAAACACGTCATCGTGGCCAAAACAGACGTTAATGCCCGCATTCAGCATCTCTTTCACGCGGGTCACGCCTCGGCGTTTCGGGTAATCATCAAACCGACCTTGCAGATGAATGTTGACCAGCGGGTTGGCGACAAAGTTAATCCCTGACATGCGCAGCAAACGAAACAGGCGTGATGCATACGCGCCGTTGTAAGAGCCCATCGCTGTGGTGTGGCTGGCGGTTACTTTTTCGCCCATGTCATATTTCAGCGCTAATGCTGCTACAGTTTCGACAAAGCGGGACTGCTCATCGTCGATTTCGTCGCAGTGCACGTCAATCAGGCGGTCGTATTTCTGAGCCAGTTCAAAAATATAGTGCAGGGATTCCACGCCATACTCGCGGGTGAATTCAAAGTGCGGAATCGCACCAATCACATCCGCGCCCAATTTAACCGCTTCTTCAAGCAGCGCTTTGCCATTGGGGTACGAGAGAATGCCTTCTTGCGGAAATGCGACGATTTGAATGTCGACCCAAGGTTTCATGGTGTCGCGTACCTCCAGCATCGCTTTAAGTGCGGTCAAGGTAGGGTCGGAGACGTCTACGTGGGTGCGCACATGCTGCACGCCATTGGCAATCTGCCATTTCAGGGTTTGAATCGCGCGCGCTTTGACATCTTCCACCGACAGCAGGGCTTTGCGTTCAGCCCAGCGTTCGATGCCTTCAAACAAAGTGCCTGACAAGTTCCATGCTGGTTCACCCGCCGTTTGCGTGGTGTCGAGGTGAATGTGTGGTTCACAAAAGGGGGGCACGACCAAACCGCCTTGAGCGTCTATCGTTGGGCCGTGATGCTCAATCGAAGCGCTTGCATCATCGATACGGGCAAAACGACCGGATTCAATCAAAATCTGTTTAAGCTGTGATTCGCCCTCAAGACGGGCGTTTTTAACGAGTAGAGTTGTCATGTGATGTCCTTACACCGCTTGAGTTTGTCGTATGTTCTTGTTCACAAGGGGATTGATAATGAAGTAACTGAGCGCGCCGCCGAGAACGGCATTAACGGGCACAATCCCTGGCATAAAGTGACCAGCTGCAATCCCGATTGCGACTGCAATAATGGCCGCCCAGTTGATGGTTTGAAACTCTGCATGGTGAAAATCGCGATAGCGTTTCCGGTTGACCAGAAAATCGGTAATCAGCACACCACCAATCGGTGGAATCGCCAACGAAAGAAAGGTTAACCAACCGACGAAATTATTATACAGCCACAGCGCACATAAAGTACCGATGACCCCATTCACCATCGAGATGTATTTGCTAGGCAACCCGGTGATGTTGGAAAACCCTAAACCGGAGGCGTACAACGCGTTATCGTTGGTTGTCCAGATGTTTAGACCCAACACGATAATTGCTGGAATCAACAATCCTTGCGCCATCATGACCTCTGAAATATCCGACTGACCGGTCACCGATGAACCTGCGGCACCAAAGATAAACATCAAAGAGTTGCCGACGAAAAAGGCGATCATGGTGACCAATACGGCGGCGGATGGCTTTTTGCCAAAGCGAACAAAGTCAGCGGTGAGCGTCCCTGCGCTAATGAACGAGCCCACAACCATGGTCAGTGCGATGTGGAAATCCATCGGTTGAGCCGGTTGTTGCGCTTGTAGTTGGGCAATGCCACCCACACTACTCACGGCATCAAAGACCGAATAGCCCCCTAAAATGGCGATGGCTGGTACGGCCAGTGCTGACAGGATCATCAGCGCTGAAATACCAAAGTAAACGGTAATCGTCATCAGTAGGCCGGAGGCAATGATCAATACGTTGGTGTCAATGCCGGTGGCTTTTTGCACCGGTAGCGTAAACATCGCGACGCCGACACCAAACCAGCCGACTTGCGTGCCTCCCAATAATGCGGAAGGAAACCAAGAACCTTTTAAGCCAAAAGAGAATCGCGCGAGGAGGTGGGTGGAGAGGCCAGTGGAAGCGCCGATGTAACCAAGAAAGGAGGTGTAAATACCGAGGATAAGATTGCCGATGAGTACTGCAAGAAAAAAGTCATTGAATGTCAGTCCGGTGCCAAGCGCCCCGCCGGTCCACATGCTGGCGGAAAAAAAGGTTAACCCCAGCATCACCATCGTTAACGATATCACGCCTTTTCTGGCCGTTTGGGGGACAGGCCCCAATCCGAAATCATGATCTGTCGCCATAGTTTGAATATCCTCCTTATTCATGGGTTGAATTCTATTTCACCAAATTTAGGCAAAACGGCGCATAATAGGTACACAATCCCCGATGAGTCAAATGATTCGTCAACATGATTCACGATTTAAATACCGTTCATTAATTCAAGTAAATAAACGATGGCAAACGATTGCTCTCATTAATGATTATGTCGGTTGCTTTCGATGTCGTCAGTGATATTTGATGGTGGGAATCATATTCACATAGTGAATCGTTTTTTAAATGAACAACAGTTTGGTCGGTCGGGAAGATGACGTTTAAATCGCTGAATAGGTCGTGCTGATACATCAACACGAACCGAAAATCGAAAGGATGATCACTCCCGCGCGATGGCGAGAATGCTCAATGATGGGATGATGATACGAAAACAGGCCGCGTACGATACGGCGTAAGTACAAAAAAAGGGCGAGATGATCTCGCCCTTTTTCCTGTCTTCGACAGTTATTTGCCGCTGACTGCTGAGTCGATGCTCGCTTTGCCTGCGCCTGAAATTGCTAGGGAAACGCTGGCTGCCAGTAGCGCAAGGCCAAATTCGTAGCCGTTGTTTGCCATGAACAGACCGTTACCGATGTGGACGCTCAGAATGGCAACAACCATGGTAAACGCAGTCACCACCGCTGCTGGGCGAGTCAGTAGGCCGATCAGAAGGAACAGACCGCCGAAGAACTCACCGCTACCGGCAAGGAATGCCATCAGGACGCCCGGTTCAATACCGATGGAAGCCATCCATTGACCTGTGCCTTCCAGACCGTAGCCGCCAAACCAACCAAAAAGTTTTTGTGCGCCATGCGCCATGAAAGTGATGCCGATTGGAATACGGAGTGCCAGTGGTGCGTAGCCTGCGTCAGTGCTCATGAGTTTTTTCAATAGTGCGTTCATATAGGGTTCCTCAACGTTCGATATTCTGAAATAAGTGTCGTGCATTGTTTTGTGCCGATGGAGAAAGTGTAGGTGAGTTTGATAAATTAGATAACGCCTGCTGCTCGACATTCTTGTTCAAAAATTTTGAATGAGTTTCTGTGAACTTTATTGCGTCTTTCGGTTCGCGATTGCGCAGGGTGTCCATCGGCGTTCCATCATTGAGTTCCGAAAATGGCTAGTGTTCTGTTGGTGACGTCGTACACTGTGCGTAACCGTTGAAAGGAAGACCGTGATGGACACTGAATTTGCACTCACTTCGCAGGAATGCCAGCGCGCAAGAATGAGCCGCGACCCCCGATTTGATGGTCGTTTTTACGTGGCGGTCAAAACCACGGGGATTTTCTGTCGCCCGATTTGCCCGGCCAATCTTCCGAAAGAAGAGAATGTCGAATACTTCATTAATCAAGCGCAGGCGTTGCAAGCGGGCTATCGCCCGTGCTTGCGTTGCCGCCCCGATAGCGCGCCAAGCTCGTGGGCTTGGAAAGGCGTGGAAACCACTTTTTTGCGCGCCGTGAAGTTGATTGATAACGGTGAGCTGCAAGGCCAACGTTTGAGTGAGCTGGCAGAACGATTGGGCATTAGCGATCGGTATTTGCGCCAGCTATTTCAAACGCATTTAGGCATGTCGCCAAAGCAGTACGCGCAATACCATCAATTAATGTTTGCCAAACAATTGCTACACACCAGTCATATGACGATCACCGACATTGGGTTTGCGTGTGGCTTTAACAGTACGCGACGTTTCAATGATGCATTTCAAAAAGTGCTGCAGCTCACGCCAAGCCAAGTGCGTCGCCAAGCGGCATCGGTGACGGCGCAAAACCGCTTATTGCTGGCCTATCGTGGCCCGTTTGATTGGTCGCACATGTTGGCATTTTATCGCCTGCGGGCGGTGGCTGGCATTGAACAGGTGGACGACACCAGTTATCAACGCCACGTGATGATGAATGGTTGTGCCGGCTGGTTTAAAGCTACGCTGGCGTCGGACTCACAGCTGGAAGTTGAATTTGAATTGGCCGAGCTCACAGCGCTGCGCCATTTGGTGAGCCAACTGCGCCGTGTGTTTGATCTGGATGCCGATATCGTGGGCATTGAAGCGCAGTTAGAACAAGCGGCGCCGGGGCTGGTCACGCATTCTGGCATTCGGATTCCCGGCGTGTGGAATGCATGGGAAGCGGGCGTGCGCGCAATTTTAGGCCAACAAGTATCGATCAAAGCTGCCATCGGTCAATTGAACTTGCTGGTGGCCACCCTCAACGAAGGCGTTGCGCAGCCGTGGTATTTTCCGACACCGCAACAGGTGGCAGCGGCCGATTTAAGCTTTCTGCGCATGCCGCAAAGCCGCAAAGAAACCCTGCATCGCTTTGCGGTGTTTTTGACGCAACACCCCGATGCGCCGCTGGAGGAGTGGCTGGCGCTCAAAGGCGTCGGGCCTTGGACGGTCAACTATGCCCGCTTGCGCGGGGTGTCCGACAGCAACTGTTTTTTACACACCGATTTGGTGGTGAAGAAGGCGCTGGCGACCTTTCCACAGCTCACGCCTGAACGCGTATCGCCTTGGGGCAGTTACGCCACATTCCATTGTTGGGACCAATAACATGAATCAGTTTACCTACTTCGACAGCCCGCTGGGCCAAATGACGTTACAAGCCAACGCGAAGGGCCTGTTGGGCGCGTGGTTTGAAACGGAAACCACTTTGCCAAATGAGTTGGGTCAATATAGTGAAAATTGTCCTATACTTGTCATGGCGATCAATCAGTTAGCCGAATATTTCGCCGGGCAGCGCCACACATTTGATCTGCCGCTGGCCGCGACGGGAACGGCGTTTCAGTGCTCAGTATGGCAAGCGCTGCGCACCATTCCTTACGGTGAAACCTGGAGCTACCTGCAACTTGCCGAAGCGATTGGCAATCCCAAAGCGGTACGGGCGGTGGGGTTGGCCAATGGCAAAAATCCGCTGTCGATCATCGTGCCGTGTCATCGCGTGATCGGTAAAAACGGCAAACTCACCGGGTATGCGGGGGGCGTTGAACGCAAAGCCCGCTTACTGGCACTTGAACGAGAAAGATAATTCAGAATATGTCGATCCAATGTTTGCACGCTCCCCTCCTTTGTCTGGCGGTCGCCGCGACAGTGTCCGGTTGCAGTCAGGAAGATTTGGAGCGTTTGGCTAACAGAGAAACCTTAGCCTTTGAAGGAACGTACGATAATCAGTACGACCAACAGCTGTTGGTATTTAAGGAAGGACGCGTCTCGATTCATCAACAGGGGGATGAGCCGCAGTGGCAGCACACCTTTCAGGTCGAAGATAGCTTATTAAATATTCGTGTGCGTCAAAGCTCGCGCGAGAAACGTGATGATTTGGTGATGCGCATTCATGGCGGGGGAGAGGTGCTCACGTGCAGCGCCTGCGCCCGTCTTCATCTCAGTAATGTGTGGGTGCGCCAAAACGCCGCGCCACAAAATGCGGCCACGGCGTCGCCTTAAGCCACTGTTTACGAGGCAAACAATGCCTGATTCAGGGACAGATGAATGGCGATACTCACCACATACCCCAGTAGGATCACGGGCGTCCATTTCAAATGACCAAAGAAGGTGTATTTGCCATGAGAGGCGCCCATCAACGCCACACCTGCCGCCGAACCAATCGACAACAAGCTGCCACCGACCCCCGCGGTGAGTGTCACCAACAACCAGTTCCCAATCGACATCGATGGTTCCATGGTTAAGACAGCAAACATCACCGGAATATTATCGACAATGGAAGAGAGAATGCCGACCATGATGTTGGCCCACATCGGATCCCACTGCGCGTACATCACTTGCGAAATCAGCCCCAAATAACCGAGTAAACTCAAGCCGCCCACACACATCACCACCCCGTAAAAGAAGAGTAACGTGTCCCATTCTGCATGGGATATGCGGCGAAAAACGTCAAAAGGCACCACGGAGCCGATGCGCCGCAACGCCGCTTCATCATGGTTGGCGATGGCCAGCGCGGTTTTCTTCGCCAGAGAACGGGCCAATGTTTTACGCAGGAAATAGCCAAAAAATTGCAGGTAGGCGAGGCCCATCATCATGCCCATGACCGGTGGGAAGTGGAACAAGGCGTGGAAACTGACCGCCGTGAGAATAGTGAGTACAAACAGCAACACAATGCGCCGCGCGCCGCGTTTGAGCTCGACATGTTCATGCATGACATCCGGTTGTTCGGTGGGCAGAAACAGCGACATCACCAGCGCCGGTACGAGGTAATTGGCGACGGCGGGGAGGAACAAGTCCATAAACTGCATAAACGAGACGTGACCGGCCTGCCAGACCATCAACGTGGTGATGTCGCCAAACGGGCTGAACGCGCCCCCGGCGTTGGCGGCAATCACGATGTTGATACACGCTAAATTCACAAAGCGGCTGTGTTTGCCGCCGACTTTCATCACCACCGCACACATCAACAGCGCGGTGGTCAGGTTATCGGCGATGGGGGAGATGAAAAACGCCAGCAGGCCAGTGATCCAAAACAGCGAGCGAAAATTGAAGCCTTTGCCAATCATCCACGCTTGCAGGGCATCAAACAAGCGCCGTTCTTCCATCGCGCTGATGTAGGTCATCGCGACCAGCAAAAATAGCAGCAGTTCGGCATATTCCAACAGGTTGTATTCCAGCGCCTCGCGGGCGATGTCGGCCATACCGTGTTGTTGGTACACGTAGCCAATCATGGCCCAGATCAGCCCCGCCGCCAGTAGCACGGGTTTGGATTTTCTCAGTTGGAGGTACTCTTCGAGCATCACCAAGGTGTAGGCTAGGCCAAACAGCAGCAACGCGAAGTAGCCGATGACCGATTGCGTGAGGGGTAAGGGCGATTGCGGCGCAGTCGAGGCAAAACAGAACGAGGAAAACAGGGACAAACAAAGGATCAGGCCTAGCCAAACTCGCTTCATAATCTGCGCTCCAACTGACGGAAATTACACAAATTTTAGAACCAATTTCGCCCGTTAGGTGTGAGGTGTATCGAATCTGACGGAATGCCAGATAATAAAAAACCCCGGCAAGCCGGGGTTTGTCAACACGGTCGTGTTAGGCGCGTTTCAGATGTACTTCTTCTTCTTTCGCGCCAGCCATTGGGTCGTTAAAACGGGCTTCATCCAGCGCATTTTCCGACTTGGCCACAATACACGTCACACAACTGTCACCGGTGATGTTGACCGCAGTACGAATCATATCCAGCAGACGGTCAACCCCCATGATGAGCGCGATCCCTTCCAGTGGCAGACCCACTTGGTTCAGTACCATCGCCAGCATCACCAAGCCAACACCCGGAACACCTGCCGTCCCAATGGACGCCAGTGTCGCGGTCAGGATCACCGTCAGGTAGTCCCCCATCGACAGGTCGATGTTAAACGCCTGCGCGATAAACGCAGTCGCCACACCTTGCATGATTGCGGTGCCGTCCATGTTGACGGTCGCGCCCAGCGGGATGGTGAATGACGCCACTTTGTTGTCGACACCAAAACGGTTTTTCGCCGTTTCCATGGTCACTGGAATGGTGGCGTTGGATGAGGCGGTTGAGAACGCAAACATGATCGCATCTTCCATTTTACGGAAGAAGGTGATTGGGCTCAGGCCCGCAAAGCTCTTCAGCATCACGCTATACGTTACCAATCCGTGGATCAGCAGCGTTGCCGCCAGCACCACAAAGTACTCTGCCAGATTCAAAATTGCACTCAGACCCAGGCCGGTGAACAGTTTCGCCATCAGGAAGAATACGCCGTATGGCGCCACATGCATCAGCATGGCAACCAGCTTCATGATCACGTCGTTGAGATCATTGAACACGGCCGCGATGCGCTCGCCCGGTTTCCCGGCTGCGCTGATTGCAATCCCAAACAGTACCGCAAATACAATCACCTGCAGGGTTTTACCTTCTGCCATGGCATTGATTGGGTTGGTCGGGAACATGTCGATCAGCACTTTACCCAGCGAAGGGGCTTCTGCAGATGTAAACCCGGTGGCTGCTGTGAGATCGGCTCCGGCGCCCGGTTGGAAAATGGTGCCCATGGTCAGTGCCAGCGTGATCGCAATCGCGGTGGTGGTGATGTAAAACGCGAGTGTTTTACCGCCCATGCGGCCCAGTGTAGAAAGGTCTTTCAGTGAACTTGTACCGCACACTAGAGATACAAACACCAGTGGGACAACAAGCATTTTCAGGCTGGCAATGAAGATCTTGCCGCCGACTTCGAATAATCCATTAACGATATATGCGTCCACAAATCCGTTGTCCGCAAACAGGGTGCGCAGTGCAAACCCTGTCAAGATACCGGCTACCATGCCTAAAATTACGCGGCTGGTGAGCGACATCGGTTTCTTGGTATTCATCTTGAACACTCCTTATATTTATGCACTTCGACATCATTTCAAAGCGAGCGGCAGGTTAGCAGGCGTCATCCAAAATAAAAAAGTAAATTCACAATACCTATTCATTGGTGTGATCTTGCTCACTATTTGTTGGGTGTTTTTAACTAAAAAATAACAAATTAATAGTGATTTAATTCAGTTGTTCGTGAATTGGTAACATATAGCGTTAGCGATGCAACAATGTTCACGATTCTCATGCATTGATAATTCGAGGGTTTTTCTCCTTTACTTCCCAAAAATTAGGCGCATATTTAGTCGAGTTTCTGCCTTTTTGTGCATAAGATTGCACTTGCGTATTTTCTGGCATTGATGGGGTGAATGGTTTGGATATGCCTTCACGTACATCAGAACGACCGAGCGCGACGTTGATGAGAGGCATACGAGGAAAGGGATACGAGGAAAGGGATACGATGAAAGCGAAATCGTGCATGGAATTTCGGGGGTGGGGGTGAAATATCAGGAGCATACACGATTTCGCCTGATCACAGTTTGGCAATTTGCCGCTAAATGGGTGATGCAATTTTGGCAAAAAATAATACTATTCCATCAATATGAAGTCTTGATGACGTCAGAATTGTAGAGAACGGTGATATTGTCGAACACGACAGCTCTATTGCAGGAAACGATTGTATGACAGGACACGACTGTATTGCAGAGCACGACGGTCGTGGTCGATTGGCGTTGGTGGAAAAATGATGCGTGCCCAGTTTGAAAAAGTGGAATATCGGGATGACAGTTCGTGGCGATTGCTGATTCGCGAACTCGATACCATTCCGTTTGGGTGGCACTTCCATCCCGAGTATGAACTGACGCTGACCCTCAACAGTGCCGGTGAACGCTACATTGGCGACAATATCAGCAAATATGAGCATGGCGATTTAACCTTAGTCGGCCCCAACATTCCCCATACTTGGCAATCGCAATGGCACTTGGATCCCACGCTGCCGCAAAAGGTGTACGTGTTGTGGTTCGACCAAGCGTGGGTGGATAACCTGCTGCGGTCGTTCCCTGAATTTGCCCCGCTCGATGCTTTGTTTCAGCAGGCGCGCCATGGCGTTGCCTTTCCCACGTCGTTCGCTTTGTCGCTGCTGCCGATGTTTGAGCAATTGGACAACGCGTCGCCCGCACGACGCTCCACGCTTTTACTCAGTGTGCTGGCTTCGCTTACAGAATGTGACACGCCACAAACGTTAGGTGTGGAAGGCGGGATGCGCTTGGCGGAAACGCACGGACGCGATCAACGTGTGTTGTCTCAGCTGTTGGAGCGCATTCACGCCCACTACACCGAGCCACTATTTCTGCCTGAATTGGCGCAAGATGTGGCGATGAGCGAAAGCACCTTGATTCGCTTTTTTAAGCGGTTGATGGGGCAAAGTGTCAACCGCTACATCACGCAAGTACGCATTGGTAAAGCGTGCTCGTTATTGATTCGTACCGACTTTCCGGTGTCGCTGGTGGCTGAGCAGGCGGGGTTTACCAATCAGGCCAACTTTAACCGCTTGTTTCTCAAATATAAGCAGATGACGCCGCGTCAGTTTCGTCAGCGGTTCAAACAGCTCAACCTCATCAAACGGGACCGTTAGGCCCCGTTGTCTTTTTTGTCTCGCATTATTTTTTTGGATAGAGCGGACTGCTTTTTGGATAGGACCGACGGTTTTATGAATAGGACTGAAGCCGTTGGTTACGACGCGGCGGGCTGACGTGCGCGCAGCAGGGCCAACGGGGAAAAGCCTGTGACCATCATGGTGCCAAGCAAGACCAGTGCGGTGCCCAGCAGCGTATTGAGTCCGATGGTTTCCCCCAGCACCAAGTAACCCCACAAAATGCCAAATCCCGGAATTAAAAAGGTGACGGATAGTGTGGGCGATGGGCCGATGTCTTTGACCAAACGGAAATAGAGCAGATAAGCTAACCCTGTACACAAGATGCCGAGTGCCACCACGGATAGCATTTCGACCCCGCTCGGCACCGCGCGCATGGGCATCAACGGGAGTAGGGGAAGCACCCACAACGCCGCCGCCCACATGCTGCCGTGTGCGTTGTTAAATGATGAGATCGACGGCGCGTTTTTGGTGTAGTTGGTCGCAATGCCATAGCTAAAGGCAGCCAGCGTGGCGGCGACCATCGGTAAGGCGGTTTCAGCGCCCATGAGCGAACGATCCAACCCGACAATCACCGACACGCCAAGTACGCCAACCAACAAGCCGATGATGGCCTTTGGGCTGAGCGGCGTTTTGTGCCACACATAGCCAATCACTGCGCCCCAAATCGGCGCGGTGGAGTTCAAAATCGATAAAGTCGAGACGTTGAGCACCTGCGCTGCATAAGCAAAGAGCAGAAAGGGGAGCGCGCTGTTAAACAGGCCTAGTATCATAAAGTGGCGCCAGTGTTGGCGAAACGGCAGTGATTTTTTTAAATAGATGCCAATCAGCAGCAGACTCAGCGCGGCAAATCCGACGCGCGCTTCAATTAAATATGCTGGGCCAAAGCTGTGCGCAGCGAGGCGTAAAAAGAGAAATGAGCCACCCCAAATGGCGGCCAATCCAAGCAGTTGTAAAAAGCTGGCGACAGGCATGACGAATCCTTGTTGTGTCTGGAAACGCTACTGTGAAGCAGGGGCCAATGTAGGTCAATGGCTAAAAAGATAACAGTGCCGGAAATGGCTAGTTTGAATCGATGTTGCCTCTCACCGCAGGCCGAAGCCTGCGGTGAGAGGCAAAGACGAACAGAACGCGTTATAGCAACGGCTGGCCTAAGTTCGCCGCTGTCTGTTCGCCCATGGCGATCAGCGTATCCAGAATGTGTTCCCCGTCGACGCGTAGGCCGTTGTGTTCATATTGGTTGGTGATCCACGCTTGGCTGTTGGGGATGTGTCGGAGGGTTTCACGGCTGATGTCCATCTCAACAAACATGTCGTCGGCATAGACCGCGCAGCTCACCGGCACGCTGTTTTGTGCCAGCACCTTGGCATCGTACAGCGCGGGCCAATCGTCTTTTGCGGCCAGTAAATGTGCCGCATCGTTTAACGGCTGCAACTGCGTATATTGATCGAACATCCACGGGAACACCATCTCACCTGTAAACAGGAACGCTTGCCCCGGTTGGTAGTGAAACTCAGGAAACGCATCCCGCATGCGATGAGCCGACCATTGCGACGCAAAGCCCTGGCAGTAGATCGCTTCGTGCAAAATGGCGTAAATCGGATTGGTTTGAAACCCTTGGTCCATCATCATGTGTTGCAAAAATTCGTAGCGCAGCGTTTCTTTGCCCTCGACCTCAATCAAGGCGTTTTCCAGCGTAAAGTAGGTTGGCAAAAACGCATCGCTCATGCCGAAATGAATGCCGATTTGCTGGAACTGCTCGACGGTAAAACGCTGACAGTTTGGTAGGCGAACATCATTTGTCAGTAAGTGATCGGCAATCCGCTGACACATCGCTTGCGCGTGGGGAAATTGGCGAAAGAACGCGGCGTTTTTGTCCAGCGTGCGCTGGAAGGTGGCGCGGTAGACATCGTCGGGATGACGCGACAGCGATGGCACACCGCCGGTGATGTAGCTGCGCAGCAAGCTGTTTGGAAACAGCGATAAATAAGTGAGTGAACAGAAGCCACCAAAGCTTTGCCCGAGGATTGCCCAGCGATCAATTCCCCATTGCTGACGAATGAATTCGGCGTCACGTACGATGTTATCGGCGCGAAAATGACTCAGGTACTCGGCTTGTTGTTGCGGCGTTTGACCCGCCAGTGTGTAGTGGGTGATCACACTGCTTTGGCCGGTACCGCGTTGGTCTAGCAGCAGAACACGAAACTGTTGCAGCGCGCGTTTCATCCAGCCGCTACTGGCGCTGGCTCGTGGTGCCGGAAAGCCGGGTCCGCCTTGAAAATAAACCAACCAAGGCTTGTGCTCATCGTGGCCATCAGCGGCCGTGACGGCGCGGGCAAAGACGGTGAGAGTGTCGCCATTCGGTTGCTGATAATTCAACGGCACAGAGAAGGTGTACGGCGTGTAACGAACGCCCGCTTCAACGAAGCTTTGCTGGGAATGCATCATGACTGACTGATTTCCTTGTGAGTCATTGTGTGAGTGAGGCAGACGATAGCACAAGGCGAAGGAGGGAGATATGACGCTCTGCAATTATTGCCGCAGAGCATCATGGGGGTGTTGCTTAGCCTTCAATCGGCCCGAAACGAGTCGATTCAAAGCTGTTGAGAATGCGGTGGATCAAATAGGTGATCATCAGCGTGACCACGATGGCAAAGAAAATGCTACTGACGCGATACAAAGCGCTGTATACCAAGTCGCCGCCGGGGCTGAGGTACTGACCAAACAATATCCCCAACGTGGTTAAGCCACCAAAACCGGCACCTGAACCGCTCGATTCTTTGACGTGCATGTAGCTGAACAACATCGATCCCAACCACAACAACGGCACCACAAACAGCAGTAAGTCCGACCAATCGTAGAGCAGCAATTGCCCTGCCAATCCAAAGGTCACACCAAGAATGGTGCCCATGCCGCGCTTGCGTGCGTACCCCATCGCGCCGTTCCAATGCATCGGAAACAACAGCAAAATAGTGGTGGCTTGCGCCGACAGCGAATCACTCAAATCGAACACCTGAAACACCACAAACGACAGCGTGGTGATGCTCGCGCCCATCAGGGCTTCATGGCGCATGCGATGCGACTGTTTTGGCGTCGCCGGACGTGGCGGCGGTTGGCGCGGTTCAGTATCAGGAATCAAAAACGTCATCAGATACGCGATCATCACCGAAAGAATGTTGGCGTAAAAGTTACCAAAAATCAGCTCGTTGAGATCCGTGGTCGGATAACTGGCAAAGTGCAGCATGATACTGAGACTGATGACGCTGTTGGCGCCAAACAGAAACAGGCTGCCCTTTGACATACAGGCAAATTTATACAGAAACAGAAAGAAGGCGATGAGCGTCATCATGCCGGGGTGCGAGCCAAAAAGCCCCCCCAGAATCCCCACTTCCAAGCCACACACGACCGCCGCAGCCAGCAGTTGACGCGCGGCGTGGGCGCTCATGACGGGCACCATGCCCAACAGCAGCATCGGTGTCACGGTATAAAACACACCGTAGTTCCACCCCATCAATTTATTGAAGGTGAACCCCAGTGTGGCGCCGGTGGCAATCCGCAGACATTGTCGGAGATCGTTGTCCGACATAGGATGGTCCCATAATTTCATGCCACCCCCTGCTTAGTAGATGTAGTGCAGCGCACTCAGAAAGCGAATCTGAAGTTTCGCCAGCAGTTTAAACACGCTGTTTTCTGGCAGCAGTTGCACGGTAGCACGTGCGCCCGCAGGCAGTTTTTGCAGCTGCTCATCGTGCAACGCTAAATGCAGGCGCATGCGCTGTGCGTCGCGCACCCAACGTGTAGAAGAGGTGGGTGAGGCCAGCAAGCCGTTGGCATCGAACTGACCCGAACTGACCCCTGCATCCACACTGCTCACGCGAGCTTCAAACACTTGGCCCGGTTTGCTGTCAAACGCAATCAGCGCGTCGCTTTCGGTGTTGAGGTGGCGCAAACTTTTCTCACGGAAATCGGCAATCACATCGACTTGGTTATCCACCAGCGCGATCAGCGGGCTGCCTGCCGCCGCATAGGTGCCTGCTTCTAGTTGCAGGTTGGTCACCACGCCATCATTTTCAGCCATCACTTTGGTGTAAGAGAGGTTGAGCGTGGCTTGGTCCAACTGGTTTTGTGCCACGCGAATGCTGACGTTTGAACTGTCGGTATTGCCGCGGCTGACTTGCAGCTCTTTCAAACGGGCACGCGCCGCCGCCAAATTGGCTTTCGCTGCCGTTGCCGCACTTTGCGCATCATCGCGCAGCTGTTGCGAGGTGCCGTTGCGATTAAATAGGGTATTTAAACGGTTGTATTCGCGTGTTTTCTGGTCCGACACAATCACCGCAGCGGTCACGTCTGCTTGCGCAGCCACAATCGATGCATCGAGCTGATCGTTGCTCTGCATGGTGCGTTCTAAATTGAGTTGTGCTTGTTCGACCGCGAGCTGGTAAGGCGCTGGATCGATTTGAAACAGTACGTCACCTTTATGAACCGCTTGGTTGTTGTTGACGTAAATTTCTGAAATCTGTCCGCTAACGCGTGGTGAGACTTTGGTGACCACGCGGGTCGCCATGGCTTGCGGCGTGAGCGGCATCGCAAGGTCGGCCACGAGAAAATAAGCAAAGACGAAGACAAACACGAAGCTGGAATATTTGATCCAGCGTGCGAATTTCTGATCGGGTGTCATGGGGGATTATTTCTCTTCGATTAAAGGTTATCTGACTTATCACTAAGTGATTCGAGGGCGTTGTTGGCAATCTGTTCAAGGACTTGACCCAGCTTGAGCAGCTCTTCATCGTTGATGTGGCTCAGCAATTGGCGACGAACCTGTAGAATACGCGTCTCCATGAGCTTGATCATGGAACGGCCTTGCTCGGTCAAACTGACAATGCGTGCGCGTTTATCGCTACTGCAGCAGTGTCGTGTGATCAGGGATTGCTCTTCGAGTTGGTTGAGCGTGCGCATCAATGAGGCCAATTCGATCTCCAGCGCTTCAGCAAGGTGCTTCTGACTGATGTTGTCGCCGAGGCGTTGTAGCTTCCATAGGGCTGTCCAGCGAGGGTGCGTGAGGCCCAAAGGCGCCAGCTCGCGATCAGCCACCATCTTCCACAAACGCGATACACGGGCGAGTTTTTCGGCCAGCGTTAACTCGTAAAGGCTGTTGATGTCTTGAATCATAATGCGTCCTAAATACTTAGCGTGCTAAGTAATATAGATTAGTTAGCACGCTAAGTAAATGCAATGTGATACAAATCACAGTAAAATTTCTAATTTGATGAGAAAGCCGCTGATAAGCGCACAAAAAAAAGCCACGCAGGACCGCGTGGCTAAGGCTTGGAGTGTGGTTTTCGTTGGCGCGAAGCTCGCTACCATCGGCCGTGGCCGCAACAAGTGTGTGATTTACAGGTTCTCGCCGTAAATATCAAAGCTGAAGTATTTGGCGGCGATTTTGTCGTAAGTGCCGTTGGCACGAATGGTTTCAATCGCTTGGTTGAGTTTCTCCGCCAGCGCTTGATCTTGCTTACGCAGCGCCAGTGCGGTGCCTTCACCAATGTAGGCTTTGTCGGTCACGGCGTCGCCTTTGAATTCGAAGTCTTGGCCATCGGCTTTATCGAGGAAAGCGAGTGAGAGTTGATCGGCGTTGCCAAACGTGGCGTCCAAGCGGCCGTTTTGCAGGTCGATGTACACTT
This sequence comes from Vibrio sp. Vf1514, assembly GCF_052076135.1. NCBI lineage: Bacteria > Pseudomonadati > Pseudomonadota > Gammaproteobacteria > Vibrionales > Vibrionaceae > Vibrio > Vibrio sp. Vf1514. The sequence continues at coordinate 1,472,974 of NZ_CP197268.1, read as the reverse complement.
CATCTTGGCCGGTGTAGCGCTTAATGTCGGCCACGGCGCCAAATTTGTCGGTCACGTAGCGGTCATGAATAGTGCCTTGTTGCACGCCAATCACTTTGCCGGTCAGGCCCGCTTTATCCAACGTGAAATCGGCGCTCTTGCGTGTGACGAAACGCGCTGGCGTTTGGTAGTACTTGTGGGTGAACAGCACTTTCTTTTTGCGATCATCGGTGATGCGCATCGACGCCATGATCACGTCGGATTTTCGCGCCAGCAAGCTGGGGATCAAAGCATCCCAGCTTTGTGCAACCCAAGTACAATCCAGTTTGGCTTCTTGACACAACGCATCGGCGATTTCGATGTCAAACCCCACCGGTTCACCGGCGCTGTTTTTGTAGTTGAATGGGGGGTAGGTAAAGTCGGACGCCAGACGAACTTCTTTTGCAGAAACCGCGGTGCAGAACAAAGTGGCGACACACGCCAGGCCAACAGCAAGTTTTTTCATGATCAAATTCCTTTTCTAGACAGCTATGATTGCGACGGGTAACGACGGAGCACATCAACCACTTCTTGCATGCTCGTTCGGCACCCAATGGTGATGCGCACGCAGTCTCTCAGCGCCGGATCATGACTTTGATTACGAGTCACAATACCGTGCTGCAGCAGATACGCAAACAGATCGTCATTGGGGTGCGCACGCAGTAGCACGAAGTTGGTGGACGAGGGGTAAATCTTGTGGATGAAATCCAGCGTTTGCAGTTCGCCGATAAACCATTGACGAGTCTCGATGAGCTGCTGCGTCATGTGGCGAACTTGGTTTAATCCGGCTTCTGATAACGCCTCCAAAACAATCGTGGCGCTGGAATCGGGCATCGGGTACGGCGGGATCAGCTTGGCGACGTACTCCATCACGCTGGCATCGGCGAGGATAAACCCGCAGCGCACGGCGGCAAGACCAAAGGCTTTGGACAGGGTACGAATCACCACCAAATTGGGGTACTTGGCAATCAACGAGGCCACGCTCTGATCGAGTTCAAATTCAATGTAGGCTTCATCGACCACCACCAACGCGTCGTGGCGGGTGCCCTCAAGTACTTCAATGATCGCGTCGGTAGCCAGCGGGTTGCCAGTTGGATTATTGGGTGAGCAAAGGAACACCACATTGGCGTCTTTGGCCGCAGCAATCACCCCGTGCGTATCGAGCGCGAAGTTATCTCCCATCAATGGTACATGCAGCGTTTCAATCGCCAGCGCGTCGGCGCAGAATTCGTACATGGCGTATGTGGGTGAGCAGACGACAATTTTATCTTTGCCCGGCTGACAGAAAGTGCGGATCAGCAAATCAATCGCTTCATCCGCGCCGCGCACCGCCATCACGGGGGTAGTCACTTGGCAATAGCGCTGATAGGCGCTGGCCACATCGTGCGGCAGAAAATCGGGGTAGCGGTTGTAGTTTTGTTCGTGGCGACCGTAGTGAATGGCGCTCTCGAGTTCGTTGGCATTCAGCCACACGCGGCCGGCTCCACCAATGCGGCGTGCCGATTGGTAAGGTATTAATTTTTTTATGGCCTCAGGTGCCAGTGTCGATGCAATGGAAGACATGTGTGACCTCGTTCTGCTGTTATTTAGTCGCAGTAAATGATTTTTTATGCTGATAATTGCACTTGTGTTGCGTTTATTTTCAATTTCATCAGCAATGGATTCATTCAAGCAAAAAGCGTTTGTAAAAAGAATCGAAATAAACACATACTAGCCATGATAAAAAATCATAGCTAAGGGCCGCGATGCATCTTCCTTCCACCAAAACGTTGCAGGCGTTTCTCGCCACCGCAGAACACCTTAATTTCACGCGCGCTGCCGACGCGTTGAACCTGACGCAAGGGGCGATCAGTCGTCAGATTCTGGCGTTAGAAGAGTTGTTGGGGGTGAAGCTGTTTTTTCGTCATGCACGCGGGTTGTCGCTGACGCAGCAAGGCGTCAAGTTTGTGCCGCATGCCGAAGACATTTTGCACCGTTTGCGCTTGGCCATTGATGACGTCTCCAGCACGCCGTCCACCATTAAACTCAATGCACCCAGCTGCGTGACTGCTTGGCTGCTGCCGCGATTGATGGCGTTTCAGGACGCGCATCCAGACATTGATGTCGAACTCACTTCAACCATCAAGCACCACCCAGATCCCAACTTCGATGTGTTCGATGCGGTGATCAGCTACGGGAAAGTGCCCAAGCTGCCGTCGGTGGTGAGTCATCTGCTGTTTGAAGAGCGGTTAACGCCCATTTGTCGACCGGAACTGCTGCAAAGTCACGGCGGTGACTTATCGGTGAAGCAACTGACACAACTGACTTGGCTGCACGCCAATGCCGAACAGAGTGACTGGAAATTGTGGCTGACTCACCATGGCGAGCGCGGATTAACTAGCAAACTCAACCAACATTTTTCCACGCTCGATCAGGCGATGAACGCCGCGCAGCAAGGCTTTGGTATTGCCGTCGGTGATGTGACGTTGGCCGAGCAAGATTTGGCGATGAAGCGCTTGGTCATGCCGTTTGACGACACTGTGCTCTCGGGGCACAGCTACTATTTTCTGTTTCCCAAGCAAAGCGACAATCCGATGTTGGACCGATTGCAGTACTGGTTGGTCGCGGGGTATCAGGCGCAGCGCGTCGACTAAATGCGGATTCGGTGAACGGGTCGCGGGTCGCCAGCCACGCGGCGGCGTTGCGTTTCCAACAAATTGCGCCACAATAGGGCGACTTGTTATTTGAACGGCACGAAAGGAACCTGCATGGCTCGGCCTAAAATTCCTCGACAAATCTGTGGGACGCCCGCGCAAAGCTGCTTTAAACCTAATGGCATTCCGATGTCTCAACTCGACACCATCACCTTGCAGGCGGATGAATTTGAAGCGCTACGGCTGGTGGATTACCAAGGCATGCAGCAGCAGGTGGCTGCGGTGGAAATGGGAGTGTCTCGCCAAACGTTGGCGAATTTAGTCAAAGCTGCGCGGCGCAAAGTGTCGGATTGCTTGCTTCATGGTAAGGCGCTGGTGATGAGTGAGGCCAGCGCAGCGCCCGAGGCGAATGCGTCGTCGCCGGTTGAACAGCGACGACTGAAGGATTAGAAGCTGAACACCAAGTTCAGGTGAATATTGGTTTCGTCGACATCGACGCGGTAGTCGCCCTGCTGAAAATTGTCGTTCATGGTTTTCATCCATTCCAACTGCACTTCAATGGGCGCGCCTAAACTCAGTGACGCACCAAGGCCATAGGCCATATCGGTATCGCTGTCACTGTAATCCAAGACCGTCAGTTTTTGGTTGCCAAAGCCCATCAGCGCATACGCTTCAAACATCGGGTTAAATGGCACGATAAACTTCGTAAATGCGCCGTAGTAATAGTCGATGGATACGCGCTGACCTTGATAATCCCCTTCCGAGGCATTGCCATACGCGCGCAGTTCAAACGCGACGTTTGGTGTGACGCGCAAGCCAAAGATTGCCCCAGCCAAACTGTTGTTATCGACGTTGAACGATTGGCGGTTGCCGCTGCTGTTTTCGACCTCAATATCCACATTCGCAAAGTTAAAGCTCATGCCCACATAAGGGCGGCCATACAGCATCAATGGCGTGCCCATTGGGCCGCCGCGAGGGCCCATTCCGTAGGCTGAGGCGACATTCGGCAGCAGCAATCCGGCGCTGGCGATCAAGGTGATGATGGAAGACTTTCTCATAAGAGGGTTCATGGCTCATGGTTTTGCTCTGTTATAATCCTTGAACCCGCTGATTTCAAATCATTCCTAGCTATTGATCCGCAACTGCAGCCGCGTCACGGTGTCAATGGCGCCACTATCGATCCCAATACGGCACGTCGCCATAATAGTGCGAGAGAAAATCAATAAAGTGGCGCACTTTGGAGGCGAGAAACTCGCGATGGCTATAGAGGGCGTACAACCCAAGGGGTTCGAGCGCGAATGCAGAGAGCACTTCCAAGTCACCGCGCTTGATGGCGGCGCCCGTCAAAAACGTCGGTTGAATGGCGTAGCCGCGCCCCAGAAGCGCCGCATTGACGATCACATCGCCGTTATTGCTGGAAAAATCACTGGCAAAGTCATGAATCGAGACGTGTTTGGGCCAGTCACGAAACCAAGCGCGCGGGTCTGAATAGGTAAACCGTAAATAGTTGAGTTGGCTCAGCGCTTCAAACTGCGTGGGGCGGCCATGCTGTTGCCAGTAGTGCGGCGCGGCGCAGATCGACAAATGAATCGGCGTGATTTTTTTGGCGACTAGCGCGGAGTCTTTGAGGTGCCCAATGCGCAGTGCAATATCGACTCCTTCATCGAGCAAATCCACTTTGCGATCGGTGAGCAGCAATTCCACCTTCACGTCGGGATAGCGATCTTGAAACAGGGCGACCGGTTTGGATAAATGGTGCACCCCAAACGACATCGGCGCGCTGACGCGTAGCGTGCCCGACACTTGACTCTGCAAGTTCGACAACGCATTTTCCATGTCGTCAATGTCTTGCAACACCTGCTGGCAGCGCTCGAAATAGGCTTGACCGGCTTCGGTCAGATTCACGCGCCGTGTGGTGCGATTGAGTAGCCGCACTTTGAGCGCATCTTCAAGTTGTGCGACGTATTTGCTCACCAACTGTGGCGACAAATCCAACCGTTCGGCGGCTTTGACAAAGTTGCCTTCGCTGACCACCGTGGTAAATGCACGCATGGCGCTGATCTTATCCATATTAACAACGCTCCGTTGATAATGACGCAATGATAACGGGTTTTATCATAGTTTAGTGGATAGGTATATTGTCTATATCGCAACGAGCCAGTGAGGGCACTGGCGATTGAAACGATTTTTTGGAGAGATTGCCATGATGAACCCAACACCCCGCATGCCAGCTTTGTTCTTATCCCACGGTTCGCCGATGATGGCGATAGAACATTCAGAAACGACCGAGTTCTTTCAACAACTGGGGGCGAAATTACCCAAACCGAAAGCGATCGTGATCTTTTCCGCGCACTTTGACCGTCGCGGTCCGGTGGTGATCACCTCCGGCCATACGTTGGGCACGATTCACGACTTTTACGGCTTTCCACAGCCGTTGTACGACATTGAATACCCAGCGCAAGGTGCGCCGAACTTGGCGTTAAAAGCGGAAAAAATGCTCAAAGATGCCGGGATACCAGTTCAATTGGACAGCGAGCAAGGGTTAGACCACGGCGCGTGGATTCCGATGCTGTATCTGTATCCGAATATCGATGTGCCGATCATTCAGGTCTCTATCAACAGCGCGATGGATGCGGTGGCGCACTTTGAAATTGGCCGCTGGCTGCGTCCGCTGCGTGAAGAAGGGGTGTTGTTTGTCGGTTCGGGTGGCATTAGCCACAACCTGCGTGAAATTTTCTCGCCCATGCCGGATCCAAACCGCGTCAGCAAAGTGAATCAGTTCACCACGTGGGTGAGTGAGCAACTGGCGCAAGGCAATGTTGATGCGTTGCTGGATTATCTCGACCAAGGGCCGCATGCGCGTTTCAATCACCCAACGCCGGATCATTATCTGCCACTGCCAAGTGTGCTGGGTACCAGCTATGAGGACGAGATTGGCGAAGTATTACATCGCGCCATCGACCTAGAAATCCTCGCCTTGGATGCCTACGGCTTTGGCATGGCCGCCGCGTAATTGCTCGTCGATTCGTGACACCTTGATATAACGCCCGCGACTTAAAATCGTGGGCGTTATTGTTTTTATCTATTAATCAAATAGGAAGAAGCAACCTGCGTGAATGAGTGGTGTGAGGTAGAGTTGCCCCTCAAATGACCGGTATGGCTGAATGCCCTTGGATCTGGTGATGCGTTGGTTTGCGATGACTCGGCTGGCAAAGCTCATGTCCAGTCACAGCAAACAGACGATCAAAGTCAGCATCAGATGAGGCCAGTCTCGGCGGGTTATCCCATGATTCACCTGGTTCCCGAGTGAGCGTTCCCTGTTTCCATGCGCGCTGACTCGGGCTTTTTCGTGTCTGGCTTTAGGCGGCCTGATGCTCGAATTGATCGTGGCGAATGAAGTAATCAATCTGGCGGGCGACGTAGGTGCTGTAGATCATGCTGGTGTGGGTGGCGCGCGTTTCCAGATGATCGGTCATGCCGGTGATTTTGGTTTCATCGACCGTCACTGTGCCATCCGACATCAATTGGTTGCCCATCAACACCCGGCGCATGCCAAAGGCGACCGTGCCAGCAATGCTGCCCAGTTTCTGCTCAAACTGCCATTCGTCCTCGTGTGTTTCTAAGCCAAAATGGGTGGAATTTCCGAGGATTGCCCCCAAGCCCATTTGCTGAATTTTCCCCACGATCGACGCCCCTTTGAGCGGTGAGCCAATGGTCACCACATGCGAGATCTGCGTGACACTCGGACGGCGTGACGCCAAGTAATGTTTAATCATCAGGCCGCCAAGACTATGGCCGACCAATACATTCGGTTGGTCTGGATCCAGCGCTTGGTCGATGGTGCGAAACACTTTCTCATCTTGAATGGCCACGGTGTTGTAACTGAGCACTTCGGTTGTGTAACCCAGTTTATTCAAACGTTGGCCAAGGGGATGCATGACGAAACCATGCATATACAAACCATGGAGGATGATAATTTTCATGAAGCTCCTGAATGATTAGCGTAAGGCTCTGACTGCTAATCTACTCAACTGCGGGCGAAATGAAAAGCTGGCTGCAATGCGCCAAAACAAAAACGCGGCAGAGTGAAATCACAAGCTGCCGCGTTCAAGCACAATTATATTCAAATCCATTGAATGTTAATCCCTGATTTTTCGTGAATTAGTCATTGTCACGGCCAACGAACGTGGTTTTTTCCACCAGGTTGCCTGCTGAATCTTTGGTGGCGAATTTCACGGTTTTCGCGTTGCTTGCGTGGTTTTTGTAAGTCACGGCACCGTTTTGGTCGGTCACGTAGTGCTGGCCTTGAACATCAACCGGATAACTACCCAGTGCTTGACCGTGTTGCGTCACATACGCAGTGGCTTGATTATCACGAGCGGACACGCTCATTTGCAGATCAGATGCCATGGCGCCAGCCGCAAACGTGGTTGAAATTACGGTAGCAGCAAGAATAGAAGCGAGCTTAGTCATGTTAGTTTCCTCATTCGATTTGTGTTTGTATCGCACCTCAGTGCTTGGGATTAATAGTAGATCTAAGTCACACTTCGTTCGATAGGATAGATTGGCTGATCATGTTCAAATAAATCGAACAAATAATGATCAGATCGATGGGTGGTTCTCATGGTATTGATGCGATTGATGGCGACGGGGATCACAAAATCAATTGTAATGAGAATTAAACTCAGTTAGATTCTTGAGCCTTGTCGTTTACACAACATCTATAAGAAATATTAATGAAGGCTAACATTCATCCTCTTGTTCTGGCTGTGCTTGCCGGTTTATCCGCGCAGGCTGTGGCAGCCGATGACGTTTCGCAAACCAACACCATTTCTAGCAATACCGTTCCCACGAATACAGTCGCCACCAATACGGCCGCCTCGAGCACCGCGCCCGCCAGCAAAGACACCGTGACCGTTTACGGCCGCGCACTGTCGCTCTACCGCGCGCAAGAAACGAGCTTAGCCACCAAAACTCCCACGGCGATTGACGATACACCGCAGTCGATTCAGGTGCTGACGCAACAATTGATTGAAGACCAAGGCGCGCGTCAGGTGACTGACTTGTATCGCTCGATCAGTGGCGTGAGCCAGTATTCCTACTCCGGCGTAACGTTTCGCGGTTTTCGCCAAGATCAGATTCTTTATGATGGCGTGCGCGGCGACCCGTTCAACGGTTTCGCCATTCCGCAGCTGTTCAACATTGAGCAGGTCGAAGTGCTGAAAGGCCCGTCTTCGGCGGTGATGGGCAGCGGGGAACCGGGCGGCGTGATCAACTATGTGACCAAAAAGCCGACCTACGACACCAAACGCCGCGTGTCAGTGACGGGCGGCAATCAGGATTTTGTCAGCGGCAGTGTGGAGCTGTCAGGGCCAGTAACCGACGATAAAAGCCAGCGCTATCGCGTTGCGATTTATCAAGACCACGAAAACCCGTCACGCAACAACACCGATGTGCGCAACCGCATCATCGATTTGGGCTACGCGTGGGACATGACCGATGCCACCACGGTGACGGCGCAATTTACCGACATCATTCAGCATTACGGCGGCGCTCGCCTGCGTGGTATTCCCACCGATGATGACGGCAACTTCTTGGCCGATATCGACTGGAACGCCAACGAAGCGTCGGACTATCAAGACTTGGAAGCACAGGTGTACCAGATGCGCGTTGACCACAGTTTCAACGACTGGTTGAGCGGTGATGTGACGCTGCGGTATTACGAAAACACAGAAACGCAGAAGTATCACGAACCCAACGGTTTGGTGGATACCGATGGCGACGGCGTGGTGGATTGGAGTAAGCGCCAATACCGCGATCAGGTGCGTCACAACAAAGCGGGGTCGGTGACGGCAAACTTGGTGGCGGAATTGGGCGATCATACCGTGCTTATCGGCGGTGATTACTACCGTCTCGACGAAGATTATGTTTATTACCGTGCCAATGTGGACGGCATCAGTCTGACTGATCCGGAATATGGCGCGGATACCTCTAGCTACACGCTGACGCTTGCCAAGCAAACCGATTCGCGTTCGCAGCGTTATGGCGCGTATGTGCAGGATCAGTGGGCGGTGACTGAGCGCTGGAACGTACTGTCGGGCCTGCGCATCGACGGTTACAAAGACACAATCAACGACATCAAAGCGGGCAGCGAGAGCGATTATACCGGCTCTGGCATGTCTTACCGCTTGGGGTCTACGTATCGCATCAACGATCAATGGCATCCGTATGCCGTCGTGGCGACAGGTTTTGTGCCGCAGGATGTGTCTGATCAAGCGGAGTCGAACGGTGGCCCGTTTGATCCGGAAGAGAGCCTGATGTACGAAACGGGTGTGCGCACCTACTGGCTGGATAATGCGCTGAACGTCAATGTGGCGCTATACCACATCATCAAAGAGAACATTCTGCAAACGGATCCGGACGATGACACGCGCTCAGTGGCCTACGGCAAAGTGCGCAGCCAAGGCGTTGAAGTCGACATGCTGGCGGATTTGACCGACAACTGGAGCGCCAACCTGAGCTACGCCTACAACGACACGCGCGTGAAAGAAGCATACGACGGCATCAGCGGAACGGTGGGGACTCGATTTGCCAACGCGCCGCATCACCAGTTGGGCGTGTGGACGCGCTATGACATCACCGCCATCGACTCGTCTGTTGGCTTTGGTGCCGATCATGTCAGTGAACAGTACAACCAGAGCGGCCAGACGGTGAAAGCCTTCACCGTGTTTGATGCGTCATGGCAGACCCGCTGGCAACAGTGGCAGTTCCAGCTCAACGTGAAGAACCTGTTTGATAAGAAGTACGCGGTGAGTGGCTTCATCGACCGAACCGGTTCCTTCCCGGGTGAGCAGCGTCGTCTCTACCTCACGGCAAGCTACGATTTTTAAGTGTGACGATCAGGTCCGGCATCCGCTGGGCCTGTTTCGTTTTGAGCCTAGCTCAGTCTGTTGAGTGATGGAATATGAATAATTCTCAATAAAATTTGCATTCATTTTGTGAGCTAAATCATTACAATCACCGATGGCGATGCGGCCAATGAATGTTAAATCTCAATCAATTAGGTAAAGAACAATGAAATGGTGTCGATGGATTGCGCGCAGCGTTGTGCTCATTAGTGGCTGTCTGAGTTTGATGGCCTCGGCCGTAACTGTGACGGACAGTCACGGTGAATTCACCTTGAATCAGGTGCCACAGCGCATTGTTGCGCTGGAATTTTCTTTTGTGGATGCACTGGCTGCGGTGGATGTCAGCCCAGTGGGCATCGCGGATGACAACGACCCAAGTCGATTGCTGCCTGCGGTGAGTGCCAAGCTCGGCCAATGGCAGTCGGTCGGCACGCGCTCTCAACCGAGTCTGGAAGTGATTGCGTCGCTGAAACCGGATCTGATCATCGCGGATGTTGATCGCCACTCTGCGGTGTATCGCGATTTGTCGAAAATTGCGCCGACGCTCTTACTGCCTTCGCGTCGCGAAACTTATGAAGATAACCTCAAATCGGCGGCGATCATCGGCAAAGTGATCGGTAAAGAGGCCGAAATGCAGCAGCGCTTATCGCAGCACCATCAGTTGATGGACCACTACGCGGCGCAGTTGTCTGGTCTGAACCATCAGACCGTTCAATTTGGTGTTGCGCGTGAAAATGGCTTTTATGCGCACGCGGCGGAATCGTATGCGGGGGGCGTAATTCATGCGCTGGGACTGGCTGCGCCCACTGGGCTGAACAATGAAAATGCGTCGCGCCAAATCAGTTTAGAGCAACTGTTGGCCCTCAACCCGAACTACCTGGTGGTCGGCGATTACACCGAACAGAGCATTGTCAGCCGTTGGCAGAAACAGCCGTTGTGGAACGTGCTGAATGCGGTGCGAGCCAAGCAGGTGCTGCATGTGGATGGCAACATGTGGGCGCGCTGCCGAGGCATTCTGGCCGCGGAATACATGGCGGCGGATCTGGCGAAACTGGTTCAATCCTGATGCGGTTGACGCCATCGATTCAACGAACGGGCGTGGTGATCACGCTCGTTGTCTTTCTGCTGCTTGTTGCTTGGGGCGCGTTGTTTGCTTACTCGGCGGTGCCGGTGTCTGCGACGGATGCGCTGACGGCACTGTGGGCGCCGAATGAGCAGGTCATTGCGCATGTGATTGTGCGCGATATTCGCCTGCCGCGGGTGCTCGATGCGGCTTTGGTTGGCGCCAGTCTGGCAGCGGCAGGCACGTTGATGCAAGGGCTGACTCGAAACCCGCTGGCATCACCCAGTTTGTTTGGCGTGAACGCAGGTGCGGCGCTGGGTATGGCGCTGGTGACCACGGTGTTTGCTGCTTCATCGTCACTCAGCAGCCCGCTGGCTGCGATGATTGGCGGGCTGAGCGCGTGGTGCTTGGTGATGATGCTCGGCGGCGCGTGGAAAATGGGTGCCGAGCGTGGGCAACTGGTGCTGGCGGGGATTGCCATCTCCGCGTTGTGTAGTGCCTTGACCAAAGCCAGCGTGATTCTGGTGGAAGATCAGGCCGCCAGTGTGATGGCGTGGCTGGCGGGCTCGTTTGCCCATGTGGAATGGCGCACTTGGCACATGAGTTGGCCGCCGCTGTCGCTGGCGCTGGTGCTCAGTATGTTGCTGGCTCCGAAAGTGAATGTGCTGGCGATGGGGGATGAGCGGGTGAAAAGCCTGGGCGTGAACCTAACGCTGCTGCGCGTGCTGGTGGGGCTGGCGGTGTTGGTGCTGGTTGGCATCAGTGTCAGTACGGTCGGCGCGATTGCATTTGTGGGGCTGATTGTGCCGCACATGGCTCGCCTTCTGGTCGGTTACGATCACCGAATTTTGTTGCCCGTGGTGATGCTGCTGGGCGCCATGCTCACACTGGGCGCCGATATCATCAGTCGCGCGGTGGTGTTTCCCACCGAAACGCCCGCAGGGGCGGTGTTGGCGCTGATTGGCGCGCCGTGTTTCCTCTATCTGGTGAGGAAAAAACAATGAATCCGATCCGTAAAACGCAACTGATTCTGTTGTGCCTGCTGGTGGTTGCGGCCTTAGCCAATCTGAGTTTGGGCGCGGTCAATCTCAGCACGGCGCAGGTGTGGAATGGCCTGTTTCAAGGCAGCGAACACTATTTTACCATTCACGACTATCGCCTGCCCCGCGTGTGGATTGCACTGCTGGTGGGGGCGATGCTCGCCACTGCGGGCGTGCTGATTCAAGGCGTGATTCGCAACCCGCTCGCTTCGCCGGACATTCTTGGCGTCAGCCATGGCGCAGGGCTTGCAGCGGTCGCGCTGATGACACTGTGGCCGACCCTCTCCGTCTATTGGTTACCGGCAGCGGCGCTGGCGGGCGGGATGGCCTCGGCGCTGGTGCTGGCACTGGTGTGCGGTGGTCAAACCGCGCCGGTCAAACTGGCGATTACTGGTGTGGCGCTCGCGGCGTTATACGGCAGTGCGATTGACTTTTTGATCCTCACGCAGCCGCTGGAAATCAACAATGCGTTGTTGTGGCTGACTGGCAGTTTGTGGGGGCGCGGCTGGTCGCAACTGACGCTGCTCTGGCCGTGGTGGGTACTGCTTCCTGTGGTGTTGTGGCTCAGCCATGCGCTGAATCTGCTCACGCTGGGTGATGAACGCGCCACAAGCCTCGGCATTTCGGTCGCTTGGGTTCGTGCGGGCGCACTGCTGGTGGCCGTCATCTGGACCTCAGCAGCGGTCGCGGTGTGTGGGCCGCTCAGTTTCCTCGGCTTGGTCGCGCCGCATCTGGCGCGGCAACTGGTGGGCGGCCGCCATCAACAATTGCTGCCAACGGCGATGCTGGTCGGCGCGCTATTGCTGCTGGTGGCCGATCTGATCGCGCGTATCATCCATCCGCCGCTGGAACTGCCCGCAGGGATCCTGACCGCGATCATCGGCGCGCCGTACTTTTTATATCTGTTAATGAGAATGAGATAAGCCATGCGTTTAACCACTGAAAATCTGATTGTCGGCTACGGCAAAGGGCCGATCGTGAACGGTGTGGATGTCGTCATTCCGGAAGGCAAAATTACTGCGTTGCTCGGCCCCAATGGCTGTGGCAAATCCACGTTGCTGAAAACCTTGTCACGCATTCTCCATGCCGAAAGCGGGCAGGTGTTGTGGCAGGGCAAACCGATCGCGCAGGTGCCGTCGCGTTTGTTGGCGCAGCAACTGGCGCTGTTGCCGCAATCGCAAGAGCCGCCGGAAGGGGTGAGTGTGCGCGAAGCAGTGGCGTATGGTCGCAGTCCGTACACCGGATTCTGGGGCCAGCTGTCTCGCGAGGACAAGCGCATTGTTGAACAGGCGATGCAGGCGACCGGTGTGGCGGAATTTGCCGACCGCGCGGTGTCGGATCTGTCCGGCGGTCAGCGTCAGCGCGTGTGGCTGGCCCTGACCTTGGCGCAAGATACCGATTTTGTGTTGCTTGACGAACCGACGACTTACCTTGATATCAACCATCAGGTTGAACTGATGAAGCTGATGCGCCTGCTCAATCAGCAGGGCAAAACCATTGTCACCGTGTTGCACGACATCAATCAGGCGTGCCGCTACTGCGACCACCTGATCGTGATGCAGCGCGGACGCATTGTTGGCGAAGGGGCACCCGGCGACGTGATGACGCCGCAACTGCTCGCCAGCGTGTTTGAACTGGATGCGGAAATTCACCGCGACCCGATTGCTGGCACGCCGATGTGCATTGTCCGCTGACCTGCGCGCACTCCCCAGTACTTCCCGCTTGAGATTGAGGCCCTGAACCTCGCTCAAGTGGGAACCTTTTTCTTGTCTACGCCCCGATGATCGTGCTCCCTCTTTGCTTCTGCGCCCAAGGTTTCATCTGGTGGGGAGGATGCTTTTTTCACCCGATCGCGCTGCAATGGCAGCGTGACATCAACGAGGTGAACATGAACGCAAGACAACAAGCCCAACAACACTTTGATCAAAGTGACGCGCCGCTTATCGTCGGTGACGTGAGTCACTGCCCGTTGCCGCCGGAGCAACTGGCGACATTAAACGCCGATTCGCCATACGTGGTTGAGGTGATTGGTTCTGGTCTGACTGCGGAGGTGTTTCACCTGCGGGTGAACGGGCGGGATTATAATCTGAAAAAACGCCGCCAAACGGCCAAAGTTGCTAATCTGGACGGGCAATATTCGTTTCTCAACGAAGTGCAGCGCAGGCGAGATTTTGAGGCCCTGAAAGCAAATCCGGCCACCGCGCCGCACTTTGCCCACATTGTGCCCACGCTCTATGCGGATTATCGCTTGGGCATTCTGCTCTCGCCGTGGATTGACGGACAACACATCCAAACGCTGACGTCGGATTTGATGGAGCAACTGTTGGCGACGCTGGAGGCATGCGAAGCGCATGGGCTGATGGAGTGGGATTTGTGCGGCGGGAATATGCTGGTGGACAGCGACAATCAGTTGTGGCTGTTTGACTTTGGTTACATGTATCCGTTTGATCCGCTGCGCGAGTTCAACAGCAACGGCACGCAAGACCCGATATTTCATGCGGTGGAACGTTTTGAAACCCGCTTCTTCTTTGGCTGGTTGCTGTCAAGCGCATTGACAGAGACGCAGCAACTGACCCTGTTTCGCCAACTGAAACAGCGGGCTGTGGCGAGCTATCAGCGCAAAGTGCATTGGCTACACACCCAGCAGGCGACGTCACCCGTGCTGGCACATTACCGCCAAATCATAGCGCGTTGGCAAACGGCGCTGAGCAGTGAACACGCGTTCGTTCATTTGTTTCAACTGGAGGCGTTTCGCTCTCATGTGCTCGATATCGAAGACGATCTGCACGGTCAGTCGTGCACGCCGCTGACCCTGAAACGCATCGATTACGTGCTGGATGTGATTGCGAACGATTACCCCAATATCGCGCAACATGGCGGCCTATTTTATGCCAATCGCGGCAAATCAGCTACGCAACTGACGGATGATTATCAACGCAAGCGTGAGCTGGCGCAGCAGTATCAGATTCGTTAGCCCAGCAATTCGTCAACTTGGCGATGGGTTGGCTCAGAGCGCCGTTTGCACCGCGCAACCCGCTGACTAACCATGGCGGGGCTCATCACGAGCGGGCACATCACGAACAGGCTCATCATGAACAGACTGCAATTTGTGCTGAATCAACGCCGTCATCCAGTCCATCAAAACGCGGACCCGCTTGGCCAGATGTCGGCGATGTGGATAGAGCAGGTACACGGGCAGCGGCTGACAAGTGAAGTTTGCCAGCACTTCAACCAATTGCTCGCTGGCGACCAGCTTACGCACGCCCGATTCTGGCGTTTGAATCAGCCCGATGCCCGCCAAACACGCCGCGGTGTAAGACTCGGCATTGTTGACCGTCAGCGCGCCCGCCATGTCAATGGTGTGCAACCGCTCGCCATCCCAGTATTCCCAACCGTCCGGCTGACCGCCGAGATTTTGCGCGTAGTGCACCAGTTGATGGTGCGATAAGTCGTCCGGCGTTTTCGGCTCGCCATGGCGCGCCAGATAGTCGGGGCTGGCATAGGTACGTACCGCCATGTCACACACCTTACGTGCGATTAGCGCTGAATCACTCAACTGCCCGGCACGAACCACAAAATCAAACCCTTCCCGCACCACATCCACGCGGCGATCGGTGCTGCTCAGTTCCAACTGAACGCCCGGATGTTGCTGCAGAAATTCGGCCAGATGCGGCACAACCACGCCTTTTGCCATCCCCGTTGGCATGTCGACCCGAATGCGCCCGCTGAGCTGCTGCTCTGTTTGGACGAATAAGGTATCGAGTTCTTCAAATTCAGCCAGCAGATCGAGGCAACGCTCATAGTAGGTGCGCCCGTCAGGTGTTAACGACACTTTGCGTGTCGTGCGCTGCAAAAGGCGCGCACCTGCCTGCGTTTCAAGCAGTTGGATGTGATTTGAGACGCTGGCTTTCGGCAGCCCTAACTCTTCGGCGGCGCGGCTGAAGCTGGCAAGCTCCGCAACGCGCACAAAGGTGTGCATGGCAGTCAGGCGATCCATAGATGGCTCCTATTGTTCGTGAATGATGAATAGTGTAATCAATTTATCGCTGTTTATCCTACTTATGTTGGCTAATAAGCTGTATTGACTGTAACCCAACACCAAAAAAGGAAACTCCAATGGATTCTCGTATTGCTTTGATCACCGGTGCCAGCCGTGGGCTGGGCCAAAATGGCGCGCTGAAACTGGCCAAGCAGGGCGTGGATATTATTCTCACCTACCACAGTCAGGCCGAGCAGGCGCAGCAAGTGGTGGCAGAGATTGAAGCGCTCGGCCGCAAAGCCGTGGCGATTCAGCTCGATACCGGCAACATCAGCGAATTTGAGCCGTTTGTGGCCGAAGTGAAGCAGGTTTTAGCCACACATTGGCAGCGGGACGATTTCGATTTTCTGGTCAACAATGCCGGCATTGGTATGGATGCCAGCCTGACCGACGCCAGCGAAGCGCTGTTTGATCGCCTGTGCAATATTCATTTCAAAGGTGTGTTTTTCTTGACGCAGGCGCTGGCTCCTTTGCTACGTGATGGTGGTCGTATTCTTAATGTTTCATCCGGCCTGACCCGTTTTGCCATGCCGGGAAAAGGGGTGTATGCCGCGATGAAAGGAGCGATTGAAGTCTATACCCGTTATCTGGCCAAAGAGCTGGGCAGCCGGGGGATTCGCGTTAACGTTCTCGCGCCGGGGGCGATTGAAACCGATTTTGGCGGTGGCGCGGTGCGTGATGTGGAGGCGATCAATGCGCATGTGTCGGCCAACACCGCGTTGGGCCGTGCGGGGCTGCCGGATGACATCGGCGGCGTGATGGCTTCACTGCTGGTCGGCGACACCGGATGGATCCAAGGTCAGCGCATCGAAGCGTCTGGCGGCATGTTCTTATAAGTTTTATCGAGCGTATTGAAATGCCCCGGGCCGTTGGCTCGGGGCGTTTTGTTTGCGCCGGGCAGCAGGCATGACGACACGTCGCAGCTCTGCCGCTTGACTCATGAAACATTCTCAATACAATGCATGTACGTTTTATATATGTATCGTATCATCATGGGCATCGTAAAAATCTCCGATGAGCTGCATGAAGAACTGCGCAAAGCAAGTTCGGTGATGTCACGCTCAATCAACTCTCAAGCAGAATTCTGGATCAAAATGGGCATGTTGGCGGAATTGCATCCGCAACTCTCTTTCAATGAAATCGTGGCGAACTTAATGCAATCGGTGAATGTGTCTGCCACCCACATTGCGGTGACCGCAGAGGCAAATCATGAATCATGACATTCACATCAAATCGGAAGATGACATTGCATTGATGCGCGAGTCGGGCAGATTACTGGCGCAGGTGTTCAAGATGTTGGACACCTACGTTCAACCGGGTGTGTCGACCATGGACATCAACAACACGGTGGAAGCGTTTATTGAACAAGAACTGAACGCACGCCCAGCCAGCAAAGGCCAATACGGCTATGAGTTTGTGCTCAATTCATCGATCAACGAAGTGGTGTGCCACGGCGTGCCGAAGGTGACGCAATTTCTCAAACGCGGCGACATCGTCAACCTCGATATCACGCTGGAGAAAAATGGTTTCATCGCCGATTCGAGCAAAATGTACGTGATGCCAGATGCCTCACCGCTGGCCAAAAAGCTGGTGGACACCACCTACAACGCCATGTGGGAAGGGATTAAGTTGGTGAAACCGGGCGCAAAATTGGGTGATATCGGCCACGCCATTCAGCACTATGCAGAATCTCGCGGTTATAGCGTGGTGCGCGAATACTGCGGCCATGGTATTGGGCGCGAAATGCATGAAGAACCGCAAGTGCTGCATTACGGTTTGCCCAATCGAGGGCTGACGTTGAAAGAAGGAATGACCTTCACGATCGAACCGATGATTAACCAAGGCACCGCCAAGATCAAAACCAAGAACGATGGGTGGACGGTGATCACGCGCGATAAAAAGCTGTCGGCGCAGTCAGAGCACACGATTTTAGTGACTCGTACGGGCTATGAAGTGTTGACGCTACGCGATGAGGAACAATTGCCTGAGGCCTAAAGGGCGTCAGGCCATGCCAAATTTGGGGCTGGGCACGGTGTATCGACCGTTACCGCGCCATGTGCAGAATCGGGAACGGTTTGCCGAGGTCGTCTAAGGGCGATCGGGAGACCACATGAAAGCCCATATGCTGATAAAACCCCGTCGCAGCGGGGTTTTGTTCGTTCACATCGACGGCGTTTGCGGCCATGTGCTCCATGGCGTGCAGTAGCAACTGTTTGCCGACACCTTGACCACGTGCTTCATTCAATACAAACAGCATCTCAATCTTGCCCTCGTGCACGCCAATAAAGCCGACAATAGCGCCTGCCGCGTTTCTGATGTATCGCAGCGCGACCGCCGAAAAGGCGTGTTCAAGAATCAGCGGTTTAAAAAACGCGATGTCATCTTCTGTGATGAAGTCGTGTGTGGCGCGAACGGAATTTTCCCATACCGCTAACAGTTGCGGGTAATGTTCAGGCCCTGCGGTTTCGATGAGCATGGGGCAATCTCTTGGTGCATTCTTTTCGTACATTTTGTTGGTGTATTCTTCTGGTATGAGGGGCGCTGTTCAACACCATCGTGCGATCCATTTAAGGTCCTCTCCATTTACGGCGATATCCATGTAACGGCGATATCCATGGCTACGTTTTACGCAGATCAGGTTGTTTTACGCAGATCAGGTTGTTTTTCGCGGATCAGGTTGGTTCGCGCCGCAGTGGCTTGGTCAGCAGGTGCTGTTTTTCGGCAAAGCCGGATTGTGCGTAGAAACGGATGGCGCCATCGTTGTTTGACCACACGTGCAATTCCAGCGCCGTCGCACCTTGCGCGGCTGCCCAGCTTTCAAATGCTGCCAACATGTCATCGGCGACGCCTTGTCGGCGGGCGTGCGGCGACACAATCAGCTCGTCGACGTATCCCGTGCAGCGCGACTGTACCCATCGGTGTGCTCGCGTCCGGGTGATCTGACCAAGTAACGCGCCGACCACGAGGCCTTCGTGTTCGGCCACGAGAAGCTGCTGCCCGGCATCATCGATGATCGCTTGCAACTCTGGTGCTGTCAGCACATCGTTGGTGACGCGCACGGTCTCTGGCGCCAACGTGGCGTTGTGTTGGTTCTCCGCCACAAAGAGCGCCACCAAGGCGCGCAGATCGTTCACCGTTGCTTCGCGTGTCACGCGAGGCTTCTGCACGCTTGAGTCCAAAAGCGCAGGCTCAAGAGCCATTACTTTTTCATCATCTTGGCTAAGTCAGCAAACGGGTTGTACGTCGCGCCTTGGTGTTCATCTTCGCCGGGCTTGATTTCGCTGCCGTACAAATCATGCTCGAGGTATTTGCTGTGCTCGTGATCATGGCAATACAGACACAACAGTTCCCAGTTGCTGCCATCTTCAGGATTGTTGGTGTGGTCGTGATCTTTGTGGTGAACCGTCAATTCACGCAGGTTGGAATAAACAAATTCTCGTGCACATCGGCCGCATACCCAAGGGTAGAGTTTGAGTGCTTTTTCGCGATAACCGGCTTCTTTACGAGCGTAATTGGCACTGGTGCCGTAATGATCTGATGACATGGTTGTCTTCCACAAAATAGAGTATGCGCCGATGCTATCACGACAACGAGGCCAGAAACAGTGACTCAGATTCAGTGGGGGCGGCGTGCGTGATTTCAGTGCACAAATCTAAAGCGGGTTTGCGCGCAGGTCATGCCGTGGGGGCGGGCGATGCGCATTCATTTGGATGTTCGGGAAGAGAAAAAAGGATTGGCCGAGCGACCAATCCTTGCGAGCTTGGGAAGGTTAGCTTACTCGTAATCAGACGCGTATGTTTCTGCGTAAGTGTGTGAGTAGAGTTCGAACAGGTTGCCGAACGGGTCTTCCAGATACACCATTTTTGCTTGTTTGTTGTCGTCTTCTGGGTGGTAGCGCATGATGTCCATTCGCACTTTACCGCCAAACGCTTCCACGCGTTGAATGGTGCCTTCGAAATCATCGGTTTGCAGACAGAAGTGGAAGATGCCGATGCGAGAGAAGTCGACTTGGTGACGTTCTTGGCGTTCTTTCATTTCGAACAGCTCGAAACCGATGCCATCATTGGTTAGTAGATGCGCGATGTTAAAGCCTTTAAACCCTTCCCCAAAGACTGCGATACACATGCGGCCAATTGCGGTTTCGCGTTCTTCGGTCACTTGGGTATTGTCCATCACAATGCTCAGCCCCAAGGCTTTTGTGTAGAACTCGACTGCTTTGTTCATGTCGCCAACCATGATGCCCACGTGATTCATTTTCATACGATTCTCCAAAAAATTGAGTTGTTTGTTTCGCTGTTTGTGTCGATGGAGAGAAGTATAGGGAACTGCGATTGAATTAAAAAATTATCAATATTTATAAAAATAATAATGGTTTGTTATTGTTTTCTACCCGTTCAAGACGTCGCGACACCGCTGATAATACGGCTCGTCGAACACCATCGCGGGGTTTATCGAGCGAGATGGCATCGCTTATTGGGTTTCACGTTGACGAAAGCCGCTGGGTGTCAAACCGGTCACGCGGCTGAATTCACGATTGAAGTTGGATTTGGTTTGAAAACCGGAATTCAGATAGACCTGCGTAATGCTCTCATCGCTGCGTAGCAAACGCTGCTTGGCGTACTCGATGCGATATTCATTGAGTATTTTTGAGATGTTGCGGCCGTGAATCTGATTGACCGCCATTGAAATCTGCCGCGCGGGAATCGTCAGTTTGCGCGCCAGACGATCCAAGGTTAAATCCGGGTCGAGAAATGCCTGCTTTTCTTTCATCAGCGTATCGAGTCGCGTCAGAATCGCCTGCGCGTGTTCATCACTCATCGCATTGTTGTCGCTTTGCTCAACGGCAGAGTCTGGCGCGCTCGCTTGCGGCGCTTCTTCGGCCACGTGCAAAGTACTTTGCGCCACCATCACCACTGCTAACGCCAAGGTGGGCAACAATAGGGTGTAACCGACCGCCAGCACATACATCGCGTGGCGGCCCTCATACAGCGCGAAATCAAGCGTTAGCGCGCCATCAATGCAGGCAGAAAACAGCAGCATGCAACCGGCGATGCGCTCGGCGTAGCGCACCCAGTCCATGTCGGACAACCGGACTCGCGACGCTTCACTGCGCGAGGCCAGCAGCAGTGCGATGCCGTAGCCGATATACAGCGTTGTCAGCATCAAATCGAGTGGTGCATGCCAATACGGATAGCTCAGCGATCCGGCGGCAATCACCAGTGGCCCGAGCCAATGCAGGCGCGCAAGTCGTCCGGGTTGATGGGCGCGGCGAAAACAGTGCCAGGCCGCCATCGGCACCAGCGCGGCACACACCGGCTGCAACATGCGAAACAGCGCGACATCCAGTGTCCAGCGCAGGCCGACAATTGCCGTGGTTAAGGCGCAGAGCGCGGTAAACCAGCTGGCGGGTTTGGTCGCCGCATCGGATTTGACCCACAACACGATCGCCAACATCAACAGCAGCAATGAGACAACAAAGGGCAGGGGAATGGCGATCATCGGGTTTCCTTACATGGGCAACGTTTCATTATCCAACGTGCTAAGCCTACCGATTTCTCCGCGTCACGTGAAGCGATTGCGGTCCTCAAACCGGATTGAGGAAGTCCTCGAACCGGATCGAGGACGCGCCCGCCAAGGCATTGCGCCAAAGTGACCCTGTTCGGCGTAATGCTTGAGTACACATGTCGAACATCATTTTAACGACAGAGGTCATGGGCGAGAAAAAGGAGCGCGATGATGAATTGGTATTGGCAGGCGTGGCAACTTGGGTTGAGTTTTTCCGGGCGAGCGACGCGTCAGGCGTACTGGATGTTCTTTTTGGTCAATCTGCTGGTCAGCCTTGTTTTGGTGGCGCTGGAGATCAACGCCGGTTCGCCGCCGTGGGTGGAAGTGGCGTACAGCATACTCAGCTTTCTACCGCTGGTGGCGGTGACGGTGCGCCGTTTGCACGACACCGGACGCTCTGGCTGGTGGAGTTTGGTGTGCTTTATTCCGGTGATTGGTGTGGTTGTACTGTTGGTGCTGATGGCGCTGCGCTGCGAGCCGCACCGCAATCGTTTTGATGTCGCGCAATAGGGAGGAACGGAAGATGAGACGAATTCAAACAGCGGTTTGGTTGGCACTCGTATGGGCATTTGGCCTATCAAGCGTGGCGCAGGCAACGGAAAACCCGCGGGTGGGCGAATATGGACAAGACACCACGGCGGCATGGCTCCCCAGCGATGTGCAAGGTCTGGTCATCGTGCCCACCGTGGCAGAAGGGCATCTGGTTTATCTGCATGGGATCGCAGGCAAAGGCGCGTACCTGAGTCGCAATGAGGATGGTGAATTGTGCATTGTGGCGCCGCTGCACATCGTGGCGGGTAACTTTGAGCAAGGCGGTATTGTGGTCAAAGAAACCGGCCCGGTGACGCTGCGCATTTACAGCCGCGAAGTGTCGCAAGCGCTGAAAAACGGCGATCAGGTCACGAGTGAGCACTTACACGTAACACAAGGGCTCAGTCATGAACCCGGTGATGTGGCGATCGAAAGCGGCATCGGCAGCCAAGTACATTTTATTTTGAATCCGCGCCGCAAGTGGACCTCGTGGCTCAATGGCGAATGGTCAGCCGCGCGCTGTCAAACCGCGACCGAGGCACAACTCAAGCAGCTCTACACACGTCAATATTAGCGTTAGGTTCGTGAATCGTGACTCGGTTGATGAATCGCGATCAGGTGCATGAGTTCGCTGCAAACATTGATTCGCTGCAAACATTGATTCCACCTCAGCATTCGACTTGTTATTGGCATATGCTAATTTCATTTTTGAGAGTGAGGTGGATGATGACCAAGGCGTTAGAATCGCACGCAATGTGCGCGGTGTGCTCGCCAGCCGAGCACAATCCTTATTCATTGGGCGTGGCTTTGGGGTGCGACGAGCGCGGGCAAGTGAGTGGTCACTTTACCGTCTGTTCGCGTCATCAGGGGTATCGGGGAAAGCTGCATGGCGGAATTGCCAGTTCGCTGCTGGATGCCGCGATGACGCACTGTTTGTTACACCAAGGCATCGAAGCGTTGACGGCGCAGTTGGACGTGCGCTTTCATCACCCGATTGTGGTGGGGGAACAGGTGGTGATTTCGGCGCATTGCGATACGGTGCGCCGAGGGATTTACCTGCTGACCGCGCAGCTGCACGTTGACGGTGAGCTGCGGGTCAGCGCCAGCGGCAAATTTCTCCAAGAGAAAGTGAAAGCGAGCTAACTGCGCAAGTATTTGTCCATTTCATCTTTCGGCACCATGCCGCCCCCGGTTGCCCATACCAAGTGCGTGGCGCGGCTGAGTTGGGCATCACTGAAACCATGCTGAGCGAGATAGCCGTGATCGCGCTGTGCGACCATCGGCCCTTTCATGCCCGCCAAGGCTGACGGTTCGAGCTGAATCTGTTCGTAATCGCTGAGCATTTTCAGCAGCGTAAATAACGTTTCGTCGCTGACGGTGTAATAGCCATCGAGCAGGCGTTCCATGGCGCGGCCGACAAAACCCGATGCCCGCCCGACCGCGAGACCATCAGCTGCGGTGAGGTTATCGATGCCCAAATCTTGCACGCTGATGGCATCGTGCAAACCGGTGTGTACGCCAAGCAGCATGCACGGCGAGTGCGTCGGTTCGGCAAACAGGCAGTGCACGTGATCGCCAAACGCGAGTTTGAGTCCAAAGGCAACGCCGCCCGGGCCACCGCCCACGCCGCACGGCAGGTAAACAAACAGCGGGTGATCGACGTCGACGCGAATTTCGCGCTGTGCCAATTGCGCTTTGAGGCGCTCACCGGCCACCGCGTAGCCCAGAAACAGCGTGCGGGAGTTTTCATCGTCGATGAAAAAGCAGCTCGGATCGTTTTGAGCCTGCGCGCGCCCTTGTTCAACGGCGACGCCGTAGTCGCTGTCGTATTCCACCACGGTGACGCCATGTGAGCGCAGTTTGGCTTTTTTCCATTCACGGGCATCGGCCGACATGTGCACTGTGACGCGAAAGCCGAGCTTGGCGCTCATGATGCCAATCGATAGGCCGAGATTTCCGGTGGATCCGACGGCAATCTGATGCTGCGAGAAAAAGTGGCGCAGTTCATCGCTCGCCAGCGTTCGGTAATCGTCTTCAAGGTGAAGTAAACCCGCTTGCAGCGCGAGTTGTTCGGCGTGGGCCAGCACTTCGTAAATCCCGCCTCGCGCTTTGATCGAGCCCGAAATCGGCAGGTGGCTGTCGAGTTTGAGCAGCAGCTTGCCCGGCATGTCAGTTTGGTAGTGAGATTGCAGCGCGCGGCGCATGTGATCGATGGTCACCAGCGGCGATTCGATGATGCCCTGGTTGACGGCGGTTTCAGGAAACACGTGTTCAATATACGGCGCGAAGCGGCGCAGCCTTGCAGCCGCATCCTGCACGTCTTGTTCACTGAGGCCAACATGGGGCAGGCCTTCCGCCAGCGTGGTGATGTTGGGGTTGAACCATTGCGTTTCTTGCAGCGCAATGAGCTGTTTGAGCAATGGAAATCGTTCAATAAGGGCTTCGGTCATGGGGCACCTTCTCATCGGGTTTTAACTTGTCATCATAACGATTTGTGTCGGTTTGCCTAGGGCGGGGCAATCAAAGTCTGAACCGATGCGTCACCTTGGCTGAGTGGATGTCGAAAATCTTCAATCTCTGATGTTTCCCATTCCCTATGCTGTGAAAAACAGAGGAGAAAGACCATGTCAAAACGCATCAACTACATCCACATCGCACCGCAAGCCATGGAAATTTTGTACACCCAAGAAGCGTACTTCCATGAACAGTTTCGTCAGTCGGACACCCTAAATATGACCACCTGGGAGCTGGTAAAGTTGCGTGTATCGCAAATGAATCAGTGCGCTTTCTGTATCGACATGCACAGCAAAGACGCGCTTAAAATGGGGGAGCAGCCCGAGCGAATCTGGGGGCTGAGTGCCTGGAAAGACATGCCACTTTATAGCGAGGCTGAACGCGTGGCGTTGGCGTGGGCAGAACTGCTGACGGCAGGTCTACCGGTGGACGATGACGCCTATCTGCTCACCTTGAATACCTTTGGTGATAAAGCTATGGTGAACCTGACGGTGGCGGTGAATGCCATCAACAGTTGGAACCGGATAGTGAAAGTGTTTCAGCCGCAGGTGGGCCTGTATCAACCCAACTAATCGCAATGTGGGAACATCCGTTTGGATTTAGATTTTGAGATCTTCAAACCGCAGGGGTTATTAGCCGGCCAGATTCAGGCAATCTGGTCGGTTTCTGTTGCGCCTGAAACCAAGCAAACCGTGCGCAGGCAACTCCTCAGCGATGCAGGCACGGGCGTGACCTTTATTTTGCAACAGCAGGTGCAAATGGACGACGAATGGCAGTCGCCGGGCGTGGTGTTGCTGCCGGTCAGCACTTTGGCTCATCAGGTTGGCTTGCCACCGGGAGCCGTGGTGGCGGGGGTACGCTTTCATCCAGCGGTAGGCTATCAGCTGTTTGGTGAACGGCTGGAGACGCCGTTGCGTATTGCGGGCGACCACCCACTTGCCGCGTCGGCACAGACCGCCTTTTCTGCGCTGCAAAGCGCGCGTTCTCCGGCTGCCAGAATCACCATGTTATATCGCTGGTGCCACGCGTTGATCGCGCAGTATGAGCCGCAAGATGTGGGACATATCATTCATCGCCAGCCCGAGACGCTCAGCCAGCGTCAGCGCGAACGCCAGTTTCAGAAATGGCTGGGGATCACGCCGAAACAGTATCAACGCATCGTGCGGGTGAAACAGACCTTGGAGCAACTGCGCGCGCAGCCCAATGTGTCGCTTGCCGATTTGGCGCTCGAACAGGGCTTTGCCGATCAGGCCCACATGACGCGTGAGTGCAAACAGATCGCCCGCATCACGCCCAAACAATTTGTCCGCCAGCGCAAGTCCTGATGGGCTGGCCAGCAGGCATAAAAAAAGCGCCGCAAGACGGCGCTTTTTCGATGGAGCGGTGAGCGAATTATTTCGCAGCCACTTCACCCAGTTTGATCCACGTATCAATCACAGTGTCCGGGTTGAGCGAGACCGAACTGATGCCTTGTTCCATCAGCCATTCCGCCAGATCTTCGTGGTCGGATGCCCTGACCACAAATGCCGACGTATTTACCCGCTTTGGTGGCCGCATCAATCGCCATCTTCAGCATCACTTTCACCGCTGGGTTGCGCTCGTCAAACAGGTGCGCCACGTCACCGGAGTCACGGTCAAGGCCAAGGGTCAACTGAGTCATGTCGTTTGAGCCGATAGAGAAACCATCGAAGTACTTGAGGAACTCATCCGCCAGTACCGCGTTGGATGGCAGTTCGCACATCATGATCACTTTCAGGCCTTGCTCGCCACGGCGCAGGTCGAACTTCGCCAGCAGGTCGATGACCGATGCCGCTTCGCTTGGTGTACGCACGAATGGAATCATGATTTCGACGTTTTTCAGCCCCATTTCGTTACGCACGCGTTTCACCGCCAGTGTTTCCAGTTCGAAACAGTCTTCAAACACCGGTGAGATGTAGCGAGACGCTCCGCGGAAGCCCAGCATTGGGTTTTCTTCGTGCGGTTCGTAGTGCTTGCCACCCACCAGGTTGCTGTACTCATTCGATTTGAAGTCTGACATACGTACGATCACGCGTTTTGGCCAGAATGCCGCGGCGATGGTCGCGATGCCTTCAGTCAGTTTGCTGACGTAGAAATCGATTGGATCTTTGTAACCACGAATGCGGTTGGTGATTTCAGCTTTCAGTTCATCGGTTTGCGCGTCGAAGTTCAGCAGCGCTTTCGGGTGAATGCCGATCATCTTGTTGATGATGAATTCCAGACGCGCCAGACCCACCCCTTCGTTCGGGATTTGTGCAAAATCGAAGGCACGATCCGGGTTACCCACGTTCATCATCACTTTGGTTGGCAGCAGTGGCAGTTCATCAACCGATGAGCGGCGCACTTCAAAGTCCAGCAGGCCTTGGTACACGTAGCCGGTTTCCCCTTCCGCACACGAAACGGTCACGGTTGCGCCGTCTGTCAATGTGCTGGTGGCGTTCCCACAACCGACGATCGCCGGAATGCCCAGTTCACGCGCGATGATCGCCGCGTGACAAGTACGGCCGCCACGGTTGGTGACGATCGCAGCGGCTTTCTTCATTACCGGTTCCCAGTCTGGGTCGGTCATGTCGGTGACCAGCACATCGCCTTCTTTGACCAGTGACATTTGATCCAGGGAATCGACCAGACGAACGGTGCCGCTGCCGATGCGCTGACCGATCGCACGGCCTTCAATCAGGATGTCGGCTTTGTTGTTCAGCTCGTAACGCTCAATGACGTTCTGTTCGCTTTGTGAACATACGGTTTCTGGACGCGCTTGTACGATGTACAGCTTGCCGTCGATGCCGTCTTTCGCCCACTCGATGTCCATTGGACGCTGGTAGTGCTTCTCGATGATCATCGCTTGTTTTGCCAGCTCTTTGATCTCGTCATCTCTCAGAGAGAACTGATTGCGTTCGGCGTCGGTGGTGTCGATGATTTCAACCTGTTTGCCGATCACTTGGCTGTTGGCGTAGATCATTTTAACCAGCTTCGAACCGAAGGTTTTCTTCACGATCGGCGCTTGGCCTGCTTCCAGCAACGGTTTGTGCACGTAGAACTCATCTGGGTTCACCGCGCCTTGCACCACCATTTCGCCCAGACCCCAAGCCGAGGTAATGAAGACAACTTGGTCGAAACCAGATTCAGTATCGAGAGTGAACATCACGCCCGATGCCGCTTTGTCTGAACGCACCATGCGCTGGATACCCGCCGACAGCGAGATGCCGCGGTGGTCAAAGCCTTGGTGCACGCGGTACGAGATCGCGCGGTCGTTAAACAGCGACGCGTACACGTGCTTGGTCGCTTCCAGCACCGCATCGATGCCTTTCACGTTCAGGAAGGTTTCTTGTTGGCCCGCAAACGAAGCGTCTGGCAGGTCTTCAGCGGTAGCCGAAGAGCGAACCGCGACCGAAAGCTCGGGGTTGCCTTCAATCAGGGTGTCGTAGTTGTCTCGAATGTCCTGCTCTAAATCTGCAGGGAATGGGGCGTCTAATACCCATTGACGGATGGTGGCACCTGTCTTGCGCAGGGCTTCTACATCGTCAACGTCCAGTTCGTCGAGCAGGGTATGAATGCGATCGTCCAAGCCTTCAAAATCAAGGAATTGGTTGAACGCGTAAGAGGTTGTCGCAAAACCGTTGGGTACGGACACACCGGCGTTGGCGAGGTTAGATACCATTTCGCCAAGTGATGCGTTTTTACCGCCGACTTTATCGACATCTTCCATGGATAGGCTATTGAACCAGAGGGTGTTCTTTTGCATGTCTTTCTCCAGAAACATTGCAGCTTTGTAGGGGAGGGCAATCGATTACGTGGCAACTGAAAAAAATTCCGAGGAATTTTTCAAAGCTGTGGGGGCCGTAATGGCATGCCGGGTTTTATTATCGGTATTATGTAAACCATCGTAATAAAATTTATTTGAATGTTTAAACGAAAATGGAAATAGATTGTCAAAGCCGTGATGTATTCTACGTTTCGGATGGAACCGCGATTACATGTGAAACATTAGGTCACGTCGTTCTCGGCCAGTTTTCTTTTGTGCCGAACGAAAAGACCTTCCCGTTTGTCGAAACCGACGACAAACTGAGCGACCTCATCAAACAGATCGAGCACTCATTTCAGCGCAACGGCGTTCGCCCGTTGGTGTTCTTCTCCATCGTCATTCCTGAGTTTCGCTCGCGTCTGCTGAATGCCCCCGCGCACTGTTATGACGTGCTGGAAAGCATTGTTCAGCGCGTCAAAGATGACATTCAGATGGAGCCGACGCCCAAACTGCAACGTTCGCGCAGTGTCGGCAAAGATTCCAACACCTACTTTGACCGCATCGCCGCGATTGAATACACCCTGGCGCACGATGACGGCATCTCCACCAAAGGCCTCGATCAGGCTGATGTGGTTCTGCTTGGCGTGTCGCGCAGTGGCAAAACCCCAACCAGTTTGTACATGGCGATGCAGTTTGGCCTGCGCGTGGTGAACTATCCGTTTATTGCTGACGACATTCGCGCGCTTAAACTGCTGCCGGAATTTGAAATTCACCGTCACAAGCTGTTTGGCCTCACCATTGACCCGGAGCGCTTGACCGAAATTCGCGAAAACCGTCTATCGGGCAGTGATTACGCCAGCACCGAGCAGTGTCAGACGGAACTCGCCACAGTCGAAGCGCTGTTTCGCCGCGAAGCGATTCCGTACATCAACACTTCATCGTTGTCGGTGGAAGAGATCTCCACTCGTATTCTCGAAAAAGCCGGGCTGAAACGGCGCTTATTCTGACGTTAACGCCCCATTTCAATCCATCAACAGGGCGCCTCGGCTCCCTGTTTTTTCAGCGCTCAGCCAAGTGGTATTCGTGAACCACTTTAATTAACCGGGCGCGCCACTTCATCGACTAAATACAGAATCGACTGGTACGGAATACCGCTGTGATGCGACAAGCCAATTTCACACGTGCGACTGTTACTAAAGCCGCGCGAACAGGCTGACGGCACTTGCTCTTTCAATGGATGTACCGCCGCCGCGTTCAGCTCTGGGGTGGTAAAGCCTTTGTCGCCCGCCCAACCGCAGCACTGAATGTGCTCTGGCACCACCACGTTAGTCACGCACGCCTGCGCCAGTTTGAGCATCTCGCTTTCCAGCCCCATGCGACGCGAACTACAGGTGATGTGCAGCATCACGGTTTCCTGTTTCGGCGTGATTGCTAGGTGATCCAACAGATACTTACTGACAAAACCCGTTGGTTCGAGAATTTCCAGCGGTTTGGTGAACTGCTCCATGCTGCGTTTGGCGCACGGGCTGGTATCCATCAGCACCGGATAGTCGCCGTGATGGCTCGCTTCCCATAACGCCGCTTCCAGTTGCTGGGCTTTGTTTTGCGCCAGTTCGGTCATGCCTTTGCTGTCGTAGGGCATGCCGCAGCATTGGCTGCTGAGTTCGCTCGGCAGAATCACCTCAAAGCCCGCTTTATTGAGCAGTGATAAAGTCACCTCGGTCAGTGGGCGCTGATCCTGCGCGTCATTTTGCTGGCCCATATTGCGGCTGGCACACGACGGCAGATAGACCACTTTTTTCTCACGGCGCGGCAGATTCTCGGCGGCGAGTTCAAGTTGATGGGTGTTGGCCTGTGGCATCTCCGGCATCCACAGCGGCGTTTTGCCTTGGGTCAGATTGCGCAGGCCGTTGGTCAGGTTGCCGACGGTTTTCTTACCCAGCACCTTGGTTGCCAGTTGGTTCGCTTTCAGTCCGCTGCGCGCAATGGCGGTGGTGGCGGAGAAGTGCTCGGCCGTCCAGCGCGCAATCGGGGTGAATTTCTGATATTTAGCGGTGCGCAGTTTCTTCACCAGATCGCCGGTGTTGATGCCCACGGGGCAGCGCTCGGCACACAATCCGGTCGCGGCGCAGGTATCTAGCCCCTGATACTCGAATACTTGCTCAAGTTCGCTCGCCTGCACGTTTTCACCCGCGGCAATGTGGCGCTGCAATTCACGGAACAGCACAATGCGCTGACGCGGAGAGAGCGTTAAGGTGCGCGACGGACACACCGGTTCACAGAAGCCACACTCGATGCAGCGGTTGACCAAATCATCGGCCGCCGGCATCGGTTTGAGATTGCTGATGTGCGAATGGGGATCGGGGTTGATGATGACGCCCGGGTTGAGCAGGCCGCGCGGGTCAAACAGCGCTTTGATTTTTTGCATCAACGCGTAGCCGTCTTTGCCCCATTCCAGCTCCACATACGGTGCCATGTTGCGTCCGGTGCCGTGCTCCGCTTTCAGCGAGCCTTGATACTTCACCGCCACCAGTTCGGCAACATCGTCCATAAAGGCGCCGTAGCGGTCGATCTCTTGCTGGCTGTCAAAGCCCTGCGTGAACACAAAGTGCAGGTTACCTTCCAGCGCATGGCCGAAAATGATCGCTTCGTTGTAGGCGTATTTGTCGAACAGTGCCTGAAGGTCGCGCACGCCAGCGGCGAGATCTTCAACCGGAAACGCCACGTCTTCAATGATGACGGTGGTGCCGACTTCGCGCACGGCGCCCACGGCCGGGAACATGCCTTTGCGAATGCCCCATAATGTTGCCACCATGCGGCTGTCGGTGGTAAAGGGCACGGATTCGAGAATGTGATAGTCGCTGAGCGCGCGCATGATCGCGTCGCACTGCGTATCCAGCGTGGCTTGATTGTTGGCGTGGGATTCAATCAGCAGGGCGGCTGCTTCGAGATCCAATGTGGCGATAAACGCAGGCATGCCTTTTTTATCGGCCACCGAGCGCATCGCGCGGCCATCCATCATTTCAACCGCCGCGACCGGTGATTTTGACAGCGTCGTCACGGCTTGACTGGCTTGTTCAATATCGGCAAACACCAACAGCGCCGACGCTTTGTGCGCGTGTTCAATGACGGTGTTGTAGGTGATTTCGGCGATAAAGCCGAGTGTGCCTTCTGAGCCGATCATCAGGTGCTCAAGCACCTCAATCGGATCGCTGAAATCGACCAGCGCATTGAGCGCGTAGCCGGTGGTGTTTTTCAGGCGGTATTTGTGACGAATGCGCTCGGTTAATGCTTGATTGGCGAGCGTTTCAGCGCACAGCGCTTCAAGGCCAGTAACCAGATGCGCTTTGTGCTGCTTGAAGTGTTCCACGCTGGCGGCGTCTTGGGTATCCAACACAAACCCGTCGGCGAAGACGATTTTCATACTGTCGACGGTGCGATACGAGTTCTGCGCCGTCCCGCAGCACATGCCGCTGGCGTTATTGGCCGCGATGCCGCCGATTTTACAGGTATTGATCGACGCCGGATCCGGGCCGATTTTGCGCTGAAATGGAGCTAGGTATTTGTTGGCATCGGCGCCAATCACGCCTGGTTGGAGAAGAATTTTATCGCCATTTTCGAGGATTTGGTGACCACGCCAATCGTCGGTCAGGGTGATCAACACAGAATCGGATACCGCCTGACCCGACAGGCTGGTGCCTGCTGCGCGGAAGGTGAAATGAATGCCGAGTTCGCCGCAGCATTCAATGGCAAAAATCACTTCGTCGAGTGATTTCAAGCGCAGTACGATTTTGGGAACCAAACGATAAAAACTGGCGTCGGTGCCGTAGGCGAGGCGCTTGGCCTCCTGAGTCACGATACGTTCCAGGTCGATTTTGCTGCTCAGTTTCTGTTCTAATTGACGATAATGTTCGGCAGTAGGTGACTGATTCATCATAGCTTCCAGTGTCATGCTTTCAGTGTTAGGAAAGAAGGCTTCAAAATGGAATTTCGAAGCCTTCTTGGGGGTTATCCGTTGACCAGCGATTCACGCGACAGGTCTTGAATGGTTTTAGCGCCGGTCAGCGTCATGGCGACTCGCATCTCTTTTTCAAACAAGTCGAGCAGGTTTTCTACGCCGGCCTGTCCTTGGGCGGCCAGTGCGTAAACAAAGGCGCGGCCGAGGAGCGTACAGTCGGCGCCCAGTGCCAGCATGCGCACCACATCGAGGCCCGTGCGGATGCCGGAGTCGACCAGAATCTTCAGGTCGCCTTTCACCGCATCCGCGATGTCTGGCAGCGCTCGTGCAGTCGACAGGACGCCGTCGAGCTGACGGCCGCCGTGGTTCGAGACCACGATTCCATCAGCACCAAAACGTACCGCATCTTTGGCATCTTCGGTATCCAGAATGCCTTTGATCACCATCGGGCCGTCCCAGAAATCGCGAATCCATTCCAGATCTTTCCATGAAATCGACGGGTCGAAGTTTGTGCCCAGCCAGCCGATGTAATCTTCCAGTTTGGTGGGGGTGCCGCGATAGGTGGAGATGTTGCCCAGATCGTGCGGTTTGCCCAGCAGACCCACATCCCACGCCCAGCTTGGGTGCGTCATGGCCTGCATCACGCGGCGCGCGGCCGCGTTCGGGCCACTCATGCCGGAATGCATGTCACGATAGCGTGCGCCCGGCACTGGCATATCCACCGTAAACACCAATGTGGTCACGCCAGCGGCTTTAGCGCGTTCCAGTACGTTTTTCATAAAGCCGCGATCTTTGAGTACATACAGTTGAAACCACATCGGGCGGTCAATCGCCGGTGCCACTTCTTCAATCGGACACACCGAGACGGTGGAGAGCGTAAACGGAATGCCTTTGTTACTGGCGGCGGTGGCAGCCTGCACTTCGCCGCGGCGGGCGTACATGCCGGTCAGGCCAACTGGCGCGAGGGCAATCGGCATCGCCAGCGATTCACCAAACAGTTCGGTCGACAGATCAAGCTGTGACATGTCGTTGAGCACACGTTGGCGCAGCGCGATGTCAGACAGGTCGTCGGTGTTGCGGCGCAACGTATGTTCACTGTAGGAGCCGCCATCGATGTAGTGAAACAGAAACGGAGGCAGTTTGGCTTTCGCCGCAGCGCGGTAATCGGTGGATGCCGAAATAATCATAGATACATTCCTAATGTTAGCTCGTGCAGGTCAGATGCCTGCTTATGCCCGTGAACCGAAACGCTGCTGATGAAGGCTGACTGTGCAGCGTCGGGTTGGCGGGGTCTCGTTGACTTAAACGTTCATTAATGCGTCGGTCATGTGGAAACCGTAGATCACGGCCAGACCAATTAATCCTGTTACTACAAGGTAGTAGAAAGTTGGAATGATGGTTTTGCGCAGTGTCGCACCTTCACGACCCAGCAGGCCGACTGTGGCCGATGCCGCCACCACGTTGTGAATGGCAATCATGTTACCGGCTGCCGCGCCCACCGCTTGCAGTGCGATGACGATGACACTCGATACGCCCAAGGTTTGTGCCACTTCAAACTGGAACTGGCTGAACATCATGTTTGAAATGGTGTTGGAGCCTGCGATGAAGGCGCCCAAGGCCCCAACGGTCGCGCTTAGTGCGGGGAACGCATCGCCCACCAATCCTGCGGCAAAGTTCGCAGTCGTCACCGGCATGCTTGCCAGATCCGACATATTCACGCCTGAGTTGATGAAGATACGCACCATGGGAATGGTGAACACCAACACGAAACCGGCGCCAATCAGGGTTTTGGTCGATTCGCCCAGCGCTTGCCCCATCGGTTTGAGGCTGCGCGCTTGCAGCAAGACGGCCAGCAGAGCGGCGAAGACCAAAATCCCGCCCGGCAAATAGAGCGGTGCAATCGAGGCGCTCACACCCACTTCGCCGAGAATGTTGTTGAACGCCAAATTCACGCTCAGCAGCAGGCCTTTGAAATCCGCACTCACGCGGCTCAGCACCAGAATCACCGCCAGCAGCACATACGGTAGCCACGCCAGCGCGAGGCCCATCGGTTTGCCTTTGATGTCATCGAGATCCATTTTTAGCGAGCCGAGCCATTCCGCTGGCCATTCGCTTTCTGGGCGGAAATCCCAGTTCTGTTTTGGCACCAAAAAGCCTTTTTTCGCTGCGGTGACCACAATCGTCAGGCCGAACAAACCACCCACCAGTGAGGGGAATTCAGGGCCCAGTAGCACGCCCGTCAGTGCGTAAGGAATGGTGAACGCGAGGCCGGCAAATAGCGCGAATGGCAGAATGTTCAAACCTTCGGTCCAGCTGCGGTTTTTGCCAAAGAAACGGGTCAGCATCATCGCCATCAACACGGGCATCAAGGTGCCGACGCTGGCGTGGATGAGCGCCACACTGGCGGTGATCTGCTGCAGGTACGCGTCCCAGTTTGAGCCGTGTGCCACCAGCGCTTCGGTGATGTTGTGTGTATCCAGCCCTTTGTTCACCCCAACCAGAATCGGGGTGCCCACCGCGCCAAATGAAACTGGCGTCGACTGAATCATCATGCCCATCAGCACCGCTGCCAGCGCAGGAAAACCGATGGCCACCAGCAGAGGCGCTGCAATGGCTGCAGGTGTGCCGAAACCGGAAGCGCCTTCGATGAACGAGCCAAAACACCAAGCGATGATGATGGCCTGAATGCGGCGGTCAGGTGAAATGTTGGTAAACCCATTGCGAATCACGGTAATCGCGCCGGTGTATTTCAGTGTGTTGAGCAGGAAAATCGCCCCAAACACGATCCACAGTACGGTGACGGTGATCCCCAATCCTTGCAGTACGGACGCCAACACGCGGTTGGCCGTCATGTCCCAAAATGTCAAAGCAATCGCCACGGTCAGCGCAAACGCGACCGGCATGGCTTTTTTCGCTGGCCAGTTCAGGCCAACCAGAAGAATGGCTGCCACCACAATCGGTGAAAACGCAACCAATGCTAATACAGTGTCGCTCATGGAATACTTCCTCGTCCTTGAACTCTCCATCCATCAATGATGGCTTAACACGTGATGTAGGATACGGGTTAAGACGTTAGAGCTCGGTGTTACAAATTTTTATAGTTGTGATGGGTTTGTTAATTCGGCGTGAATGTACCCCTTTATTTTTTTGCGATATAGGGAAATAATGAAAATAATTAGTTCCAAAATTGGCGTAATCGAATGCGTGCAGATGACTTAATTCTGTTTTCTCAGGTGGTAGAGCTGGGCAGTTTTAGTAAGGTGGCTGAACAAAATAACCTTACGAATTCGGTAGTTAGTAAAAGAATGGCGCGATTGGAAGAGGAATTGGGCGTTCAGCTATTATATCGAACAACGCGTAAATTGACCCTGACCGAAGCGGGCAAGGCGTTGCTGGCGAGTGCGAAAAATGTGAAGCAAGCCACTCAGGAGGCGATGGATGCAGTGGCGGGGTTTGGCGAAAATGTCAGCGGTCACATCCGCATGTCGGTGCCCAGCATCTCGGGTGATTTGATTCTGGCTGACGCGGTGGCGGAATTTTGTAACCTGCATCCGGGGCTGACGGTGGAAATGTCGCTCGACAACCGCTTCGTTGACTTGGTGGAAGGCGGCTTTGATTTGGTGATCCGCACCGGTTATCTCGAAGATTCCAGCCTGATTGCGCGTCATATTCTCGATTCACAATGGGTGGTGTGCGCGTCGCCATCTTACATTGCGCGTAACGGTAAACCGATTAAGCCGGAAGATTTGGTCAATCATAACTGCCTGCAATACGCCTACCAAACGACGGGGGCGACCGATTGGGAGTTCAAAAGCGCCAAAGGCAACTACATTGTGCGCGTGTCAGGCACCTTCACGACGGACAACGCCACGGCGCTGCGTAAAGCGGCACTGGGTGGTCACGGCATTGCTTACGTGCCGCGCTGCTTGGTGTATCACGATTTTCGCAATGGTGAGCTGGTGGACATTTTCCCGGAGCAAGTCGGCAAGAAACTCGGCATCTACGCGGTGTATCCGTTTACTCGCCAGCCGCCGAACAAAGTCCGTTTGCTGATTGAGCACATTCGTGTCCGTTACTTGGCCATTTCCCACTATTTCTGAGCTTTTGGTTCTCTTTTCGTGATTATCTGTTGTGATCGGTTCGTTGTGAGCGCCCGTTCCAGAAAAGAAAAATGCCGCATCCGTGCGGCATGTTCGATCGGCGGCCAAACCGATGTCACTGAGATTGACTCCGCCAGTATGGCAAGGGTCGATGACAGTTTGATTACGCGGCGACTTCCTCATCCACATCAAACGAGGCGGCAATCAATTTCTTGGTGTAGTCGTGCTGTGGACGATGGAAAATGTCTTCGGCGCTGCCTTGTTCCATCACTTCGCCTTTTTGCATCACCATCACGCGATCCGACAGCGCTTTCACCACGCTGAGGTCGTGGCTGATGAACAGAAAACCGATGTTGCGGCGCTGTTGAATGTCTTTGAGCAAGTCAATCACGGTGAGCTGCACTGAACGGTCGAGGGCCGAGGTCGGTTCGTCGAGCAAAATGAAGGACGGTTCGAGGATCAGCGCGCGTGCGATTGCAATGCGTTGGCGCTGACCGCCAGAAAACTCGTGCGGGTAGCGGTTGATCGCGCTGGCATCCAAACGCACTTCTTCCAGTGCTTTGCGTGCCCGTTGCAGACGTTCCGCTTTGCTGATGTGCGGTTGATGGACCAGCAATCCTTCGGTGATGATCTCGCCAACCGTCATGCGCGGTGACAGCGATCCGTAAGGGTCCTGAAACACCATCTGAATGTCTTTTTTCAGCGCCAATCGCTGCACGTCGCTCAGCTTGCGATAGTCCATGCCTTTAAATTCAATCTCGCCCGTTGATGGCAACAGGCCAATCAGCGCGCGGCCCAGTGTCGATTTCCCGCTGCCGGACTCGCCGACAATGCCGAGCGTTTCACCCTGTTTGAGTTCGAGTGAAATACCTTTCACCGCTTCAAAGTACTGATTCCGGCTGGCAATAAAATGCGGCTTGATGAGGAATTTGACCCGAATGTCGCTTGCTTTGAGCAGCGCGGGCGCATCCGCGCTCACCGGATCTTTGCTGCCTTTGGGAATGGCGTTAATCAGCATGCGGGTGTAGTCGTGCTTGGCGTTGGTAAACAACTCTTGGGTGTCACCTTCTTCGACCACATCGCCTTTGCACATCACCAGCACGCGGTCGGCGACATAACGCACCACGCCCAAATCATGGGTAATGAACAAAATCGCCATGCCCATTTTGGCTTGAATTTCTTTGATGAGCTTGAGGACTTCGGC
Organism: Vibrio sp. Vf1514; assembly: GCF_052076135.1. Taxonomy (NCBI): domain Bacteria; kingdom Pseudomonadati; phylum Pseudomonadota; class Gammaproteobacteria; order Vibrionales; family Vibrionaceae; genus Vibrio; species Vibrio sp. Vf1514. The sequence continues at coordinate 1,435,638 of NZ_CP197268.1, read as the reverse complement.
CTGTACCGTCACATCCAGCGCGGTGGTGGGTTCGTCGGCGATCAGAATGTCGGGTTCGTTGATCAGCGCCATCGCAATCATGATGCGTTGCAATTGGCCGCCAGAAAATTCGTGCGGATACTTGCTGTACGCCTGCTGCGGATTGGGTAAATGCACCAGTTCAAATAGTTCCAACACGCGCTGTTTGGCCTGAGCCATCGACACGTTGCGGTGACACCTCATCGCCTCTGCCACTTGAATGCCCACGCGCAGGTAAGGATTGAGCGAGGTCATCGGCTCTTGAAAAATCATCCCAATGCGATCGCCGCGAATGCGCTGCATGTGCGCTTCGCTTTTTTCCAACAGCTCTTCACCTTCAAAGCGAATGCTGGATTGCGGATCGAGACGCGCGTTGTTGGGCAGCAGTTGCATCAATGCGTTGGTAGAGACTGACTTACCGCTGCCGGACTCGCCAACAATCGCCAGTGTTTCGCCGACATTCAGCTCAAAGTTGACGTTTTTGACTGCTTCAACCACGCCATCGTTGGTTTGAAAGCTGACCGACAGGTGTCGAACCTGCAACAGAGGGGAGTGTGACATTGTGCATCCTTATCAATTGATCACGGGCACGCGGCTTTGTAGCTCGCGATACGATTTTAGCTGGGTGAAATAGTGGTGCGCTTTTTCAACCTGTTCATATTCCAATTGCCACGACGCATTGCGCTGCGCGAGGCAGAACGCGCCAATGTGACGCAGCAAATCATGACTGTGTTTTTCCAGCACGGGAGAGACGGCGGCCACCAAATCCAACTCTTCAATCGACATGAATTGCAGCAACGCATAGGCTTGATTGAGCACCTCAAACGCGCGCTGATATTGCCCCATGTTGTTGAGAATTTCCGACTGCGCGACGGCGGCGTCACGCAATCCGGCGATCAGGCAGCTCATTTGGCACGGCTTGGTGTTCTCGTCGTGCGTCGCATGCTGAATGTGGTGCGGCAGATGATGCAGCACATCGTCAAACAGATAGTGAGCCTGTGGCCAATGGCCCTGTTCGAGCAATTTTTCCGCCTGTAGATAGGTGGTCCAACATTGTTGCAGATTCATCGTCCGCCTCCTGTGCAATGATGAAGAATATTTAAATGCAAATAACTATCAATTGCAAATGATTGTCATTTTTAAATTGAGGCGAGTGATTGGCGAGGAACGCTCGTTTGGCGGTGAAATTGATTGTTATTTGTTCGATTGAGCGCGAATCCAGTCTAAGTCACTAAAAAGTCAATGCTTTACATCTACACTTAGGCTACAAAACAAGAAGTATAAACACCGAAGGAGGGGAGTATGACGATTCAACAATTGAACGCAGCGCAGCTCTACCACGTCGCAGAGCTTGAGCAACTGCCGTGTAAGTCGACCAAAGAATTGGCTCCCATTGATGAAATCGTTGGCCAGGAACGCGCGCAAAAAGCGGTCGAGTTCGCCATGTCCATCAAGGAAAAAGGTTACAACATTTACGCCATCGGGCGGAATGGTTTGGGGAAACGCACCATGATTTTGCGCTACCTCAGCCGTCATAAACACGGCCCCATCGATTTGTTCGATTGGTGCTATGTGGCGAATTTTGATGATATTCGTGTGCCACGCGTGCTGAAGCTGCCGTGTGGCGTCGGGCAAGCGTTCCGTCAGGACATTGAAAAACTGATGGTCAAATTGATGAACGCGATTCCACTGGCGTTTGACAATGAGCTCTACTTCTCTCGCGCTGAAAAGCTGAAAAATCAACTGGCGCAAAAACAGCAAGATGAGCTGGAAGAGATTACCCGCAAAGCCAAAGAGCGCAGCATCAGCCTGACGATCACCACCCAAGGCGATTACCAGTTTGTTGCCATGAACGGGGAAGAGCTGCACACCGAAGAAACCTTTGATGCACTGAGCAAAAAAGAGCAAGAGCAGTTCAGCCAAACCATCGATGAGTTGGAAGTGGCACTGCGCAATATGGTGCGCCAGTTGACGGAGTGGGAAGAGTCATACAGTGAAAAGATTAAAAAGCTGAATGACGACGTGACGCTGGATGTGATCGGCCACTTTATCAAACAGTTAAAGCAGGATTATTCCAAGTACGCGGAGGTCAAAACCTATCTGACCGATCTGCAAAAAGACATCGTCGAAAACGTCGAAATCTTTTTGGATGAAACCGGTGAGCAAGGTGAATTGGCCAGTGCGGCGTTGGATAAAAAGCTGCCACGCCGTTACAAAGTGAACGTGCTGGTGAGTCGCACCAAAGAAGATTTTCCGATTGTGGTGGAAGAGAACCCGAACTACCACTCGCTGTTTGGTTACATCGAAACCGCCACCTACAAAGGCACCGTGTTTACGGATTTCTCACTGATTCGTGCCGGTAGTTTGCACAAAGCCAACGGTGGCGTGCTGCTGATGGACGCGGTCAAAGTGCTGGAACAACCCTATGTGTGGGATGGCCTGAAACGCGCCCTGCGTTCGCGCCAGCTCAGTTTCACCTCGTTGGAAAAAGAAGTGACACTGACGGGCACCGTGTCGCTCGACCCAGAACCGATCCCACTTGATGTGAAAATCATCCTGTTTGGCGATTACCGCACCTACGAGCTGCTGACGCATTACGATCCAGAGTTTGGGGAGCTGTTCCGCGTGACCGCCGATTTCGAAGATGAAATGAAGCGCACGCCAGATACCGAGCTACATTACGCGCGCTTTATTTCCAGCATTGTGCACGACAACAGCATGTTGCATTGTGACCGCAAAGCAATTGCGCGCATCATCGAGCACAGCTCACGCATCACCGGCGATCAGAACAAGCTGTCACTGCACTCGGCGCACATCGCCAACTTGCTGCGCGAATCCAACTACGTGGCGCGTCAGGCGAACTCCAACATGATTCGTCAGAACCACGTGGATGAAGCGTTGCAGAATCAAGAAATGCGCGTCAATCGCTTGCAAGAAGGCGTGATGGAAAGCTTCGTCAACGGCACCACGTTGATGGAAACCGAAGGCATGGCGATTGGTCAAGTGAACGCATTGTCGGTACTGGCGACCAGCGATCACGCTTTTGGGGTGCCCAACCGAATCACCGCCACCACATCGTACGGCGACGGTGACATCATCGACATCGAACGCAGCGTGGATCTGGGCGGCAGCATTCACTCCAAAGGGGTGATGATTCTGTCGGCGTATTTGAGTTCAGTGTTTGGTCGCACCGCACGCGTGCCACTGACCACGACCATCACGTTTGAGCAATCGTACGGCGGCGTGGACGGCGACAGTGCCAGCATGGCTGAATTCTGTGCCATTGTGTCGGCATTCTCCAAACAGCCCAACCGCCAAGACATCGCCATCACTGGCTCCATGAACCAGTTTGGCGAATCTCAGCCGATCGGTGGGGTGAACGAGAAGATTGAAGGCTTCTTCGATGTGTGTGGCATCAAAGGTCGCCACAACACTCAAGGGGTGATCATTCCGCGCTCCAACCGCCACAACTTGATGCTGCGGGCGGATGTGGTGAAAGCGGTGGAAAAAGGAGAGTTCCACATTTGGACGATTGACCATGTCACCGAAGCGATTGAAATCCTGACCGGTAAATCGGCAGGGGTGGCAACGGATGACGGCAGCTACCCAGTCGATACCATCTTTGGGTTGGCGCAAGCGAAACTGAACGCACTGCGCAAGTAAACGGATGATTGTTATCACCTGCTGAAACGGCCACCCCAAGGGGTGGCCGTTTTTTATACATTCTTTCATAAATTGTCATGATTGTTTCATCATTGTCAGCGTTGTCATAGGCCAAACGTTTACCTTGTTAACAGTATGATTCGTGTGCAAATTAATACTGGACATGAATATCATCTTTGCCTACTCTCCGCGCCGAATACACTCTTTTGGGCGAACGCCCGCTGCATGGACGCATACTTTTTATTGTGAGGTTGTACCATGCAGGTTTCATTGAAAAACATATCAATACGCGTTCAGATTTTATTACCCGTGGCTTTTCTCACGGTGGTGTTGCTCATCGCACTCTGGATCACCAAATCGAACTTGGTTCAAGAACAAGAATCCGTCGAGGCGAACACGCAGACCTTAGTGCAGTACAAAGACACGCTGGCGCAAGTGGATGACACCATTTACCCGCTGCGCATTAGTGCGGTGTATGCGATTTACGACCCCGCTCGTCGTGACGTGTTTCTGCAAGAGCTCACCAGCGGCTTGAAAACGGTAGACGACACCCTGGAAGCGATGCAAAAACAAAAGCTATATGATGAAGAAATTGAACGCGTGCAGCAGCGCATCGTCGATTATGTAGAAATGTCGCAGCGTGCGGTGGCGTTTTTTACCCGTCGTGATGCTGGTTTAGTCAGCGAACAGGAGTACCGCCAATTCATCGCAGAATACCGTGTGGTGGGAAACCGCATGGTGGAAGCCATTAATAACCTGTCACAAAAGGTCAATCACTACGCGACTCAATCCATGCAACAAAGCGCGAAAGACAGTGATGTCGTCATGCAAAACGCGATGTGGAGTGTGTTGTCGGTCTTGGTGGTGTCGCTGGGCGCCGCTTGGTTGCTGTCGGGAGCGATTGTGGCACCGATTCAGCGTTTGCAAACGGTGATGCGCAAACTGGCGCAAGGCGATTTGTCGGTGCGTGCTGATGCGAGCGGCAACAACGAAATTGCGCGTTTAAACAAAGACGTCAACCAAACCGCAGCGCAGTTGCATGCCACGGTCGATCAACTGACGCGCATCAGTGAAGACGTGGCCTCGGCGGCGACGGAACTGGCGGCTGTCATGACGCAGGCCGAAAGCAACGCGCAGCAAGAGCTGATGGAAATCGAGCAAGTGGCTTCGGCGGTGAACGAACTGGCGAGCACCGCCAACAACGTCAGCGACAACGCGACCTCTGCCGATGCAACGGCGCGCGAAGCGGATGGCTTGGCGCAATCGGGCTTGTCGATCTTTTTGGAAAGTGGTCAAGCCAGCGAGCAGATGTCGGTGGCACTTAACGATGCGGCGCAAGTGGTGCAGCGTTTGAAAGAGCAGTCGGAACAAATCAGCAACGTGATTGAAGTGATTCGCGGCGTGTCTGACCAAACCAACCTATTGGCGCTGAATGCGGCAATTGAAGCGGCGCGCGCAGGCGAATCTGGCCGTGGATTTGCGGTGGTCGCCGATGAAGTGCGCATGCTGGCCGCGCGCACGCAGGCATCGACGGAAGAGATTCAAGCCATCATTGAGGAACTGCAAGGTCAATCGGTGCTCGCCAACGAAAGCATGCAAACCAGCTTGGCGATGCTCAATCGTAACAATGAACTGGCGCTGCGAGCCAACGATGCACTGGTTGGGATTACCGAATCTGTCTCGGCCATCAATGACACCAACGCGCAAGTGGCCACTGCTGCTGAAGAACAATCGCAAGTGACGCAAGACATCAACCGCAACGTGGTCAATATGTCGGAGCTGGTGCAGCAAAATGTCACCGGGATCAGCCAGAGTGCCAGCGCGAGTACCGAGCTGTCCCGTTTGGCCGAAAAGCAAAAAGAGCAGCTTTCCTTCTTTACACTGTAAATATTCTGGAAATCAACAAGCGAAGCCGTGCAATACCTTGTATTGTGCGGCTTTTTATTTGCACCGAAGAGGATCTAACTAGCTGTATCAATTAGGTTTTATGAACCATTCTTCTTATTCCGTTTTGTTATGAATTCAATGCCACATATCACTATCTTTCTTTACATTTCCTCACTATATTGGCGATAAAACAGCGAAAAGTGTGACAATTGTCGCGCAAAAATAACGTCAGTGGGAGCGAGGAGAATGCATGGAAAAACCAGAGAGTTTGTTTGAGTGGCAGAGGATACAACGTTTTAATTTTTCAGTCTGGACCGTCTTGGCCGGCACCCTGTTTGCGCGCACCAGTTTTTTTATGGCGTGGCCGTTTTTGATTGTGTTTCTCTATCAGGATTATGGAGCGACGGCGGTGGAAGTGGGCACCATGCTTGCCAGTTCAGCCGTCGTCGGTGCGATCACCGGGCTTTATTCGGGTTATCTGTCGGATAAGTTTGGTCGCAAATGGGTGATGGTGGCGGGGGCGTTGATTGCTTCTTTGGCTTATACCGGCATTGGTGTCGCGAATCAGATTTGGCACTTTTACGTCTTGGTGATTTTGGCCGGTTTGATGCGGCCGATGATTGAGGCACCAGCAAAAGCGGTGCTGGGCGATAACCTGAGTAACCTCAAAGATCGCGAATTGGCGATGAATGTGCGTTACTTCCTGCTCAACCTTGGCGGCGCGATTGGCCCGCTGATTGGGATCACGCTGGGCTTGGCCCACCCGCAGGTGCTGTTTATCGCCACGGGCATTACCTACCTGATTTACGCGGTGTGGCTCCTGATGGCGATTGAACGCAAAGGTCACCATGTCAAACCCGATCCCTCGCTGTTGCCGAACTTTGGCCGCACGCTGCGCGTGATTGGCAAAGACAGCATTTTCGTCAAAATGATGATTGCTAACTTCATCATGATGTTTGTCTACGCGCAGATGGAGTCGTCCATTCCGCAGGTGATCGTACGCTCCAGCGTGTCCGATGCCGCGCAATTGGTCGCCAGTTTGGTGTTGGTGAATACGCTGACCATCATCATCTTTCAGTTCCCAACCCTCAAGTGGCTGGAACATGTGCCGCTGTTTGTGCGCACGCGTATCGGCATGGTGCTGATGATGTTGGCTCAGGTCGGCTTTTTGCTGACACCGTCTGACTGGCCGTATGGCTGGTACATTGCCGGATTTGTGCTGAGCATGGGCGAAGTGATTGCGTTTCCGACCCTCAATGTGCAAATCGACCGCATGGCGCCCGCGCATCTGCGGGGTTCCTATTTTGGTGCTGCTGCGCTGTATTCGTTGGGCTTTGCCATTGCACCGCTGATTGGCGGTGTGGTGATTGAATCGCTCAATCCGAATTGGTTATTTGGCGTGTGCATTGGCTTGTGTTTGGTGATGATCTGGCTCTACTGGCTGGCCGAACATCAAGACGATCCCGTGCAGCGCGACGTGGCGGTGCAAAACTAACCGCAAATTACTCGACAAAAAAACCGCCACGTGGGCGGTTTTTTTGTCGGTGGACGCGCGGGATTAAGGCTGCACCGATGGGGCCGGCACATCACCGGCGCTGGCCGGATCGATAATCAAGGTGCGAGTTGGGAAGGCGACATCCGCGCCATTGTTTTGAATGATGGTCATGATTTGCAACAGCACATCTTGCTTCACTTCGTGGTAACGAATCCAGTTCACGGTTTTGGTGAAGGTATAGATGAAGAAATCCAGTGACGATGGCCCAAACGCGTTAAAGTTCACGATCAGGGTTTGATGTGCATCGATGTCTGGGTGATTTTTCAACATCTCGCGCACTTCGTTGATCACGGTTTCCATCTTGTTTGCGTCTTGATAACGCAGGCCAATGGTTTCGTGAATGCGACGGTTTTGCATGCGCGACGGGTTTTCTACCACGATGTTGCTGAATACTGAGTTCGGGACATACAGCGGGCGTTTATCAAACGTTCGAATGATGGTCATGCGCCAGCCGATGCGTTCAACGGTGCCTTCAATTTGGCGATCCGGTGAACGAATCCAATCGCCGACTTTAAATGGGCGATCGAAGTAAATCATCAAGCCACCAAAGAAGTTCGACAGCAGATCTTTGGCCGCCAAACCGACCACCAGACCACCGACCCCACCAAAGGTCAGCAACCCTTTTAAACTGAGTCCAAATGCCTGCATCACCGACAAAATTGCGGTGATGATGATCAACATGCGTGTCACTTTGGAGACGGCCTGCACGGTGGTCTCATCGCGTTTGCGCTGCCTGAGGATGTAGTGCTCAATTTCACCCACCAGGCGCAGCAGAATCCACACGAAGATGGCAATCAACATCAATTTCTTGGTGTTTTGCAGCCAGTTAAATTTGGTTTGGAAGTGATCATCGAGCAGCAAGCCCAGAGAAATGGTGCCCGGCCAACACCAGATCAAGGTACTGATGGGCGTTTTGAGGGCGTGCAGGACCACGTCATCCCAATGGAATGAGGTCTTTTCGGTCAGGTTAAACAAATAGCGGTAAGCCAGTCGCCATACGCCCCAAGCCACAAAGCTGGCAAGGGTGATAAACAGCACACTGTTGTCCCAGTCTTTTAAATAAGGCGATGCCTGAAAGCGAAGAATTAAATCGTCAATGCTCATCGGATGGTTGCACTATTCAGTCGGTGAATTTTGTTGCCCAAACTACCAGAAAATGCAGGGATTCTCTATAGATGGCGTCACTGTGACGTTTCCATCCCATACGCGTTTGGTATATAAAATGGAGAGCACATGATTTGGATACGCAGCGCTTGAACGCTGCAAGGCTCAGTATTGTTATTGTCAGTAGGGTAATAAAGGCAACGTAATGAAAATTCGTGATAAGCAGTTCGCAGTCATTGGTTTAGGTCGTTTTGGTTTGTCCGTGTGTCAGGAGCTGACGGAAGCAGGGGCGCAAGTGCTCGCGGTGGATGTCGATGAAGAGAAAGTCAAAGCGGCGATGAATTACGCCACGCAAGCGATTGTGGCCAACTGCACCATTGAAGAAACGGTGTTTGAGCTGAAACTGAAAGATTACGACATGGTGATGGTCGCGATTGGCGAAGACATCAACTCATCGATTCTCGCTACTTTGGTGGTGAAAGAGTCGGGCGCGAAATCGGTGTGGGTGAAGGCCAACGATAAGTTCCACGTCAAGATTCTGCACAAGGTCGGCGCCGACCACGTCATCATGCCGGAACGGGACATGGGGATTCGCGTGGCGCGTAAAATGCTCGATCGCCGCGTGCTGGAATTCATTGAACTGGGCAGCGGCTTGGCGTTAACGGAAGTGGTGATCGGCTCGCGCATGATGGGCAAACAAATTGCCGAAATGCCCATTTGTCAGGAAGCGGGCGTGCAAGTGCTGGGCTTTAAACGTGGCCCGGAAGTCACCAAAGCACCGTCGCTTGATACCGTGCTTGAAATTGGTGATATGTTGATTGTTGTCGGCCCGCAACAAACGCTGACTAAGCAGTTGAAAACCTTATGAACCCGCTTGAACGCAGCGGTATTTTCTACGCGCTGGATAAAGACAAAAACAGCAACAACGGTTCAGAACCCAAGATCATTCTGGTCAGCTTTTTGTCGGTGTTGCTGCCGGCGGCTGTGCTGTTGACCCTGCCCGTATTTTCAAAATCCGGACTCAGCTTTACCGATGCCTTATTTACCGCAACCTCTGCCATCAGTGTGACGGGCTTGGGCGTGGTCGACACTGGCACCCATTTCACTATTCACGGTCAGATTTTGTTGCTGCTGTTGATGCAAATCGGTGGCCTTGGCCAAATGACCTTGTCGGCGGTGCTGCTCTACATGTTTGGGGTGCGTCTGAGCCTCAAACAACAAGCGATCGCCAAAGATGCTTTGGGGCAAGACCGCGCGGTCAACCTGCAAAAGTTGGTCAAACGCATCATCATTTTTGCGCTGATTGCCGAAGGCATCGGCTGGGCGATTCTGTCGTTTCGGTGGGTGCCGGAATTGGGCTGGTCGCAGGGGCTGTTTAGTGCGCTGTTCCATGCGGTTTCTGCATTCAATAACGCGGGATTCTCGTTGTTCTCTGACAGCATGATCAGCTATGCCGATGATCCAACCATTCTATTGACCCTCGCCGGGCTATTTATCTTCGGCGGCCTCGGTTTTACGGTGGTGGGTGATGTGTGGGCACATTGGCGCTCGGGCTGGCGCTATTTCAGCTTGCATACCAAGTTGATGTTGGTGGCGACGCCGGTGCTGTTGCTGATCGGCACCTTGTTCTTCTGGTGCTTAGAACACAATAATCCGCACACCATGCAACCTTTGCCGCTGTGGCAGCAATGGCTGTCGGCTTTCTTCCAATCGGCCACAGCGCGGACGGCTGGGTTTAACAGCGTCGACATTGCGCAGATGAGCCAACCGGCGCTGCTGATCATGATTATTCTGATGCTGATTGGCGCGGGTTCGACATCAACCGGGGGCGGGATCAAAGTCTCGACGTTTACCGTGGCGTTTTTGGCGACTTGGACCTTCTTGCGTCAGAAGAAACACGTGGTGATGTTTAAGCGCACCATCAACTGGCCGACCGTCACCAAAGCGCTGGCGATCATCGTGGTCAGTGGCGCGCTATTGACCATCGCGATGTTCCTGTTGATGTTGACGGAACAAGCCAGTTTTGAAGCGGTGCTGTTTGAAACCATTTCGGCGTTTGCCACCGTGGGACTGACGGCGGGCCTTAGCGCGCAGCTGTCAGAGCCGGGTAAATACATCATGATTGTGGTGATGATCATTGGGCGGATTGGGCCGCTGACCTTGGCGTACATGTTGGCAAGGCCACAAGCGACGCTGCTGAAATATCCGGAAGATAATGTGCTGACGGGCTAAATCTGAGGCGCTTCGTCTCAATCGTTGAAATGCGCTGAGAGTGCCGCTCGGCGCGTTTGCCCGGCGTTGCCCTCGCTGTCGGTGATGGTGTCTTCATAGCCCTGTTTAACAAAGCGTTGAATGGGGCTGCTGGGCTCGATGCGTTTCAGTTGCGGCGATTTCATGGTGCCGGTGACTTGGTAAATGGTGATGCCCAGGCCGGTCTCGACTTCGATATTTTTGCCGTTGTAATCAAAATTGGTGCTCACCAAGCGGTTGTTGCGAAACACGCCGCGTTCATCGAACGTCAGCACTTCGGTCTGGTAGCTGGGCGCGCCAATTTCAATCCATGAACCATGCACATGTTTGGGGTCGACGTAATCCTTGTAGCTGAACAGGAGCAGCGCGCCAAAGCCACAGGCGAGCAGCGTTAAACCGCTCCAAAACACGGTCTTGAATACGGTCTCTTTCGAGACGATGGGCGGTCGGGTGCTGTCGGCATCCGTTCGCGTTCGTTTCTTCCCTGTCGCCACCTTGGTTTACTCCTGTTCCCGGCTCTCCTCCTGTCGATGGGGAGGTTGAATTGAAAGCATCGTCCTGTGCGCGTGTACATCGTTTGGGCGGGGTGCCCCGAATCAATGTTCAGCCCGGAAATCACGTCAAGCCACATGCGCTGCTCTGCCGAAAAATTATCGCAAAATAAGCGTGAAATAGCTTGGCGTCGGCGCAAACAGAACGCAATTCGTGGTCAGCAAAGTATGATCTTGCTTCAAGAATTGAGCTTTCTATCAATGGACGCCTCGGGTGATGTCCGTGCCACAAAATATAGGTCAAGATGGCGCGTGACGCCCTCAATGAAAAGAGTCAAAGAAAGCGGCAGCTAAACCTTGTGTCGACGACGTTCTTGAGTTAAAAACAGAGCATCCGTGCGCTGGCTGCGCACGGCATGCATTCAATTCAACAAGGAAGAACAATGATTAAAGAGAACAGCTATTTCGAAGGCAACGTGAAGTCTTTGGGTTTTCAGCAGAATAATAATGACATCACGGTTGGCGTGATGGCGCCGGGTGAATACACCTTCGGTACGGGCGCAGCAGAGCGCATGACGGTCGTGAAAGGCGCGCTCACCATCAAACGTACAACAGACGCCGATTGGGTGACGTTCAACTCAGGCGAAGCATTTGAAGTGGAAGGCAACTCGTCGTTTGATCTCCAAGTGGCGGTCTCGACCGCGTACTTGTGCGAATATCTTTAAGTATTGCGTTGGCGCTTCGTCGACGGATGAATGAAAAGGTCACACGCAGGTGTGGCCTTTTTTATTGCGCGGGGGTGGCGAACAGGCCCAATAAATCATTCATTTTTTGTCTCGTGATGGCGTTATTTCGCTTGAACAGTCAAATGACCTTTCTATATTAAAATTCCCTTATATATGAGCTAGTTAAATTTAATCGATTTAGATTTATCTGAATAAGAATATGCTAATTAACGATTAATAAATCAGCAAAATAGATATATTTTTGTGATCTGAGTTCACTCTAGGTGAGAAAAATCACAAGCTGCACAATTTATGCAAATTCCCAATCTAGTATCTCGCATGTGAATCATTCGAACATGAAGTATTGGTTGGGTAACTGTATTTATGAGAGCTTTCTTTGAAGTGCATCTGCGGTTGGTGATTACCGTTTGGGTGATCTTGCTGTCCGTACTCAGTTTGCTGTACTTGATGAACTACATGAAGTTCGACAGCCTGATGTCGCACGTGGTGTCTTCAAAACTGGAAGTGATCTCCTCCTCACTCGCCAATTCGGTGGAACGGGTCGAACGTCTCGGCATTCCTTATCAATCCGCCAAAAACCTCAAACAACAAATCGACCAAGCCCGAATTCGCGAACCGAATGTGGTCGCGGTGGCCTTGATTGATCAGCACGGTCAACCCTTGGTGCAATCTTACGCTGACAACAGCCCGGTGCAGACCCTACCAGAAGATGTGGTTCGCCGCGCCCTCAAATCCAGTGAACCAAGGTGGACGCTGAGCGATGATTCCGAGCTCTACAGTGGCCTGCAAATTTACGACAGCTTTGGCACGTTCGCCGGCAGCATCGTCATCGTGTACGACAAATCTGCGCTGTTTGGCGTGTATGCGTTGGTGCGTTTGCATCTGCTAGAAGCCACCGTGGTGATTTTCCTGCTCGCGTCGTTGCTGGTGTTTTTCATCATTCGTCTTGGCTTTGGGGATGTCACCAACGTCATCAAGTTGATACACGGCTATTCAACCGGCGATCAACAACGCCTCGACCACATTCCGCAAGGTCAGATGACCCAAAGTCTGGCCGAACAAATTAAGCAAAGCGAAAAGATGAAGTCACTGGTGTCGGAAGAGCTGGAAAAACTTCAGGACCTGACGGTCAGTCAGCCATCGACGCAAAACACTGAGGTGCGTTCATGAACAAAGCCAAAAGTATGGCCAGTTTTATTAACCGCCGTCTGATTCTGATTACGATTCTGAGCGCCTTTATTGCCTCGGGACTGAGCGCGGTTTACACGCTGGTGGAATTCAACTTTTCGGTGAAACCTGAGCTGCTGAAAAAAGCCAATGCCATTGCGCAGAGCGTGCATGATGATCTGACCACGGCGGTGGATGCGGGCGTGCCGTTTGATCAGATTCGCGGGATGGATGCCTACCTGAAAGATTCATTGGATAAGTACCCGGAGCTGACGTTTGTTGCCGTGACTCAGGGCGACACCGTGCTCTACAAAGCGGGCGAAGTGTCCAATTTGGATCTGGCCGACGACAAGACGTTTGAAAAATCATCGACTCAGTATCTCGGCGCGTCACTACTCGATCGTTTGAGCGTGGTGGTGAAAGAGCTGCCACTGCTGTTTGAATCGTCGTTTCTGGGCAACTCACCGCAAAGTGATGTGTTTCGCCTTGATATTGATACGTCGGGTCAAACCGCTGGCCGCGTGTATGTCGGCCTGAGCGCAACTTACGTACAGTCGCAACTGACGGATATTTTCTTTGATATCGCTATTGTGCTGGTGGCCGTGCTGCTGGTCTGTTTCGAAGTCGTCATGGTGGTGGTGATGTTCTACATCTCCGGCCCGCTGGAAGAGTCCGAATCGATCCTTAAGCGCCAGGTGAAAGGAGACTTCTCCGTCAATGAGAATGTGGCGACTCACGGCACCATCGGCACATTTGCTGACCGCCTCAATCAGGATTCACGTGAACTGCAAAGCCGCTTCAGCCGCCTGTTTGGGTTGCTCAACAGCGAAAGTGCGCTAGAGCTGCAAAACCGTCTTAAATCGATTGCAGAACGTTTTCGCTTGCAAAGCCGATTGGGCATGCGCAAAGGCGACATTGTCGATGCGCGAATTCCGCTGTTTGTGTTTTCGTTTGCCGAAGAGCTGCAAAAATCATTCATGCCGCTGTTCGTGGAAGAATTCTATGAGCCTTCTTCTTGGATCTCCAAAGATGTGATGCTGGGCCTACCGATTTCGGTCTTCATGCTAGTGATCGCTGCGTGTACGCCTTTCGCCGCGAAGTGGGTGGATCGTTGGGGCCAGAAACGCTTGTTCCTGTTGGGATTGATCCCGGCGATTGGTGGCTACTTTGGCTGCGCCTTTGCGACCAACAGTATGGACATCGTGATGGCGCGCGGCGTGACCGCGTTCGGTTACGCGGTGATCACCATCAGTTGTCAGAGCTACATCGCTGCGGTGGTCACTTCAGAAAACCGCGCCAAAGGCATGTCTATCTTTGTCGGCGTGCTGATGACCGCCACCATGTGTGGCACGGCGCTGGGCGGCATCATTGCGGACCGCATTGGTTATCAACCGGTGTTCCTGATTTCTGCTGCACTGGCCGCGTTTGCTGGTCTGCTGGCGTGGCGTATGTTCTCGGGCAGCGTCAACGATGGCAAAAAGCAGGGCGCAAAGAAAGGCAGTATCAAACTGTTGGCCAAAAACGCCCGCTTTGTGGCCGTGACCGTGTGCTGCGCGATTCCCGCCAAAATTGTCCTGACCGGTTTCCTTTACTTCACCGTGCCGCTGTATCTGGTGTCACTCGATGCCAGCCAGTCTGAAATTGGCCGCATCATGATGATTTACTCTTTGGTGATCATTCCGCTCAGCCCGATTGCGTCCGGCATTGCTGATCGCACCAAGAAGATGCGTGAACTGATCGTGCTCGGTACCATTTTGTCGGGTGGCATTCTGGTGTCGCTCTATGGCGAAGCGTCCATCATCAAAATGCTGATGGCGGTGACACTGATGGGGATTGCGCACTCCATTTTGAAAGCACCACTCATCGCGTGTGCGCTGGAAGCGTCGGAAGACACACCTGAAGTTGGCCGCACGGAAGTGCTGGGCGTGCTGCGCACCGCGGAACGTATCGGTAGTGTGCTTGGCCCGGTGATCGTCGCTTCGTTGCTGGCGATGTATGACTTTGGCGCTGCGATGGCGATTGTGGGGTGCGGCATTATTTTCTGCGGTGTGATGATGATTCTTTTCCTCAATATGCCTGCTCGCCGCCGTGGCATGGAGGCCGAACTATGAAATCTATTCTTTCGGGTCTGTTGCTGTTGGTTTGTGCACAAACGCTGGCGGCTGAAGAACACAAAACGGTACTGATGACGGTGTGGCGCGGATGCGAAGAGTCGTGTCAGGGCTTTCAGGATTACCTAAAAAATAATGGCTTGCCGGTGGATGTCATTGTGCGCGATGCGCAGCGCGACACCAGCAAACTGGCGGGCTTTCTGGATGAAGCCAAAGCCATGTCGCCGGATTTAGTGGTGACCTGGGGCACCAGCGTGAGCAAAGCCATGATCGGCACACGTGCTGAACTCGGCGAACAAACCAAGCTGGGCGATATTCCAGTGATGTTTATGGTTGTCGCTGACCCGGTCGGCGCAGACATCAGTGCCGCCGCCGATAAAACGGGTCGCCCAACGGTAGCGGGCATTCGCAACCGCATCAGCGAAGACACTCAGATTCGTGCCATGCGTGAATATTTCCCGGTGACCAAAGTCGGCGTGGTCTATTCGACGGCGGAGCTGAACTCTGTACTGAACACGCAGGAGCTCAAGCAGCTTTCAGAATCGATGGGCTTTGCGGTGTATACCGAGACCTATGCGCTCGATAAAGCGGGCAAGCCACTACCGAATCAGTTTGACGAAAAAATGCAGCACCTTGCCGAGCAGGGTGTCGACGTTGTGTACGTCGGATCCAGCTCGTACAACTTGGCGAACAGCGACCGTTTTACACAAGCCGCGATGAAATACGGTTTGCCCGTCGCGAGCGCGTATGACTCGATGGTGACCAATTCGTCGGCGCTGATTTCGGTGTCCAACAAGTATTACCGTGTGGGGCAGTTGGCCGCCAACCAAGCGAGCAAGATTTTGTTTGATGATGCCAAGCCCGGTGATTTACCGATTGCTGAACTGAGCAACTACGCCATCACCATCAATATGGATGTTGCCCGCAAGATGTCACTGTTTCCGCCCATTCAGCTACTGCGATTTGCCGATCTGGTCAATGTGCAGCAGGAGCAGGCGCAATGATGACTGACCGCAAAGACACGGCATTAAGAGGCGTCGCCGATGAATGAATTGATTGATGCGCAAGGCAGCTATCTGGTGGTTCAGGACGCCAACGGCAATGAGTTTGTGGCTTCAACCCTGAGTGTGACTGAGCAGATCAACCAGCACTATGAGTGGCAAGCCGACATCATCGTGTCGGATTCTTCGCCCGCGGATTGGATTGGCACTGAAGTCAGCTGCTCGGTCTACAACGTGATTGGCGATTCGCGCACCAGCCTGCGTCAGTACCAAGGCTATGTGGTGAAAGCGCAGGCTCAGTCGCAACGGATTGATTCCAGTTACTACGGCATCAAACTGACCGTTCAGCCATGGCTGTTCCTGCTCAAGCATTCACGCCAGTGCCGCGTATTTCAGGAGCAAACCGCGCAAGACATCGTGACGTCCATTTTCGATGAGCTGGGCTTTAGCGGTCAGTACACCGTCAACAGCATGCCATCGACCAGTCGTGAATATTGCGTGCAGTTCGGTGAGTCGGATTTTGAGTTTGTCACGCGCTTACTTGCTGAAGATGGCGTGCATTTTTACTTCGGCAAAGATGCCAACGCGGCAAAACTCTATCTGCAGGAAGCGCAGATGTCGTTTGAACAAAGCGGCATGGCGACGCTGGATTACGCCGCTGCGCCGTCGGGTGATTACGACGTGTTGGAGACGTGGCAGCGTGAGTATGCGTTTCACAGCGCGTCACTGGAAATTGCTGGTTACGACTACTCGCAATCGAAAGTGGTGACCAGCGGCGCCAAGGCGTCGAGCTACGCTGTTGCGGGCAACACCAAACTCAAAGAGTACCGTTATCCGACGGCATCGATCACCAATGATTTCAGTAGCCTGACCTCAACCCTTGGCACGCTGCAGCGTGGTCAGCTCGATTCTGGCTATGACCGTATTCACGCCAAGACACCATCGGCAGATTTGTGTGTCGGTCAGTATCTGAAACTGGCGGCGCATTCAGACAGTGCTGAAGAAGGCAACTATCTGGTGACCGAGCTGCATTACCAGTTTGAAAACCAAAAAGGCAACGCGTTCAGCGCTCAGGCTGAGTTGGTGTGCGTGCCAGAAGATCAGGTGTTCTATCCGCCCGCGAAAGCTCGGCCCGTATTACACGGCCTGCAATCTGCGGTTGTGGCGGGTAGTACCGAGAGTGAACCTGCCAGTGATACGTCGGGTCGCGTGCGGATCAAATTCCATTGGGATGACGAAACCGGCGACAAAACCAGTTGCTGGGTTCGCGTTGCCCAAGGTATGGCCGGTAGCGGCTACGGCATGCAATTTCTGCCACGCGCGGGTCAGGAAGTGCTGGTGAGTTTTATCAACGGCGACCCGGATCAGCCCGTGGTGGTGGCGAGCGTCTATAACTCGACCAACACACCGCCATACCCAACGGAAAACACCACTGAAAGCGGCGTGAAAACCAAGCTGGCGGGCGAGTCAAACGAGCTGCGTTTCGACGACAAGAAAGACAACGAGCTGTTGTATCTGCACGCCGCCAAGGATTTCACCAGTGAAGTCGTGAACGATCACAGCGAAACCGTCGGTGGAGAAATGACCTTGGCGGTCACCAAGAACCTGACGGAAACCATTGAGCAGTCACACAGCCTGTCTGCCAAAGAGGGCATCACGCTGACGACGGAAAAATCGTATGCGCTGACGGTGACCGAGTCGATCACGCAAGACGGCAAAGACATCACCCTCACGGGCAGTGATTCACTGACCTTAAAAGTGGGTGACAGCAGCATTGTGATGAGCAGCGACAAGATTGAGATTTCCAGCAGCACCATCGCATTAACCGCAGATTCTGCCATTTCTCTGTCGGGTGGCGACATCAGCCAATCGGGTGATTCGATCAGTCTCGATTCTGATGGTTCTCTGAGCGCGTCGTCGGGCAGTTCGATGTCTCTCAGTGCGGGCAGCAGCTTTACCGCCTCAGCCAGCAGTTCGGCCACCGTGTCTGGCCTCAACGCGACACTGAGCGCAGATGTCACCGCGACCGTGTCGGGCAGTGCGACGGCGGAACTGAGTTCTGATGGTCAGGCGTCTATCAGCGGCACATTGGTGATGGTGAACTAAACATGATGAAAAAGATTCCTTATCCGGCAGCGTCCAGTGTCGTGAAACGCACCAAGTTATCTGGCGATGCGATGGATTTAATTGAACTGCAGGATACGCCACAAGCGGCCATGACCGCGCTGGAAGAGGCGGGGCTTAACGTTGACCTGACTCATTTTCTGGCTCACGCCCTACCGATGCGAGAAGCGATCTGGTGGACGGCGTTGGCGTTAAAAGTACGCCAAGAAGCGTGGCAGCCGAAAGAGCAAACACTGATTGATGACTGCATGCGCTGGGTGATGGAACCCAATGAAGCACTGCGTCGCCGGATTGAAAGTGACATCAAGTCGCTGGCCAATGATCGCGCGCCGCGCTGGTTGGGGCAAGCGGTGTTCTGGAGCGGCACGGGCAGTATCGCACCATTGGGTAACCCGATGGTGATGCCGGCGGAGTTTTTGTATGCCAAAGCGGTCGCCGGGGCAATCAACACCGCTGCCGTGGTGCCCGAGTGGAAAGGCAATAAAACCTTTTACCGCAATGTCTTTCGGATGGCCCGTGACTTAGCCGAGGGCGGGAACGGCTCCGCAAACGGAGAACCATTGTAATGGGCATGTGCGCAGCCAGATTAACCGATATGCATACCTGTCCGATGGCGACAGGGAGTGTGCCCCACGTCGGCGGACCGATTCTCTCGAACCGGGCGCGGCAACCGTACTGATATGCAGCCTGCCTGCTGCGGTGGTGGGTGATTCAATTACCTGTGTCGGCACACCCGACACCATTGCGGCGGGCAGTACCACGGTGCTGATCAACAGTACTCCTGCGGCACGGCTGGGCGACAGCACCAGCCACGGCGGTGCCATTGTGGCCGGAGCGGCAACCGTATTGATCGGTTAATCCATCGGAACTCGGACGGCCTGAAAAGGCGACAAGAAAAATAGGAATCGTTATGCCAAGTACTTACACCTGGGGAGATCGTATCTCTCAGACGACATTCACCAGCACGTATGACAAGCGTGGCCAGATTGAAGAACTGGTCGAGCAAGCCAAACTGGCCAACAACAAGCTGCATTTGTTCATGCAAGGCTTGACCCAAAAGGTCAATAACGAGTCTGGCAAACGCATTACGTACTCGCGAGGCCCGCTGAAAACCCGTCAACGTATCGCCGAGAAATGTGGCATCACCAACTGGGATGACACGACGACAGACATCACGGGTGCCGGGGTGAAAACCCCGCTGGAAGTCAAAGACATCGCACGCGCCACGATTGTGTTCAGCACCATTGCGCAGATGTTGGCGTTTCGCGATTTCATCTACACCACGGATGAATTTACCGCGCTGAAAAAGCCTCAGTTTGATCGCTCTCCGGCGGTTAAGGATCTGTGGGCCAAGAACATTGAAGATGTGTACAAAGATGTGAAGTTCTTTCTGGCGATGGATATCGATTTCAAAGGCCGAACCATTCCACACATCGTTGAGCTGCAATTGAACGTGTCACAAATGTCACGCGGCAAAGCCTACGGTCATGCATTTTATAACCTGACGCGTTTGGCTTATATCGAAGGCGAGCAACGTTTTGTTTGGGATGACGACGACTGCATCATTCGAGTTGGCGGCGACATCAAAGGCAAAATCGGTGACAAGTTGCGCACGTCGATTACCCACTGCCGCAGCATGGCCGAAGGCGATCAAAATGTGCTGCTGGCTTGCGAAATTCTGTCCAAATTTTTGACCCTCAAGCTGCGTCTTCTCAGTACGCGCGAAACGCAAAAGCTCGATTCAAAGACCAATCGCATGAAAACCGTCACCGAGCACAATGTGTTTGCCAATGGTACGCAACCTCTGGTGATCCGTGGTGGTCAGGCCTTCGCGCTGTCGCTAAAAAACGGCCGGCCCGACATCAGTTTGCAGGGCGCGCAAGCCTGGGCTATCGCGTATCTGTCGAGCTTCATCTGGAGCAAGTTCACCAAGTTCCAGAACCTGCCCGGGGTGACGGGGTTGGCGTCCAATATTCACGCCAAGCGTTGATCCGCAGACGATAGAAAAGATTAGGAACCGATATGTTTGAACATCTGCTCAACCCGATATCTGACGAACACCCGAGTGGCGAATATCTCAAAGATAATCGCACCTTGTATCGCACCTATCGGAATGCATTCAACGTTGCACAATCCTCGTTTCGCCAACTGGTAGAAACACCGGATGCCATGCAGGACGCGGTGGTGGTCCACACCAACGCGGAGAACTGGGATGCCTTGGCCAAATTGTGTGAAAGCTGTCTGACTGAGCAGTCCAAAGATGTCGAAATCTACTCTTGGTTCACCATGGCGCAGCTCTTTTCTGCCTCGCCTCTCGAATCCTTGGCGCAGGCGCTCCATACGCTGGAGCAGATGATTGAGCATTTCTGGGACTCACTCCAGCCCACACTGCCGGAGAACAAACGCAAAGCAGACGGCGACGCCGAACAGCGCAAAGAAGTGGCAGAACACCGCGTGAAGCCGCTGCTGCAACTGGTTGGCGATTCCGCTGAAAGTGGCTTGCTGTACATGCCGCTGCAAATGCTGCCTCTGATCGGTGACATTGATTATGGCCGTTTCTTTGCGGCAGAAAAATCGGGTTCGTTGCCGCAGTTGAAAGCGGCCGCGCTGGCGGATTTTGCGCGTGAGAAGGCGGACGTGGAAGCGCGCATTCTGGCACTCGGTGCAAGTAAAGATGCGTTGCATGCGCTGGAAACCACGCTGCAGCAAAAATGTGCGGCGGCCGGTACCCAGTCGATTAATTTTCGCTTTGTGAAAGAGGCGGTCGAACGCCTGATCAACGCGATTCATTTTCTGGTGGGCGATCAATTTGCCCGTTGGCCTCTGGACGCTGTTATCGCTGACGCTGAAACGCCACAAGCCGCGCCGGAGCAAACCATGGCCGCCGTTGACTCTCAATCCTCTGAATTTGCGCCAACTGAATCTGTCCATCAGCCAACGCAGGGTCAGTCACAACCTGTCATGGCGCAAACTGCGGCGCCGATGGCAGTGCCTGTGGCGTCTCAGGAGGCGCTGGCGTCACGTGAACAGGCATTTGCCGAACTGCAACGCATTGCGGACTACTTTCTCGCCACCGAACCCCACAGCCCGATCTATTTGTTGTTGAAACGCGCGATTCGTTGGGGGGGGATGTCTCTTCCTGAACTGTTGGAAGAGCTGGTGGGCGACAACAACGCGGTGCAGCAACGCATTGAACAATTGGCCGGTCTGGAAAGCGCGCAGCATCAGGCCAGCCGAGCGGCGGCCCCCGTTGCCACTGCTCCACAAATGACGATGCCGGAGGCTGCGCCTTCGGTATCTCCGACTTCATCGACGACAAACGGCAGCGATAGCGGTCTGTCAGCGATTGAATGGTAGTGTTCACTCACTCTCAATGGGGTGGGGAACCGAATAACAATGAGTAATCCGACGAAGTCGTCGTTACTTAAACAGTATTTGTTACTTACTCGTAACGGTACTCAACCGTCATAACACCTATGACAAACGGAAAACGAAAGAGGAATAACTATGGCATCTATCTACATGCGAATTGACGGACTGGACAATATCAAAGGTGCAGCGACGATCGGCGACATTGGCGGCAAGAAAGGTTTCTTTGCGATTGACACCATGAACTGGGGTGCCAACCGCGGTGTGAGCGTGGATGTGGGTAACGCAAACAACGCAGACAAAGGCATGGTCTCTCTGGATGCAGTGTCGGTTACGCGTAACTCTGACGGCGCTTCACCACACCTGACGACGTTCCTGTTTGCACCCGGTGCAGAAGGTAAAACGGTTGAGATTCTGCTGACCAAACCATCTCGTGACGGTGCAGGTTCTGAGCCATACATGGTGCTGACTCTGGAGAAGGCACGTATCGCGAGCTACAACATCCACGGTTCAGACGGCAACCTGCCAGTGGAAGACTTTGCCATGACGTACACCACGCTTACTAAGGTTTACTACCAAGAAAGCGCAGGCGGCAAAATCGAGAAAGGCGATACGGTGAAGTTTGACTGTACGACAGGCAAATTAGAGTCAAAAGCAGCTTAATTTAGCAAGGAAGGAGACACAACGTGGCTTTAAATTCTCAGCATAAACGTGTCAGCAAAAACCGGGTCAGTATTACTTACGACGTTGAAACGAATGGTGCCGTTGAAACCAAAGAACTTCCGTTTGTCGTCGGTGTGATCGGGGATTTTTCGGCGCACAAAGAAGACAGGGAAGAGTTGGAAGATCGCACGTTCTACCAAATCGATAAAGACAACTTTGACGCTGTTCTGAACCGCATCGGTCCAGAACTCAAGCTAAAAGTGGACAATACGCTGGTTGAAGACGGCAGCCAATTTGAGGCTGCGTTGTCTTTCTCCTCAATGAAGGATTTTCAGCCGGATGCGCTGATCGAGCAAGTTGACCCACTGAAGAAACTGGCTGAAACACGCCAGCAACTGAAAACCTTGCTGTCCAAGGCTGACCGTTCGCGTGATCTGGAAAAACTGCTCAAAGAAGTCTTGCAAAGCGCAGACCAGATCAACGCGCTGTCCAGCGAACTGGGCCTTGAGACGAAAGGAGAAGAGTCATGAGTACTGAGTTAGAGAATCAGGTTAGCCCTGAAGCGGGTACCGAGTCACTCAGCCTATTGGATCGCGCGATTGCCGCGACCAATCAGACGCCGGCTGATCAAACCAAGGAACTGTTTTCCGTTCTGGCTGAACAAGCGCTGAGCGGCACTGTGACTTGGGATAAAAACCTGACCAAAACCATCGAAAATGCGATCGCGGAAATCGACAAGCAGATGTCTCGTCAGCTGTCTGCGATCATGCAGCAGGATGAGTTCCGTCGTCTGGAAGGGTCATGGCGTGGTCTGAACAAGCTCGTCACTGAAAGTGAAACGGGTCAGTCGCTCAAGATCAAGCTGGTGGACTTCACCAAAGATGAACTGATTGAGCAATTTGAAGACGCACCTGCGGTTGATCGCAGCCCGCTGTTTGATGCGCTGTATCAGAAAGAATTCGGCACGGCGGGTGGTGAACCTTACGGCGCGCTGATTGGCGACTACACCTTCTCGCACAAAGATGAAGATGTGGCGCTGATGCGTTACATGGGCGAAACCGCAGCAGCAAGCCACGCGCCATTTATCGCGGCGGCGAACCCGGAAATGTTTGAGTTTGACTCGTTTGAAACCTTCAACGAGGGTAAACCTGTTGCGTCTGGTTTTGACTCACCAGCCTACGCATCATGGAATGCCTTCCGTGAAAGCGATGATTCACGCTACGTGGTGCTGACGCTGCCTCAGACGCTGGCACGTCTGCCATACGGCGACAAAGGTCTGGGCACCAAATCGTTCGCATACGAAGAATTGGCAACCGACGCGGATGGCAATCCAAAGCCAAAAAACAATGCGCAACTGGTGTGGTCAAACGCAGCTTACGAACTGGGTCTGAAGATGACTCAGGCGCACACTCAGTTTGGCTGGTGTACCGCGATTCGTGGTCTGGACAACGGCGGTAAAGTCGAGAACCTGCCAAACCTGACTTACAAGTCAGAAGCAGGCGATTTGATGCAGCAGTGTCCGATTGAAGTCAACCTGACCGACGAGCGTGAAAAAGAGCTAAGCGATCTGGGCTTCCTGCCTCTGGTGCACTACAAGAACACCAACTACGGCGTGTTTATTGGCAGCCAAACTGCGCAGAAACCAAAAACGTATACCGACCCTGATGCAACGGGTAACGCGGCAATTTCTGCCCGTCTGCCTTACATCATGGCCAGTAGCCGTATCGCACATTACCTGAAAGTGATGGGCCGCGACATGCTGGGTTCAAATCTGGAAGCGGCGGACGTGCAGAAAGATCTGCAAACCTGGATCGATCAGTACACCAACTCAGGTGCGGTGGGCAATGCAGAACGTTCTAAAACGCCGCTGTGTGAATCTCGTATTCAAGTGGTGGAGCAACCGGGTCGTCCGGGCGCTTATTCAGCAGTGGCGCATCTGCGTCCATGGCTACAACTGGAAGAGCTAACCACGTCTGTACGTATGGTTACTAAGATTCCAGGCTAAGGTCAGATTGACTGCTGAGATGAATGCTATGTTTGATGCTGATTTTCAACACGCGTTTGGCCAGCTCAACCCTGAGGCGGAAGATTTTCTGCCTCAGGCGTTGGCGCAACTGTTGAAACTCGACCCACAGATGTTGAGTAATCGTGAGGTGCTGTTGGCATCACTGCTGCGTTTGATTGCAGAGATTGATGACCGCATGTCGCGTCAGCTGTCAACCATCATTCATCATCCTGATTTTTCTCGTCTCGAAGCATCCTGGAAAGGGGTCGAGGCCTTAGTGTCTCTGCCGGTGAATTACCAGAAAGTGCAGATTAAAATCAGAAATATGTCCTGGGAGGATCTCTCCCAGGAACTTAACACCGCTGTCTCATTGCGACGCACGTCCCTCTATAACCTGATTGGTAACCGCGAGCTCAATACCTCCGGTGGTCAGCCGTTTGGTCTGGTGGTGGTGGATCATGCGTTGTCGATGAGTCTTGATGGTGACTACGATGACCTCTACACCTTAGAGCTGTTGTCTCAACTGGGTGATCTTTGTCTTTGTCCGTTTATTCTCTCTCCGTCGGATGACTTTTTTGGCGAATCAGGTGCCGACTGGTTTTCAGACATTGAACGGGTAAAGAAAATATTACACGGTCCGGAATTTGTGGCCTGGCAGCGGGTGAGACGTTTGTCTTCCGCCCGTTTTATTGGTTTGGTGGTGCCGAAGATTCGCCTGCGCGAAGCGTATGGCCGCAGCGCCAGCAGCGCCATTCAATTTCGGGAATACAGCGCGAATCCGGCCGGTTTGTGGGGCAGCGCGGCGTATCTGTTTGCCTCGGTTGCGATTCGTGAATTCAATCGCATCAACTGGTTTGGCTTTATGAAGTCACGCTGGCAGGACAAATATTACGGCTCGCTCGGCAATGTGCCACCGGGCGGCGCAGGCGTTAGTGCCACACTTAGACCCACACCCGATATCCGTTTGATCACCGAGATGGGCACGTTTTACGCCGACGAAGGCTTCATTCCGCTCTGTCACAGCCTGACCACGGACAAATATTTCTTTCGCGGCAACAACTCCATCTGGAGTGAAGCGAAAGACGATACCGAATCGGTGATGGGTCAGATCCAAACCACGCTCATGATCTGTCGCATTGCGCATTATCTCAAAGTGCAGATCCGCAGCATGATCGGGAATTTCCAAACCGCAGAAGAGTGTGAAACCTACCTCAACCGTTGGTTGGATAAGTATTCCAGCAACCTGTTTAACGCCGATGAAGCCACGCTGGCCAAGTATCCGCTCAGTAAAGGCCGGGTTGAGGTGCGTGAAATCGCTGGTCAACATGGCCGCTATACCTGTGACGTATTTGTTCAGCCTCAGTACCAGTTCGACAACGTGTGCGGCGAAGTGCTGCTGTCGACGGATCTCGGGCCGGAAAGCGAGCCAAGATTTGCCGGAGGT
This sequence comes from Vibrio sp. Vf1514, assembly GCF_052076135.1. Classification (NCBI taxonomy): domain Bacteria; kingdom Pseudomonadati; phylum Pseudomonadota; class Gammaproteobacteria; order Vibrionales; family Vibrionaceae; genus Vibrio; species Vibrio sp. Vf1514. The sequence continues at coordinate 1,410,040 of NZ_CP197268.1, read as the reverse complement.
CTGGTATGAGTTTCTGGCGCACATTCCTCGATAAAAGTGGCAGCAGCAATCATGAGCTGCTTGATTCGGTACGCTACCAGCTGACGGCGCTGCTCAATTCTGAAGCGCCGATGATGGCACTGCCAAAAGGCTTTTCGGCCGTCGAAGCCTCCAACTTTTGCTTCGGTCTGGACTGCGCACACAGCATCAGCAGCCAGATCAACAAAGATCAGTTTGCCCGTTCGATGGAAAAGTGGGTCAGAACCTTTGAGCCGCGCCTGTCAGAAGTGAGCGTCTTTGTCGAAGAGAGCCAGCCGGGCAAAAACGTGATGCGTTTTTCGCTGATGGCCAAGGTGAAAACCGCCAACGGCGAGCACGTGTTCCTGTTTGATTCCAATATCAGTCTGTCCAGCCAGACCGCCCGTATGGAGGGACAAGAAGTTGTCTGATCAATTATTGAGTTATTTCGAGCGCGAGCTCACCTACATTCGTCGTGCGCTGGATGGGTTTGGCAAAGACTTTCCCGAACACGCTTCGTCAATGCGTTTGAATCAGAGCAGTCAGGAAGACCCGAATATCAGTCGCCTGATTGATGCGGTGGCGCTGCTGACCGCGAAAACTGAAAAACGCATGGATGAGCAGTTCCCCGAGATCCTGCAGGATCTGTTTCACGTCCTGTATCCCGGCTATCTGCAAATTGTGCCGAGTTATGCGCCACTGTCGCTCAACCTTGAAGACAACGCGGTGACCGAAGCGGTGGTGTTGCCGCAAGGCTCAGAAGTGGCGGTGGAAGTGAACGACGCCGAGTGCCGCTTTACGCTGGCGCAGGCCTTGACGATTGAGCCGTATGTGATTGCGGCGTTGCGCGCCGAGTCGGCGCCGTTTAATTTCCCGACGCCAGCCGGACTGCGCCGTGCAGAAGCGGTGATTCAGGTTGAACTGGCGTGCAGCGATCCTTCCGTGTTGTTTTCGCAGTTATCGCTGCAACATTTTGATTTCTATGTGCGCGGGTTTGAAAACAGCGCCCGTGGTCTGGTTGACATGCTGCTGCTCAATACCGAAGTGTTGTCGGTATTTGATGCGTCGGGTCAGCAGCGTGTCGTCGATGCGACGCGGTTGAAATCGCGCGTGGCCGATCCCGATTTTCACTGGCTGCCGCAATATGGCAACCACTTGGGGGGCTTCGACCTGCTGCGTGACTACTTTGCTTACCCGGACAAAGCGGCCTACTTGCGGATTGCTGACCTTGGCCAGGAACTGATGAGTTTTGACGCCAATCGCGTCACGCTCAACTTCTTTGTGCGTCAACTGCCGGCGGAATATCTGCGACTGTTTAGTCGTGATGTGTTGGCGCTCAACACCGCGCCGGCGATTAATCTCTACGCACAGTATGGCGATCCGATTCGTTATGATTTCACGCGCCTGTCGATGCCGGTTGTCGCGGACACGCGTGCCAACAACGAACTGACGGTGGTCAGTGTGGACGAAGTCAACGAAGTGCTGCCGACGGGCGAAGTGCCGCTGAGTCCGAACTACGAAGGCGGATACTGGCTTGATGATGAGTCACCGCGCTGGCAGATTCATCAGTTCTGGGACGAGCGTGGCCGCCGTCAGATGGACATTTCCGTCAGCTATACCGAACTGCAACCAGCTCAGGAGTCGGTGGTGCTGTCGCTGCGTCTGCATGTGTGTAACGGCCGTTTACCGTGCCTTATCCCGGCGAATGCGGTGATGGAATCGCTGGCTGCGATTGATCTACCGGGCGATCTCAAACTGCTGAAAACACCGACCGCGCCGCAGTATCCGCCACTGGACAATCAGCTGAGCTGGCGTTTTGTGGCCATGCTCAACGCGAACTTTTCCGGGCTGATTCAGAACGAAGACCCGACCCGAATGCTGCAGGACGTGCTGCGTTTGTGCAGTAACAGTGCGCAGTGCGCCGTCGCGGATGCGATTAAAAAAGTGGCCTACAACCACGTGGTCGCGCCATTGACGATCAATGGCCGCAGCATTTTTGCGTCCGGCACCGAAGTGATGATCCTGATCGATGATGAACTGCTCGACAGCAACTTTGCCGTCGTCAGCGAAGTGCTGAATGCCTATTTCCGCCAATATTGCAGTTTTGACCGTTTCGTTCAGGTCAGTGTGGAGCGGTTTGGGAGTGATGAGGCCGGGATTTATTTTGACAAAACGCACGGGAGCCAGCTATGTCTCTGAGCGCGCGCCAGACGGTCAAACAGCATTTGCTGACTCACCCGCATGAATTTGATTTTGTGCAGGTGATTCGTCTGTTGCAGGCGATCAGCCAACAAGAGTCGCTGTCGGTGCGTTTGCAATCGGATCCAATGCCGCATGGCGCGCCGACTGAAGTCACGCGTATCGAAAAAGCGCATGACGAAGTACGTGTTCAGCTTGGCTTGGAAGCATTGTCCGGTTGCAAAGGGGTCATTCCCGATTATCTGTATGCAGAAATGCTGCATAGTCTGCATCAGGATGATCGCGCGCTGCAGCGCTTTCTGGATGTGTTCAACCAGCGTTATTACGAACTCAAAGCCTATGTGGAAAGCGCTGCGAACCTGATGCTGCGCGAGGAGCGCGAAGCGGCGTCTCGTTATGCGCTGTCTCGTCTGACTCAGAAGCAGGCGTTGGCCTGTATGTTCTCGCTGCCCATGCAGCGCGGGCAGAAAGTCGATCAGAGTGTGCTGCGCTATGGTCTGGCGCTCGCGTCCCGCAACCGCAACCTGGCGCAACTCAAGCGCCTTCTGTGTGACTATTTCGACCTCGATATCACCCCCAAAGTGGTGCCTTCGGCGGTTTATCGCATTCGCAATCAAGACCAAACCCGTATCGGTGGTCACCGTGGTCAGAACCACCGTCTTGGCCGTGGCATGGTCATGGGCCGTCAGGGCAATCAGGCCTACCAGACGCTGGAAATCTGGATCACGCCGCGCAACCGCAATGAATTTATTGGCTTAGAACGCAATCGTCACTTTGCCCGTTCACTGAAATCTCTGGTGCAGTCCTACTTGCGTGAAAGTCTGGAAACGCGCCTGTACCTGTATGTGAAACGTGAATACATCAACGCCCCGGTGATATCGGCCGTGGCTGGCGGCGTTCGCCTAGGCGAAGCCAGCTGTCTTTCCCCGCAGCGTCGCGCTGCGGATTATCGGAAAATATTATTACAATCGGAGAACGTCTATGTCACAGGTAAAACTGGGCAACCTGGTCAGTAAACTGGCCCCGGAGCTGAAAGCATCACTGGAAGAAGCAGCCGGTGCTGCGATGACACAAACGGTGGCCGCCATTGAAATTGAACACTGGTTGGTGCAATTGCTGTTGTCCAAAGAAACGCATCTGATGGCGTTCATCAATCAACAGCACATTGATGCGAACCGCCTGATGGCCGAGCTGACTGCGCGTATTGAACGCCTGACGAAAGGCTCTGCCAGCCAACCTGCGATCAGCAGTGCATTGAGCTCGCTGCTGGAAGAGGCCTGGTTGCAGGCGTCGGTCAATTTCTCTCAGGGACAGGTCAGCAGCCTGCATCTGCTGTTAGTCCTGACTCAAACCGACAGTTTTGGCGTGAAGAAACTGGCGCTGGAGAGTTTGAACAATGTGTCTCAGGAAGCGTTGTCTGCTCAGATTACGCAGTTGCAAACCGTTCAGGCGGGTTCTTCTACTGCGCCTGCTGCCAGTGGCCACAGTGGTCCGGTCGCAGGTGGCGCGCTGGATAAATACACCGTCAACCTGACGCAACAGGCGCGTGAGGGCAAAATTGATCCGATTTCGGGTCGTAACAGCGAAGTGCGTCTGGCGATTGATATCTTGTGTCGTAAACGTCAGAACAACCCGATTTTGGTCGGTGAACCGGGGGTGGGTAAAACCGCGGTGGTTGAAGGTCTGGCGCTGCGCGTCGTCAGCGGTGAAGTCCCGCCAGCGATTCAGGGCGTGGAAATTCATACGATGGATTTGGGGCTGTTGCAGGCGGGTGCGAGCATTAAAGGCGAGTTTGAAAACCGCCTGAAAGATGTCATTAACGAAGTGAAAAACTCACCGACGCCAATTATTGTCTTTATCGATGAAGCACACACGCTGATTGGGGCGGGTGGAGCTGCGGGTCAGAACGATGCGGCGAACCTGTTGAAACCTGCGCTGGCTCGCGGCGAGTTCCGTTCCATGGCCGCGACAACCTGGGCGGAATACAAGAAGTACTTTGAAAAAGATCCCGCATTGACCCGTCGTTTTCAGGTGGTGAAAGTGGAAGAGCCAAGTGCCGACGATGCGCTGCAAATGCTGCGCGGCGTGGCACAGTCGCTGCGTCGTCACCACGGGGTGTTCATTCGTGAGGACGCGCTGGATGCAGCGGTACAACTCTCGATTCGTTATCTGCCCTTTCGTCAGTTACCCGACAAAGCCATCAGTCTGCTCGATACGGCCTGTGCGCGCATTGCGTTGACGCAGGGCGCAAAACCGGAACAGATCGAATCGCTTGAACAGCAACTGCGCTACCTCAACAGCGAACTTGAAGCGCTGGAGAATGAAGATACCGTGTTGGTGGGCAGCGCGGTTGATCGTCAGTCGATCAAAGACACCGTAGCGCGCAAGCAAGCCGAACTTTTGACGCTGACGGAACGTTGGGAGCAGGAAAAAGCGCTGGTAGCAGACATCAAACAGCTGACCGGCGAGATTGAGACCCGCTTCCATGCTGGCGAAGCAGCGGACCCACAAACCCAACAAGTATTGCAAGGCAAGCTGGACGAGCTGGTTCAACTGCAAGATGAAGAGCCCATGGTGTTCCCAATGGTCGATGCACAGGTGATTGCGGAAGTGATCTCCGGCTGGACGGGCATTCCAAGCGGCAACATGGTCAAAGAAGAAGTGGCGTCACTGCTGTCGCTGGAAGACTCGCTCCACCGCCGCGTGATTGGCCAGAAAACCGCGATCAACGAGCTGGCGAAAAGTATCCGTATTTCACGAGCTGGCTTAACCGACAGCCGTAAACCCGTCGGCGTGTTTCTGATGTGTGGCCCGAGTGGTGTCGGTAAAACCGAAACGGCGATGGCGCTGGCAGATGAAGTCTTCGGCGGCGAAAACAACATGACCGTGATTAACATGACGGAGTTTAAAGAAGAGCACAAAATTTCCATGCTGCTGGGTTCACCGGCCGGTTATGTCGGTTTTGGTGAAGGCGGCGTGCTGACCGAAGCGATTCGCCGCAACCCGTACACCGTGCTGCTGCTGGACGAGATGGAAAAAGCGCATCCGGGTGTGCATGACCTGTTCTACCAAATCTTTGATAAAGGCCATATTAAAGACAGCGAAGGCCGCACGGTCGATTTCAAAAATACCATCATCATCATGACCTCTAACGCGGCCGATCAGGCGATTTGCGATGTGTGTGATGACAACGAACAACGTCCGGAAAATGACGATCTGCTGGAGCAAATTCGTCCAGCGCTGCTGCGTCACTTTAAGCCTGCGTTCCTCGGCCGTACCACGATTGTCCCTTATTACCCGCTCAATCAGGACGAGTTGAGTCAGATCACCGCGATCAGCCTGAACCGCATTGCGAAAAAACTGCACGAGCAGTACAAGGCCGAGTTTATCTGGGATCAGGCCTTCGTCGATTTTGTCGTGGGACGCAACACGGACCCAACCACGGGTGGCCGCGCGGTGGAGCAAATCATCAACCGTTCTCTGATGCCACGTTTGGCGGAAGAGTGCATTCAGCGCCTGAGTGAAGGGCTGCCTATTCAGAAAGTTTCGGTCAGTGCGGATCTCAATCAAGGCGGTGCCTTGCTGCTGGATATCGTATGACCGGGCCGGGCAAACACACATTACGCACCCATTTTCGCAGCGCGTTGTACGCGCTGCTAATGGGTGGTTTCTGCGTTTCAGCCAGTGCCGCCGATCGACTATTGCTGGCCACGCAAATCTGGACGCCGTACCAGACGGTCGACGAACAGGGGCGCATCGGTGGGTTGGCGGTGGACCGGGTGAAGTGTGCGCTGGGGGAGATGGATCAGCCCTATGAGATTCGTGTGATGCGCTGGGATAAGGCGCAGCTCTTGGTGGAATCGAACCAGATGAACGGCTTCTTCTCCGGTTCGGTGAACTCACAGCGCGCGACGTACGCCGAAGCGTCGATTCCTGTCGTGTCGGAATATCTCGCTTGGTTTAGCGCGCCGAATATCACCGCAGACTTGGATGATGGCAGTAACAAATACACCCTGCGTTTTGGCGCTAAGTTCAACACCAACAAATGGCTGAGCTTGAAACGCAAAGGCTACAACGTGATTAAAAAACCGCGCGATGCGGATGCATTGTTGCAGATGCTGCTCGAAGGCGATTTGGATGTGGCTTATGAGTATGAACTGGTGTTTCAGGACGCGATGAAAAAAGCGGGCGTACCGCTCGACTATTTCCACACGGTTCGCGAGAAAAAACAGGATTTGATGGTGCATTTCTCCAAACAGTTCTTGAGCGATCACCCCGGGTTTTTAACGCGATTTAACACCTCGCTGCAAGCATGTATAGAGACGAAATAGGCAGGATTATGACGATCAGTTTTCAGATAATCGACCTTCCTGAAGATGAACAAATTGGCAGCCGTCAGGTATCGCTGCCGGTCAGTGGCGGCACGTTAGGACGCTCGTTTGAGTGCACCATTCAGTTGCCGGATTTTCAGCGCACACTGTCACGTGTCCACGCTGACATTCAACCGCATCCGAAAGGCGGCTACCAAATTATCGACCGCAGTACCAACGGCGTATTTGTCAACGATGTGCTGGTGGGTAAAGGCGAATCGCAGCGCCTCAGCGATGGCGACCGGATTGTCATTGGGGCTTACACCTTATTGGTCAGCGATATGGATGCGTTGTTTACGCGCGCGCCACAACAGAGCGACGATACCGAAACGGCCAGCCAGAATGGCGCCGCCGATTCACCGTTTGCGGCCAGCTCGGTCTTGGATGACAGTCAGGACACCACGTTTGGTTTTGCGCATCTGGACGAGATTCAGGATGCGGTGCAAGACGAGACGCCGTTTTCGACGGAAAACGTGCTGGGCGATGACCTGTATGGTTACGACCCGTTTGAAGACGATGAGCGTTGGGTGCTGGAGCAGAGCCAAAGTGAAGACACCACTGAACAGATTGTGTTGATGCCTGAAGCGACTCAGTTCCAGAACAACAATAATGCCACGCAGCACAGTGTGACGGTCAGCGATCATCGTCAGATAGAGTCACTGGAAAACAGCATTGAACAGCTGAGTTCGATGCTCAAACAGCAACAACTGAGCGTGGCGGGCGGCATTGACCGTGAACGTCTGATGACCTGCATCGAGTCGACACTGGAAAAATTCCTCGACAATTTCAACCCGAGTCATCTGGAAGAGGAGTTCAACGACTATCTTTCTGGCTGGGGGAACAAAGATAAAAAATATTGGGCGCTGTATAAGAAACAGTTCCAGCGCAAAACTGAGCGTCGGGAGTTTTCCCGTCAGTTCTCCTCCCTGTTATTTGAAGCCCTGAGAGAGAAACGATGAGCTGGCTGAATAGGATTCGCCTTGCCGCAATCGGCTGCTGCGCGTTGGTGCTGAGTGCTTGTAGTTCAAGCAGTTCAACCACCACGTTTGCCCCCACACTCAAAGTGCCGCTGGTGGTCGAAGCGAGTAAAGACATCAATGTGTTTGATGATGAACAAGCGCGCCCGGTTGTCGTACGCGTGTATCAGCTGCAGGATGCCGGCAATTTCCAGAAAGCCGATTTCATCAGCCTGTACAACGCGGATCAGAGCGTGCTGGCCGATTCGCTGGTGGATTTGCAGACACTCGCGCCTGTCCTGCCGGGAGAGCTGCGCAACCTGACCTTGGATGTCCAGCAACAAAGCCGCTTTATCGCCGTATTGGTCGAATTTGCACATTACGAAACCGCGACCGCCAAAGCGTATCTGGCGCTGGTGAGCGAACCCGAAGAGTACCCAGTTTATATCCACATCACCAAGCAGAAGGTTGAGCTGACTCAACCGGTCAGCAAGTCGTGGTGGAACGTGTTTTAAGGAGTGTCATTTGAAACACCAGAGTAAAGTCGTATGGAGAGAGGGCATGTTTATTGCCCCGCAGCATTTTCAGCAGCAGGACCGCCATACGCATCAGTACATTCAGAAATATGTTGCCCTGTCTTCACAGGGCAGTGGTTTTGGTGTGTCGGCGCTGGAGCTTGATCATCATTACCTCAAAATCGGCAAGTTTGGCGTGGTGCATTGCCAAGGGATTTTCCCAGAAGGGACGCTGTTTGATTGTGTCAAAGAGCTGCTGCTGGATATTCCAGAAGGTACCCTCAACCAACGCGTCTATCTGGCGTTGCCGTTGTCGGTGGAAGGCGAAAATGAGTACGGCAGCCGTGCAGACAAGCGCCGTTACGTGGTGTCACAGGTCAATCTGTTTGATGCCAGTGATGTGGTGCAGAGCGCGATTGAAGCCGAACTCGCCGAGCCGAATATCCGTCTGGTACTTGAAGGGGAAGACGTGACGGGGCTGGCCTTGCTGCCAGTGGCGAAAGTGTTGGAACGGCAGGAAAATGGGGAGGTCATTCTCGATCGCAGCTTTATTCCGGCATGTCTCCACTACGGCGCCTCGCAACTGCTCAAAGAGCGTTTGAAAGAGATTTTCATCCTGACGCAAGCCCGCGCCAATAGCGTCGTGCAACGCATTGGTGCGGGTCAGCAAACCAAAAGTGATCTGAGCTTGATGCGCGAATTTCTGTGGTTACAGACGTTAAACCGCTGGCTGCCATGGCTGCATCTGACGCTTGAACAGCCACAGACCAGCGTCGATGCGTTGTATGAAGGGCTAGTGAGCTTTTCCGCTGAACTCGACAGCTTTAAACCAGCGATGACGGCCATGCCGGAGCCGCTGGTACGTGATGACCTCAAGCAGGGTTTTGCGGGCGTGTTCGCCCAACTGCGCGAGAAACTGTCGATGGTCCAGAGCGACAACGTGACGGAATTCAGCTGGGATACCAACCTGTTCGAGCGTCGCCGCTTGCTGCGTTTGTCGATTCCGAACCTCAATCAGATTGAAGGCCGCCGTTTTGTGATGGCGGTGCATGCGTCGATTGGGACCGCTGCGCTGCTGCAAGTGTTCCCGAGCGCGTGCACGCTGAGTGGGTTGAGCCAGATTGCCGACTTGGTGCGCAACAGTCAGTCCGGTGTGCCGATTCAGGTGCTGCCGGTTGCTCCGAATGAACTGAAAGCGCAGGCGGATGTGGCGTATTTCGAAATCGATACCGCCCATGAGTACTGGCAACAACTGAAAACCAAACGAGAGCCGATCGCGCTGCACGTCGACAGCCGTGTGCCGGATCTCTCCATTAAGCTCTACGCCCTGGGTTGAAACAATGAATCAATTGTTCGATGAAGATACCGTCACGATCGCCGCTAATGAGCCGACGCCTGCATCCAGTCAGCCGGAAAAATCCGTTCGTCTGAGCCACGCCAATATGCTCAAAAACCATGCGCGTTACAGCATGGCTCAGCAGCAGGGGCAACTGTTTGACAACAGCATTCTGCGCGTCAGTTCGGACTTGCTGTCGCTGATCATTTCGGTCAAACGCATGCAATGCCCGACCGATCTTTACACGTTCCGCGCGGGCATCAAGCACGCGATCACCGAGCTTAAATATCGTATTGCCGCGTTGGATTATCCGCCTTCGGTGGCGGACAAAACCTGTTTTCTGTTTGCGGTGATGATCGACGAACAGATCCTGCACTCGTCGTGGGGCGATGAAGCGGGCTGGGAAAATCAAACGCTGGTCAGCGAACTGTTCAATATCAAGAACGGCGGTGAACAGTTTTACATCATTGCCGAGCGTGCGCTGCTGCAGCCTGTGTTGTTGGTCGACCTGCTGGAGCTGATCTACATCATGCTCAAGATGGGCTTTCGTGGTCGCTATCGCACCAAAGGCAAGGATCAACTGACCGCGCTGATGAAACGTCTGGAAGAGGCGGTGTTTGCCAAACCGGTTGCGTATTCGGCCGCTGAACGTCTCGCGCCAGTGGCCGCCGACGATGTGGCCGCTCGTCACGCCAAACGGCCGAAAAAACCGGTCGGCGTGTGGCGTTCGGTGGCGCTGTTTGTGGTGATGTCGGCTTTGGTGTGGGGCGGCTTACGCTATTGGTATGAGGCGACCTCGCCGCAAAAAGCACTGCCTTTCACCCAACTGACGCAGTTTACCCAAACCTATTACAGCAAGGGCAGCGTGCAGGACCAAGAGTACGTGTATGAAAGTACCTCGTCGGACATGGCATCGGAAGGGTGGCACCCCACGCCGCAAACCATCGCCGATCGCGAACCAGCGCCCCCCGCAGTGGCAAAACAGCCCGCAGGCAACCGTCAGTGGTTGGTGCAACTGGCGAGTTTTAACAATCCGAGTGATGCGGCCAAGTTCATTGCCCGCTACAAACCTCGCGTACCGAGTGCTCAGGTCAAAACGGTGAACGGGCGTTATCGCGTGGTGAGCGAAAGCTATACGACCAAATCGGCTGCGATTGAAACGCTCTCTACCGCCAAAAGTGCGGGGATTTCCGATGCCTTTTTACTCATTGATACCAATTAGGTTGTAAACAACATGATGGATAAGAAAAAAGCCATTCTCTTTTCAACGCTGGCGGCATGCCTGGTTGGCCTCGTGACGAGTGTGGTGTTGTGGCTGACCGGGACTTACTGGCTGACGCCGTGGTGGGCGGTGGCGCTGCAAGTAATGGTGATGGTGCTGATTCTGGCGCTGGTGGGGTGGGGAGTGTACGCCTATTTGCGTCGTCCGAAAGTGGATGAAACCCTCAAGCAGCACGACGAGTGGCGCAAGCGCGTGCTCAAAAACCGCTTTGCGTTGATTTGGAAAAAGCACAGCAAGGTGACTTCTAACCCGTATCATGTGCCTTGGTATGTGCATGTGTCGGCGGATGTGAGTTCTGACGTTCGCTGGTTGCAGCAAATGGGGTTTGAAAGTGTCGAATCCATCGAACCCGTACCAGATGATTTGATTGCGGTGCGCTTTTGGGTGTCCGACAGTGCGGTGCTGATCTCCGTTGATATGAGTTTTCCGCTCGCCACACGCCAAGCCAGTTTGGATGTGGTGTGTGAACTGGTGATGAAAAAACGCGACCGTCAGGCGTTTAACGGCGTGCTGTGCACGGTGGACCTCGACCACCTGTTGCAGAAAAACGAAATGGCGGTCAGTGAGTTCAGCCAACAGTATCGAACGCTGCTGAGTGATTTAAACCAACGCACCGGATTGTCGCTACCCACCTACTGCGTGTTGACCAATATGGCCGCAGTGCGTGATTTTTGTGAGTTGTTCTCGACCTTGGATGAAGCCGCACGCGAGCAACCTTTTGGCGTGTTGCGTCCGGTTGACGAGGGCAAAGGCTATGACAAAGCGTGGTTTGATGAATCATTTGACGACCTGACGCGACGCTTGGCGGTCACCGCCAGCGAATCGCTCAAGCAGCAATTACATGCCGATTATCGCGCCGCATCGGTGGCGGGCATTTTCCAACTGTCGGCGCTGCGCTACGATATTGAAGATTTCTTGTCACTCACCTTCAGCCAGCATGCGTTTGATGAAGTTGCGCTGCATTTTCGTGGTTTCTTCTTCGTTAACGTTGGCGGAGAAGGGGCATCCACTGACATTTTGACTTACATGCATGCCTCCGATCTTGGCTTTGAATCGCTGGCCGGAACGCAGCAACATGCCTCCAGCCCGAGCCTATTTGGCAAGAATCTGTTTCGCAGTTGTATTGTCAAAGAAGCGCCGTTGGTGGGGGTATACCGCCAACGTGAATGGCGTTACCGCGCTTCGCGAGTTGCGGTTTTCGGTGGCTTATTGCTGCTGTTTGGGGGCTTTTTGTGGATGTTAAAGGCGAGTTTCGACTATCAGCAGGCCTTGGACAATCAAGCGCTGATCAAACTCAATCAATACAAAGAGAACCTGAAGCAGGACACAATGGTTGCCGATGACCTCTCATCGCCGGTATTCAGCTTGTCGGAGCTGCGAGACATCAACAATCTGTACGACAAACAGCATCGTCCTTGGTATGTCAGTGACTGGCTGCCAGATTCCAGTATCAGACGTTTTGTGCATCAGACTTATTATGAAGAGCTGAGTAGCGTGCTGCTGACGCTGATGCGCGACTACATCCTCAAAGATCTGTTTGTCTACAACTCACTGGATGACAAAGTGAAAATGCTGGAGCTGCTGAACTATCATCAGATCCTCTACAGCAAGCATCGCGATGATGTCGATTCACTGGTCAATTACTACCTGACCTCGCTCAAAGAGGAAGGGGAAGGCGATGTCGCACTGCTTGAACGCTTCACGGCATTGGCTGAAGATTTGCTGCGCAGCGGGGCCACGCCGCCAGACGCCGAACCGGAGCTACTGGCGCTGGTGCGCAAATCGTTGTCGGCCAACGACATCAGTGAATTGCTTTATCAGCACATTTTGCAACACCCGGATTTTTCACGTCGTGTCGATATGCGCACCAAGCTGAATCCGTCTTATCAGAACGTGTTCGTGTTCAAACCGGGTTTTACCGGCTATTTGATTCCGTACCTGTTTACCCGCGAAGGCTTTGAGGATCTGTACAACGAAACCGGCTTTCAGCTGGCGTCAGAGGCGATCAAATCTTACGAGGGCGTGATGGGCAATATCAGCGGTGACGCTGAAATGAACCGCATCAACCGTCAGTTGCGTGAACGCTATATCGGTGATTATGTCCGATATTGGCAAGCATTAATGGCCAACGTCAGTTGGGTGGAGGTGTCGGGATGGGGCGAGGTCAGCAAGCAGATTGAGATGACGGTCGACCCGGTCTACTCGCCGCTCAGCCAGTTCTACCATCTGGTCGCGGTGCATACCAATCTGAGCCAGAAGAAAGAAGGTGAGCCTGCGCCCAAAGAGAGCCGTGAAGCCAAAGATCAACAGACGGAGGCGGGCGAGCCGAATGTGACTGCGATCAGCAATACCAGCGAACGGGTGCGAGCCTCGATTGCTGCGCCGTTCAAGGCGATGCATCAACTGGTGGCGGTGAACGAAGCGGGGCAAAGCCGACTGAGCATTGCGCTTTCGCAACTGCAACAAACCGGTGATTGGATTGCGAAATCCAAAGAAACACAGGATCGCGGCAGCTACTTCCTGGCGCAGTTGCAAAACACCGATTCGAATAACCCGTTGGCGCAGCTCAATGCTTTGGCGGCGGATTACAATGATCCCGTTCTGCCGATGTTGATGCGCGGCGTGGCACGAACGACCAACCGATTGGCACAAAGTGCGATGAAAGCGGTGATCAACCACGACTGGAGCGTGCTGTACGGCGGTTATGTGCGTCACTTTGCCGGCCGTTATCCTTTCGATAAGCAGGCGGAGTTTGATGCTTCGTTGGCCGATTTTGCTGATTTCTTTCAATCCGGAGGTCAGTTTGATGAGTTCGCGCAGAAATACGCTGCCTACTTTGACCTGACGCATGGGCGTCAAACGCAGCTCAAAGGCTTTATCGTCAATCAGACATTGCCACTGTCCGATGCATATCAACCATTCAGTGATGCGGTCAAACGCATGCAAAGTGGCTTGTTTATTGATGGCCGTGTCGGCGTCGAGTTTTTACTGCGGGCGGAAAAGATGTCGCCGGACTTGACTGGATTTACGCTCGAATCAGGCAGCAAACTGTTTGAATACCGCAATGGGCCGTTATTGTGGCAAGCGCTCAGTTGGCCGATTCCGGCGAACCAAACACAGGACATCGCTATCATCACCAAAGATGACAAAGGGGCAGAAACCCGCGAGAAGCTGAGCGGTGAATGGAGCTGGTTCCGCGTTGCGGACAAGATGCAGAGCGCCGCCGTGGTGGGCAGTGATGATGTGGCTTGGCGCTATCAGTCAGCCAACAACGAAGTCAGCCTGCAAATTAAGTCGAAAAGTGCGGCCCAGCCGTTTGCTCCGCGTTTCTTTGACGGCCTGAACATTCCAATCGAACTATGAGTTGCCTGATACCAACATGGCTGGAAGGTTTGCTCCCCGACGGGGAGCGAATCCGCCTGGGGCACCGCTGCCTGCTGGTGCGTGATGAGCAACACGCATGGCGGGTGAAGTTTGGTGAAACGGTGGAAGATGCCTATGTGCTACAACGGGAAGCGCTGTGGTTAATGCGTTTGCGTCATTTGGACATGCCGTTGCACCGGACGTTATCACTCCACAAAACGGCCGACAAAACCGTTCTGGTGACCACGTATTTGGAAGGCCAATCGGCCGCGTTGGTGTGGCCGGGGTACGATGCTCCTCACGTCCATCAGTGGTTTGCGCACAGCCTTCCGACGCTGCTCGGCCGTTTAGCATTGTTGCATGCATCGGGCGTGGTGCATGGGGACATCAAGCCCAGCAACATTCTCTGTTTGCCGACGATGGCGGCCTGCTTTGTTGACTTTGCCAATGCACGAAGAATCGGTGACCCGTGGAAAGAACGTGGTATGGTGCAGTTTACGCCCAGCTTTCACTACCCGTCGTCTAGCCCTGTGGCGAGCGTGGAACACGACTTCTACGCTCTGCTGATTTGCATGGCTTTGCTCGCTGCGCCCTCTCAGCTTGCAGCATGTTCGACGGTCGGTGCAGTGCTGACGCTGGTGGCGTTGAAATCCTCGGACTGGGGCGTATCGGATGAAGTCGCAGAGACACTGGCACAGTGGATTTCAGCGATTCGATTGGATTTAGGCGCCAAATTAGACACAGCACCGCAATGGTCTTGTGGACTGACATCGTTTGGCGACACGGAGACGTCATGTTGAAGAAAATCTGGCAGCGACTCAACCTCATGCAGAAGCTTAAGCTGGTGTTGATGACCATGATGCTGACCTTGACCGCGGCGATGCTACTGATGGCTCGCTGGAGCTATGAACAGGGATTTTTTGATTACACCAATGCACTGGAACAAACGCGACTGGAGATGTTGTCTCCTCAGCTGGTCGATCTCTATGTGCTGTCGGGGCAGAACATTCGTGCGATGCCGAAAAATGAGATCAGCGCCATTTTGGCCAGCTTTCCCAAGCATCCCGAAGGGCCAAATCTGAACCGCTTTCCGAACAAGCCGCTGCCTGGCGTGAAAGCGCCTAGCGCGGCGCTGTTTGATCTCAACGGTCACTTTATCGCCGGCGCAGCTATTTTAAGCAACGAGCAACCCAATGCGGTGCGCGTGCCCCTGCGATTTGAAGGAAAAACGGTGGCGTGGCTGAAAAGCCTGCCGGTGCGTCATTTCAAAGACACGATGGAAACGCAGGTCTCCCGCACGCAGTTTGAACGCAGCTTGTGGTTGGGAGGCATCAGCTTGATCATCAGTTTTATGGTCTCTTATGGCTTGTCTATTTTTCTGCTGCGCCGCACGCGTGAGGTGATCAGCGCGATTCATCGCATGTCGAGCGGGGATTACGACATTCATTTGGTGGACGATTCCAAGGATGAAATGGGCACACTGATGCGTGATGTGAACCAATTGGCGCACATCCTACACAGTTCGATGTTGTCGCGTAAAACGTGGCTGGCCAACATTTCTCATGACATGCGCACACCGCTGACCGTGCTCACGGGGGAAATTCAGGCCATTAAAGATGGTGTGCGCCAGTTCGATATGGATCGTTTGCGGTCAATCGAGCAAGAAGTCGACCAATTGCGTAAGTTTACTGATGATATCTACGAACTTTCTCTGTCGGACATTGGCGGGTTGCGTTATGAATTTGCGCGGGTCGACCTGTTTGATGTGCTCAGTGAAGCCGTGGATGCGATGCAATGGAAGGCGGAAGAGAAAGGGCTGACGATGACGTTTGCTGGTCAGTCTGCCGTCACATCGGCCGACCGCTCACGCATACTGCAACTGATGAAGAACCTGCTCAATAACTCGGTGAACTACACCGATGCGCCGGGTGTGATTCAAGTGATGCTGTATCAAACCAAACAGCATGTGGTGATTAAAGTGAGCGACTCTGCGCCGAGTGTTTCATTGGCAAATTGCCAATACCTGTTTGATCCGCTCTATCGTGAAGACAGCTCGCGCAATCGTGCCCACACCGGGGCAGGGCTTGGGCTGGCGATCTGCAAAAACATCGCCGATGCGCATCAAGGCACCATCAAAGCCATCCCGTCGGATTGCGGCGGTTTAGAGGTGGTCGTGGAACTGCCCCGCCATTAAGGGGGGGGGGGGGTTGTGTGGCAGGGGTCGGAAAGTGCGCATGGAAACGAGAAACATCGCGATCTTTTTTGCGGATCAGACACCATTTTTTATTAAGAAAATAGATTCCTATGCAACTTGGGTTAGGCTTTTAAGTACGTCGAGCCCTTGCATCACAACGCTTTGTTAACAATGTTAACGGTGTTAAGCTCGCCAGTTGCATTGCGGATCGGAATCGGTAAAAACCATAAAAATTGATTCTGAAGACGCCACAAAACATTCACTGCTTAAACAGGAATAATAAGAATGGCGCTTGTCTATGTTGTAGAAGACGAAATAAAAATTGCAGAAATACTGTCAGATTACCTGACAAAACATGATTACGAATGCCGCATCCTCAGTTCAGGAAAAAATGCGGTGGCCGAAATCACCAATGGGAACCCAGACGTCGTCATTCTTGACGTGATGTTACCGGAAGTCAGCGGATTTACGATTTGTAGTCAACTGAGAGCCATGGGAAATGAAGTACCGATTATTCTCCTCACCGCGCGAGTGGATGAAGCGGATCGGTTAAACGGTCTGAATATCGGGGCAGACGATTATGTCTGTAAACCGTTTTTGCCCAACGAAGTGGTTGCGAGGGTCAGCGCCATCTTACGTCGAGTGCAAAATCAGAAAAACAGTGGAGATGAACACAGCAATGAGCGTAGGGTCAGTTATGGGACGATTACGCTCGATATGGACCGCTTTGTATGCATTGCGGATGGCAAAGGGGTTGACCTGACGCCCGTGGAGTTTCGTTTGCTGCATTCGATGATGATTCGGCCAAGCCGCATTTTTTCACGCGAGGTGCTGATGCAAACGTGTTACACCGACGATCGCATCATCAATGACCGAACCATTGACAGCCACATGCGAAATTTACGCAAAAAGCTCAATTGTTCGGGTGAGGTCATCCACACCATTTACGGTGTTGGCTACAAGGTTGAATGATCCTTTTCACTTCCCTATCTTGCATTCAACGTGCTAGTCGATAGACAAAAAACTGCCACACTCATCGAGTGTGGCAGAACAACACAAAAGCTGGCAATGGATGGGTCGCTTTGTGTGTGGACATGGCGCCCAATGCAGACGCCAACATCCATCAATCATCAATACGTTTCAAATACACCGGCGTTGTAATCGTGAATCGCTTCTTCAATTTCTTGTACGCTATTCATTACAAATGGCCCGTAGTGCACGATCGGTTCGTTGATGGGTTCGCCGATAAAAATCAGCGCGCCGCTGGTATCACTGGCAAATAACGCCGCCTGTTCACCGCGTGACAATAATGCCATCTCGCCTTGCATCACCACGCGACTGCCGACCTTGATGCTGCCTTTGTAGACATACACCATCATGGTGTGTGACTCGATGGTTGCCACGTTTAATTCACCGCCAGGGCCAGTTTGCCAATCGGCCACGGTTGCCGGTACACCGGTTTGTGTCAGTGGGCCTTGTAACGCCTCGCCATTGGCCTGAATGTCACCTGCGATCACTCGGAGTAATCCCAGCTGCTGCGTACGATATTCAGTGATGGTTTCTGGCTGAAAATCGTGGTACTTGGCCGGAATCATTTTGTCGCGCGCCGGTTGGTTGATCCAAATTTGGAAACCGTGTAAATCGCCGTTTTCCATGATCGGCATTTCACTGTGAATTACACCTCGCCCCGCAGCCATCCACTGAGCGCCACCGCTGCGCAGTTCGCCGACATTGCCCATATGATCGCGGTGCTGAAAGTGCCCTTGCAGCATATAGGTTAAAGTTTCGATGCCTCGATGTGGATGAGGAGGAAAGCCGCCGACGTAATCTTTACGTTCGTCTGATTTCAGTTCATCCACCATCAGAAACGGTGAGAAGCTCGCGTTATTGAATCCGGCGATACGACGGATTTTTACGCCGTCACCGTCAGACGTGGCCTGCGCGGGGATCAGCTGACGAATTTCTCTTACTTTGCTCATGGTTCTTCTCCGTTGGTGGAACTTGTTTGAATTGTAGTGCAGTGTGGGGCAAAGAAGGAGGGGGCGCATTCGAGGCAGTCATTCGATAAATTCGAACAATCCACAATCTGCATGCCGAAAGGAGTAAAGAGGGCGATATTGGCTGCGGCCAGCCAGCGGCGACACGATGTATTGAGTTAGTCTATAATTTAAACAGATGAATTGATTACGAGGAGGTCACGATGGCTGTGCTTCCCAAACATACCGACCAGAATCCGCGTTACAACCCTGATGACGACATGACGCTGGACCAACTGCAGCGTTTTACTCGTGCGGCCAATAGCGCGCAGCAAAAACGTCAAGAGCAGCGTGAACATGACGCGCCGTCGATCGTGGAAGTTGCCCGACGTGCGCGGCGTGCGGCGATGCGGCCGGTGATCAAAGCGAAAGAAAATAAACCCAATGCGGCTCGCTATGCCATTTGGCTGGTGGTGTTTGCCATCACCTGCTTGTGGATCATGTACATGAGTGGTTAGTGATACGGCATCGGTGAGGGGTTCTACGTTATGAGTGTCGTGACGACTTGACGTGAGCCAGCGGCGTGACATGACGCGGCGCATCGGTGCGAGGTGCATCGGTTAGAGATGCATCAGTGAGCGGTGTATTGGCGCGTGGCACTTCCACCGCTTGCCCATCGTGTTGCGCGCTCACGCTTTGGTAGTAACGGTACTGATTCTTGCCCCCATGCTTGGCCGCGTACATGGCTTTGTCGGCGCAGCGGGTCAACTCTTCCAAATTATCGGCATCTTGCGGGAACAATGCCGCGCCTGCGCTGACCGTTAAATGGTTCAGCAACTTCGTTTCTCTTTCCTGATAGCGGTCTTCGAACAGGTGGCTGATGCGATGCAGAATGTTGTCGAGATCGGTCAGCGTGTTGACATCATACAGCAGCAATACAAACTCATCGCCAGCAAAGCGCGCGATAGAATAATCGTGGCGCTCGGTGCGGCGGTCGCGATGGCGCACATTGTTTCTCAATCGTTGGGCAAAGTGTTTCAGCACGCGGTCGCCCACATCGTGACCATAGTTATCGTTGATCGCTTTAAAATTATCGATATCGAGAAACACCAATGCGGTGATGCTGTGGGGCTCTTTGCGCTCGGCAAGTTTGCTGGTCGCCCAGTTTTCAAAGCTCCAGCGGTTTGCCAGCCCGGTTAGCTGGTCGGTATACGCCAGCTCCTCAATGCCTTCGCGATACAGTGAATGAATGTAGCGCATGGCTTTGGAGTAGAAATACGCCGAGGTGTTGCAGATCGCTGTGAGGGAGATCAGGCTGAGAATAAAGTAGTCGGATGCCAGAATCGTGTTGGGTGGCTGCTCAGCATGGTGGGTGAGCACCGACAGCGCAGATAACAAGCAGAAGCCGACACTCAAAAACAGCCCAGTTTGAAAGCGGTTAATGAAGATGATGGCGGCGACAATCGGACAAATCCAAAACAGCTTATTGCCTTCAATATCGCCGAGCACCAGCAGTACCATCGCTTGCGCCAAGAGCAAGCTGGTTAGGATCAGGTCAGCATGGCGGGAGCGTTTGCGGCGCAAATAGATCACGTTGCCGAAGGCGACCACGGCGCAACTCACATTAAACAGGCAGTAGAGAAATTTCTCGTCAAGGTAGAGCAGAATGCCGTTCAAGCTCAAGACGGTGGCAGCAAGGATGGAACTGATCAGCACGACTTTCTGTTTCCGCAGACGACCGAGTTCGGCCATCTCTTTAAGTTGTCGTCCTACCAGACTTTTCATTCCCTGTCTCATCCTTGATATAAAATCGGTCAAGTACAGTCTAGTTAAGAATTGAATGTCTGAAGCAAGGTATGAAAAAAAGCGTGTGACCTAATTCAATGTTTTCAAAAGATTCTTTATTCGGCGTGAGCAAACTCCTGTTTTAACCATTTGCGCAGCAACAACACGCTCTCCAGTTTGAGCTTGTCTTTGGGACAGGCAAAGTAGAATCCTTGTTCGGGATGCAGCGTGCTGTGGCCGATCTCAATCAGTAAGCCAAGCTCAATCTCCTCGCGCACAAATTGGCGGTGGGTGACGAACACGCCCAGTTTGCGCATGGTCGCTTGCACGGCCTGCGCCGATGTGGAAAAGGTTAGGTTCTTCTGTTGTGGCGGGAGCGGCAACTGGTTGGCTTGGCACCAAATGGCCCAATCACTTTGGCGTCGCGGGTTCGCTGCCACAATCGCCGGATAGCGTTGCAACAGCGCTGTGGCGGACGTCGGCTGTGCCGCCACCAATTCGGGGTGGCAGACCAACACCAATTCATCATCGGCCAACTTTTCACAATAATAGCTTTGCCACTCTTGCTCGACACCATGGATCAGCGCCACATCCACCCCTTCGGCTTCGAGCGAAAACGCGCCGGTTAAGGTGGAAATCCGAATATCGACGTTCGGGGCGAACGCTTGAAAGGTGGGCACCCGCGGAATCCACCAGTGCAGCGCCAGTGAGTTAATCATGTTGAGCGTCAAGCGATTGGTATTGTGGGTGACCAGCATGGACTCGGTTGCATCGACGATTTGTTCGAGTGCGGGGGCGACTTTGCGATAGTACTTTTGCCCAGCATTGTTCAAGGTGACGGTGCGACCGACGCGATTAAATAGAGGCTGATTGAGCTGACTTTCCAGTGATTTGATGGCCTGACTGACCGCCGAGTGGCTGACACTCAGCACTTGTGCGGCTTCCGTCATGCTGCCGGTTTCGGCGACGGCCACAAATGTGTAGAGCGATTTGAGTGGGATCAGTTTGCGCATATGTAAGGTTTCCTAACAGGTTTGGTCAATATTACTCGTTATTCTTTGCGATGTCATCGGCGTACCATGACGCTCAGGTTAAGGAGTCTTATATGCCAAACAAATTTTTGCCCGTTGTGTTTATGTTGTCGTCAACCGCGAGCTTGTCAGTCACGGGGTTACTGACCAAATATCTCACCACGGCCATTCCCGTGAGCCTGCTCAGTTTTCTTCGTTTTGCAGTGCCCGCATTGATTCTATGGGCAGTGCTGTCGATGACTCGTTTGAATGTCCCCAATCGCGCCATGTGGAAGCCGTTGGCAGTGCGGGCGATTTGCCTTGCCACGTGTCAGTTGTGCTTTATTTATTCGTTGCAGCATCTGTCGCTGGTGGAAAGTGTGGTGTTGTTCAGCACTGGGCCTTTGTTCATTCCGTTGTTAGAAAAACTCATCTTTGGTGTGCGCATGCCTTGGGCGACAGTGTTGGGTTTGGTCGCAACGTTTTGCGGTGTGCTGCTGCTGTCGGGCAATGTCGCGCAAATTGAGTGGCGACCAGAGCTGATGGCGGGGTTGTTCGCGGGCCTGTTTAATGCGGGATCTCAATTGAGTTTGTATCGTGC
The DNA here is from genome assembly GCF_052076135.1 of Vibrio sp. Vf1514. NCBI lineage: Bacteria > Pseudomonadati > Pseudomonadota > Gammaproteobacteria > Vibrionales > Vibrionaceae > Vibrio > Vibrio sp. Vf1514. Next base: position 1,388,456 of record NZ_CP197268.1, on the reverse strand, counting down.
TTCGAAAAGCAGTATGCGTTCGGCGGAAATTAATGTGTGGAGCTTTACCATGGCGGCCGTGTTGCTGCTGCCGATGCTGAGCATGGTGCCGTGGCATGATGCGCATCAGGTCGTGTTTGACCGTCACCTCGCACTGATCGCTGTCACGATGGTGGCGGTGTCGCTGCTGGTGATCAACACGCAGGTATTCCGTGCCAAAGCCTACCGCTTGGCAGCGTCGGGTTCGCAACTTGCGCCCTTGATCTTTACCAATTTGCTGTTTACGGCGGCGCTGCAACTGCTGTTTTTCAATGTTACTTACACGCCCGCACAAAAGCTGGGATTGGGGCTGATTATCGTGGCGACGGTGAGCACCAGCGTGTTACCCAAGTTATGGAAAGCGGCGGTGACGCACAAATTGCATTCTGCTTAAGCCAATGGAGTTAAGCCAATGGAGCTTGCCATGAAAAGAATCAAGCGAATCAAAGCGCGGAAAAGTCATTGATGAAGTAAGAGAAAAGGGGCGAATCGCCCCTTTTTTGATCGGCCGCTTACTGCGGGTGACGGCGTTTCGGCTGGCTTAGTGCACGCGATCATCGGCGACTAAGCCGTAAGGTAGGCTATTGAACACTTCAGGTTGATGCTGAATGGTTGGCGCGTCGTGCACGCCTTTCCAATCGAGCAGCATGATGGCCAAAACATTGCGATGTTCCCCTTCAGAGACATTGGTGCTGCCGGTGGTTGATGGCACCATGCCTGCGTCTTGGTTGACGGCCTGTTGAATGGCTTGGCGTGTTTTCTCAACTACGGGATCGTCATCCAACCCTGCCAGCAGAAAGGAAATGCCGACTTCTGCAATGATGTCCTCTTTCGCGCGCTGCAAAATGGTGTCAATGTTGGCGCGATAATAGTCGTAAATCCATTGATACTGCTTTTCGCTCACGGTGTGTTGATAGTATTGCGAATCGGCAAAAATAATGTGGGTCATGCCATAGAGTTTGTTGCCGTATTGCTGGCTTGAAAGCGCGCTGTCTTTGTGGTCTGGATAGGTGTTGCGGAACGCCTCAATGAAGTCGTCCACCACGTCTTGTTCACCCAATTGACGCAGCCAGTACACTTGGTTGGCGAGCTGCGCAGCCCACGCTTCAATCATGGGGGCGTTGGTGGCGTACTTACGAAAATCATAACGGCGGATCACGTCTCGCAGCTTTTGATCGTCGATGTGCTTGAGGCCGTACTCGTTGGCTCTGGCCATCGAACCGAGTAAGTCGATGCCCAAATACAGGTATTCGGGCATGCTCTGCGACACCTGATAACGCAGCATGGAGCGCTCGTCTGTCTCATCTTGGTAGTCTGCTAATTCTTGTTGTGCATAACGGGCAATTTGCTCAGGTGTGTGCACCTCCGCGGCAAAATAGTTCAAACGACTCGCGACTCGTGCCATGTCACTCCACACTGCGGCTGAGTATTTGTGATCAAGCGTTTGACGATACATCCGCAGGCCATAATGCCCCTCTTTAAAGGCCGGCAAGGTGAACAATTGGCTTTCGTAAGTATGACGGATTTGATCGGCGGTGCGCGCGTACGGTGTGCCTGCGGTGGCAGGAACCGTTTGGGCTAGTACGCCAATCGAGGGAATCAACAAAGCGCTGCTCAACAGGAGCGCCAAACTGGTTTTACGCAACGACATAGTGAACCGAGAGTGAACCGAACATAACGTCACACGTTACGCCGGTGAAAATACATTCGCGTGAGGAATGAGTCAGCGTTGTGTAAAAAACCACCGAAGTGTGGGGTTAACAGTCATCTCGAATATGACGAAATGTGAGATTAATACGTGGGGCTTTTGCGCGAGCGGTTTTGGGAAGGCTATGTTGCCAATCATGTTGGGTGTCGCCTGCCATCACCAACAGCGAGCCGTGACCTAACGTCAGCTCAAATTTCTCTTTGGTGTGCAGATGGCGTAACACGAAACGGCGCGACTCCCCCAATGAGAGCGATGCGATAACCGGTTGGCGCCCGAGCTCGGGCTCGTTGTCTTGGTGCCAGCCCATGGAATCGCGCCCATCCCGATACAAATTGGCAAGTACGGAATTGAACGTGCACCCCGCCATGGCTTCACAGCGCACTTTCAACGCTGCCAGTAATGGTGTCCACGGCGTTGGCTGCATGGTCAAACCTGAGTAGGTATAAGCTTTCTCGCCATACCAAGCTTGTAAGCGCGGTTGTAGCACTGACTTGCCAAACAAGGTGATCGCCTGTTGCTGCCAATCCAATTCTGAAGTGAGTACGGAATATGCATGATCAGCCTCTTGCTCCGTGAGAAAATGTTCGACCCACAACAGGCGACTATTGGGCAACGTGAGCCATTGAGGTTCGTTTGCAAACAGACTAAAGGTTTTAGATTCCATAGTTTATATCAATAAAATTGTCGTTTAGTGATAGATTTGCGGCGTGATTTGGTTATTCTAGCCGAGTAACCGCTATGCTAATAATAGATATCGAACCTGGCGCAATGAAAGCTGGGCAAAGCGAGGAGCTGCATGAGTCACATCTCAGGCAAAAGGAAGTCTTTTCGAGCACTGTTTCTGCTGTTTATTCTCTCCTGTATTGGATTGATAGAGCTGCTCAACAATCATCAGATCATGTACATTCGCGACAGTTTACGGTCGCATGCACGTGAAGAGCTCTCATTGATTCGATTTCGGCTGGAAGCGTCGATTTTGTCCGATATCTACGTGGCCAATAGCCTTTCGACCTTAGTCACGCTCAGGCCCGATGTCCGCATGCCGGACTGGGACAAACTCGCCACGCGCATCCTGCATGAAAGCAAACATTTGAAGGTGATTGGCCTTGCTCCCAATGACGTGATTCGCTACATCTTCCCCTACGAAGACAACAAAGCCGCCATGGGGCTTGATTATCGCACGGTGCCGAGTCAATGGGCGTCGATCGTGAAGGCGCGCGACGTGAAACAGATCTTCATTGCCGGGCCTGTGAATTTGGTTCAAGGCGGTCGCGCGCTGATCGTGCGTATTCCGATTTTTACCGATCCACCCGCCAACCAGAACTATTGGGGTGTGTGCAGCATTGTGCTGGATTGGGAATCGCTGTTTTTGGCGTCGGGGATTGAATCGTTCAATTATTCCTACGATTTCGCCATCCGCGGCATTGATAGTTCGGGGATGGACGGGAAGGTGTTCTATGGCCTGCAAAGTACGTTTGACAACGCCTTTGCCACGGAAACCGTGCATTTCCCTTATGGCAGTTGGGTTATCGCCGCCGCAGACAAGCACGATCAGTTGCTGACCATTCCTTGGTATCAGTTGAACTTGATGCGTTTGATTGGCTACCCCGTGACGCTGCTGTTGGCGATGGCGTTTGTGGTCATTTATCGCTTGTATCGCACGGCCAATACACGGGCGATGCACGATGAACTGACACGGTTGCCGAACCGTCGCTACTTTATGTTTACGCTGGAAAGCTTCTTTGAACGTGCGCGTCAATCTGCCGGGGGCGACAGCTTTGCGCTGCTCAACATCGACCTCGATAAATTTAAACTCATCAATGACACCTACGGCCACGCCGCGGGGGACAAAGTGTTGGTTGCGTGTGCAGAACGGCTCAAATCGGTGCTGCGTGCGTCGGATGTGATTGCACGTATCGGCGGCGACGAATTTTTGGTGCTGTTGCCACGCATTGTCGAACACGATGTGAAAACCTTGATGGGCATGGTTGACACTGCGCTTTGTCACACGCCGGTAATTTATGAAGGGCATCTGATTGATTTACATATCAGCATTGGCCACGCTGTGTATACAGATGACATCGACAGCATCGATGCGCTGCTCAAACTGGCTGATGAGCGAATGTACCACGCCAAACGGCGACAAAGCCGCCATTAGCCCCGTCGAACTCTCGTTATTCAAGGATGAATCATGCGAACTCTCGAACAGTGGCTGGACGCGTATGCCGTCAGCCACCAACATCCCACCAATCAAGCCATTCACCATATCGCGGTGCCGGGGATCTATTTATCCATCGTGGGGTTGATCTGGTCGTTACCGTCCCTCTCACTGCTGGGAATGGACATTCACTGGATTTGGCTGGTAAGTGTGCCAGTCTTGTGGTTTTACGCCCGACTCTCGATGGTGGTGTGTTTGATGATGCTGGGGTTTACGCTGGTGTGCATCGGATTAGCGTGGAGCGTTGAGGCGATGGCGCTCCCCTTGGCGGCGTTGTCGTTTGCACTGTTTGTACTGCTGTGGGGCGCACAGTTTGTTGGCCATCGGATTGAAGGCAAGAAACCGTCCTTTTTTGCCGACCTACAGTTTCTGCTTATCGGCCCGTTGTGGGTGTTCTATAAGCATTAAAGTGCAAGCAAAAAGTCCCATATGCTATTTGCAAACTGCATATATTCGCAATTTGCAATTCAATTATGATATCTGTTGTAATGAAACCGGTGAAAAAGTAACCGAAACCCGCCGTTTTCGTGGGTTTAAAAGTTGGCACGCTATGTGCTTTATATAAATCGACCCTTCTAAGCCGAGGGTCACCTAGCCAACTGACGTTGTTAGTGAACCTTCTTGTTCACACATATATATGGCCAATCGCGCTTATTGCGATTGGCTTTTTTTATGCCTGTCATCCACCGCATTTCTCATAACAACTCGGCTTTCTCGGACACACTGCGCCGCGCGAGCAAATCAATCGCGCATCATTTTCAATCCCGCGTTCGATCCAGTTGATGTTTAAGATCTTGGCGATGGTCAGCAGATCTTTTTTGATATGACGTGGGATCACCGTACTGCCGCCTTGACTCACGCAAGAGGCTTTGAGTTCTTCAGCGATTGAACGCGCATCACCGCCTTGCGCCGCAATGGCTGGGTTCAGGTCGATGCCCGCGCACAGCACGCGGTTGTTGCCCGCAGGATCAATCATGTTGACCGATTCACAGCAGTAAATTCGCGGCTCATCACCAACATTCAAAATGGAGATCTGCGCGGAGCTGACATCTTGCGGTTCAGAGAGACGGCGGAACACTGCCCAGTGCTGGCAGGGGTCGTTGACTTTGCGCATGTTGCCCCAAGGCAGCGGAATGCCATTACCGCGATAAACGGCTTTGAGTTTGCCTTCGCCGTAGGCGTCGAAATAGTGCCAATGCGGATACGGAGAAACCACCGTCATGCGGCGCATCGCCACCGACGGTGAAACGCCGGCCTTTTTGTGAACGTCAATTTCATAGCCATTGCGGTCAAGTAATTGACGAAATGGCACTTTAGGGCACAGCAAAGCGCCAGCAAAGAAACTCGATTCGAAGTCGCGCCATGCTTGCAAAATATCTTGCGAGTTGAGTTCTGAGGTCGGTTGTACGTCTTGCTCTTCCCACCCTTGCGTATGGCCGACAGAAAGGACGCTCTTGAGGCCATCTTTACTGTGCAGCACGTTGTGGCCGATGTATACCGCCAAATCGTATTTGAGCCGCGTGGGGTAGTGGCGCAAAATCTCATTGAGATAGATGGTGCCCGGCGGTTCAAAGAACGATGTCACCAACTGTTTCGCGCTCACGCCCAATTCATCAACCACATCATGCGGCGTGCGTTGTACCCAGCGAATGGTCAGGCCAAGGCTTTTCGCAATATCAAACAGATCTTCCACCGCTAAATTCAGTCGCTTTAAACCGACGTCTTCTGCCGCTCGTTCCAGGTCTGGAAAGTGGTTTTGCAAGCTTTCTTGGTGCGCGCGAATCAGCAAGTGAGCGAACTGGCGTCCGGTGATACCGGTTTGAGACAGCATTTCGGGAATCGCAATTTGCAGAATGTCGTTGGAGAACAGAAAGCTCGGTTCCAACGCCATACCGCTGATGCCACCGCGGTTGCCTTTGTCGGGGGTGATGTCGGCTTGCTCGGGTTCATCGTCCAGAAACCACGCGGGATCTTTTTGGAACACTTCGGCGATCACTTCCAACATTTCAACGCTGGGCACACGTTTTCCGCGTTCGATCATCGACAGATACGAAACCGAAGGGGCGTACTCCGGATTGATGCGAATGCAACGCGCCGACAGATCTTCCATCGTTAAGTGGTTGCGTTTCCTTAAGTTTCTCACTTTTGTTCCCAAAAAATGAGATTGTCTAACTAAGCTTTTTGACACGGCCATTTTGTAAAATTCACATTGTAAAATTTTTGTTGTGAAATTGTAGTTAAAAATCCGCTAGTCTACAAATTAAGCAAGTCACAAACTTGACCGAAAATTAAACGCAAGTTTGGAATATTTGCTCTAGGACGAAATCTAATGTTATCCATGAGGGAAAGACGATGAATATGCTGACTTTCGATAAAACAGAAATCCAAAAACAACAGAAACCCTTTATCGCTGAAGCAGTCTTCGCCGTCGAGACAATCAGCGCAAACCAGCAACGTGAAAAACAGCTGAAAGCGAAGCAATTGCTTGACCGTTTGTTCCCGTTGGAAACAGGGTCACACCAGGACGTTACCAGCTACGTGATTGATTACCACCATGTCTTGGCGTATTTCAAAGACGGTCGCCACAGTGGCTTGAAGCATCCGAAACACTTCATTGCGTTTACCGGTGGCAAAGATAACCCATGTTCGATTCTGTTCCGTGACGGCAGCGGATGCCACGTGGAAGTGATGCTGGGGTGTCAGAAAGGCACGGGGTGTGTTGAGTTGGTAGAGATTGACGACATTCAATTGGAAACCTGCACCACGTTCACACAAATGAGCGAAGACACCACGCCTACCGCCGCGATGCGTCACTGGATCAGTCTGATCAAAGGGGATGAACGCGGTAAACCGCAGGCTTGCAGTGAAGACAAAGAATACACCGCGAAAAGCGGCGAAGATTACTACTTAAACTACTGCTTCAACCTGTAATTCATTCTTCCTGATGAAATGCTCTCCATAAAAAAATCCTCCCAACTGGGAGGATTTTCTATATCTATATCTATCTATTTCTACTGCTGTTGATGTCGCACCGGTGGCGCTGACTGTGAACAGCTACAGTGGCATCACACGGTTACGGCCAAGATTTTTTGCTTCGTAGAGCATCTTGTCGGCGCGATCGATCAGCATATCCAACGTGTCATTGGGTTCGCTTTCTGCTACGCCAAACGACGCCGTAATGTTCCCGACTTGCATGCCAGTGCGGCGATCGCGCACGCTCAACTTTTCAATGGAACGGCGCAGGGCATCCGCAAACTGACGCGCGCTGCGCAGTGAACGATTTGGCACCAGCAAGGCAAACTCTTCGCCGCCAAAACGATACGCCGTAATGCCTTCACGGCAGCTCGATTGAATGCGTTTGGCCAGTGCGCGAATGACGGTATCGCCAAACAGGTGGCCAAAATCGTCGTTGTAGGTTTTGAAGTGGTCAATATCAAGCAACACAATGCTGATAGATTGCTGCGCATGCAGCATGGCGCTCAAGTCGTCGTCAAATGAGCGACGGTTGTACAATCCGGATAAGCCATCAAACAGGGCATCTTTTTGCACTTCGGCCAATTGGGTTTTCAGGCGCGTGATCTCTTCGCTGGCGTTTTTTAACTGACTGTTGAGAAAGCGTGTCGAGTGGCGAATATCGCGTGATTCACTTACCAGTTGGCGGATCAGCGTCATCACTTCTTCAATCGACAAGTTCTCGTTTTCAACCCGTTCCAGATCGCGAAAGCTTTTATCAATAATGGCTTCAAACGCCGTGGTGTCGGTCATGGTGTCCGACATGGAACTGGCGACTTCGCTCACCAGCAGCTCAATATTGGCGCGCAGATCGCCCACGCTGGTTTCGGCTTTGCTGGCAATAAATTGTTTGTAAAGGTAGTCGCCAGATGCTGGCGGGCACAGCCCGAAGTTGTCTAATACAACATCCATTTCCTGGTTGAGGCGAGGAATGGTGTTATCGACATAGGTGTACCAAAGGGCGTAGTTAGCCGGTGTTGCCGCGACATGATGTTTCATCATCAGCGGAACAGCCTTTTTTAGATTCGATGTGGATTTCTTAAAGTCGTCGTCAGTCATTATGGGGCGTAATGTTAGGCACCTAAACTCAATACGCTAAGATTAGCGGATCTCGCCTCTAAACGCCGCAAAAAAACCGAGGGAAAGTGAGGGGAATTCGAACGATTGTAGGTTTATCGTTGCTCTCTGTGACCAATCGCACGCATTCTTGTGTGCTGCAAAGGGGGCGGGCAAGCGCTTTATGACACTTGCCCATCCTCATTATGATGGCGATGCCAGCGTGACTTTGCGACGCCGACGGCGCAGTGAAACCACTTGTGGCAGCAGAGACATCACGATCATACCCGCCATCAGTGCGTATTGGTCGGCGCGGAACACTTCATTGAGTAGCACGCTACCACACACAATGCCCGCCACCGGGTTGGCAACGCCTGCGAAGGTAAAATCGACCACCGACATGCGTTGCAATAACCACACATACAGGCCGTAACCCAGCGCGGTGTTGAGCAGCACAATCCACGCGATGCCGAATCCATTGCGCAGGCTGAAGTGCGTGAGGGCATTGAGGTAGGCTTGGGGGGCGAAATACGCGTGAACCAAGGTTGCGATCGCCAGTGCCACACCGCCGATGATCAATTGCCAGCTCAACACGCTCCACCAATGGGTTTTACCGCCCAGTGATTTGGTTAATGTAGAGCCGAAAATAATGCACAAAATAGCGGCAAATAAGGCCATCAAACCAATCGGATTGAGGTTTAAGGATTTCGGGTCAAACAGAAACCATGCCAGCGCAATTAAGGTTGCGCCACTCAGCAGTTGCATCGATGACGGGCGTTGACGGCTGACCAGCCAGTGGTAAAACATCGCAAACACGGGAACCGACACCATTCCCACCCCAGAAATGGCCGAAGGCAAAGTCAACGCCATCACGAAAATGAGACTGAAAAAGGCAGCGATGTTGACCAAACCAATGGTAAGCAGTGGGCGCCAGCTTGATTTTTCTGGCAGGCGAGGGCGCAGTGCCAGCAGCAATAATCCGGCAGGCAGCGCGCGAAGGGTACCGAGTAGCAGCGGCGGCCAATCGGCGAGTGTGTATTTGGTGACCGCGTAAGTGGTCCCCCAAAAGAAGGCAGGAATCATAGCAAGTAAAATGTTCATGTAAAGTATCTTTATGTTGAGATATCTAATTGCAAAGCTAAAGCAATAAATGCTTTTTGTAAAGTATCTTTATGTTAAAGTATTTTTTCAGCGAATTAATGGAGATTCAACACTGATGGATGCGATTGACCGCGTGTTAGCGCAGTGGCAAACCGAACGACCGCAACTCAATACGTTACCGATGGGTATTATGGGACGCATGATGCGCCTTTCCAAGCATTTAGAAGTCGCCGTGGCGGAGGTGCATAAACGTTACGGGCTCAAAATGGGTGAGTTTGATGTGTTGGCAACCTTGCTGCGCTCAGGAGAGCCGTATCGATTGACGCCGTCGGAGCTGCTTGGCTCCATGATGCTGACATCGGGGGCGATGACCAACCGTTTGGACAAACTGGAACAAAAAGGTCTGGTGCATCGCTTGCACAGCATCGCCGACCGGCGCAGCATCGAAGTGCAGCTCAGCGACGACGGGTTGGATTTGGTCAATGAACTGGTGATTGAGCACGTCAAAATTCAAGAGGCATTGGTTGAAGGTTTATCCGGCGCTGAGCAGGAACAACTGACTCAATTGCTGAAACTGTGGCTATCTAATTTCGAATAACTCAACCCGTAAATGCCGTGTGGCATAAGGACGCGATCATGATGACCGTAACGCAACTGACTGATTATTTGGATACGCTGCTTCAATCCGAGGCTTGTTATCCGTTCGGGCCAGAGTTTTTGGTGTATAAAATTCGCGGCAAGATGTTTGCGTACATTGCGCAAGATCGCGCGCCGACGTTTGTGACGTTGAAATGCACGCCGCAGGATGGAGAGGTGTTGACCAGCCAGTTTTCATCCATTCGACCGGGTTATCACATGAACAAACGCCATTGGATTTCCGTCGATCTAGATGGTGATGTGGAAGCGGGCATGATTGAAGATTTGTGCCAGCGGTCGTATCAGTTGGTGGTGAGTCAATTGAAAAAGTCCGACCGGGAAGCCTTGCAAAGCCTGACCTTGCAAGGCGCCGTTCGTTAAGCGGTGTGGGATGTGTTTTGAGCTTCGAGCTTTTTCGCACCGCGCAGCATCGCTTCGATGAGTTCGGTGGCGTTGAACTTCTCTAATGCCTCATGTGCGCCCACTTGATGCGCGCGATCGACACAGATTTCGCTCGACAGTGAGGTGTGCAAAATACAGTACGCGTGGCTGAGTTTCGGATCGTTTTGCACTTCAAAGGCCAGTTCGTATCCATCCAAGCCTGGCATTTCAATATCACTCACCAAAATATCAATTGCCTGATTCTCATTGGCGCGCTGCTTCATCAGCTCGGCGGCTTCTAAGCCGTTTTTACAGATTTGATACGGAATGTTGATCCGATCGAGCGCATCCGCGAGCTGCTTCCGCGCAATGGACGAGTCGTCGACCAGCAGAATATTCAGCGCTTTCAAACGTTCGCGTTCGATGTCGGTCAGCATCGGCACTTTGGTGGATTCGTACTGCGGATAGATTTTCGACAGCAGCAACTCTACATCCAGCAACTGAACAATTTGCTCTTGATAGCGGGTGATGCCTGTGACAAACACGTTGTGGCCCGTTGTTGGCGGGGCCGATTCAATCGCTCGCCAATCACACTCAATGATTTTCTCAATCCCGCGCACCATAAAGGCCACGACGGTTCGCAGGCAGTCGGTGACAATCAGGTAGCACTGTTTGTATTCCTGCGGGGCAATGGGACGAAAACCAATTGCGGCGGCCATATCAATCACCGGCACCGTCATATCACGGATCGTCACAGTACCCACCACATGGTGGTGTGAATACGGAATTTGAGTCATTGGGAGGTAAGGAACAATTTCTCGAACTTTGAGAGTACCAATCGCAAACAACTGCTTTTGCATGTTCAGCGTGAACATCAACATGCCTTGTGACTGATTTGCCTTACTGATGGTTTTAGCCATAACGAAATTCTTAATCTAAACGCCTAGGTCACTATACTAACTGAAAATATCGTATCAGCAACGGTATCAACCGAATTTTGCCGATGAGTGAGGCTTTACGTCATCAGCATCGTCCCTTTGTTTCAAATCGTTTTGCGCTCGCTAGCAGAAAAAGATACGCCGATACAAAAAAGTAACGCACAATGCCCAGTGCAACCGAGGCTCAGTTCCGCTAGACTAGGCCACTTTTTTAACCGAACGACGTTGTTTGAGGGTCGAAAATGGCAAGAACCGCAGCCGCACTTCATATTCTGGTGAAGCATAAAGAACAAGCTGATGACATCATGCAGCAGCTCAAAAAAGGCGCCAAGTTTCAAACGCTAGCCAAGAAATATTCACTGTGTCCATCAGGTAAAAAAGGTGGTGATTTGGGTGAATTCCGCCAAGGACAAATGGTGCCGCAATTCGATAAAGCCTGCTTTAAAGGGGAAATCCTCACGCCTCAACTCGTGAAAACGAAATTCGGTTGGCACGTGATTAAGGTGCTGTATCGTACGTGAGGACAGGTGGCTGCTTTGGTCACACTGCGTGACGATTGGCAGAGTCAATCATTTGTACTGAATTTTAAATGGGCTCCTATGTGGGCCCATTTTTTGTGGCGGTTGGATGGTTCGATGTTCTCAAGTTGTATTCTTACCGCACACCCATGCATCCAAACAGCGCAACATGGAACGGGTCAATCCAGCGCGTTAGGGAAGGTCGAGATACCAGTTCGTCGCATACACGACAACAATCACCAGCAGTGTAAGTAGGGTTGGAATGGCAAGCATGCTCGCCCACTTTCTCATTGCGCTGGGTTCATCAAATACCACACCTGCGGCTTCTTTGACGCGTCTGTCTTCATCAAAATGCCATTTGATCGCTAAGTAGGCGCCAATGCCTAAGACAATCAGCTTAAAAGCACCAGCAAAATACGGAAAGAAGTTCGCCCAACTGCCGTTCATTCTCTATCTCCATCCTATTTCATATTGATTTTGGCATCGCATCATCAATGATTCATGATGAGTGCGCACCCAAAATCACATGTTCTAACTCGTGCAGTCTAATGGTCGTATGCGTGGCCGACAACCCTCTTGGCCATATTTGAGGAGATTGATGGCAGGTTGAATTCGAAAATATGTTGGTGGGTTTGTGTTTCGTCGCTTTATCGTGAATCAGATTTTGTTTAAATATTATCCATTATTTTCGAACCGCGACGATATATGAGTCACATCTTAATTTGAATGATCAGATAAATTATTTGTGGAGATGGGGGTTATTCTAGTTACGATGCCACTCCACCCTGTACGGTAAATAGCGTTCATTTAACTATCAATTCCAATAATGATTGATGCAGAAGAATTATTCTATATAGTGATTTGGTTTGTTGATTTATTTGAATATATAGAGGCACATTTTGAAAGGAACGTTGGTTTCATATGTCCAAACTAAAAAATATGGTTTTGTCAAAGGAGAAGATGGCGAGAGCTATTTCTTACATGTATCGAGTCTTGTTGATAAAACCGACGAATCAAAGTTAATTAAAGGCGTCACGGTTGAGTTCGATCCGATTCCTACTCCCAAAGGACTTTCAACAAAAAAAGTATCCATTCCTGAGGTAATATTTGAGCTCAAACTGGTGGACTTTTTTATTACGAAATCAAGTAAGCCTAAGTATGGGGATGTTGTGCATCAAGCGACGATCGCCACACGATTTTTTAAAGATTTAGACGAAGCCAAAGCCCACCTCAAGGATTTAGCGGGGAGCGTTGGTGCAAACGCTGTCTTGAATCTAAAACATGAGAAAGACACATTTAACGATGGTAATTATAAGTACACCGTTCATGCTTTTACCGCTGATTTAGCATTAGTGACCGAAAAGATTCCGTGTACTTTTGAAGGTGAGGCTCGGGACGCATTGGCGCGGGTTAAAAGCCGAAAAACTTTATTTAACCACAAGTTTGAGGAAATCGTCCGAATCGAAAGTGAAGCGCGTGCACGCCAACTCAATAAAGGATGCGCGTTATTTATGATATCCATCATTGCGATACCAGCATGCTTGATTTCGGTTTATCAGTGGATAGGAGAGCGCTTCATTTAAGGTACGCGACCCCGTCGTGATTACGAAGCGTGAAGCCGTGATCGTTCGTTTACCATGAACGAGTGTTCTATTCACAAAAAGTGTTTATAGAAAGTGTTCCATCCCCACAATCAATTCACTGGCTGCGGGGATGATATCAACGTTCATTTGAACCGATGTTTATTCTTTCGAGCGTTGTTATAAAGCTTTCTATGGACGTTCAAATTGATATTCACGACCATGCCATATCACGAATGGTGGTTTGTCATAAGTCGCCGGAACAAACTTAACAAGCCACTCAGGGTAGTGTTTCATCAGCGGCTTCTCGAAAGTATCTTGAATGGCCATTTGGTTGTTCTTCACGGTGATCATATCGAATGTCCCTAATTGACCCCAAGTCGCGACCGTATAGGTGCGTACAATCGGCGCATTGCGAGATTTAGGGCTCCAAACCCATGATTTGTATCCACCGAGTCCCTCTGGTGCGTATGCGATGACTGGTTCTTCAATTCTGATTTGGTACCGACATTGCGTGTCTAGCTTTTGGCAGAGCGGATGTGAGAACTCATGGCCTGTGCCGTATTCAAATTCAGAATCCGTCTCTTTTAGCGCCATCTCATTGTTTTTCATCACATGAACAAAGTAATTGAATACGTAGGCGCGCGCATCTTCTTGGTTTTGAGCGAACTCATAGGGCAGATAGATGGCAAAGTTTTCGTAGTCTGTGATGGTTTTTTTCTCTGCAGTCCCAGCCCCCATGATAAAGCTGCTCTCGGCTGAATCGGAAGCGAGGTCATGAGCCGTTGTCAGTGGCAGACCAAGAGATTTGGCCAGCGTGAACGACACAAGATAACCCGACAGCGACGAACTCAATCCGGCTTCCATCATGGACTCTTTTCGCTCTTTCAGTAGTGTTTCGGCTTCGCCTTTGGGCAAATCCACCGCAGAGCTTAATCCCATGGCGTGTGATAAATGGAATGCATAAGAGTGGGTGGGATCCAAAGAATAAGGTTCTTGGGGTAATTCAACCGGCTTTACTGCACAACCGAACAGAGTAAAGCTCACGGTCGCTATAAAAGGAATTCCTAATTTATTCATGACGTTATAGTAAATAGACAAAAACATGACCTTACTTGATTCATTTGCTGAGTCAATGGGTGATGTTGTCTTATTTCGTTGGGCGGCTATTCATTCTCCCTTCCCGGCGCATTGGTTCAAATGTATTGATTGAGCAGATGGGGTTGAACATGCTCACTGAGTTTTATCTACTTCGAGTCGATGGGAGCTGTGTTGAGTTAGTTGTGCCCCTTTCCTTGCCAGTAACCTTCTACCTCACAAATCACAGTGAGGTGGTGTGACCGATTTCTTCTAATCAGCATCGTGTCTATGAAAGTGGGGTCTTACCAACTTAGCCAACTAGTTCGAATAGGCCGTCTTATTTCTATTTTTTAACCTACCGAAGAAACGTGTTCTCTGTTAGAGTCACCGTCAACTACGCTATTGAATAAAGACACTCACAGAACGCATGTCATTGATGGATTTTTATTCACCCTTAGAACTCATTTTAGGAATCCCTAGTGACTAACAACGAAATTTTACGTCGTATCCAACACGCGTTAAACCTGAAAAACGCGCAGATCATGAAAGCTTTCGGGCAGGCAGAAGTCACTGTGGCTCACGATAAAGTGGCAAACTGGTTAAAAGATGAAAGCGACAAATCTTCCGTTAAGATGAAGGATCAAGAGTTAGCGGTATTCTTAAATGGCTTTATTAACCTCAAGCGAGGAAAAAAAGACGGCGAGCAACCTAAGCCAGAAGTCACGTTGACCAACAACATGATTCTTATGAAGCTGCGCATTGCGCTAGACATGAAAGCAGAAGATGTGTTGGACGTATTAGAAGTGGTTGGTATTAGTTTAAGTAAATACGAAATTGGTGCGTATTTTCGCAAGCCAAACAACAAAAACTACAAACAGTGTGAAGACCAACTGCTGTGCGACTTCTTAAACGGTGTGCAGTTTACCAATCGTCCCGATTCTGAAGAGTTTACTGGATAATTTTTTATCTCGAATCGAACGTGGTCATTGATTAAAAAGCGAGAACCATTTTATTTGGTTACTCGCTTTTCTCATGCTAAAGACCGATATGAGAGCTTCACAATCACGTCTACTCTTTGTCTTTCTTCAGTAGATACCTATCAAACCACGCTGAAATCTGGTCGGCTTTTAGAATCAAGATACACACCGCCCCCGATGACCCTACCAAGATAAACCCAAGCTAAAACCTGAAGCCAGCTAGGAGCCACTATTCTGGTCAAGATGTTCCAGACATCTTGTCGTGATGAACTAAAACTGGCCACGTGTATAGAGTTTTTCCATGCTTTTGGTCATGCGTGCAGAGTCACGACGGACGCCATTGGTAACACGAATTTGCCCCATTCTGTGTTTCGAACAGTCGACAATGTGCCAGTAACAGGCCAACTGTCCCCAAATTAATCTAATCTATCTACTATGAGAAAAAGAGTCAGTTAGTGGTCATTGCAACTTGTTTAGAAGGTGCAAAATATGTTCAACCATAATCGCTGGTTTGTAACGTGTTGGGCTTTTAACCCACCATTCAATAGTGCCAGTCATAGCAGAAGCGACAAAATGGTACTTTATTTCTTGTGGAATTGAATCTTCAGTTTGTTGATTTCGATTTGCCTTTGTTAAACCTGAAAATACCATTTCCTGTAACGTCTCTTTGAATGATGTGGCACCACCATTCATGAGTAATGTTTTAAAGACATCGACATTTTCTTCAATGTATTCAAATGTTCCCAGCATTAGCACTTCTGGGCTTTCTACAGAACATTCTTGTTTAAATGGAGCGATACAGCTAGCGATGTATTTTTTTAACAGGTCATTTTTGTCTGTGTAATGGGAATAGATAGTCCCACGATTTACATTGGCTCTTTGGGCGATTTCGTTGATTGATATTTTATCAAACTCTTTTTCATTCATAAGTTCTAACAACGCATTGAAAATGGCTTTCTGTGTTCGCTCAATTCTTCTATCCACAACTCACCCTTAAAAACTTTTTATCAACACTTTCTTGGTTAGTGTTGCTTAACCAACATTAGAGAAAAACCTGTCCATTGCACTTCTTACAGGTGTCTCGTAAATTTGAAGATAAACAACATGTGTTGATTAATGAACATCTGTTTATTTTAAGTATTAATGAGGCGATAGCAAGTTATGACGATCCAAGATAACTATAAAGAAGCGAATCAGGCAGACCAGAAACCCTCAATTACCGTGGAAATCTGGTCAGACTATCTTTGTCCTTGGTGTTTCATTGGAGAATGGAACATGACTAACGCTCTCAATGAGCTAGGCGTAAGCTTCACCAAGGAGCACAGAAGCTACCAAACAAACCCAACACAAGACGCTCCAGAGTCTATTTACGAAGTTGCTCTGAAATATGGGATGAATCTTGATAGTGCTCGCGATAGAGCGAAGCAAATAGAGCAGTCTGCCAAACAGTCAGGACTCATTATTCATATGGATAAAGTACAGATGGTGAATACATTTGATGCCCATTGTTTGGTTGCTTATGCCAAAACTCAAGGGGTTGAGAACACAGTTTCTGACCGACTCATGGAAGCTGCATTTGTTAAAGGATGGAATATTGCAGATATCGATCGATTGATAGCCATAGCCGTCGATGCAGGGTTAGACGAGCAACCCGTAAAAAGTATCTTACTCAATAAGCAATTCAAAAACAGTGTTGCGGATGACATCTCAAACGGTCAACGAATGGGGGTTAAAAGTGTTCCTTATTACCGCATCAATAATCGATACGAGATTTCAGGAGCTAACTCAAAAGAGCAGTTCAAACACTACATCCAGTCAGTATTAGAAAAAGAAAAGCTAGATAACATGCCTTCTGCAAGAAGCTGTGGGGATGCTGGCTGCATCATTTCCGAATAAATACCAAATTAAGAATATGAATATAAATATAAAGACGAAATAGTGAGGGTAAAATGATTTTAGTAACAGGTGTCACTGGTCAACTCGGTTTTGCAACGATTAACGAACTGAATAAACATGTGCCTTCAAATGGTATTGCAGGTCTTGCTAGAAGCCACAATGATAAAACGAATGATTTATCGGGTAGAGGTATAGACATCAGATTTGGTAGTTACAATGACTATGACTCCCTTGTATCTGCATTTCAAGGCATCGACAAATTGCTTTTTATTTCAAGTGGGGAAGCATTTGCCGACTTTACACTGCATGAAAATGTCATCAAAGCCGCACAAACTGCCAATGTAAAACAAGTCATCTACACGAGCACTCAAAGAAGCACCGCTATTGATGAAAATTGTTTGTCAGAAGACCTGCATGGATGGACTGAATACACTTTAAAAAAATCGGGGCTAAATTATGTCATTTTACGTAACGCTCCATACATGGAGTCTATCCCTCAAATCTTAGGTCAAGACGTTTTAGAGAGTGGGTATCATGCGCCTGTTGGAGAAGGTAAAATCTCGTTTGCTACACGCAGCGACATGGCTTTAGCAACAGCCAATGTCCTATGTTCTGAGGGGCATGATTTCAAAACATACGATTTGGGAGGGATCGAATCAGTTAGTTTTGGTGCAATTATTGATGAGTTAAGTAAGGTAACGGGGAAAGACATTCCTTTCTCTTCCCCTGACACAGATGATTACATCAAGAGCTTAGCGGATGCTTCGTTTCCTGATGTTGCAGTACAAGCATTGGTGGGATTTGCGAGCCAAGTGAAGTCTGGGTATTTCGATAAACCATCTAATGACTTAGCTGGCTTGTTAGATCGTAATCCTGTTTCAGTAAGTGAATTTCTGAAGAAAACATTCGCAGCTTAATAAAGTTTAGGTTTATATCCTTACCCTGTTTGAGATTCAGTTGGTAAAACACAGAACCTGAATGGGGTAAGCTTGATGGAATGGCTAAGAACATTAGCATCAATACTTAGAGTAATCCGTAAAAAGCTAATTTAGAAAAACCGATAACTCGCATATGTCCAATTACAAGTTAAAGCAACTCATCGAAACCTCCTCCATAAAAGGGTTTTCCCGAAGGGAACTGGGTCAAATCCTAAAACACGATCTTGCACCAACCGTGGAATCTTGGAGAGTGGTGCTCATTCGCTAAAGTAAATGTAGATAAATTGTTTAAAAGTGCGCCGCACGGTTGCTTTTTTGTATCTTTGATATTTCAAATAAAAATCTATTCATGAAATTCGGGTATCAAATCACTCAATTTGGTCACGGGCGGGTCGTTTACTGAGTATGTTGTGAAGCAGCCATCATATTTGAACATCTAACATAAAATAAACGGCATATTTTAAATGCTATATATTCATTTTCAGGGAATGAATACGCTTGTTGAATAAATATAATACGATTTATTCTGGATGATGCGGATATTTAATCTTGCTCTGACTAATTATCCACCGCGTGTCGGGTTGCTAGCGAAATTTAATTTTGAATTCCATCACACTCATGAATATAGCCTTGAATTACCATCAGCGCTCTTAGAAAGATAAGCCCTAAATCATCACGATTAAAATCCCCTACAAACCGATAAGGATACCTATCATCATGAGCGGTAAGATCATCAAGCTATCTCGAAATACAGGCCAAGCGCCAATCAATGCATTCTCTACACAAAGCGTTGCTTTCTCTCATTACAACAATATTTCGGCGCAACTGCCGATTGATCCTCAAAGTGGTGAGTTGGTGATCGGGGACATCAAAGCGCAAGCGAAGCAATGTTTTGACAACATCAAATCTATCGTAGAGAGCATTGAGCACGTGATGGATGACGTGGTGAAAGTGAATGTATTCCTGAAAAATATTGACGATGCAGACGCCGTCAACGACGTGATGGCGGCGTTCTTTACAACATACTTCCCAACGAAAACCGTGTCTGCCGTGGCCGAACTCCCTCACCGTGATGCGCTGATTCAAGTGGACGCTTTGATCTCGAACGGTGAAGGGACTCAGCCCCAAGCCCCTTGCGCTTTGATTAAGCTGGCGAGAAACAGTGATCGCGTGGCTCAGAGCGCAACATCAACTCATTCAGTGGCTTTCTCACACTACAACAACCTTTCTGCGCAACTGCCCATTGATCCGACTACAGGCGCGTTGGTGGAAGGGGGAATCAAGGCGCAAGCGGCTCAGTGTTTGCGTAACCTCAAGACCGTCTTAGAAAGTATTGATGTGCCGTTTGATGACATTGTTAAAGTGGGCATTCAGGTGAGCGATCTTGCCGACATCGAGCAAGTGAATGAAGTGTATATGACGTTCTTCCCTGATTCGGCCATCGCGCGCAGCGTGGCTTATGTTCCAGCGCGTACCGTGACCCAAGCGGCAGGTCTGCCAATGAATGCATTGGTTCAAATGGATGCGGTTATCTCTCATGGCGACGGCACGCCCCCACAAGCCGTGGAAGACAGACACGGGCTTGTGATTTGGGCGAACAATACCGAGTTGGCACCGATGAGTGAGCTTTCAACGCAAACTGTTGCTTTTTCTCACTACAACCACATCTCGGCGCAGCTTCCTGTGGATGCACAGACAGGAAAACTGGTCGCAGGCAATGCGGGCGAGCAGGCCAAGCAGTGCCTCACGCACATTCAGTCCATCGTTGAAAGCATTGGTCATGACATGGATGATTTGGTGAAGGTCAACATTCAACTGACTGATGTCGCTGATCTGCATTTGGTTGATGAGGTATACACGACGTTTTTCAATGGCAAACTTCCAGCCAGAACCGTGATTGGCGTTGAAAAGATCCTATCAGGCGCATTGGTTCAGATTGATGCGGTTGTTTCAAATGCTGAAGGCACGCCGCCAACAAAATAATCGTATTGCTGCCTGATATGTTGAACCTCAGCATATCAGGCAAGTTTGGCCTTCCTCAAAATAGCCTTTCAATAAAAAATAGCTTTTCAATAAACCCGGAGAACGAACGGGCGCTACACCGGCATCAAACCGCTTCGTCGCATCCTTTCGTTAAATGCCCTCATCAAGGACTTCTTCATCAACCATCTCTTCATCAATCCTTCCCTCGGTAACAAGCTGCGTCAAATCCTGCCCGTGGTTTAACAGGCTGTGGCGGTATTTACTTGGGGTGTGATGAAACAGTTTCTTAAAGGCATAGATGTATGCGGAATCGGAGGCATAGCCCAGCTCCAGCGCAATATCTTGAATGGTTCTCGGGGTGCTCAATAATTGTAGAGACATGACGAGTCGCACATTTTGCCGCCACAGCGAGAACGATTGATCAAATTCTTTGGCACATAGCCGAGAGAGCGTGCGTTCTGACGCCCCAACGTGCTTCGCCCATTCGTTTAAGCTGAACTTCATATCGGGTTGCGCCTTCAATTGATCGAAAATGGCTTTGAGGCGTTTGTCGCGGGGGATCAGCAATGGGATCGCATACTGCCCGGCGGTGTCGATTTGATCGCGTAACACCGTTAAAAGATGGATGAGATTCTCGGGCGGCAGTGCTTGAGTCGAGCGATTAAACAACAGCAAGATCAAGGCCTTGAGAAACGGCGTCACCAAACACGATTTCGCCTCAACGCCGTAATTCACCCCGCTTTTGGGGTTGAGGTACATCGCCAAAAATTGCGTGTCGGTGACCGATACCGATTTGTGCACCGTGTCGGCGGGGATATACAACATGGCGTTGTGAGGGACGATGACCGATCTGTTTTCAATCGAGGATTGCAATAACCCACTGAGCGGAAAGATGATTTGGTGCCATGGGTGCGTGTGAAAATCATCGATGTAGCCCGCTCGCATGTGAGTGGTTTTGGTGATGAACACCTGATGAGGGGACGATTGAATGAGGTGGTTGGCTTGCATAATTGGCGACTTATCGATGTTTAATGGCAGATAGTATATAACACGTCACTTTCGCTTGATATAGCATCAATGGCCTACTCAACGAGAAAGGCAACATCATGCGAATTCACTTTATTATTCATGAACATTTTGAAGCGCCAGGCGCTTATGAAATCTGGGCGACTCGCCGTGGTTTTCATATCGGTTACTCTCGCGTGTACGAAGGCGAGCCTTTGCCATTGAATGTTGACGCGATCGATCTGTTGATTGTGATGGGCGGGCCGCAAAATCCCGCGACCACGCAAGCGCAGTGCGCTCACTTTAACGCGAAAGCGGAGCAGGCCTGCATTCTGTCGGCGATTCGTGCCGGAAAAGCGGTGATTGGAGTCTGTTTGGGCGCGCAACTTATTGGGGAAGCGTTGGGAGCGCGCTACGCACCGAGCCCGGAACGCGAGATCGGTAAGTTTCCGATCACACTCACGCCAGCGGGGTTGCACCATCCGCTGATGGCACATTTTGGTGCCACGTTACCGGTCGGGCATTGGCACAATGATATGCCCGGGTTGACTCCCGACGCGCACGTTCTTGCCTTTAGCGCCGGGTGCCCACGGCAGATTGTCGCTTACAGCGATGTCGTTTTTGGCTTCCAATGCCATATGGAACTGACAAAAGAGGTGGTGGCGCTATTGATTGAACATGATGCAGTTGACGTGTCTGGCCATCATCCGTTCGTGGAATCGCCACAGCGCCTCATGCAGCATGACTATGAGGACATGAACCAAACGCTGTACCAGTTTCTCGATCAGTTGGTTGCTTATTACCAAGCGCGGTGCTGAAGGCTTGCATCTCACGGTGGTGTCGTTAGTATGATTTTTTGATGATGCTACTGCCACGTTCAATGAGGCTCGCTTTCGCGAACACACCATGAAATTTTGCGACGAAACGTTGGGGCCGCCCGTGCTGGCCTATGCTCACGATTACATGCATGGGGACACTGAAGCCGCACACGAACATCAGTGTGCGCAGTTTTTGCATGCGTTAAACGGGGTGATTCGGGTCGATACCGCCGCCGGAACATGGGTGGTGACGGCAAATAAAGGCATGTGGATTCCAGCTGGCGTTTCGCACAGCCTGCGAATTACGGGCCATGTCAAAGTGCGCACGCTGTTTGTCGATGCGATGGCACGAGCCGATCTGCCCAACACGTGCGTGCTGTCGGAAGTGCCATCTTTACTGAAACATCTCATTGTTGAAGCCGTATCGCTGCCCGAGGAACGGATTGCTGGAACGCGGGAAGAGCGTATTTTCGAGCTGATTTTGGATGAATTGCGCCGACTCAAACCGGTCGATTTCTATCTGCCGAACCCAAGCTCCGATGGGTTAATCATGCTGTGTGATTACGTCTCGGATCGCATTGCTCACCCTTGGACGGCGACTGACGCGGCGAAGTATTTGGGGCAGAGTGAACGCACCGTGTCGCGCAAATTTCAGCAAGAGCTGGGGCTGACGTTCACCGAATGGCTGCGTCAGAAACGCTTGGTTCACGCGCTTGAATTATTAGCCAGCGGCCACAGCGTGCTCGACAGCGCGCTGGCGATTGGATATGACAGCCCGAGTGCGTTCAGCGCCATGTTCAAAAGCCGTATCGGGCTGACGCCGAGCGAATACACGGCGTCTATCTTGTTTTAATTCAATGTCACTTCAGTCAACGGTGACCTGATTCCACGGCAATCTGATTAACGGTCTGTCAGTCTACGGAGCGCGAATGGGGCTGCGTCTTGAGCATGTTGGCGTAGGCATTCATGACAGCTTGCAGCGATGCCTTGGTGGCATCTTCATCAATCGCCACACCAAACTGGGTCACATTTGACGTCGCCGATTGCAATTGAACGTAGCTCACCGCTTTGCTGCGAGTGTTCGAACCGAGCGTGTGTTCGTGATAATCAACGATGTTGCAGGTTATCCCAAACTGCTCGGTTAGCGCGTTTAACATTGCCGAGAGTAACCCGTTTCCTATGCCCGAACACACCATTTCTTCTTGGTTGAACCCCATACGGCTCTCAATCTGTTGGCCTGTTGCCGCCGGTTGGCTTTGATAACTCAGCAGGCGCATCTCGGGCGAGGGCATCAATCCATAGGCTTGCCTGAACAACTGCCACAATTCGGCAATCGAGATTTCGCGCCCAGTTTGGTCGGTATGACGTTTCACACGTTGACTTAAATCCACTTGCAGCATTTTGGGGAGTGATAAGCCGTGGTTTTCTTGGAGTAACCATGCCGCGCCACTTTTCCCCGACTGGCTGTTGACCCGAATCACCTCTTCATAATTGCACCCCAGATCCATTGGATCGAGCGGCAAATAAGGGATCGACCATAGCGGTTGCGGCATGTGATGATGGCGAGCAAAGCCTTTTTTAATCGCGTCCTGATGCGAACCGGAGAACGCGGTAAACACCAATCGGCCGCCATAGGGATGACGTGGATGCACCGGCAGTTCATTGCACTCTTCAACCACTTCGACCGTGCGTCGAATGTCTGAAAAGCGCAGTTTTGGGTCGATACCTTGCGAATAGAGATTGAGCGCAATCGTCACCAAATCCGCATTGCCCGTTCGCTCGCCATTGCCAAACAAGCATCCTTCAATACGTGTGGCGCCCGCCAACATGGCAAGTTCAGCACTTGCAACGCCGGTGCCGCGGTCGTTGTGCGGATGCACGCTAAGGGTGACACACTGCAAGCATGAGAACGAGTGAATAAAGTGTTCGATTTGATCGGCAAACACATTCGGTGTGTTGCATTCCACCGTGGTGGGTAAGTTTAAGATCAGCGGGCGCTGCTGGCTGGGCTGCCAAGCGGCGGCCACGGCTTCGCAAATCTCCAACGCAAATTCCGGTTCGGTAAAGTTGAACGTTTCGGGCGAGTATTCCAGTGTCCACTGCGTGTGTGGGTGCTGGTCGCACAAGGCTTTGATCTGTTTCACGCCCTTGACGGCGAGAGCCAAGGTGGCTGGCTTATCTTGCTCGAACACCACATCGCGAAAGAGCGGCGCAGTCGCATTGTATAAATGAATAATGGCCTTTGGCGCCCCGTCGAGTGCGGCGATGGTGCGCTCAATCAAATCTGGTCGCGATTGGGTGATGACCTGAATGGTGACGTCGTCGGGGATTCGGCGCTCTTCAATCAGGCAGCGCACAAAATCGAAATCGGTTTGTGAGGCAGCAGGAAACGCGACTTCGATCTCTTTGAATCCGCATTCGACCAAGTGGTGAAAGAATTTCAGCTTGCGTGCTTGATTCATGGGATTCGCGAGCGCTTGATTGCCGTCGCGTAGATCCGTGGAACACCAACGCGGCGCTTGTGTCAGCACTTTTGAAGGCCAAGTGCGTTGCGGGAAGTGAATAACCGGCGCCGGTCGGTATTTGTTTGCTGGGTTCTCTAACATGATGAATTCGTCCGTGGAGCAGTGAGTCGAACATTCATCCTAAATGGGCTTTGCTGGGCGATCTGCGCAGAAGTGGACAAGCATCGTCGTGATTTGGACAACGCCTGATGATGCTTGCCGCTATTGCCGTGTTTTATCGCTATGTCCGTTGCGGGGCTTGATGACCGCACGCGGGCACGCTGTGCGTCATCCATCAACGTGATGTCACCCAGCCTTTGAATAGGCTCTTCATTTCAGAGCGGACTTCTTGCCCGCCAATCACGGCCAAAAGTAACAGACCGCCGGGCACCAAGACCACAATCAACAGTGGCCTGAGCAGGTATGAAAAGCACAGTAAGCCGGGTAAGAAAATGAACCATTGGCAAAGTGTCAGCATGCCGGTTTTAAGCAGATGTATCATTCCTTTCTCCTCGTTATGATTTTAATTGAGCGTGCTCAATTTTATAAATGAGCGCGCTCAGTTTGTCAATGCGAGAGGGGAAAGGTATGATGCAACGGCATGACATAATGATGAGCCGATGATGGGTAAACGAGAGCAAACGAGAGAACGAATACTGGCTGCGGCGTGGCAACTCTTTGAAACGCAGGGATATCAAGAAACGTCAACGCGCCAAATTGCGCGCCAGGCTGGCGTGGCCGATGGCACGGTGTTTAGCCATTTCGAGACCAAACTGGCCATCCTACGCGAAGGCGTGATGAATCAACTTGAGCGACTGTCGCAACAAGGATTCAACGCCCCTTCGCAAGATGCGTTTGAATTGGCGATGCAGTTTGCCCGTACCTACTACGGTTACTATTTTGCCAATGTAAACTTGAGTCGTGCGCTGCTCAAAGAAGTGGTGTGGGACATGGATTACTACCAATCGTTCAATCAAACCCTGTTTGAGACGGCCAATCTTCCGGCGGCGTGGGGTGAAAATATGCCCGTGTTGCTCGATTGCTATTTCATGACCTTAATTACCCATTTGAGTAAGCCGGAACCCAATCTCGAACACGCGCTTCACGCGTTGGAAAGCAAATACCGCCACTTATTTCGTTGATTGAATCGGGTCATTGGGTTGTTCGAGACTCGGTTCATGACTGAACTCTTCGCTCTGCTCGACACTTTGCTCGTGGCTTTGCTTGAGACCTTGCTGGTGATGACGCCGTGCGCGCTTTGCGGCTTTCGCCCGCCACAAACTCAATCCGCCTTCGAGCATCAGCACCACCACCGCCAGCCAAATGGCAAGGTAAGTGGGCCATTCGCTGGCGTGAATGTTTTCCCCAAGCAGCAGCGCAACCAGCAGCAGTAACACTGGCTCAACGTAAACCAGCAAGCCAAACAGCGTGATGTTCAGATGCGGTGCCGAAAGCGATTGAAACGCCAATGCCAACGCGCTGATCGCGCCCAAACCGAGAATCAGCCACAGCAGATCCAAATTCGCGCTCACAGCTTGCAACACATGGCCGCCGTGACCCACAAAGTAGAGGCTGACTGGCAGGCTGAGCAGCATGTCAAACCAGAGCCCGCCGATGTGATTGGTGTCGGTTTTGTAGCGCAGCCCAAAATAGATGGGATACCCCAAACATACTACTAGCGTTGGCCACGATAAGGTTTGAGAAATGGCCAATTGATTGATCACGCCAAGCAACGCAAACAAACATGCCCATTGCTGAAAGCGCGACATGCGATCGTGAAACACCACGCGCCCGACCACCACCATGGTGATGGGCATGATGAAGTACCCCAAAGACACCGACAGCCCGTATCCGTTCACCGGTGCCCACATAAACAGCCACAGCTGAATGCCAATCAAAAACGATGATGCCACGCGCGTCAGCCAGAAATAACGTTCCGTGCGCAGGCGCTGAAACAGCGTCGCGACTTGGGGCCAGTAACCTCTGAGCAGAATGAACAGCGTGAGCAGTGGAAAGGTGAGCAGGATTCGCCAGCCGTAAATTTCTTCGCCTTGCAGATCGCGCAATAAAGCGGTGTAGGCAAACATCAGCGCGAAGAGGGCAGAGGCAATCACATTGAGCGTGACACCCAGTGGCGTGTGCATGGTTTTTGGCATCGTTATCGACCGAGTCAGGGGGAATGGCGATATTTTATTGCGTCGGCCTTGATAAAGGTGCTCGAAATTCATAACGTGAGTGAGAAAATTTCTCACTGGACGAGTCTGATGTCATTGGATAAATACGATTATGCGCTGTTGGAATGCTTGCAGCGCAATTGCCAAACTCCGCTGCGTGAGTTGGCGGACGCCGTTTACTTATCGACTGCATCGGTGCAGCGGCGTATTCAAAAGCTCAAAGAGCAAGGCTACATTCAAGCCAACGTGGCCGTGCTCGACCCCGACAAACTCAATCAAGTGATCACGATTGTGGTGGAGGTTCAGGCCGACAAAACCTACGCGCTAGACCTCGACGTGCTCAAGCAAAGCTTCTCAGGGCCAGAAGTGCAACAGTGCTATTACGTGACCGGCGATGTGGATTTCGTTCTGGTGCTGGTGGTGCCCAACATGCAACGCTTTCAGGCGATTTGCGATAAATTGTTCCACAGTAATCCTAATGTGAAATGGTTTCGAACCATGGTCGCATTAGACCGGGTCAAAGCAACGTTAGATGTACTTTAATTCGCCCTGACGGCCTAATGTTGGGGCGTGAATCCATCGGTCGAATGCAACTGTTATTAATTTATTAATCAATATAATTACTAATATTTGTGAATTGCATCGTTATTTAAGCTTCGCTAATAGACAATTATAATTAAAACTGTCAATGCTTCTCATATTTAAGACGTACTATTAAGTTGATGAATTATTTCAACTAAAGTGTGCGTCATTCGTATATAAATACGCTACGCCAAAATAGGCACATTGACTTCCTCTTTCTGAAGGTTAGTTTTACTTATGTCAGTCATAAGGCTTAGGAGTATTTGTAATGAGCGAAGGAAAAAGACTAAACGTACGATTACTTTCTGACGTATGCATGCAATCGAGATTATTAAAAGACGCGTTAGAATCGCGGCTTCCGATTGGCATCGACATTTCGCCATTTAATGAATTGTGGCAGCACGAAAATGATCCCGCGTGTCACGACGTTAAAATTATCATCATCGACTATTCGTGCATCGACAGCACCACACTGAGCGATTACTACACCTTTAAACAGATGTCATGCCCTGAAGCCAAAGAAGTCGTGATTAATTGCCCCCCGGAGGCGGATTCTAAGTCATTGTTTAAGTGGCAAAAACTTTCGGGTGTGTTTTTCGCCGATGACGACATTGATGCGCTCGTGAAAGGCATGAACAAAGTGTTGGAAGATGAAATGTGGCTGACGCGCAAGCTGGCGCAAGAGTACATCATGCACTATCGTGCGGGCGCCCCGGCCGTGACGTCGCAAGCATATACAAAATTAACTCGCCGCGAACAGCAAATTATTAAGCTGCTTGGCAGTGGGGCATCCAATATCGAAATCGCCGACAAGTTGTATGTAAGCGAAAATACGGTGAAGACACATCTACACAATGTGTTTAAGAAAATTAATGCGAAGAATCGCCTGCAAGCATTAATCTGGGCGAAGAATAATATTGCGATGGAAGAAGTGAGTTAATTTTTGCTATTTGCAGAGTTGAAACACGACGCGCGTGGTACAACGGTGTTCAATACACAGCACTCAGGATAAATAGCCGCGTGACTGGCAAATGATATTCGACGTGGCGTGATGTTTCAGGGGCGTAACTCGGGCATGAAAAAAGGCAGCATCGGCTGCCTTTTTGCTTTTCGGCGCATGGGGTGATTCGCGGCTTTGTATTTGGTAACCCAGAAGTGAGAAGCAGCTCCTTTCTTTGCGGCGTCTTTTTCCTTACCGTATCGCGAGATAAGAAAAGGAAGCATGGCATGAGTAGTCAGGACGCATTACCGATCGCGTTAATTGAAGATGATGACATTGTCCGTCAGGCCACCAGTCAGTGGTTGCAACTGGCGGGATTTGATGTGTGCGGGTTTGCCGATGGGCGAGCGGCGCTGGAAGGGTTGGCTACGCAGCGCTTTGCGACCATCATCAGTGATGTGCGTTTGCCGGATTACGATGGCGTCGAGATGCTGTCTGAGCTGAACCGCTTGCAGCCGCATACGCCGGTCATCTTGATCACCGGTCATGGCGATGTGGACATGGCAGTCAAAGCGTTGCAAAAAGGCGCCTACGATTTTATTGAAAAACCGTTCAATCCGGATCGCCTGTCGAGCACGGTGGCGGATGCGGTCAACAAGTTTCACAGTGAAGCGCAGTCGCAAGACCGAAGCCAGTATCTCTCCACCCTGCAAGGGCTGGAGCAAGTCCTGATTGGGCGCAGCAAAGTGATGACGGCGCTGCGTGAACAAATCGCCAAAGTGGCGGCGATTGACACCAACGTCATCATCTACGGCGAAACTGGCTGTGGTAAAGAGCTGGTGGCGACGTGCTTGCATCAGGAAAGTCCGCGCCGACATTTCAATTTTGTGCCGATCAACTGCGGCGCTATTCCGGAAAGTTTGTTTGAAAGCGAGCTGTTTGGCCACGAAGCGGGCGCGTTTACCGGCGCGGTGAAAAAGCGCATCGGTAAGTTGGAGTTTGCCGACAAGGGAACGCTGTTTCTCGATGAAATCGAAAGTATGCCACTGTCGATGCAGGTCAAAGTGCTGCGGGTGCTGCAAGAGCATGTGGTGGAACGCGTCGGCGGGAATCAGAAAGTGGCGATCGATTTACGTGTGATTGCGGCGGCCAAAGACGATCTGTTGGAGCATCCTGAATTTCGTCAAGATTTGTTCTATCGCCTCAACGTGGCGCAGCTCTATTTGCCGCCGCTGCGTGAGCGTGACGAAGACGTGTTGCTGCTGTTTGAACACTTCACGCAGCAAGCCAGCCCACACACCCGTGTGGCCAGTGATGCAGATCAGCATGCGCTACTCAGTTATGCGTGGCCGGGCAATGTGCGCGAGCTGCGCAACGTTGCGATGCGTTTCGCACTGGATGAATCGCTAACGGTGGGGGAAATTCTGGCCAGTCGCCCGAATACCACCACCGAAGAAGCCAGCGCCGGGCTGCCGCTGTCGATTCAGTTGCAAACCTTTGAGCGCAAAGTCATTCACGACGCATTAACTCGCCATCGCGGCAGCATCAGCGACACCATGAGAGAGCTGGATCTGCCGCGCCGCACGCTCAATCAGAAAATGCAGAAGTATGGCCTCAATCGCAGCGATTATACGCAGGATGAAGAGGAGCCGCGTTCCCAATCCAACGGCAAGTAATTTGGGATAGGCAAAATTTTGCTCATATAGATTTTGAGGTATTTATTAACATTGATCACAATTCGTTAATGAGTTGTGATCAAAAACCGCAATCAGCACGGCTTTTTATGCGTCCCCATCGGCGAAATTTTGCTTATGCCTCATCGGGCGAATCAGCGGATTTTTGCTCATTTTGCTGCTTTATATTCATTATTTTAAATCAATTCAATCACTTAGTTTTTGGCATCTTCTTTGCTCTATCGGGATAGACCTAAACAATCGACTCGGGCGGCGGGCATTCGTTTTCAGCCCATCACCGCGCGGTTGATCGGAAGGGTGACTCGCTATTTCCGGCGAACAACAAGAATGACACGGAGAGTAAAGATGAAACACAAACGCCTTGCCAAAACCCTACTGGCTGCTGCCGCTTCTTTTGGCCTGCTTGCTGGCGCGCACGCGGCAGAAGAACGCAGCTACATTATGGCGACTGCCTCAACGGGCGGAACCTATTACCCAGTTGGTGTTGCTCTGGCGACACTGAGCAAAGTTAAACTTAGCCCGACTTACCACTTCTCCCTTTCTGCGATCAGCTCTGCGGGGTCGGGCGAAAACGTCAAAATGCTCAACGAAAATGAAGCGCAATTTGCGATTCTGCAAGGCTTGTACGGCGCGTGGGCTTGGGCGGGTGAAGGCCCTTACAAAGAGCGTCAAACTCAATTGCGTTCAGTGTCCATGCTGTGGCAAAACGTCGAGCACTTCATTGTGCGTTCTGATTTAGCGCCCAACGGCAGCATTGCTGACATGAGTAATATGGCTGGCAAGAAGTTTTCTATCGGGTCAAAAAACTCCGGCACGGAATTTTCTGGTCGTCAGATCATGAAAGGGCTGAATGTTGATCCCGATAGCTTCAATCTGGCCTATCTAGGTTACAGCGGCAGTGCAAGCGCGCTACAAAACGGCACGATTGATGGCATGAACACGCCAGCGGGTGTGCCTGTGGGCGCGGTGACTCAGGCGTTTGCGGCGCTGGGCAACGACATCAAAATTCTGTCGTTCACCGATGAGCAAATTAAACAGGCGAACGGCAACTATGAGCTGTGGACCAAATATGTGATTCCAGCCAATACCTACCCGGGTTTGGATAAGCCGATCACCACCATTGCGCAGCCAAACTTCCTGGCGGTGCGTGACGACGTCTCTGATGAAGATGTATATCAACTGACCAAAACCATGTACGAAAACCTCGCGTTCCTGCAAGGCATTCACAAAGCAACCAAAGCCATGGCGATTGAAAAAGCCATCGCTGGCCTGCCATTGCCATTGCATCCGGGCGCGGCGCGTTACTACAAAGAAGTGGGTATCAACATTCCGGCTCAGTTAATCGCTGAGTAATGCTGCAAGCCGCCTCGTGTCGTGCGAGGCGGTATTTCTCATTTTCTATGGTTAATTGTGCCCGGCGTGCAACGGGCATTAGCTGTAGAGCCGTGGAGTATGATGATGAGTGAACCACTGGATCAAGAACTACAAAAATATGAACTGCCGACCCGCGATGCGTTTCCGTGGGTCGCCAAAACCATTGCCACGCTGGGGGTGCTGCTGTCGCTGGCGCACATCTGGTTTAATACCTTTTCAACCTTACCGGAGCTGTGGATCTCTGCCACCCACTTTGCTGGCTTTGCGATGATCTGCGCGCTGTGGTACCCGGCCAATATTCGTTGGCGCGATAGCAAAATCGCGCTTGGCGTTGATGTGATCATCGCCTTGGCGGCGTTGGCATGTCTGATTTATATCCCTTTGGCGGAAGATGCACTCTATGCGCGCGGCGTGAAATTCGTCACCAGCGATTGGGTGTTTGCTATTCTGGCGATTGTGATTGTGATTGAAATGATTCGCCGCACCATGGGCTGGTTCATTCCGATGTTAATCCTCGTGTGTTTAAGCTACGTGGTGTTGTGGGGCAAATGGGCGAGTGGCATTTTCCACTTTCCGGGACTGAGTATGGAAACCCTGCTGTACCGTAGTTTCTACTCGTCGGAAGGGATGTTCGGGTCGATTTCCCGTATCAGTTGGAGCTTTGTCTTCATGTTCATTCTGTTTGGCGCCTTTTTGGTGCGCTCCGGGGTGGGCGATTATATCATCAACGTTTCCCGAGCGGCGGCAGGTAAAGTGATTGGCGGCCCGGGATTCATTGCGGTGCTTGCCTCGGGCTTGATGG
This sequence comes from Vibrio sp. Vf1514, assembly GCF_052076135.1. Lineage (NCBI taxonomy): Bacteria > Pseudomonadati > Pseudomonadota > Gammaproteobacteria > Vibrionales > Vibrionaceae > Vibrio > Vibrio sp. Vf1514. The sequence goes on along the minus strand of NZ_CP197268.1, from coordinate 1,356,523 downwards.
GATCGGTGTCGGGTTCTAGTGTGGCGAATACCGTCTCGACGGGCGTGATCACTATTCCGATGATGAAGAAAGCGGGTTTCCCATCGCGATTTGCCGCCGGGGTTGAAGCGGCTGCATCCACGGGTGGGCAGTTGATGCCACCGGTGATGGGCGCGGGGGCGTTCATCATGGCATCGTACACGCAAATTCCTTATGTCGATATTGTCGCGGTGTCGTTTATTCCGGCGCTGATCTATTTCTTGTCTGTGGCCTTTTTCGTCCGTATTGAAGCCAAACGCAGCGGTGTGCAGAAGGTGACCACCAGTGAGGAATCGTTCCTCAAAGTCTTGGTCTCGGGCTGGCATAACCTGATCCCCTTGGTGGTGTTGGTGACGCTGTTGGTCAAAGGATTTACCCCGACGTATGCCGCGGGCCTGTCGATTTTGTCGGTGATTGTTGCCTCTTGGTTCTCGAAAGAGCATCGTATGGGCTTCAAGGAAATCATTGATGCGCTGGAGCAAGGCGCGAAGAACATGGCCACGACCGCCGTGCTTTTGGTGGGCATCGGGTTGGTCATTAACGTGATCAGTACCACCGGCATCGGTAACACCTTCTCACTGATGATCGATAACTGGTCGGGCGGCGATCTGCTCACCATGTTGGTGCTGATCACGCTGGCGTCTTTGGTGCTCGGGATGGGGCTACCGGTCACGGCGGCGTACATTGTGTTGGGTACACTCTCTGCGCCTGCGCTGTACAAACTGATTGCAGAGAGCCAGTTGGTCGACATGATTGCTGCGGGCCAGTTGCCTGAACAGGCCAAAGCGATCTTCATGCTGGCAGCGCCGGATAAACTGGAACTGCTCAATGCGCCGATGGCGCTGGAAAACGCCAAAGCGTTGGTCGATCTGGTGCCGGCGGATTTCCTTGATACGCTGCTACAACAAAGCTTGGGTCTTGAAGCGGTGGGCTTAGCGCTCCTTTCTGCGCACCTCATCATCTTCTGGTTGTCGCAAGACAGTAACGTGACGCCACCGGTGTGTCTGACTGCGTTTGCCGCGGCGACGATTGCCAAAACACCGCCCATGCGCACCGGCCTGACGGCGTGGAAAATTGCCAAAGGCTTGTATCTGGTGCCGTTGCTGATTGCGTACACGCAGTTGATCGACTGGGATCCGGTCACCGTGATGACGATCGGTTTCTTTGCCATCGTGGGCACGTACGCCATGATCGGGGCGATCGAAGGCTTCTTGGAAGGCCCGCTCAACTGGTTGATCCGCGCTGTCTTGGCGGTGATCGGGATTGCGCTGGTGTGGCCAAACATCCCATTGGCGATTCGCGTGGTGTGTGTGGCATTGTTTGTGGCGATTTTCATCTACAGTGGTCGACGTCCGAACGTCGCGATGAAAGCGGCGTCGGCTTAAGGAGTACACATGAACACTCATTTTGATTATGTGATTGTTGGCGGCGGCATTGTGGGCGTCTCGACGGCTTGGCAACTCAAGCAGCAATACCCCGACAAGTCGATTTTGCTGGTGGAGAAAGAGGCGGGCTTCTCCCGCCATCAAACCGGGCACAACAGCGGGGTGATCCACGCGGGCGTCTACTACGCGCCCGGTAGCCTCAAAGCCGACTTTTGCAAACGCGGCGTCGAGCGCACGGTGTCGTTCTGTGCCAAACACGATATTCCGGTGGAGAACTGCGGCAAACTCTTGGTCGCGACCAATGCGGTTGAGCTGGAACGCATGCAGGCGCTGTTTGAGCGTTGCCAGCAAAACGAACTCGATGTGGCACTGCTCGATGCAGCGCAGCTCAAATTGGCGGAACCCAACATCACGGGGCTTGGCGCGATTTATGTCAAAACAACCAGCATCGTCAACTACCGTTTAGTGACCGAGAAAATGGCGGAAGAGTTCAAAGCATTGGGTGGCGAAGTGTGCCTAAGCACCGAAGTGGTGGGGCTGAACGAAACCGAGCAGGAGATCAGCGTGCAGTGTCGTTACAAAGGCTCGCCGATCACCTTCCACAGTCAGTTTCTGGTGTCGTGCTCTGGCCTGATGGCCGATCGCATGACTAAGATGCTGGGGCTGGCGACGGATTTTCAGATCATTCCGTATCGCGGTGAATACTATCGCTTGGCGCCCAAACACAATCAGGTGGTGAAACACCTGATCTATCCGATTCCGGATCCGGAACTGCCGTTTTTGGGCGTGCACTTAACACGCATGATTGATGGTTCGGTCACGGTTGGGCCGAATGCAGTGCAAGGGTTTAAGCGCGAAGGTTATGGCAAAGTGAACATCAGCGTGCGCGATGTGTGGGAGATGCTTCGCTTTAGTGGTTTTTGGAAAGTCACCGCGAAGAATCTGAAGACCGGGTTGGTGGAGATGAAAAACTCGCTGTGGAAGCCGGGCTACCTGCAACTGGTGCGCAAATATTGCCCGAGCATTGAATTGGCGGACTTACAACCTTATCCGGCGGGGATTCGCGCTCAGGCGGTGTTGTCGGATGGCACTTTGGTGCATGATTTTCTGTTTGCCGAAAGCCCGCGCAGCCTGCATGTGTGCAACGCACCATCGCCCGCCGCAACCTCGGCGATGCCGATTGGGGAATACATCTGCCAGAAAATCGCACAGAAAGCGCCGCCCGCGCAATCTCAGGCGGCGTAATCTGACCGAATATGACAAAAAGGGGCTTTCGCCCCTTTTTCTTGTGTCGCCTCACACGCGTTTAGCCACATAAATCGCCCAGTGTTGCGCCTTGGGTGATGGTGAGCTCACCATCGAGCGTGCGATACACCACCGCGTGCCACACTTGGCCATCCTGCGTGTCGAACGCCAGTGCGTAGTTGGTGCCATTCACCACCTGCGTTTTCACGGCAAGAATCGATTTCAGCCGCACATTGTTGCCCATCTGCGCCAGCACTGCGTCTACCGCTTGTTCTGATTCCGGAGAGACTTCGGCGTCGTGCCAGCCTCCGGCCAGCTTCTCATTGCTGCACATGGCACTGCTGGCATTGTCGGTCACCTGCGGCGCTGCATTTTGGGTCGAGTTGCCTTCTGCTGTCGATTGCTGAGCCTGATCGCACCCGGCCAGTAGAATCAGACCGAGGCAAGGCATTACGAACTTTTTCATACGAGACCTTTTGGTTTACACATCGTTAAGGGTTAGACTTGGCCCTTCGCTCCATTACGTTGTACTTCCTCAATATCGGAACAGAAACAAAAGGCCGTCAAGCTTATGTTAGAAAAAGAAAACCTGCTGAAACTGGCTCGGATGCAAATGCCGTTTGGCAAATACGCCGGACGTGTGCTGATTGACCTGCCGGAAGAGTATCTGTTGTGGTTCGATAAAAAAGGCTTTCCGGAAGGCGAGTTGGGGCAACTGTTGCAGTTGTGCTTGGCGCTGAAAATCGAAGGTCTCGACAGTGTGGTCAAGCCACTGAAACGGATGTAACGGCATGTTGGTGATTTCAAACAGCGTCACGCTGGCCGACTGGGAAATCGAAATCAACGCGATTCGTTCGGCGGGCAATGGCGGCCAGAACGTCAACAAGGTTGCCACTGCGATTCATTTGCGTTTTGATATCAAGCGTTCGTCGCTGCCTGCGGTTTACAAAGAACGATTGCTTAAATTGTCCGACAGCCGTATCACGACCGAGGGCGTGATCGTGATTAAATCGCAGGAATTTCGCACCCAAGTGCAGAATAAAGAAGCCGCGTTGGAGCGACTCAAAGAGCTGATCTTGTCCGCGATGGTCGTGCAGAAAAAGCGTCGCGCGACCAAACCGACGTTGGGCTCACAACGCCGCCGTATGGATGGTAAATCCAAACGTGGCGAAACCAAAGTCTTGAGAAAGAAAGTCGATTATTGAATGAAGTGAAGAGACGATAACCCCAAGTCGGTTGAGGTTGCTTGGGGTTATCGTTTTTTTTCGCGTATTGATGACCAGAAGTCAGATCGGAACCACCAGAATATCGATGGGGGATTTGTTGATCAGATGGCGAGAATAGGAGACTAACTTGCTGACAAAGTCATGGTGATGACCGCAAATCAGCAGATCAAAACCGTTATCGATGATGACTTGGCCGAGTTTGTCACTCAGATCGCCCGTGCCAACATAGAAATGTTTGATCGGAAAATCGCTGTATTGTTGTAGCGATTTGAGCATTTTGTTTGAGTGGTCATTGAGCGGTTTCTGGTTCGGATCGGCCTGAATGTCGATCAACTCTTTGTAGATCTCGCCAATGGTGCCATCGATATGGATAAATGACACATCCGCGCCGGTTCCCTCGGCAAACGACACCGCTTTATCGATGAGCGGCTTGCTGTCGTCTGAGAGTTCGAGCGCGACCAGGATATGTTGGTATTTCATCACGACACTCCTTATGCTTAGACACGGTTTGCCGATCAACAGATTGCGCACCATGACTGGGTTTGCAAACTTTTGCGGGGCGTGATCGGGCGATAACGTCATCATAGAACGCGCGAAAAAAAATTGTGTCGCAGCGGTAACAGATTGAAGAAAAATGCTCGAAAAAACAGCGATTATCCACACGATAACCGCGGTAACGAGCGCATTGCACTTTTGATAGTAACGAGGAAATAACAATGACAACCAACAGAAGCAAACGACTGAGAAAGAAACTTTACGTGGGCGAATTTCAGGTACTGGGCTTCGCGTTTTCGTGCAAGGTGAACGCCGATGACGACACGCAATACGACGTGTTGCTCGACAGCTTCATCGATTTCATTGAAAGCCGTAATCTGGTGATGGGCGGTGGCGCGAATCACGAGTCGTTTGATGGGTTTGTGGTTGCCGAAGGCCGCTACGATTCAGCAACGGATGAAGACCGTGCAGCGGTTGAAAAGTGGCTGAACGAACACGCGATCTGCTCACAGGTGCAGGTGGAAGCACTGGTTGACATCAACCACGGCGAGTAAGCACGTTCTTCGCTTGCTTTGTGCACTTTTTACCTCGTAGACTGGCGTTAAAATAGCCAGTCTTGAAAGGCGTCGTATGAACGAAGTGCACCACCTCAGTCTTTACATCGACTGCCCCGTGCAGACGGTGTATCAATTTGCGTCGAACCCCGTCAATCTGCCTTTGTGGGCGGCTGGGTTGGCGCAGTCCAACGTGATTCAAGAGGGCAACCTCTGGTTGGTTGAGGCGCCGTTTGGCCAGGTGCGGATTGAATTCGCTCCGGCCAATCCCTTTGGTGTCATGGACCACACGGTCGAACTTGAAGATGGCGAACGGGTGTATAACCCGATGCGCGTTGTGCCCCATGGCGAAGGTTGCGAATTCACCTTCACCCTATTTCGCCGCGATGGCATGAGCGATGAAGCCTTCTTTCGCGACAAAATGGCGGTCATCAACGATCTCAACGCGTTAAAAGAGCGCATGGAAAACCACTGACACCTTAACCTCATCTATCAGTCAAGGAGCAGACCGTGCAACACGCGATGTCGGTGATTTTGCCCTTTATTGACGCATAACTGCGCGATATTCACACAGTATGCATCGGTTATTCACTCAATGGTGAGTCACTCAATGGCTGGTGATGCGCGCTCTGAATCGCATTGAGCGTGCTGCGCACCAGCGCTTGGGTTTGCTGTTTCAGCAGGCGCACAAAATGCACCTCGATATCATTCAGCGAAACGGTGTCCGGCGTCACCAGATACATTTCGGTCACCGGTAGCGACTCATACGGCGGTAGCGGCCATAATAACCCTTGCGCCACATACGGCTTGGCGCTTTCCACCGTCAGCGCACCAAAACCAAGTCCTGCCATAATCATGCGGCGAACTTCCTCTAAATTCGATGATACGGCAACCAATTTGCCCCAAAACTGCTGCTGATCGCGAAAGTGAGCAATCGCGTCCAAGCCTTCGCCGGGTTGGTCACTTTCAAACGAGATATAGGGCAGGCCTTTGATGTCGTCCAAGGTCAGGTCATCGCGCCCAAAGCAGGGATGGGTACGACCACAGTAAAAACCCATCTGCTCATAGCCGAGAAAATCGCAGCGGATCCCGGTTTTAGCGATTTTTTTGTTGCTGAGGCCAATATGCAGCAGGCCATCGGCCACATGGCTGACAATGTCGGCACTCGGGTGCGTGTTGACGTTGAAAATGACGTTGGGAAACAGCGCATGGTATTGGGCGAGGGTAGCGTCAAACGCCGGGCATTGTAGATGGCTGGCAATCTCAATATTCAGCTCGCCCTGAATATTATCCGTTTGATCGACAAACTGATCCGCCATGTTGCCGATGATTCGTCCCACCGAAGAGGCGTATTCGTACACTCGCATGCCGTGCAGCGTCAGGGCGAACACACCTTTTTTACGCAGGATCAACCGCTTGTCGACATGCTCTTCCAGCCGCTTCAACGCATTGCTGACACTGGGCTGGCTGAGTGACAGCTTTCGCGCCGCCGCACTGATGCCGCCTTCATTCACGATCGTGAGAAAGGTATAGAGCAGATTCCAGTCGAGATTGCGCAGCAGGCGATCTTTGGCGTTGAGCATGGCGTGATGTCCTTGATGAGTTATCCATAGCGATACGCTATGTATATCATACTTATTCATCATTATGGATTTTATCCAACTTTCAACATACTCATGAGTGAGCTTGCATCGTTTGCGGTTGTGAAAGGAAGCGGTCTTCACGGCAAACGACAGTCTGGAATGAAATCATTCACCCAAACGACCGGGCGTATTATGAGTCGTACGGGCATAACAAAAGTAGAAGGGAATCCATGATGACAAAAGGAAAAGGATGGGGCGCATTACTCGCAACCTCAGTGGCATTCGCGGCGTCAGCCAGCGCAGAAATAATTAAAATTGGCACCGAAGGCGCGTACCCGCCGTTCAATTACTACACCGCTGATGGTCAGTTGGCGGGGTTTGATATTGAAATTGGTAAGGCGCTGTGCAGCGAAATGAAAGTGGAATGTGAATTTGTCGCTCAGGATTGGGACGGCATTATTCCGGCGCTGCTCGCGGGTAAGTACGACATGATTCTCGCCTCGATGTTTATTACCGAAGCACGTAAACAGCAGGTCTCGTTCAGCGCGCCGTATCAGGCTTCTGCGATGACCTTTGTGGTTGATAAAAACTCAGGCATCAAAGATGTGTCGCCGAAAGCGATGAAAGGCTTAATCATCGGTGCGCAAAGCTCGACGACGCAGGCGGAATATCTGCTGGCCAACTATCCGGAATCGGATGTGCGCCTGTATCCGACTCAGGACGCGGTGAATCTCGATTTGGCCAGTGGCCGGATTGATGCGCAGGCGGGCGACATCATGCCAATGACCGACTGGCTGAGCTCAGACGACGGCGCGTGTTGCCACAAAGCGGGCGATCTGATTACCGACAGCAAATACGTAGGCGACGGCGTGGGCATTGCGCTGCGCAAAGAAGACGACGCCCTGCGTCAGCGTGTCAATCAGGCGCTCGCGAACATCATCAAAGATGGCACCTATCAGAAAATCAACGACGAGTTTTTCAAGATTAACCTGCTGACGCTGAAATAAGTCAGCCGACGGGTGGCGGCGTGAGTCGCCACTTGAATGGAATCACGAAGAGAGCGACGCGATGGATGATTTGATGTATCTGAGTCTGGGTGACAGTGGCTGGGGCGACGAACTGCTCAAAGGGCTGGCGATTACGCTCGGGTTGGCGCTGTGTGCGTTACCGGTGGGGATGGTGCTTGGCACGGGCGTTGCCGCACTGTCGATCAGCAAGCACAAAGGCCACCGCTGGTTTGCCACCGTGTACACCACGGTGCTGCGCGGCCTACCGGAGCTGCTGACGCTGTTCATCATTTACCACGGCGTCGGTCTGTTGATTAACAAAACCCTGAAATGGCTTGATCCGAGCAACGGCTTTTTTGAACTCAATCCGTTTGGTGCGGGTGTGATTGCGCTGGGCTTGGTCTTCAGTGGCTATGCGGCGGAAGTGCTGCGTGGCGCGTGGAAAGCCATGGATAAAGGCCAACGCGAAGCGGGCTATTCACTGGCGATGGGCCGCGGGCAGATTTTTTGGCTGATTGAGCGCCCACAACTGCTGCGCTTGGCACTGCCGGGGCTGGGCAACCTCTGGATCAACCTGCTCAAAGACACCGCGCTGGTGTCGGTGATTGCGCTGGATGATTTGATGCGCGCGGCGAATATCGCGGTAGGCGCAACCAAGAAACCGTTCCTGTTTTATCTCACCGTGTGCCTGGCGTACTGGGCCGTATGCGTTTGCTGTGAGCGGGTACTGGCTGCGATGGAAGTGCGTTCCAAACGCGGCATTCGCGTGAGTCGATAAGGAGACCGTCATGACCGAATTTATCGCTAAAGTCGCACCGATGTTGCTGGATGGCGCATGGATGACACTTAAAATCACCTTTATCTCTGTGTCACTGGCGGCGTTGCTGGCGCTGCCGATGTCGCTGCTGCGCATTCAGCGTGCGCGCGTGTATCGCTGGCCGGTGCAGTGGTTCATCTCGTTCTTTCGCGGCACGCCGCTGATTGCACAACTGTTTTTACTCTATTACGGCTCCGGGCAATTTCGTCCGTGGCTGATGGAGATGGGGCTGTGGCACTTTTTCCGCGACCCGTTTAACTGCGCGCTACTGGCGTTCACGTTCAACTCGCTGGCTTATCAGACGGAAATTCTGCGCGGCGCGATTCAGTCGGTCGACGCTGGTGAAATTGAAGCGGCCAAGTCGATGGGGATGAACAACAGCCTGCTGTATCGCCACATTGTGCTGCCGCTGGCGTATCGGATTGCGTTTCCGGCACTGGGTAATGAATGCATTTTAATGCTCAAAGGCGGCGCGGTGGCCAGCGTGATCACCGTGATGGATTTAATGGGCCAAACACGGCGCGCTTTCTCACAAACTTTTGATATTTCGACGTACTTTTTGGCGGCAGGGTTGTACCTCATCATCGCAACGGTGTTTGTGATGGTCTGGCGTCAGGCAGAGCGTTACCTCTACCGACATCAGATTCAGCGAACGCCGGAAGCAAATCCCGTGACCGCTGCTGCGACCTGATTTTTCCACGTTTACCACCACCTGATGGCACCGGGAGTGATGGCTCTTGTGGGCTCGTTTGACTTTAAAAAGGACTAACACAATGAACAAGATTGAATTGAAAACCCCTTACTTAGTGTTTCTGGGCGATGCCAACGACCTGCTGATGGCGAAAGTGGCGAAAGGTGTGGCGCATTGGCGCCCAGAAAAATGCCTGGCGCAATTTCGTCTGCCGGGTGCCAAAGCCGATTTGGGCTTAGCGGAAATGTCCCCGCGTGAAGCGGCGGCGTGCGGCGCCAAAACCTTCATTCTCGGTCTGGCACCGGTGGGTGGTACTTTGCCAATGGCGTGGTTAGATATTCTGATTGATGCGATGGAAGCGGGCATGGATATCGCCAGCGGCCTGCACATGCGCCTCAACGACATTCCTGAGCTGGTGGCGGCGGCTGAACGCACTGGGCAAAAACTGATTGATGTGCGTGTTCCCCAAGGGTCGATGGTGTGTGGCACGGGGTTACCCCGTGGTGGGAAACGTCTGCTGAGTGTCGGCACCGATTGCTGTGTAGGCAAAATGTTCACCACGCTGGCGATTCATCGTGAACTGGAACAACGTGGCGTGGCCGCGACGTTTCGCGCGACCGGTCAGACCGGCATTCTGATTGAAGGCAGCGGTGTTCCGGTCGATGCCGTGGTGTCTGATTTTATCTCCGGCATGGTGGAAAACCTGTCGCCGGACAACGCACCGGAGCACTGGGACATTATTGAAGGTCAGGGTTCGCTGCTGCATCCGGCTTATGCGGGCGTGAGTTTGGGTCTGCTGCATGGCGCGCAGGCGGATGTGATCATTGTGTGCCACGAAGCGGGCCGCACGCAGATGGACGAAATGCCGGGCTTTAGCGTGCCGGATCTACAAACCACCATCGACATCAACCTGACCATGGGCCGCGTGACGAACCCGAACATTCGTTTAGGTGGCATTGCGTTGAACACGGTCAACCTGACTGAGGAAGCAGCGCTGGCTGAAATCGCCCGCGTTGAGAAGCAGTTTGGTGTACCCGTGGTTGATCCAGTGCGCACAGGCGTGGCGAAGATCGTCGATGGCCTGACTGAGGTGTGTTATGCGTAAGATGAGCGTACGCGTTGAACAATGGCCGCTGCACGAGCCGTTTGTCATTTCTCGCATGGCGCCGATGCTGCATGGCGAAGTCGTGGTGGTTGAAATTGAGCAGGATGGTTGTGTGGGGCGCGGCGAATGCGAGCGCATGGACATTTTCGAGCCCGATTATCCATTCGATGTGCTGGCGGATGTGCAATCTGCAGTGGCGGCGGTTGAAGGCGGCATCAGCCGTGATGCACTGCGCGATCTGCTGCCTTCCGGCGCACCACGCAACGCCATTGACTGCGCGCTGTTTGAACTTGAAGCCAAATTACAGCAGCAGCCTGCTTGGCAGATGGCCGGATTTGATGCCGCACCGCACCCCGTGACGACCGTTTTTACCTTGTCACTCGACAGCGCGGAGAATATGGGCCGCGCCGCTGCCGCGCAGAAGCATCGACCGATCCTCAAACTCAAACTGGGCCGCAGCGGCGATTTAGAGCGGGTACGAGCAGTACGCGCCGCCGCGCCTGATACGCGTTTGGTGATTGATGCGAACACGGGCTGGAGCTTTGCTCAGTTATGCGACTATCTGCCTGAGCTGGCAAAACTGGGGGTGGAAATGGTGGAGCAGCCGCTGGCGTTTGAAGAAGAGCATCTGCTGGAAACCATTACGCCGGTTCTGCCGATCACCGCTGATGAATCGTGCATTGATCGCACCTCGCTGGCGGCGCTCAAAGGACGCTATCAGGCAGTGAATATCAAGCTGGATAAAACCGGTGGCATGACGGAAGCGCTGGCACTACTCAAAGAGGCGCAAGCGATGGGCTTTGAGGTGATGGTCGGTTGCATGATTGGGACGTCACTGGCGATGGCTCCGGCACTTCTGCTGGCGCAGCAAGCGCGCTGGGTGGACATCGACGGGCCTTTATTGTTGTCAGAAGATCGCTCTCCCTCGCTCCACTACCGTGACAGTGTGGTGGAACCGAGTGAAGGCGTGTGGGGCTGAGGCGGATTGCCTGCCACGGTGTGATTGTTTGTTATTCCCCTTGAGCCATGGCATTCGCCATGGCTTTTTTGTTTTTGCGGATGAATTTTCGCCGTGACGTCTCTTCTTGAATCTATCGCCATTCGGATTGAACTGTTATTTATAGCTCATATTTAGTTTGATGTTTTATTCAAAATAATTAAATAAAAATCTGAATTTGAATTAATCAAAGTGTTGCATTGATGCGCAAGTTGAAAATAATCTTATCATTGCGTTTCTCTTCTCGATTTATTCTATAAATAAGCATTATAAAACAACTGGTTAATTGAATTAATTTGAAATGAATTCAAAGGAATATGTTTCGATTTTGTTTAATGTGTTGATATTTTATTGTGTTTAAATTTACTATGTGACGAGCCCTGTGGGTATTTATTATGGGCGGAATGGAATATAAAAATTCATTTTATTTGTTTTATTTGCATGAGTTTTCATGATGAAGAAATAAAGCTGATTAATTATTCGCTTTTTCTTGGTCAAACCGGTTCAGGCTGGACTGAGGTCGCTACCTAGGTCGCTGCCTAGGTGATTCGATCACCGCTCATGCAAATCGACGCGAAAGGACTTTCGGTGTGTTGCCCCGTCTTGGCCGAGCAAGCAGATTGCTGCGGTGAGTGAAGGTGAATGGTCAACCGAAAATGGGTGCGTGAGTCGGCCACTCAACATGGAACGTAGTAATCACGATATGACCTCATCTTCCTCGCCTCACAGAATCGGACTCTATGTCCCTCAACCTTGCTCACTGCTGACCTTGGGTGCGATCACCGAGTCGCTGGCCTGCATCAACCAGATTCTGGACGAAGACAAATACACGCTCTTTTACATCGCCGAACAAACCGACCAACCCGTGACGATGACTGCGGGGCTGACGCTTCCTACCGAACAGGTCATCAGCGACGCGCTCGATTGCCAACTGTTGATTGTACTAGCAAGCCATGCGCCGCAAGCAGCGTTGAGCGATGACGTCAAACGAGCGCTGGCGGTGTATGCCGCCCGCGGCGATTCACACCTGCTGGCGCTGGATAACGGCGGCTGGTGGCTGGTGGAGAGTGGCATCGGGCTGGACGCGACGTGGGCGTGGCATGGTCACACGCTGGATGCGGCGGCGCAGCGTTATCCGCAACTGGCGCTCAGTCACGAACTTTACGTGCTCGGTGAACGCCTCAGTAGTGGCTGCGGTCAGGCGGCCGCGCTCGATTGCCTGCTGGCCTATCTCCGCCGTTTTGAAAGCGAAGAGACGATTCAAACGTTGGCAGATGCATTGTGTCTCGAACGGATCAGACTGGGCAGTGACAAGCAGCGCGTCACCAGCGGCGCAGAGATGCAACCGAGGCTGCAACAGGCGCTCGCGCTGATGGAGAGCAACCTCGAAGAGCCGCTGTCGAGCGATGAACTGGCAGAGCTGGTGCACATTTCCCGTCGCCAGTTAGAACGCTTGTTTAAGCGTTACCTCGATACCATGCCAGCGCGCTACTACTTGCAGCTGCGGCTGAAAAAAGCGCGTCATCTGCTGCAAACCACCAACCAGTCGGTGGTGCAGATTGGCCTGATGTGTGGCTTTTCCAGCGGGCCTCATTTTTCCTCGGCCTATAAGGCACACTACGACATGACGCCGCGGGATGAGCGGGCAAAACGCTTCAAAACGTTTTAAAGCTGTCCGTTTTAAAGTCGTCCATTGAATAAAACAGTCCGTTTCATAAAGCAGCTCGTTTAAGTCGTCCGTTTAAATCGGGGGTGAAAATCTATAAGTTTTGGTCGGAAATCCGAACGAATTCTGGTAACCGATTGAGTAATCTGGTGGCAATGGAATAACACAATGAGGCACACAACATGACGCTCACGCCAAACAGAACCGATTTCGACCAATACATGATCCCAATGTTTTCTCCTGCACCGTTTATTCCGGTTCGCGGTGAAGGCTCGACCGTTTACGACCAGCAAGGCAAACAATACATCGATTTCGCTGGCGGCATTGCGGTGAACGCACTGGGTCATGCGAGCCCGCTGCTGAAAGCGGTTCTGACCGAGCAAGCGGACAAGTTGTGGCATCTCGGCAATGGTTACACCAACGAGCCAGTGCTGGCGCTGGCTCGCACGCTGGTGGAAAGCACTTTCGCAGACAAAGTGTTCTTTTGTAACTCAGGTGCGGAAGCGAATGAAGCGGCGCTGAAACTGGCTCGTAAGTACGCGCTGGATAAACACGGCAGCGATAAGAATGAGATTGTCGCCTTTCGCAATGCGTTCCACGGCCGCACGCTGTTTACCGTGACCGCGGGCGGTCAGCCAAAATACTCACAAGATTTCGCGCCGCTGCCAGGGGGGATTCACCACGTTGATTTCAACGATCTGGATGCGGCGAAACAGGTGATCGGCCCACAAACGTGTGCGGTCATTGTGGAACCCATGCAAGGCGAAGGCGGTGTTGTTCCGGCAACGCCTGAGTTCCTGCAAGGCCTGCGCGCGCTGTGTGATGAGCACGATGCCGTGCTGATTTTCGATGAAGTTCAAACGGGCGTTGGCCGCACCGGACACTTGTATGCGTACATGCACTATGGCGTGGCGCCGGATGTGCTGTCGACGGCCAAAGCTCTGGGGGGCGGTTTCCCGATTGGCGGTATTCTGACCACCAATCAATTTGCCCCGGCGCTGTCGGTTGGCACGCACGGCACGACCTACGGCGGTAACCCGCTGGCTGCGGCTGTTGCGGGTGCCGTGCTGAGCGAGATTAATCAGGACGCGTTCCTGCAAGGCGTGAAAGCTAAGCACGATCACTTTGTAACGCGTCTGGAAAGTCTCAATGCCAAGCTTGGCGTGTTCAAGCAAGTGCGTGGTCTTGGTCTGTTGATCGGCTGCGAACTGACTGCAGAACACGCGGGGCAGGCGAAAACCATCAGCAACATGGCGGCCGAGCATGGCCTGATGACGCTGATTGCCGGCCCGAACGTGGTTCGTTTTGCGCCGGCACTGAATATCACAACCCACGAAATCGATACCGGTCTGGATCGATTGGAACAGGCACTGGAAGCCTTTACGCATAAGGAATAAATCATGATTTTATTGCGTCCTGCAAACTTAGGTGATCTGAACGAGATCGAGCGTCTGGCACACGACAGTGGGCCGATGGTGTGCACCTTGCCCGCCATGCGTGATCACCTGATGAAAAAAGTGGAACGTTCGGTTTCCGCCTTTGAGCAGGATGTGATTTGTCCGGGAGAAGAGTCTTACTTCTTTGTGTTGGAAGAGACCCAAACCGGACGCCTTTTGGGCACGGGAGCGATCAACGCACTGGCGGGCTACCGCGAACCGTTTTACGCGTTTCGCAATGACATTCTGATCCACTCATCACGAGCGTTGAATGTTCACAGCCGCATCCATGCGCTGACGTTGAATCACGATCTGAGTGATCACTCCCAATTGTGCTCGTTTTATGTGGTTCCCTCACTCAAAGCGACCACCTACCCCTCACTGATCACCCTCGGTCGTCTGCTCTATATGAGCGCGTTTCCGATTCGTTTTGCCAGTGAGTGGATGGCGGTTCTGCCCGGTATTGCAGACAAGAACGGTCGAGCCCCGTTCTGGGAGCATGTCGGCAGAAAATTCTTCGGCATGGATTACAACCAAGTCGAGTACTACAACGGCACGCGCGACAAAACCTTTGTTGCCGAGCTGATGCCACACCACCCGCTGTACGTGCCGCTGATTGATGAAGAAGCGCAAGCGGTGATGGGGCAGGTTCACCCGGATGCGGAATTGCAGTGCCAGCTGCTGAGCGATGAAGGGTTTGAACCAGATAAATACGTTGAGATCTTCGATGCAGGTCCAATCCTGACCGCACCGCGCAATACGTTGTCGGTGTGGCATGGCATGCAGCGCGGCAAAATTGCAGCGCAACCACTCGGTGGAAAAGGCATGCCGTTTTTGGTCGGCTTTGAAGGTTTGCACGGCTTCAGCGCCATGATTGCTGAAGGCACGTTGTCAGGGAACCAGTTGAGTATCGAGCAAGGAATGATGGAAGAAGCGGGGCTGCAATCTGGCCAGCCGGTGTGGATTGTCTCGCTGTAACGCTTTCATCGTCAACAAGGAACAAGGAACAAGGAATCAGGACTATGATGGTAATTCGCCCGGTAACGAGGGATGACAAACAGGCGCTGCTGAAGCTGGCGACCAAAACCGGGGTAGGATTTACGTCTCTGCCAAACAACGAAGCGCGTCTGACCGATCGGATCGAACGGATGATGGCGACCTGGGAAGGGGACGCGCCACTGCACGATCAGGGTTACCTGTTTGTGCTGGAAGAAACCGAAACCGGTGAAGTGGTGGGGATCAGCGGCGTGGAAGTCGCGATTGGCCTGACGGAAGCTTGGTACGATTTTCGTGTCGGCACACTGGTTCATGCCTCCAAAGAGCTGAACGTGTATACGCAGATGCCGACGCTGTTTCTGAGTAACGACCACACCGGTTATAGCGAACTGTGTACGCTGTTCCTTGACCCGGATTACCGCCAGGGTAAGAACGGTCACCTGTTGTCAAAGTCGCGCATGCTGTTTATGGCGACGTTTCAGGACAAATTTGCTGACAAGTTGATCGCTGAAATGCGCGGCGTGTCGGATGAAAACGGCCACTCGCCATTCTGGGAAAGTTTGGGCCGCCATTTCTTTGCGATTGATTTCAGCGAAGCGGATTACCTGACGGGGATCGGCCAGAAAGCCTTCATTGCCGAACTGATGCCAAAGCACCCGCTGTACGTCGATTTCCTGACGGAAGAAGCCAAAGCCGTGATTGCCGAAGTGCATGAAAACACGCTGCCAGCCCGTAAGATTCTGGAAGGTGAAGGCATGCGTTACGAAGGCTACATCGACATCTTTGATGCGGGCCCGACGCTGGAAGCGTACACCCGAGATCTGCGCATCGTGCGTGATTTTGAAACCCGTAAAGTCGTCATTGCTGAGCACATCGAAGACACTGAAACCACCTTACTGATCGGCAACGAAAGCTACCAGAACTACCGCGCGCTGATTGGCAATCAGCCATGCACCGAGACGGACATTGTGCTGTCGGCAGCGCAGGCGAAAGCGCTGCAGGTGAGCGATGGTGACCATGTGCGCATTGCGCCGCTGTTTGCCAAGGAGAAACGTCATGACCTCGCGTGATCTGTTGATTGACGGCGAATGGCTGCAAGGCCAAGGCGCTGCCCTGTCGAAATACAACCCGGGCGATCTGCAAACCATCTGGTCGGGCAATGCGGCCAGCGATGCGCAGGTGGATCAAGCGGTGCAAGCCGCCCGTGACGCGTTCCCACGCTGGGCGCGCACGGAGCTAGAAGCGCGTATCGAGATTCTGAACCGTTTTGTTGCCAACCTGAATGAAGCGCGCGATCGCCTGGCGGACGTGATTGCTCAAGAAACGGGTAAACCCAAATGGGAAGCGCTGACGGAAGTGCAGGCGATGATGAACAAAGTGCAGATCTCCGTGCAGGCGTATCACGAACGCAGCGGGCAGAAAGTGACGGCGATGGCCGAAGGTCAGGCCGTGTTGCGCCACCGTCCTCACGGCGTGCTGGCGGTGTTTGGTCCGTATAATTTCCCGGGCCATTTGCCAAACGGTCACATTGTGCCCGCGCTGCTTGCGGGGAACTGCGTGGTGTTTAAGCCAAGTGAGCTGACGCCGTGGACGGCGCAAGTCACGCTGGAAATCTGGCAGCAGTCGGGTCTACCGGCTGGCGTACTCAACTTGGTTCAGGGCGCAAAAGAGACTGGGATTGCCCTCTCTTCACATACCGATATCGATGGTCTGCTGTTTACCGGCTCGGCCAATACCGGTTATCTGCTCCATCGTCAGCTTTCCGGCCAGCCGGAGAAGATTCTGGCGCTGGAAATGGGCGGCAACAACGCGCTGATCGTTGATGAATACGACAACTTGGATGCCGCTGTGAACATCGTGGTGCAATCGGCTTTTATCAGTGCCGGACAGCGTTGTACCTGTTCACGTCGTTTACTGGTGCGCGCTGGCGCGCAGGGTGATGCACTGATTCGTCGCCTGATTGCCGTGACGCGTGATCTTCGCATCGGTCAGTGGAACGACGATCCGGCGCCATTCATGGGCCCGGTGATTTCAACCGCGGCGGCAGAGCAACTGCTGGCGGCGCAGGACACACTGATTGGCCTTGGTGCTGAGCCGTTGCTGCGTATGGCAAAGCTCAATGATCACAGCGCCATGCTGTCGCCGGGCATTCTTGAGGTATCGTCGGTCAGCGAGCTGCCGGATGACGAATATTTTGGTCCGCTGCTGAGCATCATTCGCTACGACAGCTATGATCAAGCCATCAAATTGGCGAACCGTACCCGTTTCGGTCTGGCGACCGGCCTGATTTCTCCACAACGTGAAAAATACGAACAACTGCTGATTGAAGCGCGTGCCGGGATTGTGAACTGGAACAAGCCGTTGACTGGCGCTTCCAGCAACGCGCCATTTGGTGGCACCGGCGCATCCGGTAACCACCGCCCGAGCGCGTACTACGCCGCGGATTACTGTTCCTGGCCGATGGCGTCACTGGAACAGGATCATTTGACCCTGCCAGAAAAACATTTACCCGGCCTACAATTTAACTAAAAAGGCGAGAAGGAGTATTCCCCTATGTCAGTGAAACAAGCGTATGAAGTGAACTTCGATGGTCTCGTCGGTTTAACGCACAACTATGCCGGTCTGTCGTTTGGCAACGTGGCCTCGACTTCCAACAAAAATGCGGTCGCAAACCCGAAAGTGGCGGCGCTGCAAGGTCTGCAAAAGATGAAAACCCTGTCCGACATGGGGTTCAAACAAGGCGTACTGCCACCCCAAGAACGTCCATGCGTGCACACGCTGCGTAAACTGGGCTTTTCTGGCACCGATGCTGAAGTGATTGCGCAGGCCGCGAAGAAAGCGCCGCAACTGCTGGCGAACGTAAGCTCGGCTTCTTCCATGTGGGTCGCAAACGCGGCGACGGTGTCACCGTCAGCTGACACGGCGGATCGCAAAGTGCACTTTACCGTGGCGAACCTGAACAACAAGTTCCACCGCTCGATTGAAGACATCACCACCGGTAATGCGCTGCAGGCGATTTTTGCCGATGCAAACCACTTTGCGCACCACGCGGCGCTGCCTCAACAAGCGCTGATGGGCGACGAAGGCGCTGCGAACCACAACCGTCTGTGCCGCAGCTACGGCGAGCAGGGTGTGGAAGTGTTTGTTTATGGTCGTCAGGCGTTTGGTGGTCAGGTTGAGCCGCAGAAATTCCCAGCGCGTCAAACCCGTGAAGCAAGTGAAGCGGTGGCGCGTCTGCATCAACTGGATGAATCGCAAACTGTGTTCCTGCAACAGAATCCGGAGGTGATCGACCAAGGTGTGTTCCACAACGATGTAATTGCGGTGAGCAATGGTCCGGTGCTGTTCCACCATCAGGAAGCGTTTATTCATCAAGCGCAAGTGTTTGACGAAATTCGCCACAAATTGGGCCGTTTTGACTGTGAATTCACTCCAATTGAAGTGCCGTCCGCGAAAGTGTCGGTGCAAGATGCGGTCGGGACGTACCTGTTTAACAGCCAATTGCTGACCAAAGCTGACGGTCGCATGATGATTGTGGTCCCGGAAGAGTCACGCAAGAACGAGCGCGTGTGGACGTACCTCAATGAACTGGTGACCAGCGGCGGCCCGATCAACGAAGTGAAAGTGTTCGACCTGCGTGAAAGCATGTGCAACGGCGGTGGTCCTGCGTGTTTGCGTCTGCGTGTGGTCTTAAACGACGACGAATTGCGCGCGGCGAATCCCAAAGCCCTGATGAACGATGGCTTGTATCTGTCCCTGACGCAGTGGGTTGAGAAACACTACCGTGATCGTCTGACCGAGGCGGATCTGGCAGACCCACAATTGCTGGTGGAAAACCGCACTGCACTGGACGAGCTGACTCAAATCATGGGTCTGGGTTCAATTTATCCGTTCCAGCGCTAAGAGGTTGCGATGATGCAATTTCTGCACGAAACATTGGCGGGGGATGCCGATTCCCCGCAGTCTGGTGAAACACCAGCGCTACATTGGCAGCGCAGTGCACTCGGCGTGATTGAATTCACGCCGAAAGCCGCGTGCGACAAGAGTGTCGTGATCTCTGCCGGTATTCACGGCAACGAAACGGCACCAGTCGAGATCGTGGCGCAACTGGTGCAGGATCTGCTCAGTGGCGAGCGCAAACTGGCGGTGCGCTTGCTGGTGATTCTGGGAAATCTGCCGGCGTTGCGCCGTGGTGAACGCTATCTGGATGTGGACATGAACCGTTTGTTCAGTGGCAAGCATCACAATTATGAGCCGTGTGACGAAACCCGTCGCGCCGCACTGATTGAAACGCTGGTGAGCGCTTTTTATCAGGTTGCGCCAGAGACGCAACGCGTGCACTTTGACCTGCACACCGCGCGCAAACCGTCGTTCCATGTCCGCTTTGGTCTGATGCCGCATGTCGACTGTGGCACCTATCCGGCAGAAACCCTCGAATGGCTGCGCCGTGTGGGCCTCGAAGCGCTGGTGATCAACCATGCGCCTGCCGCGACGTTCAGCTACTTCTCCAGCCAACAATGCGGTGCAGACAGCTGCACCTTGGAGCTGGGGAAAGCATTGCCGTTTGGCGAAAACGACCTCAGCCAGTTTGTCGGTATCGAGCAGGGGTTGCAGGCGCTGGTCAGCGATGAAGTCACGCCAGATCACAGCGCCGAGGCCATGCTGGTGTACAAAGTGAGTCAGGAACTGACGAAACACTCGGAAGCGTTCAGGCTCAATTTCGCCGAAAGCGTCGAGAACTTTACCGCATTTGAACGGGGTGAACTGCTGGCGCAAGATGGGGACAAGGAATACCGCGTTCAGCAGGAAAAGGAATGGCTGATCTTCCCGAATAGCGGCGTTCGTCCGGGCCTACGCGCTGGATTGATGCTGACCCGCTCGTCGCTAGATGAATGGATTACCTGAGTCGCATCACGGTCACCTAGAGCCACGCTAAGTCGTGGCTCTTTTTTGTCTAGAGAAAACCCCAGCTAGGCTGGGGTTCCGTTTTTTGCCCGCTATTTTGCGGGGCGTTATTTGAGCTGAAGCGCTTCGACGCAGCTTTGATTGCGTCCTTGCGCTTTGGCTTTGTAGAGCATGGTGTCGGCGAGCATCAACATCGTTTCGGTGCTGCCCGGCTGCTCTCCCGGCCAATAAATCGCGCCGCCCGCGCTGACGGTGAGCAGCGCAGTTGGCGAACCGGTGTGCGCGATCGCCTGCTGTTCAAGTTGATGTTTGATGCGCTGGGCAATGTGCGCCAGCCCCGCTTCGTCGGTATCGGGCAGCACCATCACAAACTCTTCACCGCCGTAACGTGCCACGAGATCCGTAGAACGCAGGCAGCTCTGCTTGAGGTTTTGCGCGACTTGGCGCAGCGCGTCATCTCCGGCGATATGGCCGTAGCGATCGTTGTACTGCTTGAAAAAGTCGATGTCGATTAACAGCACGCCCAAACTTTCCTGTTTACGAAAGGCATGGCCCAATTGCGTGTCGAGGTACTGATCAAAATGGCGGCGTGAACTCACCCCCGTCAGGCCATCGACATAAGCCAGTGAGCGCAGCAAATCGGATTGATGCTTTAAGGTCAGGTGCGCGCGAACGCGGTGTTTAAGGGTATTGGCGTTGATCGGTTTTTGTAGAAAATCGACTGCGCCCGCATCCCAACAGGCATTTTCATCGTCTTGATCGGTGAGGGCGGTGACGAAAATGACCGGAATGGTGGCGATGTCCGGATCGCGTTTGAGGGTTTGACAGGTGTCCCAGCCGTTCATGTCTGGCATCAACACATCCATCAAAATCAGATCCGGTTTGTGTTCGCGGCATACCGCGAGCGCTTGTTGGCCGGAGGTGGCCATCAGAACATCGTACTCTTTTTTTAGTAACTGGTAGATCAACTGAATATTGGTGGGCTGATCATCGACCACTAACACGGTGAATTTGGGTTCTGCCATTAACTCTGGAGAAAAAGAGTTATGATGCATCGGCTAAGCCTTTTTTCGTTTTGATTTGTCCTAAAATTGCAGCGGCTTGTTCGAACGCCAGATTCTGCATATGCGTAGACAGTTCCTCTGTCTGATATGCATCAATATATTGAAGTTGCTCATGAATTTCATCAAATAAACTCATTGCAGCCATGTTCGATGTCTTCAAACAATGGAAAAGTTGCTCGATTTTTGAATCCAGTTCAGAAAATTTAACCCCAGTGGTGTCAGGGTGATTTGAGTCGGCTTGGTCGGCGAGCAGCAATTCATGCAGGTTGCGCAAGCGAGAATGTGCCACCAAGACCTCTGCCAGCAAACTGCTGTTGCGTGCGATGACACTGTCGGGATCTTGCGCGCAGTATTGCTCGGCCTGTTGCAGTTTTTTCGCCAGAGAGGCCAGCCCACAACTGGCCGCACCACTTTTCAGGCTGTGATACAGCAAACGCGCCGTTTTCGCGGGCAGATGGGGTTGCTGAAATTGTGGAATCGCCTGCTGAATGTCATCGGCAAATTGCTGCACAACGCGTGCGTAAATGCTGCGATCGCCAAGGCGTTCAATGGCGGTCGTCACATCAATATGATGGGTCTCTCCGTATGCAATCGCCTGTAACGGGCGCGCCGACTGCGTCTCTTCGGCTGCGACCGAAGGCGCTTCTTGCTGCACGGCGCTGGTGTATTGCAGGATTTTTTCGACCACTTCACCAATGTGGAAGGGTTTGGCGATGTGATCGTTCATGCCGGCATTCAGACACGCCACCTTGTCTTCCGGCATGGCATTGGCGGTCATGGCCAGAATCGGCAGGTCGGCAAAATGCGCCATTTGGCGAATGCGCCGCGTGGTTTCGTAACCATCCATATCCGGCATCTGCACATCCATCAAGACCAGCGAAAATTCCTGTTGGTCGAGTGCCGCCAGCGCTTCCACGCCACTTTCCGCTTCGACAATGGTGGCCCCTTGCTGGCTGAGCAGTTCGGTGGCGACCAAGCGATTGGTCGGATTGTCTTCCACCAAGAGCAGTTTCAAGCCTAACAGCGCTTGCGATTGTGCTCTGTAGCCGAGTTGCTCATCGCGTGGCTGATTGCGGTTGTTGACCACATCCAGCAGGGTATTTTTCACCATGTCGGGCGTGACTGGTTTCACCAACAGCGCATCGAGCAGTGACTGGGTCTCTTCCAAGTGCTCATCCAACAGCTCACGGCCAAACGCAGTTGCCATCACCACCAACGGCGTTTTACTCAGCGCCATGCCGTGGCGCACTGATTGCGTCAGGCTCAGGCCGTCCATACCGGGCAGTTTCCAGTCGATAAACAGCAGATCAAACGGCTGGCCATTGGCATCCGCTTGTTCAATGGTGTCGAGGGCGTGTTCGGCATCGGCAACCGCGATGACATGGCAACCCAAGCGTTGTAACAGATCGTCGAAAATCAGGCGCGCGGTGTTGTTGTCTTCCACGATCAGGACTTGAAGGCCGTCGGGTAACTCCGCAATGGGCTCGGGTTGACGCTCCTCATCAACGCAGCCGAGGTTGACGGTAAAGCTAAATTCACTGCCTACACCTTGCTCACTTTTCACCTGCACGCTGCCTTCCATTAAGCCGACCAAGTGCTTCACAATGGAAAGTCCAAGCCCCGTGCCGCCATAGCGGCGACTGATGGAAGATTCTGCTTGGCTAAAGCCTTGGAACACGATGCGCTGCTGCTCTTCGGTCATGCCAATGCCGGTATCGGAGACCGTGATGCGCAGCACGCAGCGATCGCCGTCGTGAGATTCGGTTTGGATCGATACTTTGACTTCTCCGGCTTCGGTGAATTTGATCGCGTTGCCCGCCAAATTGAGCAGGATCTGACGCAGACGCAAGCTATCGCCAATCAGGTACGTCGGCACGTCTTCATCAATCTGATAGATGATCTCCAGATGCTTATGCTGCAGGTTGGAGGAGAGCAGAATGCCGGTTTCATGCATCAGTTCGGGCAGAGAAAAGGGTTGCTGCTCAATCTCCATTTTGCCCGCTTCAACTTTGGAGAAATCAAGGATGTCGTTGAGCAGCACCAGCAGCGATTGCGCGGCATTTTGCGTCTTGTTGAGGTAATCACGCTGCTGTTTGTTGAGATCGGTATTCTGCGCAATTTGCAGCAAACCGAGAATGGCATTCATCGGCGTGCGCAGTTCGTGGCTCATGTTGGCCAAAAAGTCGGATTTAGCGCGGTTGGCTTGCTCAGCCAGTTCCTTGGCTTCTGCCAGCTCTTTTTCACGCTGCAACGTTTCGGTTAAGTCGTAAGCGATGCCTAGGTAACCCACCGGTTCTTGATGGTCATCCAACAGGCAACTGACGATCAGGCGAATCGGAATGTGATGGCCATTTTTATGCACATAGGTCCAGCGGGTGATGTCGACAAAACCAAGGCGCGCTTTGGCCACAAACACATCGAAACCGGGGTGAATGGTTTCGCCCAGCTCTTGGGACAATTGCTTGGCGCGTGTGGCCACTTCTTCCATCAGATGGAAGCGGGACGGGGTGCACACGCCGACCATTTCGGCGGCGGTGTAGCCCAATAGTTTTTCTGCCGACGGGTTAAACACGGTAATGATGCCATCAAGGTCGGAAGCGATGATGGCGTAACCGGCGCTGCTGAGAATGGTGCGCTGCATGGCGTTGATCTGCGCCATCGCTTCGGTGCGCTCGGCAACTTGTTGTTCAAGCTTGGCGTTGGCCTCTTTCAGCGCTTGTTCGGTGGCAAGCGCCAGTTCCGCTTCATGCTTCGCGGCTTGCGCGCGACGCGTGGTGACCAGTTGCAAGCTGAAGACGATCAACACAATCACCAAGGTACTGCCAAGAATTTCGCGATAAATATACTCATTCGGCGGCAACGGCAGCGAATCGACAAAACTCTGTTTGGCGGTCAGGTTCAGCGCCCAGTCACGGCCAAACAGCCAGATAATTTGTTGGGTTTGATAGGGCGTATCGGCTTCATTGGTGCCGCGTGAAAAAAACGGCTGCGGCGCGCCGTTGGTGACATCCGCAATGCTCAGGGAGACATCGTCTTTGAGCCCAGACACCGAGCTGAGCACTTCATCAATCAGAATCGGGGCGTAACTCCAGCCTGCCAGTTCTTGTAAACGCTGGTCGATGCGTGCCGGCACGTCGTTGTGCTGGTAGATCGGCATCAGAATCAAAAAGCCCTGTTTGGTTTTTTTACTCGCTTGTACCAGTGTGATCGGGGCGGTGAGGCGCACTTCGTTATAACGCGCTGCGTTAAGCGCCGCATCACGTCGCATCGATTCCGAACCGATGTCGAGCCCGACGGCTTCTCGGTTACGATTTTCTGGTTCAATGTATTGAATCAAAAACAGGCTATCGTTGTGCGGCGTGAGGGTGCGAATGTCATAGTGTTGATCCGGACGCTCCGCCGCGGCTTTGGCGACAAACGCGTCTTTTTGATCGGGAAGAATAAAGCGAATCAAGCCAAACCCGCGCGCGCCGGGAAACTCCAACGGGTAGTCACGCGTTTTGGTGTAGGTTTGCATTTGATCGTAATCGAAGTTGTCTAGCCCCGCGGTCATGACCGCGCCCCGCACGCCGCGAATGCCGTATTGGTAGAGGGTCACGCGTTCGACCACCCCTTCGCTGATTTGCTTGAGGCGCACATCCAGCTCGCGTTGAATGGTCTGACGGTTTTGCTGCTGTTGTTGACTATCCAGATAGGTGGCGACCAGATAACCGAGACCAAAAATGATCAGCGGTAACCAGAGAACATTGAGCAGAGTTTTGTAAATGGGGGGCGTTTGCTTAGGCATTATTCCCTTCAACCTTTCCCTGTTGAACATGGCATGTCGTGCATTTTATGACGTCGGCAATGGCCAGTGCCCAGTGACAGGAACCGGTCTTGCGGCTGCACCACACAACCAAACATGATCGATGTGCAGAGGGAGACCCTCTTGATGTTGTTCTTTTGTAACACATCATTGGCAACTGTTGTTAACAAATACTGTAGCTCAATCAGAGGATTAGTGGTGGTTTTTGTGGCGGAGAAAGTGAATAGGAATCACACAATGGCTTTGGCTGACGTCGTGTTGACGTCCGCTTTACCATTGAATTTCAATGGGAGTGCCAATTTTAACTAAGCGCAGGAATTCATCCATTTCCTGATTGGTGATGGCAATGCAGCCGTTGGTCCAGTCAAAGCTCTGAATAAACTCGGGGCGGCCTTGATAATCCAGCTTTAAGCCGTGAATTTTAATTTCGCCGCCCGGGTCAACGCCCAAGCTTTCCGCGTGGCGCTGATCGCGCAGGTTAGGGTAGCTGATGTGCATCGAACGATAAAAATTGGAGTGCTCGGTGATGAAGTCGAGGTAGTAGCGTCCTTCCGGCGTGCGTTGATCACCCTCTTGTTGTTTGTGGCCTTTGGGGGATTTTCCCAGCGCGATGCGAAATTCACGGATCACGTGTCCGTCGTCGATGAGATACATGCGACGTTTTGATTTGTCCACTTTCACCAATTCTACATCGGCGAAGGCGGTGGTACTCAACAGAGAAAAGAGGCAAAGCCAGACGATTTTGAGCATACACAGGATTCCGCAAACAGTGCCCGCTATTATGCGTGGCAAGCGATTGTTTGAGCCAGCGATGATTTGCTTTGGCTCGAAAAGTGTGAATTTATCCTGTCTTATTTATGAGATTGGCGTATGACTGGCGATCTGAGGATGAAAATAATTGGAAACAACATCCCAAAAATGCCGTTTGGCTCCAGAATGCAAAAATTCTCGGTGTTGATTTGCGGCGTGCTTAACATCGGTTTCGGCGAATGATTGAAGCTTTGGGTGGATTTTTTAAGCTCTTGGTTAAGACTTCCACTTTCAGGCTTTTTTATGCTTTCACGGACTTTGCTGAAATCGCTCTCTTCCTGCCGCAACGATCAGATGCTGGCTGACGCGACGTTTGCATTTCTGCAACCGTTACTCACACCGCGTGCGATGTCGATCTGCTACGCGCCATCCTCATCACACCGCCCAGAAATACTGTTTGCGTGCGGCGATGCGACGCCGTTAAGCGAGTTCCCCGATACATTTTGGTCGTGGGCGGCACAATTCGAGACGTCTGATAGCCTCATTCCACTGGCGACCAATACGTGTGGCTGGGAGTATCGTGCTTTGATGGGCGGCGAAAGCTACCTACTCACGCTCGACGACCATACCGAGCGGCGCCGCTATTTACTGATTCAAGCAGTGGATGAGGATCGCGTGACGCAGATGCTCAATGAGGGCGAGCTGGATAGTTTGCACCTGATTGCAACTCGTTGGCAGTGCATTCGCGCTGAATCGGATGCGGCGCAAGAGTTCAAACATCGTGACATTCGTGAAGCCAAATACCGCGATGAAATCACCCAGCGTGAAACCTTTATCGACAACATGAAGCTGGTACACCAACTGACGCTGGAACTGGCGAACCCCGACAGTTTGGATGCATTGCATCGCATAGCGGTGGAGGCGGTGCGCGATCGTTTGGGCTTTGACCGCGTGGCGTTTTTTCTGCTCGACATGAAAAAGCGCTGTTTCATTGGTACTTATGGCACCGATGAACACGGCCAAACCATCAGCGAACATCACAGCCAGTACGATTTACATCAGTTGGAAGCACGTTATCTCGACGCGATGGCCGACGGCAATTCCACCTTGGTGGTGATTGACGATGCACCGCTGTATACCGCGGGGCAGGTGATTGGCCAAGGTTGGAATGGCATGCTGCTGCTGCGCGATGGCGAGGATGTGTTTGGTTGGATCGCGATGGATAACTTCCTGCATCGTCAGCCGATCGATGCGTATCAAAAACAGATGCTGGAGTCGTTTGGGTCGCTGTTGGCGCAAATCTACATTCGCAAACGTCAGGAGCAGAACGTGCGTATGTTGCACGCCAGCATGGTGGAATTGTCGCGCTGTTTGACGGTCAGCGATGTGTGTAAATCAGCGGTGGGGTTTGCCATCAACCGCATGGGCATTGATCGCATGGCGGTGTTTCTGACCGATGAAGCGTGCACCTATCTGCAAGGGACTTGGGGCACCAACATTCAGGGCAACATTGTGGATGAATCCTATTTTCGCTCAACGGTGGAACACAACGACATCGTGGCGTTGGCGCGCAGCCACCCGAGCGATGTGGTCTTCAAAGAGCAAGTGCCGATTTATCACGACAGCCGTATTGTCGGCTTTGGTTGGACTGCGATGACCATGCTGGCCGACAAAGGCAAACCGATCGCCTTTATTGCGGCGGACAACCTGATTCGTCGTTCTCCTTTATCGTCGCAGTTGCGCGATGTGATTCGCATGTTTGCGTCCAACCTCACCGAAGTGTTACTGCGCGCCAAAGCGCAGCAGGCCATTAGCGAGCTGAACGAGAATCTGGAGCGCGAGGTGCGCAATCGCACACGCGATCTGCAAAAAGCCAACGAGAAGCTCGACCTGCTGGCCAAAATGGACCCGTTAACTCGCCTTGGCAATCGCCGCATGTTGACTCATCTGTTAGAACAAACGTGCGAACGCCGTGAGGCGTGCTGTGTCGACTTTGGGGTGATTCTGCTCGATATCGACCACTTTGGTCTGTTTAACAACCAATATGGCCACTTGGAAGGGGATATTGCGTTGATGCGTATCAGCAATATTCTCAGCCAGCACACGGCGGCGCACGATGAAGGGTTCTGCCGTATTGGCGGTGAAGAGTTCATTTTGCTGCTGGCGGATCATTCACCGCAGCAAGTGGAAGCCTTGGCCGAGAGCATTCGTGCCAGCGTTGAGAATGAACGGATTGTGCACGGTTGTAATCCTGATGGCGATTGGTTGACGGTGTCGATTGGCTTTGCCGTGGCGCGCATTCAGCCAAGTGAAATTCAGTTTGATCAAATGTACACCCAGGCGGATAAAGCCTTGTATGACGCGAAAAATCGCGGGCGTAACCGTGTGGTTGGGGCGCATCAAATGGCCTGCGCCCACGCACAGGCCTGAAGTGCATTCGTCAGACAGGAAGTCGTTCGTCAGACAGCAAGTCATTAATCAGACAAAAAATATTCGACCGTTGACACGACGCGCACTTTTTTCACATACGGCGTGTTGTTGTCGCGATCGACTATCGAAAACTGGCCTTGGGTCGCGCGCTTTATTTTGCCGAGGCTGCTTTGCGAATCAGAGGCAAACTTCTCGGCCACATCACGCGCCTGTTTGGTCGCCTCTTCAATCATCGCCGGTTTGATGTCGTTCAAACCAGAAAACAGATATTCCACTCGATTGTTGTAATTGTCGTGATTAAACACGATGCCTTGTTTACCCAATTGACCGATTTGGCTGATGGCTTGGCGGACCAATTCCACGTGCGTGCTATAGACGGTGACGGTTTGCGTGCCAAGATAGCGATATTCAATGCGCGCTTCGCCCCCGTATTGCTGCGCTTTTTTGTCGATGACCGAAGGCGCCGAGAGCGAAATGGCGGCGGCATCGATACCTTGCTGCGCCAGGAACTGCATCACCTGTTGGGTTTGTGCATCCAAAGCGGTCAATAGGTTGGGCAGGTCGTTGTCGGCCAAGGTGAACTGAATGGGCCAGATGACGGTGTCGGCAGGTACTTCTCGCTCGGAGAGGCCTTTGACCGTGACGATGCGGTCGTATTCCTTGAACTTCACCGCTGCCTGTTGCACGAAGTAGCCCAGCAGCCCGAGCCCCAGTAAGAGGCTGACGCCGAGTGTCAGCGCTGATTTGGTGTTGAATTGCGTCATGTCGGTCTCCTTTCCACTCAACACCGACAGCGTAGACCAAACCATCGGCGTTGAGTTAGGCGTCAGATCACGTTCATAGATTGGCTAACGGTGATTTGACTTGTTTCTTACGTTTGAGTTGCTGCTGTTCAATGGCTTTCACCACACGTTTCAGTTCACCGCTACGATAGGTGCTCGGCTGGGCGGAATAGCGCGCTTGGTTGAGTTCGTGCAGCGCCAAGGTTAATTGCGCCGTTTCTGCATCGGTCAGCGTGGCCTGTTGCATCCACACCGTGAGGGCGCGTGAAATGGCAATGCCGTCGTCATTTTTCAGCGCTTGTTGCAATTGTGCATAGGCGCTCAGGTCGGCAGGCGAAACGGGCGCTTGTTGCGTCACGTTGGACGAGGATTTCCAGCGCCAAGCCAGCCCCAGCGTGAGGAGCCAGAGCAGGGCAAACAGCGCGGTCAAGTAAGGCCAAAATCCAGCATCGTTGACAGTGACCGTTTTCACTTGCACGGGCGCAGCAGGCAGCGGCGTTGATGCGGTCACGGTGCTCGGTTCACCTGCCGCCACGCTCAACGTGAGGCCATCAGCGCTGGCGGTTTTCTGCGCTTTGGTGACGGTGTCCCACCATTGCATCGCCACCTTCGGCAGCGTGATGTCGCCCGTTTGACGTGGGATCAGCACCTGTTTGAGCGTCATGGTGACATCGCCGTTATCAAGCGTGGCAAACTGCGGCTTTTCATCATACACCCGCACCGAATCGGGGTAGGTGAGATGAATGTTGGGCAGTTGCTCTTGCGTCAAACCGGTGACTTTCACGGTCACTTCACGCGTGATCGAATCGCCCACTTTGGTGGCGTAGCGGTTGCCGGTAATCGGCTTGCCTTGACTGTCGAGCCACTGCTCACGCAAGGTGAGTTGGCTGGTGGGGAGCCAAGTGCCTTGATAGTCGGCGGGTTTGGGTTCCACATGAATGGTGTAGGTCTTTGGCGTGGTTTTCAGTGGCAGAATTCGTGTGCCGCCGTTGTAACTGCTGCCGTAGATCAGCGCGCCTTGCAGGCTCGGTTCGGTGAGGGTGAAGTCACCCGCTTGGCTTGCGGTAATGCGAAAATCTTGATCGACAATCGTGACCTGAATGCCATCCATGACGGTTTGGTATTGATTGGGCTCGCTCGCCGCTTTCAGTTCCATGCCGTCGATAGTCGGTGGCGCGATTTTCGGATCTTGCAAACGGCGTGGATCGGCTTTGATGATCAAACGTGCTTTCAAGAGTGCACTTTCGTTTGGATACAGCGTCGAACGCGACAATTGGCTGCGAACTTCAACCAGATCGTCACTGCTGGGCGCTTGTTCATCCTGCGTCACTTGAATTGCAATCGGCTGTGTTTTAGCACCATGGAGTTCGAAACTCGGAATGGTCACCACGCCGAGGCGATTGGCCGCCAACGACACCGTCCATTCGCTGCGGTTGCTGCGGCTACCATTGATGATGTTCATGGATGAGCTGAAACTCGGACGACTCATAAAAAAATCTTGGTCCAGCGCCCTGAAATCCAGGTCGTCACCGGACGCTTTTTGATCACTGACCACCGTCAATTGGAACACTTCGTTCTTGACGACTTTGTTTTTGCTCACACTGGCGTAAACCGTTGCAGCGTGTGCTGACACACTGATGAGGCACATCAGCAGGGTGCTCAATCCGACAAGAAGACGATTGAGCGGGGAGAGACGAGGTTGTAACAATTTCATGATCACCACTTCTTACCTTGAGTTTGTGGAGGCTCTCTGTCTTGCGCCTGCAAATAGAGTTGCGCGCGCAGCAATTGGCTTGGATCGCGCGCACTTTCGACCTGTTCGAGTTTTCTGAGCTGCGGATCAACGCTCTGAGTTGTCGGCTGCGCATGCGGGTCGGACGCTGGGGCAGACTCTGCTTGGGCTTGGCTTGCTTGCGCTGATTGCTCATGATCAGCTTTGGCTTGCGATCCTTTCGGCGTATTTTGCTCGCCATGTTGTGGCTTTGAATGCTGCCCTTGGGAACGCTCAGGTGCGTTCTGCGGGTTTTGCTGCGAATTGGCCTGCGCCTCTGACGGGTTGGCAGAATCTGAGTTTTGTGCCGACTGATTCGACGACTGATTCGACGACTGATTCGACGGCTGGGACGGGTTCTGCTCATCTTTGGCTGTTTGTGATGACGAGTTTTGCGCATCCTGACTTTGATCGCCGTTTGAAGACGATGGATTTGGCTTTTGCTCAGAACCCTGCGACGATTTTTGTTGCTGTTGCTGTTGCTGTTGCTGTTGCTGTTGCTGTTGCTGTTGCTGTTGCTGTTGCTGTTGCTGTTGCTGCTTCAGCGCCTGCTCAACCACTTGCAGATTGTGTTTGGCATCCGCGTTGTCAGGGTCGGTTTGGAGTAACTGTTGGTAGCGGTCGCGCGCTTGTTCCAGTTGACCGGCTTGGGCGTAGGCATTGGCCAGATTGTATTGGGTGCGGCTGTCGGGTGTCGCGACTTGCGAAAACGCGTCAATCGCACCTTGATAATCTTTAGCTTCATAGCGAGCAATGCCCTGCCATTGCGGGTCCGTAAATTGCTCGGCGGCATGCTGATAATCTTTCTGCTCAAAGGCTTGCATGGCTTGTTGATCGCGGTTGAGCCAAGGCGACGCTTCAGCCGTTGGGGCGTGTAATCCGAACGTCACGCCAAGCAGCGCGACGAACACAAAGCCACGGCGAAAGAGTAGCAGAGCAGGCACCAGCAGAATGAGGACCAGCCAATAGCCTTGATTGACATGATCGCGGATGGTTTGTGCATTTTTGCTGCCAGTGACCGGATGTTCGCTGCGCGTTTCGGCAAGAATGCGTTCAACATCCGAACCGTCCGCACGATAAGGGGTAAACACGCCATTCACCGCTGACGCCAGCGACTGCATGGTGGCAAAGTCGGTTCGGGCGACGACGGTTTGGCCCGCATCGGTTTTGAGTAGCGAGCCGTCATCCAGCAGGATCGGCGCGCCCGCTTGGGTGCCAATGCCGACAATCATCAGTTTCCACTGGGTGCCTTCAAGCAGCGCGCGAATGGCTTTACTTTCGCTTGCATCGAGATCGTCAGCCAGCAGAATGATGTCGCCGCGATTGAGTCCGGCGTTTTTGAGCATCTCAATTGCCCGTTGGACGCCCGTTGCCGCATTGGCGCCGGGAAACGGCATGATTTCCGGCGATAGGTTGGGCACCAAATTGGCAATCGTTGCGCTGTCGCTGGTCAACGGGCTGACGGTGTAGGCATCACCCGCGTAGGCCACCAAGCCTGTGCTGCCTTCTGGCCAGCCTTTGAGGAGATCCAGCACTTTGTAGCGCGCTTGTGCCAATCGATTGGGTTTGATGTCGGTCGCGTGCAGTGACAACGACATGTCCATCACCACCACACGCGCGTTGTTGGCGCTGTAACTCGGGCGTGGCTGGGTCTCAAAACTCGGGCCTGCCAATGCCGTCACGGCAATCAGCCAGCCGAGCGCGATGAGGTGCAACGCGCCGCGTTGGTTTTTGGGGCTGGCCAGGCCCAACGCTGTGGCCAGGTGCGGCGCAATCAGCGTTTGGTTTTTCGCTCGGCGGCTTAACCACAGCGCCAGTCCGCCCAAGGGAATTAGGGCCCAGAACCACTGCGGCGAGAGGAAGACGAAATCAGACATGGTTTCTCCTCACCAGAATCAGCACCACCGACAGCAACAGTGAGAACGCCAATGGATAACCAAACCATTCGCTTTGCGGGCGCCAGGTTTGGCTGGCTTTGCTGATCGGTTCAAGCTGGTTGATGGTGTCGTAAATGTGTTGCAAATCTTGCTGATTGCGCGCGCGGAAGTATTGGCCGCCGGTTTCATCGGCAATGGCTTGCAAGGTTTTTTCATCCAGATCTTCGGCGGTGTTGATTTTACGGGTCATGAAGAACTCTTTGACCATCATCTCGCCCGCACCGACGCCGACGGTGTAAATGGTGGTGTGATATTTCTTGGCGATTTTGGCCGCTTCCATCGGATCAAGCACGCCTGAGGTGTTGCTGCCGTCACTGAGTAGAATCATCACGCGTTGCGGCGCATCGCTGTCGATAAACGTTTTGGTGGCCAAACCAATGCCTTCGCCAATCGCGGTTTGGGTGCCGATTAAGCGCAGGACAGCTTGGTTGAGCTGCTGAGCGATGGTTTGACGATCGAGTGTCAGCGGCGTTTGCAGATACGCGTGGTCGGCAAAGAAAATCAACCCGAGACGGTCGCCTTGGCGCTTGGCAATAAAATCAGACAGCACCTGTTTGACGGCGCTGAGACGATCGATGAATTGATCGCCGGATTTCATGTCCTGCTGGCTCATGGAGTATGACAAATCGACCACCAACATCATGTCGCGGTGTTTGGGCGAGGTGGTGACAGGGTCGCCGTACCACACCGGGCGCGCCGCCGCGGTCACTAAACCGATCCAAAGTGCGATCACCAAGCCTTTGGTGAACCATTGTCGCGGCGCGATGGTTTGATGTTGTTGAGGAAGGTAGGGCAGTTGAATGGCTGCCCTTTCTTTTACCGGCGGTAAAAAACGATACACAATCAGCGGCAGTGGCAACAGAACAAACAGCCACCACCATACAAATTCAATGTTTGCCAACGCTTACGGGTCTCCTTTTCTTTGGCGGCAACGCATCATTCACCCATTGATAGCAGTCTGCGACCAACGCGTCGGCGTCGGCGATTTTCTGCTTTTGATACAAGGCTTGCTGCCACACAGTTTCATTCGGCACAAACAGGGGGCGACCCACCTGCGTATCGAGGAAGGTGTACCACGCGTTGCCCGTCAGATGAGCGATTTCTTCACGTGGAAAATAACAAAGCGCCGCTTGTCTGAGCAGTTCAATCGCCGACGACGGCGTTTGCTTCAGATGCGGGTTGAGCAGACGCAGCGCCGTTTTCTTCGGTGCCATGCGTTTACGTTTCCAGCGAATCACCAACATGATAATTACGACAACCAAAACAATGCTTGCCGCACCAGCCCACCATCCCCAGGCCAAAGGCCACCAAGTGGGTGCGTCAGGCAGATGCAGTGCATTCAATTCAAGCGGTGTCGACGATGTTTCCTTCATATATTTATTATCCGGACAGTTGTTGCAGCAAAGGGATCTCACAAGTCAGTGAGCGATAATCCATCTCCATAGATTGGCTCAATGATTTTAGTTTTTCTTTTTGAGATTCAAAGGCTTTTTTGATACCTGAACGCGTACTATTTATCGAAAAGTTGAGCCAACGCGTTTGTTGGTTATCTGTGACGCGTTCGACACCGCGAAATGCGGTGTTCCCTTGCTCCAGCGGGTCATAAATATGCACCAAGCGGACGCGGTTGTGCTTACGCAGTTGGTTGAATAAGGGTTTAAGTGAGTCGTCGTAGCGAACGAAATCACTGATCAAAATGACTTCGCTGCCTTTGGGGCACAGGCGGTTGAGCACTTGCAGTGCGTTGTGCAGCGGCGCTTGTTCCGGCGGGTGACCGCTGAGCGCTTCTTGCTGCGCGGTGACTAACTGTGCCATTAACTGTAATGGCCCTTGGCGGCGACTGGTCGGTTTGAGTTCAATCTGTCGATGCCCCAAATCGATCACCGCACCGACGCGATCATTTTGCGCCACGGAGAGCCAACTGATCAGGCTGGCGACATGCGCCGCTTGCACCGATTTGAGCATCAGTTGCGAACCAAATTGCATCGATGCGCTTAAGTCGATGTATAGCACCACCGGTTTTTCGCGCTCTTCGGTAAACAGCTTGGTGTGCGGTTTGCCGGTGCGTGCCGTGACGCGCCAATCGATGGTACGAATGTCGTCGCCGGGTTGATACTGGCGCACTTCCGCAAAGTCCATGCCGCGGCCCAAGCTGCGGCTTTGGTGCTGACCAGCCATCTGCGTCCACAGGCTGCGCGCCGGCGGCAGCCAGCGCACACTCTGCTGTTGATAGGGCAGCAGTTCTTCAAGGCACAGTGTCACGCCGTTGGCGTGCGGGGGCAATTGTTGAGGGGAGGTAGCCATGGGTCGACCTTACGCGCTGCCAACCAACGAGAGCAGATGCGCAATCACCTGATTGGGATGCACGCCTTCGGCCTGCGCTTGATAGGTCAGCAGCAGGCGATGGCGCATCACTGGGAACAGCATCGCTTGCACATCGTCGGGGCTGACAAAATCACGCCCGTTTAACCACGCATGGGCGCGGGCGCAGCGATCGAGCGCAATGGTGGCGCGGGGGCTGACGCCCAGTTCAATCCACTCGGCAAGTTTGCTGTCGTATTGCGCGGGATGACGCGTGGCCATTACCAAACGAATCACGTAATGCTCAATCGCTTCTGACATGTGGATCGCCAATACTTCCTGACGCGCAGCAAAAATCTGTGCTTGCGTCACGACTGGCGGCGTCGCTGTTGCACTGCCTTGGGCTTCGCCGCGATTAAGGCGCAAAATCGCCAGCTCGTGTTCGGCGCTGGGGTAATCCACATCCAGATGCAGCAGAAAACGGTCAAGCTGCGCTTCTGGCAGCGGGTAAGTGCCTTCTTGCTCAATCGGGTTTTGTGTCGCCATCACCAAAAACAGCTCGGGCAACGGGTAGGTTTGGCGCCCCGCAGTGATCTGCTTCTCCGCCATCGCTTCAAGCATGGCGGCCTGTACTTTGGCAGGTGCGCGGTTGATCTCATCGGCGAGGATCAGCGAGTTAAAAATCGGCCCGGATTGAAAGGTAAATTCACCGGTTTCTGGGCGGTAAATGTCGGTGCCGGTTAAATCGGCGGGCAGCAAATCGGGGGTGAACTGAATGCGGTGAAAATCCCCTTCAATGCAATCGGCAAGGGATTTCACGGCGCGTGTTTTTGCCAGCCCCGGAGGCCCTTCCACCAAAATGTGGCCGTCGGCCAACAGCGCGACGAGCAGTTGTTCCACCAGCGATGCTTGGCCGATGACTTGTTGATTTAGATAGGTCTGTAATGTTTGAAAAGTCTGTGACTGCATGAAACCCAACTCTCCTTGGAGCTTATCTACCCTGCTTACTCTGGGCATTTAGTGAGTGTTTTGTCTGAAAAAGTTCCGAAAAACTTCGACGCAGATATCGTTTGGCGAAAAGTTAGCCGTTTATGACGTACATCGACCATGCTTAGTGGGGACGGATGAGAAATTTCGTCATGCCATACCTGCAAATTTGTGAAACATAAGAAAATTCTTACATAAAAATCAGATATAACTCTCAAGATTTCATTCAAGTGGCCGACAAGTTGTTCGTTAACAGCATGAGCCAGAGTAGAAGGCGGAGAAGATGTTCAAATTCAACACAATGACCATTAAACAAAAGGTGGTGCTCGGGATTACCCTTGCCGTGCTCGCCTCGACCATCATTTTAGGGGTGATGGCGCAACGTCAGGCGCG
Source organism: Vibrio sp. Vf1514 (assembly GCF_052076135.1). Lineage (NCBI taxonomy): Bacteria > Pseudomonadati > Pseudomonadota > Gammaproteobacteria > Vibrionales > Vibrionaceae > Vibrio > Vibrio sp. Vf1514. The sequence goes on along the minus strand of NZ_CP197268.1, from coordinate 1,320,177 downwards.
TGATGTGCTTGAACATCGTTTGGTAGACATTGAGCTGCCGTCGATGTTGGAGCAGATCAGCGCGCAAATCGATCGTGAAGTGAGCACGCTGCTACAGGCGTCGGAACAGATCGCGAACAACGAATTCATCAAACAAGCGATCACCAACGAGTCCATCGACCCGACGCAGCAAGCGGTGCTGATTCAACAGCTCAACAACGTGCGTAGCCAATACAAGTTGAATGACGCGTCTGTGGCGAACCGTAACACCGCGAATTACTGGAACCAGAATGGTTTCCTACGCAAGCTGAATCAGCAGCAGGATGGCTGGTTCTTTGGCTTTACGTCGTCGGGCAATGCGACCATGGTCAGCATGTTCCAAGAGGCAACGGGCGAAGTGAAAATGTTTGCCAACTATCAGGTGGTGAACGGCGTCAGCATGTCGGGCTTGTCGAAATCGATGGATGACATGGTGAAGCTTCTAAACGGCTTTAAGATTGAAGACAGCGGCTTTGTGTTTCTGACCGATGCCAAAGGCAACATCCAAATTCACCGTCAAAAGAGTCAGGCCAAAGCGTCGTTGAACAGCTTGTATGGCGCAGCGTCCAACCAATTGCTGAACAAATCTGGCTTTAACTTGATCACCACCGACTACCAAGGCGAGCAAGTGTTTGTCGCCAGTCTGTACATCAAATCAATGGACTGGTTCGTGATTGGCACCGTGCCAGTCAATGAAGTGTTTGCCGACCTCGATCAAATGGCGCAGCGTATGCTGATCATCACCATCGTGGTTGCGGCGATCTTCATCGTGATGGGGATTGTGCTGGCCAACAGCATTGCCAACCCGATTCGCCAAATCGCGCAGCGCTTTACGGATCTCGGCAAAGGTGACGGTGATCTGTCGCAGCGCATTGCGATCGACGGCAAAGATGAAATTGCGCAGCTCTCGCTGGGTTTTAACGGTTTTATTGAGAAGATCCATCAATCGATGAGAGAGGTGGCATCGACCAGTCATTCGCTGCAAGTGGCGGCAGAAACGGTGTCGCACAAAGCCAATACCACACACGACAACAGTCAGCAGCAGCGTGACCAAACCATTCAGGTGGTGACGGCGATTAACCAAATGGGCGCGACGATTTCTGAAATTGCATCCAATGCGGCGACGGCGGCAGAAACCGCAAATCAGGCGTCGGGCAACACGGACGAAGGCCGCGTGGTGGTGAACAAAGCCAAAGATGCGATCAGCCGATTGGCGGCTGACATTGAAAGCACCGGTCAGGTTGTACAGCAACTGGCGTCAACCACGCAAGATATTGGCTCAATTCTGGACGTGATTCGCGACATTTCAGACCAAACCAACTTGTTGGCGCTCAACGCAGCGATTGAAGCGGCGCGCGCCGGTGAACAAGGGCGCGGTTTTGCGGTGGTGGCGGATGAAGTGCGCAATCTGGCCAGTCGTACTGCCTCATCGACCGAAGAGATTCAAAAGATGATCAACCAGCTGCAAAGCGATGCCAAAGATGCGGTGTCGGCGATGTCGGCGGGGATTGCGGTGACGTCCGAGGGCGTTTCCTCATCGGATGAAGCGGTGCAGGTGCTGGTGAGCATTTCGGATCGCATTCACGACATTTCGGATCGCAACACGCAAGTGGCCACCGCGACCGAGGAGCAATCAACGGTGGTTCACACCATCAACCAGAACATCGAAGAAATTAATGCCATCAACGAAGTCACCACCAGCACGGCGGAGGAGTTGGCGGAAGCGAGCCAAGAGCTGCGTGACCTGTCTGCGCGTCTGGATAAGATGGTTGGTAGCTTTAAGCTCTAGAATCCGGCGGGGGAGTTGGGTAAACTCCCCCTCAGTGATTTTTGAATGATTAGGTAAGTACAATGAGCGATTTTGAGAAAGAACTGGAGCTGATGTCTCAGGAAATGGGTGATGAGCCGGAAGTGGCGCTGCCAAGCCTGGAAGAACAGAAAGCGATTGCGGCTGAGCTGAAAAAGCTGGAAGCCGAAGGCAAACTGACCCCGGAAGTGATGGAACAGTACTTCGGTCAGTTCTTCGCAAAATCAGACCGACCAGTTCACTAAGCGAAGTGGCACGTTTGAATTGAAAAGGCACCTCGCGGTGCCTTTTTCTTTTTTTTAGCGCAGGGGCTTGGTGTGCGCGAGCGCGAATCAACCTTAATGCGTGGGGGACTTGCTCAGGATTTCGCGCAGCAGCTTGAGTAAACTCTCGGTCGTTTGCGCGCCAGAGACAATGTGCCGCTGCTCAATGATGATCGCGGGCACGGCGTGAATCCCGGCTTGTAACCACTGCTGCTCGGTGTTGGCCACTGCGGTGGCCCACGATTCATCGGCCAGCACTTGCGCGCATTCACTACGGCTGAGGCCGACTTGCTCGGCAAGGCTGAGTAGCACGTCGTCCTCATCCATTGCCAGCCCGTGGCAGAAATAGGCTTCAAATAAGGCCATTTCTAAGGCGGCTTGCTTATAATGCCGGTTGGCCCACATCAATAATTGGTGTGCTTTGCGGGTATTGTAGATGCGCATGTCATCGTGAAAGTGAAAGGTAAAGCCGACTTCTTGCCCAAAACGGATGAGCGAGTCGCGCGCCTGCTGGCTCGCTTGCGGTGTGGTGTCGTATTTGCGCGCCAGATGCTCGCGCAGATTTTCGCCGCCCGGCGCCAGTGTCGGGTTGAGTTCAAAAGGATGCCAATAAATTTCGGCCTGAACTTCGTTTGACAGGATGCTGAGTGCGGCTTGCAGCCTTTTGTAACCGATGATGCACCAAGGGCAAACAACATCGGAGACGATGTCAATTCGAAGTGTACGCATAGTCATCTCCGTCGTAACCATGAATGAAACCCTAACCGCTTGAATTGACTCAATGATGAGCAGAATTGGCAGCCAGAAAGGGTTAGAAGCTTGCAACTCAGTATAGCTTTTGCATCATGCGTTACTTGGGAGTGAGTCAAAGTTTAACCAAATCGGTGCAATCGAGTGAGTCTACGCCCTGTCGCTCACCCACAAATTATTTGTGCAAGGGGGATTGCGCCGCGATTGGTCGATTTATAATCAGCAACAATATTAGCAAGCTGCACTCATTATTTTCCGTATTCTTCGCTTGCTGACGTAGAAGGAGCATAAATCATGATCAGTTCTCATCCAACGGATGTCATTTTGCATGCGTTCGACTGGCCATATTCTCTGATTGCAGAACGTGCCGAGACGATTGAACAGGCGGGCTATAAAGCCGTGCTGGTGTCACCGCCGATGAAATCTTACCAACACCCATCGGGCACACCGTGGTGGCAGCGCTATCAGCCACAGGATTATCGCGTTATCGACAATCAGTTGGGTGACACGCAAGACTTCATTCACATGGTGGATGCGCTGCGCGCGCGCGACTTGTGGGTGTACGCTGATGTGGTGTTTAACCACATGGCCAACGAATCCAAACAGCGTTTGGATCTGCAATACCCGAGTGACGCGGACATGGCGGCCTATCGCCAGCGGCCGGATTACTACCAAAAACAGTGCCTGTTTGGCGATTTGTCTCAGCCGCTGTTTGAAGAAGACGACTTCGTCGAAGCCTTTGGCATCAACGATTGGAAAGACAAATGGCAGGTGCAAAACGGACGGATCACGGGCGGCCCGCATGACCAAGGTCTGCCAACGCTGCGTGATAACGACCATGTGGTCGCACAGCAACAAAACTACTTGGTGGCATTGAAAAAGCTGGGCGTCAAAGGCTTTCGCATTGATGCCGCAAAACACATGACCATTGCGCATTTGAAGAAGGTTTGGACCGACGCGATTGCGCACGATGTGCATATTTTCGGCGAAATCATCACCGACGGTGGGGCGACCAAAGAAGAGTATCAACTGTTCTTGCAGCCATATTTGGCCGAAACGCGCTTGGGGGCGTATGACTTTCCGCTGTTTCAGACGCTGTTTAATGCCCTGCAACCGAGCGGTAGCTTAAAAGGGTTGATTGATCCGTATTGTTTCGGGGATGCGTTGTCGAAAGAGCGGGCGATCACGTTTGCGATTACCCATGACATTCCCAACAATGACGTGTTCGCCAATTTGGTGATGTCTCCGGAACGCGAAGCGTTGGCTTACAGCTATGTGTTGGGGCGAGATGGCGGGGTGCCGTTGATCTACACCGATCTGGATCCGAGCGGCATTCGCAATGCACAAGGTGAGCCGCGCTGGCAACAGAGCTGGCACGAGGAGCACATGGTGGCGCGAATTGCGTTTCATAACCGCATGCACGGGCTGCCGATGGTTAATCTTGAAGCCAATGATGATCTGTTGGTGTTCTGCCGAGGTGAGCAAGGGGTGGTGATCATTAATAAATCGTCCCGTAGCCAGACGGTTGAATTGAATTGGCCACAGGCATTAACTGATGTGTTGAGTGATGACGTGTTCTCATCGAACGGCACACACGTGCAGATCGACACCGCGCCCATGACGAGTCGCATGTTGTGGGTTGCGCCGGACGCGCAGACAAAAAAATAGCCGCGGCGGTGGCTGCGGCTTAAATTTCGACAACGATCGAAAAGACAGGGAGGTCATATCCTTATCAGCGAGGATAGGTGATTGATTTTATTCGTCTGAAAAATGGTTTGTGCTTTATTAGTGACAGCGTTCTGTTAAAAAGCGTCAATTTGTCAGGCTCCTGCCAGTTTATTTATTGTTTTCATGAATCACAAAATTACTGTTCTATAATTGAGCTGTATGTCAATAAGTGGTGCGAACATGAAAACTTTACCTTGGATGGCACTCAGCAGTGCCGCACTTCTCTTGGTCGGTTGTGGTGGCGGTGATGGCGACACGTCCACACAAACGTCTAAAGTCTCTTTTTCGGTGTCGGATGCGCCGGTTGACAGCGCGAGTTCTGTCACGGTCGGCTTTACACAGGTCGAGTTGGTGCAGTCTGACGGTTCGTCGATTTTCCTCGATGTGAATCCGTCGGATCCGAGCATGGATTATGAGCAGATTGACTTGATGGCGTATCAGGGAAGCGATGCTGCGCTGATTATCAGCAACCAGTCGATTCCGGTCGGGACGTATCAGAACCTGATTTTGCATGTCAGTACCGAATCGAACGTCAATTTTGTGGTGGATGGTGATGGCACGCAGGCGCTCAAACAGCCGAGCAACAAGCTGCGTTTGGGTAGCTTTACCGTCAGCAACGAATCGACGCAGGCATTTACCATCGAGTTTGACCTCCGCTATGCGCTGGTGATGCGCGGGAACAGCGGGTCGAGCAATGGCTACATTCTCAAACCTCATGGCGTATCGATTCTGAACAACAGCGATGTCGCCAGCTTGTCTGGTACGGTGGACCAAACCCTGTTTACCGAAGGTACGGGCTGCACCGTGGATACTGGCAATTACGTGTATTTGTATGAAGGCAGCGTCGCGGCGTCAACGCTGGGCGACTTGGTGGATGAAAGCGATGCGAGTTTTGACACGGATGTTCCGGTGCCCGATGGCGTGGTGACGCCGTATGCCTCCACTGCGGTGGGGGATGATGGCAGTTATGCGTTTGGTTACCTGCCACTGGGCGATTACACCGTGGCTTTTACGTGCAACGGGGATGACGATGATCCGGTGCAGTACGATGGGTTAACGCTGCCACTACCAGCAGACCAAGTTGCGGAAGTGACGTTGTCGAGCGGTGCGGAAACCGTGGATTTCTCCCCGGTGATCTAAGCGCTGAGACTGAAGTGCTTACATTGAGGCGCTAAAGTTGAATCGCTAAAAGTGGGGCACTTAAATTAGAGTGCAGGCGTGATGCCGACATATAAAAACGCCTCAAGGACCTGAAGCCAGATCACAAGAGGCAATGACGTTGTTAGCGTTTTAGTATCTAAGGGATTTAGAGAGACTCCGATAAGCGTAGACGCGATCAGCCAGACTGCAAATGTCCGTGTGGCGATCGCGTCTTTTTTGTTCACTTCTGGAAGCAAGGTGGCACTTCGGTGGTATCACGCTGCGTGATGGGTTCTCCCATTACTTAATTTGTTGATCGATTGTTCATACATTGAACGCTTGAACGTTTGCGTCAAAAAATGTGATGAAGTTCTATTTTCGATCGCTATACTTTCCGCCCGGCTATGAGCCGGTGCTCAGCCAATACAAGCCGTCACATGGAACTGTGAATGACCCCACTGGGACCAGCTACGATCCATCCAACGCTTGTATAAGGTGATCTCTCTATGAACACACTGTTCACACTTCACGGTGCGCTGTCTGCTGACCGTGCCGATGACGTGCATGTTTCCTCCTTTACCAAGTTTTTGGTTTTTCCTTTTATTACAAACTTTTAACTGGGTAAAACAATGACAATTTTATTTGGATTCATCGGTGTCCTGGTGCTGGTGCTGTGCGCTTTCGCGCTGTCTGAAAGCCGTCAATCAATCAATTGGAAAACCGTCTCGCGCGCGCTGTTGCTGCAAGTGGGTTTTGCCGCGCTGGTGCTCTATTTCCCTTGGGGGCAGAGCGCGCTGGCATCGCTAAGTAGCGGCGTATCAAGCCTGCTGGGCTTTGCTGATGCGGGCATTAGCTTCCTGTTCGGTGACCTTGCCAATTCAGGCTTTATCTTCGCCATTCGCGTGTTGCCAATCATCATTTTCTTCAGCGCGCTGATTTCAGCCCTGTACTATCTGGGCATCATGCAAAAGGTGATTGAGTTCATCGGTGGCGGCATTCAAAAGTTCCTTGGCACCAGTAAAGCGGAATCGCTGGTGGCCACCGGGAATATTTTCCTGTCGCAGGGCGAATCGCCTTTGTTGGTGCGTCCATTCTTGTCACGTATGACGCGCTCTGAACTGTTTGCGGTGATGGCTGGCGGGATGGCATCAGTCGCTGGCAGTGTGCTGGGTGGCTACGCCGGTTTAGGGGTTGATTTGAAATACCTGATTGCGGCGAGCTTTATGGCGGCGCCGGGTAGTTTGATGATGGCAAAAATCATCGTGCCGGAGCGCGATACACCCGTCGATCAAAGCGACATCGAAATGGACAGCGCGAACGACAGCAACGTGATTGACGCGTTGGCGAGCGGTGCCATGAACGGGATGAAAGTGGCGGTGGCTGTGGGCACGATGCTGATCGCGTTTGTCAGCGTGATTGCCATGGTGAACACAGGCTTAGAAAGTTTGGGCGAAGTGCTGGGCTTTAGCGGTATCACGCTGCAAGCGCTGTTTGGTTACCTGTTCTCACCACTGGCGTGGGTGATTGGTGTGCCAAGCAGTGATGTGTTGCTGGCGGGGTCTTACATTGGCCAGAAAATTGTCATGAACGAGTTCGTGGCCTTCATTGACTTTGTCGACCACCGCGCACTGTTGACCGAGCACTCGCAAGTGATTGTGACCTTTGCGCTGTGCGGGTTCGCCAACATCGGTTCGATCGCAATTCAGTTGGGTTCCATTGGGGTGATTGCACCGGAGCGCCGCTCGGAAGTGGCGAATCTGGGCATCAAAGCGGTGCTGGCAGGCACCCTTGCCAACCTGATGAGCGCTTGCTTGGCAGGCATCTTTATCTCGCTGTAATGCTGACACGCCCTGCTCATTTGTGAGTAGGGCGTTTCTCTTTTTAATCCACCAAAAACTGATTTATAGCAAATCATCACTCTGAAGAATCCGTACTATGGATTGCAATTGACTGCGTATCTCTGTTTCGGCGTCTTGCCAACAGGGATAGACCGCGTTTTCTTTCAGTTGAGGAGAAGCTCAACTGCGTTTTGACAGACAGTGAGACTTGCTATGGATAATCTTGTTGGGCGCTTTTTGCGCTACGTAACCTACGACACTCAATCGAAGCCGAAAAACCACCACTGCCCAAGTTCGACGGGGCAGAAGGTCTTTGCTCAAGCACTGCATGATGAGCTGCTGGAACTCGGCTTGAGCGACGTCAGTGTGGACGAACATGGTTATGTCATGGCGAAACTGCCGTCCAATGTGAATTACGCGGTGCCGCCGATCGGCTTTATTTCACACATGGACACCGCACCCGATGCCTCAGGCAAGAATGTAAAGCCTCAGATCGTTGAAGATTATCAGGGCGGCGACATTGCGCTGGGCAAAGGCGATGAAGTACTGTCTCCGATTCAATACCCGGATCTGCACCAACTGCACGGCCACAACCTTATCACCACCGATGGCAACACCTTACTGGGCGCAGATGACAAAGCCGGCATTGCGGAAATCATGACTGCTGTTGAGATGTTGATTGCGGATCCGTCGATCCCGCATGGCGACATCTGTATTGCCTTTACACCGGATGAAGAGATTGGCCGCGGCGCGAATCATTTTGATGTGAAAAAATTTGGCGCGCAGTGGGCTTACACCGTTGATGGTGGTCCTGTGGGAGAGCTGGAATACGAAAACTTCCACGCCGCCAGCGCAGAAGTGATCTGCCATGGGGTGAACGTTCACCCGGGCACGGCCAAAGGCAAGATGGTCAATGCGATGCACATCGCCGCGCGTTTTGCCCTGATGATGCCGGAAGAAGAGACACCGGAATGCACTGATGGCTACGAAGGGTTCTACCATCTGAAATCGGCCAAAATGGGTGTGGCGAAGACGCAACTGGATTACCTGATCCGCGATTTTGAGCGCGACGGCTTGCAAGCGCGCAAAGCATTCCTGCAAAAAACCGTTGATGAGTTGAATCGTCAGCTGAAAAAAGGCCATGTTGAGCTGGTGATCAATGACAACTACGCCAACATGAAAGAGATGATTGAACCGCATCCGCACATCATCGAGCTGGCGAAATCTGCGATGGAAGCGTGCGATGTTCAACCGCTGATCAAACCGATTCGTGGCGGCACCGATGGTGCGCGTCTTTCGTTCATGGGCTTGCCATGTCCGAACCTCTTTACCGGTGGCTACAATTTCCACGGTATACATGAGTTCATCACCATCGAAGGCATGGAACAGGCCGTACAAGTGATCGTGAAATTGGCGGAGCAGACTGCGCGCCATTATCACAACGCCTAATTCACCGCCATCTTCGAGTTTGATTCAACGCCGCTGTGCTCACGCATGGCGGCTTTTTTGTGCCAATGACATTCTGGCGCAAGCGGCTCGCCCGTGGGTGTACACAACTTAGGCGGCAGAGGCAGAAACTTTTGACAGGGCGCATAGAACGAGCAGCCTGTACCGACACTCCCGCGATGCTTGGTTACAATGTCGCACATTTGACTGAATCACAGCGTTTCATCATCCGCAGAGATGAATAGGCAAGTTGCTGTACATCACGAAGTAGGAGAGGGTAATGGAGAAGCTCAACGCGGTCATCGATTATCTGCTAACGCATAAACTGATTTTTACCTTATTGATATTGCTGTTTGCGGTGATGATGCGTCGCATGGTGCTGTCTCAGATCCGTGGTGACGCGGCGTTTTTAACCGAGCATCAGCGTAAATGGATGTCGAGCACCAAAAACGGCACGTTTGCGGCCACCTTGTTGGTCATGTTTGTCCTGTGGCAGCCAGAGATCAGCCAGTTCGCCTTATCGGTTACGGCGATTGCGGTTGCCATTGTGGTTGCATCAAAAGAGATCATTTTGTGTTTTACCGGCTCGATTCAACGTGCCAGTTCGCGTTCATTTCGCATTGGCGATTGGATTGAAGTGGGCAAACTCAGTGGTGAAGTGATTGAACACAATATGATGGCGACGGTGATTCAAGAGATTGACCTGCAACACGGCCAATACCACTACACCGGCAAAACGGCGACGCTGCCCAACAGCATGTTTTTCACTTATCCGGTCAAAAATCTCAACTTCATGAAGCGTTACGTATTCCACAACTTTCATGTTGTGGTGCCCGAGTTTGTGAATCTATACCCGTTGTTGCCGGTGATGCATGAACGTATTGAAGAGCACTTTTCGCACTTTATCGATGTCGCGCGCCGTTACAACAGCATGATTGAAAAGCACGCGGGCGTCGATTTGCCGAACGCTGAACCGCACATCGAGATCTCCAGCGCGCCAGCGGGCGAGCAGATTGTGCATTTTATGATTTTCTGCCCGACGGAGCGTGCCACGCATTTGGAACAACTGATTCGCTGCGCGTTTATGGAAGAGTACGAGAAGGCGTTTCCGCGTCAGCCGGTGGTGGCCGAATCATCCGCAGCGGCGTAAGTTCGACGCGTCGATCGCTTAAAGGGATAACCGCAGTTATCCCTTTTTTGTGCGCCCGAGTTAACGGGGTTCAATCTTATGGGTTTTGGTGACGTTGATGCCCAAGCGTTTTGCCAAGCGTGTTAAGTTGGCTCGGTCGACTTGCAGCAATCGCCCGGCTTTTGCCCAGTTGAATTCGGCTTGCGTCAGCGCTTCACTGACAAGGCGGCGCTGAAAGTCATCGGTGGCGTCACGTAACCCTTTCGACAAATCAATCACCGACTCAGTTTGGGCAGATGGCACCGCTTTGGCGGGGGTGTGTGCATCACCTTCCAACACGCCAATGTCTTCGGCGCTCACGGTGATGAGCGTTTGCATCGGGTGCTTGGCACGTGCTTTCAAAGCCGCGCGATTGATGACATGTTCCAACTCTCGCACGTTGCCCGGCCAAGTGTAGTAAATCAGATGACTCAACGCTTGCTGATGAATCTTCAGTTGTACGATCCCCAGTTTGCGCCGCGCGACTTCCAGAAAGTAGCCCGCCAGCAACGTCACGTCGCCATTGCGCTCGCGCAGCGGCGGCACGTGAATCGGGTAGACACTGAGGCGGTGATACAGGTCGGCGCGAAAGCGTCCGGCGTCGACTTCTTGTTTTAAATCGCGGTTGGTGGCGGCCAGAATTCGCACATTGATGGTTTGGACCTGATCCTGACCCACAGGCTGAATTTCGTTGTTTTGCAGCGCCCGCAAAATTTTGCTTTGCGCCGCCAGTGGCAGTTCGCCAATTTCATCCAAAAACAGCGTGCCGCCATCGGCCAAGGCAAACTTACCCAGGCGATTGCGATCCGCGCCGGTAAAGGCGCCTTTCACGTGGCCAAACAGTTCGCTTTCCACCAGATTCTCGGGAATTGCGGCGCAGTTGACGTAAATCAGCGGCTGACGTTTGCGGGGAGAGAGATGATGAATCGTGCGGGCAACCAGCTCTTTCCCCACGCCTGTTTCACCGTGGATCAGAATATTAAAATTCGACGGTGCTACCACTTCCAAGTCTGCTTTCATCACTTGCATGGCTTCACTGGAGCCGATGATTTCGCCGCCATCTCGCACCCATGCCTCTTCATTGAGCTCTTCCAAGCGTTGCTGCGTTTGCTTGGCTTGCGTTTCTAACTGAGAAAACGTCAGCGCCATTTTGAGGGTTGAGGCCGCGATGGCCGCGAGCACTTCTAAGCTGCGCAATGGAATGTGCTCAAACGCATTGGGCATGAGGCTATCGAGCGTGAGTACGCCCAGCAGCGTGTCACCGAAGATCAAGGGTAATCCCATACACGAGTGCATCGGCAGGTCATCATCGTGATCCATCAACAGGCCATCAAACGGGTCGGGTAGTGGGCTGTCTGCGTCAAAGCGCACCGGCGTGGTGGAGGCGCAGATTTGATCAAGGCGCGGGTGTTCGTGAATCAAAAAGCGACGGCCGAGCGTATCCCGCGTGAGCCCTTGCATGGCCAGTGGCACCAAGGTGTCGCCTTGCAGGGACATCAGCGCCACGCAATCGCACTGAATGGTTTTTCGTACCGCATCGAGCAGGCGGTTGAAACGGTCTTCATCATTGAGCCCGCTCGCCAAACCAATGGTCATGTCGACTAAGGTTGAAATAGAGAAATCTTGCATCGTTGCGTCCAACTGTTCGTTTTGGATAGTTTAGTGTCAAAGTGACCTGATTGAAAAGGGTTAATTTGACACGAATAAAGAGGTAGGTATTTAGATAAATTAATTAAAATCAATAAGATATTTTTTTATGCTTGTTGGTACGGATAGTGCAATGTCAGATTGAGAAAGTCATGCTTGACCTCAAACAGAGTGGCTGTAGCCACCTTTAATACCATTATCCGAGAGTGAGGAGATTTGGATTTATGCTCAACAACCACACGATTGCTGTAATTAAAAGCACCATTCCATTGCTGGAGTCGGCCGGCCCGGCTCTGACACAGCATTTTTATCAGCGTATGTTTCATCACAATCCGGAACTGAAAGACATCTTCAATATGACGCACCAGAAAACGGGGCGTCAAAGTGTCGCGCTGTTTGAAGCGATTGCTGCGTACGCCAAACACATTGAAAATTTGGCGGCATTAACCGCGGCGGTAGAGCGAATCGCGCACAAACACACCAGTTTTAACATTCAGCCAGAGCATTACCAAATTGTGGGGCATCACCTGATTGAAACTCTGCGTGAGCTGGCTCCCGAAGCGTTTACACGCGAGGTTGAAGAGGCGTGGACGGCGGCGTATCTGTTTCTCGCCCAAGTGTTTATCGACCGCGAAGGGGAGTTGTACCTACAGCGTAAACACGCGGCGGGCGGCTGGGCAAACGCACGTGAATTTATCGTGGCCGACAAACGCGTGGAATCTGAGTTGGTCACCAGTTTCATGCTGGTGCCGAAAGATGGTCAGCCGGTGCTGGACTACCAACCGGGGCAGTACATCGGGATAGAGGTGACACCGACGGACAGCGCATACAAAGAGATTCGTCAGTACTCACTGTCGCAGGCCGCGAATGGCAAGGATTACCGCATTTCAGTGAAACGCGAAGGCGTAGGCAGTGAGGTGGAAGGGCTGGTATCGAACTACCTGCACGATCATGTGCAGACAGGTGACAGCGTATTTTTGTACGCACCCGCGGGGGATTTCTTCTACGTTGAACGTGAGCGGCCTGTGGTGTTGATCTCCGCTGGTGTAGGCGCAACGCCCGTACAAGCGATGCTACAAACGCTGGCGCAGGGCGATAAGCCGTCTGTGACGTATTTGCATGCTTGCAATTCTCCTGCGCAACATTCGTTTGTGGATGAAACGGCGACCCTGATTGCAGCCCAAAAGTGGCAGCAGCACATTTGGTACCTCGACGGTCAACAGGGAAAATCGCGCCGGGGTGCGATGGATCTCAACGCCGTGGATTTACCGCTGGCTGAGGCCGATTTTTACCTATGTGGTCCATTGGCGTTCATGGAAAGCATCGTCAAACAACTGATGTCCTTGGGCGTGAGTGGCGAGCGTATACACTACGAAGTGTTTGGCCCCCACGCTACGCTTAACGCTTAATGCGTAAGGTCGGTTGTCGTGTCCAGCGCGCCATTCAATACCAACGACTCAAGCGATGAAAAAGGCCCGTATGGGCCTTTTGTGCTCGTGACGTCTGTGTGATGCGTGCTCGGGAGGGCGTCTAACACCTGCTGGCAGGAGAACGCTTGAGGAAGCGTTAACCTTGGTGTTGGATATCTTCGTATTGGAGCATCGACACAATGCGGTTTTTGCCTTCCGATTTGGCGCTATAAAGCGCTTTGTCAACTTTACGTAATGTGGCTTCGTAATCCCCGAGATCATGGTGCGCCAAACCAATACTGATGGACACGGGGGCTTGAATCCCAAACGGAGTGGTGGCTACTTTGGCGCGTGCTTGCTCCGTTAAACGATAGATGTCCTCATCACTGCCCTCAGTCAACAATACGATGAATTCTTCGCCGCCCCAACGTCCCACGATGCCAATATTGGCAAAGGATTGCTTCAGCACATCGGCGATGCCTTTAAGCACGCCATCGCCTGCGACATGACCGAACTGGTCGTTAACCAACTTAAAGTTGTCGACATCAATCATCGCCACATGAAATGGACGCGTGCTGTGAGCAATGCGTCTTTCGATGTAATGACGGTTGAAGACACCTGTAAGTGAATCGGTCATCGCGAGCTTTTCCAGCTTGAGATTCGCTTCATTCATTTTGCGATATGCGTGCAGACGGCTGGCATCAAAATACCAAATGATGAGCGCCAACGTTATCCAGACCACCACCAGATTAATGTAACTGGCAACGTTGTCTTCGATGGGTTGCCAGGTCTGCATGTTGGAGAGTATCAAGCCATTAAAGACGGCAAACTGGACAGCAATAAACGGCAGCGAGATTTTGCGGGGCAATAAAGCAATGGCGACCACGGGCGTGATGAGGCCAAAAATCAATGCGTATTCTCGGTTGCCCTCATCAAACATGTAGAAATGGGTCAGTAGGGCGATCACACAGGTGAGTAACAAGGCGGACGTACGCGTTTTGCGTTTGACGAACAACAGGTATTGACTGAGGCACACTACTGCAAACGTGACCAGGTGGGCATAGATCAAAGGGGGATAGAAGTCGATCACGGTGTTGTAGAACAGAAAGAAGACGTTGTTTGCTGCGAGCAGTAACGCTGATGCGCAATTGAGATAGATACGCCGATACTGTTCATCATCGTGGGTTAACTGAAGATTTTGGTTGATAAGCCGTGCAATCATTTGGAGTCCCAAAGCCGGGGAAAACTGACTTTTATGGATCAACAAATGAGTGACATATTGCTGATCTGTTTATTTTGAAGACTAATTTTTGCGCCTTATGTTGCCGGAAAATCATCACTATCGCTAGTGATGATCGTTCCGGCCATTCCAAAAGTTTGATGTCTGCGAAACAATGACCGATCAGAAAACAGTGACCGTTTAGTCCGGTAGCGATTGCAGTAGGTCGAAGTTGATCTCGTGGCTCTCTAAATCACCTTCCACAAACAGCGTGTGACCTGTCACCATGACCGACAGGTCCACGGTGCGTTTAGGATGTTGCGCCATGGCGCTGATCGCTTCTGGGTCGAAGCGAACAATCTCGGCCTTGAGGTAGCCAAGCTTGCCTTTGTTTTGTTGCCACCAGATGTCTGAGCGATTTTGATAGGTGTACACTTTCACGGTGTCAGCGAGACGGGTGGCTTTTTTCACTCGCTCCACATCCGGTTCACCCAATTCAATCCACAGTTCATGATGACCGGATAAATCCTGTTGCCAGATATCGGGTTCGTTGGCGGTGGAAATGCCTTTTGTAAACTGCAATTGCGGATGGGCGTTCAGGCAGTAGGCCAATACGCGTGCCATCATGCGTTCTTCAGTCTCCGAAGGATGCAGGGCAACGGTCAGGTTAAGTGTATCGTAATGATCACGGTTCATGTCCGTCAGAGCGATACGGAATTTATAAATGGTTGGTTTCAATGCCATGAATACGGCTCACGCTAAAACTGAGAAGAAAAAGTAGGAGTTGGAACCGAAAAAGGATGGCCCAATAACGAAAATAGCCAGCTATAAGCTGGCTATTAAAATTCGGAAAGTCAATTACAGAAGTTTGATGCTTTCTGCTTGAGGACCTTTTTGGCCTTGAGTGATTACGAACTCAACTTTTTGACCTTCAGCAAGAGTACGGAAACCGTCGCCTTGGATTGCGCTGAAGTGAGCAAAAACGTCAGGACCATTTTCTTGTTTGATGAAACCGAAGCCTTTAGTTTCGTTGAACCATTTAACGGTACCAGTAACTGGAGTTGACATAGTGTGTATCCTAAAAAATATATTTAAATATGTGGCCGATTACGGCGCGGATAGCGTGGAAAAGTAGATTGCTATTGCGTACGACACGACGGGAGTTACAAGTAATCCAACGAATGTGTATACAAAGAACTTCATTTCTAGCTGCTAATGAGTCTAGAGCAATCCGTAGGGTTGTCAATCGAATCTTGACTTCACTCGAAAAGCTTTTTTGGATTTTGTGCAAATTTTTGCTCCATGCTTCATTTCTATGTAATTAAGCATGTACTCAGTATTAAAAATGGTGCTCGGAGAGGCGGCTGAACCATTGACACGCCAATAATTCAGCGCAAAATATGCATCGGAATAATGTCATCCAACGACAGTGTCACCAACGGTGTCATCTGTAGTCAAACCAATCTAAAGGAGGCCATGATGAGCCAGTCATCAAAGACGTCTCGTGACAACCCGGTGATGGACACCGAGTTTGGTCGAGGCACGATTAAAGACAACGCCTTGAAAGCGGTTGTCACCAGTCAACTGTTCAAGCAACGCGTAGAGAAAGCGAAAAAAGGCAAAGGTAGTTTCAGCCGTAAAATGAAACATAGAGGCAAAGAGCCCTATTCAAAAGCTGCTTAACAGTAACTTTCGACTAGGGCTCTTTCTTTCATTGTGTGGCTGAAACGTGTGGCTGAAACGCAGCGACCAAAGAGGCAGCCGATGACCGCTAAAGACGAACGATCAGCGTTCACGTTCGGCAATATCCACGTTTGGTAATATCAACGTTCGACTTTGGGTGAATATATCGAATAGGCGGTGACTTGGCCCGCCACAATTGCCGAGAACATAAACAGAGCTGACAGGCCAATGCTTGGGATCGGCAGAATCGATTGTTCAAACACCGACTGACTGGCGCTGATCAAGACGCGGCTGCCCGGTACCAAAATGATGATCCCCTGCACGATATAGATGGAGCCAGTGAGCTCCATTTTCTTTGCCAGCCATGTGCCATACAGCGTAATCAACACCGTCGTGACCCAAGTCCCAACCACCCAGCCAGCATCAAAACCGAGATAAAACGGCCCCCACATCCCCAGTACGGCCACGGGTAAACCGAGCAAAATGTCTTTGGGACGCGCATTAAACAACACACCAATCGACACGGAGAGCAAGAAGAGGCCACAGATGTGCAATGCCAATGGCACTTCGTTGCGATAGGTGGTTGCGGGGGCTTGTCCCCAAATCGCTTCACCGATATTTAAGCCAATCACAATACCGACAAACAGCTTAATCAGCGTTAAGGCACTCTGGCCAAATAAGCTGGTGCCTGAAACCAAGTCGTTAAAGGCCAAACACTCCAATGAGTTCGCAATGGACAAGCCGGGCACAAACAAGATCACGGCGGCCACGCACAGCGCCCACACCGGGATGGGTAAGCCAGTGCTGGCTAAAAACGCGACTAAGATGCCTGTGATGAGCGCGGCCACAAATTCAACCGCGATGGCACGTCTTGAATGGCACACCAACTGACTGACCCACACCAGCAAGCCCAACACCACTGAAATCATCACTGCTTCTAAGGTGCTGCCGACCAGCATCAAGTAGGCGGGCGGAATGCCCATGTTGGCCAGCGCGATAATCCATTTTGAATAGCCGATGGGCTCAGGAACCGGCTCGTGACTGGGTTGGTTGATGCGAATGATGGTATTGGCCAGCAAGCTCAAGTTAATGGATGCAGGTTTGAGTCGCTTCATCACCACCGTGTTGTTGTCATCGGGAAATTGATAGTTGATGGTGGTTGGCGTGGCTTGAATCATGACATCCACGCCATGCTTTTGGGCATAAAATTGAGTGTATTTCTCGACTTTGTAAGGGGCGCATCCGCTGCGGTGGAGTGTGTCGCCAATCTCAACAATTTTGTTGATTCGATACTGTGACGGCATGAAGTCATTATGGGGTTAACGTTCGGTGGCGCAAACGTATCAGAGTGTTCGAATGAAGACGAGAAATCGCGTGCTGTTCGATTCATCAATAGGTGAGAAGTGTGATGGACTCAACTGTTATGGTGTTTTACCACGCACGGTTTGCAGGCGGCGTGCCCACTGAGTTTTTCCATTTTTGCAATCTGAAGTTTTTCTTCGAGCGCAAACTGTGCCTTTGTCACAATTTGAAAACATTAATCATAAAAAATTTGTGGTTAATTTTTTGTTTCAAAATGTCAAGTTTTGCAAATCATTAGTCCCGAAGTGACTGGTAAATCGATAAGTGGAGTTTGGTTTGTTTTAACGTCTATTTAACAAACACTTCGTCTCAACATTCTGTTTATTTTTTGTTGCTTTTTTGACCTTGAAATAATTATTTGATGCGAGAAAATAGACAAAAAGTGAGATTCCAAATTTGAAAGGATGCTTTCTGTAACTAAGGTAGGCAGATTATGAAACTGTTATTGATCATGATGGCATCAGTCTCGGCAGGGGTCGCCTCCGCTGAACATTTCCACTCTTTCATGCTTGGCTTGTCTGTTGCCGCCTTGGCGGTTGGTAGCTGTTACTGGTTTGCCTTCCGCAGCACGCGATTTCCTGAACTGGCCGTTTTTCTGCTGGTTTGTGGCCTGTTAGCCAAAGTAGGTGTGACGGTCCTAGGCGTGGCTTGGGGGCTCTCTGCACAACTGATTACGTCGCCCATTATTTTTGCGCTGTCGTATTTGTTCTTCTCGATTGTGGTGAGCTACTTGTGGTTCAGCTATCGAGACAGCATCACGGTGGTGCCAAAACCCACATTGCATCATTAATCCGATCGCACCAATCAATCATTAAAAAGAGGCCGCAAGGCCTCTTTTTTACGTCGATGATCTTGGGCTGGCAACCGGGGCATGGCGTGCAACCCTTGGCGCTTTCTTCGACTATAGTTCTACAGTCAGCGTCCGCGTTTATTTATACACTCTCTTTGATGCAGTAAATAAAGGACGATGAACGATGGAAACCGCACTGTTTTTGATTGAAAAAGGCCTGCTGATTGGCGGCATTTTGTTTGTGCTCACTGGCATTACTCAGTACGGGAAACGCAGTCACGACTGGAAAGGTGTGGCGACGATGTTTTATAAACGCATTCCCATGACGATTGCTGAATACAAATGGTATCGACTGGGCATTGCGATGATGGTGTGTGCCTTCGTGCTGAGAATCATTCTGTTGATGATTTGGCCAAATTACTAGCAAGTAGGAATCATCCTATTTATCAATAATTAAGCGCTGTATTCTAGCCTCTCTCACGAAATTAGGTATACACTTTAGGGTAAACCCAAAATGAGAACGAGAAGGTGATGATATGTCGTATTCAGTACTCATCTGCGATGACTCGGCGTTGGCCCGAAAGCAGATGGCCCGCTCTCTTCCTGCATCGTTAAATGCAGAGATCACCTTTGCTGTGCATGGCCTGGAAGCGCTGAGCACCCTTGAACAGCAAGACTTCCAGCTCATGTTCCTTGATTTGACGATGCCAGAACTCGATGGGTTTGGTACGTTGGAAGCGATGCGTGACAAAGGCCATACCACGCCAGTGGTGGTGGTTTCTGGCGATATCCAACCCAAAGCCAAAGAACGGGTGATGGCGCTGGGGGCCAAAGCCTTCATTCAAAAACCGATCAACAAAGATGACCTCAATGCGGTTATTCGTACGTTGGTCGAGCCTGCCGCTCAGCCGCGTATTGTGACCCCGGTATCCATCGAGCTGCCAATTTTGCGTCGCCGCGACATCTACATGGAAGTGGCGAACGTGTCGATTGGTCGTGCGGCTGATGCGTTGGCGCGTCATTTTGATGTGTTTGTGCAATTGCCCCTACCCAACGTCAATATCTTTGAAGTGAGCGAATTACACATGGCACTGCGTGATTTGGCCGATAACGTTCACGTTTCGGGGGTGTGTCAGGGGTTTAGCGGCGAAGGGATTGCGGGAGAGGCGTTAGTGCTG
This sequence comes from Vibrio sp. Vf1514, assembly GCF_052076135.1. NCBI lineage: Bacteria > Pseudomonadati > Pseudomonadota > Gammaproteobacteria > Vibrionales > Vibrionaceae > Vibrio > Vibrio sp. Vf1514. The sequence goes on along the minus strand of NZ_CP197268.1, from coordinate 1,300,731 downwards.
CTCACAGATTCCAGCGTTGCAGATTTGAAGAAACTGATGAAAGTCCCAACCGACAGTGAAGAGTTGGAAGAGCTTGAGCTTTTGATGGATGTGTCCAACATTTTGGTCGGCTCGTTCCTTAACGGGCTGGGCGAACAAGCCGAAGTGCGTTTTTTCCAAAGTTCACCCGTGTTGCTCGGGCAGCACATTCCGATTGATTCGGTGATTCAGTCGACAGCAGGCTCGTTTAAGAAAACCATGACGTTTGAAGTCAGCTACAACATCGAAGGCACGTCCATTCGCTGTGATCTATTGTTTATGTTTGTCGACGAATCGCTGCCACTGCTGGACAGTAAACTTGCGTACCTGATGGAGGATTTCTGATGTTGTCGCTTCCTGCAGAATTTGAACAGTTCCACTGGATGGTGGACATGGTACAAAACGTCGATATGGGCTTGATCGTGCTTGATCGTGACTACAACGTGCAAGTGTGGAACGGGTTTATGACCCACCATAGCGGCAAGTTAGCGCACGAAGCCATTGGTCAGTCGTTGTTTACCTTGTTCCCTGAAATTCATCAAGAGTGGTTCAAACTCAAAACCAAACCCGTTTACGATTTGGGGTGCCGCAGTTTTATCACCTGGCAGCAGCGTCCTTACCTTTTTAAATGTCGCAATGTGCGCCCCGTGACGCAGCAAGCGGAATTTATGTATCAGAACATCACACTGAACCCGATGCGCACGCCAACGGGCAAAGTGAACTCACTGTTTTTATCGATTCAGGATGCCACTGCAGAAGCGCTGGTCGTGAAGCAATCCCAATAACACTCAACGAGCGTCGTCATGCTGGACGTGAACTCATGTTCACATGACGTCTTTTCACTATTCCTTGTTCGTGGATAAGGACATTGGTGAATAAGAAAAATCCTACACAGCGATAGGAAGGTGAGAAGTCGCCCTCAGTCGGAGCTGATAACGTTAGCGTGAACCGCGCAGTATTCTGTAGCTACCTGTACAACTAGGAATACAACTATGCATGCGCTCATTGTGGGTAGGCGAACTGACGATAATCTCGGGTTGGGACGAAAGCTCAAAGAAATTGGCATTTTCCGATCCGTGGTGATCGAAGAAGAGCATAACGCTTTGGACAGAATCCTGTCTGACGGGAAAATCTACACCCTATTTATTGATTTACTTGCCGAAACAGCGGAAGGGTTATCATTTTTACGCAAAATCAATAAGTACAACTGCACGTTAAAATGCGTGTACAACATTGGTGAATCGCGAGAAGCCTTGTGCAGTTCTATCGCCAGTTTTGTTTCCCTGCTTGACTTCAGTTTTTCTGGCGATATCAGTGTCCATTCCCCGCTGAAACAGATCAAAGATAAAATTATCAACGGCGCCGTTGGTAAAACGGTCTACAACCAAAGCACGAAGGAAATCTATTTTACGTTGGAAGAGTTGAGAGCTGCACTGCTCAATGGCGACTTCGTGTATCACTATCAACCGCAATACAATATCAACACCGGCAATTTGATTGGTTTGGAAGCGTTGGCGCGCTGGAACAACCACAAAAGTGGCGTACTCAGTGCCGCATTATTCATGGATGACATCATCAACAATGATTTATTGGATGATTTCTTTGAGAGTATTTTTGCCCACGGGCTGGCGTTTCAAAAAAGCTTGATGGAACTCGGGAAGCTGATTCAAGTGTCGTATAACATCGATATTCGTCAGCTATTGAACGAAAACTTCGCGACGACGGTGATCCAGAAAATCAACGCCTATACGTTAGATTACAGCTGCGTCACGCTCGAATTGACGGAAACGTCGGATGTGATTGAATCGCCGCTCGTGATGGAAAATATTATTCGACTCGCGAACGCAGGCATTAAATTGTCCATTGATGATTTCGGCGTGTCCCATTCATCGCTGAGTCGCTTATTGAGTTTTCCATTTTCCGAGATAAAACTGGATGCTAAATTTATCCGCAGTATCCATGACAACCCAAACAGTAAATTGGCGATCAACAGTGTGCTCTCACTGGCCAACGACATGCATTTGAGTTTGGTGGTCGAAGGCGTGGAAGATATCAGCCATGTCAACCTCATGAAAGACATCGGCTGCAGTTTAGCGCAAGGTTTTTATTATTCGAAACCCAAAGGTTCAAGCGATATATTAAACGTATTATGCCAGAGTGAATAACGATGATGATTGCAATATAAGTGTGGTGGCTTAATAGCGATATAAGCCACCATATTTTTATTTCTCTTTGGCTAACGCATCCATCAATTCACCCATTCGATTGACGGCCATTTGCACATCGTGATGAACGATGTCCCCCTCAGTTTTCACTAACTGTTCCAGTTGTTTACAAGCGGTGGCAAGGTCGTGTTCGCTGATGATTTTAGCGGCACCACACACTTTGTGCGCAATATCGCCCAGCGTTTGATAATCATGATTTGCCAATGATGCCAGCAGGCGTTGCTTGTCATTCACGTTCTCTTTTACCACTTCGTTGACAATCCGTTGGCGAATGTCGTCACCTAAAGCACTGTCATTGAGTGTGGGCGAGGCGGGGACTTGCTTGGCTATTTTAGCGAGCGCTTCTTTTAAGTCGTTGATGATGAGTGGCTTAAAGAGGCAATCGTTCATGCCGGCATCTAAACAGCGCTGCCGCTGTTCGAGCTGAGCATTGGCGGTAAAACCAATGATATGTGTGTGATAGCGCTCTGACTTGGCTTCGGCTTGGCGTATTTTTTGAGTTAATTGATAGCCGTTAATTCCGGGCATGTTGCAGTCCGTGATCACAATTTCAATTTCCGGTTGTGCTTTCCACTTTTGAAAACCTTGAAAGCCATTGTCAGCGACGATCACTTGATAGCCAATGAATTTGAGCTGCTCGCCGAGTAATAATCGGTTTGCGGCATGATCGTCGACGATCAATACTTTTTTCGAGATCAGGTGGGTTTGTGGCGCCAAATTCGGCAATGAGGCAGTGACCTTGGCTACTTCAGGCTCCAGCACGGGCAATAGGAGCGACACTTCAATTTGCGTGCCGACCCCCACTTCACTGCATAGCGCAATCGTGCCACCCATCATGTTACATAAGGACTGAACGATCGACAGCCCAAGGCCTGCGCCCCGTCTGTCCACATCGCTGTGCACTTGTACAAAAGGTGCAAATAAGCGTTGCTGCGCCTCCTCGCTGATGCCAGTGCCCGTGTCTTTCACCACAAAGCTATAGCGTTCGGCAATGGAGCCTTGTTGTTCTGGTTCAGTGAACGTTGTCTCGCTAGGCCCATGATTGGTGACGGTCACGGTGACGCCACCTTGATCGGTAAACTTAATTGCATTGCTCAGTAAGTTGGAGAGGATTTGTTTGAGCCGTGTGGGGTCAACATACACATCTTGGGTGATGGTCGGGTCGATATGCACGTCGAGCTGAATGTACTTTTGGCGCGCCAATCCATCAAAGACACGCGTAATTGATTCCACCAGATCCCGCAGGTTGACTCGCTGAGGGGCAATGCTGATATGGCCTGATTCGATGCGAACAATATCCAAAATATCGCCAATTAACACCTGAAGATTATGTGCAGAGTCGTAAGCGACTTCCAACGCGGGCACATCGAAATGGCCTTGATGGGATTTCTTAATCGCAATCTCTAGTAAACCAATGATGGCATTCATCGGCGTGCGGATTTCGTGGCTCATGGTCGCCAAGAAGGTGGTTTTTGCTTTGCTGGCTTGCGTGAGCTGTTCGATAAGGTCGCGGCGATCGCTGACGTCGATCCAGCCACAAATCACCCCAAGGCAATGCCCAGCCGTGTCTTTATACGGCTCAATCCAGTGATAAATGCTCAGCTCAGTGCCTGCAACATGCAAGGTTCGGTCAACAAGAATCGGCTCTCCGGTTCGAATGACTTGCTGATAATCCGATTCAAACTTGACGGCTTCTTGTAAATTCTTCTTCACTTCTTGTGGCGTCTTGCCAATGGCCGAAGCTCGGTCGAGGCCGAACACTTGATAGTATTGGCTGTTGCAAGTGACCAGTTTGAGTTGATTGTCTCTGACGTAGATTGGATGCGGAATGCCATTAATCAGCGATTGCATGAATTGTAACTGCGCGCTGAGTGAGTTTTCGGCGGCCTGTCGCTCTTTCACTTGTTGGGCGAGGCGTCGATTCCAAAATGTGGAAATGATGCCTAAAGACAGTAGAAATGCGGCAATGAGATAAATTTGGCTCTGATAGTCGCGCCAACTTTGAGAGCTAAAATAAGCGTTGTTCCACCATTTATTGGCAATAATTGACAGCTCATCGGGGGAGAGCGTCATGATGGATTTTTCTACGATGGACTTTAACGGGTGATTGGCCATCGAGACCGCAAAGCTGACATTGATCGACGGGTAGATAATATCGACGATCTTGAGTTTTTTTTCATAAAGTCGATTCACATAGTATTGTGCGACTTTCTGTTGTGTAATCGTGCCATCCGCGCCTGCGCTATTGAGTACTCGCATCGAATCTAGCGTGTTATCCGCAATCATGATGTTGATGCCTGGATAATCGCGCTTGATTTTCTCGATGATGATATTGCCCTTATCCAAGACAAGGGTCCTTCCCTCCAAGTCAGACATGCGACTTATGGCACTTTTATGCCGCGTCACCAACACCAAATTGGATTGCATAAACGGACGCGTAAACAGCATGTCCTTCCCCCGACTCTCACTGGGCGTGAGGATGGTGAGATCGGACTCGCCGTTGATGATCTGTTGATTGGCTTCGGACACGGAGTCGGCCATGGTGACGTTGAAACTCAAACCCGTTCGGTAGCTAATGATGCTCAAAATGTCTTTGGAGACACCTTGGAAATTTTGGTTTTGGTCGAGGAATGAGAGCGGCGCAATGGTGTCGACGGTGACGAAGTTAATGACCGGATTTTCCTTGATCCATTGCTTTTCTTCGGCGGTCAGTGAAATGGGGTCGTTGTACAAGTAGCTGCTTGAGCCCGCGCTCCAGCGCTTAAGAATGCTTCGATTCTGGTTTTTCGTGACGTGATCCAGCGCGATATTGATGGCATCCCCCAACAGTGCATCTGACGTTCGGTAGGCAAATCCAAACCCGGTGGGAGCCATCTCAATAAATCGATGGGGCTTAATCCCATTGAGAAGCTGTTGGTTGATCGAGTAGTTCGTGGTGACCAGATCGCCCAAGAAGTAATCGACCTCATTAAACGCTAATGCGCTCAGCGCGGCGTTGATGGACGGGTAGAATTTCCATGCCACGTTGGGGTAGAGCGTGGTGAGAAATTCTTTCGGCAAATAGTCATTGGCGACACTGATCGATTGCTGATCGATGTCATCGCTGTTGGAAAACGTGAGGCGATGATCTTTGGTAAAAAACGCGGAGCGGTCGGGAACGTAATGATGAGTGAGAGAGAACGGCTGCTGATGCACTTCAAATGCGTTGGCGCCGGCAATCAAGTCGATCTCCCCAGTGTTGAGGGCTTGGATGGCTTGCTCTCGGTTGGGATACACTCTGACCGTCGCTTTCACCTCGAGCATGCTTGCGATCAAGGCTAAGTAGTCGGCCGTAATGCCTTCAAAATCGACGCCGCTGGTGGTGATGTCAAAAGGAGCATGGTCAGGGTTTGACGTGCCTAAAACGATTTCGTTTTTTTGCCGTAGCCAATCGCGCTGCTCCTTGGTCAATGGAATGGACTGTACTCGATTTTCTTCACGACCGTACAATTTGAGTTCTTGATAGTGCTCGTTGGCATAAACGAGATGGCCAGAGAATAAGACAATGAGAAAAACGAGTATTTTTTTCATAAATTAAACGACACCGTTCCTTTTGGCGAACTCAATTAACTCCAGTAGCGAACTACTCCCTAGTTTTTCCATTAGACGGGTTTTATACGTGCTAATGGTTTTATTGCTAAGGATCATTTTGTCAGCAATTTCTTTGTTTGTGAGGCCTTGGGACAATTGCTGCAATACCATCATTTCTCGGTCAGACAAGAGTTTCAGCATTTCACTTTCTTGACCAGAAAGGGCTGCATTTTGATGGTGAAATGAGGCGACCGGGAAATAACTATGGCCGGATAAGATCGCGCGACTAGCGTCGATAATGTTTGTGATATCTTCACTTTTCGAGACAAAACCCGATGCCCCCATATGTAAACAGCGTGTTGCGAAGTGTTCGCTGGGTTGTGTGGTGAGCACCAAGATCTTGGGAATGGGTTGTAGCTTTCTTAAACGGTTCATGACTTCCATGCCATCAAGCTGTGGAATGCCAATGTCCAAAATCACCAAGTCAAAACGCTCCGTATGGGCCATTTTAACCGCGTCAACCCCGTTGGTTGCTTCACGAATGTCCTCATACCCTGCCGATTCTAAGAGTATTTTGACAGCCATTCTGATTGCTGGGTGATCATCAACAATTAATATATTTTTCATATGTAATCTCTTTGAGATAACGAATTTTTTGTGGATAAGTTAAATACTGTGTCTTTGGATACAATTTGGGGCGTATCTATTCACGAAAAAATTGAAAAATATGATGTTTTGTTCGCAATTTATGTCTATTCCTATTGGTTGTTATGTTGGGTGTCGTGTTTACGATTTATTTTTATTTATATAATCTTTGCTAAAATGTTAAAAATGTGTTTATTTTGAATCCGTTTTTTATGCTCACAATACTATTATTTAAGTAAATGAATTTTAGCCATCACTCAGCTGAATTCGTTGCTGTTAAATTTATGCCGTGAATGATTGGCTGTGATAATTGTTTTGATCATATACATGCTCAAATAAAAGATAAACCATTCCCTGTGATAGGCGGGACAATTCTTCCCTGTTTATCGGAAATTTCCTACAAGGGCGTCATGTGTAACAAGGTAAAATAGAAGAAAGGTGGTTTCGTTCACCTCAAGTAAAATATGAATGAAATGATGAGTTGATATTGGAATAGACGTTAGTCATTAAAAATCATCATGTCATGACTATTTTTAATGCCGCTTATTTTGAAGTTTTAAATGTTTTCAAACAAACGAATATTGATCATCAATGACGATGAGGCGTTAACCGAAGCGATAGTCATGGGGCTAGAAATGGTTGGGTGTGAATGTTTAACTCACGTCAACTGCCGCCCTCAGACGGATGCTTGGGTCGATGCAGACTTAGTGATCTGGAAAATGAACAGCACCAAGGATTTGCCACTCATCGCTCGGATGATGGCATGTAAGCGACTACCGCTTGTTGTGCTGGGAATTAATTTTAGCACGGGTGAAAAAGTCCGAACTTTGGATGCCGGAGCAATCGACTTTGTTGATATACCTTGTTCTGGTTTAGAATTATTGGCGCGCATTCGAGCCCATATTCGAAAGTTCTATCCGCTAAAAAGTAAAATGACCACCTTAATATGTCCTGGAATTCCAATTACATTAAATCGTGTCTCTTGGGAAACGATTTATCACGGTAAGGAATACCGATTATCTACCAAAGAATTTGATCTCTTGTATTTTCTGCTAGAAAACTCTGGCCGCGTGTGTTCAAAAGATGAAATTTTACGAAATGTTTGGGGTTATTCCGAGTCCATGAAAACGAGAACGCTGGATACTCATATATTTCGTCTTCGCGAGCGATTCCCTGATGTGAGTATCAAAACGGTTCGCGGGATTGGCTATTGCTTAAAGGCGAACACGCTCTAACGCATTATTTTGTCCGATTTCATGCGCAGCCGTTTCTTGTTGCCCCGTTTCATTCGATATTTCCCTCTACATTATTTCGTTCGACTGATGATGTAGAGGCACGATGTTTTCTATCTATTTCCGCATGGATTGTTGCACAAATAGGGTTTGCAAATCATTGATGCGCCATTTTTGGTATAAACTATAAGTTTAGATTTATACAGGGACAGGTTCCAAATGCCACTACCACGTCTTTTTTATACCGCGCAACAAGTCAAACAAGGTGAAGTGATGGCCGCCAAAGCCAAAGGGCTGGAGATGTTCAGCTTGATGGAGCGGGCGGGGCAAGCGGTGTTTACCGTGGCGTACGCTCAGTACCCGGCAACGCACCACTGGCTGGTGTGTTGCGGAGGCGGTAATAATGGTGGCGATGGGTATATTGTGGCTTGCCTAGCGCGCTCACTTGGCGTGCAAGTCACGGTATGGCAAATGGGTGACCCAGAGCAACTCAAGGGCGATGCGCTTTCGGCCTATTACCATTGGTTGGATCACGGCGGCGATGTTTACCCCATCGATGATAGGGTGCCGGATGATGTAGATTTGGTCATTGATGGCTTGTTGGGGACGGGGTTATCGGGCACGGTTCGTGAGCCAATGCAGCAACTCATCGACACGCTCAACCGCTGTTCTGCGCCGATCGTCGCCATCGACATTCCTTCGGGCTTATGTGCCAATACCGGTGCAGTGTTGGGGGCGGCCATTCATGCTCAGCACACGGTCAGCTTCATTGGTTTAAAACAAGGTTTGGTGACGGGCAAAGCGCGAAATTACGTCGGTGAGTTGCATTTCGCGGGCCTTGGAGTGGAAGAGAGTTTTAGCCAGCAGAATGCGCCGACAGTTCAATCGCTGGATCCCAAAGTGATCAAACACCTGCTGCCGAAACGGGAACCCTGTTCGCACAAGGGCAGCCATGGCAAAGCGGTGATTGTCGGGGGAAACGAAGGCATGGGCGGTGCGATTATTCTGGCGGCTCAAGCCTGTGCACGCGTTGGCAGTGGTTTAACGGCAAGCTTGATGCATCCGAGCAATACCACGCCGCTGCTGTCGGTTTGCCCTGAAATCATGGCCGCGGGGTGGAGCAGTGAATCGTTGATCGAGGAGCGCCTCTTGTGGTGTGACGTGGTCGCGATTGGCCCTGGGCTTGGCCGCAACGATACCGCACGTCAAATCATGCACAAAGTGCAAAACCAAACCAAGCCGAAAGTGATGGATGCGGATGCGCTGCACTTTCTGGCGCAGTCTGCCAATTTTGATCACCAACGCATTATCACCCCGCATCCGGCAGAAGCGGCTAAGTTGCTCGACACCAAAGTGGCGCACATTGAAGCCGACCGGTATAGCGCGGTTAAAGCGTTGCAGAAGAAATATGGCGGCGTGGTGGTCTTGAAAGGTGCGGGGACGTTGGTGTGTGACGGCAAAGAAATATTTGTCTGTCTGGCGGGCAATCCGGGCATGGCAACGGGCGGCATGGGGGATGTGTTGACCGGCATTATTGTGTCGTTGTTGGCTCAGGGCCTGAACGTGTTTGAGGCGGCAAAAATGGGCGTTCTGATCCACAGTTTAGCGGCCGATCAGAACGCGAAAGCCTTTGGCGAGCGAGGCTTGCTCGCCAGTGACTTACTGCACCATCTGCGCAGTTTAGTTAACTAATTCGTTTCCAGATTTGGTGCCTTGCTCAAACGCCAGCACGTTGTTAAGCGTGGTTTGCGCGATATTGTGCAGGGCATCTTCTGTCAAAAACGCCTGATGACCGGTAAACAGCACGTTATGGCAGGCGGACAGGCGGCGGAACACGTCATCTACAATCACATCGTTCGACTTGTCTTGGAAGAACAGATCTTTTTCGTTGTCGTATACGTCTAAGCCCAGCGCGCCAATACGGCCACGTTTGAGCGCTTCAATGGCTGCGACTGAATCAAGCAATTCGCCACGGCTGGTATTGATGATCATCACACCATCCTTCATTTGAGCGAACGCTTGCTCATCCAGCAGGTGGTAGTTTTCTTTGGTCATCGGGCAGTGCAGCGTAATGATGTCGCTGTTTGCATACAGCTCCGGCAATTGAACGTATTTCGCGCCGATTTCAATGGCCAATGGGTTTTCATACGGGTCAAAGCAGAGAATGTTCATGCCAAGGCCTTTGAGGATACGCATCGCTGCAATGCCAATCTTGCCTGAACCAATCACACCCACGGTTTTGCCATAGAAGTTAAAGCCCACCAAGCCTTCCAACGAGAAGTTGGCCTCACGTGTGCGCTGATACGCTTTGTGGTAACGGCGGTTCAGACACATCATCAACCCGACCGCGTGCTCTGCCACCGCTTCTGGTGAATACGCAGGTACGCGAACCACCTGCATGCCAATGCGTTTTGCGGCGTCTAAATCCACTTTATCAAAGCCCGCGCAGCGCATGGCGATTAGGCGAGTGCCCCCTTGATACAGTTCTTCCAACACGGTCGCACTCAAATCGTCGTTCACAAACGCACACACCACCTTGCTGCCTTTGGCCATTTTGGCGGTTTTTTTGGTCAGACGAAAGTCGTGGAATTGCAGCGTAAAAGTGTTTTTATCGACGATTTTTTTGAATGAGGCTTCGTCGTATGTTTTTGCGCTGAAGAAAGCGATATCGATCATAGCAGTCTCCTTAATTAAGACCTGACTTGAAGTAATTATCGCTATAGTTAAACGGATGGTGAGAAAAATAAACCCTAACTTTTGTATGTGAACAAAGGCTGGGCGTAAGCCGCTTACCGTTTGTTCACATTGTGGCAAAAATCGTTACATTCGAAAACGAGCGCCCAAACTGAAGGCGGTGCTGGAGTAGCCTTTGTCGAGATCTTGATAGGTCACTTCCGCATTGAATTCGAGATTTGGGTTGAAGGCAGATTGTACGCGCGCCCCGGCACTCAGGTATGGATTCACCCCAGAATGCGTTGAGGTTGTGCTGGGCGAAGACGAGACGTTCGTCTCCTCGAGTTGGGTATAAGAGACGCCGCCACGCGCATACACGGTAGCAAACTGCATGATCGGCGCTTCTACACGAACACCCCCATAGAAACTGTCGTATTGGGTCTCGATGTCATTTCCGTTGCCGTCGTTGAGCTTGGCTTTGCTTGAGAGCGTGCCGGTATACCCTAAATCCGCACCCAAGAATGTGGAGAAGTAATAGCTGTATCCCACGGTCGTGGTAAAGACTTGATCGCTGCTGTGACCGTTGTCGAGCGTGCTGTACCCGGCATCGACGCTAAACTGATGTTGGCCGTTAGTGGCGGCAATTGTTGGCATTGCGGCACACAATGCGGCCAACGTGATCCCTGTTATCCCTAGTTTTTTCATTCTCGTTCTCCACTGCCATGAAATGAAGTGAGCCAAACCGGTGTTTGGCATTGCCACACGGCAAAGTTGCTGGCAACAGTAAAACCTTAGCAATATTCGAACCGATTCTATGATTCTCTTGAGAGAAAGAAAAAAATGTGTGATCCACAAAGAAATTGCAGGGAAGAACACTTAGGGTTGAACAAAAATCAGCCTATGGAAGTGAGATCTATATCGCAATTTAATATTTGATGTCATCGAAGTGAACGTTTGCGGTGAACGTTTACGTGATCAAGTAAATAAGGGTTTTGTTAATAACTCGTTGATTACGATGAGGTTTAATGGAATGTTGTATTGGGGGAAGCGTAGAAAATGGCAATGGGTATGAAATCTTCGACAGCGTAACATAAAAAAAATACAAATATCAGACTTGCCGGAAAGAAATCACAACCTATAATGCTGAAAACCGGAGCGTCTGCCAACGCTCCGGTTTTTTTGTGTCCGAAAAGTACTGAAGTCTGCCAACCGAAGTACAACGCACTCTGCAAACAGAGACACAAACTGTGAATCAATCAAGGAATTACACAATGCGTATCGAACAAGAACTTAAGTTAGGTTTTAAAGATGTCCTGTTTCGCCCGAAACGTTCAACCCTGAAAAGCCGTTCTCAAGTAAATTTAACCCGCGAGTTTACCTTCAAGCATAGTGGCCGTCAATGGTCTGGCGTGCCAGTTATAGCGGCGAACATGGATTCCGTGGGCAGCTTTGCTATGGCGAAAGCCCTCGCTGAGCATGGTGTAATGACCGCGGTTCATAAACACTACACAGTGGCGGACTGGGCGGAGTTTGCAAAAACAGCAGACAAAGCAACGCTAAACAACGTGATGGTTTCAACCGGAACGTCGGATGCTGATTTCCAAAAAACGCAAGACATCATGGCGCTGTCTGATGAATTCATCTTCATCTGTATCGACATCGCGAACGGCTACTCAGAGCACTTGGTGGAATACGTAGAGCGCGTGCGCGCAGCCTTCCCAGACAAAGTGATCTCGGCTGGTAACGTGGTCACAGGCGACATGTGTGAAGAGCTGATTCTGGCCGGTGCAGACATCGTGAAAGTAGGCATTGGCCCAGGTTCCGTATGTACCACGCGCGTGAAAACCGGTGTGGGTTACCCACAACTGTCTGCCATCATTGAATGTGGCGACGCAGCGCACGGCCTTGGCGGCGTAATCATCGGTGACGGCGGCTGTTCATGCGCTGGCGATGTGTCAAAAGCGTTCGGTGGCGGCGCAGATTTCGTGATGTTGGGCGGCATGCTGGCTGGTCACGAAGAGTCAGGCGGCGAGATCATCGACAAAGATGGCGAGAAGTTCATGAAGTTCTACGGCATGTCTTCAAAGAGCGCGATGGACAAACACTCTGGCGGTGTCGCGGGCTACCGCGCAGCTGAAGGAAAAACCGTCCTATTACCATACCGTGGTAGCGTGCACGGCACGATTCAAGACATCCTCGGCGGCGTACGCTCAACCTGTACCTACGTAGGTGCAGCAAAGCTCAAAGAGCTAACCAAGCGTACCACGTTCATCCGCGTACAAGAGCAAGAGAACAACGTCTTCGGTAAAGAGTAATCGGAAAATTATTCGAAAATACCAACGATTGAGAGCCGCTGCTAGCGGCTCTTTTTTATCTCAATGTTTGCTTGATACTAATGTCACGCCAAATAAAAACACCCTCAACTACAAAAACAGGCAGTGGGCGATACCCTATTAACAGTTTGTTATGCTCGTGGTATTTATAGGCGACTCAGTATCTCTGCTTTTTTCGCTTCAAACTCTTCACTGGTGATAGCATTGATATCTAGTAATTTTTTTAATTTTTCTAACTGTGAAAAGTGATCACTTGTTTCTTCAGTGTGTGTTTCAACGTGCTCTTGCTTCGGTGTTTCAGCTCTTGCAACTTCCATTAACAGCATATTAATTTTTTTATCGATGTCTTCGACAGTGATCTGGGATGTGCTAGAAGCTTTGGCATTTGATAGCTCTTTGAAGGTATTTTCTAATATTGGGTTTTTCTTTACTACTGTTTCGTTGGCACAATATAGTTCAATAAAATCTTGTTGAGATTTTTGAACTCTAGCTAGGTTCTCAAGAACCTCTGCTTCGTTGTTTTTCCCCATAATAAGTAGGAAAATGGCCGCAATAATAGGAGAAATGATGCAAGCTAACAAGAACCACAGAAAGCTGCTACGATTGTAATTGGAAGCTAAAAAACCAACAGCGATTGCCAATAAAAACCAGAAAAAAATCCCACCTAACATATTTACCTCATTTGATTTGAATTTGTACCGCGGTAACAATATCAATTTTTGCTTAACATGTTTTGACTTTAAGCAATATTCGACTGTAATTTTTAACCATTCATATAAAAGCATATTAGTCGATTTTAAATGAACTTTTTATATATAATTCCAGTGGAAAATATATTAGGAAGTTATTTAAGTCGCCTATATTTTTCAGTTGGTTTTAGAATTCCAACAACTGACAAATGAAACGTACCCACAATATCAAATGAGAGAGTCTTATGGTGTGTTCGGTTTAGGCTTTATCACCACCATTGCGTACCAATGTGCATGTCAGCCCATGTTGTTCAGTGTGCGGATAATGAGCATAAAAAAGTAGGTGTTCGACTGCAGCCATAGGTGCACGATGGGGCGAAACGGAAGAGTAAAAGGGAGGTTCCACGTTCTGCGCCATATGTTCGCCAGCCACTTGATGATGAACGGCGGCAATATCCTCATGCTGCAAAAAATACTTGGGTTTTCTAGATGTGGTGGAAATAAAAAACCCGCCGTTTGGCGGGTTCTTATCAATTGTCGTTAACTTGCGATGTTTACGGTAATTTGCAGTTTCAGCGGCAATTTTTCGAGATGCTTTTCGATGGTTTGACGTGTTTGTTCGATGTCTTCAACCAGAATCGTGTCACAGTTGTCTTCTGGGTAGATATCAACGTCAACCCAAAGCTCATGACCAACTTTCGTTACACCGACCAATTCAATTTCCTGATCGGACTCTTCACAGGCCACAACCACACTTTGGTCAACGGTTTGGCAAATCTCTTCGCTTGGTGACATCAGGAAGATTTCACGCATTGCTGAGCGTAGCATGTCAAACGGAACTTTGATGAAGTAGAACGACATAGCAAGCATCATCACTGGGTCAGCGTAGACCGCGTAATTTGCCATCGGTGTCAGAGTCATCAACCATGCAACCACGAAGCCGACTGTTACCGCTAAACTCAGCAGTGTATCCATCTGCCACTGTTTTACTTCAGCGCCGATAAGGCCAGAAGAGTGTTTCTTGCTCAGTGACACCATGTACCACCAAGCGATGGCACAACCAATCACGTTGATAGCACCAAATACAGTTGCGATAGACGCATCGACTTCACGACCACCGGTAAACATAGAACCGATCGCAGAGTACAGTGAGTAACAGACGAGCATCAGAATGACGGTACCTTTGACCGCAATCACGGCTGGTTCAAACAATGCTCGTCCGAATGGGAACTCAGAATCAGAAGGTTTTCTGATGTAGCGTGCCGCCACTAGCGACAAGATTGTTAACAGTAGGCTGACGAGAGAATAAACACCGTCGAACACGATAACCAGAGAGCCTACAAGCAGACCGACAACAAGACCAGCTACAGCAAACATAGATGCGAAAAGGGCTGAGAGGGTCAGAACACGGTTTTCGTTAAAACTTTTTGGAGCACTCATTTTATTTTTATACCTGTTGGATAACTGAGGTTATTTTGGCTGATCGGCCGAGCTTTACAATGGTGATTTGCTTTTTTGAACAGGTGGTTTTGAAGGGTTTTAGATTTAATTTTTAAATATCAATGAGTTATGAGTTTAAATTTCTGTCAATAATATTGACACTGACTGGCCTTTCGCCAGTCGAGTGCAAAATAAACAGTGATTAGAAGTCAAATAGATAGTCACTGAGCTTGTCGGCAAGCCAAACCATGGCCGGGTTTTCTGAACTGCCGGCGACGCTAAACATACAATAGTCTTCCTGAGTCAAACCGTAAGTGTGGCGAATCACGGCCAATCGCTGTTCGCGTAAATGGTGACGAATCAACGGCTCTGGCAGCACGCCCCAGGCACTTTCGGTCAGGATGGTACTCAACATGTATTCAAAGCTTGAAAAGCCGATGTAGCGGCGAGAAAAGGGCTCTAGGCTGGAGTTGTCACGTTCGTTGAGATACACCATCACCGCTTGCATCGATTTACGCAGGTCTTCATCGGTCACGCGTTTGATTTTGGTGAGCGGGTGTGTGGTGCTGCACACCGACATCATTCGGATTTTACCGAGTGGCTGATAACCGATGCGTGGGTCATCGAGACGTTCGTAGTCAACCCCAAAAGCAAAGTCGACTTGTTGGGTCGAGACCAAGTTTGCCAAGTCACCGCTGGATGCCAATACGATGTTAAACGAGGTGTTGGGAAAGAGCTTATTGAGTGAGTGCGCCAGATCTTGCCACAACGAGTCCGGCAGCGAGTCATCACGAGCAATCCACATCTCGGCGGCAAACTCATCAGAAACTTGCGAACAGGTGCGGCGAATGCGGGTCGATGTGATGAGCATGTTCTCGCAATCTTTGTAGATGGCTTTCCCCGCCTCAGACAACGTGAGGTTGTTTCCGGTGCGCGTAAACAGTTCGACACCCAGCTCGGTTTCAAATGCTTTGATCGCCATGCTCAGTTTGGTGCGGTTACACTCAAGCTGGCGGGCAGCCTCGGAAACCGAGCCTGTATTGGCGATGGTGCAGAAAGCTTCAATTTGGGACAGGTTCATAGCAGACTCATTGGATAGAAGTTGCCGAATCATAAACAATTTTCGTCAGGCTGCCTATCTGCTCTAATATTCGCCAATTGACTCAAATTCAGATTTTCTTGCGCAAGATTGCGTTGTAACTCTATGAACTTTACTCCGTTTTGGTTTAATCTTGGTGTGTTCGAGTAGTCTCAAACTTACGGGTTTAACCTAAATGCTTGTGCATTCAGGAAATGAGCCTGCCAATTTGAGGTCACTTGGGCACATTTGCCCGAATACAAGAAGTAACACGGAGGCCATGATGGCACACGACTGGGACGAATACGCAGCGGATTGGGAAAAAGACGAAGCGACAACCGTTTTTGCGCAGAACGTTTTTCAGCAACTGAATAAGCTCATTTCGCTTGAGGGCAAGCACGTGCTTGATTTTGGTTGCGGCACGGGTTTGCTAAGTCAACTGATGTCACCAGTGGCAAAAGACATTGTGGCTTTGGATGCGTCCGAAGCCATGATTGAAGAGTTGGACAAGAAAGAGCTGGTGAATGTGGAGCCGGTAGTGGACCACTTAACGCGTGGCTTGGTTGCGCAGCATCCGGCGTTTCGCAAGCAGTTTGATGTGGTGGTTGCCTCTTCAGTGTGCGGTTTTGTGCCGAACCATGAAGAAATGGCTGAAATCATCTACACCTTGCTCGACGAAGGCGGTTTATTTGTGCACTGGGATTGGCTGGTGGACGACAACGATCCGGACTTCGGTTTAAGCGAACGTGATGCGCACGCCATGCTAACGCAAGCGGGCTTTGCGACGGTTGAAGTGAGCAAAGTGTTTGACGTGAAAACGCCACAAGGCGTGATGCCCGTGGTGATGGGCGTCGGCCGAAAATAACAATTTATTGACTAAATTAAGCCGCGACAGGATTTCTGTCGCGGCTTTTTTGTTTTCTTAAGATTCTTAAGTGTCTCTTAAGCTTGCCGCCATAAGCTCATGGTGTCGGGCACAGAGAGGGCTTCTGAATGAAAGACTTTTTCCACGATCACGCGCTTGAACTGGCGATCATTGATCGTAACCATCCCAAGCGGGATGAAGTCGAACACTATATCGCGCAACGTTATTCATTGGCGTTTGATGCGCGTCTCAATTGCTTTATGCCGACCTTCATGGCGTTGATGGATGATGACCACATTAAGTCCTTGTGTGGTTACCGTGTTGCCAGCGACGAGGCGCTGTTTCTTGAGCAATATTTAGATCACCCGGCGGACGCCTTACTTGCCAACACGTTCAAGCGTCCCGTCGAGCGCACTCAATTGATTGAATTTGGCCAATTGGCTTCGTTTTCCAAAGGGTTTTCCTCCCTGCATTTTCTGCTGATGACGCAAAAGCTGGTCGAACAGGGCTTTGAATGGTGCATTTTTACCGCCACCGACCCGCTCTACGCCATGATGTGTCGTTTGGGGTTGGACCCGACCATCTTGGCTGAAGCCGATCCCACTCGGATTCCAGATGCCCACACGATTTGGGGTAGCTACTACCACTATCAGCCGCGCATTGTCGCCGGCAATCTGAAAGGCGCTTTGGTGCATTTGCAGGCGCTGTTTTCCGACCGCAAACATCGTTTAAGCGGAGGTTTCTGATGAACACCATTTTACAGGCATTGGCCCAACGCGCGGAAACGAAGCCCGATGCGATTGCATTTCAAGGTTACAGCGAGCGCACACAACAGGTCGAGTCCATCAGTTATCTGACGTTGTGGGTGCGTGTCAAAGAAGCGGCGGCGCTGCTCACTCAGCTTGAAGCGCGTTGCATCGCATTGCGCGCTGAAAATAGTTTGGGGTGGGTGATTACCGATTTGGCCGCGATGCAGGCGCGCATTCCGGTGGTGCCCGTACCGATGTTTTTTAGTGAGACTCAAATCGTGCACACCTTGGAGCGTTCAGGCGCCGATGTATTGATTGGTGAATGGCACAGCTTACAACCGGAACTGCTGGGGCAATTGGAAGGCTTGCCATTGTGGCGCAATTCACATGCTCATGGCGCTCATTGGTTACCTGACAGCAGCAAAATCACGTTCACTTCAGGCTCGACTGGTCAACCCAAAGGCGTCTGCTTGAGCGATGAACAACTGGCGCAAGTCAGTGGCGCATTGGCCGATGCGATCGCGACGGAAACGCGCTGCAAAACGCACCTGATTTTACTGCCTCTGTCCACTTTGCTGGAGAACATTACCGGCGTTTACGTACCGATGTTGCTCGGCGCTACGTCGGTGGTGGTGCCAGGGGAAAATGTGGGGCTGTCTGGCTCAAGTCAGTTCAATCCCAATCAGTTTGCGGTCGCGCTCAGTCAGTATCAACCCAGCAGTTTGGTGTTAACCCCCGCATTGCTGATGGCGCTGATTCATATTGTTACGTTGAACCCAACGTTGGCGCGCTCGCTTGAGTTTGTCGCGGTCGGAGGCGCTCGTGTCACGCCAGCCTTGCTAAACAAAGCACGCGCATTGGGCATTCCTGCATTTGAAGGATACGGCTTATCGGAATGTGCTTCCGTGGTGAGTTTGAACACGCCCAGCGCTCACAAACCGGGGACCAGTGGCCGCGTGCTGCCGCATGTCGAGGTGAAAATTGCTGATGATGGTGAAGTGCTGGTGCGCGGTAACGTGGCACTGGGTTATATCGGCGAAGCGTTTACGCAAACATGGTTGGCCACTGGCGATTTGGGACATCTGGATGCGCAGGGTTTTCTGACCATCAATGGCCGCAAGAAAAATCAAATCATCACCGCGTTTGGGCGCAACGTGTCGCCGGAGTGGCTGGAATCGGAAGCGCAAGTGTTGCCCGCGCTGCATAGCATGGTGGTGGTAGGGGAAGGACAATCGACCCTCACGGCGGTGGTCGACAGCAATCAGCCCGAAATTGTGGCGGTCAGCCTACGCAAGCTCAATGCGGCGCTGCCGGACTATGCCCGCATTGGCAAAGTGGTGACGCTGGCAGGGCTCAAACAGCAGCCTGGGTTATACACCGCCAATGGGCGCCCAGTGCGGGCACAATTTGAACATTGGCTGGCGCAGCTTCCTGTTGGCGGGCAGCACACGATCACGACCAACTTGAATGACACCAGCAACTTAAATCACACAACGTCACCGCATGAATCGTGGAGTTGAGTCGTGGGACTCAAACGCCATTGACCCGAATGGAAAGAGGAAAACAGCATGAGTGAATTCTTCCAAACACTGAAACACCAAACGCAAGCTGCGCAGCAAACCCTATTACAGGCGCCGATTTTCGCCCAATGTGCGCGTGGCAACATTGACCGCGCAACCTACGTGGCATTTTTGACGCAGGCGTTTCATCACGTCAAACACACGGTGCCGCTGTTGATGGCGTGTGGTGGACGCTTGCCTGAGAAATATGAATGGCTGCGCCAAGCTGTTGGGGAATACATCGACGAGGAGAGTGGGCATCACGAATGGATCCTCAACGACATCACCGCGTGTGGTGCTGACGCTGACTTGGTACGAGCCAATCAGGCTCAGGGCCGAGTGGGCGCGCCGATTGAATTGATGGTGGCTTATCTCTATCACCAAATTGATCGTGTCAATCCCATCGCTTTGTTTGGCATGGTTTGGGTGCTGGAAGGCACCAGTGTCGGGGTGGGCGGTGAGGTCGCCGCCTTGGTGAAACAGACGCTAAATTTGCCGGAGAATGCCATGAGTTATCTGACGTCGCACAGCGTGCTGGATCAAGACCACATTCAACTGTTTGAAAGGTTGATGAACCAAATTACCGATCCGGTCGATCAGCAAGCGATCATCGATTCAGCCAACATGGTGTTTCGACTCTACGGCGAGATGCTTCGTGAGCTGACACCGCATGCATTCCAACACGCGGCGTGAGGATAAGGCGATGAATTTACAAGGTAAACGGGTGCTGTTAACTGGTGCCTCGGGCGGCATTGGCCGAGAAATCGCCCAAGCGCTGGAAGCGAAAGGTGCCGCTCTAATCTTAGTGGCGCGAAGCCGCAATAAACTGGAAGCGCTGAAAAACAGCCTTGAGTGTCCAGAGCGTCATCACGTTCTGGCCATCGATTTCCAACATCCTGATAGCGAAGATGTGCTCAAAGCCTTCGCGCTTGAACAGGTTCACCGCGATCAGCGCATCGATGTGCTGATTAACAATGCGGGCAATAACCAGTTTAGTTTTCTGGCTCAGCGCAGCGCTAAATCACTGCGCGAAGAGATCCACCTGAATCTGATGACACCGATGTTGACCAGTCAGTCGGCGTTGAGTTGGCTGCAACGTCCGGGCATCATCCTGAACATCGGCTCGACCTTCGGTTCGATTGGCTTTCCGGGTTACACCAGCTACTGCGCCGCGAAAGCGGGCGTACAGCGATTCAGCGAGGCGTTGGATCGCGAGTTAGATGGCGCGGGAATTCGCGTGTTGTATTTGGCGCCAAGGGCGACCAACACCGATCTCAATGATGACCGTGTCACGCAAATGAATCGCGATTTGGGCAACCGCAGCGATGCGCCAAGTGTCGTCGCACGTCATGTGGTGTCTATCTTGGAAAAAGAGCGCGCGTCAATGTGGATTGGGTGGCCGGAAAAGTTGTTTGCGCGCTTAAACCAGCTCATTCCCACGGTGGTGTCTGCCTCGATTCGCAAACAACAAGACACCATTCATCACTACATCACACCGGGAGCGGTGCAGCCGCCTCGCTCACCGCACATCATGAGGGACGAACGATGAAACGGACGATCACGCTGAGCATCGCAGCTTTAACTTTAGGTGCAACCATGTCTGTCGCAGCCGCCGGTGCTGACCCGCTGCAAACCATTCAGAAAAAATGGGCCGTGTGTCAGTATCAATCGAAGGACAAAGATCATCAGGTGTATTGCTTGGAAAATCTGATCCAACGGAACGAAGAGGCATTAAAAGCCGCGCCAGAACGTCAGGAACTGAAAGTGTGGCTGGCGATCAATAAATCGTCTCTTGCTGGGGCGGATGGCGGTTTGGGCGCCTTGTCGTTGGTGAAAGAGGCCAAAGTGTTACTGGAACAAGTGATTGAAACAGCGCCAGAAACGTTAGATGGCTCCGCGTATACCAGTTTAGGTTCGCTATACTATCAAGTACCGGGTTGGCCAATTGGCTTTGGCGACGATGACAAAGCGGAAGCGATGCTAAAAAAAGCGTTGGAAATCAATCCTGATGGCATCGATCCGAACTATTTTTATGGTGATTTTCTGGCGCAGGACGGCCGCAAAGCCGAAGCGATTCAGTATTTGACCAAAGCCCAGCAGGCCAAACCACGTCCAGCGCGTCCGCTGGCTGATCAAGGGCGACAACAAGAGATCGCGAAGAAACTGGGAGCGTTGAATTAGAAATGCGTTTGCTGCTTGTCGAAGATGATGTTTTATTAGGCCGCTCAATGGTGACCTCGTTGAGTCGCCACGGTTACACCGTCGATTGGGTCGAGCGCGGCTCGGGCGTCGAGACCGTGCTCAAAACCGAGCAGTTTATGGCGGTGATCCTCGATCTCACCCTGCCGGATATTGATGGGTTGTTGGTGCTGCGTCACATTCGCCGCGCTGGTTTTACGCTGCCGATATTGATTCTGACCGCGCGCGATGACATTGACGATCGCGTGAAAGGGTTGGATGGCGGCGCCGATGACTACCTGATCAAACCGTTCGCGCTGGAAGAGTTGATGGCGCGCCTGCGGGTGCTGATTCGTCGTCAATCGGGTTACTGTGACACGCGCATCGACGTGGGGGAGTTATCGTTGTCGCTGTCTGAACAATCGGTCGATTTTCAGGGCAACCGCCTGAAACTCACCAATAACGAGTTCAAATTGTTGGCGTCGTTGATGACGCACGCGGGTCGTGTCCTGAGCAAAGAGCAACTGCAACAATCCCTGCACGGCTGGGATGAAGGGGCGAGCGACAATGCCATCGAGGTGCATATTCATAATCTGCGGAAAAAGGTGTCAAATCACGTGATCAAAAACATTCGTGGTGTAGGGTACATCATTGAAAAATAGTGCGGAATACGCATTTTCAATCAAGAAACGTCTCACCATCGCCGTGGTCTTGCTGTCGACGGTGCTGATCCTTGTGTCACTGTTTTTCAGCTTTACCGCGTCGCAGCACGAGATTGAAGAAGTGTATGATGCCCGTTTAGGGCAGTCGGCTAAAATGCTGTTGCTGGGGATGCCCGTCAAAGAAGACGGGCTGGAAGCACGCCGCGCCAGCGAGATTCTTGATACTTGGATGGCGCGGATTGCCAAGCAATCTAAGGGCGGCGATTCGCCCACCACTTTCGGCCACCCTTACGAGCGCAATATTCTGATTCAGTTTTACCTCAGTGGGGAGCTGGTGTGGAGTTCCATTCCCGCGATCAGCCGGGTTGCACACGATCCGCGCTACGCCGGGTTTGGCTATCTGGATATTGAGGGCAAGCCATGGCGCTTTTTTCAATTACCGCTGCCGACGCAATATCATACTCAGCCAGAATACGTGATTGTGGCGGAGAAACAGTCGATTCGAGACGAGATGAGCCGCGAATTGGCGCTCTCAACCGCCTTGCCGCAACTGATTTTGATCCCTTGTCTGGCTTTGGTGATGGCCTTGCTGATTGGCAAACATTTTGAACCGATTTCTGAGCTCAAACGCGCCATTACCCAGCGTAGTGCCAACAAGCTTGATAGCATTTACGTGTCGAACCCTACGCAGGAACTCTCTCCGCTGGTGGACTCGTTAAATAGATTGCTGACCGAGTTGGATCAGGCGTGGCAGCGTGAACGACGCTTTACCCGCATGGCTGCTCATGAATTGAAAACGCCGTTGACGGTGTTGCGACTGAATGCGGAAAACGCCCTGCTGAGCCAAAATGAAGCGCAGTTGAAATCTGATTTAAGCAACATT
The DNA here is from genome assembly GCF_052076135.1 of Vibrio sp. Vf1514. Taxonomy (NCBI): domain Bacteria; kingdom Pseudomonadati; phylum Pseudomonadota; class Gammaproteobacteria; order Vibrionales; family Vibrionaceae; genus Vibrio; species Vibrio sp. Vf1514. Next base: position 1,277,932 of record NZ_CP197268.1, on the reverse strand, counting down.
CTGCGCGGCATTGAGCGCACGGATCGCCTTATTCAACAGTTGCTGATGTTGGCGCGGGTGGAAAGCATCCATGATTTAACATTCTCCAGCATCAACCTGACGAAGCTGGTGCAAGGTGTGATTGCCGAACTGGTGCCGCTTGCGCTGCGCAATCAACAAGAGCTCTCTCTCGATGGCGATGATATTTTTGTGTTGGGAGATGAATCCCTGCTGCGGATTCTGTTTACCAACTTGGTGGATAACGCCATTCGTTACTCGGGGGCAGGCAGCCAGATCAAAGTTGAGGTCCAAGAGGAAGGTCAGGTTGTGAATGTGTGGGTCAGCGACACGGGGGAAGCGCTGAGCGAAGAGACCCGTGAGAAACTGTTTGAAAACTTCTACCGAGCCAACACCGAAAAAGGGGATGGGGCCGGTCTGGGTATGTCCATTACTAAGGACATTGCTAAGCTGCATCACGGCACGATCACCTTGATGCCAAGAGAAAATGAGCGTAATACTTTCTGGGTAGTCCTGCCTAAAGCCTAGTCCTGCAAGGTTTTTCCAAAACGTAAATTGACTATTTACGTAATTTCACTGTCGGAAATCCCTCAGAATACATACACTGCAGATATGAAATTAGTAGCGAAACTTATCGTTTGGCTGATTTCATCATCGAAATCTGTTTATTGACTAACAACTCATGGCTAGGGTTTGACATAAATAAAATCAAAAACAGAAAAGTAAAAAGGTCAGCGTTTGCTGACCTTTTTACTTTTCTGTTTGCCCTATTTCACTTAGCAGCCGCACTGACCTTTGGTCAGTTGCTTGCACAGCCACTTCATCGCCTGATCGTTCATGCTCGGTTTGTTCCACACCAAACTGTACGCCACGGTGCCGTAATCGAACGGTAGCGGCTTGCAGACTAAGCCTTGCGCTTGGTGCGCGCGCTCTGCCCAATGTTTTGAACAGGTAAACAGCAAATCGGTGTGCTGACACATGATGGCGGCCGCGCCGAAATCGGCGGTCGTCACACTCACCTGACGCGATTTATGCCGTTGGGCGAGGTTCTTCTCAAAGAAGGGTTCGCTGAGTTCCTTATCCAAAATCGCGATGTGTTTGTATGAGAGATAATCTTCCGTGGTCATCTCTTTATCTGCCAGCGGATGCGTTGGCCGCATTAAACACACCATCTCATCGTCGGTGATCACATGCCACACCAAGTCCTGCGCGTATGTCGGCGGTTGGCTGATGTCGTGCGGCAGAATCATGAAATCAATCACGCCGCGCTGCAGCGCTTCAAATCCGTAATACTCTTTGGAATGAATGGTTAATGAAAGATTGGGTGAGCATTCGGAAATGATGTTGGCAATGTCTTCTGCAAACAGCTCCAACGTACTTTCGCGCATCGCCAGCCGATAGTGCCCACTGTACTGTTTGGGGTCGAAGTTTGCCTGATGCAACAGGCCATTCATGCTGGATAGAATACTGTGAACAGCCGGGCCCATTTGCAACGCGTAAGGGGTTGGAATCAACTGGTTGCTATCACGATAGAACAGGTCATCATCGAGTAACTCACGTAACTGGGCCAGAATCTTACTGATGCTGGACGGGCTCACGCACAGGCGGGCGGCGGTCTGCGTCACACTGCGTGTGCTGAGCATCACGTGCAGTGCCGTCAGGTGCTTTAAACTGAATCTCGATAGATGAATATAATCCATAAAATAAATAAAGCAGAATACGGTGGCGCAAGCATAGCATTATTGAAGAAAAATACAGTAATGAAAATTGCTCACGCCAGCATGAAGTATCGTTCATGTTTATGTGCATGTTGGTGGCTAAACCTCATGCTTTTCAAACAGCTGCTCTATTTCTTGTAACACCATCGGGTTGGCAATGGCGCCAATATTCTTCACCGGTTGGCCTTGCAAAGTTTGCTTGACCGCCAGCTCAACCAACTTGCCCGATTTGGTGCGCGGCACCTCACTGATGGGATAAATGGACGCTGGCACGTGGCGTGGCGAGCAGTGGGTGCGCAGGGTTTTACGAATCTTCTCTTTCAGCTCATCGGTTAAAAAGGTTTTGCTATCCAACTGCACAAACAGCACGATGGCTTCGTCATTGCCCTGTTTTTGACCGACCGCAATCGAATCGACAATTTCATCTAACTGATTGACTTGCTGATAAATTTCCGCCGTGCCGATCCGAACGCCGCCCGGATTGAGCGTGGTGTCACTGCGTCCATAAAAGCGATAACCGTGTTGCGCTGTCCATTCAATTTCATCGCCATGATGCCAAACACCGGGGTACTTGTCCCAATACGCGTGGTGATAGCGTTCGCCATCATCATGCCAAAAGCCAATCGGTTGGTTGGGAAAACTGTTGCGACATACCAGTTCGCCGCGCTGTTGGCTCACGGCAATGCCGGTATCGTTGTACACCGACACGTCAAGGCCAAGCCCTGCGCCCTGACATTCACCGCGGTAGACCGGCGAGATTGGATTTCCCAACACAAAGCAGCCACAAATATCGGTACCACCCGAAATAGATGCCAAGTGTAAATCGGCTTTAATGTCGGCGTAGACGTACTCAAATTGCTCGGGGTAGAGCACCGAGCCCGTCGAGCAAATTGTTTTCAGCGCGCTTAAATCGTAGAAGTCACTGGGCGAGAAGTGACTTTTTTGCAACGCTTCAATGTATTTGGCTGATGTGCCAAACAGCGTCATTTGGGTTTCTTGAGCCAGCTCCCACAACACGCCCGGCTGTGGGTACATCGGGCTGCCGTCATAAATCACTAAGGTTGCGCCACTTGCCAGCGCGGACACGTGCCAATTCCACATCATCCAGCCGCATGTGGTGTAATAAAAGACCCGATCGCCCGGTTGAATATCGCAGTGCAGTTGATGCTCTTTGAGGTGGTTCAGCACCGTGCCGCCGACGGAATGCGCGATGCATTTGGGTTGGCCAGTGGTGCCGGAGGAGTAGAGGATAAACAGCGGATCGTTAAAACCCACGCGTTCAAACTCAATGCCGCGCGGCAAATAGCTGGCGAGGATCGCTGGCCAGTCAGAAAAACTATCGTTGAAATCTTGGCTGTAACTGCGCTGCTGAAGGTATTCGATTTGACAGGTATTTTCGATCGACGGGATCGCCGCGACAATGCTGGCGTTGCGTTCTTCCATCACATGGTTTTTGCCGCCGAAGCGGTAGCCATTACAGCAAAACAGAATTTTCGGTTGCACCTGACCAAAGCGTTCCACCACGCTTTCGACGCCAAAATCAGGCGAGGTTGACGTCCAAATTGCACCTAGGCTGGTGGTCGCCAACATGGCAATCACGCTTTCGGGCAGATAGGGCAGATAGCCAGCGACCACATCGCCGCGGCCCACGCCGTTTTGGGTTAACCATTGCTGAACGATGGAGACTTGATCGCACACTTGCTGCCAAGTCAGCTTGCGGCTTTGGCCGTTTTCGTTTTTAAACCAAATGGCCACCCCATCGGGTTGCTGATAGGCATAAGAGAGTAAATTCTCTGCGTAATTGAGCTGCGCCTGAGGAAACCAAATGGTGTCTCTGGCGGGTTCAAACTCATCCCAGCGCGCGATCCCTTCGCCATGAATGCAGTCGCCGCAATACCCAATTACATCGCAAAATTGCCACACCTCGAGCCAGAATTTTTTCTTGTCGGCCACCGACCACCGGTGCAATTGGTCATAACTCTCAAACGCTTCGCCTTGCATGTTGATGTGACGAAGAAACTGCTGCAGGTTGGAAGCGTTGATTCGGTCCTGACTGGGCGTCCAAAGGGGCGTGGCGTTTGACATAACATCCTCGATGATTGGTTTTCTTTTTTCTGCAATGCATCAAGTTTTGACCATTTTTCCGTAAAGTCAAACCTGCGGCCAATAATCAGATCGCTGATATATAAGCAAAAATATAGCGGATGTAAATAAAATGTTACACCGCCTTGTGCGGGTATTCAGAGCGGATCATTGGCAGCCAAAATCGAAGGCGATAGGCTTAATGTAACGAGGTTGTTAAGGAGGCGGGGTGATGACCACGTATCATTCCAAACCAGTGAATCACAAAGGATTTGTCGATTGGGATCCCGAGGAAGATGCCATTTGGCACGACTTGGTTGTGCGCCAACAATCGGTCATTCGTTCGCGTGCTTGTCAGGCTTACCTTGACGGGTTGGAGATGCTCAATCTTCCCCTCGACCACGTGCCGCAATTGCCGGAAATTAATCGCGTGCTGCTGCGAGAAACGGGATGGCAAGTGTCACCTGTGCCAGCACTGATCAATTTTGATCGCTTCTTTGCGCTGCTGGCAGAGAAGCAATTCCCCGTCGCGACGTTTTTGCGCCGCCGTGAGGAGTTTGACTACTTGCAAGAACCGGATTTCTTCCATGAGATCTTCGGCCATTGCGCCATGTTAACGCATCCCGATTTTGCCGCGTTCACCCATACTTATGGGCAACTGGGCAAAAACGCCACACCGCAGCAGCGGGCTTATCTGGCGCGTCTCTACTGGTTCACGGTGGAGTTTGGGTTGGTGAACGAGGGAAATCACACCAAAATCTATGGAGGCGGGATTCTTTCGTCGCCGGGCGAAACAATCTATTCGCTCGATAGCCCCATTCCGACACGGGAGCGTTTCAACGTGCACAACGTCCTGCGCACTCCGTACCGCATTGATATCATGCAGCCGGTGTACTACGTCTTGGACGATATTCGCCAGTTGTATCAGCTCAGTCAGACCGATCTGATGGGCCATGTTGAACAGGCCATGGCGGCAGGACTGCTGCCCCCATTATTTACCCCGAAGGAAGAAACACATGCTTGATGAATTACGTTGCGAAGCGTGTAGCGCCGATGCGATGGCGTTAACTCAGGACGAACAGCAAACGCTGTTAAGCGAACTTGAAGGCTGGGCGCTGATCCACCGCGACGGCATTCCACAATTGGAAAAAGCGTATCGCTTTAAGAATTTCAAGCTGGCTTGGGCATTCGCCAATCAGATTGCTCAGCTTGCTGAAGACGAATTCCACCATCCCAGCATCGTGCTTGAGTGGGGAAAAGTGACCGTGACTTGGTGGAGTCATTCAATCAAAGGGCTGCACAAAAATGATTTCATTTGCGCTGCCAAATGCGACCGCGTGACTGCGTCCGTGTCGTCATAATCGGACTGCGATTGCGTGGCGATTGCACGGCATCGGTTCTAATCACAGTCGATGCCAATCAGACCTCAGCCATGCTCAGTTACGCCTGACGCGCGAACGTTGTTGCGCGTCAGGCTGTTTTCATTTCGCTTGCTGCGCGATGAGCGATGGCGATTCACTGTCGCCAATCAGGTTGTTGATCCAGCGTTTGGAGTGAATGCGCTGCGTGGTCAGGAAAATCTTGGCGACCTCTTCCAGCCAAATTGCCATCAACACCCAGTCCAGCGGCCACCCGAGTACCAAACCGGTGAAGTAAGCGAGCGGAATCCCAATGGCCCATTGGCCGAACAGATCAATAAAGATGCTGTAGCGAATATCGCCGCCGCTTTTCAGCACGCCGCCAATGCCAACCATGTTGAACACGCGCAGCACCATGCCAAATGCCATCACCAAACACACATTCAATGCCATGGCTGAATCTTCCAACGGACTATGGCTGATGAGCCATGCCAGCGCCGGTTTGGCGAGATAGCAAAGTAGCGCCAATAGCAACGCCAGCACGCAGCTCGTAATCACGTACCACCACGCGGTGTTCTCGACGCGTTGATAATTCTGAGCGCCAATTTCATTGCCCAAAATGATTGAGGCAGCGACCGCAAATCCCATAAACGCCGATATCAACACGCTTTCTATCGGTGAAAGCAATGAGATGATCGCCAGTTCTGATACGCCCAACTGACCGACAATCACGTTATACGCCAGAATGCCCGCGGCCCAACCCGTGTCGTGCACAATCATCGGCCACGCAACTTTGTAGTAGCGTACGCGGTGTAGGCGCAGCTTCGCTTGCTGCCAATGTGTTCGTGTAGGCAGCAGATGCGGGTAACGGCTGTGCAAGGCATAAAACAACATGGCGGTCTGGCACACGCGAGAAATCGAGGTTCCAATTCCCGCGCCCAAAACGCCCAGTTCAGGGAAACCGAACAGGCCGAAGATCAGCAGCGTGTTGAGGATCGCATTGATGATGATGGCAATGATGCTGACGCGGGTCGGCAGTTTGGCTTCGCCAACCGAACGTAACACGCCCTCGACCGGCACCACCAAGGCAGTGCAGAACAAACTGGCCCCGGTGACCCACAAGTAATCGGTTGCTAGAGCGACGTATTCGGGGTCTGAGGCAATCATCGACACCACCGATTGTGGTGATATCAGATACAGCGCCATAAATGGCAGTGTGAATCCAAGGGCGACCACCCAAGATTGGGCGAGTGTGCGGCGCACACCATCGAGATTACCCGCGCCAAAGTATTGCGACGCCAACACGCTTACTGCGCCGCTCGCACCGACAATGACGATCAAGTTGAAAAAGAAGATTCGGTTACCCACCCCAACGGCGGCGGTGGCGGCTTCACCCAGTTGGCTGACCATAAAAATATCCACCACACCCAGCAGTGAAAACAGCATGGATTGCATGGACACGGGCACGCCAATGCTGATCAGTTTTTGCCAGAACGGGCGATCCAGATGATGAAAAGAGGCCAACATGGGTGCGATCTCACTCGAAGAAATGAACGCTGTCAGTGTAGGGGCTGCGCGTTCCTTTGTATTGTTCAATTCCATCCCAAATATTTGCCAAACTCTCATGATTCAGGACACGCAAGAACATTATCGAATTTCCGATCAAACCACCCATCAGGTGATCGATCAGGAGCATGCGTTGCACCTTGAGCAGAGCGGCATTGTTCAGTGTGGGTTAGCCACGTGTCGCGAGTCTTTTAGCGTGTATCGGAAGTCACCCGGGCAACACATGTTGCTGTTTACCGTGAAGGGCAAAGGTTGGTTGCAAAGCGGGCAAGAGCGTTACGTGTTGGAGCCTGGTTCGATGATCGTGGTGCCTGCGGGCGTTGAGAATGGCTTTGGTATTGAAGAAGAAGATTGGCAATTGGCGTGGCTGTTTTTGTCACCCCAGCGCGATTGGCCTTGTGTGGTTGATGCGACAATTCGCTACGATCTGACGCCCGTGACCGATGTGATGTTTTCCTGTACGCAAACCTTGGTGCGTACCCTGTCGTTGCCAGCCGAACTCGGCAAAACTATCGCTCAATACGCGGTTGCACAAATCAATGTGTTGTTGAATTCCCCGACGCCCCATCCTCAGCCACGCATGGCAGTGCGATTGAATCGCGCGTTTGAGCAGGTGCAAAAGCAACTGCATCGTGAATGGAGCGTGGAACAACTGGCGGCCTTGGTGCCGTGTTCCGTGCCGCACCTGCATCGTTTGAGTCAAACTTACTATCATCACAGCCCCAAAGCGCACTTGACGCGGCTGCGCATGGAGTATGCTGCTCGTTTGCTCGCGCGCTCCGATTGGTCGGTGCAACATATCGGCGAAATGGTGGGTTACCCCAACAGCGCCAACTTCAGTACACGCTTTAAACGCTGGAGCGGAAAAACGCCCCGCCAACATCGTTATGAGTATCAAAACGGCGCCAAACTATAATTTTCCACGTCGCAGTATGCCGAAAATAGGCTGTTTTACAGCTTGTTACAAATGGAGATCTTGCTCAAAAAAGGGCGCAATGATTTACTGATGCCTCCTAAGTCATAGAGGTTATAACAACGAATGGACGACCCCTTAAGGCGACCAACTTCACTTCTTTTTTCCCTTAACTCCGCTTCCTTTTCTCAGGAGGCCGCGTGTTAGAACTGTTTCTCCAACCTGAAACCTGGGCCATCTTCGCCACACTACTGGCATTGGAAGTGGTATTGGGTGTCGATAACGTGGTGTTTATTTCCGTACTGTGTGAACGCTTGCCGCTGCATCAGCGAGCACTGGCGCGCAATTTAGGTATTGCGCTGGCCGTGACCGCGCGAATCGGTTTGGTGTTTTCGATCAGTTGGGTGATGTCTTTGACCAGCCCTATCGTGACGGTTTTGGGGAACGCGTTCTCTGGCCGTGATTTCATTTTGATTGGCGGTGGCGCCTTTCTGCTTGTCAAGGCAGCGAAAGAGCTGTGGTCTTGGCTGACTGAAGTCGAGCAGCACGCCCGTGCCAACGTGAGCGCTGGGTTGACGGTGGTGCTGCTGCAAATTGTGGCGGTGGATGCGGTGTTCTCGATGGACTCGGTGATCACGGCCGTCGGTTTGACCAACGATATTCCGGTGATGGTGGCGGCGATTCTGGTCTCTGCGGTGATCATGATGTTAACCGCTGCCAAGATTAACGCTTTGGTTAGCCGTTACCCCGGTTTCAAAACTTTGGCACTGCTGTTCTTGGTATTGCTGGGCGGCCTGTTGATGGCTGAAGGGTTTGAACTGCATATCAACAAAGGCTACGTTTACTTTGCCATGGCGTTTGGTCTGGTGATGGAGCTGTGCCACATTCAGTGGAAGAAAAAACAGGCACTGAGCATTCAGCGCGTGCGACCACTGCGCATGGACGGGCGTCAGATGTTGCTGCGTTAAGCCCGTCAACATCAATGGCAATTCATTCGACAGAACAAACGTCAAAAAAGGGGAAGCGTTGGCTTCCCCTGATGGTTTCTAAACAGCGCGATGGATGAAGCTAGCGAATGGCGGTACAGAAACTCACATCGGCGACGCCCGTTTCTAAGTTGCAGTCGTGATACAGCTCAAAGCACGGCCGATCGTCGCAATCGAGGCCTTGTTCAACCACGTTCTCCATCAACTCATTCCAATACTGCACATATTGAGATTTGTCCGTCACGGTGCGGCGAATCGTCGCGTACTTCCCACCCGTAAACTCAGTGTATTCGATATGCGCTGGCACGTCGGTGCCTGCGGGCACTTGCAGGCAGATGTCGGTACGACATTTGTCGGCGGGCGTGAGCTCTGGGTTATCGTGATAAATGAAAATTGATGTGTGGTGCGCCAATCCGGCCGGGCCTGCCCAACCATACAGCGTGCCAATGGCGGGATCGTAGTTTTCGCCATACGGCCCGGTCACGCGCACGAATGCCAATCCGCTGGGTTCAAAAGTGTGTAGCTCCATGTGCTGACTCCTTGTGTTCAATGTTTGGTCATGATACGTGCCCGGCGCATCGAAAGCGTGTCCATCCTTGCGCAATGTGTGTCCTATCTTGCTATTTTTCAGCAACAGGGTAAACGCCTCCAAATTGTTGCATTCACGCACCTGGCTGGCGGTCAGGCCAAAATGTTGTTTGAACGCTTTGGCAAACGCCTGCGAGCTGGAAAAGCCCATAGACAAAGCCACTTCAACCACCGTTTTCTTTTTATAAAATAGCTGGTTGGCGGCTTTTTCCATTCTCAAACGGCGCAGATAGTCGTTGAGCGTTTCGCCAACCACCGCCTTAAAAATACGATGAAAATGATAAGGGGAGAGACACGCCATACGCGCGACCGCTTCCAAATTAAAGGGCTGATCGAAGTTCGTTTCGAGAAAGCGAATGACGGGCAGTAAGCGTTTTTGATAGTCCGTTTTCATGGGCAATTCTGATGATCATTGACGTGTTTACTTTACTGTGGAAATTGAGGAGGTAAAGCGCTGTGTTAAGAAGTGTGCCAAAGCTCTCAGCCACGATCTCAATCGCGAATTGCAGGCAAAAAAATAGCCAATCGTAATGAGCACGATTGGCTGATATATAGTGTGAACAAAATGTATTCACTAACAACGTCAGTTGGCTAGGTGACCCTCGGCTTAATAAGGGTCGACTAATATAATGCAGTATATGTGCCAACTTTCAGAGCACTGTTTTGACTATATATTGAACGATTTTGGTCGATTCAAGCCCTATTTTTGTTCAATCAATTGCATTATGCGAATGCAAAATGCGAATTGCGTTCAAATTGCTAGTGATAGCAATGTAACTTAATCACTTTGACATCGTATTGTTATGTGATTGTCATTTTGATTACATGTCTAACTATTTTTGTTGTGTCCGATATATTAAATCATATGGGCTAATCGATTGATTAGGGTGGTTTTATTGAATGATTCATTGTTATTTTTTATATCGTGGGGTTGAAATAATCATTTGAGCTGTTAGTTTATAAAAGGAATTTGTTTAGAGTTCTAATTGAATTGATATGTGGCAGACAATGATTACAGCAGCACCATGGGTTGCATACCCTGAAATTATGCACAACGCTCAGGAAGAGTGGACGTTCCGAACTCCCAATCGAACGGATGGCAAGCGCGTACATGAGTTAGTGTCTCAGTGCTCGCCGCTGGATGAGAACTCCGCTTACTGTAACTTCCTGCAATCCACTCACTTTCAAAGTACCTGTGTGGTCGCCGAGCGCAATGGCGACATGGTGGGTTTCGTTTCAGCCTATCGCAAGCCGGATAAACCGGGCGAACTGTTTATTTGGCAAGTCGCGGTGCATGAAAACGCACGCGGAATGGGTCTGGCTTTCCATATGCTGAACGAGTTATTGACTCGCGATGAGTTGACCGACATTGACGTGTTGGAAACCACCATTACCCGAGACAACAACGGCTCTTGGAGCCTGTTTAAGAAATTGGATCGGGCCCACGGCGAACGGGGTGAAGTGTCGACGTTTCTTGATGAAACCCGCCATTTTGATGGCGAGCACGACACCGAATACCTGTACCGAATCCCCCTTAATCCACGAACCAACCGAAAAGGATAAATCCCATCGTTATGGATATCTTTAAGAAGAAAGAATCAAACGTTCAATCTTATGCCAACCATTTCCCTGTGGTGTTTTCCACCGCAAAAGGAAGCTGGCTGTATACCAAAGATGGTGATGCTTACCTCGATTTTCTGGCGGGCGCTGGCTCGCTGAACTATGGCCATAACAACGCCATTTTTAAACAAGCACTACTTGAGTACATCGACAAAGATGGCATCACGCACGGTCTGGACATGCATTCGGAAGCGAAAGCGGAATTCCTGCATGCGTTGCAAACCTACATCTTTGAACCTCGCGGCCTTAATTACAAAGTGCAATTCACGGGTCCAACCGGCACCAACGCCGTTGAAGCGGCCATGAAGCTGGCGCGGAAAGTCACCGGACGCGGCAATATTGTGGCCTTCACCAACGGATTTCACGGCTGTTCTTACGGCGCATTGGCGGCGACGGGGAACCAGCATCATCGCGGTGGTGCGGGGCTTGGTCTTTCTGGCGTCACGCGTTTGCCGTATGACGGCTATGCCGATATCGATGGCCTTGCGCTGTTTGAAACCATGCTGAACGACAACTCGTCTGGCTTGGATAAGCCAGCCGCGGTTTTAGTGGAAGCGGTGCAAGGGGAGGGCGGTTTGAACGCCGCATCCAATGAGTGGCTGCAACGCCTGAGTAAGCTGTGTAAAGCACATGGCGTGCTGGTGATTGTCGATGACATTCAGGCTGGTTGTGGCCGTACGGGCACCTTCTTTAGTTTTGAACCTGCCGGGATTGAACCCGACATCGTGACGCTGTCGAAATCGATCGGCGGTTACGGTTTACCGCTGGCGGTGGTGCTGTTTAAGCCCGAGCTGGATCAGTGGAAACCGGGTGAGCACAACGGCACATTCCGTGGCAACAACCACGCGTTTGTGACAGCAGCGAAAGCGCTGGAAACCTATTGGGCGACCGATGATTTTGCTCAGCATATTCAAGAGCGAGCGCAGCAAGTCACGCGCACGATTCAAACCGCATTGCGCCGCTTCCCCGAGCTGTTTACGCGTCTCAAAGGACGTGGCCTGATGCAAGGGATCGCCTGTCAACATGGCGACATCGCAGAAAAAATTGCCCGCGAATGTTTTCGTCAAGGCATGGTGATTGAAACCGCCGGCCCGAATGATGAAGTGGTGAAGTTTTTCTGTCCGCTGACCATCAGTGAGGCCGAGCTGGAACAAGGCCTGACCATTTTCGAACGCGCGGTGGAACACATCGCCCCTCAATTCATTAAAAAAGCCTCATAAGGAAGAGTCATGATTGTAAGAACCTTGGATGAATGTCGCCAAAGCGAACGCCGTATCGTTGCTGAAACCGGAACGTGGGAAAGTGTCCGCATGTTGCTCAAAGACGATCAGATGGGCTTTTCATTCCACATCACGACCATCTACAAAGGCACTGAAACCCACATTCACTACCAAAACCACCTGGAATCCGTTTACTGCATGTCCGGTGAGGGCGAAATTGCTGTGGTGGGTGGTGAAACTTACCCGATTAAACCGGGAACGCTCTACATCTTGGATAAACACGATGAACATTACCTGCGCGCCTACAAAGGTGCCGATATGGTCATGGCGTGCGTGTTTAACCCGCCGCTGACAGGGGCGGAAGTGCACGATGAAAACGGCGTTTACCCCATCGCCGATTAGTGCAGGCTGACTGAGGTTGCTGGCGCCTGCTGGCAACCTGACGCAAGCCACACCCTGTAAATTTAAAATAACGAGGAGACCCCATGTCTTACACCGTAGAAAAGATCGGTGGTACTTCCATGACTGCGTTTGACGCGGTCCTTGATAATATTCTGCTTAAACCGAGCGATCCGTACGACCGCGTGTTTGTTGTGTCGGCTTACTCGGGCATGACCGATGCGCTGTTGGAGTGCAAACGCACTGGCAAGCCCGGCATTTATCAAATGATCGCGAAACGCGACGACAGTTGGACGGATGCAATGTACGAGCTGGAACAGCGTATGTTGCTGACCAATGAACACTTGTTTGCCGATCCCATGAGCCGGATTCGCGCCGATAAGTTCATTCGTTCCCGCATTTCTGAAGCAGTGAACTGCATCAATAATATTCTTGAAACCTGCCAATACGGGCAGTTTTCATTGCGTCATTATCTACCCCAAATTCGCGAGTTTCTGTCGTCGATTGGTGAAGCGCACAGTGCGTATAACACGACTCTGAAATTGAAAACGCTCGGCATCAACGCGCGATTTGTCGACCTGTCGGGGTGGAACGAAGGCACGCAAGGTCGTCTGGATGAGGTGATTCTGCGCGCTTTCGAAGAGATTGATGTTTCGACAGAGCTGCCGATCGTGACGGGCTATGCCTATTGCGATGAAGGCTTGATGAAAACTTACGATCGTGGATACAGCGAGATGACGTTCAGCCGCATTGCTGCGCTGACGCATGCGGACCAAGCGATCATTCATAAAGAGTATCACCTCAGCTCGGCCGACCCACGCGTTGTGGGGCCAGAGAAAGTACGCCCCATGGGGCTGACCAACTTTGATGTGGCCGATCAACTGGCCAACCTCGGCATGGAAGCGATTCACCCCAATGCGGCAGCGGGTCTGCGCAATCAGGGCATTGAGCTGCGGGTGAAAAATACTTTTGAACCCGACCACCCGGGCACGCTGATTTCCAATCATCATCAACCGGAAGACAATAAGGTTGAAATCATTGCTGGGCGCAACAAGGTGTTTGCGCTGCACATGTTTGATCAGAGCATGGTCGGCAAAGTCGATAACGTGAGCTATGACTTGATGGAGATCATCGCTGAAGCCAAAGTGCATTTGGTTGGAAAAGAGATGAATGCCAACTCGATGACGTACTTTTTAAGCGGCACCAGCGATAACCTCAATCAGGTGTTGTACAAAGCGGAGAAGCGTTACCCGAACGCATCGATCTCGGGGAAAATGGTGGCGCTGATTTCAGCCATTGGTGCGAACATCAACACCAACCAAGCGTTAGCGCGCGGCATGCACGCTTTGGCGGAACTGAATGTGAATCCGATGGCAGCGCACTCTTCGATGCGCAATGTGAACGTGCAATTTGTGGTTGAAGACAGTGATTACAACAGCGCCATTTGCGCGCTACACGAAGCGCTCATTCGTGAAAAAGCTCACCCAAGCGCGACGAATACCAAATCGGTGAGAGCCGCATAACGTTGTTTCTTAAAGCCACGTCACGTGGTCTCTTCAAGCCAAATATAAAGCCGCCGCAGATCGTCTCTGCAGCGGCTTTTTAATACTTATCGTGTTCAGCGATGTTTAGCGATTGGATACTTAGCTGTTGATTGCTAGGTAAAGCACCAGAAACGAAAAACCAAAGCTGATGGTGGCGGCGCAAGTTAGGTAAAACAGGTAGGCTTGTTTAAAGCTCATAATGACACTTCCTCAAATAAATCTGCCTTCAAACTAAACATTTTTTGAGTTTATTACAATTATTTTTGAGTTTTAATCGCGTAAATGATCACGCCAGCCGAATGGCTGTGTCGGTTGAATCGGATTCTCATGCATTCTGACAGCAAACTAAATAAGCCGCGACGGAATATGGTAGGATGGCCCAGCCCACGCATTTTTGAATCTATGAGTTTTCATTTTATGTCACAACGCATTATTAAATTCATCGCCACCGATATGGATGGCACGCTTCTCGACGAGAAAGGCCAGCTCGACCCAGAATTTTTCGCCCTGCACAAACAGTTGGATGAACGCGGCATTTTGTTCGCTGCGGCGTCTGGTCGCCAGTATTACAGCTTGCTGGATACCTTTGCGGAAATTCAGGATCGCATCATGTTTATCGCTGAAAACGGCACCTTGGTGATGTACAAAGGTGAAGAGCTTTACAGCAGCACGATCGACAAAGCCGCGATTGCCGACATCATCAATGCCGCAAGAAGCATTGCAGGCACGCACGTGGTGTTGTGTGGTAAGCGCTCCGCTTATATTGAAACCCAAGATCCACAGGCGATGGAAGAAATTCAAAAGTACTACCATCGCTGCGAGTCGGTGTCTGATCTGCTGTCGGTTGAGGACGATTTCATTAAAGTGGCGATTTGTCATTTTGATGGCACGGAACAATGGGTTTACCCAAGCATCAACGCGAAATTTGGCGACAGCCATAAAGTGGTGGTGAGTGCGAAAATCTGGCTGGATGTCATGAATGCCGAAGCATCAAAAGGCACAGCCATTAAGCAGCTACAAGCGAAGTTCCACTTTACCGAGCAGGAAACCATGACGTTTGGCGACTACTTCAACGATGTTGAAATGTTGCAAGCCAGCTACTACTCGTACGCGGTTGAAAACGCGCATGAGCAGGTGAAAACGTACGCCCGTTTCCGCGCGCCAAGTAACCGTGACGGCGGTGTGCTGACCATCATCAAAGCGCTGCTCAGCGAAGTCTAATTTTCGCCCACGTTCAGGTAAACCAGTCGTCGATGCATGTGCTGGTTTACCATGCTTCTTGCGCTTCTCGCGCCGCTCTGGCTTGAGCCACGGTACAGCCCGTTTTTTCCATCAATTCGGCCAACGTCATCGCCGGATTCTCCCGTACTAAATGCGCCAGTCGTTCACTGAGCGTGTCTTGTCGATACGGCTGAATGCCTGATTCGAGTTTGGTCACCACAAACGACACCGACAACGCCATCTCACTCGCTTGAATGGTACGCAGCAGCAACAGCATATCTTCCGGCTCGCCCTGACATTGCCAGTTGCGCGAGCGGCGTACCCGTTTGAGGGTGCAGCGGTGCTCAGCAGCAAACGCTTGTAAAGCGGTGGCGTGCTCGCGACCAATGCGATGGATCAGCGAAGGTAGGGCAATTGTCAGCATCGAATCAGAGACTTTGGTAACCAAACGGGTGGATTCCTCATGGCGGTGTGGCTGCGGTCGGTGTGTGACCGAAGCGTGGTGAGCGTGAACGATTTGGATCTTAAAGCAAATCGTCTCTGCGCGGAATCGCCCTTTTGCCGTTTGGTGAATCGGCCACGGCAGCGTTGCATGCGCGCGTGATGGCCGCGCTTTTTATTCATTGTTAGACTAGCTCGAACTCGTCGAATCCTGTATAACTAATGGCTCATTTAAGTGATTGTTATGCAATCATTTTGTGACCTAGGAGTACACAATGAAGCTACAGCAACTGCGCTATATCCGCGAGATCCAGCGGAATGGATACAATATCTCGTTAACGTCAGACAAATTATTCACCTCTCAGCCGGGGATCAGTAAGCAAGTTGCGTTGCTGGAAGATGAGCTGGGTGTGCAGATTTTTGAGCGCCAAGGCAAACACCTTTCCGGCGCGACCGAAATTGGCAGCCAGATCATTCGTGAAGCCAGCAAAATGCTGGAAATTGAAGAACGCATCAAAGCGCTCTCGGCCAGTGTGACCTCGCCAGATATGGGACGAGTGAATGTCTACACCACCAATGCGATTGCGAAGTTCCTGTTGCCGGAAACGGTGCACTTCTTTATGAAAAAATACCCGAAAGTGTCGCTGCACATGGGGACGATTGAGCCGGAAACCCGTGGCAATACGCTGCCTTCTGGCCCGTACGATTTCTCGATTGTGGCGCAGGACGTCGACGAGCAGATGGATTTGGCAGTGCTGCCCGCTTACAAATGGTCACTGGCGCTGATTGTGCCGTCCAACCATCCGTTGGCGACAGCAGAGAACATCACGCTCGAGCAGTTGGCGCAGGAAAAACTCATCAGTTACGAACTCAAGTCGACCGGGCGCGGCGCGATTGATGATGCGTTCAAGCAAAAAGGTCTGACACCGAAATACATCGTCACGGCGATGGATGCGGAAGTGATCAAAGAGTATGTGAGTTTAGGGGTGGGCATCGGCATCATCGCATCAGTGGCGACACACGCGCTAAGTGACTCGATTACGGTGCGTTCGCTGGAAGGGTTGGTGCCGGATTGTTACGCTTGGTTGTGTTATAACAAAAACACCTATTTGCAGCAGTACATGTATGACTTTATTGAGAAATTTGCGCCGCATTTAACCAAAAATGTGATTCAAAATACCTCCCATCTGCCGCGAGCAGAACTGACCAAATGGTTTGATGATCGCGATCTGATGACTTATCAGTAACGCGCAGCTTCTTTTCTACCTCCTCATGGTCATTGAAGACATACCGCGTGCAGTCGGTATGTCTTCCCGAAACTGACCTTTTTGAGAAACTGTCCTCTTGGCTAAATTTACAGTAACTGGCCTTTTTCAATCGCGCTTTCGAGTTCTTTGCGCGCGTCGCTTTCCCCAATCGGCGAGATTCGTTTCTCCACATCCATCAACAAGAATGACGTTTTATTGTTCTTGTTGTCCTGTACGCCTTGTTCCACCACCACCAGATTGGGGTAGACTTTTTCCAGCACACACGCGCCAATAGCGGCGGTGCCATCGGGCATTTCACCATTGGATACTCGCTGCGCGGCGGCTGCGGTGCCTTCTGGTACGGCGAGTTCTTTCGCTTTCAAGTGATGTTTCCAAGTATCAATCTGCTTGAGCGCCGCAGGGTGTGACGCGATCAAGGCAATCGAGCGTTTGGCCTCGACATCGTGCGTGTTCATTAGCACACACATTTCAATCGGAGTGGCAATAAATGCTTTCACCGCGACCACTTTGTATTGTTGTAGCGCCTCAACCGTGGCCTGAACCAAGCGACCATTGATGGTAGAATTTTCCACCGCACTAAAGGCCAAGCCATCATTTAAATCGGCCTGCATGAAGGTGTTCAGTGGTGTGCCGGAAAAATCAACGTCCGCTTTGAGAGCCGGTTGTTGCTCAAATAGTTTGCTGATCGCGGCATCGTTAAAACTGCCTTTCGACGCTTGAACGTAAATGTGGTTGGCTGCACAAGCGAACCCTGAAAATGCCAATAAAGCCGAACTGAGGAAGAAGGGGGATACCAATCGTCTCACGATAAATCTCCTTATTATTATATGGAACTTAGAGCTTATTATTTAATCATTCGGCCGAGAAGCATTATTGCAACATTTTTTTGACAAAGGCCGATCTCGCTTCACGCAATCGGGCTTCCTTGACCTTGTCTTTGCGCGACGAAGCAGACGTCGAACTTGTGGCACGAACAAAATGAAACGTGTGAAGTTGATTCCAATCATAATGTGAACCTGTGCAAATACTCTTATAAAAAATAAGGACTTGGTCGATGCGGCTCTTTAAGAGCGCAGACGGTTTTGTTATATCCGTACATTAACTGCACAAAAAGTATGGTTTTTGTGCAGCGCATACGAATAATTACAATGAAAAATAGTCAGGTGGATTATGGAAGTGGCTTTTGGCTCGGATCCAGGCAATGCGATTCGTCGATGGGCATCGTATTTGGCCATTGATCAGCAAACGGTGGATGCACTGCGCGAGTATTACTGGATTATGGAACGCAACATCGATGAGGTGTTGGCGTTTGTGTACGATCATCTCGGCAGTTGTCCGGAAACGGCGCAATTTTACCAAAACGAACAATCAATCGTGCGCGCCCGTGGGCATTTGCGTGACCACTTGATGCTTTATGTGTTTCGCGGTCACTTTGGCGTGGATTACTACAACGCGACCATTCGCATTGGTCAAACCCATCAACGGCTCGGCATCGATTTTAAGGTGTATTCTGGCGCGTATTGCATTGTGATGAGTCAATTGGCGCGCGTGGTCTACCAATCGCTCGCCCCCAACATCGACAACATTCATCGTTACATGTCGGCGCTCAATCGTGCCATCTTTTTGGATTTAGGACTCGCCACCGCGGTGTATTACGATACCGCCTGTTTTGAGCTGGAAGAGCTGGCTTACGAACTCAATTTTGCCCTTGCCAAAGCGGGTGAATTTCGTGACAACGAAACTGGCGAACACATTAAACGCATCAGCCGCATGAGCTTTGAACTGGCCAAAGCGCTGGGGCAACCGGCGCACTGGTGCAAGATGATTCAAATCGCCAGCCCGCTGCACGATGTGGGTAAAATTGGTGTGCCGGATGAGATTTTACTCAAGCCGGGCAAACTCGATGCGGATGAGTGGAAATTGATGCAGCAACACCCGGCCATTGGCGGTGACATCATTCCTGACAACAAATCCGAGCTGATTCGTATGGCGCGTCGCATCTCGCTCACGCACCATGAAAAGTGGGACGGTTCCGGGTATCCGGCGGGGCTGGCGGGAGAAGAGATCCCGCTGGAAGGGCGCATTGTGGCGATTTGTGATGTATTTGATGCGCTGCTATCGACGCGCCCTTACAAACGGGCATGGAGCGTCGCTGAGGTGGTGGCATACCTGCGCGAGAATCGCGCAAAGCATTTCGATCCGCTTTTGTTGGATTGCTTTCTTGAGCATCTCGATAGCATGTTGCACATTCGTCATCAATTCGAGGATGCGGCGCAACCGGAAACTGTGGCAGACTAAGGGTTCGGAGAGTGACACCCAAACAAGAGCATGGAACAAGATCGCATCACACTGCTGGAACAACAGGTAGCGCAACTCACCCGTGATAAGCAGCGCTTAGAAGAGAAACTCAATGCCGCGCTGGATGGCACTGGGCTCTGCTTGTGGGAACAACATGTCCCGACGGGGCGCCTGCGCATATTCAACATGGAGTGGGGCAAAATGCTCGGCTTTCAACCCAACGAGTTGGAAGCCAATGTTGAAACGTGGAAAAGTAAATTGCATCCGGACGATTACGATCTCGCCGTCGGTGCGCTTGAGGATCATCTGCAAGGCCGAGCGGATACCTATCAAGTGGTGCATCGCATGCTGCATAAAGATGGTAGTCACAGCTGGGTGTCGGATCGTGGCCGTATCGTTGAATACGCCGAGGATGGTTCGCCGCTGCGCATCATGGGTACGCACATCGATATCACCAACGAAAAACGCTACGAGCAGGAATTGTCGCGTTTGGCGCGTCAAGATCCGCTCACCAATCTGCTCAATCGCAAAGCGCTGCACAGTGAATTTAACCGCATCAATCACGCTAAGTCCGATTCGCTGGCGGCGATGGTGTTTATCGACATCGATAATTTCAAGACGGTCAACGATCATCTCGGTCATAAAGCGGGCGATGCGGTGTTGGTGGTCGTAGCAGAATGGTTGAAGCAGTTTGCGCCGCCACAGTCGGTGATTGCGCGTCTTGGTGGTGATGAGTTTGTTCTGTTGTGCGAGCAAGAAGAAACGCAGGCGCTGAATACATTGACCGATCAGTTACTGACTCAGGTCGCCGACCCGGTGGTGCTGGAAAATGGCAAAGCGCAGATTGGGTTGAGTATTGGTGTGTGCGAGTTTGCGCCGGGGCAGCATGAGTTTGACACCCTTTATGAACGGGCAGATGAAGCCATGTATCAAGTGAAACGCAGCGGGAAGAATGGTGTTCGCTGGGTCAGCGCCTAAGTATTGTTATCCCAGGATCGTTATCAAAGTATCGTTATCCAAGTATTGTTATTAAAGTATCACGATCAAAACATCGTTATTAAAACATTGCCCGTCACGGTGACGGGCAATCGGTTGATGACGGAATTATTCACTCAGCCACTGCGCCAGCTCTTTCGCGTAGTAGGTGACTATCACACTCGCGCCAGCGCGTTTAAAGCCAATCATGGTTTCCAGTACCGCGCGTTTCTCATCTAACAGGCCAGCTTGCGCCGCTGTTTTCAAAATCGCGTATTCACCGCTGACTTGATACACCGCCAGTGGCAGGCGCGTGTTGTCGCTGAGCGATTTCAGCACATCCAGATACGGCGTGCCGGGTTTCACCATCAGAATATCTGCGCCTTCTTCTTCATCCAATGCCGCTTCAACCAAGGCTTGGCGACCATTGTGCGGATCGGCTTGATAGGTATCGCGGTTGCCTTCCAGCGTGCATTCCACCGCGGAGCGGAATGGGCCATAGAATGCGGAGGCAAATTTGATCGCGTGCGCCATGATGCTCACATTCGGGAACCCTGCCGCGTCGAGGCCACGGCGAATCGCGCCGACTTGACCATCCATCATTGCAGATGGCGCCAACATGTCTGCGCCTGCTTTCGCTGCTGCAACAGACTGCTTCACGAGGTTCTCAACGGTTTTGTCGTTATCGACTGACCCGTCGTGCACCACCCCGCAATGGCCATGCGTGGTGTATTCACAAAAACAGATATCGGGGATCACAATCATGTCGGGGCATACGGTTTTGATCGATTTGATCATGCGGCTGAGCAAGCCGTTGTCGTGCCATGTGTCGGAGCCACACTCATCTTTGTGATGCGAAATGCCAAATGGCATCACGTAGCGAATGCCGAGTTCATACAGCGCCGTCACTTCATCGGCGATGTGGGATTCTGGAATGCGGCATACGCCGGGCAGCGCGTCAATCGCGACGGGCGCGTCAATGCCCTCTTCGACAAAAATGGGTTGAATCAAATCGCTCTTGTTGAGCTGAGTTTCCTGCACCATGTGACGAATGTGTTGATGCGCGCGCAGGCGGCGTGGACGTTTCATTAATACTTGATGAGACTGACTTTCCATTGGAGACACCTTCTTTTTTATTGTCTGGATCATGCCAATAGCCACAGTGCCTGAGCGGCAGAATCCTTCGGCGGCATTGAGCGTGTCTTCATGACGGATTGGCAACAAGGAGTGCTTGAAAGGCAACGAGGTTGCAGAAAGCCCCTACATAGTAACGGCTGAGGGATGAATGTGTAGTGTTATCTGGATATTGACTGCATGCGGGGTTGTTCGATGAACTTTACATGGTGTCAATGCGGCGATAAAAACTGACCCGCGTAAGGCGGGTCAGTGAGGGCGATCAGTGAAGTGTGCGGTGAATCAGCTCGGCGAGCTTGGCCAGATCGAACGTGATCACCCAGATACGGGGCTGAGCGCGGGACACGCGAGCTGGCGGCAGCGAGAAGATTGCGTCACGGTGAATACGAGGGAAATTCTGCACCGCAGGCCAGGTGGGGGAGCCCGGCCCGGCGGCAGTTTCGGCAATTTCTAAATGCAACGCTGGATACTGTTTCATCTTCACCTCACTTGATTGAGGGGGAGGGGGATGCCCCCTCAATCTTTTTTACGATTAAGCCTCAGGCGCTTTAGGCGCGTCTGTCACCATCGCTTCGGTGGTGATCATTAGGCCTGCGACACTGGCGGCATATTGCAATGCAGAGCGAGTGACTTTCGCCGGGTCAAGAATACCCAGTTCAATCATGTTGCCGTATTCACCCGTCGCCGCGTTGTAACCGTAGTGGTCATCGCCTGCCTTCACTGCGTTGGCGACAACGGACCCTTCGTCACCCGCGTTGATGGCGATTTGACGCAACGGTTCTTCCATCGCACGCAGCGCGACGCGAATGCCGACATTTTGATCATCGTTGTCGCCTTGCAGGTCGCTGAGCGATTTGGCAATTTTGGTCAGCGCCACACCGCCGCCAGCCACGATGCCTTCTTCGACGGCTGCGCGAGTGGCGTGCAGCGCATCGTCCACGCGATCTTTCTTCTCTTTCATCTCGACTTCAGTTGCCGCGCCAATCTTGATCACCGCTACGCCGCCAGACAGTTTGGCAATGCGCTGTTGCAACTTGTCGCGATCATATTGTGACGTGGTGTTGTCCAACTGGTGCTGGATCTGCGCCACGCGATCGTGAATTGCACGCTCATCTGCTGCGCCATCGACGATGGTGGTGGTGTCTTTGCTGATGGTGACTTTTTTCGCGCTGCCGAGGTCATCGAGCGTCGCTTTCTCCAGTTCAAGGCCAATCTCTTCCGCGATCACACGGCCTGCGGTGAGCACGGCAATGTCTTCCAGCATCGCTTTGCGATGGTCACCAAAGCCCGGCGCTTTCACCGCAGCGGCTTTGACGATGCCACGCATGCTGTTTACCACCAATGTTGCCAAGGCTTCGCCTTCTACATCTTCGGCAATGATCAGCAGCGAGCGAGCGGTTTTCGCGACGGCTTCTAAGAGCGGGATCAGCTCACGAATGTTGTTGATTTTCTTATCGACCAACAGGATGTACGGGTTGTCCAATTCAACCAAACCGGATTCAGCGTCGGTGATGAAGTAGGGCGACAGGTAGCCGCGATCAAACTGCATGCCTTCGACCACTGACAATTCGTTTTGCAGCGCCTGACCTTCTTCCACGGTGATGACGCCATTGCGACCCACTTTTTCCATCGCCTCAGCAATGATTTCACCAATCGCGCGATCGCTGTTGGCCGAAATGCTACCCACTTGGGTGATGGCGTGTTTGTCGCTGCATGGTTGGGCCATGTGCTGTAGCTTGTCGACAGCGGCTTCCACGGCTTTGTCGATACCGCGTTTGAGATCCATCGGGTTCATGCCCGCTGCCACGGCTTTGAGGCCTTCGTTAATGAGCGATTGCGCTAATACGGTCGCGGTGGTGGTGCCATCGCCTGCTTCGTCGTTGGCTTTGGACGCCACTTGTTTGAGCATTTGCGCGCCCATGTTCTCGAACTTGTCTTCCAGTTCGATCTCTTTGGCTACGGAAACCCCATCTTTGGTGATGGTCGGTGCGCCGAAAGATTTATCCAGCACCACATTGCGACCTTTGGGACCGAGCGTAACTTTCACGGCATTGGCCAACAAGTTCACCCCGGTGAGCATTTTTTGTCGAGCGTCGTTAGAGAATAAAACGTCTTTTGCTGTCATGGTGTCTCTCCTTAAAAACTCACAACAAAATTATTCAATAATCGCCAATACGTCTGATTCAGACAGGATGAGGTAGTCATGCCCGTCTATTTTCTCGGTTTTCACACCATACCCATCGTGGAAGATGATGTGGTCATTCACTTTGACTGCCATCGCCGCGCGTTCGCCGCTATCGAGCAGACGGCCTTGACCGACCGCCAGCACTTTGCCGCGGTTTGATTTTTGCGCCGATTTGGATGTCAGTACGATTCCGCCCTCAGATGTGTTGTCGACCTCCAGTCGCTCAACAATCAATTTGTCATGTAAAGGACGAATGTTCATTGGGAGTGCCTCCTACTTAAAATCGTTTTCATCGAAAATAAAAGACAAACGTATATGGGGTCGCGGTGCGCTGGGGTCTCCAACGCGAGAAAGGAGAGCGAACCCAGATACGGTGTGGCATCACTGCCGCTCGTGGATATAAATAGGGTAAAAAAATTGAACTTCAAGAGGGGAAAAATAAAATTTTTTAAAAAAATTTTTGGCCGAAAACGTGCAGTTGGGGCGCACTATGTCCGTGAAAAAAGTGACAGTAAAAACAAGTGTCCGTGAAAAAGTGACAGTAAAAAAAGTGACCTTGAAAAAACGACCAGGAACAACAACGCCCGCGAAAAAAAACGCCCCGCGAAGCGAGGCGTCAGGATTACAGCATGACTAAACTCGCCGTGCCGAGGAAGGCGAAAAAGCCAACCACGTCGGTGACGGTGGTGAGGATCACCGAACCTGCCAAAGCCGGATCGAGCTTAAACTTATCGAGGATGATCGGAATCAGCACGCCAAACAGCGCGGCGGTGATGATGTTGACCACAATCGCGAGTGAGATGGTGCAGCCAATCAGGGTAGATTGGAACCATAATCCGGCCACGCCGCCGATGATCAGCGCCCACACCACGCCGTTAATCGAGCCGATGCCCAATTCGTTTTTCAATAGCGCAAAGCGGTTCCCGGTGGTGACCTGATTGAGCGCCATCGCGCGCACCATCAAGGTCAGCGTTTGGCTCCCTGCAATGCCACCCATGGAAGCGACAATCGGCATCAGCACCGCCAGCGCCACCACTTGCGAAATCACATTCTCAAATAAACCGATGGTCATCGACGCCAGAATCGCGGTCAAAAGGTTGATACCCAGCCAGACGCCGCGGCGCTTGGAGCTGCGAACTACCGGCGCAAACAGGTCATCGCCTTCATCCATACCTGTACCGGCCATCAAGCGCGATTCGTAGATTTCACGTTGCGTGCCCAGTGCAAAGTGCCAGTCAATTTCGCCGATCAGGGTATCGTCATCGCTGACCACCGGAACGATGGGCAACACAGCGTGCTCCAACGCTTCGACCGCATCAGACAGCGATTGATGCGCGTTGATCAGCACCAAATCTTCTTTCTTCAATGCTTTAAGCTGTGTGGTGCCTTCGGCCAACAGAATGTCGCTGAACGCCACCAGACCACGAAATTTCTTGGCCTTGTTGATGAGGTAAATGTATTGCGGCGATTCCAAATGGTATTTATCGAGCAGGATCTTGGCGCGGTTGACGCTGATGCTAAACGGCAGGGTATAAAGTTTTCGGTCAGCCCAGTGGCCGATTTCGTCATCGTTGAATTCGTTGGCTTGATCGTACAGTTCCAGCTCGTCGCGGCTGATTAAGCGCAGCGCTTCGGTGACAATGTCGTCGGGCAGGGAGTCTTCCCACTCGATCAGCGACAGGTTGTCGAGTTTGGCCAGCGTCAGTTTCAGTTCGACTTCAGACAGCGCTTTGATGATCGACACACGCACATCGGCGCGCATTTCGGTCAATACATCGATGTGCAGTTCCAGTGGCAAGCTGCGCCACAAACGCACACGGTCATCGACGGGAAACGCTTCGAGAATCAGCGCCAGTGGGCCTTCATCCAAGCCATTTTCAACCATTTCGCCTAGCAGCGAGACCTGCTGCTCATCATTTTCGGCTTTGGCGAGCGCTTCAATTTGTTGGGATAGATCTTGATACTCGCTCAACGTTTGACTCCAATCGGTAACTGTTTTTTCTCGGCTTTCTTGGCGGCTTTTTCGGGCGCTTTACTCAGGACAATGACTGGGCGAACAATAAACAAGTTGTTCGGATACAGCACGCGGTTGCCATCTAGGGTTTCTAGCACCACGTTCAAAAACGTCATGTCGATGATTTTGCCTTCGACAAAGTTCGCGCCGTCGACCACGCGCACCCATAACCCAATGCGGCAATAGTTCTGCACAAACAGGGTAAAAAACGAGGTCACGTTACTCAGCAGCGACCAACTGGCAAACAAACCCACACCCAGCAGCGCAAAAATGGAGGAACCGACGACCAGCAACCCGCGCAGTTCAATCCCCCACATGATCATGAGAGTCATCAACAGCGCAATCAGCAGGGCGGTTTTGATCAGCCAGCGTGCGCGTTTAACACGATGCACGTCGTCACGACCAATCACGGTTTTTTCAAACACACGCAGCGTCACTTTGGCGACTTTCGGATAGAGAAGCAGCATCAGCAGCGTGAACAGCCACTGATAGTAATCTTGCATTAAATTGAGTAAGGCGATGTAGTCCATAACATAGTGAGAAACAGGGTTTTGTTCAAAATAACTGAAAACCGGTGAATTACAACCGGATTTCTGTGACAACCCACGTAAGCGCTGCTTTCGTCAGCAAGCGGGTGGGTGAATCAGGGGATCAATGCTGCGTCACGGCGCAATACCGGATTTTCAGGCAATTCAGTGCACACGGATCACGCATTGATGCTTTTATTACTAATAAAGGATTAGAAGCAACAGCACTCATATGTGACAAGAGTCACTAATCCACCGAAAGCCCATTCGCAGGCAAGGGAATTAGACTAAACCTAAGCATTAGCAGGGTTTTTTCTTTCAAGGGATGGGCGGATGAAATTACGCAGCAAAATGTTTATCAGTTATGTGGTGGTGGCGGCGTGCTTCACGGCGGTCAGTTGTGTGGCGCTGGGCTGGTTAGTGTACCAAGATGCTTCTAAAGCGCTGGCAAAAGCCGCCAGAGATAAATTGGTGATCTCACGCAATGAAACCGCGTCACAGATTCAGCGCTATTTTGATACGGTGGATGCGCAGGCGCAGAATATGTCTCATGACTTGAGCGTTCGGGACGCGGTGGTCGGCTTTACCCAAGCGTTTATGGACTATCCGCTCAGTACCACGTCCAGTGACGCGCTGAAAGGCTACTACCGCAATGAGTTTGCGACTCGCTATCAAGAGATCAACACCGTCGATCGCATCAACGCGGATGGTTTGTTTGGCCAAATTTCTGAGCGCGCTAAAACACTGCAAAACCAATACATTGCCCTCAACCCCAATCCGCTGGGTAGCAAGGACAAACTCACCACCGGTGAGCAGGGGGGCGAATATGATGCCCTGCATCAAACCTATCATCCTTTCTTCACCGACTTCATTAAAAACTTTGGTTTTTACGATGTGTTTCTGGTCGATGCCAACACCGGTTTCGTGGTGTACAGCGCGTACAAAGAGCTCGACTTTGCCACCTCGCTCAAATCTGGCCCTTATAAAGACAGCGGCTTGGCTGATGCGTATCGCGGCGCGATGCAGCTTTCCTCCGGCAGCTTCTTCACCGACTTCAGACCTTACACGCCTTCCTACGAAGCGCAGGCAGCATTTGTCAGCGCGCCCATTCGTGAGAACGGACAAACCGTCGGCGTGCTGATCATGCAGATGCCGCTGGATGTGATTAACAACATCATGACCCACAACCAAGATTGGAAAAAATCGGGGCTGGGCGCGTCGGGTGAAACCTATTTAGTCGGCAGCGACAAAGTCATGCGTTCGAACTCGCGTTTTGTCATTGAAGACAAAGCCGGTTACCTCGCGCTGATGAAAACGCTCGGCGCTGACAGCGCGACGTTGGCGAAGATGGATGCGCTTTCAACATCGATTGGCTTGCAAACCGTCGATTCCTCGGCGGTCAACAAAGCGCTGGCTGGCGAAACTGGTTTTGAGTTGATTCGAGATTATCGCGATATTCCGGTACTTTCGGCGTACGCGCCGCTGGAGCTGCACGGGCTGAAATGGGTGCTCTTGAGTGAAATTGATGAAGCGGAAGCGATGGCGTTTTTGACCACATTGAAAACACACATCAAAAATGCGGTGCTGTACATGCTGGTGCCCGCCATTTTGATTGGTTTGGGCATCGGGTGGTTGATGTCGCATTCCATTCTGGCGCCGCTGCATCGCATGTTGGAAGCCGTGAAACAACTGGGCTCTGGTTCGGGCGATTTACGCTACCGCTTGGAAGAGAAAGGCAATGATGAAGTGACGGCGCTATCACGTGGCTTTAATGCGTTCATTGATCATCTGGACAATACCTTTTCGACGTTGCTGGGTTCCATCACGCGCATGGAGCCGATGTCGCAGGACGTGAACGATGTGAATGTGAAACTAACCAAGGCCTCCAACTCGATGCATCATCAGTCGCAGCAGGTGCAAGATCAGATGATGCATTCGGCGGAAATCAGCCGTTTGGTGAGTGGCGAGCTGGAAGGCATTCAACACGCGTCCGGAAATACAGTCACCGTGCTGGGCAGCGGTCGCGCATCGGTGGTCGAAACGGTGTCGCAAATGGACAAACTGAGCAGCGACCTATCGCTGGTGGCACAAGCGGTGAGTAACCTCACCGTCGATGCGGAGAAAATTCGCCAAGTGATCGTAGTGATCAACGACATCGCAGAGCAAACCAACTTACTGGCGTTGAACGCCGCGATTGAGGCAGCTCGCGCTGGCGAGCAGGGACGCGGGTTTGCGGTGGTGGCCGATGAAGTGCGTAACCTCTCGGTGAAAACCCGCGCTTCGACTGACAGCGTGAGTGAACTGATTGGTGCGATTCGAACCAGTACCCAGCGCGTTGAAAACGTGATGAGTGACAGTTTGGAATCAGCCACCGCCTGCGCAGAACGGGTGAATCAGGCGCAGGAGACGTGGCATCAGATTGAAGAGGCGATTGCCAACATTTCACTGCATGTGGAGAAAATTGGCGGTGCGATCAGCGAACAGGATCAACAACTGAATGTGGTCTCCAGCCATTTCTCGCACATGGACAAGCAGTTTGATGTGATTCAACATGCGATTGAAGATAGTGCGGTGATTGGCGAAGACATCAATAAAATGGGGACGAGATTGCAATCATTCGCCAGCCTGTTCCAAGTGACGAAGGAAGATTTCTCGACCGCAAGACGCGCGAAAGTTCGCAGCGATGATTAACTGGAGCAGCGCCAACGGGTTAGGAGAGATCCAACGACTCTGCGTCAATCGCCAGCAATAACGGTTCGACGCGGGTGGTTGCTTCCGGCGCATTCATCATGCGGGAGAGGCGTTGCAGCGATGACAGCAACAACGTTTGCTCCCACGCATCGAGCGATTGAAATCGCTGAACAAAATCATCTTGCAGCAGTTGCGGCGCTTCAGACAGAATGTGTTCCCCGCGCGCGGTGAGCATCGCGTGGACTTTGCGTTTGTCGATGGTGTCGCGTTCCCGAATCACCAGTTCTCGTTTTTCCAGTCGGTCCAAAATGCTGGTGGCGGTTGCCTGACTCATGTTGGTGGTCACCGACAATTGGCGAATCGTCATGCTGGGTTCGGCTTTGATTGCCCTCATCAGCAGTAACTGCGGACTGGTTAGGCCATAATCTTTGTTGAGCTTTTTAGAATGCAGATCGATGGCGCGAATAATTTGGCGAATTGAGACTAATACTTCCTCGTGAATATCCAAGTCATCCTCCATTAGGCATAGAGGCAGCGAGCCGGTCAGCACGCTGCCTGAGCCATTGTTATTATTTGGCGGCTTGTTTTGCAGTGGCGACCCAAGAATCAAACAGTTTCTGGTGTGCTTTGATCCAACCGTTCGCGTGCGCTTCGATGTCTTTCTCTGAATTGTGTCCTTGGCTCATCATCATGTTTTCGGCACTCACATCGTTGATGTTGAGCTTCATGATTTCAAACAATTTGGCAGCCGCTGGGTTTTGCTCTGCAAATTGCTTGTTGGCCACGATCTTCATCGAGTTCATCTGGAAGCCGTAGTTTTTGCCGTTCGGTAGTGTGGTGTCGATGTCTTTACGATCGCCCGGTAGCGATGAGAAAGGCACTTCCAACCACACCACGTCTTTCCCCGGTACCAAAACGCCACTTACCCAATACGGTGTCCAGGTGTAGTACAGAATTGAATCACCTTTTTTGTAACGCGAAATGGTGTCGGCGATGATCGCCGCGTAGTTGCCTTGGTTGTGGGTGACTGTGTCACGCAAACCAAACGCATCCATCTGGTGTTCCACCACGCTCTCACAGCCCCAACCTGGGTTACAGCCGGTGAGATCGGCTTTGCCGTCGTCGTTGGCATCAAACAGTTTGGCGATTTTTGGGTCTTTCAACTGTTCAATGTTGGTGATGTGGTATTGATCGGCCGTCTTTTTATCAATCAGGTAGCCTTGCGCTGCCCCGGCAATGTAATCGCCTTTACGGTAGAACTTTGAATCACCACCCGCGGCAATGTATTTGCCTTCGTGCAGCGGCGCCCAGTTCACGGCGAGGTAGGTGGCGTCGCCTTCACTGATGGAGGTGTAACCCACGTTGTAATCCACTTCTTTGGTGGGCAGTACGGTGTAACCGAGCGCTTCCATCGCTTTATTCACAATTAGCGTTTGGAACGTCTCTTCAGCCACTGTCGACTGAACCGGTTGCACTGTAATGCCATCGCCCGGCAGTTTCGCCCAAGCCGAGGCTGAGAGCGTTGTGCCGGCCACAAGTCCCGTGGTGAGCATTGTCTTCCATGCTACGTTCATTTCTGTTCTCCTAGTTTTTTCTGACCTTCGGTGTGTGTGAACTTCAGTTTCAGTTGGTAAGCGAGTGAGGCAGGGCCTTTCTCATACCAATGGGTTTTCTTATCTCGACTATTGGCGCCGATCGTTTGGGTGATACGATCCAGCAAAATGGCCAAAATCACGATGCCCAAGCCACCCACGGCGGCAAGTCCCATGTCGAGTCGGCCAATGCCGCGCAGCACCATTTGACCCAAACCGCCGACGGCGATCATGGAGGCGATCACCACCATGGACAGCGACAGCATCAAGGTTTGGTTGACGCCAGCCATGATGGTGGGCATCGCCAGTGGCAATTGAATGCGATACAGCATCTGTTTCGGGCTGGCGCCAAACGCGTGACCGGCTTCAATCAGCTCTTCCGGCACTTGTTGAATGCCTAAAATGGTCAAACGCACAATTGGTGGCAGCGCGAAGATGATGGTCACCACCACGCCCGGCACGTTCCCGATACCAAACAGCATCACGATAGGCACCAAGTAAACGAAAGCTGGGGTGGTTTGCATTGCATCCAGTATTGGCCTGACGATTTTGGCCGCCGTGTCACTGCGCGCCAGCCAGATTCCAAGCGGCATCCCGATCAGCAAGCAGAAGAAGACCGATGTCATAACCAGCGCCAGCGTGACCATGGCTTGGTCCCAAGCACCAATCAGACCAATCACCATCAGCGATAAGAATGATGCGATCCCCATGCGCGATCCGGCCAGTTGCCAAGCGATGAGAAACAGGATCAGCAGCATGATGGGCGCAGGGGTGGAGACCAACGCGGTTTGAAATGAGCTGAGAATGAAATCGATTGGTACGCGAATCGCCTGAAACAGCGGGCGTCCGTGCGTCACCAGCCAGTTAAGTGCGGTTTCGACCCAACTGTCGAACGGTAAAATGGCGTCCTGAAAAGGGTGCATCCAATCAAAAGGCGTGTCGGCGGGAGCGGCCGCCGTGAGCCAATCGCTGCTGGCGGCAGCGCTGGTGCCTGTCGACCAAGGATCAGTGGTGGTTGCAGCTTGCGTGGCAGCGCCCCAAGGGTCGGCTGCCTGTGCCGCTGAAACTGTGGTTTCCGTTGTCATGATTCTTTCCTATTGACCAAGATTGTCCTGAGTGGCGTTTATTCGCGATCGAGTGTCTGTAGCAAGCGCGTTTTGGTGATCACGCCGTAGTAGTGCCCGTCGTCATCGACCACCGGCACGGCATAAGGCACTTCGGCCACCTGACCAATCAAATCACCCACCGAGATTTCAGGTGAAATGGTGATGGTGTCAGGCAGCAGGGCGCTGCTGAGCGAGCGCTGTTCGCGTTTCGCCTCTTGCAGGGATTCGAGCGAGACAATGCCTGTGTATTTGTTGGCGCGGTCGACCACGATGCCGTAGTCGCGATCGTGGTCGAGCAGCATCTGCATGGCTGCCGCTGGGCCATCGTTGTCGTGTTTTTTAAACATTGCCGCCGGTTTCTTGCGCGCAATGTCTTTGGCGCAGAACACGCTGGCCACATTCACGCCGCGGAAGAAGGAACTGACGTAATCATTGGCGGGTTGATGCAGGATTTCATCTGGCGTGCCCACTTGCACCACCACGCCATCTTGCATGATGGCAATCCGGTCGCCGATGCGCATGGCTTCGTCCAAATCGTGGGAAATAAACACAATGGTGCGTTTGTCATCGTTTTGAAGGCGAATCAATTCATCTTGCATTTCGGTTCGAATTAACGGGTCGAGGGCCGAAAATGCTTCGTCCATCAACAAAATGTCTGGGTCATTAGTCAGCGCACGCGCCAGCCCGACCCGCTGCTTCATCCCGCCCGATAGTTCATCGGGGTAGGATTCGCAATAGGCATCGAGCCCCACGCGTTCCAGTGCAGCTTTTGCGGCTTGGTGACGCGTTTGCTCCGGCACGCCCGCTAGTTCCAAACCAAACGCGGCGTTTTCAATCACCGTCATGTGCGGCATCAACGCGAAATTTTGAAATACCATCGAAATGTTTTGACGACGAACTTCTCGCAGTTCGGTATCGGAGATATGGGCAATGTCTTTGCCTTTGAGCAGCACGCTGCCGCGGGTGGGTTCGATCAGGCGATTGAGCAGACGCACGAGGGTCGATTTCCCCGAACCGGAAAGGCCCATGATGACGAAAATTTCACCCTCGTTGATTGACAAGGAAACGTCCTTAACCCCGACGGTTAGGCCCGTTTGCTCAAATATCTGATCTTTATTTAAACCCTGTTCAATGAGAGTAAACGCCTCGTCCGGTGTCTCTCCAAACACTTTAAAGAGGTTCTTGACTTCAAGCATTGTTGACATCATTTACATCCTTTGTTGTCGTCGAATGTGTGCGACGATAAATTGTAAATATGTATAGTACACTAAACATTGAATTGGCAATTATCAAGGCGACTTTCAGTGCTTTATTGTTCATGCTTTAGTTATCTTATTGATTTGATTGGTTAAATTAAATTCTAAAAAATTTACATTTAATTTGAGTTAGAATGTTTCGTATAGGTTTTAATTGTGACGGTCAACACGAGTTCAACATGCCGTCTTCGTAATCTCAAACAGGTGTAAGGAGCAATGCGTGCAGAAAATTTGGTTAGTAGTGGGATGTTTGATGACGATAGTGGCTGCCAATGTGTGGGCAGCAAAGGAGCAATCTGCGCCGGCTAAGGCGCCTGCCTATTCTGAAACCGCCGTGCTTGATCGCCCGTTGATGGAGCGTTATATCCTCGATGAGCTCAAATCACTGCGTCAAGATCAGCAAGATCTGGAACGCCGTTTGATCGTACAAATTACCGACCGCGAACTGACGGTTGCCGATAAATCGATGAACTATGCCAACGTGACCGTCACCTATTTCTTCTACATTATCGCGGGCGTGGCTTCGCTAGTGGCGCTGGTGGGGTGGCAATCGCTGCGAGAAGTGAAACACAACACCAGAGAAATGGCCGATAAGCGGTTGAATAAAATCGCGGTGGAGTACGAGCGGAAGTTTGTTGCGTTGGAGCGTGATTTAAAACGCAAGACACGCATCATCTCTGAAAACAACCGTGAAATTGAGATCATCAACGAAATTCACAACTTGTGGTTACGGGCACAGAGTGTGCAAACGGCCGATCAACGCATCGAAGTGTACGATGAAATTCTCAAGATTCGCCCGGGCGACTTGGAAGCGCTGACCTACAAAGCGGATGCGGCGATGGAAATCAAAGAGTACCACTGGGCTATGAGCCTGTGTAACCGCGTGCTCGAACTGGATGATAATAACGGCCCAGCCTTGTATCAGCGCGCTTGTGCGTATGCACGCTTGGGGGCGGAAGAGCAAGCGCTGGAAGACATCCAACGCGCGATTGATACCATCCCATCCCTGCGCGATTTGCTTGCCGATGAGGCGGATTTTGAATCGCTGTACGGTAATAAAAAATTCGATCTTTTGGTCAGCGGTTCACAAACAGAATGAATGGTTTACACAGAAATTTGAAAACTTATGTGTGATAACCAACACTTGTCCTAACGACAAATTATTATCATTAGACACACCTTAGGTTTTCACCGATAAAGCGCGTGACATCAAGGGTGTCAGGCGTGGTTTCGAGCCTCGAAACCACTACATTCTCTTTGTTCTTGCGAGATATGATGTGGAACAACAATCCAAATTAGACAGCGTTCGCGCTGATTACAACGTTCATTACTGGAGCCAGGGCTTCTTTGGCATCGATGATCACGGTGAAGTGTATGTGTCACCGCGAAAAGACGGTGCACACCCCACGCAACTCAGTTCGATTGTAAAACAGCTCGAAGCGCGTAATTTGAATTTGCCGGTGCTGGTGCGTTTTCCGCAGATCCTGCACCAACGCGTGCACAACATCTGTGATGCCTTTAACCAGGCCATTGAAGAGTATGACTACCCGAACAAATACCTGTTGGTTTACCCCATCAAAGTGAACCAACAAAAAGAAGTCGTGGATGAGATTCTGGCGAGCCAAGCTGAACTGGAAACCAAGCAATTGGGTCTGGAAGCGGGCAGTAAGCCTGAACTGCTGGCTGTGCTAGCGATGGCGCAACAAGCGAGCTCGGTGATCGTGTGTAACGGTTACAAAGACCGCGAATACATGCGCTTGGCGCTGATCGGCGAAAAGCTCGGCCACAAAGTCTTTATCGTTTTAGAGAAACTGTCTGAACTGGATCTGGTGCTGAAAGAAGCGAAGAGTCTCGGCGTGAAACCGCGTTTGGGACTGCGTATTCGTCTGGCCTCGCAAGGCGCCGGTAAATGGCAATCCAGCGGTGGCGAAAAGTCGAAATTTGGCTTGGCCGCGTCTCAAGTGCTGACCGTGATTGAACGTTTGAAAGCGGAACAACAGCTGGATGCGCTGCAATTGGTTCACTTCCACTTGGGATCGCAAATGGCGAACATTCGCGACGTGCGTAACGGCGTGAATGAAGCGGCACGTTTCTACTGCGAGCTGCGTGAGCTGGGTGCACAAATTCAGTACTTTGATGTGGGTGGCGGCTTGGCGGTCGATTACGACGGCACACGTAGCCAATCCTCGAACTCAATGAACTATGGGTTGCTGGAATACGCACGCAACATCGTCAACACCGTGGGCGACATGTGTAATCTGTACAGCCAACCGATGCCGACCATTATTTCAGAATCGGGCCGTTCGCTGACCGCGCACCACGCGGTGCTGATCACCAACGTGATCGGGGCAGAAGCGTACAAACCAGAAGCGATTGAAGCACCAGCTGAGGATGCTCCGCTGCTGATGCAAAACATGTGGCGCAGCTGGGAAAACCTGCATGAAGGCACCGATGCGCGCGCATTGATTGAAATTTATAACGACACGCAAAGCGATTTGTCGGAAGCGCACAGCCTGTTTGCTACAGGTGTGATCAACCTGCAACACCGTGCGTGGGTCGAGCAGTTGTCCCTGCGTATTTACCACGACTTGCGTCTGAAAATGAGCAACAAGAACCGCTTCCACCGTCCGATTCTGGATGAGCTGCAAGAGCGCTTGGCTGACAAGTTCTTCGTGAACTTCTCGCTGTTCCAGTCGTTGCCAGATGCATGGGGCATCGACCAAGTGTTCCCGGTGCTGCCATTGTCTGGGCTGGAAAACGTGGAAGATCGCCGCGCGGTGATGCTCGATATCACCTGTGACTCAGACGGTGCGGTTGAGCAATACGTTGAAGGCCAAGGCATTGAAACCACGTTGCCTGTGCCTGCGTGGACGCCTGATCAACCCTACCTAATGGGGTTCTTCTTGGTGGGGGCGTATCAGGAAATTTTGGGTGACATGCACAACTTGTTTGGCGACACTCACAGTGTGGTGGTGAACATCACTGACCAAGGCGAGTCTGATCTGACGTTCGTGAACGAAGGTGATACAGTCGAAGACATGATGCGTTACGTCCATATTGATGTGGACGCCATTCGCATGAATTACCGCCAACTGGTGAGCCAGCGCGTGGCGGCTGAAGAACAAACGACTGTTTTGGCTGAGCTAGAACAAGGTTTGAGCGGTTATACCTATCTAGAGGATTTCTAAATGAATGATTTGTTTACTAAAACTGATTATTCACTGTATTCAAATGCGATGACGTTTGTGCGTCGTCCTTACGAACGCAACCCCATTGATACTGACGCTGATGTTGTGGTGCTGGGTGTGCCGCTAGACATGGCGACCTCGGGTCGTCCTGGCGCGCGCATGGGGCCAGACGCGATTCGTCGCGCGTCGGTGAACCTCGCGTGGGAGGGCAAAAAATTCCCGTGGGATTTTAACCTGTTCAATCGCATCAATGTGGTAGATGCAGGGGATTTGGTGTTTGACTGTGGTGACGCAGAAGATTTCACATATCGCTTGGAAGCGGCGACCAACGAGATCCTGAAAAGCGGCAAAACCATGCTGGCGCTGGGCGGTGACCATTTCATCACACTGCCTATCCTGCGTGCTTACGCGAAACATCACGGTGAAATGGCATTGATTCATTTTGACGCCCACACCGATACTTACGCGAACGGCAGTGCGTACGACCACGGCACCATGTTCTATCATGCGCCGAAAGAAGGCCTGATTTCACCGAAACATTCGGTGCAAGTCGGCATTCGTACCGAATACAAGCAAGAAGGTCACGGCTTTAACGTGATCAACGCGATGCAAGCCAACGATATGTCGGTGGATGAGATTGTCGGTCAAATCAAACACATCGTGGGTGACAAGCCCGTGTACCTGACATTCGATATCGACTGTCTGGATCCTGCGTTTGCGCCGGGGACGGGGACGCCAGTGTGTGGCGGTCTGACTTCAGACAAAATCTTGAAGATCATTCGCGCCCTGAAAGGCATCAACATGGTGGGGATGGACGTGGTGGAAGTGTCACCGCCGTACGATCAGAGCGATCTGACCTCTCTGGCAGGGGCGACCATCGCACTGGAACTGCTCTACGTGTGGGCATCCAACAAACCGGTTGAGTAACGTTCAGCACCACGAAAAACCGAGGCCATGGCCTCGGTTTTTTTATGCGTGTTATTTGAATGCCGCGGGCTTTAGCCCAGCGGCACGTACAAGCTTCTCTTTGGCGTATCGAGCACTACGTTGGTGGTAACGCGGCGGATCTGCGGGTAAAGCGCCATGATCTCTTCCATAAAACCATCGTAAGCTTTGGCATTGGGCGCGGTGATCACCAGCATCAGGTCGACACTACCGGTGACATAAAACACCTGCTGGATCAGGTGTTGTTGCTCCGCCCAGCGCCGAAATTGACTCAATACGGCGTAGTTCTCCCGGTCGATTTCCAACCCCGCAAGAAAGGTCATGGTGTGGGTCGTGACGGCTGGGTCGACAATCGCGACCTCCGCTTGAATCACGCCCACTTCACGTAGCCGTTTGATGCGCCGCTGCACCGCCGATGGCGAGAGCCCAATGTGCTCGGCAATCAGGTCGCTGGCAAGCCGGCAATTGCGCTGCATCAGCTCTAGAATTTTATGGTCAAAGGCATCCAGTGTCGGGGTCATCATCATCCTTGCGCGGCTATGCCGCAAATCGCGCGTGAAAACGCGGAGTTTCTGCATTCTGCGGGCTAGGATAGCTGATTTTTGTGAGTGATTGAAATCCACAATAGCTTCAATGTTTAAATTAAAATTTAACAAATGGAGTTGCGTAATTATGCACAAAAATGAGGCTCAAGTTTCTCGCTTTCAATCCAGCTCGCCGCAAACGCAGGCTGTTCACGCGATGATCGCGGCGGACCCATCAACGGCAGCCATTGCGCCGAATGTGGTGATGTCGGTGAACCATGTGTTTGACCCGGCACACGGGGCGTTCTCCGCTCAAGGTGTGGGGGATGTGGCGGATGCGCCGTTTCTCTATGCGGGGTGGACCAATCCCACGGTGCGCTTGCTGGAGCAGCGTTTGGCCGTGTTGGAACAAGCCGAGGATGCGATGGCGACCGCGACGGGCATGGCGGCGATATCGGCGGTCTTTTTGTCTCTGCTGCGCGCGGGCGATCACCTCATCATCAGCGATGTTTGTTATGCGGGCGTGTATGAATTCGCGACGCAAATCCTGCCTTTGTATGGCATCGAGGTGTCGGTGGTGGATACAACTTGCACTGAGACTGTGCAACGTGCGCTGCGAAAAAGCACAAAACTGGTGCACATTGAAACGCCGTGCAATCCATTGTTGCGACTGACGGACATCGCCGCGCTGGCGACGCTGCTTCAAGCGCACGGCGTGTTGCTTTGCGCCGATTCGACCCTGTCAACGCCAGTCATCACTCGACCACTCACCCTCGGCGCAGACATCGTGGTTCATTCGCTGACCAAGTTCATCAATGGGCATGGCGATATGCTGGGTGGGTGTGTTCTGGGATCTAAGTTGTTGATCCAAAAGATACGATCGTTGGCGGGTATCTACTTGGGGGCGACGTTGGCGGCGCAAAGTGCATGGCTCATTATGCGGGGCATGGAAACCCTGTATCCGCGAATGCAAACCGTGTGTGAAACGGCGCAATGCATCGCGCAGTGGCTGGAAAATCATCCTCGTGTCACTCGGGTTTTGTATCCGGGATTGGCCTCACATCCGCAATTTTCACTGGCTCAACAACAAATGGATCGTTTTGGCGGCATTATTGCATTCCAAGTGGATGACATCGATTTGATCGAGCAGCGTTTTGCGAACGAATCGGCGATGTTTTATTACGCTTTTTCCATGGGTCATCAACGCAGTTTAGCGGTGGTGATGAGAACTGATGATCTAGATGCATCGACTTATCGATTTACACCGGAGCAAAAAGCACATTTCTGTCGTGATGCTGGGCAAGGCATCGTCAGGCTGTCCATTGGCTTGGAATCCGCGACAGATTTAATCCGGGATCTCGAACTGGCTCTCAGGTAATGGTTGCATATTTATTCTAAATTATTAGTGATAAATTCGAAAAGTTGTTGAAATGTTGCCATATTGTATCGCATTATCTGTAAGGTTCTGATGTCAATCGCGTGCGCGTGACATGCAGTAACACAACATCGTATGTGTCATTGGACGAACGACAACATAACAATTCTTACATAAGGGATACTATGAAAAACTTCATGAAGTCTACGGCAGCGGGGCTGGCAGTGGCTTGCTCATTACTGGGTGCCAATCAAGCGATGGCGTCTGAGTCAGCGTTGGAAAATGTGCTGAACACCGGTGAACTGAAAGTGTGTTTCGATGCTGGCTATATGCCGTTTGAGATGAAGACTAAAGATGGCCGCTACATCGGCTTTGATATCGATTTAGGCAAGCACATGGCGCGTTCCATGGGCGTGAAATTTACCCCAGTGAACACCGCGTGGGACGGCATCATTCCCGCCATGCTGACGGGCAAATGTGACATCATCATGGGCGGCATGACCGTGACTGCCGAACGAAACCTGAAAGTGAACTTCGCAACGCCTTACATTGTGATTGGCCAGTCTGTTGTGTTGTCGCCAAAACTGGAAGGGAAGGTGAAGAATTACAAGGACCTGAACGATCCGAAATACACCATCGCGACCAAACTGGGTACAACGGGTGTCGAAGCGGCGAAAAAATACGTACCGAACGCGAAACTTGACCTTTACGACACCGAAGTAGACGCCGTGCTGCAAGTGGTGAACGGCAAAGCGGATGCGTTTGTTTACGACTTCCCATACAACGCCATCTACAGCGCGCAAAACGAAGGCAAAGTGGTTCACTTGGCTGAACCGTTCACCTATGAACCGCTGGGTTGGGCGATTCGTCAAAACGATCCGAACTTCCTCAACTTCTTGGACAACTACCTGCGTCAAATCAAAGGCGACGGCACGTACGATCGCGTGTACGACAAATGGTTTAAGTCAGACAGCTGGCTGAAAGACGTTCAATAATCGCACGACGATTATCGACCATAACCGGGCAAGCCGTTTGCCCGGTGTATTGAAAAGAATAAAGAGAATCTGAGTGATGCAGTCTAAATCCTCAACATGGGTCGGACATGGTATTTATGTCCTGATCATGGCGCTGCTGGTGGGAGCGATTTATTTCTCCGGACGCAGCATCAATTACAACTGGCACTGGGACCGTTTGTGGCCTTACGTCGTGAACACCGAAATGCAAGACATTCGTGCAACGGGCGACGGCACCGCATCGATCCAAAATGGTCAGTTGGTGATTACACTTGATGGGCAAAATACTCCACAAGTGATTGAACATTACACACACTTACTTGTTGGCGAAGGGGACCTGATTTTTCAAGGGGACACCGTTGCCCAGCTCAATGAATGGAAATTCGGCCCGATTGCACATGGCTTGTGGGTGACCATCGAAATCTCCTTCATCTCCTTGATTTTTGCGGTGCTGCTTGGCCTCATCTTTGGCTTGATGCGGGTGGCCAAAAATCAAACGGCCAGAAATCTCGCGTTAACCTACGTGGAATTGATTCGCGGCACGCCACTCTTGGTGCAAATTTTTATCGTCTACTTCTTTATCGGCACGGTGCTTGATTTTGATCGCTTTACCGCGGGCGTGGTCGCGCTGTCGGTGTTTACCGGGGCGTACGTGGCGGAAATTGTGCGTGCGGGCATTCAGGCGATTCCAAATGGTCAAATGGAAGCGGCGCGCTCGCTTGGTATGACTTATCCCAAAGCGATGCGTTACGTGATCTTGCCGCAGGCGCTCAAACGTACTTTGCCTCCGCTCGCGGGCCAGTTCATCAACCTGATCAAAGACTCGTCACTGGTCTCGGTGATCTCGATTACCGACCTGACCAAAGCGGGCCGTGAAGTGGTGAGTGGTAGTTTTGCTCCGTTTGAAGTGTGGTTCACCGTCGCAGCACTTTATTTGCTGGTGACCGGTACCCTATCTTGGGCTATTCAACGTTTAGAGAAGAGGTTATCGGCCAGTGACTAGTGAATACAACGGCGTCGATATGGTGTACGCCAACAACGTCGACAAATTTTATCCCAACGGTTGTCATGCGCTGAAATCCGTCTCGACGACCGTGAAACGCGGCGAAGTGGTGGTGATCATCGGCCCATCGGGTTCCGGTAAATCGACCTTTTTACGCACCCTGAATCAGTTGGAAGAGATCTCTTCTGGCACCATCATTGTGGATGGTTTTGACATGTACGCCAAAACCACCGACATCAACGTGCTGCGTCAGAACGTTGGCATGGTGTTTCAAAGCTTCAACTTGTTCCCGCACATGACTGCGCTGCAGAACGTGATGCTGGCACCGCTCAAAGTGTCCAAGCGTCCGACAGCCGAAGTGGAAGCCGATGCCAAGCAGCTGATCAAGCGTGTCGGTCTGGACGATCGCATGAACAACTTCCCGTCGCACTTGTCCGGCGGTCAGCAGCAACGGGTGGCGATTGCTCGCGCGCTGGCGATGAAACCGGATTTAATGCTGTTCGATGAACCGACATCGGCCCTTGACCCAGAAATGGTGGGGGAAGTGTTGGACGTGATCAAAGGATTGGCCAAAGAGGGCATGACCATGGTGATCGTGACTCACGAAATGGGCTTTGCCCGTGAAGTGGCAGATCGCGTGCTGTTTATGGAAGATGGCAAACTATTGGTGGATGACAACCCGCATGCGGTGTTTGACAGCCCGGCGCACCCGCGCTTGCAACAATTCCTTGCGAAAGTTTTGTAACGATTTCCCCGTTCATTCCTGACAAACCGAGCCTCGACAGGGCTCGGTTTTTTGTTAAGCAAAGCACAGTTTGAGGCGATTTCGCTGAATTTATGGGCAGCTTGGCTCATGCTTGCTGCTTGAGTTCGTGGCCTTGTTACGATCATTTACACCTCTGTAAGAGTAAGTAAAGATGGCGCGTGATACTTTGCCGCTTCGCTATACTAGCACGCCCAAGTAGCTGACCGAATTCACGCTGTGAACTGGTTTGCGCCGGTCTATCACCGCCAGCCATCACACGCACTACTTGGCGTTTTAGGTTTACACTTTGTGATTCTTGGATGCGGGATATGAATAAAACCGGATTAATCGTCGCGCTGTCCGCGACTTGTATGTCTTTATTATCGGCCACGAGCATTGCAGCGCCGATCGTTGTTCCCAACCCGCCACAACTATCAGCCAAGGGGTATGTGCTGATGGATTACAACACTGGCCAAGTGCTGGTGGAACACAACGCCAATGAAAAAATGAACCCCGCCAGCCTGACCAAACTGATGACGTCATACGTTGCAGGTCAGGAGATGAAGCGTGGCAATATCAAACCGACGGATCAAGTCACCATCAGCCAAAAAGCGTGGGCGAAGAATTTCCCCGATTCATCGAAAATGTTTATCGAGGTTGGCACCAGCGTCAACATGATGGATCTGTATCGCGGCCTGATTGTGCAATCGGGGAACGACGCGAGTGTGGCGATTGCCGAGCACGTTGCGGGCTCTGAAAACGCGTTTGTGGATCTGATGAACTCGTGGGCGCAGCGTTTGGGGCTCAACAATACTGCCTTTACAAACCCCCACGGGCTTGATAGCGATGGCCTTTACACCACACCTTATGACATCGCAAAGCTCGCGCAAGCGATCATTCGTGATTTGCCCGAAATCTACCCGATCTACAGCGAAACCTCGTTCACTTACAACGGCATTACTCAATACAATCGCAACGGGTTATTGCGCGATCGCAGCATGAACGTCGATGGCATGAAAACCGGATTTACCAGTGGCGCCGGGTACAGCTTAGTGACGTCGGCAACCAACGGGAACATGCGTTTGATTTCGGCCGTGATGGGCGCCAACAGCATGAAGAGCCGTGAATCGGACAGCAAGCAACTGCTCAGCTACGGGTTCCGTTTCTTTGATACCGTTGCGCCACACAAACAGGGCGAGACGATCGAGAACGCGCGCGTCTGGATGGGTGAGCGTGACGACTTGGCCATTGGGGTCGCACAGACCACGTATCTGACGGTGAACAAAGGCGAAATGTCACAATTGAGCGGCTTGATCGAATTGGATCGCGATTTGAAAGCGCCGATTCAACAAGGGGATGTGGTCGGCAAAGTGATCTACCAGATCGGGCAACGTAAAGTGGGCGAAGCGCCTTTGGTTGCGCTAGAAAGTGTGGAAAAAGGCAGTTGGTTCAAACAATCGATGGATTGGATCAAGCGCTTTATTGCTGGCCTATTTTCATAAAATTTGACCCCTGATTGATTCCAACGGCCCGCGAATGCGGGCCTTTTTTGTGGCCAATTCGGTCTTGTCATGTGGCTGTTTTGGCCACAACGTAGCCATGACATGGGTGGCGATCTGGCTTCCAAACCCTCGACCTGTAGCAAATCTTGGACAGAAACTCACTTTCGATTGACATACGATTTATGGGTTTTTGTCATTTTCATCGCATGAAAGAATGAATCGAGGAAACACAATGGAGTTTGGCCCAGAGGATCGTATTGCTCTGTACGATGTTTGGATGTCCCAAAAGGCAAAAATGCACATGACGCAGATGGAAATGACCAAACGATTGGGCGTAAGCCAGGTTGAATTTTCAAATATTCTGCGCGGCAATGCGCCGCTGACGATGGCATTTGTGACCCAGTTTTGTCAGCAGTTGCATGTAGAACCGCACAACGTGTTGCCGACGTTGAAGAACAAATTTATCGCGGGTGAGCATCTGGTTCACTTGCAAAACCGCGTGACCGTCGATGGTGAGATTCAGCGCGTGATGGTTGATGGCAACCAAGTGATTATTGAATATACCCATTTGGCACGTTGAGTGAGGGGCGCCGTAACCAGAGATGGTTTGTCTTAGAACTATGGTTTGTCTCAGAACGATGGTTTGTCTCAGAACAATGTATCGCCACAGAAACATGTATTGTCTCGGAGCCGGGTCTTGCCCCGGCTTTTTTATCGCTTCACTACCTACAATTTGTTCTTGAAAGTGAATAGTCTGCGTCCTGATTGGTGCTTGTCAGGAATGAAACACAGGCGCAGAATGGCAACACACTAAGAATAAATCCAGTCGCCAGCCTTCATGTCACCACGCTAAGCCGTCCCGCATCCTTGCGGACTCTTTCTGGTCATCTTTCGTCTATCCATACATTCGTTCGGTAGAGGCGACGAGAAGGTGATGAGGCTCAGCATCGAGCCAATGCTTTGCTTCAAATCTTGCGCACTGTGGCTGATTCTGAATTCTACTGTTCTATACTTCTAATCTAACTCATTGAGATTATTTCGTTATGTTTGAAGAATTAGCGCTGGGAGGCTTGTTGTTCAGCCCGTTGGTGTTGTTTGCACCGATGGCGTTCATCCTTTCCTGTTTAACCCGCTTCGTCCTTCATAAAACCGGTGTATACCATCAATTGTGGAAAGCCGCGTGGTTTGAGGTGGGTCTGTTTGTTTGTTATCTGGCTGTCGTCGTCCATTATTTCGGGAGTTAATGTTGCGCATGGGAAAACTATTTCGAATGTCATTGACACTGGTGATCGTCATTGTGGCGGTTATCGCGGGTCATTGGGTCTGGAACCATTACCTTTACTCGCCTTGGACGCGTGACGGGCGTATTCGCGCCGAAGTGATTACCGTTGCGCCGGATGTGTCGGGATGGGTGAAGGAAGTGAAGGTCAAAGACAACCAACCCGTGACCAAAGGAGAGTTGATTTTTCGCGTCGATGACACTCGGTATCAGGCCAAAATTAAAGAGCTGACCGCACAAGTGGAGAATAAACAGTATTCACTCGACTTGGCGCGTCATCAGTACCATCGTCGCCAACAACTGACCGATAGAAAACTGATCAGTGAAGAGACGGTGGAAAGTGCACGTATCAATACTGAA
Organism: Vibrio sp. Vf1514; assembly: GCF_052076135.1. Lineage (NCBI taxonomy): Bacteria > Pseudomonadati > Pseudomonadota > Gammaproteobacteria > Vibrionales > Vibrionaceae > Vibrio > Vibrio sp. Vf1514. Next base: position 1,233,299 of record NZ_CP197268.1, on the reverse strand, counting down.
TTGGCGCAGGCAAGCTTAGACATTGCCAAAGCGCAGTTGCACAGCGCGCAGATCAACCTCGATCGCACACAAGTTCATGCGCCGGCGGATGGCACGCTGATTAACCTCAATCTGCGCGAAGGAAACTACGTCAGTCAGGGCAGTTCGGTGATTTCGCTGGTGAAAGCCAACTCCTTTTATGTCACCGGGTATTTTGAAGAGACCAAACTGCCGCTGATCAAAGTGGGGCAAACCGCCAAAATCAGTTTGATGAGTGGTGGCGAACCGCTGACAGGGTCGGTGGTGAGCATCGGTAAAGCGATTGCAGACAGCAACACCAGCAGCAATGGTCAACTGTTGCCGCAAGTGCAGCAAACCTTTAACTGGGTGCGATTGGCACAACGCATTCCGGTGGACATCAAACTCGACCCGATGCCAGAAGGCATCAACATCAGCGCGGGGATGACCGTGTCTATCTACTTGCAAGAGGCTGAGTAAAGCGCATGGGTGTGTTGCTTAACAGCCTGCTCATGCCCGACAAACGGGCGGTGATGTTTGCGATAAAAGGGGTTATCGCGATGGCGCTCTCGCTCTATATCGCGATGTTCCTCAATCTCGATCGACCATATTGGGCGTTGGTATCGGCGGTCTTCTTGCAGATTCGCCCTGAAGGTGGCTTGGTTATCGAGAAAGGCTTGTGTCAGATTGTGGGCACTCTCATCGGCGGGCTTGTCGGTATCGCGATTTTGAACTGGTTTGCGCCGTATCCGGAAATCGCGTTGCCGCTGCTGGCGTTATGGCTTGGGTTTAACTCTGGCATGGGCGCCATGGTGCGCCGGGTCAACTTCATTTACGCCTTTGCCATGGCTGGCATTACCGCGTGTCTGATTGTGCTGTTGGTGATGGTGCAACCGTCGACCGTCAGCAGTCAGTCCATTTTTCAGGTGGCGCAAGCGCGTGTCAGTGAAATCATTGTCGGTGCGATTTGCGCGGCATTGGTCAGCAAGCTGATTTTCCCGGTCAAAGTGAAAGATGGCCTGCGTCTTCATGCGCGCAATGTGATCAACCAGACGCTCAGCTACTTGAGCTTAGAACTCGACAAGAACGGCTCGCACGAAAACCGACATCAACACATTGATTCAATTCTCGAGTCCATTGCGGTGATGAGTGATGATTTGAGTGGTGTGGTGTACGAAGGGCCGGAAGGGCCGGGGCAGAGTAAAGCGGCCAGTCTTATTTGCAACAAGACGTTGTCGCTGTTGGCGGTGATTCAAATCTTTGGCCGTTTACAGCGGAAACACCCAGAGTTGATTGGTGACAAGCTGGCAGAGATGATGGCGGAAATGGGCGAGATGTTTAGCCGCATGCAAGCGACCACCGATTACGCGGCGTGCTACCACTTGGCGCAAACCTTGCGTCGTCGCCAGTTGGTGTACAGCAACCAAGCCGTTGACCTGACGCCACTGCAATCGCGTTTAATGAAAGTATCGCTCGAACTCAGCGCCGATTTGGTCATGATTCTGAAAGGCTATAACGCACTGATCAGCAAATCGCCGGTGCTGTTGAATGCGCCCAATCTCAAACCGTACAAAGATCCGCTGGTGGGGCTGATTACTGGCCTGCGCACCATGGCGGTGTTTGCCGTCGGCGCGGGGTTATGGGTGGGCACAGGCTCAAGCGCCGTGCTGATGATGATGATTTTGCCAGTCATTTTCTCCATCATGATGGCGCGCTTGCCCCTCACCATTTTAATGATTGTGTTGCAGCGTTTGCTGATGGGGGTGATGGTCGCGGTGCCGGTGGCGATTTTCTACGGCTTGGGGCTGCTGGCGCAAAGCAGTGGTGATTATGAGTTGCTGGTGATGATTCTGGCTGGCCCTTATTTCTTTGGTTTGCTTGCGCTGGCCAATCGCCCGACCCTGCCTTACGGCCTCGGATTTTGCATTCCGTTTACCATCTTGATCAGCCCGAGCAACGACATGACGCGCGCGTTTTCTATCGATTCAACCTTGAGTAATGCGCTGTCGATATTTGTCGGGGTGACCGTGTTGTACTGGATGTTTAAGATGATCACCGGCCCGGGACTGCAACTGATGCAACACCGGCTGATGCGTGCGACGCAAAAGGATTTACGTGAGTTGATGTCGCATCCTGCGCCGGATCATTGGTTCAATGCGCGCATGGGCGACCGATTGCTGCGTATTGCGACGTACGACAAAAGCATGGCGAGCCGCACGCGTGACATTACCGACTTGGCATTAACCGGGCTGAATTTAGGGCACGTGTCGATTCGCCTGCGTCGATTGGTCAACGGTGCCAAGAATCCTTTGGTCGAACGGTTGCTGGATGAATGGCAGCAAGCGTTGGCGGATGCATTCTTCTGGTGTTCGAAAGGCAAAACGCATGCGACGTTTGGCCAAGTGAGTGATGCCCTACTGAATGTGTTGCGGGAGGAACAGCTCGCGAAAGGACAATTTGAAATTGTGGAAGGGATGTTTGAACGTTTGGCGATGACATTTGAGCGCAGCGCGCGAACCATTGCTGAGAATCAGGCAGCGCGACAAAATTAAGTCCCACAAGGATGTGAACTCAGGCAGTGCTTCGGCACTGCCTTTTTATTTTCTAAGGCGCTATTTTCTGCGGTGGCCTCTGCACGAGGCCATTTTTACGACGCCATTTTACTGGTGTCATGCCTTATGGTGCCATTTATTGCTTGTTTTAGGGGGCAATGTTGATTTGAACCTCTACGCGGCGGTTGTGCGCACGTCCCGCTGGGGTTGTGTTGGTATCAATAGGACGTGTTTGGCCTTCACCGAACACTTTGATGCGATGTTCGGCGACTTGGTTTTCCATCAGCACGTCGGCAGCGGCTTGCGCTCGGCGCGTTGATAGCTTGGTGTTGTACGCGTCGCTGCCTGTCGAATCGGTGTGGCCGATGATCAGAATTTGCGCTTGGGGTTGCTGGTTTAATTTTTCGGCAAGCGTGCTTAATGCTTGTTGCTGCGTGGCATTTAAGCTGCTGCTGTCAAAACTCAGCGCATCGTAGGTATAGGTCATAGTTCTCTCGCTTGAAACCGGCGGTGTGGTTTGGGGGGCGGCAGGCGCAATGAACGAGGTTGTTTCGACCGCATCGTGAAGCGAACGCGGCTTATTGCTGGCACCGAATGCATAGCGGATGCCCACTGCGGCACCATTCATCGTATAACGGTTGGTGCCATCATTGACATCGGTTGCCACGCTGTATTCCACGCGCAATGTCATTTGGGGTCTCAGATCATATTCCACCCCTGTTGCGGCAAACCAAGAGCCGTCACTGTGGCCAGATGTATTGGCATACGCCATCCCCGCTTTGACGTACCAGCGATAGTCATCAACGATTGGGAACGTCAATTTTGGCGCGAGCGTGAGTAAACGAATGGTGTCGCTGTGCAACGACTTCACCGTGAATGTCCCTAAATCTTCATAGCTGCTTTCTAATGCCAACGTGTCGTTGACGTGATAGCCCGCAAACAGCCCGTAAGCCGGATTATCGGTAACACAATTTTCTTCCGATGATTGGCATTGTTCAGACAACCACGATTTCCCGATTTTTACGCCAAGGTAATAAGGCGCAGCGGTCGAGGAAACGGAGACACATAAAAGACTGAGCAACACATGCTGTTGACGCATGAAGACCTCTTTCCTAGTTAAAGTAATTTCAAATGAATCCAAGCAACATTGAAAAATCAGGTTGCACAATATTGTTGAAACTCGAGTCAAAACTCATGTCAGAACGTTGTGAACAAATTCCCGCAATAAAGAAAAATAGGAAACTAGATCAATTTAAGGAGATAGAAATAAAATTGGTTTCATGCGAATGCAACGACCGGGAAATTTAAAATTTAAAGTATTTGTAAACGGCGACATGGTCTTTTCTTATTTTGTAATGTTTTACCTATCGAATTAATAACTAATATCAATTGATTTTATTGTTCTAGATCAATTTCGCGTTGATGATTTGTTGATGTTGTTATTTTATTGTTTATTCGAACCAATAAATTTCTTTTTTTTAGAAAAAATTAAAAAAAGCGAAACTGGATCAAATTCAGTGACTTCATAAATTTGGAAATAGATCAATTACTCTAATCTTTGCGCTTGTACTGGTTATGGGTTATTTAACAAAATTAAACACTGGAAAATTACTTACAGTACGGTGTTTATTGGAAATTTAGTGGTGTTTACAAGATAAATGTTCTGATGTTTAATTCGCTTCGTGGTGAGGGAGTTATGAAATCCTGTTCACATTCTGATTATAAAAAGAGCATTATTTGAGGTTAATTATCTAATGAACACGCTAATGAAAAAAACGCTAGTCGCGTCAGCTTTCGGTCTTCTACTTTCAGCAAATGGCGCAATGGCTGCGACCAGCACTGCAGTTGCGGGTGGTACGATTTCTTTCACTGGTTCTGTCACTGATACCACGTGTGACGTGACCACCAGCGGTGACAAAGATTTCACAGTCACACTATCTCCTGTAGCACTGACTGACATCGCAAAACCAGGTGTAGCAAGCGCTGGTGCGAAACAATTCGATATGAAAGTTTCCGGTTGTGAAGGGTATGAAGAAGGTCAGTCGCTGCATATCACCTTCAGTGGCTCCAACATCTCTGATGATGAGCAATATTTCAAAAACGACACAGGTACAGCAACAGGTGTCGGTATTGCTATCACTACAGATGGTTCTACCGAAGTCGCTTTGAACTCTTCTGCTGAAACAGGTCTCGGTGCTGACGTTACCGCCGGTACCATTTCTTACTTCGCGAACTACTACAACTTTGCAGGTCAAGACCAAGCAACAGCAGGTACTGTTGTGACTAGCGCAACATACACATTTGATTACCAATAATTAAATGGCAAGGAGGAGTTCGCTCCTCCTGATCCAATCACAGAGGCACGAATGAAAAAAACACTGCTTTTAGTTCTGGCGTTAATGACAGGGAACGCTCATGCCAGTGTCATTATCAATGGAACTCGAGTTGTATTTAGTCACGATGCAAAAGAAGCATCTTTTCAGTTAATTAACCGCAGCCCGACGACGCATCTCGTCCAAAGTTGGATTGATGATGGTCAAATAGAGGCAAGCCCTGAAGAGATTGACGTGCCTTTTGTGATTTTACCGCCGATTGTAAAAATCGGTCCGGAAAATGGTCAGGAAATTAAAATTCGTCGTGTCGGTGATACTCATCATATTGCCAAAGATCGCGAATCGGTATTTTGGATTAATGTACTGGATATTCCGCCTATTCCGGATGGTGCTGAACGTGGCGAACAAAATTATTTACAAGTCGCGCTCAGAACCAGAATCAAACTGTTTTACCGCCCTGCAGGATTGGACGCCTCGGAAGAATTTGTCGGCCAAAACCTCAGCGTCAATGTGGCGGGGAACTGTTTAGAAAATCGTTCTCCATTGCACGTCAGTGTGGTTGATATGGAGAAGGACAATCAAAGAATTCTCGAGCAGTCCTTTATGATTAAGCCGTTCAGCTGCCATGTGGTGGATGGCGTCACACTGGATCACTCAGGACAATATAAGGTCGTCTGGCTAGATGACTATGGAAGTAAGAAGTCAGTTCTTTTGTAAGAGTTCAGTATGCAAGGCATTCATCGATTTCGTGGTCGCTCTTTATATTCTGTCGTTTTTTGTTCTGTTGCGGCGATGACGCTTTCTCATACTGCCTATGCTGCGTCGTTTAACTCAAGCTTTTTAGTGGGGAAATCGTCTGCGCAAAAATGGAACTCCAATGTAGAAATTACCCCGGGACGTTACGATTTCGATTTATTTATCAATGATAAATGGATCGGGAAGTTCACGGTTGATGTGCAAGATGGCACCAAAGAAAACTTGTATGTCGACTATAACGATGTCGAAACGTTTGGGCTGAAGCTCGATGCATTCGACCTTGATGCCAAACAAAAGGCGGTGAATGTGAATGCGCTCCTCAAAGGCGGTTTATTCACCTTTGACCCGAATGGGTTCAAAATTCGCCTGACTATTCCTCAAGCCTTTGTTTCCAACACCGACTCGAATTGGGTGTCAAAAGAGCGTTGGGATCATGGCATCAATGGCGCTTATCTCAACTACAACGTCAACTACTCCAATTATTACTATAAAGAAAACCATACAGATAACGAAAACCTGTTTGCCTCTCTCAACGGCGGGATCAATCTGTATGGTTTTCACTTCATCGAAGTGGGGTCACTCAATGGCGATGCGGTGGATAGCACCTCGTACACCAACACCTATCGTTACGTGGAAAAACCACTGATTGACATCGACTCTGTGCTTCGCGTTGGTAAACAGTCGTCTTATAGCGGCTACTTTGATACCAATACCTATCAAGGTCTCTCGCTGAGAAAAGACATGCGCATGTTGCCGGATTCTTACGGCCAGTATATGCCCGTGATTCGAGGCGTTGCGACGGAAGCGGCTGTGGTGACTATTTCTCAAGACGGCCGCGTGGTGGAAGTGCTCAACATTCCCGCGGGCGACTATGAGATTGATGACCTGATGCCGACGGGATCGCGTAGCGATCTGGACGTCACGTTGACGTACGCTAGCGGCCGCAACGAGTCTTACGTGGTGCCGTATTCCACCGTGCCAGGGATGCTGCGTTCAGGATCGTCGGATTACAACATCAATATTGGTTATCTCGATTACGACTACACCGACGATTTGTTTGCGCAGGGGGAATACTCGCGTGGGTTGAACAATTACCTCACTGGTTATGTGGGAACAACCCAAAGTAAGGGTTATCAGTCGTATTTGTTGGGTAGTGCCATTTCGGTGCCAAATATCGGTTCGTTCTCGTTTGATGTGGAAACCGCCTTTGCCGACATGACGTACCTCGATACCTATCAAGGGCAAAAATATAAGTTGTCCTACAGTAAGTATTTTTCGACGCGCACTAACTTAACGCTGGCGAGTTATTACTACCAAACGGATGAATATTTGACGCTGCGTGATTATTACCGCATTAAAGATGCGGTCAGTGAATCGGCCATCAACAGTCGCACCAAAGAGCGGTACAGCTTTAATGTCAGTCAACCGTTCGGCGATCACTGGGGCCGTCTCTATTTTGATGGTTATTTTACGCGTCGCGTGAATCACGACACGTTTGATAAGCAATACAACTTGAGTTACAGCACCACGTATCACCAGACCAGTTACACCATTTCTGCGACACGCAGTTACAGCTACGCTGATTACACCGATGTCAAAACGACCGACGATCGGATCGCGTTGTCTGTCTCTATCCCATTAAGCAGTTTGGGTCACAACACCCGTTTTGCATCACGTGTGAATTTCGACGGCCGTGACTACGCATCGTCGGATGTGTCACTCAGTGGTTCGGATGGGGTCGATTCTTACAGTGTGAACGCCGGGCACGATCGCTATTCAAAATCTTATGCGAGTGTCTACGGATCACATCGCGGGTCAAAGGCGTACCTCAACGGCAGTTATGGTGAATCTGAAACGCAGCGACAAGTTTCACTTGGCATGAGTGGCAGTGTGGTGGCTTATGACGGCGGCGTGTTGGCGACCTCACAAAGTGGTACGAACTTCGTGATCTTGGAAGCGCCGGGCGTCGAAGGGGCGATGATCAACAATAATGCCAGCATTGAAACCGATGCCGAAGGCCGCGCGTTAATCGCTTCCGCTGCGGCGTATCGCAAAAATACCTATCGCATTCAGAACCAAACGGGCGAGGGGGAAATCAGCGGAAACGTGAAATACATTGCACCGGTCAAAGGCAGTATTTCAAAAGTGACGTACCAAACGGATGTTCGTAAGAACTATGTGTTTGCCGCCAGCGACAGCCAAGGCGCGCCATTACCCTTTGGTTCGGATGTGTTAAATAGTGACGGCGAAGTGGCTGGGTATGTGCTGCAGGGCGGACGAATTGCCGTGCGTAGCGAACAATACCCAGAAAAATTGACCGTTGTGTATCAGAAACAAGGGCGTCCAATGACGTGTGTATTAACGCCTTCGACGACAGAGAAAGCCGTATGTTTATAAATCGCTGGTTATTGCTCACGCTGTTGATGAGTGGTTTGACTTCGCTGTTCTCGCCAGCGGTGTCGGCTGGTCTATTGGGTGACACTTGTATTCCCGGATCGGTGGCGATCATCGGCCGCGCGCCGTATGTAGGCCACAACAGCCTTGATTTGTCCGAAGCGTTTACAACGACCAAAAAAGTCAATGTCACGCTCACCACCAACTGGAGTGGCAGTATGTTTTGTACGTACGGTGTGACGGACTATGTGTATTACCACTCACCGATTATGGGGTCTGGTGAAGACGCCTATTTCATTACATTTCACGATGAGGACGGCTCACATTCAATTAAAGTGACGACGCAAATCTCCAAAGCCTATGAAGGTGTGAATGGTGTTTCTGGTGTGCATTCCTTGGGCTATAACGTGACATATACCATGACATTTGAACTATTGGATTATGTCCTTCCTTTTGATGCAACCAATGCGATCAGTACTCGAACTGGCAATATCGATATTGCGCCAGTAGCCGCGGCTGGAGAAAGCCGTTCTGATCAAAAAGCATTCACCGCTTGGAATAACAATGCTTGGGGTCGCACGTCATGGTTGGCATATCAAGACCTCACCGTGACGTATTCGCCGAACCACACAACGTGTACCGTGTTGGATCAAACGGTTGCATTGCCTGAAACCTCGATTGATGCGATTCGTCGTGGCAATGCCAGCCGCCGCTTGTTTGTCCTGGATTTCTCTTGTGGCGGAACGACCAACGGCGTGGCATCAAGAAACGTGACGGCTTGGCTGTACAGTGCAGATATTGTCAGTACTGATCCGGATGTGTTGCGTAATAGCGCATCGACGGCAAACGATATTGGCATTGTGATCACGGACTACCGAGGCAATCCGATCAAACTCTCGAACAGTCAAACGGCCATCAACGATGCGGATATTTTACTGGATGTTGAAGCGGGTAAAGTGTTCGATGCCTCGGAAACGGCCTACCCGTTTGCCACATACGCTATTTATGGCGATAACCCGACCCCAGGCACTGTACAAGCTACCGCGACGGTTATTATTGGCTACGACTAATCAGGAGATGGATGACCATGGGGGCAAGGAAGCACAAGAAAATTTGATTATATTGTGAAGTGTTTATGAGCAGTTGGATGGTAAGAAAAATCGCGCTGATGTGTGTGCTGGTGATGCTCTCGTATTGGGCGCACGCCGCAGATACCTGCTACGCCATCGATGGACAGTCGGTGTTTAGTAACGCGCGCGCGCCATGGCCTTCCAGTAAAGGGTCGTACAATTATTCCGATATGTTCATGAGTGGCAGCACCAGCGCCTCGTTTGTTTATCGCGCGCAATTTAATGGCTATGGCTGGTGCGAAAAGATCGGCAGCAATCCAATTTATTACATCAACCCCTTAAGTTTGGCCAATAGCGGGCTTTATCTGCATTTCATCGACAAAACCTCCGGGGTCGATGAATGGGTGTTGGTTGAATCACAGTTGTTGAATTCGTCCGGCACGGTGTCCACTTTAGCCGGTTCATTCAGCATCAATAGTTCAGTGGCCAATGTGAACTATCGTTTAACGTTCCGATACCTTGGCAAGTTGCCGATAGCGCCAAGTTATTCCCTCGAAACATCCAATAATAAACTGGTCATTCCCACGGTGATGTTGGCTTCAGAGCAACACGGCAGCCTTGATGCTTATCAATCGTGGTCAACGGGCAATTGGGGAACCAAGAAATGGCTGGCGTATGAAGAGCTGACGGTGGTGTATCAGCCGACGGCAACGACGTGCAATGTGCCAGGGCAAACCATCACGCTAGATAGAACTTCCATTGAGAGTATTCGCAACGGCACGTCGCCGAAAACGCCCTTTGTGCTGAGCTTTAATTGTCGTGGTGGTGCTAACCATACGGCACTCAATGACATCAATGCTTGGTTGTACAGCGGAGACATCGTGAACGATAACCAGACGGTCTTGCGCAGCACGACGTCGTCATCGACTGGCGTCGGGATCAACCTGCTGAACGCGAGTGGTCACCCCATCAAACTTTCGAACAGTCGAACGGCGGTGAACGATGCCGATTTGGTGTTGGACATCGATGAAGACGACATCTTTTCCGACGTGGAGCAAGTCTCGATCTACGCCGCGTATGCCATCTACGACGCTAAACCTCAGCAGGGAAGCGTCGAAGCGACAGCCACAGTGATGATAAATTATGATTAATACGATGAATAAAAATGACGATATCAAACGTTGTGTCGCTAAGGCACTGCTGAAAAATACCGGGAAAAACTTCCACTGTTCCATTAATAAAAACTGTGTCTATTGTATGTCTGACGGGCGCGTATTTATCTTTAATCAGAATCTGTTTTTATGCCCGCATCAACCATTCGTGCAGATGAAAATCGACCGAATGTTACAACGAAATCAAGATATTATCGATTATCAAGATAACTATTATTTTGATGATCACGAAAACTTAATTCGAATGAATAAAGCGCCTTAGGGCGCTTTATTGATCAATGACGCAAGTGAGAACGGGGGCATAGCGATTTGAAATGAGCAGGGTGTTCACGTTGATCATTTCCAAGGTTATGGAACGCGATGTACCCACAATCAAAGAAGGTAAGTATTTATCCATGACATCGTTTTGCATGCCGTCTTTGAACAAACTCTCGGATTGATTGATAGAGAAGGTGTAATTGTTATTATCAATGTGTTCGTAATTGAAATTCTCTCGTTTATGAATCACGTATCGTTGCCCTTGATACACAGCATCGCCCGAGATAAACACGGTTCCCGTTTTGTTTTTATGGAACGTAAATGCGATATCAGCATACATGGAAAAATCATTGTTAATGTCATCGCTGTTATAATAATTGAGCGTAGCTCGACAAGTCGACGACAAATATCTCGCCTTATCATAATCATAGTAAAGATACCCAGCGGAAATTGAAGCGATTAAACTAAAGGTGATTAATTTTTTCATTTTTCTTCCATTGGTAGTAATAGTAATTCTCACAAGCAGAAAACTTGCCATCCACTAAAAAACATTTAGAGAAAAACAGTCGACCAGAGTGACCGTAAAATAAGCTGTTTTGACTATGGAAAAAAACTTTTTCTGTCTTACCACAATGAATATTCAACTTCTGCATTTCTTCTTTGAGAATGGATAATTGAAAGGCGATGCCTTCATCGGAACGCTTTCTAAAATTATACACATCACACTGCTCAATTTTACCGATATGGTAAGCATCTTGATAAAACTTTTTGGAAATGATAGTCGTGCCCGTGACCAGTACGCCAAATAAACTGGTGTAAAGAAATGGGTATAGATATTTCTTGAATGTAACTTTTTTCTTGGGGACATGATGTGCTTTGGCCGTTGATTCCAATGCGGCAATGGGTTCCGGTTCCATGTTTTTAATGGGGAACTCGCTGTTCAGCATAAATCCAACTTTAGGAATGGTTAAAATAATATCATCCACGCCCGTAAATTTATGCAACGTCTTTCGCAGTTGACTAATATATTGATTGAGTGAACTGTACGACCCCTTTAATCCAAACTTATCCCAACCTTCCATCAATAAAACATCACGTTCCATTGGTGTACCGTGATGTTTCGACAATAATTCCAATAAACGATTAGCGGTTGGTGTCAGCGTGAGGCTTTCATGATCGGATTCTGCATCTGATAGCTTGAGCGTGCCATCGCTTGAGTTATAGATGACCGTATGATTGAGAAGCAATTTCATTCGCTTTTTCCAACATTGTAAACTGAAAACATTATAGCATTAAATCAAATGGTTACCAGTTGATGTGGTTGTTTTTTATACGTTTGAATTATGGTTTTTGATATTAATGATAAATGCTACACAAACATAAATATTAGCATGAATTGTTTAAAAAATTAAATTAAACAGGTAAAAATTCTAGATATTATTCAAATGCCTTTATAATGTATTTGTTTAGATTTTTCTTATGTATCTTATCCCAAGCCGCTCGTCTTGCTATCGATGCTTGCCGATATGCGCCAATGACAGTGGCAAATCAGTTATGAGAAAGTATTGGTCGGTGAAATATAATAATGATTTATCCAAACATAAATTTCACATCATTCAATGACGTGAAAATAGCTATAGACAATATAAAAATCGATGTTCCATTTATTAATGATTTGAAGTTTGAACCGATCGTTGATTTGGATAACCTTACCACAATTGCTTATGAAATGCTTTCTGTGTGTGAGCCGAATATTGACGTAGAGGCTTCATTTGATCGTCTGGAATATTCAACGAAGAAATGTCTTTTCTTTAATCAGTTGGAGCTCATTAAAGACATTACGAATTGTCGTATCTACATCAACCTCCCATTGAGAGAGATATTAACCAATGATCTGCTCTTAGAGATAAAAACCATTGGTATGATTCCAACTTCAATTTCTGTGGAATTACAGGATCTTCACGATGTCTATCAATTTGAACCCATTGAAATCAATCAGCTGCGTTATCAAGTGAAAAAACTTCAAGCATTGGGTGTGGAACTCTGGGCTGATGATTTGAACGAAGACCTGATGGATTTCTTCATTGACGCGGGGATTCATTTCTATGGTGGGAAAATTGATAAAGAAACATTTTGGACATTAAGAAAAAATAAAAAGCTCCTCAATTTTTTGATTGCAAAGAGTAAAAATTTCTGTGGCCATGTATTGATCGAAGGTATTGAAACTGAAAAAGATTTGAAGTTAGTTCGCTCAACGAAAGCTGATCTTGCTCAAGGGCATTATTGGGCGGAAATACGAGTGCTTAATTTAAAAAATACTATTTAGTCTATTCATTTCTAGGTTGTCGCTTTGTCTAAAAATATTCTTATTATTGATCAAGATAATGCCATCGCTTCGGCGTTGGTCTTAAGTTTTGAAATCGTAGGTTACGCATGTGTGCATCACCGTAAACTCTTTTCTGCCAAGTCCGATTGGTTAAAAGCAGATTTGGTGATTTGGCATGTGAAAAAAGACCAGTCCACGTTTGATCTGCCCATGTTACTGGCGTTGAAAAACGTGCCGGTGATGATGGTCGGTGACGGGTGTACGGTCGCAGACAAGGTGAGATGGCTCGATAGCGGGGCGATCGATTTTCTGGATTGCCCTTTTTCTGGCCTCGAGATGTATGCGCGTGTGAAAGCGCATCTCAGAAAGTTTTCCAAAGATCGCGAGGTCCGATATCAGGTTGAGTTTTCTGATGTCGGTTTTTCGATCAATCGCGTGACTTGGGAAACTTGGTACAAAGGCGACCGTTATCATCTGTCCAAAAAGGCATTTGAGCTGCTTTTCTTCCTCTCGCTGAATATCGGTAAGGTGTTTTCGCGTTCAGAATTGCTGGAAAAAGTTTGGGGATACTCCTGTTCACTCAACACGCGCACTGTGGATACGCATATTTTACGCTTGAGAGAGTACTTTCCGGACATTGGCATCGAAACCATTTATGGCGTCGGTTATTGCATTAAGCGATAGCCGCGGCCTGACGTGTGATGCCCGTTTTTGTTTGACTATGGATTCCTCGTTTCATGAAGAATTGGACGCTTGCCTTCATCGCGCTCTGCCTGCTGTTATGGAAATGTTCAGCGCCAGCGCCTCACCATTTTGATGACGATTTTCAGTCATCCCAACGCGCCCCTGAGCTGGTGTTGGACTACGATTTTCTGGGGCAATTGGTTATTCGAGATGCCCACGCCATCACTCGGTTATACGCCGGACAGGTGATTTCCTCCACCTTAACCAACGATGTGCTGGTGTTAGGCTTTAACGGCCAAAACCAACTGTATGTGGGGGGAACGGCCTACCACTTACAGCAGATTCATCTGCATTTTGACTCGTTTACCCACGATGACGAGGGCAGTGACACGATGGAAGCGCATTTTGTGAACGCGGATGCCGCGGGGCATCTGATGATCCTGACGATGCTGTATCAACGCGATCAACAAAGCCTGCGGTTTAAGCGGTATGTGGACAGCCTCTCGTCTGATCGGCTGCTGAACCATGAGTTTAGCCAGCCGTTTCCCATCGATACATTATTGCCCGCTTCGAATGATTACGTGTGCGTCAAAGGGGCGTATCGAGAGCAGCGGAGCTGCGAAGGTGACGTGCGTTGGTTGGTTTTGCATGATTCGCGGCCGCTGCCGCCCACGTTAGTTGACCGCTTGGTGCACGCGGGCAGCCCATCACATCGTTCGATGGCGCATTCCGATACTTAATTGGTCGTTGAGGGTGCGCGTCTATTCACGGCGCTGCTTTATGGCGCCGTGTGGCTGACGGGGCTGTATTTCATATAGACGAACGGCGCGTCTTCGCGATACACCTGAAAACCAAAGCGTTGATAGAGATGAGCAGCGCGGTTGCCTTGCAGGTAGCACAGCAAACACGGCCGCTTGGCTTGGTTCGAAAACTCGGTGATGTCTCGCAGAACTTGGCTGCCAATGCCTTGGCCTTGATAGGCTGGCAGAATGAAAAAGCGCGAAAAATAGAGTGTGTCGTTTTTGTCATGCAGCATGTAGGTGCCGATCGGTTGGTCGTCGGCACAAATGAGAGTTGGTAATCCCGATTTCCATTCTTGACGATGAAGCGCTCGCTGCAACGCTTCATCCCATCCAAAAGTTTGCGTCACTAAATCGTGCTCGGTGGCCTTTCTGAGCTCAAAAGCAAATTCATCATCGGCGTCGGTGGCGGGGCGAAAAGAGAGCTTCATCGAGTATGTCCAGTGGTTCGCGCGTCGATTACGGTATCGCTCTCACTCTACTGAAAAGCAAAAAAATCGCCACTACAAATTGCACCACGAAGCAGGCACTGAACAGCATCGTTGAACCATACCGTGTCATTAAGTAACCGGATGCGGCCAAACCAAACGGCATCAACAGTTTAAACAGTGAGCCCGTCAGCCCAGCAATGCGGCCCAAGTGCTGCTGCGAAAATGCCTCTTGGCGGTAACTCCAGATACAAATGTTGCTAAACAGACCCACCGCAGAGACCCAGAAGAATGCCACGATCAACATCATTGGCGTTTGGCTCAGTACGGGCAGAATGAACCCAACCGATTCCAGCGCAATGCTGAGAATGAGCAGTTTTCCAAGGCCGATTTGACGCCGTACCGTGTCGGCGACAAATGCGCTCAACACGCCGCCAATGCCTGAAGCAGCAACCATATAGCCGATGTCGATGGCACTCAGCGATAAGTCTGCTTTGGCAACGTAGATCGACTGAATCCAAAAGATCGAACCGGTGGTGTTCATCACCATCACTGCCAGCGTGATCCGCCACATGTTCTTTTCGTGGTAGAGCACGTGCCATCCCTCGCGCAGCGCTTGCCACACGGGTGGGTGCTCACTCACTTGAGGAGTTTCCAACGTCAGGCGATTCAGTTGCCAATACGCCAGCAACCACAACAACGCCAAACCAAGAAAGATTTGATGTAGTTCAGACAACAGCAGCAGTGCGCCGGACAACACCGGCCCGACAGTTTCCATCAGGCTGTAGAGCGAACTCATGCGCGCCGTGGCGGTATTTTGCTGCGCGTGCGGCAGTGCCAATTTGAGCATCGCCATGCGCGCATTGTGATAGCCGTAGTTAAACGCCATCATTAAAAACGCGCACGGAAACAGCACATACAGCGGCTCCGCCATCCAGTTTACCGCCGAGTAGGAGAGCAAAATAGTAAGGATTTGACCCAGCAACATGGCTTGCGACCACGATTTCTTGTCGCAGCGATCCACCCACACGCCGATGAACAGCGCCAGTAAGAGGTTGGGCAGAAATTCAACCGCTCGCATCCAGCCCATCATATGGGACGATTGCGTGAGTTCGTAGACCAACAATGGGAGAGCTAAGTCGTATATTTTACTTCCCAAAGCGACAAAAAAAGCACTAGAGAATAGAATGACAAAACTGGAACTTTTCCAGATAGAGATTCGATAATCCGTTAACGTATTCATTTTTGGTTCCTTTTTAACCGAAGTTGTGGAATCATTATCGAAAATAAAAGATGAATAAAAATAGAAAGATAGAAAAAGGATTTCGTCTTTATGCATTACTGGAAAGCACTGGCTTTTTTGCGCGACCAGTTGGTTGTTGCAGCCCCGGTGCCGCTCTCACTGGATCGCCTGACGCAGGAGTTGGGGTGCACCAAACGCAACGCGCAGTTGGTGGTGAAAAAACTGGTGGGCAACGGCATTATCCGTTGGCAATCTTCCGTGGGGCGCGGTAATTTCCCAATTGTCACCTTACTCAAAGATCCGCAACCGATGTTGGAGAACAAAGCCCGTCGCTGGATTGAAGAAGGGAAGGTGGCGATGGCGATCAGCTTGATTGCGCCCGCCCAACGCGACGCATTTATTGCCGCATACATCGCGCGCCATCAATCGCACGCTCACCGTGACGATATTTTGCAAATCCCGTTTTATCGCGGCACGCATGCACTTGATCCTATTGATATTACTCGCCGTACCGAACAACACCTTGCTCGCTATTTGTATGCGAACTTGCTGCGTTTTGATGCGCAAGCGCGCGGTTATCGTGGCGATTTGGCGCAGACCTTTCAGACCACCGAACGGGGCATGGCCATCACCCTGCGCAAAGGGTTGTGCTTTCACAATGGCGAGCCACTGACTGCGCACTCCGTGCAGCAACACTTCACGCGGTTGGTCACCACATCTGAACATTATCGTTCGCTGTATCAATTGATTGATGCGATTGAGGTGCATGATCGCTACCGACTTGAGATCATCAGTTCGGTAGAAGCGACGCTTTTGCCCAAACTGCTGTGTGCGGGCGCAATGGGCATCGCATTGTGGCTCGAGGGGGATGCAGACCGCGAAGGGCAAGTGATTGGCAGCGGCCCATTTGAGTTGGTTGAGCAAACGGAGTGGCGCACCTTGATGAACGTGTCGCGGTATTATCACGGTTATCGCCCGTGGGTGGATGGCATCGAGGTGTGGAATGTCGGGGACAAAGCCAAAGAGTTTGCCCCCAACAGTCACCTGTTCCACCCATTGCTGGAGCCGCGTGCTCAGGCGGCCGATTACGAACAGAAAGCGCAATGGGAAGCGGGCTGCGAATATATACTGCTCAACGCCAATCGTTCGCCGTGGCTGGGCAGTTTAAGTCGCCGGAAGAAGCTGATGGCAATCCTGGATGCGCTCGGCGCGCCCGCATCGTTTGCAGATGAGGTGGCCAAAGCGGAAGGGATGTTGTCGTCGCCATCGGCGCGACTGACGGCAAACCTTCATCAAGCGCAGCAATGGGCGGATGAGTTAGGCAAACCAAACCGCCGCAGCCCCTACAACTGCAGACGTACGCGTTGGGCCAGCACATCGACTATGCACATCATTTGGCGACGGCGTTGCGTGAGTTGGGGATTGCCTGTGAGGTGTCGGTGTTGCCGTTTCCTGAATTTTGCCAACAGGCGACGCTGCAACACGCCGACATCATTTTGTCTGGTGAAGTGTTTGGCGATGACGCGGACATGTCGTGGTTAGGATGGTTATTGGCCAGCACCAGCTTGCAAGCGTGCATGACGCCGGCGCAGCAGCAGTGGCTTCACGAGGCGTTGGCGGCGATTTATCCGTTGACCGAAGCCAAGCGTTTCAAAGCTTACCAAGCGCTGGAGAAGAAGCTCATCAAAAAAGGACTCTATTTGCCGCGCTTTCATGTGCAGCAAACTTTATCGGTGGCCAAATCGGTGAGCACCAGCGAACTGCTGGCCAATGGCTGGGTGGATTTTTCAGAAGTGGTGATCACGCCCTAACAAAGCGCGCCCGAGGGCGCGTTTTGCGGGTTACGCGTCCGGGTGTTCGAGTTGGCGTCGATTGGCGCAAGATTGCGAGTAATCGCCACGCATTGCGGCGATCAACCCATCGACCGCACAGTGCACCATCTTCAGGCGCGTTTCAGTGGTGGCTGAGCCGATATGTGGCAGCAAAAAGGCGTTGTCGAGCTGCGTCAGTGGGGACGAGGCGGGCAGGGGTTCGGTTTCAAACACATCCAACCCGGCAGCACGAATCTGCCCAGTTTGCAGGGCATGAATCAGCGCCTGCTCATCAACCACTTTGCCGCGCGCGGCATTGACAAATACCGCACTGGGTTTCATCAAACTGAACGCTTTGGCCCCAATCAGTTTCTCCGTCGCTTCGCTGAGCGGCACCAACACCACCACAAAATCAGACACCTGCAACAGATCATCCAACGACATCCGCAGCGCACCGAAATCGTGTTCTGCTTCTCCATTGATGGAGCGGTTATGGTAGTAAATCGACATGCCAAACCCATAGTACGCCCGTTTGGCGACGGCGTAGCCAATGCGTCCCATACCCACAATGCCAAGCGTTTTGCCGTGAAAATCGACGCCAAACTGCGCTGGAGTGAGGTTCTGTGTCCAGCGACCTGCCTTGACCATTGCGGACATTTCTCCTGCGCGCCGCGCTGCGCCGAGCGCCAGCAAAATCACCGTATCAGCGACGGTTTCATCGAGCACGCTCGGTGTGTGAATCAGTGGAATGCCTCGTTGGCTCAAATAGTCGAGATCGAACTGGTCGGTGCCGACTGAAATAGTGGCCGCTGCTTTCAGTTTAGGCGCACCATCAAGCAATTCAGGCGTCATCTCTACGCCGTTGCCAATCAAGCCTTCAGCCTGAGTTAACGCCTGCTTAAACGCAGCGAAATTGTCATCATGAACGCCATCAAATTGAATGACATCGAAGTGGTTTTGTAACGTGCGCAGCGCGTCGGGGGGCAGGGATTTGTACAGCACAACTTGAGGTTTCATCGGGTTCTCCTTAACTGACGAATGGAAGCATCGAAAAGTCTGCGCAGCAACGGGCGATCGGCGTGACGACCGAATCGGTGTTGTGCGTACTCACAAAAACAGCGATTGAAAAAGACGTTCATACGATTAACGTATATAAGCTCATCGGTGACCCATTTGATCATTAGGACAGAACATCATGTTAGATGCAAACTTGGCGCAGCAGATCGTTGATCGCACCATGTCGATCATTGGCTACAACATCAACGTCATGAATCACGCGGGCATCATCATCGGCAGCGGTGACCGCGACCGCCTTGGCCATGTGCATGATGGCGCCATTCTGGCGCTCAAGCATGGGGATTCCATCGAACTCAATTCCCACAGTTGTCAGTCGTTGAAAGGGGTGAAGCCGGGCATCAACATGCTGTTGAAACAGGGCGCGCAGGTCGTGGGCGTAGTCGGTGTGACGGGGGAGCCGGATGAAATTCGTGAGTTTGCCAATTTGGTCAAAATGAGTGCGGAGATGATCATCGATCAAGCGGAACTGGTCGAACAGTTACAATGGGATCGCCGCCACCGTGAAGAGTTCATCACCGCTTGGATCAACGACCAATTGAATCAAGACGAGCTGACGGCGTGGGCGACGCGTTTGTCGCTGGATGTCACCCAACCGCGCGTGGCGGTGGTGATTGAATTTCGCCAGCAAACCGCTGCAAAGCATGTCGACAGCGTGCGTCAGGTGGTTGACTTGCTCGAGCATCCGGAGCGCGACAATTTGGTCGCGGTGGTGTCGATGAACGAAATTGTGGTGCTCAAACCGGTCAAACATCCCGAGCACTGGACCAGCGATGATGAGAGCTTGCGCATCGATAAATTGATCGCTCGCCTCAGGGAGCACCAGATCGACGGTTACGATATCGCGCTGGGCCAGATGTTCCTTGACCCCAATGCGCTGCATCTTTCTTACCAGAGCGCCAAACAGGTGCTGCGGCTGGGCAAAGAAAAACACCCCAAGCAACACAAGCATCTGTTTGAGACGTTGCGGCTGCCGGTGCTGATGTCGCCGTTACGCGATTATTGGCAGGGCGAGCAGTTGTGTGAGTCGGTGGACAAACTCAAACAGCGGGATCGTTCTGGTCAACTGATGAAAACGCTGCACACCTTGTTTGTCTGTGGCGGCAATTTGTCTGAGTGCGCCAACGCGCTCTATATCCATCGCAATACGCTGCGGTATCGGCTGGATAAGATCACCGACATCACCGGAATCTCGACCCAAAGTTTCGTGGGGTTGGTGGAACTATATATTGCGTGTCAGATCTCAGAATGAGGCGCAATTTGTGCGCATGCACAAAATGTTACAATGATTCACCCTGTTTATTTGGCGACTTGCCTAAAGGAATCGGGGCGCAGAGTTCGGATAATAGACTCACCCTACACAGGCCCGCTTTGAGGCCTGAACCTGATAAAAATGACATGGAGTTATTATGAGTCTTATCCTGATTCTGCTGGCAGTGATCGCGTTTATCGTGCTCGCGACCACCAAGTTTAAGTTACACCCCTTTTTAGCACTGATCGTCGCGGCATTTCTCGCGGCGTTTGCCTATGGACTGCCGGCAGAGAGCATTGCGAAAACCATCGCTTCTGGCTTTGGTGGCATTCTGGGCTACATTGGTCTGGTGATCGTGCTTGGCACCATCATCGGCGTGATTTTAGAGAAAAGCGGCGCAGCCATCACCATGGCGGACACCGTGATTAAACTGCTCGGCGAGCGTTTCCCCACCTTGACCATGAGCATCATCGGTTACATCGTCTCGATTCCGGTGTTCTGTGATTCTGGGTTTGTGATCCTTAACTCGCTCAAAGAGTCGCTCGCCAAACGCCTGCGCACGTCCAGCGTCGCCATGAGTGTGGCGTTGGCGACGGGCCTTTACGCCACGCATACTTTTGTGCCACCGACGCCGGGGCCGATTGCGGCCGCAGGCAACCTCGGGCTGGAGTCCAACCTGGGCTTGGTGATCGCGGTGGGCGTGTTTGTGGCAGCCGTAGCGGCGATTGCCGGCATGCTGTGGGCGAACCGTTTCAAAACCGTAGAGCCGGATGGTCTCGATCATGAAGAACACCTGAAACAAGATTGGAAAGCGCTGAAAGCGTCGTATGGCAAGCTGCCAAGCGCCACTCAGGCATTTGCTCCGATCTTCGTGCCGATTCTGCTGATTTGTTTGGGCTCGGTGGCGAAATTCCCAAGCCATCCGCTGGGTGAAGGCGTGCTCTTTGAGCTGCTGAGCTTTTTGGGTCAGCCACTCACGGCACTGCTGATTGGTCTATTCTTGTCGGTTAGCCTGCTTAAATCCGACAACAAAGTGGTGGAATTTGGTGAACGCATCAGCCAAGGCATTACAGCTGCAGCGCCGATTTTGCTCATCACTGGTGCAGGCGGCGCGTTTGGCGCGGTATTGAAAGCGACGCCACTGGGCGACTACCTCGGCACCACGTTATCAGCTCTGGGTGTGGGCATCTTTATGCCATTTATCGTCGCGGCGGCATTGAAATCGGCGCAAGGTTCTTCGACGGTGGCACTGGTGACCACGTCGGCTTTGGTGGCGCCTATGCTAAGCCAATTGGGGCTCGATTCTGAAATGGGCCGCGTGCTCACCGTGATGGCAATTGGCGCGGGTGCGATGACGGTATCGCACGCCAACGACAGTTTCTTCTGGGTGGTGTCGCAATTTAGCCGCATGAGTGTTGGCCTTGCGTACCGCGCGCAGACCATGGCAACGTTGGTGCAGGGCGTGACAGCAATGATCGTCGTCTATCTATTGAGCTTGCTCCTGTTGTAATTCGTCTTGTTGTCATTTAATTGAGGAGAGTGATATGAAAGTGGTTATCGCCCCAGATTCGTTTAAAGAAAGTTTAACGGCGAAACAGGTCAGTGACGCCATCCATGCTGGGCTCGCGCGAGTGTGGCAGGACGCTGAATTTGTCTTCGTGCCCGTGGCGGATGGCGGTGAAGGTACGGTTCAGTCGTTGGTAGATGCCACCGAAGGTCACTTGGTGCATCTCACCGTCAAAGGGCCGCAAAATAAGCCCGTTGATGCTTTCTATGGCATGTTGGGCGATGGCCAGACCGCAGTGATTGAAATGGCGGCAGCAAGCGGGTTACACCATGTACCGCTTGCGCAGCGTGACCCGAAACTGACCACCAGTTTTGGCACGGGTGAGCTGATTCGTCATGCACTGGATCACGGCGTGAAACGTTTGATCATCGGCTTGGGCGGCAGCGCAACCAACGACGCCGGGGTTGGCATGTTGGCCGCATTGGGGGGGCGCTTTCTCAACCGGGATGGCGATAGCATTGCGCTGACCGGTGGCGGCCTGATGGAACTGGCGCAGATTGATCTCAAAGCGCTCGACCCAAGGCTAAACCAGTGTGAAATTCTGGTCGCCAGCGATGTGAACAATCCGCTGTGTGGCCCGAAAGGCGCATCGGCCATCTTTGGCCCGCAAAAAGGGGCCACCGCGGCGGATGTTGCATTGTTGGATGATGCGCTCAAGAACTTTGGTGTGCTCACCCAACACGCGACCGGTAAAAGCGTCATCGATGCGGCGGGCGCGGGCGCGGCAGGCGGTATGGGCGCGGCGCTATTGGGCTATACGCAAGCGGTGCTCAAGCCGGGTATCGACATCGTGCTCGAAACGGTCAAATTGGCCGAGTTGGTTGAGGGGGCGGATCTAGTGATTACCGGTGAAGGGCGCATTGATAGTCAAACGGTTCATGGCAAAACCCCGATGGGCGTGGCGCAAGTGGCCAAGCGGTTTGATATTCCGGTGATTGCATTGTCGGGCTGCACGGGTGATAACTACCAAGCCGTGTATGAGTGCGGCATCGACGCTGTGTTTGCCGCGGTGCCACGGGCCATGACGCTAGATGATGCGCTCAAAGAGTCCGACTTCAACCTCGCTGATTTGGCCGAGAACGTCGCCCGATTGTGGCATATCGCCCGCCCGCCACGCGCTCATTGACACCATCGATAGGCGCGATCCTGCCTCAACGGCACAACACTCACCCTGTTGTGCCGTTTTATTTTGGGGTGATTGTGGAATTATTTTCCATACTGTCATTCTTTTTTAGGTCTTTTTGGTGTTTAAGGAATAAGTAATGATCGGCTTTCTTACATCACCGACGTTCATCGCTGCCGGGTGTGGCATGAACACAGAGAACTCATCAGAGTAAGGAAGGCAGCAATGCACTACACTGGTCCGGTCATCCGTCCTCCCCATGAAGCCAACAGTATTTTGTTAGAAGTGACGGTCGGGTGTACCCATAACTCCTGTCGTTTTTGCACCTTTTATTATGATACGCCGTATCGCATTGCACCGAAAAAGCAGGTGGAGCACGATCTGCAAGAGGCGCAACGCGTTAACCCCAATGCCAAACGCATTTATGCAGTTGGCGGCGATCCCTTTACATTGAGAACTGCCAAGTTAGTCGATCTCGCTCGAATGATTCGCCGTTATTTTCCCACCATCAACATCGGCATGTATGCGCGTGTGGATAGCATGTTCAACAAGGACGTTGACGATCTCAAGCAACTCAAAGCCGAAGGCATCAACGATTTAGTGATCGGGATTGAAAGTGGTGATGATGACGTGCTGGCGCAGATGGATAAGGGCTACACGTCTGCCGATATCCTTCGCGAATGTCAGAAACTTGAACAAGCTGGCATCGCTTATCGCGTCATTTTTCTTGGCGGGCTTGCGGGAAAAGGCAATGGCGAACGAAACGCGCGTCATACTGCGCAGGTGCTCAACCAGCTGCATCCCACACATATGTATATGACGTCTGTCGCGGTGCAACCGGAGTCTTTGTTGTATCAGGATATTCTGGAAGGACGTTTTGTGGAATCGAGTGAGCAGGAGCGAATTGAAGAAACCTTGTCATTGATAGAACAGTTGACCAATCCGATGGTGCTGTTGGGGCAAAGCGTGGCTAACCCAGTAAACTTCATTGCCACACTGCCAGACGATTATGAACCGCTGACACAAATGCTCAAAACCACCATCCATCGTTTTACGCACCAAGATGAACGCTCGCTGCGTGCTTATCGTGAGTCGTTAATCAATATCTAACGCTCGGCAGCGCACGACAAAACAACGAGTGGACGCAAGGGAGTGTACATCGAACGAGGGGGCTTGCTTTCTTCGGCCATGTCGCCATAAGTTCATCAGCGTGTGCGAAAGTCGCATCATGCGATTTCAGTGACTATGGTTACTCACAAAGCAACAGGGATAAAACGGCATGGCGAAATGGACAACGCTTCTGCTCAGCACAATGCTGCTGGTGGGATGCGGCACTAAATTTGTGTATCACAACATCGACTGGTTCGTGATCGACTATCTGGAAGATTACGTCGATCTGACCGACGCGCAGGAAGATCGGCTCAGCGATCGCATTATGCTGCTTAGTCAGTGGCATCAAAGCGCGGAGTTACCGGCCTACATTGACCAGTTGGAGCAGTGGTTGGCGCTCGATCCAACACATTTTACCGAGCGCGATCTCCAGCAGCAGCAAGCGTTGATCAATGAGCACTACCAACGCTTACTGGTGAAGTTTTTGCCCGATGTGTATCAGCTTGCCAATACCCTCAGCGAGGCGCAAGCTGAGGAGTTTTTGCAGGGGGTGGCCAAGCGCCATCAGAAATTCGCCGATAAATATCAGGGACTCAGCGAGCCTGAGATCCGCGATCATTATGTCGAACGTCTCTCCGAACGGATGGCGCAGTGGCTGGGCGATTTGACGCCAGTGCAGCAAACATTGGTGACCCAGTGGGCGAGTGAGGTGCAGGTGACGCCCCACGACTGGATGGCGTTTCAAACCCGTTTGCGTCATGAACTCCGCCTGCTGCTCGATGAACGCCATGATGAAGCAAGATTTACTGTGCATCTGCAAACCTTGTTGTTTGAGCCAGAGCAGTACTACAGCCCGGTGCTGAAAGCCAAACAGGCGTATAACGATGGCGTCGGGAATGCGTATGTGGTGAAGATCGTGCGTTTGGCAACACCCAAGCAAGTGCGCTATTTTCGCAATGAAGTGCAGGGTTGGAAGCAGTTGGCGCAGGAGCTAAATGCCGATGCCAAGAGCAGTGCGCGTCTGCCCTTTACCAAGCAAAGGGCAGAGCAAACGAAAGAACAGGGTTAAGGTTGCAGCGCCAGTTGGCGATGCTTACGACGGCTGTAGAAAAACACCATCAACCCTGGAATGTAGAGCAGGGTCGAGAGTGCCAAACTGTTGAGCCCTGCAGCATAAATCAACCACAATCCATAGACGCTGGCCCCCAAACCAATGGCTTTGATACGCCAGCGGCAGCGTTGTTCAAACGCCACTTTCACCAGATAAGCACCCACCAAAAAGTACGGCACCAAAATCATCGACGTAGAGACCAACACCAAGGTGTTGTAGCTCTCGCCCGTCCATAAAATCAGCCCCAAGCAGAGTTGTACGGTTAGGCTGGTCAGGGTAAGGGATGCAGTCGAGGTGCCTTGCTCATTTTGCTTGGCAAAAAAGCGCGGAAAGGCGCCGTGCTGTGCAGCGGTACAAGGCACTTCGGCGGAGTAGAGAATCCAGCTTAAATACGAAGCCAGCACGGACACAATCAACCCAAGACTAATGAACCATTGACCGAGGCTGCCACTCATGTGCGCCATCAAGCCAGACATCGACGGGTTGCTCAATGCCGCGACATCACCACGGCTCATCACACCGAGAGAGAGCAATGTAATCGCCACGTACAACACCAGCGCGAAGATCACGCCGAGGTAGGTTGCTTTGCCGATGTCTTCGCGGCGTTTGGCTCGAATCGACAATACGATCGCCCCTTCAATGCCGGTGAAGACCCACAGCGTGATCAGCATGGTGCTTTTCACCTGATCCATAAATGGGGTGTCGAGTGAGCGGCCTGCACGATCGAGATTGAACGTCGCGGGTTCAAACGCCAGATACGCCAAAATGATAAACGCAATCAGCGGCAGGCTTTTGGCCAGCGTGGCGAGTAGGTTGATGAACGCTGCTTGTTTGACGCCGCGTAGCACCAAATAGTGTACCGACCACAAAATGATGGATTCACCGATGAACGCCGCGAGCGTATTGCCATCGCCAAACCATACCGAGTCGGGGGTGTCCACAAACGCGCCAATGGCGGCAAAGGCCACCACCAAATAGCCAACCACGCCGATGGTGGCGCACAGCCAGTAACCCCACGCGGAGAGAAAGCCCGCCACGTCACCAAAGCCAGTACGCGCATAGGTGTAAATGCCGCCATCCAGCTCCGGCTTTAAGCGCGAGAGATGAAGAAAACAGCCCGCCAGCAGCAAAATACCCACGCCGGTGATGAGCCAACCCGTGAGAATTGCATCCACGCCTGCCACTTCGGCCATGTTCTGCGGCAGGCTGAAAATGCCTGCGCCCACCATGGAGCTAAATACCAGCGCGGTGAGCGCTGTTAAACCAATTTTTTGTGTGTTCTGCATGCCATCACCCAGCGTGGCTGAAGTGTTGGCTGAGCGTCGCGATGTGCTCTGGGCCAATGCCACAGCAGCCGCCAATCAAGCTCGCCCCCTGTTGTTGCCATTTTTCAGCCCACAGCAAATAAGCGGGCGGGGTGAGATCGGCGCGAAGCTCGTCGAGGCCATCGTTGGCGGTCGCATCTTTTGGTTGAGGAGGAAACGCGTTGGCATACGCGCCCAATTGAATCTGTTGCGCGCCGGTTGTTTTGAGAATGCTGGCCGCGATCGCGAGCGCTTCTTCAATCACCTCGGGTTGGCAGCAGTTAAACAGAATCGCACTCACGTTGAGGGCAATCATGGCGTGAATTGCCTCGGCCACGGTTTCGCCCGAACGCAGACGCGGCACATCGGTCGGCTCTGCGTCTTCAAGGGTGAACGATACCCACAGCGGTTTGTGTTGTGTATCCAGCGCATCCAACAGCGCTTTCACCGCGACCGATTCCCCAATCAGGCTTTGCGTTTCTGCCAGCCAGAAATCGACGTGCGGCGCTAAGCCGTTGATCAGCGGTGTGGCAATCTCCGCAACGCGTGATGCATCAAATAGATCGGCGCGGTAAGAACCAAACAGCGGCGGAATAGAGCCCGCAACGCGCGTTGCTTGGCCTTCCAACTGAACCGCTTGGCGTGCCACATCGCCTGCGCGGTGTGCGAGCAGTTGTGCTTCCTGGTGAAAACGGGCTTCGCCAATATGAAAAGGAACCAGCGCATAACTGTTGGTGGTGATCACGTCGGCGCCACTCTGAATAAACGCACGGTGAACGTCCCGTACGATTTCCGGTGCTTCGATCATTGCCAGTGCGGACCACTCAGGCTGGCGGAACGGCGCGCCACGTTTTTCCAACTCTCGACCCATTCCCCCGTCGAGAACACTGACAGCATGATTTGACATAGTAATACCTCGTTATTTTTATTAGATGTTTAAACGTAAGGACGTTTAGACGTCTATTAAAGTAAAGGTTCGTGTAGTCAGATTCAACAGAAAAAGTGATTGGATTCAAAAAAAGTTTGTTTGGACAGGAGCAATCAAAAGAAAAACGCACCGAGATCGGTGCGTTGTGAGGTGTGGGTTAAGCCGTGGCGGTGATGGATTGCCACAAGGCTTGCCAATCGTTTTGGCGGCCGTAATAGTGGCTGACTGGCACGGATTTGAACTGCCCGTCTTGTGCTAACACCAAGGATGGAAAACCGCCCAGCCCCCATTGTGACATCAGCATTTGCGTGCGCTCGATTTCCGCCATCAACGATGTTTCTGCTGCTTGCATGGCGCGCTGCCATGACTCGGCGTCGATGCCCATGTCAGCGGCGATGCCATCAAGTACGTTGCGTTCTGCAACCGCAAAGCCGTGCACATAATGCCCTTGCTGAATGCGTTTTAACATCGCAAATGGTGATTGCTCTGCGATATCGGCGGCCAAAATCGCCTGCGCCGTGAGGTACGAATCGACCATGATGGTTTCGCCGCTACGCACTCTGGCGATGTAAGCGTCACCAAATGGTTGGCGCGTGAGGCCCGCGATGCGTTGGTCTGCTTCCAAAATGTGTTGGCGAAAGTCATCACTCAGGGGGCGGCGTGTCATCATGCCGCCCGGATGCATCACCAAGTTCACGTCGGGATGCGCTGCCAAGGTTTCCATCAATGCGGTGGCGCCGTAACACCAGCCGCACATTGGGTCAAAAATATAGTGAGCCGTTACCATTGCATCTCTCCTGTATGTACTTTCGCGCCGATTTCCAGTGCCATTGGCAAGCCAGCGGTCGGGTAACCTTGTTTCATGATTTCAATCAGTTGCTGGCTATTTTTGCTGTGCGCTTTCGCATTCGCAAAATCAGCCAGATACTGTTGTGAGAATTTGATCGCGCTGTTGTCGGTTTTGGTGCCTGGCATCATGTGGCCCGGAATGACCATTTTCGGTTTCAGCGCGGCCATGTCAGACAACTGCTGAGTCCACGCCTGACGCTCTGCATCGCTTTGCGCGTCGGCCATCCATAAATGTACGTTCCCGTAGACGGCCACGTTGCCTAGAATCGCCTGATTGGCTGGAATCCACAAGTAAGGGCGATGATTCAGTTCGCCTTCGCTGCCGCGGATTTCAATGGTGCGACCATCAATATTCAGGGTGTGACCGTGATACGCCGTCGGTAATACCGGTTTCACCGGCGCGTTGCTGCCCATTTTCGGTGCCCAGAAAGCCAGTTTGCCAGCCAAGTTCTCTTCAATCGTGGCGCGCACCGCTGGCGTGGTCAGCACTTTTGCGTTCGGATACAGTTCATGCAGCACTTCCGCGCCAAAGTAGTAATCCGGATCTGCTTGGCTAATAAAGATGGTGGTCAGTGTTTTGCCTGAATCGGCCACTTTGGCGGCGATGCGCAGCGCGTCGGCTTTGGTAAAGCCAGTGTCGATCACCATCGCTTCGGTTTCACCGTACACCAGAGTTGAGTTGACATGGAAGCTGTTGCCATCGGCGTTGTAGATATCCAGCGTCAAAGGTTGTGCTGCCATTGTGCCAGCAGACATCAGGAGTGTGGTGCTTAATGCGATTGTGGTTTTCATGTTGTTGTCCTATTCACTTCGTTGAGTTGATGAGCGCAGTGTACGGATTGGACTTGTTCGGATATATAGCGAATAATTAGCATCATTGTTTCTTAAATCGAGCTAATTATGGACAGACTGATTGCGGCCAAAGTGTTTATTGATGTGGCGACAACCAACAGTTTTACCGCCACGGCGGATCGCTTGGAGATGTCACGCCCTATGGTGACGCGTTACATTGATGCGATGGAGAGCTGGCTGAATGTACGATTGCTCAATCGCACCACGCGCAAAGTGTCGTTAACCACTGCGGGTGAAGAGTGCTTGGCGGAAGTGGCACTTTGGGTGGATCAAGCGGAAGGGTTGCAACATCGTTTGCTCAATCGCGATGAGCTGCGAGGCAAAGTTCGGGTGGCAACCAGCATGTCGTTTGGCTTTTCACAATTGATCCCTGCGGTCAATTCGTTTTTGGCTGAGCACCCGCAGGTGGAGATCGACATTGATGTACAAGACCGAGCCGCAGATCTGGTAACGGAACGCATAGATTTGGCAATTCGTATCGCAGCCAATCCGGATCCGTCGTTGATTGGTCGTCGCATCGGGCGCTGTGATTCGGTGCTGGTGGCTTCGCCTGATTACCTAGCAAACGCCAGTGACATTCGCACGCCTGCCGATTTAGCGCAGCATCGTTGCTTGGGGTACAAAAACTTTGATCGCCATGTGTGGAATTTGACCCGCGGAAGTGAACAAGCCGCGGTGGAAGTGCACTGCGCCCTGACCGCCAATGAAGCAACCACGTTGCTCAGTGCCGCCGTGTTGGGTATGGGGGTGAGCATGCAACCGACCTATTTGGTGCAGAGCGCGTTGGCGCGCGGCGAGTTGGTGCCGGTGTTAGCGCAATGGCAACCGAATGTGATGGATATTTATGCACTCTACCCATCGCGCAAACATTTGGCTCCGGCCGTGCGCAGCTTAATTGATCACCTTGTTGACTATTTTAAATACAATCAGTGGCAGAATATTAAACTTTAGTATTTGCATGAAAAACAAAGCTCGCATAGCATGTTGTTTAGATGAATATAAGAAACATTTTCATTACATTTCAGATGCACTGCAATGTGTAGGATACCCATGGACTAAGATCACTTTGATGGATGTAAAGTGTCATGCAAAACTTTTCGTTTAAAAATAAATTAATACTTTTAATAGTCTCGATCATTACCGTCACCATCCTTGTCTCATACCTGAGCGTGAACCACTTTATCAGTGGTTACATTTATCAGTCAGACACCAAAAACATTACCCACAACATCGACTTGGTTGATCACAAGCTCAATAGCGAACTGGGCGCAAAAATTGCCCTCGCGAGCAGCTTGAACTTCAGCATGATGGACATCGTCGATACCAAAGAGAACTCCGGCTTTTACCGCATCATTAAGATTGTGAGCGGATATGCTTTTGATGACACCGGCTCAATGGATGATGCCAAAGCGCAGAAATATATTGGGTTGGCCGAAACACAAGGCATGGAACCGACCATCAGCCCGGTTGAAATCGAAGACGGGCATCCAATGCTGACGATTTCGGTCAAACGCGTGGATGATTCGGTCAACTTTTTTGTGCTCGATTTGAATGAGCTGACGAGTGTGCTGAAGAACTATTCTCTGGAAGGCAGCTACCTTGAATTGACCTCTAGCAACAACGTCACGATCTTTTCCAATAAAAGCGGCGCGAACTTGCTCCCGATTTCTCGCGAAGTGAAAGTGGGCGACCAAAACTGGACGCTGACTGGGTATATCGATTTGGATAAGATTCAAAGCAACACCAACCGTTTGAACTGGATGATCACCTTGGCATTGTTGGCGAGCGCTGCGATCATCATTCCGCTCAGTGTGCTGATGCTGCATTTTGCATTTAAACCTCTGTTGCGTCTGAAAGATTTGGTGGCCGGTTTGTCACAAGGCAACGGTGATTTGACGCAGCGCTTGGAGGCCACGTCGAAAGACGAAATTGGCCAGATCTCCGCCTCCATCAACCGCTTTATTGAACAGCTGCAAGGCATGTTCATTCAGGTCTCCAGTTCCTCGTCGCAAATTGATGGTGCGGTGAACCAGCTCAGCAGCCAATCGGCGTCTAACGTTCAGATGTTGCAATCGCACACGGTGGAAACCGAGCAAGTGATTGCTGCGATTGAAGAGATGAGCGCCACCGCGGCATCGATTGCGCAAAGTGCCTCCGATGCGGCCAAACTCACCGAACGCACCAATACGTACGCTGATGAATCGAAACACACCGTCAATGATGCCGTGAGCAGTGTCAGTGAGTTGGAATCGGATGTGGCAGAAATGTCGCACACCATTGGCGCAATGAGCGAGGACACCAAACAGATCAGCACCGTGTTGCAAGTGATTGGCGACATTGCAGAGCAAACGAACTTGCTGGCACTCAACGCAGCCATTGAAGCGGCACGTGCGGGTGAACAGGGCCGTGGCTTTGCGGTGGTGGCTGATGAAGTTCGCGCCTTGGCTGCGCGCACGCAGCAAAGCACAGCGCAGATCAACGATATGCTGTCGAAACTGCGTCAAACCAGCGACAACGTGGTGACCAAGATGGAATCGACGCGTCGCAGTTGTGAAGCCACATCGAATAGCACGCACAAGGTGATGACCTCACTCAACACGGTGACCACGTCGGTAGTGGAAATCAACGACCTCAACACGCTGATGGCAACGTCTGCGGAGCAGCAAAGCCAAGTGACCGGGGAAATCAGCCGCAATATGGCGGCGATTCAAAACCTGATTGGTCAACTCAATCACAATGCGTCGGATACCGATGTGATTAGCCGTGAATTGGGAGACACGTCGAACGGCCTATCGCACGTTGTCGGGCAGTTTAAAGTACATTAAATGTGCTGAGCATTTTTCATCATCCTCAATGACAACGAGCGCCCATGGCGCTCGTTTTTTATCCACGGTTTTTAGCGAACGGTGTGTAGCACGTGATTTTCTTGTCAGGGTTCGAGCGGCATATTGAGCCGAAAATGAGAGTCGAGTTCAATGCGTGCGAGTCTGTTTGATAAGGAAGAGAAATGAAACGTATTGGCATGGTTATGGTGCTCACGACGCTGTGTGGCGCTGCGCAAGCAAAGGTCGAACTCATCAATGAGCCGGTGACGCTCTCGGCGGATTGCTTGGAAGTGTCGACCCAAGGCGTCACGATTGGGGCGGGTGAGTGTGACGGCAAAAAGCCCAAGGCTGAGCCACCTGAACATCGTAGTTTCAAAGGCAAAAACAATCCGGGCAAAGGACACAAGCCAAAGCACAAAGGATGAAAGCGCGGCGGATGGCCGCTCAGAGTTCATCGCGACGCACCAAATAAAAAAGCACCCCAAGGGTGCTTTTTTTCATGTGTGGGTTTACTTATAAACCGCCTTGTTGTTGTGCTTTTTGCACCATGGCAAGACGCTTCGCTTCTTGCTCAGACAGTGGTTTTTTTTCCTTACCCGCTTCTTGTTCCAAACCCTTTGGAACGAAAACATAGTCAATATTTGAGGTCATTGTTAGTTCTCTAAGTAGGAAATCTGAGCAAAAAATAAAGGATGTTAACGATGTTAACATCCTCCTTGATGCTCTATTGTCAGGCGTAGGCTTGGGGGTGATATGGCCCCAAGTTACGTCTTATACGTCGTAAGTTGTCGACGCAGTGTCACCGCCTGTACCGGTCCAGTTGGTGTGGAAGAACTCACCACGTGCACGGTCAGTACGCTCATAGGTGTGCGCGCCGAAGTAGTCACGTTGCGCCTGCAGCAGGTTCGCTGGCAGACGAGCGGTGGTGTAACCATCTAGGAAGGTCAGTGCAGATGTGGTACATGGCATTGGAATACCCGCTTCTAGCGATTTCGCTGCCACTTTACGCCATGCGGCTAGGCTACCTGTCAGGATGCCTTTGAAGTAATCATCAGAGCCTAGGAATGCTAGGTCTGGGTTTGCTTCGTATGCATCACGGATGTTGCCCAGGAATGCAGAACGGATGATACAACCACCGCGCCACATCAGCGCAACGTTACCGTAGTTCAGATCCCAGCCGTTTTCGTTTGATGCTTCACGCATCAGCATAAAGCCTTGTGCGTAAGAGATGATTTTTGAAGCCAGCAGTGCTTGACGCAGTGCATCAACCCACACTTGTTTGTCACCTTCAACTGGCGTGATGGTTTTGCCAAACAGTTTTTCGGCTTCAACACGTTGGTCTTTCAGTGCAGACAGGCAGCGCGCAAATACAGATTCAGAGATCAGCGTGAGTGGAATACCCAGATCCAGTGCGTTGATACCTGTCCATTTACCGGTCCCTTTTTGGCCTGCCGTGTCGAGAATTTTCTCAACCAGCGCTTCACCGTCTTCATCTTTGTAGCCAAGGATGTCTGCGGTGATTTCTACCAAGTAGCTGTTCAGTTCGGTGGTGTTCCAGTCTGCAAATACGGCTTGCATCTCTTCTGCAGTCATACCCAGGCCATCTTTCATGAACTGGTACGCTTCAGTGATCAGCTGCATGTCGCCGTATTCGATACCGTTGTGAACCATTTTCACGAAGTGACCGGCACCGTCGTTACCCACCCAGTCACAGCATGGCTCGCCTGAGTCAGTTTTTGCAGAGATTGCTTGGAAGATAGGTTTCACTGCTGGCCATGCTTCTGGTGCGCCACCAGGCATGATCGATGGTCCGAAACGTGCACCTTCTTCACCGCCGGATACGCCAGTACCGATGAAGTGAATGCCTTTTTCGCGCAGCGCAGCAACGCGGCGGTTGGTATCTGGGTAGTTGGTGTTACCACCGTCGATGATGATGTCGCCTTTGTCTAGCAGAGGAACCAGTTGATCGATGAACGCATCAACCACGGCACCAGCACGCACCATCAGCATCACTTTACGTGGTGTTTCAAGTTTGTCGACCAGCTCTTGCAGCGTGTAAGCGCCAACGATGTTGGTGCCTTTGGCAGGGCCTTCCAAGAATTCGTCAACTTTGGCCGCAGTACGGTTGTGCGCAACCACTTTAAAACCGTGGTCGTTCATGTTCAGGATTAGGTTTTGGCCCATTACTGCCAAGCCAATTACACCGATATCACCTTTCATTTTATTTCTCTCCTTCACGCAATCTTCGTTGCTGCGTCTAAATCTAAATACCACTCCGTTTCACCAGTCGTGGACTGGATTTTTGCTGCCGGGTAAGGCAGATCTTCGGCTGGAGTTGTGTGAATTTCATAAACGATCTCGGCTTTACCGGCGCCAAGAACGAGATAACTGATGCGTTTTGCTGCTTCCAGCACTTTCGCCGTTTTTGACACGCGAAGCTGGCCGGATTCCGGATGCGTTGCAACCAGCGACAGATGTTCATCGTCGTAGTTGGTTTTGCCCGGAAATAGCGATGCGGTATGGCCATCGGCGCCAACACCCAACAGAATCCAATCAAACACCGGGGTGCCGTTTTCTGATGGAATGATGTCTGCCATTTCTTGCGCGAAGCGCTGCGCTTCGGCTTGTGGCTCGTTTTCACCCAGAATGCGGTGAATGTTGGCTGCAGGCATGTCGATGTGGCTAAACAGCAGCGCGTTGGCTTCACCGTAGTTGCTCTCGGCATCGTCTGGTGCAACGCAGCGTTCATCGCCCCACCAGAAGTGCAGATTGTGCCACTGAATTGTAGTGGCGTACGCGTAAGAAGCCAGCAGTTTGAACAGCATTTTAGGTGTGCTGCCGCCAGACAGTGAGATGTGCACAGGGCGACCGAGCTCGCTGTACGCTTTCATGTCATTCGCTAAGGATTCAACCACCGCATCGGCAGTTGGAAAGATCTTATGATTGATCATAGTTCGCAGTAGTCCGTGTTCGTCAGGTTTTTACATGGGTAACGCCAGTCACGGCCGTCGTTGGTCAACAGCTCGTCAGACTCTTTTGGCCCCCACGTACCACACGCATAACCATACAGGGATTGCGGGTCTTGTTTGAAGTCCAAAATTGGCTGAACAAACTTCCAACACGCTTCCACCGCATCGGTACGGGCAAACAGAGTCGCATCACCGTTCAGCGCGTCCAGCAGCAAACGCTCGTAAGCGGTCAGCATCGTGGTCTCTTCAAGCGATGTGTAGTGGAAGTTCATCGACACTTCTTTCGCCTTGAAGCCTGCGCCTGGCTCTTTCAAACCAAAGCTCATCAGGATGCCTTCGTCCGGCTGAATACGAATAATCAGTTTGTTTTCCGGTGCGTTTTGACCAAAGACTGGGTGTGGCGTGCGTTTGAAGTGAATAACCACTTCGGTCACGCGTGTTGGCAGGCGTTTACCCGAGCGCACGTAGAATGGCACGCCATTCCAACGCCAGTTGTTGATGAACATTTTCAGCGCCACATACGTTTCGGTACGTGAATCTTCTGCAACGCCATGCTCATTTCGGTAACCCGGTAGGAACTGACCGCGCACTTCCGATTCGGTGTACTGGCCCAGCACCAAGTTTTTGCGCAGGTCCTCGTCTGACAAAGGTTGCAGGCTTTGCAGCACTTTGTTGACTTCGTTACGAATCGAGTTGGCGTTAATCGCCGCTGGGGGCTCCATACCGACCATGGCCAAGACTTGCAGCAGGTGGTTTTGGAACATGTCGCGTACCGCGCCTGACCCATCGTAGTAACCGCCACGCTCTTCCACACCAAGGAATTCCGCGCCTGTGATTTCAACGTAGTCGATGAAGTTGCGGTTCCACAGAGGTTCAAACATGCCGTTGGCAAAGCGGAACACCAGCAGGTTTTGGACCGTTTCTTTACCCAAGTAGTGGTCGATACGGTAGATCTGGTGCTCTTTGAAATGGTTGTGGATTTCGATATCCAGCTCTTGCGCCGACTTCAGATCGTAACCAAATGGTTTTTCGATGATCAGACGTTTCCAGCCGTTTTTCTCTTCGTTCAATCCGTGAGCGGCAAGACACCCAGGAATCACGCCGTAAAGGCTTGGTGGGGTCGCAAGGTAGAAAAGTGTATTGCGTTCCGTTTGATCGTACTTGTCAGCAAGTTGATCAAGGCGAGTGGTGAGTTTCGCGTAATCATCCACATCGGATGTATTGATTGCTTGATAGTGAAGATGTTCACAGAAGGCTTCAAGAATCTCAGGTTCTGTCTTCTCCAGTTCCTTGAGTGAGCGCTTTAACTTCTCGCGGTATGACTCATCGCTGTATTCAGTTCGGCTTACGCCCAAAATAGCAAAGGATTCTGGCAGTTGTTTGCTCGCATACAAGTGATACAGAGCAGGAATCAACTTGCGGTACGTCAAGTCTCCCGAAGCACCAAAAATCACGATGCTGCTGTTTTCAGGTATTACCATCATCTTTCCCTTAAAAACGAGGTAGTTAGCATGCGCCAACCCTAGCAGCGCAATACACAAATAGAAAGAAGGCCGTGCCTATCATTCATATAGACAAAACCGATAGCGAGATCACAAATACAAGTAGATTTGCGATCTCGCCCGGGTGTCTATTGTCTACGACTATTTGACACACATCAACTATTGATAACGCAATCGATTAAATATTGAGTCGTTTTTTAGGTAAGTGGTTCATTTTAAAGGAAGCGGCCGAATTTGGCCGCTTTGATTGCATATAGAGTGATTACTCTAGTCAGAACTGCGCTTTCATGTAGGCTTTGACGCGCTTGATGTGCTCGGCGATATCGACTTCATTGCGCTGTTCGTCGTCAAGAAAACGCTCGGCATACGCCTGGTGAATGCCTTTTTCGAGGAACAGCACGTAGAGTTTGGGATCGATATGTCCGGAGGTCGCCATGCTGGTCATGATGTTAATCGATTCCGACAGGGTTTTGGCTTTCTTGTACGGGCGATCATTGGAGGTGAGCGCTTCAAACACATCAGCAATCGCCATCACGCGCGCTGGAATCGACAGCTCATCTTCATGGAGCCCACGCGGATAGCCTTTGCCATCCATGCGTTCATGGTGACCACCGGCAATATCAGGCACATTTTTTAGGTGCTCTGGATAGGGCAGGCGTTGCAGCATCACAATGGTCTGCACGATGTGGTCATTGATGATAAAACGTTCTTCTTCGGTCAAGGTGCCGCGGCGAATGCTGAGGTTGTACAGTTCACCGCGGTTGTGTTGCAGTGCCCCGGGTTTGAGAATGAATTCTTCCAGCCACGCATCTTGCGGGCGTTTCCCGGCCTCCCAAGGCACGCAATGCACCGCTTTGTCGGCGAGTAAATGTTCCATCACGGGCAACTCGGCTTTTTCGTCGCAGCGTTCGCTTTCCAGCCAAGAAATACCGAGTTGATCATCCAACGTGCGTTTCCATTGACGTTGGCCAATCTGACTGAGGCGTTCAATGTCTTCATCACTCATGAATTCGCCGCCGATGTTGCAGTTGGCGACAAAGGCAAACTCCTCATCCAAGGTGGCTTGTGTGGCATCCAGTTCGGCCTTCAACGCGTTGGCATCACCGCCGCTCGCGAGCGCTTGCCAGTAGTCGCTTTCTGCCTGCAATTTGAGTAATTCAAAACGCATGCGAATTTCGTGAATGCGGTCGTAAATGGTTTCCAGTTTGGTGGCCTTGTCGACCACATATTCGGGTGTGGTGACTTTGCCGCAATCGTGCATCCACGCGGCCAACATCAGCTCTTCCCACTGTTCGCTGCTCATTTTGAAATGGGGAAAGTAGTGGTTATCTTTGGCGGCGGCTTCGGTGAGCATTTTCGTCAGCTCCGGCACACGCTGACAGTGGCCGCCCGTGTATGGCGACTTGGTATCGATGGCCGATGCAATCAGGGCAATAAAGGCATTGAGCATGTCTTTTTGCTGTTGCATCTTGTCGATGTTGTCTTTGGCGATTTCCGCAAAGCTCAGCACCTCACGCAAAAACGCGTGTTTGTCGAGTTGGGCTTTGGTGGTGGTGCGTTCATAACCGAGGTTGAGCACACCGACCAACTGTTTGGCGCGATTGAGCAGCGGGAACAGGTAAATGTCGCTGTTGTAGAGCTGATCTTTATGTTTGCGCAGAATGTTGTCGTCGCGTGTCAGGTGAACAATTTCGCCTTTGCGTAGCTCTGCCAGCAGCCACGGCGTGTCTTGCACCAAATCATTGAGATCAATTTTGAACGGAATGATGGCGTGATTGGCCACGGTGGCGAATTGCTGTTTCTCGTTGGAGTAGGTGTAGAGCAGAATGGTTTCTGCACGCGTGACCAAATAACTCTGATGCGTGATGGTTTTGGCCAACACATCAAACTGCTGGTTCGACGCCGTATCGCGCAGCAAGCGTAACAAATCGTGCAGCGTGTGTTCCATCAGCTCGATGGATTGGGTTAAGTCGGCAACCTCTTTGATCACGCTTTTGGGGTAACGCGTCTTTTTAAAGTCAAAACGTGCAATGTTGTCGGTCTGAATCACCAGATTGGTCAATGGGCTGGCCAAACGGGTCGCCACCAACCACACCAACACAAAGCAGATGGCCAGCAGCGCAATCGCGACGGCGACTTGTTTGTCGCGCATCGATAGCAACGACGCGAGCAGATCGTTTTGCGGCGTCGCTTCGGCTAACAGCAGATGCACGTGATTGTTGAGTGTGACGGGCGTGAGGGTGATTGACCAATCCTCGCCTTCAAAGTCGGTGGTTTCATACAAGGTTTGACTGCTGATGCGATTGGCGACTGAGGCAAAGATGCCAGAGGCCAGCTTGGTTTTGGTGTCTGGTGCGTCGTCGCCGACGGCCATCGCCGTGTTATGTTCCGCGAGCAGGCGGAATTGGTGGTCAAACAGCGCCAGTTTGGTGTTGGCCGAGTAGCCAATGCGCGCAATTTGGTTGGAGAGCGAATCCAGCGTGAAATCGGCTGCGACTACTTTTTTTCCATCGACCGAGCGGCGCGACAGTGTCACCCCATGAGTTTTGAGGAAGTAGAAGAAGTAAGGTTCGGTGAGGCGAATGGCACCGTCATTTTGTGCCGATTGATACCAAGGCCGCTGGCGCGGGTCGTACTCATTGTTGCGCATCTGGCGTTGGTCAATCAGCTCAAATTCTGAATTGAGGAAGTAGATGTTGTTGGTGCCATCGACTTTCGTTTGGTTGATAAACAACGAGGCTTCTGGTGGTGCTTCAAAGCGTTCGCGCGCTTCAGGCGTTAATAGCGGACGAATCATGGTGAAATCGCCGTCATCGTTGCCAAAGTACAGTGCAACCAAGTCTTCATTGCGCTCAAACACCAGCTTTAACGAGCCGAGCCAGCGCGCTTCGTCATTGGCGTGGCGCTCTTTGTCGATAAAATCGCTGAACGCCATAAAGTCCAATGTGGCCAGAATGGGGGAAGCGCTTTGGCGAAACGCCGCTTCCAGTTTTCGACTATTTTCGTGGCTGATTTCTTTCGCACTGGTGGTCAATAATTGTTGTGAATGTTGGTAGCTGATGGCAATCAGAGCAGCACCGATCAATGTGACTAATATCAGAAATAAGCTGCTGATTTGAATGCTCAGCGGATAGAGGCGCTTCGTCATAAACCATTCCATAGTTAAACGATGGTATAAGTATTGTTCAACTTAGGTAACTTGCAAAAATATCAGCATATTGCGTGCGTTCAATTTTGAGAAAAACCCATATGGGTTCACAGATATCGGGTGCAGCGAATGAAAACCGCTCGGTTTGTTGTCCGCGTCATCTATAACTTTACCCAAGCGACGATTTTTCAATCCATCACATTCATTCATCACACCAATCCGTTAAACCAATTCGTTAAACCAATTCGTTAAACTAAGGGATGTTGAATCGATGGGATGTTGAAGAAACGAGTACGAAGAATCGGGCAGGAAACCCAAGGTGATCGACACACGGAATCAGTGAGGCAAACGGCATGTTAACGTTGAACTACCAGATTGAAATTCAGTCCGACCCAAACCAAGTGTGGCAGATGTTGACGGAGCTGGAACTCTACACGCAATGGGCGACTGCGTTTTCGCCGCAATCGCGTTTTAGCGGGGAATGGCGCGAAGGCGATGACATGAAATTTTTTGATCCACAACTCGGCGGCACGCGTGCGGTGCTGGATACGGTTGAACCGGGTCAGTCGTTGGCGTATCACCATGTGGCGATCTTCACGCCAGAGCACGTTCAAGACATTGACAGTGACATGGCGCGCAAATGGATTGGGTCGACGGAGTGTTATCACATCATTCCGCAAGCGGGCAGCGTGCTATTGCGCGTCACGGTCACCACGCATGCAGACTTCGTCAGCATGTTTAATGATGGGTGGGAAAAGGCGCTACCGATGATCAAGCTGCTATGTGAACAACGGACGAAGTGAACAACAGACGAAGTGAACAGCAGATGGAGCGAACAGACGGTTTTGCCAGCAGAATCGCTCAATCCCATTTCTTTGATGAATGTATCGACTGGCGGGCATTGAGGCGTTCGCTCGAATTCTGCGCGTGTGCCTTGGTTTATTGGTAACCACCGGACGTGGCTGATAAACTGCTCTCATTATGGAGTCAGGGAATAGCGAAATGAA
Organism: Vibrio sp. Vf1514; assembly: GCF_052076135.1. Taxonomy (NCBI): domain Bacteria; kingdom Pseudomonadati; phylum Pseudomonadota; class Gammaproteobacteria; order Vibrionales; family Vibrionaceae; genus Vibrio; species Vibrio sp. Vf1514. The sequence goes on along the minus strand of NZ_CP197268.1, from coordinate 1,192,854 downwards.
ATTAGCCGTCGATACACACACTCATACCTATGCCAGTGGTCATGCTTACAGCACGTTAATCGAAAATGCCAAAGCCGCTTCGGAACGCGGATTGGCCATGTTCTGCACCACCGATCACGCCGAATCGATGCCCGGTGCGCCGCACTACTGGTTCTTCTCCAACCAACGCATTCTGCCTCGTTTTCTGGAAGGGGTTGCCATCATCCGTGGTGTGGAATCTAACATCATGAACACCAAAGGCGAGGTCGATCTCCATCCTTCCGTGGATCAAAACCTCGATTGGGTGATCGCCAGTTTTCATGAACCTGTTTTTCGCCCATCAGACAAACGCGATCATACCGAAGCGCTGCTGAACGTGATTCAAAGTGGCCGTGTGGATGCGTTGGGTCACTTAGGCAATCCTCATTTCGACTTTGATTTTGACAGCGTGATTCACTGCGCGGCAGAGCACCATGTCGCCATTGAAATCAACAACAGTACACTGAAAGGACACAGCCGCGTGGGCAGCGTGGATCGCTGCTACCAAATCGCTGAAGTGGCGAAAGCGGCCGGCGCGTGGATCACCACCGGCAGCGATGCGCATTTCTGCCACGATGTGGGCAACCTGACGTTAGCCAGCGAGCTGCTCGACAAGGTTGGCATCGCCCCCGAGAAAGTGATTACCCATTCCACCAGTCAGTTCCTGCAATTTTTGCAAACGCGCGGCCGTCAACCGATCGACGAGTTCCAAGCGTTGCATGCACAGCGTTAATCGCAAGCCCGGTGATTCATACCCGATGCTTTAGCATTTGAAACAATTTCGCGCTGAACATCACCAGAGGGATGGCGTAGACTGTCCCCAACCCTAAAAAAGGAAGAGAAAAACAATGAAAAAAGCAATGATTTTGGCGGCTGGCTTGCTCATGGCCACACAGGCGTTCGCTGCGGATTCGGATCTCAAGCAGATCATGAAACAGATGAAAACCGCGTTTAAGCATGCCGCTGAAGCGCAAACCAGTGAAGCGATGCAAGCGCCGATCGCAGAACTGACGCAATTGGTTGCGCAGGCCAAGCAGGGCGAGTATCCACCTGAGAAGCAGGATGTGTATTTGGAAGGCTTCAACAAGCTGAGCGTAACGTTAGATAAGATTGAAAACGAGCTGGATAATGGTGAGTTTGACGCCGCGAAAACCAGCCTGCAAGAGGTGGACGGTTTACGCGAAGAGTACCACGACAAGCGCAATCCCAGCATCTGGCAACGTCTGTTTGGTTAATGAATATCCTTAGAAATTCGCAGGTTTTGTTAAATTTCTGGGTATTAGCACTGTTATTTTATTGATGAGCCGATATAGTGGCGGACCATTTGATTTGAGAATCGATATGATCCGCCACCGGCCATTTCACCGCATGATGTTACGTGCCAGTATCCTGAGTTGGATATTGGTGACACTCATGCCTGTGATTAATGCGCACGGCAGTCACGCGGGCGTTTGGGCAACCCTCTGTACCATCAACGGTTTTGAACTGGTGAAGGTGGACGATGGCAAGCCGCAAACGCAACACGGTAAACCATGTCCGTTTGCCCATTTCTCGAATTTTCATACTGACAAGCTTCCAACAACACGACCCAACACCACACAGAGCGCTGTCATTTCAGACCGCTACACTTTTTTGGCTCTAAGTGTACGATTTGAACGGCAGGTGCCTCGCGGCCCGCCCCAGTCCGCTACCTCGTAAAAATCATTGTCATAATACTTATAAATAAATCAGTAAAGTCACACGTATGGCGCCCTTTCAATCTAGTATTGAAGAGGGTGTTTTTGCGTTTATTCAAAAGGAAAACTCATGTTGAGCAACGCTTCAAAGCCTCAACCCGATTCTGCGTCGCGCGGAAAATCGCTCTATTTTCTCACTTGGCGCTGGCACTTTTATGCTGGCCTGTTCGTCGTCCCATTTATGTTGATTCTTTCTCTGACGGGCTTGGTGATGTTGTTTGATGATGAAATCGAACAAGCGCGTTATAGCGAACTGTTGCACGTTATTCCGCAGCATCACAGTGTGGCGGTGTCTCGCCAGTTGATGGCGGTGCAAAACGCATTTCCCGATGCGGTGGTCACCCAGTTTTTGCCGTCGACATCTGCAGACATCGCCAATAAATTCTCCGTGCAAATGGCTGACGGCGTCGAACGATTTGTGACCGTCAATCCATATTCAGGCCATGTACTGGGAACCATCGATCGTTCTGAAAGTTGGTATCAACTGGCGAACTCGATTCACGCCACGTTGCTGATTGGTGATACCGGCGATTACTTGTTAGAAATCGCAGCCAGCCTGGGCATTTTGCTGTTGGTAAGCGGTTTGTACCTGTGGTGGCCACGGGATAACGCGAGCAAGGCCGGGTTTCTGAAAATTCGTTTTGGCAGCGGTACACGCATCGTGATGCGGAACCTACACGCCAATTTGGGTGGCGTGCTGTCGATTGTGTTGTTGTTCTTCTTGATTTCGGGGCTTTCGTGGACCGGTTTGTGGGGAAAAACGCTGGTGCAGGCATGGAACACGTTTCCAACCTATTACACGTGGGGGCAAAAACCGACCTCAACACTGGTGACACACGCCAGTTTGAATCACGGCTCAGAAGAAGAGATGCCATGGAACTTGGAACACACGCCGATGCCGCAATCGGCTGAACCTGAAGCGGCGCATGACCACTCCAAAATGGGCATGGAGGCGGCGCACATGATGGCTTCGAACGCGGTCAACATCGATACCATCATCACCAAAGCAACAACGTTAGGGTTTGCGCATTACCGCGTTTACTTCCCTAAGAATGAAACCGGCGTGTACACCGTGGCGGCGAACACCATGGCGGGTGATATTACTGACCCGCGCAACGATCGCACGTCGCATTTTGATCAATACTCCGGTGAACTGCTGATGGATGTCACCTGGCAAGATTACACGCCGCTTGCCAAAGCGATGGCGGCGGGAGTGTCACTTCATCAGGGCGATCTCAGTGCATTGAATAAATACCTGAACGTCGCATTTTGTGTCGCGTTTGCGTTGATTGCGCTCAGTGGCATCGTGATGTGGTGGATTCGTCGCCCGGTTGGGAAAGGCAAGCTGGGCGTGCCGCCGCGTTTTGCGCAAGCGGGCATCTGGAAAGTGGGGCTGGTGACACTGGTGGTGATTGGTGTGGCGTTTCCGCTGGCGGGCGCAACGATTGTGACCGTACTGCTATGTGATTGGCTGCTCTTCAGCCGAGTTGAAAAGCTACGCAATGCCCTGCAATAAGCCTTGATGCTGTCATGAAATGAAAAAGCCAGAGTTCATCCTCTGGCTTTTTTGTGTCGTTATGCCTGATACAGTTCGAGTGGTAAGCCGTCCGGGTCCTGAAAGAAGGTGTATGCGCGTCCGGTGTACCCATCAATGCGCACGGGTTCAACATGAATGCCTTGCGCTTCGAGATGCTGTTTAGCCTGCATCACATCGTCTACAGCAAACGCCAGATGGCGCAGACCTTGTGCTTCTGGGTAACTCGGACGTTGCGGTGAATCCGGAAACGAAAACAACTCAATTTGCGAGCCGTCGGGCAACGCTAAATCCAATTTGTAGGAATCACGTGCCGCGCGGTAATTCTCTGCAACAATCTTCAGCCCCAGCACTTCTGTATAGAAAGCTTTTGAGCGAGCATAGTCAGAACAAATAATGGCGGCATGGTGAATCCGTTTCAGCATGGATTATCCTTTTTCGTTCAGCTTCGGACTGAGGTGCTTCATCACATAATCGATGAACACGCGCAGGCGAGCTGGCATGTATTTGGTTTGCGCGTACTGCATGGCGATGGCGCCATGATAGTTGCTTTTGATGGTCCAATCTTTGAGCAGTTGCACCACTTTGCCTTCTGCCAACGCATCTTGTACCACGAAGTCATGAAAGATGCCGATGCCCAAGCCATTTTTCACCCCATTCAAACGCATTTGCGAATGGTTGACGGCATAGCGCCCGCTCACAGGGACGGTGTGAAACTCATCGTCTTTGAGAAAATCCCACAGGTGATCTTTGTCGGTTTCGGCCAAATACAAGCAATCGTGCTCAGTGAGTTGGGTGGGGTGCTTAGGCGTGCCTCGTTCGGCCAGATAATCTGGGCTGGCACACAAAACCAAGTTGGTTTTGCACAGCTCGCGCAAGACCAGATTTTCGTCTGGTTTATCAGTCAGTTTAAACGCCACATCAATGTTGTGTTTGAACAGATCAATTTCGCCATCGGCGGCGCGTAATTTCAACTGGATCTGCGGGTATTTTTTCAAAAATGGCACCACAAACGGTTGCAGTACCGAGTTAAGAAATGCTTCTGGCGCCGCGACGGTCAGTGCGCCTGAGGGTTCGGTGTGGTCCGAACTGGACAGCTCCACAGCCTGCTGGGCGGCGTTCACCATCACCAAACACTGGTCGTACACTTTTTGTCCGGCCTGCGTGATGATCAGTTTGCGGGTGGTGCGTTCAAACAGCTTGACGGACAGTGCCAGTTCCAGACGAGTGATCAATTTACTCAGTGCGGAAGGGGTCACCCCAAGCTTGTTGGCAGCCGCGGTAAAACTGCCCTCGTTTACCACCAAAATAAATGTCGCTAAGTCAGGAAGTAGGCCAATGAGTTTAGTATTTAGCATGGTCTTTCTACTTCTTCAATTGCCAAAAAATTCATGGTTCAAATGTTCTCTATTGCTGCCACAGTTTCCTTGTGCAACGGGACAGAGTGGCAAACAGCTAGCCGACGAGTTTATCGGTAATCGTGCGGTTAGTGTGACAAAAGTGCATTATTTTGGCAGATTTATGACCAATGCGTGTCCGAGTATCGTTTTTAATATCTCAATCTGTGCGCTGTGCCAAAGAATTGTATTCATCGAGCCGATAGAACGACCGTTGAGGGCTATCTAATTGATAAGGATAAAATTTATTATGCTCGATTGGTGAATTGAAGTCATAAATATCACCATTAAAAAGCGCGAATTTGCGCGAAAATGTCAACTTTGTACAAACCCATAGGCTCGCGCTGAAAAGTGAGCCTGACGGGTAAAAACAGCAATTTCACGCTCGGGGTGGATCAGGTCAAAATGCCCAGCGATTTGAGTTTTCGATACAGCGTGTTTCGGCTGATACCCAACACTTTTGATGTTCGACTGATGTTGCCTTGGTTGGCTTGATAGGCCTGCAATAATGTGTCGTCGACGGTTGATTTTAGATCGTTTACCCTCGGCGTGTCACCCTTGGAGCTGCTCAACGTGAGTGATTTCGTCATATGACCGGGCACGTGTTCAAGGCGTAATTGGGGTTCATCACAAGCGAGCAGCGACGACACTTTCATCACATTATCCAGTTCACGAATGTTTCCCGGCCAAGGGTAGCTGCACAGCAGCGTCATCAGGTGAGGGCAGAGTGCTTGCGCGCCAATGCGATATTTGTGGTGTATCTGCTCAATCAGTGCGGCTTTGTCTTGTCGCTCACGCAGGGGCGGCAGTTGCAGAATCAACCCGTTGAGGCGGTAATACAAATCCTGACGAAAACGACCTTCGGTCATCGCTTGCTCTAGATCTTTGTGGGTTGCAGCGATGATTTGAATGTCCACTGGGTAGCTGTGATTCGATCCCACAGGCACCACGACCTTATCTTGCAGTACATGCAACAGACGCGACTGCGCTTCCAACGGCAGGTCGGCGATTTCATCTAAAAACAGAATGCCCTGATCGGCTTGGCGAATTTTCCCCTGATAGCCTTTGCTGTTGGCGCCGGTAAAGGCGCCCGCGACATAGCCAAACAGTTCCGATTCAATCAAATCTTTGGGCAGTGCGCCGCAATTGACGCTGACTAGATGTTTGCTGTGGCGCGAACTGCGTTTGTGCAATGCTTTCACAAACTCGCCTTTGCCGACCCCAGTTTCGCCGAGGATCAGCAATGGAATGTCTTTATCGATCAGTTTATTGGCTTGTTGCCACGCTTGTTCGACGTTGCTGTCACCAAAATGCAGATCGCAGGCGGCTGAATAGGCCTGAGTGCGACGCGGTTTGGTGTTGAGCGCATGCTTTTCAAACACAAACTTGCTGTGTTGGGTATCAAACAGCGTTTCAATGGTATGTCCCACCACCGAGTTTTGCGCTAATAGCTGCGCGGCGATGTGGTTATGAGCCAGCACTTTCCCGCTTTCATCGGCAATGACGATACCTTGCCAGCCGCTATTGAGCAGTGAGCGATCGTAGGCAAGATCAATGCGCGTTGCGCCTTGCGGAATGTCACACAATAGATGGTTCTCCACTAACTGAACTATATTCTGCACCAGAACTTGCGTGGAGAGATCGTGCTGCTGTTGCTCGCTGGTGATATCGAGAATACCGAGCAATTCACCATGATGATTAAACAGCGGACACGCCGAACAGCTGATGAAATGATGCTGACGAATATAGTGCTGATTGCCGATGATGGTCACGGGGCGCGCTTCGACAATCGCGGTGCCAATCGCATTCGTGCCTTTGATGTTCTCTTGCCAACACGCGCCGGACTCGAGTGAGATTTCAGTCAGCTTTTCATGGAAACGTTGCTGGCCCCAAGTGGCCAGAATCACCCCTTCGCCATCGGTCAGAATTAATCGGCTGTCACTGCGCGCGCACATTTGGTTGAACAGCGGCAGCGCGTGTTGCTCGACGGCAGACAGCAGCGATGTGGCGCGCCATTGACGTTCTTTCAACTCATCGTTTGGTAGGCGAACATGTTCTGGTTGAGTTCGCTGTGTCAGCCCGGCTTCGTGGCTGCGATGCCAAGATGTGGTGAGCCAATCTTGGTTAACGGTTTGAATTTGCATAACTGTTCCATGTTGTCACAGTGGCTGTGTGTCATTTTGGGACACTGGAACATCGGGTGGCAGTTCCCGAACAGCGATTCCATTTCAGCACTGATCTTTTAATCATTTTGTTAATCATAGTTTTACATCTTATTAACAACAAGAATTTGCGTCTTGGCGTGTGATTTGCGTTACGGAGTGAAGAAGGTGCGCCGTTTGTCTGTTTTAAACACTCCCCTAAGGGACAGAATGAAAAGGAAAACGCGACACCCGAACAACAACCTAACGTGAATGAGAAAGTGAGAAGGATCGAACGATGATTTATGCGCAACCAGGAACCAGCAATGCGATTTTCAACTTCAAGAGCCATTACGATAACTACATTGGTGGCCAGTGGGTGAAACCGGTTAACGGTGAGTACTTTGACAACGTGTCACCGGTGAACGGGCAAGCCTACTGCCAAGTGGCGCGCTCCAGTGCCGAAGACATTAACTTAGCGCTTGATGCAGCGCACGAAGTCCGGGCGCAGTGGGGCAAAACCAGCGTGGCGGAGCGCGCCAATATTCTGCTCAAAATCGCCGACCGCGTGGAAGCAAATCTCGAGACATTGGCTTTTGTTGAAACGTGGGAAAACGGCAAACCGATTCGTGAGACGCTCGCCGCAGACTTGCCTTTGGTGGTCGATCATTTCCGTTATTTTGCCGGCTGTATTCGCGCTCAAGAAGGCAGTGCGGCAGAAATTGATGCCAACACCGCTGCGTATCACTTCCCAGAGCCGATTGGTGTGGTCGGGCAGATCATTCCATGGAACTTCCCGATGCTGATGGCCGCGTGGAAACTCGCGCCTGCGATTGCCGCCGGGTGTTGTGTGGTGCTCAAGCCAGCAGAACAAACGCCGACGTCGATTTTGGTGCTGATGGAAACCATTGGGGACCTGCTGCCCCCGGGCGTGGTGAACGTGGTGAACGGTTATGGCGCAGAAGCGGGGCAGGCGCTGGCGACCAGTAATCGCATCGCCAAACTGGCGTTTACCGGTTCAACCGATGTCGGACACCACATTCTGAAATGCGCCGCCGAGAGCTTGATTCCGTCGACGGTGGAGCTGGGCGGTAAATCGCCGAATATCTACTTTGCCGATGTGTTCGATCACGAAGATGCGTATCTGGAAAAATGTCTGGAAGGGACGTTACTGGCCTTCTTCAATCAGGGCGAAGTATGTACTTGTCCGTCGCGTGTGCTGATCCACGAATCGATTTACGACAAGTTCATCGCCAAGCTGGTGGAGCGCGCGAAAACCATCAAACAAGGGAACCCATTAGACAGCGATACCCAAGTGGGCGCGCAGGCTTCACAAGAGCAGTTTGATAAGATCCTGAGCTACCTCGAAATTGGCCGTCAGGAAGGAGCGCAAGTGTTGTGTGGCGGTGAAGTTGCGCAGCAACAGGGCGACATCAGCCAAGGGTACTACATTCAGCCAACCATGCTGGCCGGTCACAACAAGATGCGCGTGTTCCAAGAAGAGACTTTGGTCCGGTCATTGCGATCACCACCTTTAAAGATGAAGCGGAAGCGCTGGCGATTGCCAACGACACGGAATATGGCTTGGGCGCAGGGGTGTGGACACGCGATACCAACCTCGCGTATCGCATGGGACGCAACATCGAAGCGGGTCGCGTGTGGATCAACTGTTACCACGCTTATCCGGCGCATGCGGCGTTCGGCGGCTATAAGAAATCTGGTATCGGTCGTGAAACCCATAAAATGATGCTGGATCACTACCAGAACACCAAAAACCTGTTGGTGAGCTACGATGTGAATCCACTCGGCTTCTTCTAAATCGTTTAAAAATCTAACCCAAGCGCCTTTGATAAGGCGCTTTTTTTGTCTCTTTTTTCGGCGATAGAGGAATAATAGAGTTTATTTGTGATTTTAAATCACCAATGCTTTTCCGCAAAGCAGGATAATCCCTTTTCGGTGCTTGGATTACACTTAGAAGAATTGAATTTTTACAGTGTAAATGGATCGACCGAAAGGATCCGTTCACTGACCCTACATGCCGCAAGGCAAAGAAAAAACAAGAAGGAAAATGCAATGTCTTCTGCTTTTTACCAACAGATTCGCGATCAGCTTGAGGAAGTGAAAGCTGAGGGTCTTTACAAAGCCGAACGAGTGATCACCTCTCAGCAGCAAGCGGCGGTGCACATCGCGTCTGGCGAAGAAGTCCTGAACTTCTGTGCCAACAACTACCTGGGCCTAGCGAACCACCCATCGCTGATTGAAGCGGCGAAAGAGGGCATGGACTCTCACGGTTTTGGTATGGCATCAGTGCGTTTCATCTGTGGTACACAAGATACGCACAAAACCCTAGAGCAGAAGCTGTCTGAATTCCTGGGTAAAGAAGACACCATTCTTTACACCTCCTGTTTCGATGCCAATGCTGGCCTGTTCGAAACGCTGTTGGACAAAGAAGACGCCATCATTTCTGACGCGCTGAACCATGCGTCGATCATCGACGGTGTTCGCCTGTGTAAAGCGATGCGCTTCCGTTACAGCAACAACAACATGCAAGAACTGGAAGAGCAGCTGATTGCCGCTGATGCCGCAGGCGCGCGTCACAAGTTGATCGTCACTGACGGCGTATTCTCAATGGATGGCGTGGTCGCAAACCTACCGGCTATCTGTGATCTTGCAGACAAATACAACGCGCTGGTGATGGTTGATGACTCTCACGCGGTTGGTTTTATGGGCGAAAACGGTCGTGGTACGCACGAATACCACAACGTGATTGACCGCATCGACATCATTACCGGGACGCTGGGCAAAGCCATGGGCGGCGCTTCAGGCGGTTACACCTCAGGTAAGAAAGAAGTGATCGACTGGCTGCGTCAGCGCTCTCGTCCATACCTGTTCTCGAACTCTGTGGCGCCGGCGATTGTATCTGCATCGATCCGCGTGCTGGATCTGCTGCAAGAAAGCGGCGATCTGCGTAAACACTTGTGGGACAACGCGGCGCACTTCCGCACGCGCATGACGAATGCGGGCTTTACGATGGCGGGTGCTGACCACGCGATCATCCCAATCATGCTAGGTGATGCAAAAGTCGCAGCGGAATTTGCTGAGCGCGCACTGGCGAAAGGCATCTACGTGATTGGCTTCTCGTTCCCAGTGGTGCCAAAAGGTCAGGCTCGTATCCGTACTCAGATGTCTGCAGCGCACACGCGCGAGCAACTGGATAAAGCGATTGATGCCTTTATCGAAGTCGGTCAAGACATGGGCATCATCTAAGTTTTCACGGCCATTAGTGATAACGAAGAATAGGGAATTTTTTGCCTCGCACTGAGCGGGGCAATATTGGGTGAATAGTATGAAAATCAAAGCGCTCTCGAAGCTAAAGCCTGAACAAGGCATCTGGATGACCGAAGTGGATAAACCCGAAATGGGCCACAACGATCTGCTGATCAAGATTAAGAAAACCGCGATCTGCGGTACAGACGTCCACATCTACAATTGGGACGACTGGTCACAAAAAACCATTCCAGTCCCGATGGTGGTCGGCCATGAGTATGTGGGTGAAGTGGTTGCGATTGGTCAGGAAGTTCGCGGTTTCAGCATCGGCGACCGTGTTTCTGGCGAAGGCCACATCACGTGTGGTCACTGTCGTAACTGTCGTGGTGGTCGCACGCACTTGTGTCGCAATACCATCGGTGTCGGCGTGAACCGCACAGGCGCATTTGCCGAATACTTGGTGATTCCAGCATTCAATGCGTTCAAGATCCCAGAAGGCATCTCAGACGATCTCGCATCCATCTTCGACCCGTTCGGCAACGCTGTGCACACGGCACTGTCGTTTGATTTGGTGGGTGAAGACGTGCTGATCACGGGCGCAGGCCCAATCGGCATTATGGCGGCAGCGGTTGCAAAACACGTGGGCGCACGTCATGTGGTGATCACCGATGTGAACGAATACCGTTTGGATCTGGCGCGTAAAATGGGCGTCACCCGCGCAGTGAACGTTGCTGAGCAAAAGCTGGAAGACGTGATGGCTGAACTGGGCATGACCGAAGGTTTCGACGTTGGTCTGGAAATGTCTGGCGTACCAAGCGCATTCAGTTCCATGCTAAAAACCATGAACCACGGTGGTCGCATCGCCCTGTTGGGGATTCCACCATCAGACATGGCGATCGACTGGAACCAAGTGATCTTCAAAGGCTTGGTGATCAAAGGCATCTACGGCCGCGAAATGTTCGAGACTTGGTACAAGATGGCAAGCCTGATTCAATCTGGCCTGGATCTGACACCAATCATCACGCACCACTTCAAAGTTGACGACTTCCAAAAAGGCTTCGACGCTATGCGTAGCGGGGCTTCAGGTAAAGTTATCCTTGATTGGGAATAAAAAATGAAGCGCTCTAAAGGGGCGCTTTTTAGTCTCTGTGCTCATGAATGTATATACAGTAGAGTGGAAGATAAAGCCCCTTTTAGCTCCTAATATAGCCCCTTTCTAGCCCCCAAATGGAAAACTTCCTTAAGCTAACGCCCCAAAAGCGCCCCCAGAATTTTCTACCTTACAACCTTACATTTGCCCCATTATCATTTAGAGTAAATACTTCTTCATATCTTGTTAGTAAGCGTATTGCCCTACCAAAAGTCATCCGAGTTCGCATGGTAGATACCCTCAGGGATCCTTGCTCTTATCCGTAAAATATCCCTTAAAAGACACATCACAAAGTTCAATAGCCACTAGACAAAATAGATTACGAAATAAGTAATCCAGTTTTTGGTAAGGCTTTGCTAGGTTTAAAAGCTCTTGCCGTTTTGATAGCTCAAAAGTTACACTCACATATGTGACAGAACGCATTAATACTCTTTGGCACCATTGATATGATGTGTTCTTGTATTCAATGGAGAGTGTCTATCAATTTAGCTTCTATCTTTTAGTACAGAGTCTTGGTTTGCAAAAAAAATGCTAAAAAAATTAAACCTCAAGAGAGCTGATAAGTATGATGAACGAGTGACCACTTATCATACTATCGAAGCAGTAATTGCTCATCTCGATGGTCGACCGCACTGTAAAAGAATCGGTAACGAACAGGGCGACGTGCCTGAATGGGATGACATAGTTCTTCACGACTTAAATGGAAAAACGATTTATTGCCAAGTAAAAAGGCAGATGACGCCCTTCTGCAATAGAGATTACGGCGATAGAACCATTAAACAAGGCCAAAACAAAGGTAAGGAGCACAAGTTGTCTCCCCTTGACAGTGCCTTTGCTAGTTTAGCCAATATTTTTAATATAACCGACGTTGAAGTCTTAGATAAAAGCTTTCATCTATCTACACCATCCCCGCAAATATCAGTTAAAAAAGATATAACCCTAGCTATCCTAAAAGATGTATGCATTGAATGGAAAAAGTCAGGAGCGCGACTTGAAGATTTTGTTGGTACAAAAGACAAACATACGGGGTTGGTCAAAACATGGTTAAAAACATGGTGTAACTTTCAAAGTGATGAAGCGATTTTTAACTGTTTAAGATGCGTAGAAATTAATCATTTAGGGGATGAAGAGCAGATAAATAGCTTGTGTAACATGGCCCTATCTAACTGGTATCAAGATGTCGATACAGTTCGAGAATTAATAACGCAATTCCTTGTAGATAATGCATCATCCAACCACTCAGTTACTCCAAGGCTAGTTGCTAATCATATTCGAAATTACATCAAAAGAGAGCGTCCTTCTTGGGTTCGTTATGAGAAGCAAGGAGCTTTTAACTGGAATATATCTGGAACACTTTCAGGTGAAACATCGACAATTGAGCCCGCAAACACTGTAGTTAAAACTCTCTGGGATGACAAGGCTAATCGTAGTTTTGAACTGCAATTATATCAGCATGTTAATGACGTTAGACCTTGTTTTCTTGATTTGTCTCTTATCAGGCTAGCTCTTCATTCTCCAAGCTCTGTGGTGCTTCGCCATAATGAGGCTTTAACTTGGAAAGCAAGTATCTCCAATGCGATCCATTGTTCACTAGGCTCTACAAAGGAAGATTTAAGAAGACTAAAAGTCTTTAATAGCGAACAACAAAGTGGTATTTCAGAGTCTCGGCAGTTATCAAGAAACTGTGAAGTTAAAAAAGAAAAAGATTTGTTGCATGAGAGTATGGACTTTATTACATGGTGTAGAGTCAAAGAGACTGTTGATGAAATAATTAGTGAGATGGCGGAAGGGGAAGTTCAGGATGCGGCGGAGGATATTTGGTTAAATTGGAAAGCTACGATTGGAACAGATCTCAAAATCCAGAGTGAAACAATGTGCGACATGTTACATGCTATCGTTGAAAACAATCAGTTAATAGGCCAACTAAGAGCGGGGCTTAATACTGTAAATATTTTGAGCGAAGCATTTGAAACTTTACTTTTTATCGCAATAGGGCTTGAGGCTGATTCTATGAGCTGGACAGAATTTCAATCGAAATTCTCCCTACGTACGATTGCTTTGGCGGTTTGGTGCGGTGCGCAGCCGACAGGAAACACAAATAGAGCAAGAAACTTTTTTACCGATGACAACTTGGATGATAGGAGAACTCTTCTTGGGAAAGAAACATCAAGAATCCTTGTTTTACCGCAAGCTTATTCAAGTCCTTCAGAAGTCTTGGGCTGTAGTCTAGCTGGTGACCCAAATAGTGGTGACCGTATCGCTGATGCAAGAACTCCAAAAATAGTAATAACGCGCTCTATGGCATTTAATGCTGCCATAGATGAGAACACAATTGAAAGTTTGAAAAATTATGTAGGCAGCGTGATTAATAAGCGTCAAGAGCAACGAGACGAACACATCCATGTTCTAACAACAGGGTATTAAAATGAAGACTAAAGGCTGGCTAGATGAACTAACAACAATGATTCCACCGCACTATGTCCAGTTCGATTTATGTGGCTACTGTTCAAGTATAAGTGAAGCTCTTCCAGAAGGTGTCTCAGGTGATGTATTACTCTTGAAAAGAAAGGAAGCTGGATGTGAAAGCTTTAAGACGGTACTCGTAGCCTCGGTAAACACTATTCAAGAAGTAGGGGTAGTTATTCACTGGGCTGCGAATGTTCGAGATATGACCCCTGAGCCCAATTCTTCAGATATATACTTATTTCTAAATATCAACAATACGTCAATTGAAGAGTGTAATCGGATAGAAGCGGATGAACTCTATTGTCGAAAATATGTGATTAGACCTAATGAAACTTCGCAGCATTTTCTTTCAAGAACATTCTTGGCTCTGCCAATGAGTAAAGGTGAAATAGAGGAGTTATCTGACCCTATATCCATTTCCTTATCTAGAACAGCAGAAAAGCACAAATGGCTCTCACACGAAGAGCAAAAAGCTTGGCACCAAATACTACTATCACATAATACTGCTCAAGACTTAGTCGATGAGTTGTTTGGTTTAGACTCGAGAGACTAAGATGCCTATCTTAAAAAACATAACAGTTAGCAACATTAGACGGTTTGCTTCGGATGTATCCATTCCGATATCTCCCCAAGCCACGATCTTTCTTGCACCTAATGGCACAGGAAAAACAGCACTATTTGAGGCAATTGAGTTAGCAATTACTGGTCAGGTAGCTAGGCTAGATGATGATATATTTGCTTTGATTAAAGATAATGAAGCATTTGCTAGTGTAAGTTTAAATTTTGACAATTTCCGTCAAGAGGCAACGGTTACAAGTGATGGGAAAATTGACTGGAATCCAGCGGATATAATAAATGGCAGTGCACAAGTCCGTGATATAAGCTACCTATTGAGGCTCACTCACCTATTAGATCAGAGAGACAAAAATTGGTTTGTTCAGGAAGAAGCTAAAGAGGCTGGTTCTCTATTAACTAAGTTACCAATTGGGCAAGAGGCTCAAAAGCTTTGGTCTATGATGCCCAAGTTACGTAGGCCTATAGCTAGACTACTTTCAGACAAGGAGCAGGAAAAGGAAAAAGCTCAGCATGAGTTAGAACAATGGGATGAGTTAGTTAGAGAGCGCAAACTCGCGCAAGAACGCGCAGGTACGGAGAATATCTCTCTAGAAGAGTTGTCCAAAGATTTAATACCGTTTATGGATGATAGTCGTAGCTACGAGTTAGGTAGCTTGGAACGGTTGGCAATAGAACATAGTGTTTGCTCAAGTAGCGTTAGTTCTAACTTATTGGAATCTAAAGGAACCCTAATTGCTCTATCTCAGTTAACCAAAACGTGTGAAATTTTTAACGAGTCTAAAAAACAAGAGAAAGCCCTTAGTACGATGCATGCTTCTTCTTTGGATACAAAGGCTTCTATCCTAGCTGAGAGGGATAGCAAACTTGCAGATTTTCAGGCAAGTGAAAGAGATTGTGAGAAGACATTTACAGAGTTGAACGGAAGGTTGTCCGAAAAAAGAACACTTGAAAAATTAAACACTCTGAACCAAAAGGAAAACACAGCCAAAGAGCAGATAGTTGAAGAGCTTAAAAAACTCCAAGAACATGAAAAGTCCAAAGCTGGCGCAAAAGATAGGCTGGTAAACTTAAGAACTGAATTGTCTAAACACTTGCAAGTAGAAGCTCGTCAGAAGGACTTAGTATCATCGCAAGAACGGCTTAACAGTGGACAAAGCTCACTAGCAGTTTGGAAAGAAGAAGTGGGCAATGTAGATACATATAAGAAGAAACTATCAGTTCTCGAATACGATCTTGAAGCTGCAAAACTTGCATCTCAATCTTCAAAAGCAAAGCTTGATGAAGCTAAAGAAAGCTCGATTCAAAATAAAACCCAGTTAACTTCACTCCAAAAAAGCTCAGATCAGGTGCGTTCAGCCGTAGCAGAAATAGCAGCTTGCATATCAGGCAAGCGAGGAGACTGTCCTGTTTGTGGAGAGGAGCATGGTATAGATGGACTTGAGGAGCGGATGCGGGTTCAGTTGAAGGGCGTAGATCCTGAACTACAGCTCCTATCAGAACTAGATGTTCAACTGACAGGGGATGTTGCAAAGTATAATCAAGAATATGATATATCTGTTAAAAATGAGCATCAAATCTCGATTCAAATAAAAGAACAAAATGAGCTTATAAATCAGAGTGAAATTAGAATTAATAATAGTCGTTTAGACCCGTTGTTTAAGTCTTTAGAGATTGAAGACGTAGAGCAAGAGATACTTGGTTTGACTAATGAGCTTCTGGTTAGAGAAGAGCAAATTGCATCTGATGCTTCAAGACTATCAGAGAGGCCCACGGCTGAGGCGTTGTCTGTAGCTGAACAGGCTTTAGAAGATATTGAGCATAAGTTTGAGCAACTTCAGAAATCCATTTTTAGGTTGCAAGAAATAGTAGAAGAGGTTCGATTTAGCAAAGCTCAACTTAGTTCTGAGCTTAGAGAAGATCTTGTTAGTGATAACATTGATGATGAAATCAAACTACTCAATGAACTCCTAGTTCAAAAAAGAGCAACGAGTCAGGCTTTAAAATTAGATGTAGAGCGAGAGCAAGAAAAACTGAGTTTGATTACAAAGCAAACAAGTGACTTTTTAGCTGAGTTAAACGAAGCTCGTAATGTTCTTAGTAATATGCAAGGAAACTGGGAAAAGCAAGGGCTTATCAATGAGCCAAATTTAGATGTTTTGAAAGATAAAATTACGGAGCAAGAAAAATCTGTAGATGAACTCAACAATGCTTGTGAGTCATTGGATAGTTTAAGGAAAAAAATTGCACAGCTTCAAGGTGCGGAAAACTTAAAAGTAATTCAGAAAAAAATTGATCAGATAAAAGGTAATATAAATGAAGACACTCATCGTGCACGCTTAGCAAGTGTATTCAGTGAACGCGCAAAGGAGCTTTCTATACTAAATGAAAAGAAAGCTACTCTTGATAGTTTTCAAGCTGAACTAAATCAAGAAATCGATCAAATACAATCGAAGGTAGCGAGTATAGAGCCGCTTTGGCAAGCTCTTCTTAGCCGAATTGTTCGAGAATCTAGGTTTAGTCAGACTGGTCTACAAATTGAAAGAAAATGGAATAAGGCACATGCTAGAGTCAGTGTTCCTTTATCGAATACAACTGTTAGTGCATCAAAAATTGCTAGTGAAGCGCAAAAAACAGATCTTCAACTGACATTTCTTTTGTCAATGGCATTAGCAAACACTTGGTCTCCTTGGAGGGCTCTGTTGCTAGATGATCCTACTCAACATCATGATTTGGTGCATGCATCTGCAATATTTGATGTGCTTAGGGATTATATCTTAGAGTATAAGTTCCAACTCTTGATGACTACACATGATCCAGTACAAGCTAACTTTCTGAGAAGAAAGTTAGAAAATGACGGTATAGATGTCAATATAGTTAACCTAGTACCGTCATCCGATGGGGTTAGATGTATCCTAAACCAGTCGAAGTCTTTGGTGTAGCTAATGATTTGATACATTACTCATAGCATTCTGACTAGTGTTTGGCTCTATACAAAAAGAATAAGCCACAAGAATTTGATTGTGCCCAAGGGTGGAGATATCACGCCCTCCACCTATTTCTTAAGGACTAAACTTTATTGTCTATGCACACAATACTAAGCCTACTGTGACTATGCATAACATCCAAGTTTTGCCATACCTGAAGTTATTTGTAAATTGCTAATGTTCAATTTTCCAAAACTGATTTTTGTCCATAAATAAGCCAGAAGGTCACTTGACCTTCTGCAGTTCTTTCCAAACACGATCGGACTCTTTCTTGTTCGACTCCGTTAGCCATTTGCCGTAAACCTTGGCTACCATGGTGATGTCCGCATGGCCCATTTGTTGGGCGAGGTAGCTCACATTAACATTGGCATGCGTGATCATCCAACTGGCGTAGGTGTGGCGCAACTGGTACTGGTTGCGGTGCACAATGCCCGCTTTTTTACAAAGCTCAGACCATATACGACCTAATGCCCGTTTCCCGTAATAGCTATAGTCGCTACACTTTTGTTCTCGTACCACTTTGGGATTGAACACAAAGCGAAGCTTTTCTTTGCGGTAAGATTTGCCTGGCAACTCAACATCGTGTTCTTCTGCGGGGAAAAGGTAAGTTAAGTGGCGCTGTGCTTTGAGTGCCTCTAACACCGGTGGCATCAGATCGACAAATCGCTCTTTGTCTGTCTTCGTTGTTTTCAATCCACGTTTGTCATAGGTGGAGCGCCTTACATGGAGTGTCCGGTTTTCAAAATCGACATCTTCCCATGCCAGTGCGCACAGTTCGCCGCTGCGTAGTCCGGTGTAAACCAAAACGATAACCATGTTTCGGTGTTGTAGCTGGTGGCAGTGTTTGAGCACTTTGTTTATCTCGTGCATCGAGAAAGGCTGAATATCCACTTCGCCTTCTTTCACTCTGGCCATCACGTCGGAGAGGTCCTTTCCCATGTATTCCATTTTGTGGATCCACGCCAAAAACGCATTTATGGTGACTAAGTTTCGGTTAATGGTGCGACCGCTACGACCCTTGACCAGCTCTTGGCGAAACTGTGTGAGTGAACGTGGTGATAGGGTTTCACAGCTGCGGTTTGCGCCGTAAAGGGCGAGGAAATCGCGCATCACCCACTCATAACGCTGTAAGGTTGATTTACGAATGTCGTGTGCTCTGGCTTCAAGAAAACGCTTGGCCAGAGTGGCGAGGTCTAGTGGTCTTGGTGTCCCTGATGCGTGTTTCGAATCGGGAAAGTGCGCCGCATAGTTAAAGGTACCAATCTTGATTTCATATAGCATGGCCTCACGTTTCTGCTTGGCAAAGTTGATGTTTTGTTTTGTTGGTTTGAGACCAAGTGACTCTCGATAGCGTTTACCTTTGTAATAAAAGCAGATGCGCACACTTCCGCTATGAATTTCAATTCCCGAAGGGAGCTTATCTACCCCTGCATTCGATGCCATCTGTTCCATTCCTCAATATCAACCATCCAAGTACCGCGAACTTTTCTCATGACGGTGGATGGGTACTGACCGTCAAGAGCTTTCTCTCTTAATGTCTTGGTGCTCAGGCCAATTTCTTCGGCGGCCTTTTTAAGCGTGACAATAGCAATTTGAGCTCTACTCATAATTTCCAACCTATATAGCGTTTTGTTTGGCTTTGAGTAACCACCAAACGAGATTGGTTTTGGTGGTTGACAGAGCCCGACTTACATCACTGCGGATGCATCTCGGGCGAACATCGTTAGGAATTCAGGGGTAAGGGTGATATTGGCAGGGCATTCTCGGCTAATGCCCCAGCCGTTCTCTTCGTTCTCTGGCTTAACCAGAGTCAGGTTGTGCACCAGACACATAAGCTGATGGCTAAAGTAGGGCGCCGATGTGGTCACTTTTCCGTATTGGGTATCGATGGTTGCCGCCATGGATATTTCCTCGCAAGACGCGCCCTCACGGAGAGGGCGCGGTGATCATTAAGACGTAAATGAACCGATGAACGTATCAATCTCGATATCTTCATCTTTGAAACAGGCTTGGAGTTTGGTTTGGAACTCTTCGCCCATTTGCTCTTGATGTTGCTCCATCTTCTTGATACGTAAGATCAGAGTTTCATTTCCGATGGTGCTCATGCGCATTTCAAATGTCCGCTCTGCTAAACCGAGGAACGGCTCACACGTGAATTTGAAAACGGCTGGCATCGGAAATTCTTCCTTTGTACGGACTGCAATCGACTCATATTCCGACTGATGATGGCTAAAGTCATCCACGTTCGATTCTCGGCCAGCTTTAGCTTCAAACTTCATATTGCGAATGGCTGCTGACGCGACGGCATTCTCGATGAGATCACCGGTGGTCGAGAACACTTGAATAAAGTCGCTGTAATCTTCGACCCACTCTGCCAGCTTTTTTTGCCCCAATCGTTCTTCATTGATGCTTAGCAAAGCGTTAAAGGCCGCTGTTTTACGTAGCGCTAGTTTTGCCTGATGTTTGCAATGACCAGGATGTGATTGAGTACCAAGGTCGAAGATAGTCTGTGCTGCCATGTTGTCTGCATTGATGAAACATTGATTGCCAACTAGTTGGTACTGTTCGTGGTAACGAACAAACTCATCAATATTGGCAGTTTGCATGACACCGCGGAACTGATTGCGATTAAGCATGTACTTTTCCAGATCATGCAGAGATAACGATTCTGGTAAAGCCGCTACTGGGAACCCGACTGCATTAAGTTGTTTAAGAAACTCAGGTGTATTGGCTGTTTCCTGAATCTGCTGAATGGCTGATTTATCCATGTTGTTTGTCTCTTTATCAGTGAGTAAAAGTTGAGGGGATTAGCCGCGAACTTCGCGTAGCATGCCTTCTTCGATAGCCGCTTGGCCGTGAATGTCTTCTTTTGGTCGGTCGTAGGTCAGTTTGCCGCCTTTTCCTACGTACGCTATGGAGGTGTATTGGAAGTCTTCGGATTTGGTACCAAAACCCGTCTTAGGTTCTTTCACAGACATATTGACAGTGATTTCGACCATTTCATTGTTGGTTCCCATGGGTTTGAGCTTTAGATCCATCTTAACGCTGCCTTGTTTGTCGCTGTACGAGACAGCACGTGCGACGTTGGATAGAGCTAAACCAACGACATTAGAAATAACGCCGCCATCCAGTTCCTGCATGAGTTTTGGAAAGTTAGTGGTTCGGTCCTCAAGACTGAGGTTACCTGCTTCTTGCTTTGACATGTGTTTTCCTCGCATCACGAAATGTGTAATTTAAATTACACGAAGTGTGAATATCCAGTCAACACATATTGTGAATTTTTGATAAGTACAAAAAAGCCGCCTATCTAGGCGGCTCAGTGTTTAAAGGATAGTTATCTAGAACAGCTTCATTTTTGCGTCGACTACTACACCAATAATCTTACAATTCCCATTTATGGGTAACGGTGGGTATGATGTATTCAGGGGCTTAAGGTATTTTTGGCCTGCGTCGATTACTAGCTTTTTAAAAGTCGCTTCATTGACTTCGGTTAGCTTTGCGACGACAAGAGAGCCATTCTCCGCTTCTCGCTGAGTATCTACTAACACCAAAGTACCTTCCGGAAAACTGATTCCATTTGGTGAAGTCATGGAGTCACCTTGGACTCTAAGCCAGAAACAGTGTTCACTCGTTCGTTCTGTCGTGCAATACCATTCGCTGATCTCCTCCTTCAAGTAAGGCTCACAAGCCTCAGTCCAAGCTCCTGCCTGAACTGAACTTAATACAGGAAAATCATTCTTAAATGTTGGCTGTATGTCTATTGAACTAACATTCGAGATCTCGGCGAGTTGCTTTTCATCAAATAGTATTTGATAAGGCTTCAACCCTAGATGCTTAGCTAATACCTCAGCATCATCCAAGCTTATGCTTCTCAACCCTGACTCATAGTTACTAATACGCGAAGGCCCCCAACCGCAGAGATCGGCTAGGTCTTTTTGGCTAACGCCTTTTTTCGCTCGGAGCTGTTTAAGTCTCAGCCCAACTTCTGTTTTCTTGTCCATTTCATTAATTTATCACGCTCCGTGAATTCACATAACACACTAATCGTGAATATTAACTTGAGTTAAATTCACGAAATGTGTATTTTGTGTCTATCTAAGGAGCATACATGAATCAAATAGCTGCAATACGTAAATTAATCGGGGTTTCTCAATCTGGCTTAGCTGAAAAGTTAAATAGTGTTCCATCGCGAATCGCTAACTTCGAAGCCTCTACGCGGAAACCTGATATCGAAACCTGTTGGGAAATTGTTCGAGCCTTAAATGAGCTGGGCGCGGACTGCTGCTTTGAGCAGGTCTTTCCTAATCCTCACTCCCATAATAGCGATAAACGATCTTCGTAGTTAACCACCAATCAAAGGAGCAAATGGTGAATAAGAAAGAGATGGTCAACCGAACCATTGCAGGTGTCACTGGCGGCAAAGAAGCGGTCGCGGCGGTGTTGGGGATGTCTGTCGACAGCTTCAACAATCACCTTTACGAGAAAAAGGGTTCTCGCTTCTTCAGCGTTGATGAGCTGGTGGAGATGGCTGAGCTAACGAGTACTTCGTACGTAGCTGAGTACTTTGCTCATCGAGTTAGTTGCATGGTTGTAGAACGTCCACGCATTAACGAGCTGGATAGCGTCGACATGTTCGATTGCCACTTACACCTCAATGCCGTGAAAGGCCTGTTAGACCAAACCATAGAAGAAGCGAAAGCGGATGGAGTTTTTGATGCACGGGAACGTCAGGCTATCGCGAAGTTAAAAGGCGAATACCAAGCGGCCTTTGAAGCATTCATGTTGAAGATGGAAGCACTGTATACGGAGGCAAAATGAAAACAGGTGAATTTTGGGTAACGGTTTGTCAGATGGCAGACATAACGACTAGTTCATGTCGAGTGGCAACAAGCCAAGGGCAGGACACACATCATTTTGAACGAGACCAAATTCGTTGCTTGCTTAAGAAGTGCGAGCGTCAGTTATTGGTATTGGATGAGGAAGTGGCTTTAAACCGCGGCAACGGTCTAAAGCCGAGTGAAAAACCTTGCGAGGAAATTTCACATACCACTTCGGAGAAGCAGTGATGGGAAGAATAACACTAAGCGCCCGTATAGAGAACCACCAATGGCGTTTGTTCAAGGTGGAAAAGGGGATGCGTACAGAAATCACGCACGATGAGCTGGCGGATTTGTTTGAGGCAAAGCGCTTATACGTGACCGCTGTTTATGAGGGGATGTTTCGTGGCTAAAGAACGTATTGAGCGTGACTTTTATCCAACCCCGTCATGGTGCGTCAAGGCATTACTGGGCTGTATTGAGTTTCGAGAAGGTGATGTTCTATCGGAACCTTGTCGTGGTGATGGCCGCATAACCAGTGAGTTTCCTGCTGGTCACAAGGTTAAATACGCCGAGCTGGCTGAAGGCATAGACTACCTGAACCCGAAAAAGGATATGAGTGCGGATGTGATTGTTACCAATCTGCCGTTTAGCCTCGCGCAGGAATTTATCGCGACGGCCATGACTCGCGATTTGGCCAAAGATGGAACCATGTGTTTCCTTTTACGTCTTTCCATGTTGGGCAGTAAACAGCGCGCGGACTTTTGGCGTTCATTCCCTTGGACTAACTTGCTCATCCTTACTCCACGTCCGTCATTTGTTCATGGTGGTAGCGATAACTCTGAATATGACTGGATATGTTGGGACCGGGGAAACCGGATAAAGCACCCAGCGTTCTGGACTTTGAAAAAAGAAGAGGTTGAGTGATGCCAACAACCTACGAATACAACGGCCACAAAGGTCTAAAAGCCATTGCCGAAGCCTACGGAATGAGCCCACACACGCTGAGTAACCGGCTGAACAAACGCAAAATGACGATGGAGCAAGCCGTTAGCGCGGGGTTGTTTGAACGTCATGGCGCGTCTAAGGCAAAGAACGTCAAAAACAAAGATCCAGAGGTTGGACGGAAAACTGAATATGTGGCGATTCGTCGCCCGTATTTACTTGCTCCGCTTTGGCGCTTAGCTCTCGGGTTTGGAGGCACAAATGGCTAGATTGTTTGATGTGGTAAGAGAACTCTCCGGCCACTCAGCTTCGATCAGCATCCCACGTCCTTACATCAAGTTCTGTGAAGGTAACCATACGCATGCTGCGGTACTGTCGCAGCTTGTGTTCTGGTCCAGCACTAAGCCTGATGGTGAATGGTTCTACAAGGCCAATGATGAGTTGGCCGAGGAACTGTGTCTGTCAGTTGATCAGGTTCGTTACGCGATTCGTCAATTGAAGAAACGCTTAGGTGAGGTGATTCAGAGCCGAGTCAAAAAGGCCAATGGTGTTCCGACGACTCATTACTTGATCAACGGCGATTGCTTAGTCGAAATGTTGTTTCCTAGAACTGAACACTTTTCCCAAATGGAATCGGTAATTTTACCAGATGGAAATGGGAATATTACCGAATCGAATCGGGAGAATTCCCAGAACCATGGAAGTGGTAATTTTCCCGAATCCATTAACAGATCCAAACCAGATACAAACAAACAGATCCTTGATGTTCCGAGCGAACTCGAAACCGACAAACCCGCAGAACCGATTCTGTTTGAAATCCCTTTGAAGGGAAAACAAGCGGTGTATCAGGTAACACAATCTGAGTTGTTCGAATTTCGTGACTTGTACCCAGCGGTCGACGCAAGCCAGCAACTGCGAAACATGATCGGTTGGTGCAAAGCAAATCCTACACGGCAGAAAACCGCATCGGGCATCAAACGATTTATTCACGCTTGGCTGTGCAAAGAGCAGGACAAGGGCTATACCGGCACAGTTCAAACACAAGCGGCGTGTACTGACGAACGTGACGTGTTGAAACGCAAGATCCGCCAAATCGAAATGGACATCAACAACGAAAACGCGGCGTTGATTTCGTTTCAGCAGCGCAAGTCTCCGGCATCACAGGAAGCGGCAAAATCCTCAGAGCGAAAAATCAAAGAGCTTATGGCCAAGCGAGAAGCATGGCTGCAGGAGTTAAGGAGGCTCGATGGCGAATGAACGAGATTTGATTTGCCTGATGAGTTCGCGAAAGCGGCTTTGGTCACCGGCTGAAATCTGCGAGGAATTGGGTATTCACGTTTGTAGCCTGGTTCTATTGGTGAATGCCGCCAGAAAAGCAGGCGCCGATGTGCAGTGTGAGTTTGGAAAACATACGGCATATACAAGCAAGTACTGGCTTCTGGAGGAATCATAAGGATGGGCATTTTCGAAAGTGAGGAGAGTGCAGCGATTGACATTCGAGTGTCTCCTGACAGTAAAGCCGCCGATGCTCTTTGCATTTGTTATGCAAAAAAGCGCGTGTATAGGCATTGTGATCGGGCGTTCTTTGTCACGTCGTTGGATGTTCAGGGAGTAGGGGACTCCACTCGGTTAGTCGCTCATCTAGAACCAGTTTGGAAAGATTTAGGAGCTCTGTTCTGATGTTAGTTCTGCAGCCATTTCTTCAACATGACCTCGGCTTGATGATGTTCAAACCGGGGAAAACGCTGCTCGGCGAGCTCGCAAAAATGAGTCAGGGCAATCGGCTAGTGGTGATGCCGTTGCCAGAAGAGTTATTGAATGTCCCTAGTGGTAAGCTGAACCGTCCGGTATTTCCGGACAGTTCTAAATCGCTTGTTGGCGACGAGCGTTTACTCGAGTTCTTTCGACATCCTGATGTTCAGCGAAAACTCGGCAGCTTTGAACATTGGCTGGTGCGTATTCCACATTGCCAGCTGTCGGATGGAGAGTTCTGCGATAAGAACCTAACGATACTTGATGGAGCGGTTCGGGTTTGTTGGCACCATGACAACGCAGAACGTAACGAACCAACGGACAAGAGCAAAATCATTGCCAAACGAAACGTATTGCTTTGGGGGTTAGATTGCGTGAAGTCGCAACTGCGGTCATCCACTCCTGTCACGCTCGCTGAACTTTGCTGGTGGAGTGTAGTAAACGGCGTGTATGAATGCTTGCCGCGTACCGTCTTAGACGAGATGTTTGCAGTGAAGCAAAAAGCTAAGAAGACTGGGGTAGTGATGCGTTTCGAAAGTGACGAACGTTTTGAACTGGATTCAAAATCAATCTTAGCGGAACGGGTGAAGTCGATCTGCTTAACGGTCGATGACGAACCACCAGCAATGTTCATGGCGAGGCCAAAAGAAATCACCTGGCACTCGGAGAAGTACCTGAAGTTTGTTCGATCGCTTCCATGTGTCATCACGGGTAAAACAGAAGGCGTTGTGGCCCATCATCTCATCGGTCATGGTGAAGGGAAAATGGGTGGGAAAACGCATGACCTGTTCACGATGCCACTTGCGGCCGATGAGCACCGTCGGTTTCATGATGACCCCAAAGGTTGGGAAGCGCGCCATGCTAGCCAGTTGTTTTATGTAAAGCAAACCATCAAGAAAGCGTTGGAACTGGGGGCGTTGGTCTAATGATTAATAAGGCCGTGAGGAGTGGAACGATACATCTTCACAAGACGGTTAGTCATGACTAGTTCGTGCTGTCGAACTGCTGGTTTCGATAATAGCTATTGGATATAAACTGCTTATATTCCATAAACATAGGAGCTAAGGCAATGTGCCTCAGCTCCTTTGGGGGTTAATCTAGGATAGGGTAATCTGGCTGTATGTGTGTGTGTCTTCTTGTATTTACGGGTATAGGTTGAGGTTCGATATTCACATGACCGGCAAATATGTATTCTTCGTGACGGAAAAACATCAAGTCTCTTCTACCAAAGCCCAGCACTACCGATTTAGGAGCTTGACCGTGTTCTGGAACTGTATATTGCAACGTAAGGTATTTCGGTTTGCCATCAAAAAATTGTGTCAACGTCTCCGGGATATGCTCTGGTAAGAGGTAGCACTGTTCCAGCGCTGGGCAAAGCAGGTGGATCTGATTGAGGGCTATTTGCAGTGTCGAAAGGGTAAGGATATTATCGGCGGTAGCATGGATATGGAGTCTCCACGTTTTGTTATGCTCGTCTTTCCAACGCCCAAAAATAGCATCTGACTTGTGGAGGAAGAATGCATTGGGGCAAACGGCAATTTTAAAGTCGTTCTCTGAATCATGTCTCTGTTTCCCTTCCCCCTGATTTCGGGGTGACAGGAACAAGCCATGGTGATGGATGTGATCCATTGCCAACTGTTCAGGGTTGCACTGCTTAAAGAACTGGGTTTCGTTGATTCGTACCCGGGGTGTAACGCCACAAAGATGGCTCAGATAGTCAAGCATGGCCTCGCCATCGGCCTGTATGTCACGTTGCTCCATTGTCTTTTCCAGTCGCTTGATCCACTCTGAATAAACCTCACGGAGCTTAACATTGAATTGGTTAGACGGTTGGGTGATAGACTCCAGATACATATCTATGTTTTTCCGGTATGTCTTATCCAGTGTGAGGCGCAGCTCATCCAGATTTAGTTTGCTAATGGCAGCTCGCAATGCGTGCTTAGCCATGTAATCCTTTCGGAAGAGACTGTATTTAGGGTAACCAAGTAAGGCGGCTGCTTTTTCTCGACATTTGCCGTCTTTGAGTGGGGTACTTAGTTGTGTTTCACTAAATTGGCGTACAAGAGCCATTATATCCTGAAAGCCATTGGCTTCATTCAGGGCTAGATCGCGGAGTAATTGCTCAGGGCGACGTCGATCACCCTTGCGGGTTAGTGTTTGGTGATTGCTAGTATTTAGATGTGTCATTGGTGTCTCCATAGAAACAATCGCTGACTTGCAGTGAGATGCTCGCTCTATTCATCCTAGCGTCAGCTGGTTTCTTTGGGAAAGTCCAAGACAAAAGCTAAGTCGTACTTTACGCGAGACGCGTAAGTACACATCGGAGATCTTATACATACTTAAAGCATGTCGCTGTTTGCCTTGCCCTTAAGGGCCTCCACGGAGGAGTAAGCGAGAGACAGGTCGTTCGCACCATTGTTAACACACCCGACTGCTAACGACCTAAATGGCTGGGTCGGGGACCAACGTTGCCGATCCTAAAGTAGATTCAGGGGGGATGTCAAGAGGCCTAAGGGTCTCATATAACAACAGAGCAGATTCAATCAGCTATGTCAGCTGGTAAGGCTGTAGGCGTTATTGAGTATTACAATAACCTGAACAACGCAGCTTAATTGCTAACTCTGTAAATTACCCGGACTTCTTTCCGGGGCATTTTTTCTTGAAAGATAAAGAAACACATTCATTGTCTCAAGCAATCCACACAATGAATGTTTAAGTATCCGAAGGGAGTACTAACTTTTTTTGATAAAAAGGTATTGCGTAAGATATATTGTCCAGACATTTCCCCTTATTGAAATCTTGTTTATATAACAGTTATTAGTGTTGTAATCTTGATAAATTGTTTAAATTCAATGTGTTGTGGGTTGTTCGCGGAATGATTTTCATTGAGAGGCGTTTGAGTGAGTTTTAAATTTCATTTAAAAAAATTTTTTAAGAGTTTAAATATAACAAGAAGAAGCAAAAGAAAAGTAACGGCGTTTCGTTTCAAAAAACACTACCATAAATTGGGGTTTCGCAATGGCTATAAGTCAGCAAAAAACGAACTAACTTATGTAATTGAACATGCCTATGCGAAAGAACCTCAATATGACGTGATACCTTCGGATCATGTTGTCCCCCCCGAGCCTATTGACTTCAGAGAAGAAGATGTTGAGTTATTTTACGAAAAGGTATTCGGCTCACAAGTGAAAAGTAGACAACCAAACCGAGACCAGCATCAACTTATTTTTTCTACTACAAGAAACACATTAGCAGTTGCAGGAGCAGGCTCAGGTAAAACAACATCTCTTATCAACAGGCTATTATTTCTGCATAAGGTTTGTGGTGTTCAACTCGATCAGCTTACAGTCTTTTCGTTCACTAGGGCATCTGTAGCGGACTTTAGGAAAAAGCTTATAGAAGTGTTTGGTGCGAATGGCATTACAGTAACACCAGAGAAAAGTGAACAGATTATCAGGACATTTCATTCCAAAGTTCTTGAAATGGCGCGCGCCTCATTTTTAAAAGGTCAGTTTAAGATTTTTGAGTTTCTTAAAGACAAGGTCGACGGAGACTACGACTCTGATGATACAGAAACCAATTACAAAGCAGCAATTAAAGAAGCGAATGAGCAAGTGGTTGTGATTTCTGAACTAAACAGTGCTCAAAATGATTTATTGTATAAATCTCTAGACCGATGTTATCTGGAAAACGATGATTTTCGTAAAAACATGGATAAGTTGTTTATCGCTAAACTTAAGTTAAAAATGGCACTTACAGAGCCAAGCTTTCACATAAACATCATCAGGAAGACAAACAAATTTGAAAGTCAACTAGCTCCTTTGATGTCAGGCTTCTTTGACTTAGGCGAAGGAGCGTGCTCGGGGACTTTGCTTGATTTGGGAAACTCAGAATTTAGTCAACTAAAACTTACTAGTGATGCCTATTATCCAAGGTTTAATCTGCATGTAATCTTTGCCCCAAACAGTAAGTTATTGAAATTAAAAAATTTGGATGTGGAGTTAGAGGTCGATGGATTTAAACAAAGATTAAGTGCGTTAACCAAGCGAAAAGCATTTATTGGTGTTCGCTATGCTAAAGACAATGTGTTTGTTGTGTCAGACCAAGAAGATGTCATGGCATTAGAAATGTTGTTGAACAACAAATTATTGGGACATGATAAAAAAAATGAAGATGTGACTTGTCCTCGTTTTACAACTAAATTTGATGGTGACTTTTCATACAAACCTATCGTTGACGTCTTCTTTGAAATTGCTACTTTTACCGAAAGCATTGGGATTAAACTTGAGCACGTAGCTATTCATACAAATAAAGCGTCGCATTTGTCCGAAACTGATAAATTGCTGCTTGAATCAGTTGGATATTTTTGGGAAATGTTCGACAAAGTGTTGTCTGAAGAAAATGTAATAAGATTCAATAACTTATTTCAAACTTTTTCGACGCCTGGTAATAAGGCTTTTAGAGCTCTTTCACACAAAGCAAAGCGTAGTTTAACCAATATAATCATTGATGAGTTTCAAGATATCTCACCGGAAGTGGCACTATGGATAAACGCCACTCTTCGTACACTGACACAGGAAGGTTTTAAAAGTTCATTGATGTGTGTTGGGGACGATTTTCAATCTATCTATGGCTGGAGAGGCAGCTCAACAGAATTCCTATCAGATTATGAAACGAAATTTCCGTCGTTAAATACCAATAAGGTGTTTATGAGTCAAAATTATAGGAGTTATCAATCAATAGTAGATACAGCTGAAAGTTGTTTGATGTATGCCAAAGACTTTAATAAAACGGGTGAATGTGTGAATGTTGACGAACAAGAAAGATTATTTTTTGTTCAATCTGGTCCTGCGAAGAACTGTCCTGTGAATCCAACAATAAAGCCTGCTGTGAGATTGCTCGCCTCAATACAACAAGCTTTGGAAAGTGAGGAAAGAATAGATGATGGTACAGATCTTCTAGTCATGTCAAAGACAAATGCTGTTAACGACAAGCTTAAAAGAGCATATAAAAATCATATGAAGTACCAGACTAATTCCAATATTAAGGTTCAGTTTGAGACATTTCATAGAAGTAAAGGACTTGAAGCTAGGTATTGCCTTTTAGTCGAAGATTGTGAATATGATACTCAACATTATGCAAAGAACTATCTGTATAAATTGGCTGGCTTTAAGAAGACTTATGATGAGGCTCAAACCGAAGAAGCAATGAGACTTGCTTACGTTGCAGTAACTCGTGCCAAAGAAAAAGTATGGTGGGTTACACCAGAAGATTCGAGTGGGAGTTTTGATATTGCGAAAAGATTTGCGGAAAAAAATCGATATGCTGCCGAAAGTGCTTTTTAGCAAATAGCTGATGCTGATCTACAAGCCAGTTTCTTTTTAATTCGTTATATCCCCCTTTATTTAGGAAGCATAAGAGAGCACTTTTGAAGTGCTCTTCTTTAACACAATGACGATAAAGCAATATTAACTACTGCACCCAAGTTGTTTTCTCAGATCCGTATTGTCACTAAAGTTAGGGATATTGAAGTTTGTCTGAATATTGATATTGTTAATCGAGGATATCTTGGAGCAGAAGTTGTCATTCCTCCCGCTACTTTGAGGCATCACGAAACCGACAGCTCCTTTACGGTTGTAGATGATCTTGAAATAGCCGGAAGGGACAACATGCTCTTCATCTGCTTTCGGCAACTTGCTCATCTGGGCATTAAATAGTGGGCCAGTAATTACGTATAGTGGCTCTTCGTAAGTAGCAACGTCCCTGACCTTATCCTCTAGTATTTTCCACGGTCCTTGATTTAAATCTTCATCTTGTGGAGTGATATTGCTTAGGTAGTTTGCTTCGTACCAGTAGCGAGAACCAGCGAAACTAGCAAGGGGTGCCTGGTGGCCCCTGTCAGCTTCTAAATCGCTGGCGTTGGCTCCAGTATAATCGGATGGTTCTAGAGTCTTACTCTCATCGATCAGCGGATCACTATTCCAATTGCGACCTGGTGATACGCCGTAGTTAATTGGATTAACTTCATATGCTACCCAATCAGCGAACTTGGTATTTGGGTTGTTGGAAAGGGCGTAGATGTGGGTGAAAACGAGATCATTGGATTCTGGATTGGAAGGGCAACCAAGGGGACAATGAACCGAAAGGATTTCAGCTTGAACTGAGAGTGACAATATACTGAGTAAACCTAGCGTATGACAAAGTTTCATGGTGAGTAACCTATTGAGTTATTAGGATTCGAAAGCCGAATAAATAATAGGCGATACACAACCAGTTGCAATTATCTCATTGGGTTTTAGTGAAGACATGAGCCCAGCAAGAAACCGATGCGCGCAGGTCTATCAAGAATGCAGCTCAATAATATATGGTGTCTCTTGGGCTGGTGGATACTCATTGATATCGAGTGCGCCGGTTAACCAATGTTCTATATCTGAATCAGCTATAACTAGAGGCATTCTGTTGTGGTAGGCCGCACACTGCAAAGTCGGTTTTATAGTGAGAGTAACGAGTTGTTTTGTGTCTCTATAGGCTAAGCCAGCCATATACACTGGCTTGCTATAGCCGGCACTGAACAAGAATTTTTTCTTATCTCCAGCTACTTCCGACCACTCATACCATCCAGAGCAGGGAATAATCACTCTCGAAGTTTCGAAAGCACGCTTGAAAGTAGGTTTGATGTGCGCGGTTTCCGATTGAGCGTTGATAATGAGCTTCTTAGACCAGTCGGGTTTTATACCCCATTGTAGGTCTAGCTGATGGAAGGCGCCGTGTTCATAGATAACGGTGGATACCATTTCAGACGGTCGCAAATCCTTGTTCGTTGGTGTTGAAAACTTAATGCCAAGCCTCTCACATACAACACGACAAAGCGGGTCATCGATTACGTTTAGTCGTCCACACATGTTGCTCGGTTCCATTTAATGCTACAAGAACTATAGTCGATGACATTGTATTTGCTTAATTTACCGAAGATCTAATCTTTGGATGAGTATGAGAATGTGTTGTACGCATCAGTACGTATCCAATGGATTTGTTTCAATGAATCAACTAAACCACTTAATTTCAACTAAGAATGGAACCAACACTTCTAGATTTGATTGTTTTCTTATAACTACATGAAATCAATAATATATTTCGTTTAAAACATGAATTTTCTTATTATTCAGTGTGATGACCTATTTGTTGTGATATGCATCTTGTTTTTTTATGGAAGTCAAACTCATGCCCAGTTTTCATAATAAGGTTATTAAGTGAGTCTGTTCTTTATGACAAGGAGGATATATGAATAGATCGATTATTTGTGTTTTTGCTCTTCTATCCTTAAATGCAACAGCTAGTTCGGAACTAGATAGAAATGCATCTCCTGTAAATGCTGTAGCAACGCTATTGTCCAATACACCTATAAAAGATGCTCCTCCTCATGGGCTTTTTAATTTGTTTGTTGGTCAAACTATTGAAAACACTACACAAGATATACAGGTTCAAGTTATAGGAAAAAAAACATATGGTGGTTTTGAGGGGGTAAATGTGTGGTATCAGGTAAAACCCATTGATAATCTGAAATCCGTAGAAGGAAAGCCCTTGTGGATATACGGAGGCGTTGAAGGAAAAGGCCAGCAGGTACTTGTCAAGGACGTTATAGGAGGTAGCAATGGAAATTAATCTAGGGAGCGTAGTTGTTCAACTGACTGATACTCAAGCTATTTCTCTATTTTGGGCTGTTGCGGTTACAGGCGCATTCAATTTTGCCTACTATCTATTTATTAGAGATAGAGGAATTACCCAGATATCTAGATCACGTATAGTTGCAACAGTATTTATTGGAAGTTTAATCATTATCGGTACCTATGCAGATCTATTAGCAGACAAGCCTTTCGCAATGAAAGATTGTTTATTATTAGCTTTAGTAGCAGCTCATGGATGGATGGCGGAAGAAATGGTAAATACATTTATGCAAAAAGTTCACCATACGTAACATTATGTCAATAACATCAATAATTTAAATGGGAAAAGAAAGTTAAAGTTGGTTAGTAAAGTTTTAGTTGTAACTTATCTGATGAACGCGTTATTAACTGTATAGTATGTTAAAAACAAACAGGTAAATAAATATGCAAGTCGAAAGTAAAGTTAAAAATATTATTAACAGAATTAACTCTGGTGAGTTGAATGACATACTCAGTCAACTTGATGGCAGTGACATAGGCATTCATGTCCCAGTATTTGAGGATCAAGGAACAATTAAAATGATGCTTGAGGGATACTCGCAGGTTGAGCGTGATCTTGTTATTTCTATTAGTCCAACTGAAAACACTGATGATGCATTGCCTATAGGGTGGTTTGGTCGAGTTGATGGAAAAGATAGTAGTTGCGTTCATGGAGGGACGGACAGCTGCAGCCACTGTACGGGTCATTCTGGTGCTTGTCGACATTGCACACACCCTCAAAGTAGTTCTGCCTCTCTTTTAGATGCACCGGAACTTGATTACTCTGTAGCTGTTGGTGAAATAGAACATAAACGTGATTTACTTGATGCTCTTGCTCCTGAAGGTTTAGGATTGACCTTGATACATGGCCATAGCGATCAACATATGTTCACTAAGCTACCTCCAGAGTATGTCTCCGTTATTGTCAATGGAAAAACTGAGTTCCGTTTGGAGTCCGATGTTCGAGCTGACCCTTCTTTTGTTCCAAGTTCTTGGCGGATCGTAGAAGGGCAATTGAAGGTTGCAGGAGGGCATTCTGCATTCGTCGCTGAATAGCTATTTGCATTGGCCACTTTTGCTTATAGCCCAGCATTTATGAATGCCATTACGGCTGTAACAATAAGCTTTCTTTAAGCCCATATTAAGTAACCTATAATTCCTTCTATTTCATTTACGATAGGTAACAATATGGGCTTAGTCGTTTCGATTGAACATTGGCCAATGTCGGCGGCAATAGCGCTTGCGACCGAAGGGGTTAAAGCAAATTACAATTCTGGTGTTGGCGGTGGTGGATTTGGCGCTGCTGACAGAGAAATTGGCTCAAAGTTAGACGGTGCAAAAGTTTTAGCGGCTCTCGAGCGGATAAAGCGTAGAGAGAGGCATTTAGTTGATTGGAGTTTATTTGCCTACGCGTCACCTGGTTGGAATGCTAACTCCAACAAAGAACGTTTGATTAAGTGTTTGATGAATGATTGGGTAATCGCCCAAAGTCTGAAAGGCGTTACGATTCAGAAAAGGACATTCGAGAAGTTTTCCGTAATCGTTCCTTTCATTGCTGGTGGGATGGCTTTAGAACAACTATCAGGACCATCCGTACAACAACAGAATGATCACCCAGTTTACTTACCCTTGGTACCTAAGGCCCATCTGATTGCTTTGCTGGTGGATTATGACTGCCAGCAAAAAGGAGAGAACAGTGAAGGTTTCAAGAAGAAACGAACTCGCTATTATCAGACGCATTGGGAACGCTGGGAAGAGCACATTGAGTGTATTCGTACGATCCTCGTAGGTTATGATGTAGCCGCACAAGTAAGGTTCAGAGCTGAACTTGAAAACAAAATGGGAACAAATTAACCTATAAATTCCTAGTTTGGATTAATGCATCCAGAATTTAAAAGCCGCCACTCAAGGCGGTTTTTTTATGCTTCAAATTTCTTCTCTCACTCTAAATAATCAGGACACTCCTGCAGGGGGTGGGTATGCGTATGAATGAAAAAGTCTCCAGCTCTCTATCTTATTGGTGGAATGCAGTCATTGGTGTATTTGGCTCAATATCGACAGATGCCTATATGGTGATCATCGCACTTGTTGGTATGTTACTCACGGCATTTATCAACAACTATTGGCAGAAAAAGCGATTCACTGCGGAGTTTGGTGATGAGCAGGATTAACAGCACGGTTAAGAACCTGCTAGCCGCGGGAGCGTCCACTATCGCTATCGCAGCTGCAATGGTGATTCCTTTTGAAGGAGTTGAATATAAGCCTTATTACGATGTGGTTGGTGTTCTTACCGTTTGTTACGGGCATACAGGCGATGACATCGTAAAGGAAAAAAACTATTCCCAATTGGAGTGTAAACAGTTGCTCGATGCTGACCTTAAAAAAGTACAGGCTCAGGTTGATCCTTTGATTCATGTAGATATACCTAAAGCTACTCGTGCAGCGCTTTACTCATTCACTTACAACGTCGGTATCGGCAATTTCTCCCGTTCTACGCTTCTCAGGTTGCTAAATGGCCACCAATACGCATCGGCATGTGAGCAACTACGACGATGGATTTACGCTGGTGGGAAAAAGTGGAAGGGCCTGATTACTCGTAGAGAGATTGAGGAAGAAGTATGCCAACTGCAGCTTATTGGAAAGTCATTGTCATCGGAGTAATCGCCGCAATTATCGCGTCGTTATCCGGTCTGTTCGCTATCGAGCGAGAGCGCCGCCAGTCGGCAGAGCTCGAACTGAATCAGGTAGTCGCACAACGTAACTCACTTATCGAACTCAACAGCAAACAAATCGCTCAAATCAAAATTTACAACGAACTGGGGATAAAACATGCAGCAGAACTATCAGCCGCACAGGAAGAAATTGATCGTCTTGGCGCTAGTTTGCGCTCTGCCAATGTCAGGCTGCGCGTCAAAGCAGTCTGTCCAGCCTCAATGCCCTTTACCACCAGCGCCAGAAGCATGGGCGATGAAGTCTCCCCACGACTTACCGAAGCAGCTCAACAAGATTATCTACGCCTCCAGCGAATGATGGCGGAGAACCTGCAGCAGACTAAGTACCTGCAGGATTACATCAGAGAGCAATGCTTAGTTGATTGATTTATATGGATATTTAATGGGTCCTTTCCGGCGCCCTGAGATACCACGGGGTTTCTACCTCGCACGAAGTCGCTCGTTAAAATTTTTTTTACTTTTGGGGGTTTCCGGTTTCCGGTTTTAAACCATGAATGAATCAGCTATTCAATCCAGACAAGAAGTTCACGCAGTCGGATATAGCCGAGCTTCTTGGGATATCCGATAGACAAGTCCGAAACCTTATCAGTAAAGGCGTTGTGCCTGCTGCCATTGGTAAGCAAGGCATGAATCCATTGGCGTGTATTCACGGCTACGCAGCCTTCCTTCGCCAGTCAAATCCGGCTGAAAAAGATCCGGAAACCGACCGTGAAAATGAGGAAACGTACGCCAAAATCGAACGTGACCTCAAACTCGAAGAGCGGCGCGAAAAAGTGTTCATGATGAAAGCCAAGCGGGTGCTATTCGAAAAGAGCTATGCACCTCTAGAAGTTATCATTGATGCACTTGAGCAAGTTGCCGCGAGAGTCAGTACACGCCTCGATACCCTTCTCCCTAAACTCAAAAACGCATGGCCCGACTTACCGCCGGAAGCGGTGGAAGTGTTGGAGACCGTGATTGCTGCTGTCTTGAATGAGTGTGCCGATGTCCAACCCAATCTCTCAGACTACATGGACAGCGATCCGGAAGAAGGTCCGGATTGGCTTGGCAGCACTGAGGAGAGCAGCGCCGATTAAAGCCTCAGAGTGGGCGAACAAGCATTTCCGGTTAGCAGCCGGTTCTTCTCAGGAAGAGGGCTTTTGGGAAACGCTGCCACTTCAGGTGGTTCCGCTCAATATGATGTGTAACCGAGCCATCACGGAAATCGCTTTTCAGAAATCGGCGCGTGTTGGCTGGACGAAACTGATTGTTGCGGCTGATAGCTGCCTGCATGCTCAGTTCAAGACCAACTCGGTGATTTACGTCCCGACCGAGAGTGACGCAAAAAACCTCTCGGTCTCGGAAATCGATGCAGCTTGGCAGGAAATGCCCATCATGCATCGGATATTTCCTGCTCTGTTTGCCAAAGATCAGAACAACACCGTGACCTATAAAAAGGGTATCGGCTGGGCGCTGCACATCTTAGGCACATCGACCCCCCGCAACATGCGCGCTTTAACCAAAGGGGCGCTGTTCGGAGATGAGATTGATGGCTGGGATTGGGAAGTCGGTAAAGAAGGTAACCCAATTGACCTAGCATACAAGCGTCTGGAAGGTGCCGCCTTCCCGATGGCCCGGTGGGGAACCACGCCAACTAATAAAGGTGAGTCTCACATTGAGCGCCTGATGGCGCGCATGGAATTGACCTTTCGATTCTATTTACCTTGTCCACATTGCGGCACTGAACAGGTGCTGGAATGGGGCAGCAAAGAGACCAAATACGGTTTTAAGTGGGATCACTCTCAAGCCACACTCAATACCAAAGCCAAATCGGTCTATTACGAGTGCATCGGTTGTGATGACCCCATCCTATATCAGCACCTGTACAAAATGGAGCTGGCTGGCCGCTGGATGGCCGAAGATGGTACGTGAACCAAAGATGGCCATGCCTTCTTTGATGAACCCGGAAATCCAGCCCCCACTCCGACTTCTGTCGGCATACACATTTGGTCTGGTTACAACACCAAACTGAGTGAAGGCTGGCGCGGTATCGTCAAAGAGTTTCTGAAGAAGAAAGACGATCCGACACGGCTGAAAACGTTCGTGAACCTCTCCCTTGGTGAATTGTGGGAAGGGGAGAACGGCGACAAGCTGGATTGGGAAGTGCTCAAATTGCGCCGCGAGATATGGTGGTCAGGCAAGCGGGTGGATAACCCGGTACCGGATCGCGCCGTGGTTCTCACGGGTGGCATTGATACGCAGGATGACCGGATTGAAATGTTCGTCTGGGCGTGGGGCGCTGGCGAAGAGTGCTGGTTGGTTTCACACATTGTGCTTCTGGGCGATTTATCGACGCAGGTTCTGAAGGATACGGCTGGCCGTATGCTTTACCAGACCTACAAAAAACGCAGTGGCGAAGCCATGGACGTTAAATTGTGGTGCTGGGATGCCATGGGTCACAAGACCGATGACGTGTACGAAATGAGCCGCCGCTATGGCGTCATGTGGGTGATCCCGATTCAGGGTGAAAACCAATATGGAAAGCCAATCCAAAACTTCCCGCGCAAGAAGAACAACAAAAAAGTGTACCTGACCCGCTTGGGTACCGATGGCATTAAACAAAGGCTTTACAGCCGATTGAACCTGATGCCAAACGGCACAGAGCCGGTTCCCGGTTGTATTCACTTTCCGCTCGATGATGAGTTGGCCAACGACGAGTTTTTCAAACAGTTGTGTTCAGCCGCGAAGAAGTTGGAATACGACAAGAGTGGCCGTGAGGTCTGGCGCTGGATAAAGCAGTACCACGCCTTCGATGAAGCGCTGGATGGTTGGAACTATGCCTATGCCGCGCTCAACATTCTTGTTCAGAAGTTCGGTTTGGCTCTGGATGAGCCTCAACCTATTCAAACCGTCAGCAAACCAGCCAGCAGTAGTATAGCTGCGCTGGCAGAACGCCTCAAAGGTGGAAGATCATGACAACACAAGAAATGCTGCAAGAAGCCGAAGCCGCCTATCACAAGTTGCAGACAGGCACGATGGCGGTTTCTATTCAGAAAGGGGATCGCAAGGTCGATTATAACCGAGCGAACATTCACGAATTACGCGCCTACATTGAAGACCTGAAAGCGCAGCTGGGTTTGTCTAATACGCGTCGTCGCCGTCCGGCAAGGGTAGGGTTTTAATGAAACATACTGGACTTCTGGCCGCAGATGGCCAGACACCACTTCGAGAGGCGGTGTTCAGAGCTGGCGGTGCGGGGTTCGGTGGTCAATTGCGCGGGTGGTCGCCACCGGCGCAATCGGTCGATGCAGCCTTCCTGCCAGTAAGAAAACTTGCTAATGCCCGAACGGATGATGTGGTACGCAATAACGGCATCGCCGCCAACGGGATTCAGTTGCATAAGGACCACATTATTGGGTCTGAATTTCGCCTGAGCTACAAACCCAACTGGCGTCTGCTGGGCATTAAGCCGGACAAAGGCTTTGTGCAGGATGTGGAAGCGATATTCCGTGACATTGCCGAAGACCCGGGTTGCTTTATTGACGCCGAGCGTCGCCGCACGTTCACCATGCTGATGCGCGAATCCGTGGAAACTCACGCGATGACAGGTGACATCATGGCAAAACCAGAGTGGATTAACGATCGCCACTCGCCGTTTGCTACCGCGATTCGCATGGTGTCACCGCGCAAAGTTACCAACCCAAATCACGGCATGGATAAACCCGACCGTCGCGGCGGGGTAGAACTCAATCGCCATGGCGCAGCGGTGGCTTATTACGTCGAAGAAGGGGCGGATAACTTCGGGCTGAGCCGCACTTGGCGTCGCGTTGAAAAGACCAACCCATCTGGCCGCACGGGATTCATTCACATTTTTGAACCCTGTGAAGGTGGACAGACGCGCGGCGTGAACCGATTCATGTCGAGTTTAGAGCAGCTCAAGATGCTCGATACCTTGCAAAACACCACGCTCCAACGCGCGGTCGTGAAT
Organism: Vibrio sp. Vf1514; assembly: GCF_052076135.1. Classification (NCBI taxonomy): domain Bacteria; kingdom Pseudomonadati; phylum Pseudomonadota; class Gammaproteobacteria; order Vibrionales; family Vibrionaceae; genus Vibrio; species Vibrio sp. Vf1514. The sequence goes on along the minus strand of NZ_CP197268.1, from coordinate 1,153,669 downwards.
GCGATGTATGCGGCCAGCATCGAATCCGAACTCGGTACGAATGAAGCGATGGAATACATCTTTGGCGCATCACAAGATGGCGCGATAGAAAAGATGCTGATGACGTATGGCGACTACTACGCCGCTAACGAAATCAAGTTCAACGGCGTCAAACTCCCACACTTGATGCCGGGGGATAAGCTCAACCTGCATACGGCCGGAAATGCTGACAACGGTTTTTCTGCCTTAGAGCAGTCCATCTTGCGTTATATCGCGGCGGGGCTGGGTGTGGATTACGCTCAACTGTCGCGTAACTATTCGCAGATGTCTTACAGCACCATTCGCGCCGCTCATAACGATTCATGGCGTTATTTCATGGGGCGCCGAAAAATCATCGCCAACCGTTTCGCCAGCCAGATCTTCGCGCTCATTTTCGAAGAAATGCTGCTGCGTGGTTACATCACTCTGCCTCGCAATGCACGTTTTAACTTTTACGAACGTCGCTACGCGTGGACCAAAAGCGACTGGATCGGCTCTGGCCGACTGGCCATTGATGGTCTGAAAGAGGTGAAAGAAGCGGTGCTCCGTATCGATAGCAGTTTGTCGACTTACGAAAAAGAGCTGGCCCTGCTGGGTGAAGATTATCAAGAGATCTTCGAACAGCAAGTAGCTGAGATGAATGAACGTAAATCCAAAGGACTGCCGCCGCCAAGCTGGATGAAGCTGCAGGCGCTGGCTCCTGATAACCCAACTGAGAGTTCAAATGAATAACACCTCCCATTTAAACCTCATCACCGCCGCATTTAACCGCCCGTTGGCGCTGGAAGCCGGGTATGCACGCACGTTCTTCTCGGCCTTGAGTCAACGCCTGAACAACGTGCAGCAACTGGTTGATGTGGATGGCAATGTACTGATGGCTCCAGACATGAAAAAGGAAGCCGCTTCTTTCAGCCCCCGTCGCTCCACCGAACGCAACTATCAGGTGGTCAATGGCATCGCCATCGTTCCTATTAGCGGCACACTGGTCCACAAATACGGCTACATCCAACCTCGTTCTGGCATGACGGGCTATGACGGCATTATCCACCGTATCAGTGAAGCGCTGACTGACCCGGAAGTGAAAGCCATCATGCTCGATATGGATACACCTGGCGGTATGGTTGCCGGGTGTTTTGACTTGGCCGACAAGATTGCCGAATACCGGAAAATCAAACCCATCTGGTCCTTGGGGTACGACATGCACTGCAGTGGCGGGCAGATGATTGCCAGCGCTTGCTCACGTCGTCTCATTACTCAGACCGGGGTTGCCGGGTCAGTCGGCGTCATTATGGCCCACACCAACATCGAGAAGATGCTGGATCAGCAAGGTGTGGAAATCACGCTGATCACTGCCGGAAGCCATAAGGCCGATGGTCATCCTTACGCCGCGCTCCCGAAAGACGTTCGGGATAAGTGGCAGAAAGAGCTGGAGAGCAATCGTCAGATGTTTGCCACCAAAGCCGCCACGTACATGGGGGTGGATGTGAAAACGGTACTCGCGACCGAAGCTGAGACCTATGAAGGTCAGGCGGCGGTCGATGTCGGCTTCGCCAATGAAGTCGTTAACGGCTTGGATGCGGTTCAGATTATGTCTGACCACTTCAAGCGAAATTCAACCACAGTAGATATGGGAGCCGCTATGTCGGTCGAAGATCCAACCACTCCAAGCGCGACGCAGCAGCCATCGGCTACTGCACCAGCGCCGCAACCCGCTGCATCAGCACAAGACTCTGGTGCCACTGTCACTGACCAACCCGCTGCCGAATCGGCTCCGGCTGAATCGCAGGACGCCCAAGCCAATGCGGCGCAAGCGGAGCGCGATCGCTGCATGGGCATTCTGGCCTTGCAGGAAGCCGAAGGTCGTCAGGAAATGGCGATGCATCTTGCCAGCAGAACCAGTCTTTCGGTTGACGAAGCTAAAAACCTGCTCGCCGCCGCGCCTCAAGGCACCAAAGACGCCAACGCCGCCGCGCTGGCCGCGATAAGTTCTGAGCATGGCGAATTGCTGGGTCAAGATGTCAGCACTGGCTCGGCTTCCGAAGAGCAGAAAAACATTAGCCGCTTGGCGGCTTCATTCCAACGTATCGATTAAGGAATAGGTAATGGAAGAATACACTCCGGACGACACTTTACTCAGTCCGCCTGTCACCACTCGCGGCACCATTAAGGCGGGTGAATCATTTCCAAAATACACGCCACTGATGGCGGATGCGGCCGATGCGGCCACGTTGGTCAAGTGGGATGGCACCGCAGGCCAAGCGATCGCAATGTCCGCGAAACAAGTGACTGACAGTGGCGCTGAGCAAACGGCGGTTATTTACCCGCAAGGTGGGTTCCGTATTCGTGGTGTGAACTGGCCCGATACGGTGGCCACCGATAAGGCCAAACGTGCCGCGTTCCTCGGCAGTGCCATTTACGTAGACGACGAAGTTTAATCGTCGTCTTTTTTTGAATTCGAAAAAGAAGAGATTCACATGCCAGATAATTTCACTACACGCGAACTGCTTGGTGCCATTCACGAAGCCGGTATTCGTCGTGATAACTTCTTCCAGCGCTTCTTCTTCCGCGAAAGCTACACGTTTTCGACGGCAAAAGTTGATCTGGATATGGTGCCAAACAAAACCAAGATTGCGGTGTTCTGCTCACCGATGGTTGGTGCGGCGATTGACCGCAACCAAGGTTACAAAACTTCATCGTTTGCACCTGCTTACGTCAAATCAAAGCATGCAGTGACCGCCAACCAAGCGGTTGTGCGCCGTCCGGGTGAGAAGTACACAGGCGAAATGAGCGCAGGCCAACGCCAAGAAGCGATCGTCATGCAAAACCTCAACATGGAAGAGCAGGCGATTAGTGATCGTGAAGAGCTGATGTGCGCCGAAATGGTGTACGACGGCAAAACCATGATTGATGGTGAATTCGTTGAAACGCCTTTCGAAATCGACGCAGGTCGCCGCGCCAGCAACAACATCGAGCTGATTGGCGCCGCGATGTGGAGCGGCCAAGACTTCGAAAGCTACGACATTGAAGCTGACATTGAAACGTGGGCTGGGGTGTCGGACGGCCTGACAAACATGCTGATCTGTGACCCGAAAACGTGGGCACTGATGCGCAAATTCAAGAAGTTCAATGACAAGTTGGACACGCGCCGTGGCTCGACTTCAGAGCTGGAAACGTCGCTGAAAGACTTGGGTAAAACGGTCAGCATCAAAGGCCAATTGGGCGATGTCACCATCATCGTGGTAAACGAAGAGTACACCGACCGCGCAGGCGTCACTCAGAAAGTTCAGCGTGATTACCACCTAATCCTCGCCAATGCCTCTGTGCGTGGTGTTCGTCTGTATGGTCAGATTCAAGACTTGTCTGCGCAGAAAGATGGTCTGGATGAAGCGGAACGTTACGTCAAGGACTGGACCGAAGGCGGCGATCCGGAAGTGCGCTACACCAAAACGGAATCGGCACCCGCGATGTTCCTCGTTGATGTGAACCACGTGGTGATTGTGAAAGTCGCTGAGTAATCGCTCGGATTTTGTTAAACCGTAACAATGGGGCCATGGCCCATTTATTTTTGGATATTCCCATGACGAACAAAGAACTGCTGCAAAAACGCATTGACGAACTGTGTAAAGAGCTGGGCATCACTAAGTCTCCGTACACCGACAAAACCTCCGAAAAGCAGCTGAACGCCATCATTGATGAGCTGGAAGCGAAGTTACCGGATGAAAATGATGAACATGACGAATCAGACCAAAGCAATGATGGTTCAGACCAAGAAGCATTTGGCAGTGACGATACTTCCAGTTCTCAAGCTGCCCAAACGCCAGATTCAGAAGGTCAAGCACCGGATGAAAATGAAGTGCTGGCGATCGCCAGTGAACTGCCGGAAGGCGCCACACTGACGGATGACAACAACGTGCCGGAAGTGCAAAGCAACGCCGAAGGCGATCTGAAAGTTAAGGCTCTGAAAACCTTTCAGGCGTTGTCACACGGTAAGACGGTGATCGTCACCAAAGGCGAGACGGCTTATTTGGAAGAACAGGCTGCGAATGACGCTGTGGACGCAGGCGTGGCGGGTTTTTGGGTAACCACTAAGGGCTAATCATGTTTGATAGCGAGTTCGATCGCCTGATGGAAGACGCTGATGATCGGGTTTACTCGACCATGGGTGTTTTGGTCAGGGTCAATGATTCAGAGCCTGTATTGGCTATTTATGACGAGAGCATCAATGAGTTTGATGCGATGGCAGGTCGAAAGCGCCAGATGACGTTCCGCCGCTCTGATAACGTCAAGGTTCGAAAAGGCGACACGATCGAATTTGTTGTCAGTGGTAAGCGAACCACAGTGAGCAGCGGCCCTTACCCTGAGAACGGCGACTTAATGGTGGTGCTATGACAGCGATTGATAAACAACTGGCTCTTGCGGTTAAAAACCTGTCTGGATTACAGAAGAGTGCAGTGCCAAGAGCAAGCGCGATGGCGATTAACCGCGTCGCCACAAGGGCGGTGGTTCATTCAATCAAAGACGCAGCTAAAACCATTAAAGTGAAGCAAAAAGTACTCAGGCCAAGGGCCACCATCAATCGTGCTACTGCAAAACGCCCGGTGGCTTATGTCCGGGTCCGCCGCAATGAGTTGCCAGCCATCTCGATTGACACGGCCAGAACGCAGATTAAGCGTAAGAAAGGCCGCATGCTAGTCAGTGGTGTCGCCCGTGGTCAGCGAGGGCGATTTGTTAAACGTGAATTCTCCGGTAACACCTCCATCGTTGTGGGGCGCCATAAGTTTAAAGACGCGTTTCTGCAACAGCTTAGAAATGGTCGTTGGCACATCATGCAACGAACCAGTGATCGGCGTTACCCAATTCAGGTTTGCAAAGTGCCTGTGTCGGCTGAAATCACCAGCGCCTTTGAACGAAACAGTGCGCGTTTGATGAAGTCCGACATGCCGAAAGAGCTGGTCAGTGCCATGCAACAACAAGTGCGTTTAATTGTTCGTCGAGGAGCTGCGCGTGGATATTAACGACCGCATTCGAAAACAAGTGATCGCGGATTTAATCGCGAAGATGAATCCGGCTGATGGTGTAACCACCATCACCACTTTTTTTAATGGCCTTCCATCGTTTATCGAAGTCTCAGCCGACCCGTTGGATGATGAACTCGGTGACCTGCCCGCGATTGCTGTGGCGCTGTCGGAAGGTGTACCGATTGATTCTGACATGTCGGAGATCACTTGGTCTGCGACGTTATTGGTTCGCATCTATTTGATGACCAAGACCGATATTGACGCTGAGCTGGATGTGATTGGTCAGAAGGTATTAGCCACTATCGGCCAATACTATAGCGCGCATGGCCTGCTCGATAACTGCAATCGAAGTGGTTTCGAATACGGTCGTGATGACGAGCAGCCATGGGGCATGCTCGACCTACTGTTTAAAGTTGAATACATCGAAGAGGTTTTACAATGAGTGAAGAGCAAGATCCAACCCAATCCGTAAAAGGCGCAGGTTCGTCATTCTGGCGTTTAAAGGCGGGTACTGATGAGTCAACGCTGACTTACTCTGATTATCTGGCTGACACGAAGTGGGAACAACTCGCAAGCCTGAAAGAGATTACTCCAGGTGAAATCACCGTCGAAGATGAAGACGACGGCTATCTGGACGACCCTGAAGCGACGTGGACAAAAACCACTCCGGGCCAAAAGACGGCGGGTGAGACGACGGTGGTCTTGGCTTGGAAGCCGGGTGACCCTTTGCAGCAAAAACTGGTCACGGATTTAGACAGTGATACGGTCACAATCTACCGAAGCAAATACCCAAATGGTACAGTGGATGCGTTTCGCGGTTACATCAACTCGTTAGGAAAAACAGTGGCAGCGAAAGACAAAATCACGCGCACTGTTAAATTCAAGCAAGTTGGCAAGCCGATCATTGCGGAGCAACTGCTGATTGAACAGGCAGCTGCAGGAGTTGAATGATGAAAACATTCCTGAAGAAAAAAGACGTTCCAGTGGGTGACCAATCGGTCACCCTCACTCAGCTGTCCGGTTTAGAGCGTTATGACTTTATTGAGTACGTGGCAACGCTTCCCAAGCCAAAAATGCCTGTTCAACCCCCGGAAGATGCGCCAATCAGTGAAAAAGATGCCTTCCTGAACAACATTGAGAAGGTGCTTAATGCGTTCAAAAAGCTGACATTTATTGCTCAGTCGCGCTTGGTCGCGTATGGCTGTAAAGAGTTCGGTAACGACATTGATTGCCGCCATCAATTTGTGATGGACAACTTCATGCCTGATCAAGTCAAGCTCCTGCATGATGAAGTCGCCGTCTTTTCCGGTATCCCATTAAACCAAGAGCCTGAAGATGGTGCCGCTGGCGAATCAACCGATGTTTCAAAGGAGTCGGTTGACCCAAAAGCGTAGTCCTAGCTGAAAAAACATTTGCTGAAAATCTGGCGCGAGAATTTCAAATCCTTTGCTGGCGAAGCGCATTGGATTCCATCAGCGGTGAAATGGTTGTCGACTGGCAGCGTCATTTTGCCACTCATGGTTTCAGTTTTGAAATGGACAATTGGCGTTTTGCCGTTGCCTGCGCATCAAACTGGAATATCACGGCAATGGCAGCGGGAATCAAACTTGATCCTCCTGCCAGCTATCGTGATTTTCTTCCCAACCCTGAACCTGAAGAATCCATTGAACTAGATGACGAGCAGCTAATGGCGCAGGCCGCCGCTGCCGGAGGAGTACGCTTTGAGTGCCCAAGTAGCTGATTTTAATATCCGGTTTAATACCGAGACGGCTCAATTTAACAAAGATGTTGAGTTTGCCAAGAAGATGCTTCGCGGTTACGCCAAAGAAGCAAACGATGCAGAATACTCAACGTCTCAACTGAGCAAAGGACTGGATGTTGCCAGTGAAGGTTTTCAGTTCCTTAAGAAAAATTCAGTTCAGACCGTGGGTGTGGTTTCAGCTGGGATGGGTTCGTTAACCGCAGCGGCCACCATTCTGATCAAACAGACTGCCGAACAAGCGCGAGAAATCGAGCGCATGTCGGGGGTGGCCCAAGTTTCCTCTGAGCGTATTCAAGCGCTCGGATACGCCTCTGAGCAATACAACATCAGTGGCGACAAGATGGCTGACATTCTGAAAGACACCAACGATAAGTTGGGAGATTTCGTGGCCAATGGTGGCGGAGAGTTCAAAGATTTCTTTGATAATGTTGCGCCAAAAGTGGGTTTAACTGCGCAAGAGCTAAGCAAGCTGTCGAGTCCAGAGGTCTTGGTTGCGGTGAAAAAAGCGATGGATGAGGCCAATGTGCCGATGAAAGCGCAAATCACCTACTTGGAATCGATAGCCGACGAAGCATCTGCACTGATGCCGTTGCTTGAAAATAACGGTAAACAGCTCTACGAACTCACAGAAAAATACCGCGATTTGAATGTGGCCATGTCGGATTACGACATCAAAAAGTTCAAAGAGATGGACCAAAAGCTCAACGAAGTCGGCATGAAGATGCAGCGTTCATTCGCCAACGCCGTACTCGGAGCCAGTGATCAAATCGATTGGTTTACGGATAAATTGACCACTGCGACGGATTATTGGGGTGCGCTATTTGATAGCTGGTCAGACTCACCAAGAACGGAAAACGGTCTGGTGAAGCGTTTGTCAGAGCTGCGATCGGAAGTGAGAGACCTCACGGCAGAGCGCCAACAATTAACCGATGAATTGGATAAATACAGTGACGTTAATCAAGCTGATTTACCCAGCATCAACCCCTTTGGTCAAAGCAAAAACGAGTTATTTAATCTAAATTCGCAATACGCGCTTGTTAGCAAAAATTTAGAAGAAAGCAGCGCCGAGTTGGACAAGTTACAGCGCAAGTACAACATTGTTCGCTTCAGTATGAATTATTCTGATCAGCCAGAGGTTCGTACCAGTTCAAGTACGTCCGTCTCGGATGACGACGAAGATACTCAAAAGTTGCAAAAGAGTGGGGCAACCCGTTTGGCAGCATTGGATCGCCAGTACGCCAACGAGCGCGAAAAGCTGAGTCTGGCGCATGACGAACGTTTGGCGGACATCGAAAAAATGGTCATTTCGGAGGAGGAATTAAAGCGTCGTGGCTTTGATTCGATGGAAGCCCTGCGCAATGAGTATCGTGAGCGTGAAAACGACTTCTATGTTCAGCAACAAGAAGAGTACACCGCCAGACAAGATGAAGCGATCCAGCGAGAGTTGGAGTCATTTAGTCGTAAGGAAGATGAAAAAACCCGCAAGGCAGAAGAAGCAGCGAAAGCCAGAGCTGCGACTGAAAAACGTGTTGAAGCACAAGTGTTGCAGATGAAGTTTCAGGTTGCTGCACAAGGTTTGGGATTAATTGCAGAAACTGCCAAAGAAGGTTCATTAATTCAAAAAGCGGCGTTTGCCGCCCAAAAGCTGATGGCTGCGTATACCGTTATTCAGCAAGGTGAAGTTGCGGCCATGGCCGCATTAGCTCCGCCACCGATCGGTTTGGGTCCAATTGCGGGTGTTGGTCAGGCCGCGACGATTCGCGGGCTGGCGGGTGTCAGTGCAGGCATCATCATGGGACAAGCTATTGCAGGCATGGCTCATAGCGGAGTGTCATCGATTCCAGAAGAAGGCACTTGGTTGCTGCAAAAAGGCGAACGGGTCTACACCAACGAGTCAGCGAATCAAATCGACTGGATGTATCAGGCCATCATGGCCATGCATCAATCTCAGGCGACTCGAATGGAGAATGCGTTGGTTGGCCGAACGGCAGCACCATCGCAATCCGTTGCTACTCAGAGCGCACCCATCCAGCAAATTTTCCAATTCAGCGCGGTAGACGCGCGGGGCCTTGGCCAGATGATCATGAACCATCGCCAAGACATTTATAATGCTGTCGCGGCGGTTAAACGAGACAAAGGCGAGAGTTTCTAAGATGGATTTGACCTCTTTTTGTAAAGATTTGACGCTCAAATCGAACTACCCCTCATTCAATAATGAAAGCCCGAACCTGCATGTTGAAGTGCTAGAGATTCCGGGTCATCGCTTCGAGCTTGATTACAAGAGCCGAAAACTCAAGAGCGAGGACGATCATGCAGCATTCTGGACCATGGTTGAGCGAATGCGTTCCTCTGTACCGTTTACGTGGAAGCCACCCAAACTGAGTAGGGTTCGCGGAACGGGCGGCGACGCGCTGGCTTCCGCGACCAGTGCCGGTCTTTATCAATTTGGCGTGTATAACGCACCAGCGAACACCACTTGGCTTAAAGCCGGTGACCTTATCAATATTGGCAATCAAACCAAAGTGTATCGGGTAATGGCCAATGTTGTGACGAACAATGCTGGCACCGCCATTGTTGAGGTCAACTGTCCGATCAAAAAGCAAATACCGGAAGGAACCGCCGTGAACGGTCGGGGCGCAGTGTTTACGTTGATTCGAAAGCCGGGCGCTAAACCTCAGTCGTTTGACTTAAAAAGCAGTTCTCCGTTTGTTTCCTACGCCGAATTAGAATTCATCGAGTATCTATGAAAGTTTTCCCACCTGAAGTGTTGGCCATGCTGGAAAGCAAGTTGGTCACGTATGCCTATTTGCTGCGATTTGACTTGGACACGATGTTTTCGTTTACCAGTGCGGGTCATGATATTGAGCATGGTGGCATTACCTATCGATCCTCCGGCACATTTCAAGGGTTGGATTCATTGTCTCGGCATGCGGAAATGCGTGTTGCTGAGGTGAAATTTGGTTTCAGTATGGCCGACCCTGCCATTATGGCTGTGATATTGGGGACGGAAGTGTTAAAGCGCCGAATTACGGTGGAACGGGCCTACCTTAACCGCGAAACCGGGGAGATCATGTTTGTTGAGCATGTTTGGATGGGGACGGTCGTCGGAAAATCGGATGATGATGGCAATACGCAAATCCAACTGACCGCTGCCAGTCGATGGTCTCAATTTGAACGATTGAACACTTGGCGAACGACCCCTCACTCACAGCAGCAGCGTCATGATGGGGATCAATGTTTTAAATACGCCGCCATGGCGGCTCAGACTGTGTACTGGGCAGGTAAAGCAGGAGCAAATTAATGGGTTGGGAATGGATAGCGGTCATCATCTCTTTGGCTTCGGCTGCGTACAGCATTGCCATGTCCAAGAAGATGAGGAATCAAGAGCAGGATCGGGGTGGTCTTGCGGTTAACCGTTTCGGTATTGACCAACCTCTCCACGTGGTTTATGGCCAGCGCCGAATCCCGCCGATCATCGTTTATCAGGGGGTGAAGGACATCTCTGGCGATCCGGATAATGAGGAATATTACGCCATTCTAGTGTGGACGCCGGGTCTAATTGATCGCCTTGACGATTTCACTTTTGATGATTTGCCATACACCGATTTTGGCAGCTTTGATGGTTACAGCGGCCAGAATATTGAGCACCAATTTGGCGCGGCAGATCAAACTATGCCGGAGTGGTTTTTCAATGACGCGCCGGACGACATGACCGGGATGGATTTTCGCGGTTTGGCGGTCACGTACGTCAAGCTGCGCATGGACGATCAGTTTAAACGTTATCCGCAAGGTCGCCCGGAGTTTCGCGCCACCATCACTGCTCGCTCATCAAACCCGCTCGATGTGTTGTTTGACTACCTGTTCAACGCCGATTATGGCTGTGGTTGGGAAGTGGATTGGGATGAAGAACACAACAACCTGATGCGCAATCACTGCATGGTGACGTTTAATGGCGCGCCTCAGATGGAGTGTAACATCATTCTGGAAACCGACCAGAAGCTGCAGGACAACATCGACAACATTCTCCAGACCTGTCGCGGCTATCTGATCGAAGGTCAAAACGGGTTGCGTCTGGAAATCGACCGGGCGAAAGACCCAGTGCTGCATGTCAGTGAAGATATGCTCACTGGGGGCATGTCAACGGCTTCTGTGAACATCAACCAACGGTATAACTCCGTCACTATTCGCTTTCCGAACCGGGATATTAAGTGGCAGACCGACGAAGTCACCTTTCCGCCAGCCAACAGCGAACTGCACCTGCAGTGGTTGGAAGAAGACAACGGCGTGGATCTGACCCGTGAGGAAACCGTTTACGGGATCGACAGCTACGAACACGCGCTGCAGTATGCCGAAGTATTGGCCCGAACCAGCCGTGAGTCGATGACGCTTAACCTTCCAGTCAAAGCGTTCATTGGTTGGCAAGTCGAGCCAATGGATGTGATCACCGTGGCTTCCACCTTACGCGGGTGGACAGCCAAGCCGTTTTCCGTGCGGGAAATCAGTTACGGAGAGTCAGAAACCAAGCTCAAGCTGGTTGAGTATCAGGACAGTAATTACCTTTGGACGGCCAAGCCGCCCAAACCGGACTATCCAGACACCGAACTACCGAACCCATCCAAGGTCGCTCCTCCGAGCGGCCTTTCTTTTTCTGAGAGCACATTGCCAGCGGTGTCGGGTGTGTTGTCGTGGGGATCACCGGGCGGATATGTTGCTGGGTTCGATGTGCGGGTGTATGCGGCCGGGCAAGTGATCTGGCAGCAGACTACCAAAACCACCTCACTCGGCATTCCGGTCTTTTTGTCCGGGAACTATGAGTTTGCGGTGCGCACGATTGGGGCGGTGGTAGTGTCATCGTGGGCCGTGTTGAGCGCCACGTTTGAAGCGCCAGAAACACCGTTTGAGGTAACTGTCGATGCAGGCAATACCTACGTCATTCTGCGCCCGAAATCGAGCACTCTGGCGTTTGGTACGGAGTACGAGTTTTGGTTCAATGACGAACTGCGCGGCACTGGAGTCGGATGGCAGCTCGAAGGCTTACAACCGGAAACTGAGTACGCATTCAAAGTTCGCGCGGTCAACGCCGTTGGTCAAAGTGACTTCATCACAGTCACGGCCACCACGACCAAAGATGCTTCGGTCATCATCGACCTGATTGGCGGGAAAATCACGCAGGAAATCCTAGACGACAACCTGCAGCAGTTTCTCGATCAAGTGGAAAAGGTGGGCGCGGCCAACAGCTCGGCTATCGATGAGATTTCCGGCTCACTGGATACCGTCAAAGGGCAAGTGACCAAGCTCGACCGCACCGCGCAGAGCTTAGGCGAAACGGCCTTCGGCCTTGCCAGCGACATGCAGAACATTGCGGATGAGTTCCAGCGTCGAATGCTCGAAGGGGAAACGCTGGTCGATGCCGTGGTGTACCGCGACCCAGAAACGGGAATTATCGTTAACCGCGCGTTTGCCTATACCGAGGCAAAATACACAGAGGCTGGATTGCGCATCGATGGCGTCAATGCAGCGGTGGCCATCACCACTCAGGAAATTGAGCGCATCGAAACGGATACTGGCCAGAAGTTGGTGAAAGCCAATGCTGCCATCGAAGCCAACGCTGCTGCCATCCAATTGAAAGCCTCCTATCAAGAGGTAAATGAGGCGATCTCCGGCGCTCTGGCGGCGATCACTCCGGCTTACAGTTGGCAGTTCAACACCAGTGATGAAGGGTGGCCAGATGTCATTTGGCAATTAAGCGGCACGATCGTCGGCACCGTCTTTGCTAGAAATGACTTGGCGTTTGACGCCGATGAAAACCAAGTGCTGCGCTTGCGCTTAAAAGCCACCGAAAACGGCACACTGTCGTGGAATGGTGGCCAGCAAAACGTCACGATTCATCATCCAAGTGCGGTTGATGAATTTGAAACGGTCATCATCAAACTTAGCGCCACTGATGGTTGGACGGGAGACATCACCGCCATTCGCATTGCGATGGATGCGGAGATAGACAGCATCGAAATCGGTAAACCGAGCGCCGCCGAACTGCAACTGCAGGATGTCAGTTATCGCATGGCGACCGTCGAGCAGGAGCTGGACCCGAAAAACGCCCGCTGGGCTGTGTATGTCACCCAAGATTATTGGGATACCAACGCACTGACCCTGACCGACGTCAATCAAGCGATCGACGGCTGGGATGCAAAGTGGAACGTCAGCGCCACGCTCAAACAGTTTGATGAAAACCAAACGCTGGAAAAAGCCAACGCTGCGCAACTGTGGATCAACGCGAGTGAATCTAACATCACCAGCGTGGTCACGGCGTACAACGCCAAACCGGGTGGCATCGATGAGCAGCTTGCGGCGCAGGCCAGCAAACTGAACACGGCTCAGCAACAAATCGATGCGGCAACCGGCAAGATCTCACAAACTGTGTCCAGCTTGGTTGATGTGGAAAATACGCTAGGGCAAAAGGAGGGACTAGACGAGCTGCTCAACGCCTACAACGATTTTCTCCGCACTGGCGATTTTGCCAAAGATAGTGTGGGGCTGTCGTATGCAGAAAAAAGCATCAAGGCCAACAGCAGTGACATTGCCAGTCAAGCCAGTGCCATTTTGCAGTTGCTGGCCATCAAAGATGAGCAGCAGGCCGCGATCAGCCGTATCGACAAAACGCTGGCCACGCAAACCACCGCGCTGGCGCAAAGCACACAGAAACTGGAAGCCAAAATCAGCGAAGGTGACAGCGCCACGCTGGCCCAAGCAAACACGTTTACCAAAGCGGCCGTGGGGTATTGCGTCGATGCCAATGGCAACATCACCGACCACGACGATGGGGTATTGTGCGTCCAAGATGGGCACAGTTGGGTAGACGGTCCGTTAGCGAATTTCATTCGCAATCTGGCCGTCAAAACCGCCGATGGCCAAACGGCCAGTGTGTCGCAAATGTCACAGGCATTTGTCGATAGCGAAGGTCAACTGGTCGCCAAAGGGGGACTGCTGACCAACGTCAATGGCCAAGTGAGTGGCATGGTCAACACCAATACCGGTGACGTATCCAGTATCGATCTGCTAGCTGACTATACGCGCGTGGGAACACTGGACGAAAATGGTAAATTTGTCCCGCTGTTCTACCTCGACACCCAAACGGGTGACATGGTGCATCGTGGGCGGTTTGTGCTCGGGGATGGCTACTCACTTGGCGGTGTGGATGATATATACGCCAAAACGGGCGCAGGGGTTTACAGCCTCACGCTGCGAGACGGTATATTCCCGACCGATGCGGTGGCCACGCAAGATTTTAAGGATGCGTACTACCGTGCCCCTGTTAAAGATGAGCATTTGTCTTACCGCAATGCCGCAGGCACGAAAAGCTCAATGAAACGCTTTGACGGACAAGGTTGGACGGCGACCACGCTGATCTTAAATGGCGACATGCTGACCACTGGCTCGGTGAAAGGCGACCGATTTGTGGCCAACACCGAAATCGAGGCGCCAATCCTTCGCGGCGGCACCGGAGAGTTTGGTGGACAAGTCACCGCCAAAGACGGCTCCTTTCTGGAAAAAGTGGAAATCGGTTCAGCTGGAGGCTATCGTGCATACATCCAGAGTGTGGCCTCAGCCGGATACAACATGATCACGGTCGAGAACCCCAGCGGGGATGTAGTGTTTTCCGTTCAGGGTAATGGGAATCTCTACAGCATCGGTGGTGGTTATCTCGATAACCTGACCATTGGACAGAACTGCAATATCCAAGGGACGCTACGCGCTGAACAAATCATTGGTGACGTCGTTAGTGCGAAATCAGTGAGTGTAAATAGAACCCGCTACAAGCCGACTGCATGGACCACGATCGCCACTGTCTCAGGGGTGAATAATACCGGGAAAGTTGCTTCACTGGTCATTGGGGCTTTTTCCTTACTCAGTGAACTCTACTTATACCCCAGTAGGGATTCGACAGTGGCCTGTGATGCTAATTTCTATTGTCGTATTCTTCTGAATGATGCCGAAGTGGCGCGTAGCCATGTAGGCATCGAAGATTATGCCAATGCAACTAAGAAGGCTCTTAAAAATGGTTTTAGTTCACCAACGTACTGTTGCGAATTGTCGCCAGACGAGGAATTCACTGTCCATGTTCAACTACTTCAGTCTTTAGATACAAGCGGCCAAGGAACCACATCGGCTTATTTGAGTGGTCAATGCGATACTGTGGCTCAACTTTTCCGCAAAGGTTCAGCATTTTATTAATATCAACCCGGCTTCGGCCGGGTTTTTTATTGGAGTTATTATGGGTTGGATTTATTTACCGTCTGTCTCGATTCAGAACGGCAGCAATATCGTCACTGTCACCAATACGGCAACCGATAGCATCAAACCGGGCGACGGGTTGTTAATTGGTTCATATGACCTAGTTGAAATTATCGAAGTCAGTATTGGTCAGCTTAAGCTAAAGAAAAACTGGTCTTTCGCCAGCCAATCGAATGCTGAGTCTGCGGTGGTTCCTACTTTTGGTGATTTCAATGCGGCCACGGCCGCACTGCGCCAAGCAACGACTATTACTCAGGGCAATTTTGCTGAGATGGAAAAATGGTGGACACAAGATGGGTGGGTAACATTTAAAGCCTACAACAACACCGAACACACCGTGCGCACCGCCAAGCAGATGGAGCAAGACGTCAGCGCGCTGGAAGTTCAAGCCAATGCGTTGATCGCTGAAATCGCCGGTGCTGGCTACGCGCGCAGCGAATCAGACATGATTGCCGACCGTGAGCGCAACAATCAACTCTACGCGGCCAGTGGACCGATTCACGCCGGGAAGCATCGAAACGATGTCAACCCGCTATATGGCAGACCTATTCAAAACGGTCTTTGGACATATCTCAACAACGCCAATGTTCTAAGGTGGGGAGCTTATCCGGGACTGACTAGCGTTGAGGGAGATAGTAAAACTTACGAAGCAGTGCTTAACATCGCTGGGGTAACTGTCCATTTGAAAGGGTTGAATTCGGCTTATGAAAATGCACAACTCACATTACCGCCATCTCCTAAAGGGACAGAAGTTGCTGACTCAGCTTTAGGTACTGTAACCAACTTTGAAACTGAAATTGACCCCAAATATGGGGATGTAGCCTCAGACACTAACGAAGCAGTAGAACGAGCGTTTGAGGGACATGTTGCTATACCGCAAAGTAACTTTGAAAGTGCTTGCTACGACACCATTGTAGATCGGTCTAGTGTTGAGTGGTCAACAGACTCGCACTCGGCGGCAGCTTGTCGACTTCCAGTATACGGCATAAAGGCAGGTGTAAGTTACGTTTTAGAGTTCACGGTATCGTGTGAAAAAGCAATAAGCACCATTGGCTTCCTTGGAATCACGAACTGGTATTCACTATTTCAACATAACGTTGAAATCCCCGCAGGCTTAGATACAAAAACTCGCGTATCTGTGACCCTACCAGCTCCAACTGCTGATTTAGATGATGGTACTAAAATCGGCATTCTATATAACACCACTGGTGTTCGTAAGATAGAAGATATTTCATTAAGGGCGATTACGGAAGAAGTCGTCATTTCCCCAGTAGATTTAGTCGCTATTGAATTCTTCCTGCGTCCGATCACAGCGGCTGATCCGTTTGTTTATGGTTATGGAATGCAACAGTCAAAACTCACTTCAGTTGATGGCATTCCTACCGTTGAAAACAACCTGCGCCCTATCACCCACTTCGCGGTTTATCCGGGGGAAATAACAAGCCGAGGCCGTGGGTTTAACTTGCTTGACGGGAGTCTGAGTGATGCGCAGCAAGCTAAAATTCTTCAGAATCCGGAACATAATATCTATCGCATGAACGATGGTACGCTAGTGCAATGGACGGTCTCACAACGCACGATTCGAGGTGCAGGTAATGGGGACTTTTTATCACCTTTTCCAACCGGCAATGTTTCGGATACGTTGTTGTTTTATGCCGCTAAACAGGTTGGCGTAAGGGGAAATAGTGACAGCTCTCCTGACTATTTTAGTAACTCAGTTGGGGTTTGGTATAGTTCCAGCCATCCCTCTGCTGTTAACGACCAAATCGGGGTATTTAAGGCTGGCCGAGCAAATGCAGTCGTACCAAGTGCTGGCGTAAATGGGGAATGTTACCTGTACGTAGTTACAACTGTTCCCCGTGCTAACCAAGGGGCTTACAGTCAATCGAATTCGCATGGGACTCGTCGCTGGAACGGTAAAAATGGAGATGGTTCCCTTTATAACAACTACTGGCATGCTGTAAAAAATAGAACGTTAAGAGAGGCATTTCTGAATGGTGACGTCTTAGGGGCTAATGCCGGTGGGTTTACCACCGGAACTGGTTTGATTGGTGGAGCTTCGGGACATCCTAAAGGGTTATTTTTTGATGCGATTTACTCATCCGGTTTAGGCGGAGTAGTTGATCAGCGTCTAAAGTATGGCGCTTGGGATGCTTCAAGTTCAGAACAAGCTGCTGTAGTGAAGAAAGAAGTGAATAATGGTGTTTATCGCGGTAAAGAGCGTTTAACACGTTGGATGATTTCCGAAGGTGTTCCTTCAGGTTCGTCGTCAAACTTGTATATCGGTGCAGGCTTCTCTATCAAGTCAGGAGAAACCTATTTATCTGCGAAGTCAACGCTGAATTTAGGTTATAAAGCGTGGGTCTACATTGTTGATAGTGGAGACACGACTCTCTCTGGAGTTGTTGCTGGTACGTGGTATGTTTGCACGGCTTATTCAAGGAACTACCAAGGTCAAGTAGCTCTTGTTAACCCTGTAACTGGGAGCAATACATGGATTACTGCCGGAACTACCAGCAGCATGACCATCATCATTGGCATTGATGTTGCGACCAATCTAACTGTGGAAGACGACTTTTATTATCTCAACGTCATTGGTACTCCTGCAGAAATTTTTGAGTGTTATGCCCTCAAAAATGGATGGCCGGGTGGTTGGGTGTCTGATCTTCCCGATAACACTTCTAAACTGCATTATTTTTCTAGACCACATGTAGGAGACTCAACAGTATCCCGAGTCTATACAGATGATTCTGGTGATACGTGGTTAACTGGCTCTGGGGCTATTGATGCTGTTAATCAAGCATGGTTGGAAACAATACCGGAAAGCCGGGTTACGTTAATGTTGTTAACTGCCAAAGCCGGACAAACTAAACCAAGCTCAAATGTGGCGGTTTGCAATGCTGAGAGTGGCATCGGTCGATTTATAGATGTTTCCAGCTCTGCGGACGTTAACTATGGTGCAATGCTAGGCTATTCACTGTTTAACTTTACTTTAAAAGGTAGCGACCCAGATACGGCGCGTCAGCGGCTTGCGCTAACTGAAGTTAGTCTTGATTATCAAGGATTTTTGTCGTCAGGAGACAACGGTTTACAGTGTCAGAAACATGCTCCGGTTGGTGCATTGGATTCGTCAAATGATACGCTCGCGTACAAGGTAATGATGCACCAAACATCAAGGTCCGGTTTGGCAAGTTTAAACATTGTGGCCAATTCGCTTCGTTTTGATGCTGTGAATGCGGACTGGCGTGATGACTCAAAATTGAAAGTGAAAAATGCCAGCTTTACTGATTTAGCAAATGTGAACTGCTTGGCGGTTATTCATGAGTTATCAAATCCATATGGGTTCATCAAAAATAAAAACTAATCATTGGAGAATTTCCCATGTTTAACAACACTCAAGGGACGCTGGAAAGCGTCCCTTTTGCTATCCGTGAGTTTTACCACGAAGAAACACGCCGGGAGCCGACAGGAAACAAAGTCTCTGAGAGTTACACCTATCAGAGCGGGACAGGGGAAACCGTACCCGCCGAGCGTTTAGTGGATGAATACGCCGACATCACCTACATGGTGCAAAATAGCCGGTCGGATTTGAAGTCGTGGAATGATGTGGATCTGGCCAAAGCAAAATCCACATACGACACCACTCGATATTTCATGGAAAAGGCGTGTGAAGGTGAGTTGTGGTCCTTCCACGATGCTTATCTGGCTTGGCTTGAAAACGAACCCTCTCTCGATGACGACGCGTTTTTCACTCCGGGAGAAGGGGATGATGAACCCACGTTTAACGAGTCGTGGTTTGAGGCAGCGCTCGATGCTTGGGCAAATGCAGAGCCAGTGAAGTCCGTCACCAGTCTGGAAACGGTACTGGCGGAGTATCACCAAGCCTTAGCCAAGCAATACCGCGAGAGCGTGATTGAGGGCAATATCGTAGTGCATGGGGTCGAATGGCAAATCAACAAAGAAGGCCGCGACAACATGAACGAGGCGATCGCCTATGCAGTCCGAAATTCGCTGCCCGGCACAACGCCGCGCCAGTGGATTCTTGCCGACAACTCTCTGCGCGAAACAACGGTGGATGAGCTTCGTTCTGTACTCAATGCCTACGCAGAGCGGCTTGATGCGGTATTCAAGTCTTATGCTGTGTGGCGTGAAGGGGATAAGCTGGTGGCATTTTCATATGGATAAATTAACGATATTTCAAATAGCCCCAATTTCGCCCCAGTTAACTATGGGAATTATTTATCTTATTGATTTTTAATGCATAAACTGCCTTTGTGCCTGACATGTTCGAGACTTGGTACAAGATGGCAAGCCTGATTCAATCTGGCCTAGATCTAACACCAATCATCACGCACCATTTCAAAGTGGATGACTTCCAAAAAGGCTTCGACGCGATGCGCAGCGGCGCTTCCGGTAAAGTGATTCTGGATTGGGAATAACCCATTCAAATAAGAAAAGCGCTCCGAAAGGGGCGCTTTTTTATGTTTTTCGAAGTGCTCTAATGTCAGGGGGGGGAATATCTACTGAAGTGTGTTCATCACTATAATAAATTGTATGGAATAACAGTTTGTTTGTTATTCATAGTGAGATACTGATTCTAAGAGAACATCAGCATGACTGTATATGTCGTCGATGTTTTCAATTGGTTTTCTTATAACGCTTTTATCTTCTTGCATAATGCCAAGATATTTTTGCTTCCCATTGAATAACAATCTACACAATGGTTTTCTATTATTATCATCTAGTAATATGCCAAAATAACTTTGTGTATCGCGGCCAACGATGCGTGATACCTCGAACCGTTGCCTCAGGATTGCTTTAATAACGTTATATCCTTCAACTTCTTCATCCGTGGTGATGACTTTAGCGTTTTTGTCCACACTTAATTCTTCTTCCGTATCTATTATCTCTTGTGTCGAAGTGTTGTTTTCTAATGCAGACTGGAGGCGAGCATTTACACTATCGTTGAGAAATTGCTTTAAGGCTTTTGTTATGAGCGGAGCGAATTGATCCTTAACTTTTTTAGTTAATACACCATCATATACTTTTGAAGCAAAGAACTTCACAAATTCTTCATCAGGGCTTGAGAATTGCTCATGTAAATGTTTTTTGATTCCATTTAAGTATTTTAGGTCGCCCGCTGCATTCACTATTGACTCTATGTCAAATGAGTTCTTAGTTAGTTTCTTAACTTCTGGAAAAAGTTGTTCATCTAAATTCTCCAAATCCAATTCAAGGAATGGTTTCTCATCCATCTTATTTGGTGCATCTAGATCTGTGAAAAATTTATATTCTGAACCGTTAGTTAGAATGGCTAAACGGGCATTGCTTACGGAAAAATATCGAAATAATTGGCTAGCATGCTTTATTGATAATGGTTCTCTATATTTTTTACACTCAATTAATATCTGAACCTCATTATCTTTTATTAAAGCGTAGTCTACTTTTTCTCCTTTCTTATTAGGAGTGTCAGCCGTATATTCAGGAATTACTTCATTAGGGTTAAATACATCATAGCCGAGAACTGAGTGTAGAAATGGCATCACAAGTGCATTTTTTGTTGCTTCTTCCGTTTGGAGGTTATCTGATATTTGTGGAATTCTTTCTGCTAATGCCTGTAAACGTTCATTAAAATCCATAGCTCACACCTTTGTTGTGTCATAAAATCTGAGAAGTACTGAATTACAAGGCATTGGAGAGAATCTAGAGCTACCAGACCAAAACTTGAATTTTTGCACTCATCAAGTATTTACTTTAGTTCACCAAATATAAAAATTCTTAGGCATCTATCCTGTAATAGCGCAGTTCCGTTGTGAAGTTTTCTTATTGTGATTTAAAGCAAATATTTTTTGGTCATGTGTGTATCTTTACAAACA
This sequence comes from Vibrio sp. Vf1514, assembly GCF_052076135.1. Classification (NCBI taxonomy): domain Bacteria; kingdom Pseudomonadati; phylum Pseudomonadota; class Gammaproteobacteria; order Vibrionales; family Vibrionaceae; genus Vibrio; species Vibrio sp. Vf1514. The sequence goes on along the minus strand of NZ_CP197268.1, from coordinate 1,132,703 downwards.
TTAGAAGGTGCACTTTTAAGTTACGAAGTGCCAACTGTGTTTGTTCTCTGGTCTGAACATGATTCAGTCAGTTGAAATTGGCGAATTGAGCGGCGTTGGATCCTCACATCAATAAGCGTAGAGTTGATTAATGAGCTCTGGTCAGACTGCACCAATCCCGTTAGTAGCATAAGTCACAAGAACCACTACAGTGACCAGAAAGGCGAGTACTACTACCATCTTCTATGTAGTTTGAACTATCAAATACCACGCCATTTTCTTCCCTCACTCTCGCTTTTTCATCGAAGTGCCACTTTGGCAAATGCCTGCGTGCTCACATACGGGGCGCTCTTGTGTCCGCTTTCAATGGTGACCTGACACAGCTTGGTCGATGGTAAGAAAAAATTAATGAAGAAATGCGTATCTATTCTGTGTGGTTCGTGTATAGTATTCGCAGCTCTAATGGTGGGCTATAAGATAGTATGTTTAGTTCAAGATCTTCTTAGGTTTTCCGATGAGAGTCGGTCAATCTATCCTGCGATACTTTTTCTTCATTCCTTATTTAGTAGCTTACCTTTTAATTCAATCAACACAATGAGATAGATATGTCAAATCAAGCAACTGGCACAGTAAAATGGTTCAACGAAACTAAAGGTTTTGGTTTTATCACTCCTGACAACGGCGGCGCTGACCTGTTCGTTCACTTCCGTTCAATTGCCAGCGAAGGCTTCAAAACATTAGCTGAAGGCCAAAAGGTTTCTTTTAATGTAGAACAAGGTAACAAAGGCCCACAAGCTGGCAACGTTACTGTAATCTAAGAATTCTATAAAAAGATCCCTTCAACAGAAGGGATCTTTTTTCTTTATATCATCACCACTCCCATACTCGAAACGCCAATCGAATGATCGATGGGGTTCTGTTCTGCGTGAACGGAAACGAATCCATGATCAATCACTTCATCGTTCGGCATCCAACCGGCCATGCACCTTGGTGATGAATTCAAGTGCCAATGAGCGTTCTAATTCATCTGCATCACATACGAAAGCACTGACGCTCATCGATTAGAACGAGCAGAAACCATTTTGGTTAAGATAAGGTAAGAAACGATATGAGAAAGCCTGTAAGAAAATCGAGCAAGAAATCGAGCAGCAAAATGCAGAAAAATAACTTTGAAGAACGATTTGCTGTCATGGTCAAAGAGTACCAAGATGCGAAAGAAGTTCTTGAGTTGATGACCAAAGGTTCAGCAGAATATGTTGCTCAGGAAAAGCTATGTAATAAGCTATTTGCGAGTGCTGAGCGCTACATTAACAACTCAAAATAATTTTATCTCATCCACATTAAGTGCATTCAAAGTTTTCCTGCTTAGAACCGCTACCCCTACGATCGACTGAGTTCCCACGCTTCTGACAGCGACAGTGATGTGAACCATACACTGATGCAAAATATAAAAATCCACGCGCAATCAGAACCGAACGTCGTGGCACGAACCAGTGATCGCTAACGGTCAGAATAAACGGATGACCAATCATGAAGTCATCTGTTTATTCTGAGACCTCAATGCTCTCTGCCATTGGCTCTCAAGTGACTCCAAATCGTCGACCCAAATCGTGTCAACGACGGCTTACCACTTTGGCTTGCGCGTGCTTTCATTGCTGCGTTGCCCGTTTGTTGGTGACATGGCCGATAGAAATACCAGCCATATGAAGCCTTGTGTGAGCAATTTGTAAGGGAAGTTTTGCAAAGTGTGGACTTTCAACTCTCGTGCCTATGGCATACTCACTCCTTCATAAATAAAAGGTGGTTGTATGATTAAAAAGTCGCTTTGTGTTGGTTTGCTGGCGTTATTGCCACTGTCGCATGCATTGGCTGATGAAGCTTTAAAAGGGTGCGCTGCTAAAGAACATGCCATTTTGGAGCAAATTGAGTCAGCCAAAAAGTACGATAATCAACGTAAATTGGAAGGATTGGAAGAAGCGCTCAGCCAAGTTCGTCAACACTGTACCGACGAAGGATTGCTCCGCGATCGACAAGCGAAGGTGCGAAAGCAAGAACGTGAAGTTGAAGAGCGAATTCAAGATCTGAAAGATGCTCAAGCATCCGGCAAGCAAGATAAGATCAAGAAAAGAATGCAAAAACTAGAAGAAGCCAAAGCCGAGCTTGAAGAAGCGAAAGCTGAACTGCTCAAGTAAATTCGTACGCAGGTCATTTCGTTCGCGGAAGGGCGCGTTGCGCTTTTCCGCTGACGCTACACTTCAACCCCATCTGTGTTTCAGCCATGCTTATGGCTCATCCCGCGACATCTCGCTTTGCAAACCCGCTTTGTTTCACTTCTCGACTTAACCCCATCTGAACAATGACGGCTTCGGGGTTTATTGCCTATCGACGTCCGTGAGGAATCCGAGTAACGTGTGTGTCGGTTGATTGGCTGTGAGCATTCCGCCCAATCAATGAAGCCGTGAGGGCGATGGAAAAGACAATCGATAAGGAAAAATGATGCAGTTTGGCAAAGCGTTTCAATATAAGAAGTGGGCGAATCGTGAGTTGTTGGCGTTGGGGGAGCAGCAGTTTTCTCAATTGCCTGAGCACGATGCAACGTTTTTTGTGCGTATTTTAAATCATACAACGGTGGTGGATAGCTTGTTCATCAGCCGCATTCAGGGCAAGCCGGAGCAACACCGCGCTGACAACACCCCCGAAACCCCGACCATTGCCGAACTGCGCCAAACCATGGACGTCCACGATTCATGGTTGGAGACGTTTGCGCAAACCGCGAGTGCAGAAGCGTTGCAACGTGTCGTGACCTTTACCTTTGTGGATGGCGATTCTGGCCAATTGAGTGTGGAAGAGATCTTGTTGCATTTGTTGACTCATGGCAGCAATCATCGTGGTATGGCATCGCGGGTGCTGGCCGAAAACGGGCTTGAGCGCCCACGCGATACGTTCACGCGGTACTTGCATCAAGCGGAGCCACAGCGACGTTCAGGCGCTGCGCGTTAACGCTGCAGCGATGTTTGCTTGTGTTTGCTCGGTTGATTGCAATGTGTCTTGCTGTTATTGAATTGGTAAATTTGTCACCACTTTTACATACAACGGACAACTGATTGCGCGAGATGGCGTTAACTGAGCGCTTTTGAGTTGTGCTTCAACGTCGGTGAACGGTGAGGAAAAAGCAAAAGGTGAATGTGTTGATTCGAAGAATTCGACGTCGGATGAAACGACTGTTGATGACCGCCATCGTCCTAGCATTGGGCGTGCCGGTGGTGCTGGTGATGGTGCTGAAATTCGTGAACCCGCCCTTTTGGGGTTGGCAGGTGTCGCGCATGCTGTTTCCACCGCAAGGCTATCCGTCACACACACAACATCAATGGATTCCCTTGGCCTCAGCATCGCCGCTGTTGCCTTTGGCGGTGATGGCGTCTGAAGATCAACGTTTTCCAGAGCATTGGGGCATCGACACCCATGCGTTAGCGTCAGTAATCAAAAATCGAGGTGAGAACGGCCCTGATCGCGGAGCGAGTACCATCACCCAACAAACTGCGAAAAATGTGTTTTTGTTCCCAAGCCACACCTATGTGCGCAAAGCCTATGAGCTGTACATTTCGCTGTTATTGGAACTGATTTGGGGTAAAGCGCGCATCATGGAGATGTACCTCAATGTGGTGGAATTCGGACCGGGCATTTATGGCATTCAAGCAGCCAGTGAACACTACTTTGGTGTGTCGGCGGCGCATTTAACGCGTTACCAAGCGGCGCAACTGGCCGTGGTTTTACCCAATCCGTACCGAATTCAACCGTACCCGATGACGCAGTATGTGCAGCAGCGTGTGAACTGGGTATTGCGTCAAATGCAAAATCTTGGCGCCGTCGCTTTATAGCTGATTCATTCGTCCTTGATGGACGCAGCCCATTCTTCATCACCTGGCGCTGGTCGTGATTGCTTATTTGCTTCCACGATGCGTAGCTAGCTGCAAGGTTTACGCGCGTTGAGCACGTCACGAAGTTCACCAGACGGCAGTGACTTATAGAAGTACCACCCCTGAATTGAGGCGTCGGGGTAGTTGTCTTTGATGATGTTGAACTCATGTTCCGTTTCAACCCCTTCAAAAATGACTTGTTTGTTGAGGTTGGTGAGAAGTTCCATCACCGGGCGCACGATGTTGCGTTTGATGTCGTAGTTGAGAGCATTCACAAACACGCGGTCAACTTTGATGTAGTCGAAGTCCATTTCCGTCAACCACACCAAGTTCGCCACGCCGGTGCCAAAATCATCCAGCACCACCACGAATCCCATCGCTTTTGCATCTCGCGAGAAGTCGGCCAATTCGAGCAGCGGAAGGTCGATTCGTTCGGTAATTTCTATCTTAATCTTGGCGTTTGGAATTCCATATTCGGTGGTCAGTTTGTCAAGATACGGCAGAAAGTGCGGGTCTTGAAGTTCGAACGCAGTGATGTTGATGCCGAGCGCTAAATCGGGATGTTCTCGCATGATGGGCGCCATTTCACTGATGGAGCGCTCAACGATGAAGTAGGCCAATTGTGGGTACAGCGACAATTTTTCAGCAATGCCGATAAAGAGTTCTGGCGACACGCGGCCATATTGGCTGTCTTCCCAACGCACCAAACTTTCGACGGCCTTAATGCGCTGATCGCGCGCCACCACAATCGGCTGGTACTCCATGTACAATTTTTTCTGCGACAATGCTTCTCGAAAGCGCTGCTCCATGGAGTGGCGACGGCCCATGAATGTCCAGAAAAAGTAGGCGAGCAGCAAACTGAACAGCAGCGCGAGCGCGATACAAATCAGCAGCATATCGAGCGAGTAACTCGCTAATCCTGCTTTGGTATTGGCGGTATGGACACAATAATTGAATTTGTCACTGCAGGTTTCGGTGTCAATGCGAAGTGCAGGGAAGTCGTTTCCGTAGTGAGAGACGGGCGTGTACTGAGTGAAAATGTGTTCATGTGTGGCCGATTCAACGCTGAAACGAAACTTGGGCATGCGCTGCATCAAGTGTTGATACTGATCGGGAATCGTTAAGGTGACGAAGTGGTTCAAGCGAGTTAGATCATACTTGTCGTCGACGGGAAACAGATGTTCGACTTGCTTGTAAAAACGATAGCCTTTGAATGCGGTTTGGAATTTGTGGCCGATATCGACGGGGGGAAATTGCCCCCAGTTCGCAGTACACAGCACGGACTCGTCGTTCATGAAGCCGATGTCGTAGATTTCAGAATTTTCGTGAACCAACTGGCGAATCACCGTCATGGTGGCGGTATCACAACTGGGTTCAGCGATGGTATTGGTGACAGTGAGCGCATCCGTGATTTGTTCGGAGGCGTCTTCGGCTTCGCGCAATACTTCGTGGGCGAAGCGGATTTGTTCATCTTTCTGAACAGAGTAAGCCGTCACTTCGATAAGACCTAAAGTGATGATAAAAGCGGCGAGGAATATGGCCAGCCTTGTGAGTGCCTGATTTGCCATGATTGCCTATGTCATCCAAACGAAACAGAATCATCAGTATGCTCAGAGATGACGTTGGATACAATCATTCCGTACTATTATTTGTGTCAGATAAAGCGCATTCGCGCGCACAAAGCGAGATTGTTTGCTTGAGCCTGCGCAGCGCTTTGTCTAAAATGGCGCACTTTTTCATGACACTGGGTCAATACTATGAACGACACGACTGCAAAACCAGCACTACCCGATCGCCTCGCCGGTAATCCTCGCAGCCCACATTTTGTTGCGGAATGCTTCGAGCACCAAATCGGCATTCGCTTCAACGGCAAAGAGCGTACTGATGTTGAAGAATACTGCATCAGCGAAGGCTGGGTAAAAGTTGCTGCGCCAAAAGCACTCGACCGTCGTGGTCAACCGTTGCTGATGACGCTGAAAGGCACGGTCGAAGCGTACTACAAATAATGGTTGTCGCTGCCCATCGGGCGGCGAAGCCCTGTCAGCTTGATGTTGGCACTGAATAAAGAAATGGCCGCGGAGTGCACACTCGGCGGCCTTTTTTATGCGCGAAACGATTTTCTAGGCACGGAAGTTATCTACTAACAAAAGTTTTCTTCTATACATCGTGGTATTCCCCTGCTCGCTGCAGTGAACGCATTTTGAGCGTCAAACAGAGCGCTAGGCGGAAACGTATCGGCTTTGCTCGGCTTGCGCCACCATTTGCTCTTGTTGTTGCAGCTCATACATCGCGCGGTAACGTCCGTTCTGGAGAGTCATCAGCTGTTGGTGATTGCCTTGCTCGATCAACTGCCCTTTATCCAGTACCAGAATTTTGTCGGCGTGATGAATGGTCGACAAGCGGTGCGCAACCACAATCAACGTCACTTTGCCGCGCAGTTCATTCAACGCACGTTGCACCACGTGTTCGGTTTCACTGTCGATGTTGGCGGTCGCTTCATCCAGTAGCAGAATTTTGGGGGATCCGGCTAACGCGCGGGCGATGATCAACTGTTGGCGCTGACCAGTCGAGAGGCGCAATCCGCCTTCGCCGAGTTCCGTTTGATACCCGTCGTTCATCGCGCAAATCACGTCATGCAGGTGCGCCTGTTTGGCGGCGCGTTCCACCGCTTCTTGAGTCAAATTTCTTCCCATGTCGATGTTGTCGAACACGGTGGTGGCCAACACAAACGGCTCTTGTGGAATAAAGCCAATGCCTTGGCGCAGCGTGTGCGGGTCATACTCATTCAAGGGATGGCCATCAATGCAAATGTTGCCGGATTGAGGCTGATAGAAATTGAGCAGCAAGTTAAGGAGCGTCGATTTGCCGCTGCCGGTATGGCCGACGATGGCGTAGAAGTGTCCCGCATCGACGGTGACATCGATGTTGTGCAGAACGGGTTTGTCTTTTTGATAACTGAACGTCAGTTGCTCAATGCTCAGGTCGCCGCGCGAAATCTCATGCCAGCGCGCAGTGCCTTCATTGGCCGCCGGCTCTTGCAGCAATTCATGTACGCGATCGCCCGCCACAATGGCTTGCTGGTAGAGACTAAAGCGCTGCGTGATCTCAACCAAGGGCTCAGTAAAGCGCCCCAAATAGTTCAGATAGGCGTACAGCACGCCAATTTCGGCCACGCCTTGCACCACTTTCAAACCAAAGAACCACACCACACCGCCGAGCACCAAAATACTCAACAAGTTGATCGCCGGACGCAGTAATAAAGAGCCAACGGTGACTGATTTGAGTCGCGTGGTGTAGTAGCCCTGGTTGATGGCTTGAAACTGTTCGAGCTTAGCATGTTGCTGATTGGTGGCTTGAATCACCGTCATGCCAGAGATCGACTCATTCATGGTTGAGTTAATGTCTGAGCGTAGTTGACGGCTTTCGGTGACCGCTTTGACACTGAATTTCTGGTAAAGATAAATCAGGATCACCACCGCTGGGATCAGCAGCAACGCGACCAGCATCAGCTGAATGTCCAAAATGGCCATGGCGGTTAAAATCCCGATCAGCATGATCAAGTTGGCGAGAATGTTCGACAAAAACTGCACGTAAATGTCTTTGATCGATTCGGTGTCGTTGGTCAGTCGGCTCACCAATTGCCCGGTACGTGCGTAATCAAAGAAAGACACCGGCAGCGTTAACACGTGTTTAAACAATCGCTTACGTATATCGAGCACGGCATTTAACGCAATATCCAGAAAACGCAGTGTCTGTTTGTATTTGAGGTAGGTTCCCATCAGCACCGAAAAAACGAACAGGCTGATCACGCCCACCACAGGCCACAGCGGGTAATGATCCTGCATGACGAATTCATCGATGAACACTTTGCTCAGCATTGGCCCAAGCACGTCAAACGCGGTGGCCAAGACCACCAACAGCAAGGTTTTGATGAACAGGGCTTTTTCAGCAAATACATAGCTCATCAACAATTTCAGTGAGCCGGAGCTTTTGGCTTGTGTCGGTTGGGTACTCATTGTAATTCGTTCTCCAAAGCTTGCTCCATTTGTTGATAAGCGGCCATGCGTGCGTACCAACCATCTTGACGAATCAGCTCGCGATGCGTGCCTTTTTCAATCACTTCGCCATGTGCCAACACCACAATGTTGTCGGCACGTTCAATCGCAGATAAGCGATGACTCACCACAATGAGGGTTTGATCGCGTCGTTGCTGTAAGTGCTCGATGATCTCTTTCTCAGTTTTGATGTCGACTGCCGACAGCGCATCGTCCAGCACCAGAATCGGCGCTTGGCTGATCAAAGCGCGCGCAATCGAAATACGCTGGCGCTGACCGCCGGAAAGCGTCACGCCGCGTTCGCCAACCAGCGTTTGATAGCCGTCAGGGAACTGCTCAATATCGTCGTGAATCGCGGCCAGTTGAGCGGCTTGGTATACCTCGTCATCCGTGGCGTTGCTGCGCCCGATTCGAATGTTTTCCATGATGTTCATGCTGAACAAAAATGCATCCTGCGGCACGTACGCATACAGACTGCGCAACTCGCTGAGTGGAATGGATTGAATCGGCACGCCGCCCACGTGGATCGCGCCTTGCTCGGCTTCCCAATAACGCATCAGTAAATGCAACAAGGTCGATTTACCTGCGCCAGTGGCACCGGCGATGCCCAGCACATGATTCTCATCGACACGGACGGAAATATCGTTGAGCGAGGCGTGTTGGGTATCTGGGTACTGAAAGCGCAGTTGGTCGATCTCAAGCGCATAGCCGCTGGGCTGAGTGGTGCCGCGATCGTCAATTGAATCGGGCAGGTTCAAAAGCGCTTCCAAACGGCCAATGGCCGCATTCCCGCGTTGCAGAATGTTCATCAGCCAGCCGAACGCGTACATCGGCCAAATCAGCTCAGAAAGATAGAGCGTGAAACTGGTCAGTTGCCCAACCGTGAGGGCGCCGTTGCTGATCTGCCAGCCGCCGACCAGCAGCGCAATCAATAAGGCGGCACCTAAGCTGAGCTGAATGATTGGGTCGAACAGCGCCTCTGAGCGCTGCACTTTATAGGTGGTTTGCGCGGCTTGTTCGGCAATCTGTTCAAATTTGTTGGCTTCGATGGTTTCGCGGCCCATGGATTTGATCATGCGAATGCCAGCCACCGATTGCTGCGCTTGTTCGTTAAGGGTCGAAAAGGTATCGAGTGTGTCTTTGAATTGGTAGTGAATGCGGTTCGAGAGCTTGTAGAAGCCATATCCCATAAACGGGAAAGGCAAAATTGCCAGCACCGCCAGTTGCCAGTCGATAAACACAAACATCATCACCAACACCAAAATGAAGGTCATCAGGCCATCAAAACCGGACAAAATCCCTTCACCGGCCGCCATTTCCACTGCATCAATGTCGTTGGTGGCGCGCGCCATTAAGTCGCCCGTGGAGTGCAGGTTATAGAACGCTTGGCCTTGTCGCAGTAAGCGATGATAAAAGCGCTCGCGCAGAATATTGCCGAGTTGGTAAGACGTACCAAACAGCACGCGACGCCAGCCGTAGCGCAACAGATAAACCAGAATACTGACGCCAACAAGGGCAAACAGGTAATATTCTGCTTGAGAGAAATCGCGGGTTTCCAAGAGTTTATCAATCGCGTGACCGATAAACCACGGCACCGCCATGTTGAGCATCGCGACGGCAAAAAGCATCGAGAGCGCCAACGCATAGGTCCAGCGATGCTGGCGGAAAAACCACTTCAGGTGTTGAAATAATTGCATGAGTGACAGTCCAGACGAGACAATGATACGGCCGTTCTCAGTCACGCAGCGAGGCGTCACCAGCGCAGGGGCACTTTTATTGAACCGCGTTAAAACGTCAGGTTGGAACGAGGGAATGAAAGCGTGAAAGGCTCGGCGCAGTGTCCGTATTTGTTTAATTGCTTTTGTTTTCGCCAATCATAACGCAAGCGGTGCGTTGGATAAATACGCACCCCCCAGCCAAGCGCCGGATTGGACGAATAGGCAAAAAATAAGGAGATATGAATACGATTTTGCGAAGCCGCTGGCAGTTCACTGGTCGCAAGTATTCAAGAGGCTGGTCATATAACGAGGGAATGATAAAAGGAAGGGCGATGGAGCGTCCTTCCTCAAGATGATGCAGTACTTATTTCATCAATTCATCGTTTCATTGTTTCATCGCCCATCGTTTCATTAAGAAAGACGTTGAATGTTGAGTCGATTCGCTAAGGTGTGCTCATCAAGCTGATACAAGGTATCTAGTAAGATGAACTGCAAGCTGCCGGGCCCGCGTGCTTGTTCTGCGGCGATTTCACCCGCGACACCAAGCACGGCCGCTGCTGCCAAACCGGTTTCGTCGCCGATTGCGGCAAACGCTCCCGTGAGTGCGGACAGTGTACATCCCATGCCCGTGACGTAGGGCATCATCGCATGGCCATTGCTGAGGGTGATGGTCTGCGATTTAGTCACGATGTAATCGGTCTCGCCAGAAATCACCACGTTGGCGCCATATTCCGCCACGAGGCACTGCGCTGCGCCCAAGGCTGCATCGCTGCTGTCTAAAGCATCGACCCCTTTGCTTGTCGCTTGTTCACCCGCCAGCGCAATGATCTCTGATGCGTTCCCTCGAATAATGAGTTTCTCTGCCAAGCGTGCAATTTGGCGGGAGGTGTCGGTGCGCAACGTACTTGCGCCGCAACCGACGGGATCGAGGACGACGACTTTCCCGTTGAGATTCGCTTGTTCGACGGCAAACAGCATGCGGGGTGTCCAAACGCTATCGAGCGTGCCAATGTTGATCACCAACGCACCCGCAAACGACATCATTTCTGCCATCTCCTGCTGGGAGTGCGCCATGATGGGAGATGCGCCGATCGCAAGCAGCGCGTTCGCCGTGTTGTTCATCACCACGTAATTGGTGATGTTCACGACCAAGGGTTTGTGTTGGCGCACTGCGCTCAAGGCTTGCGTGATTTGTTCAGTAAGCATGTTGAGTCTCCGATGACGAGTGCTGAGCGTTCAAGCCTTGTTGCCAGAATGCCACTTCCATTCGCGTCGCGGTTTTGAAGACCTGAATGAGGTTCTGGCCGCGCTGGCTGTTGATGTCGATTTCAGCCAAGAGCTCATTAAAGTGCGCGGCACCTTGGGCAACGCCAGACTGGAACTCTTCACCGCCATAAAGGGTGATCCAACTGGCGTACGGGTTGCCGTCGATCAGCGTGTTTTGATCGTCCATCAGCATTTGACCAATCACGGCATAGCCGATAGAGCAGGGCGCTAATGCGGCGTACAGGTCAACCAAATCTCCGGTCATTCCTGCATCCAACACATAACGTGTGTAGGCCACGGTGCCAAAATCTTCCGCTTCATTTTCCAGATCGGATTCTGTCAATCCCCATTGACCACAGTACGTGACGTGATGTGCGATTTCTGAGTCCAACAGCGCGTGAACACTTGGCAGTGCGCGGCGCATGTCAGACAAGGTGCGCGCTTTGTAAATCGCCAATGCGTAGGCGCGAGCGTATTGTTTTAGAAATAAAAAGTCCTGTTTTAGGTAATGCAAAAAACAAGGCTGAGCCAGCGTGCCGCTGCCCAATTGCTGCACGAAAGCATGCTCCGTGTAGGCCTGCCAATCCTCGTGGCAAGCGTTGATCAAATCTTGGTATGTCATGGCTGGGTTGCCTCGTTATTCATCAAAGTTCGGGACGTAATCTTTCGCTTTAGGAAGCGTGTCGATGATGTGTTGTGCGTACATGAATTCGGCATAATCGTCGTAACGTTTCAGATCAACTGCTGACGGGCGAAGTGCAAAACGGGTGAGCGTGTCATTCCAAGCGCGTTGGTTCAGTTCGTTGTTTAGCGTGTCGGGCGCGTAGGCGACGAACTCTTTCCAAGCGGCTTGTGGATGGTTCACGATGTACGTGACCGCTTGTTCAAGCGCGGTGTTAAAGGCTTTGATGGCTGCTTTGTCGTACGTTTTTGCATTCGCAACGAAAACTAATTCATCATAGGTCGGCACGCCGTGCTCTTCTGGGAAAAAGGCTTTGGCTTGGTAACCTTCCAAGGCAAGTTGGTTGGTTTCGAAGTTACGTAGCCCGCCCCAAATGGCGTCCACTTTACCCGATGCAAGCGCGGAAGAGAGGGCCCAACCGACGTTGATGATCTGAACGTCAGACAACTTCACGTTCTCTTGCGCCAGCATGGTGCCGATGGTTGCTTCTTCATTTCCCGCAATCGAAATCCCGATCTTCTTGCCTTTGAGATCCGCAAGGCGATCGTTTTTGCCGTTGTCCAGCACCATCATGGTATTGAGTGGGGTTGCGATGAGTGTTGCTGAGCGAATCAGCGGCAGCCCGGCTGCGACATCCATGGTCAGGCTGGGCTGGTATGAAATTGCCATATCCACTTTGCCTGCCGCGACCAGTTTTGGTGGCGTGCTTGGATCGGCCGGCTCTTGAATGTTGACGTTCAGCCCCTGCGCTTTGAAGTAGCCACGCTCTTTGGCAATGACGATGGGGCCGTGGTTCGGGTTCACGAACCAATCTAACATCAGCGTCAGCTCTTTTTCGGCGGCCATCACGTTCGTTGAGATCATGGCAGCAAGCAGCGCGGCTGCGCTCATCAGTTTGTTTTTATTCATGGCGTTATTCCTTTGAAGTTATGCCTATTTGTTTTCCCAGGGGATGGCTGTTTTTAATAATTTGTCAGTGATGAAGTAGAGTGCGATGGACAGCACAGCGAGGATAAACAGCGCTGCAAACATCTCGTCGATGATCATGCGCGCGTTGGCTTGCAGCATCAGATACCCCAAACCTTCGCTTGAGCCGACCCATTCGCCGACGACTGCGCCAATCGGCGCGATCACCACCGCGACACGGATACCCGAGGCCAAGGTTGGCAGCGCCGCAGGCAATTGAATGTGGCGTAGCAGTTGCCATTTCGACGCTCCCATGGTTTTGGCCAAATCCAGATAGCCGGTTGGGGTATTGCGTAAACCGTCGTAACAGCACGTCGTCACAGGAAAGAAGATGATGATTGCGGCCATCACCACTTTTGATGCGATGCCGTAACCAAGCCAAAGCATCAGCACCGGCGCGATAGCAAACACCGGAATTGCTTGGCTGGCGATAAGCAAGGGAAGCAGCCAACGTTTGAGCGGTTCGAACAGCAACATTTGCAGAGCAAACAGCAGCCCCATCGACAAGCCAAGCCCAAGACCCAGCAGGATTTCCTGCGCGGTGATCCAGGTGTGCGCAAGCAACACGTCGTAGCGTGAAATCAATCGATGCAGCACATCCACGGGGGCTGGCAAAATGAAGCTTGGCATCTGGAATACCACGACAATCAGTTGCCACAAGCCCAAGATGACCGCGGTGCTGATCGCCACACGTAGCATCGGATGCGTGACTCGTTCTTTCTTACGAATGCGTGTCGAGACGGCGTTGTATTGAGTCATCTCACGCATAATCGCTCTCCAGTTGATCCAAAATTGCTTGTTGCAAGGTGGCACATTCACCATCCAGCACGCGCGGGGGCAACGAATCTGGCGTTTGCAGATGTTGCGCGTGTGCGGGTGTGCCTTGCAGCACATACAATTGGTTGGCGAGACGAACGGCTTCTTGCGGATCGTGGGTAATCAGGACGACGGTTTTCCCTTGGAGCAGTGTGGCCGATAAGGTTTGCAGCTTATGGCGAGTCACCGCATCGAGCGCGGAAAAGGGTTCATCCATCAAAACGAATGGTTTGTCCTGCATCAGTGTGCGCGCCAGTGCCACGCGTTGACGCATTCCGCCGGAAAGCTGGGCGGGTTTGGCATCGGCGTAGTCAGCTAATCCAACCTGTTCGAGCAATTGCATCGCTCGCTGTTGCTCAACAACTTGATTTGAGCGAGCGTGAGAAAAGCGGGAACTCAGGCAGACGTTGTCGAACACGTTGAGCCACGGCAACAACAAATCTTGCTGCGCCATGTAAGCGATGCGGTTGTGCAGCGCAATGCCGTCTGTGGTCGTTAGTTCGCCTTGCCACATCACCTGCTCATCGAGCAGACCGGCGAGGTAACGCAACAGGGTGGTTTTCCCGCAGCCACTTCGCCCCAATAAGACGGTCCACTGCCCGGCAGGAAGGGTCATATTGACGCCTGCAAGTGTGGGTGTGGCACTGTCGTTGTATTGCAGACGGGCGTTGGTAAACTGAATGCCAATGCGATTCTCGGATCTCATTGCATTCATAGACTTCACTGTATTCATGGACTTCATCGTATTCACGGACGTCGTCGTATTAACGAACATTCGCGTGACCCGCAAAGAAGTGGTGAACCGGACCGCGACCTTGACCGACGTCTAGTTCATCGGCATGGGCGATGGCTTGAGAGATATACTGTTTCGCCAAATGTACGGCTTTGTGAAGGTTGTTGCCTTGGCCAAGGTAAGAGGCGATCGCAGAAGAAAGCGTGCAGCCTGTTCCGTGCGTATTTTGAGTTGGGAAACGTGTTGCTCGAATCAGTTCCACAGTATCTGGCGTGATCAGCAGGTCATTGCTGCTGTCATCATTTTCCAAATGACCGCCTTTGAGCAATATCGCTTTCGCACCAAGCGCACGAAGATCGTCAATCATCGCATTCATTTCAGCTTCAGAGTTGGGAACCGGTTTTCCCGTTAACGCAGCACCTTCTGGAAGATTGGGTGTGATGATGTCCGCAAGCGGAATGAGCGCTTCTTTTAACGTGCTGATTGCGGCGTGTTCGAGCAATAAATCACCGCTGGTGGCGACCATCACGGGGTCTATCACCAGGTGCTTGGGTTGGTACTGTTTAATTTTGTTCGCGACCACGTTGATGATATTGGCATCGGCCAGCATGCCGATTTTAACGGCCACGATATTGAGGTCGGTAAACACGGCATCGAGTTGGCTTTCCACATGATCGAGTGGAATTGGGAAAATGGCGGAGACGCCTTGTGTATTTTGCGAGGTAATGGCAGTAATGACAGAGCAGGCAAAACTGCCTGTTGCCGACATGGCTTTGATGTCGGCCTGAATGCCCGCGCCACCACCGCTGTCTGAGCCAGCGATCGTCAACACGACTGGCGGTGTTGTTGTGAATGGCGTTTGGTGTGAATAAGGCTGTGAATGCTGCGTCATGGTCGCTCCTATAACCAGACGTATAGGAACTGACTTTTACCGCGCTCGCCGATCGATTTCCCGATTAGCCGCTGCTCGCCAAAGGAAGTTCGGCGAAGGCAAATGCTGATAGTTCCCTACGTCAGTGCTAACTGAATCAGGTTCAACGGGTCTCGAATTTCGATCTCAGCCAACGCGTTCAGCGTGGCCCCCCGACTATTTCGCTTGGATGATAACAGGACACATCACCAAGGGATACGTTTTTTCAGTGTTCGTGTTTAAGGTGAATGATGGATCCGTGTGAATAGACTCGGTGCCATTAAACATGAATTGTGATAGAGCAATAACCGTTTTAGCGGCAGGATGAACTTTTTTTCTAACTTAGAACGATTTCATCAGTCAAATCTCGAAGCCAGACTTTTGTTCGATAGCGTCGCCAACACATAAACAACTTAATGAATTCTTCAACGAGCATGAGTGCGTAGACGTATTGGAAATCCATCTGCATGAAAAATGCGCCGACAGCTGTAATGGGTATACCACACAGCCACATTGCCACGAAATCGGTGCGTAAACAGAATGCATTGTCGCCTCCTGATCTTAAAATGCCATTGATCATAATCATGTTAATCATTTTCAGACTGACAGCGATACTTAGTATTGTTATTGCGGGTTTTGAGATTGGCAAAAATTGTTCTGAGTCCATTGCCAATAAGCGTAAAAGCAAAGGTTGTAGTAAAAGCAAAACAGCAGATGAAATAATACCGAGTAAGCCAAAGACCTTAGTAAACATCACGGATGTCTTGAATGCATCGTCATAATTTTTCCCGCCTAAACGTTGTCCAATCATGACAGAACAAGCGACAGAAAGCCCAAAGAACAACGAATAACACAGCGATTCAAATGGGCCTAATGTGCTGTATACCGCAAGTTCCAATGTTCCCATGTGGCCAAAAATCGTCTGATAGACCATTGTTCCCATGGCCCACAACAATGAGTTTGCAACAGCTGGAATGGCTAGTCTTCTATAAGTGATTCTAAGCGTGGCGCTATCTCTAAGTTGAGAGACTGACTGTAGCCAATGTCGTTTGATATGAAAGTAACTCAAAAAAACGGCAAGCTGGACAATCCTTGATATTGTGGTCGCTAAGGCGGCTCCAGCAACACCTAATGCTGGCATACCAAGATTTCCAGATATAAGACCGTAATTCAGTATGATGTTGATGGCGATCGTCATTACTGCGATAAGTAAGGGTGTAAAAGCGTCATTCGTAGAGCGCATGGTTGATTCGAATACGATAACTAAATGGGTCAGAAGTAATACGGGGGATGCGTACCACAGATATTCAGAACCGAGTCGGACGACATTCATGTCATTGGTTTGGATATGAAGTATATGATCCGAAAACACAACAAATATGACACTGATGGGGGTCAAAAGAATCGTTCCGGCTTTGATAGCAATTATGGTGACCGTTTTGGCTGATGTTGGGTCGTTCTTCCCCCAAAATTGTGCAATTAAAATGCCACTTGCAGTCGATAGCCCCGCCATAAGCATGATAGCGACAAAGTGCCATTTAGACGCAAGACCGACCGCCGCGGTCGCTTCTGTCCCAAAGTTACTCACCATCAATACGTCAGCTAAAGACAGTATTGCGACTAAAGCACTTTGTATTGCAACGGGCAGACCGATTCTGACCGTTTGAGAAAGCAAATTTTTGTCTTTATTATCGATTTGAAACATGTAGGCTACGTCTCATCGTTGAATGAATTTGGATGTGCGAACTTTAAGCGAACGAATAACGATTGAGAATGTTGTGTTCAGGTGAAAATCTGTTCGAATCCGTCATGTGAGAGGTTAAGCAATGTGTAAAATTTGGAATGATGAAGTTTATCTTGCTGCCGAATGTGAAGAGCGCTTCCTTGTTGCGTCCGATATCGCAGAGATGAAGCAGTATGATATTTTCATGGCTGGTCTTGCTCATCTTAAAGAGGGTTATCGAGTCGAGCGCTCTCGGCCTGATATTCATACTGTGCTGGTGACATTAGAAGGCGCGGGAGTACTTTCTACAGATGAAGGTGTTTTTGATATATTGCCCAATACAATCACAGTACTACCGAGTGAGAAGCCATTTTGTTTTGAGCTTGCTTACCCATGCAAGTCTTGGAAAATGGTTTGGCTCCTTTTACATAGTTCAGACACTTGGACAAATTTGTTACGAATCAATCGTCCGGTTATTCACTTTGATGCTTGTGAATCTATTTGGTCTCTTACTTCGTTGATTTACAGAGAAATTGGCGGCCGTTCTGCTTTTAGGAACATGATGCTAAGTGAGTTGGCGAAAGTACTGTCTAGTGTTACCGCGAATATTTCAGATACTCATATGCGGGTACTTAGTGTGTTGAATAGCGTCGAATCGCAACTGCATCTTGATTGGAAAGTATCGACAATCGCTGAACTTACTTTTCTGAGTGAAGAACAGTTAAATCGTGTTGTTAAGCAGCTTGTTGGTATGTCGCCGCGTGATTATCTTTTAACTTTACGCATGAAAAAAGCGACGGATTTGCTGAGCCACAAAGATTGGTCGATAGCGATGATTGCTTTACGATTAGGTTACAAAGACCCTAATAACTTCACTCATCGGTTTAAAAAGCACTTTGGAAAGCCGCCTACTCACTACAGAGCATCATTATTACCAAGCAAATTAACTTAAATTCGTAACGTTTCGATTTTGTTGGATTCTCATAAGTAGGTGAGAATCTTGTTTCTTTAACAAAGCGGACATATGTGGGCTTTGATCACAAATGATAGGGTGGAGAGGTGCTGTTTATTGATCCGTTTCACATTAACCTTATGTGACGCTTATAGTTGATTGCGATGACAAAATCGTAACGTTAAGATTTGTTCGGGAATGAGATGAATTAGTCTGACTGAACTAGTTGAAGGTTGGACGTTATTGGGAGTTTTTATGTTTAACTTAACGTTAAAGCAGCAGCAGAGGTTGATTATCGTCATGTTCTTGGCGATACCATTGACATTACTATTTACCTTTTCGTATTACCCTGCCAGCCAACTGTTTTACATGAGTGTTACCGACTGGGATGGTTATGCACCAGTCAAAAATTTTATTGGTCTAGAAAATTATACGTACTTATGGGAAGAACCTGATCAGTTGAATCCTTTGTTAGTGACGTTGTACTACTTTGCAGGCGCGGTCATTCAACTGACTCTGTCACTGTGGTTTGCTGTACTGGTCAATTCCAAACTCGCTGGCCGGAATTTGTTTAAGACACTACTTTTTATCCCGTTTGTTTTGAATGCAGTCGCGGCCTCGATGGTTTTTCAAATTTTCTACCAAGTCGATGGCGCGTTAGATAGCTTCTTGATCTTGATTGGTTTGGATGATTGGATTAAGCCTTGGTTAATGGATCGCAATGTTGTTAACTGGGCGCTTGTTGCAGCATCGATTTGGCGTTATTTGGGCTTTAACCTAATTCTATTTTTTGGTGTCTTACAGTCGATTCCGCAAGACCAATATGAAGCCGCACGAATTGAAGGGGCTAGTGAATGGCAACAATTCCGCTTTATTACGTTACCTTCCATTAAACTCGTGATCGGATTGCAAGTGCTGTTAGCATTTGTGGGGTCCCTGTCGGTGTTTGAAATCCCTATGATCATTACGAAAGGTGCAAACGGAACCAAGACCTTTGTAATGGCTACATTGGAAACTGCATTCAATTTCAATGATTTTGGCCTTGCCTCTGCGATGGCAGTGCTACTGCTGATGATCGTTGTCTTGTTTATGATTCTTCAAAAAGTGTTGTTTAAAGGAGAAAACTGATATGTCTGAACAAACCACTGCAACGACATATGAAGAGCAACTGGTTATCAATAGAGTTGAGCGTTCTAAACGAGAAATGCGAAAAGCCCGTTTTAGAAAAAATATGTCAAATCCTTCATGGGTATTTTGGTCGGGTTTTAAGTATCTCACATTAGCTTTGGCTTCATTAGCTGTACTTGTACCACCATATTCTGTTCTTATGGCATCGTTTAAGACACTGGATGAGTATTATAATACGAGTAAGGTTGGTATACCTGATTCGTTTCTTAACTTTAGTAATTATATTAAAGTGTTTACCGATGGCGATCTCGGTTTAGCTTTTCTCAATACCGGGACTATTTTATTAATTTCGTTGTTTTTTACTATCGTCTTCGGAACCCAAGT
Organism: Vibrio sp. Vf1514; assembly: GCF_052076135.1. NCBI lineage: Bacteria > Pseudomonadati > Pseudomonadota > Gammaproteobacteria > Vibrionales > Vibrionaceae > Vibrio > Vibrio sp. Vf1514. Next base: position 1,113,474 of record NZ_CP197268.1, on the reverse strand, counting down.
TGCCTATGTGTTATCGAGATTTGAATTTCGTGGGAAGAAGTTAGTTTTATTAGCTTACGTTGTTGCTATGGTTATACCTGCGGTTACCACACAAGTTGCGACCTTCGAAGTTATCAAGTCATTAGGATTAATCAATAATAAAGCTTCAGTCGTATTATTATATATTGGTGCTGATGTTGTGATGATCTATGTTTTCCTTCAATTCATGAAAGGTATTCCTGTCGAACTTGATGAGGCCGCAAAAATGGAAGGGGCATCGTATTTTCTTATCTATAGAAAGATTATTCTGCCTTTGTTGAAACCAGCTATCGCGACCATCATCATCCTACGAACTATTTTTATCTACAACGATTTTTATTTCCCTTTGTTGTACTTGCCAGAATCTTCACAGGTAACAGTATCGACAGCTCTCTATAAATTTACATCGGTATTCGGTACGGAATGGACCACAATATCTGCAGGAATTATTATTATTCTTGTACCTTCGGTCGTCATCTTCCTATCCCTACAGAAGCAAATTTATGCGGGTGTAACTAACGGTGCGGTGAAGGGATAAAGATGATGTCAACGTCGCCTTTGATCAATTTTTGTCGGTGGTTATCGCGTTTGGTTTGGTTAAATATTACATGGGTTTTGTTCACACTACTCGGTGGTGTTGTCTTTGGTTTTTTCCCTGCGACCGTCACAATGTGTTTCATCATCCGACAATATCTTAACGGTGCTGAAAAATCGACGCTCAAGACGATGTGGACTGTCTTTAAACGTGAATTTTTACGAAGTAATAAAGTTGGTTGGGCAGTATTAATACCTACATTATCACTTCTCTGGTACGTAAATTGGGGAATAATAAATTTAAGTGAATTATATTCGCTTATAGCAATAAGTTTCTTCCCTTTAACGTTATTACTAATCGCATTAATATACTATTTGATGATTCAATTCAGTATTTATGATACAGATGGAATAAAAAATAATTTTGTTAGTGCTTTATCATTGTTGATAAATGATAAGCAGACATTCCTAATGACGATTTTGGTAGGGATGATATTAGTATTGTTTGGTTTGTTCTTTCCGATAATTTTTTTGTTATTCGGTCTTTCACCTATATGTTTTTGCACAATTGCCTTGCTTTGGTTGAAAAATAGTGAATTCCAATACAATGCGTATGATTCATAACCAAAATTACGAGAGAAATTATGTTAGATTTAAATAAGTTTAAAAATGAGATTGCGGCAGAAGCTGAGCATATTCTAGATTTTTGGCTAAAATTCCAAGATACAAATCTAGGTGGATTTTACTGTTTTGCCGATTTTGTTGGTAACATTGATCCGGAGCATGACAAAGCTGTTCTACTCCATTCAAGAATATTGTGGACGTTTTCTGCCGCATACCGAGTCTTAAAAAAAGAAGCGTATCTACAAGCTGCTGAGCATTGCTACCAATTCCTTGTGGATAAAGCGATCGACAAGGAAAATGGTGGCGTCTATTGGCTTTTAGATAAAAATGGTAACGTTACGGATTCGCAGAAGCATGTTTATAATCAAGGATTTGCTATTTATGCGTTGTGCGAATTCTATTTAGCGACGGGCAATCAAACGGCTTTAGATACAGCATTATCGCTCTTTGACTTGATAGAGAAACATGCCTTTGATGTGGCATACGGTGGTTACCGAGAAGCATTTGATCGGTATTGGAACCCAATAGAGAATCAGCTGGTGTGTGACACTGCAGAAGGCATCCTCGCTGAAAAATCAATGAACACGCACTTACATGTATTAGAAGCGTACACCGTGCTTCACCAAGCAACACAACTTCCAAAGGTAGCAGAAAAGCTAGAAATGTTATGTACATTGATGTCCACAAAAGTTGTGGATGAGAATATGCATTATGGCCTGTTTTTTACCCGTGATTGGCGCTGCGTTTCTAAGGATGTGTCCTATGGGCATGACATTGAGGGTTCCTGGCTTATCGATCTAGCGGCTCATGAGTTAAACAACGAGCAATTGTTGACGCAGATTGTTGACCAAAGCTATGAAATGGCGATAGTGACGAGTACTGAAGGCGTTGATAAAGACGGCGCCGTTTTCAATGAGTTGCGGGAAGGTCATTTACTTGACTCCGATCGGATTTGGTGGGTTCAAGCCGAAGCCATGGTTGGATTTTTCAATGCATATCAGAAAAAACAAGCGCCAATGTTTCTAGAAAACGCTCAGATGTGCTGGAACGTCATTAAAGGGCAGCTAAAAGATCGCCTAAACGGTGAGTGGTTTTGGAAAGTCAATCGGTATGGGAAACCCTACAAGGAGACCCCTAAAGTTGAGCCTTGGAAATGCCCATATCATAACGGGCGTGCTTGTATTGAAATGATCAAACGAATTGAGTTAGTCGGTGCTGCTCAAAAGGCCACAATTGTATAAACGTGAGGATGACAACATGCATGCTGTAGAAGTAAAAAAACTAAATAAATCTTTTGGTAAAACGGTCATCCTAAATGACATTGATTTGGAAATGGAAGCTGGAGGCTTCACGGTGCTTCTGGGGCCCTCTGGTTGCGGTAAGTCGACTCTGCTTCGCCTTATCGCTGGATTAGAAGATGTCACTTCTGGCCAAGTGGTGATTGGCGGTAAAGACGTGACGCTCGCAGACCCTAAAGATCGTGATATCGCTATGGTATTTCAATCCTACGCGCTGTTCCCTCATATGACGGTCAGTGAAAATATCGGCTTCGGTATGAAAATTAATAAGAAGCCAGCTGACCAGATAGCGCAGCGTGTGAAAGAAGTTGCTGATATGTTGCAAATTGGTCATTTGCTTGACCGAACGCCGGCTCAATTGTCTGGTGGACAAAGACAACGTGTTGCCATTGGTCGAGCATTGATGCGACAGCCCAAAGTGTTCTTGTTTGATGAACCATTATCTAACCTCGATGCAAAACTACGTGGTGAGATGAGGCTCGAGTTGAAAAAGCTACATGCGACTTTGGACTCAACGATCATCTATGTGACTCATGACCAAATTGAGGCGATGACTCTGGCGACCAAAATCGTACTGCTGAATAAAGGTATCCCACAGCAAATCGGGACACCTTATGAGATTTACAACAAGCCAGCGAATGTGTTTGTCGCGAAGTTTGTGGGAGCTCCGCAGATCAATTTGTTGAAAGGTCTGTTGTATAAAGAGGGCGACCGATGGGGGGTACTGGTTGATAATGTATGGATCCCTGTGGATGGGTATGAGTTTTCAGAGAAGCCGGTAAGTGATCGTAAAGTGTTATTTGGTATTCGTCCTGAACATGTGACTCAATCACCGCTCAATAGCCATTTTGAGATTCAGTTGCCAGTCAACGCTTTTGAGATGACCGGTTCTGAAACACTTGCGGAGTTTGATATGTATGGGCAACCGCTGAGATCTAAGCTCGATGCTAACCAGCAAATCAAGAATGGAGAATCGCTCAATCTGCATTTGAATCTTCAAAACGTATCGATTTTCTGTGCTGCTACTGAAGAACGAATTTAGTCTATCTATACTCTCCACTAATAAGAACAGGCATTAACTGCCTGTTTTTTTTGATTCAGTTAAAATTTTACCAACATAGACTTGAGTCCTGATTGCTTCAATGCGACACTTTCTTAACGTTACGAATTTTTGCAGCCCGAAGAAATTTATGTCTAAAGCTACGTTAAAAACTATTGCTGAGTTTACTGGATTATCGGTTACCACGGTCTCTCGTGCTTTGAAAGACGGAGATGATGTCAAACAACCCACGAAAGACAAAGTAAAAGCAGCAGCAGAAAAGCTAGGGTATCGACCGAATCTTTCTGGTTTAGGATTGAGAACGGGGATCAACTACAATATTTGTGCGATTTTACCGGTGACAAAACCCGGTGATATTGTCGGTGATGTCGGTACTCTAGCGCTCATCGCCGGGTTGACTGCAGGCCTTGAGGGGACACCATTCCATCTGACAGTGTTACCTTTAGAACCGGGACAGGATCCGCTGATTCCGGTCAAATATGCTGTAGAAAACAACTTGGCTGGCGGTATTATTTTTAACCTGACTCTGACTCAAGACGAACGAGTGACGTATCTCCACGAGCAAGGTATTCCATTTGTCACTTTTGGTCAGACGGAGATGAGTGTCGAGCACGCATATGTCGATATCGATAACTATGATATAGGGTATCGAGCGGCAAGTTATCTATACGACAAAGGATGTGAGCATATTCGTTTGCTCAGCTCCTCACAAGTATATACCTACGCCTGGCATAAGTATTACGGTGTCAAAAGGGCATCCATGGAATACGGAATGTCTTTTTCCAAAGACAAAGACATTATCTTTGACACTGATGTTGATAACTATCGAGATTACGCAAAACGATTGATGGAAGGAGAGAATGCTCCAGACGGTATCATCTGTGGTTCTGAGATCAGTGCTTGCGGTATGATTGCCGGGATTCAAGATGCGGGTAAACAGATCGGAAAAGACATAGAATTGATTGCGGTAGAAACGTGTGATTTGCCTAGCTTTTTTATGCCGCCAATTCCGGGTTTAAGGCAAGATTTTCACAGTGTCGGTAAGATGTTGTCTCGCTACATCGTCAAGTGTGTTGAGGGGGCGGATCCAAAAGATCTGAGATATGTCGAAAAAACAACGCTATATCCTCGATAACTAATTACGGTGCAATCGTAAGCCTTTCATTTTAGAGCCAGAACGAGAAGTTCTGGCTTTCTTTTTAGTGTTGTTTCGCCTGTTAAAACTCAATATACATCACACTTATTGTCTAAATAATGCAGATGTTCTTGAAACTTTTTGGCAAAAACTCAAAAATGGTAACGTTACGATTTTGGGAGAGAATAATGGAAAACTTAGTCCAAGCATTTAAAGCTTATGACATTCGAGGTCGGCTGCCAGATGAATTGAATGAAGATATTGCTTATCGAATTGGTCGAGCGTACGCGGAGTATCTTCAGGCAAAACAAGTCGCGGTTGGCTACGATATTCGTTTAAGTAGTGAGTCTTTGGCATCTTCACTTCGCAAGGGGTTGATCGATGGTGGTTCTGAAGTCATTGACCTAGGTTTAGTTGGAACAGAAGAGGTCTATTTTGCGACGAGCCATTTAAACCTCGATGGCGGCATCATGGTGACTGCTAGCCATAATCCGAAAGAATACAACGGAATGAAGCTTGTTCGCGAACAATCCAAACCGATTAGCGGTGACACGGGTTTAAATGACATTAAGGCGCTCGTACAGTCACAACCCTATTTACCTTCCAACGATATTGCTCTTTATAACAAAAAATCGAAACGTTACGATATATCAGGTGAGTATACGAAGCATTTGCTTGGTTACATCAATAAAAGCGAACTAAGGCCATTGCGTATCGTCGTGAATGCAGGCAATGGTGCCGCTGGCCATATGATTGACAATCTAGAAGCTCATTTACCGTTTGAGTTCATAAAAATCAATCATACGCCTGACGGCAATTTCCCTAATGGGATACCGAACCCATTATTACCTGACAATCGACAAGCGACAATTGACGCCGTTATCGAAAAGAAAGCCGATTTTGGTGTTGCTTGGGATGGTGATGTTGACCGCTGTTTTTTATTTGATGAAAACGGTTGTTTTATCGAAGGTTATTACATCGTAGGTATGTTGGCTCAAGCGTTTCTTGATAAAGAACCGGGTGCAAAGATCATCCATGACCCTCGATTAACGTGGAATACCATCGATGTAGTTTCGAATTCTGGTGGTGTTGCCATTCAATCAAAAACTGGGCATGCGTTTATCAAAGAGCGAATGCGTCAAGAGGACGCTGTCTATGGTGGGGAAATGTCTGCACACCATTATTTCCGAGACTTCGCTTATTGTGACTCGGGTATGCTGCCTTGGTTATTGATTGCTGAACTCGTATCAAAAACAGGTTTGAGCTTATCTCAATTCGTATCCAAAGCTCAAACCTGCTATCCAATTTCGGGCGAGATAAATCGTACTGTTCCGAATCCTGAAGTTGCGGTTAACCGAGTCTGGGATGCCTTCATTGATAGTGCGGTTGTGACAGATATTACTGATGGTATCAGTATGGAATTTGAAGATTGGCGATTTAATCTACGCTCCTCCAACACTGAGCCTGTTGTTCGTTTGAACGTTGAATCGAAGCGTAACCCTATCTTAGTTGAACAGAAAACAAATCAGATTCTGGCGCTGTTACAACAGTAGTACCTTCTTTTTTTGATTTTTAAGTTTGGAGAATAAAATGTCTGTAAAAATTATTGGTGATGCAATTCCTAACATGCCTTGGCAAGAGAAGCCTGTTGGCGAAGAAGGGGTTATGTGGCGTCACTCTGAGAATCCTATCATCGACTGGAACCCATTTCCTGCCGCTGCTCGAGTGTATAACTCTGCCGTCGTACCATTTAATGGCGAGTTTATCGGTGTATTTCGTTGTGATTATAAAAATGGTCGTCCGCATTTGCATGTTGGGCATTCAAAAAATGGATTGAATTGGGAATTTCAACAAGATCCTATCCAATGGTTAGATGTTGACGGAAAGCCTTTTCAACCCACATACGCCTATGATCCGCGAGTTGTAAAAATCGAGGACATTTACTACGTGACTTGGTGTACTGATGACCATGGTGCCACGTTGGGTGTTGGTATGACTCGTGATTTCAAAACGTTTACGCGTTTAGAAAATGCATGTGTGCCATTTAACCGCAACGGTGTTTTGTTCCCTCGTAAGGTCAATGGTCAATTTCTGATGTTGAATCGTCCTTCTGATTCCGGCCACACACCGTTTGGCGATATTTTCCTAAGCCATTCAAATGACATGGAATACTGGGGTAAACATCGCCATGTGATGGGCAAAGGTGGCAATGGCTGGTGGCAGGGAACCAAGATTGGTGCTGGGCCTATTCCTATCGAAACCTCGGAAGGGTGGTTGATGATTTATCATGGCGTATCTGGGACATGCAATGGTTTTGTATACAGTTTCGGTGCTGCATTACTTGATTTAGATGAACCATGGAAAGTGAAATACCGTACTCGAGACTACATTTTAACGCCTGAAAAGAGCTATGAAACAACAGGTTTTGTTCCGAACGTTGCCTTCCCATGTGCCGCGTTGGCGGACTCTGAAACGGGACGAATCGCAGTTTATTATGGAGCGGCTGATACCTATTCAGCTGTCGCCTACACAACTGTTGATGACCTCATGCGTGAATTAAAAACAAAATCTGAAGTTTTCTAACGTCAAACTTTAAATATCAAGCACATAATGATGATAAATCGTAACGTTAAGTTTTTATTTGTCATCATTATAACGATTGTCATTCATCGTCTGATGATGATGTCTGTTTTAAAATTTAGGGTCAAATATGTCTATTTTTAGCCAAAGACTTTCTGATTTGAAATCAGATTTTTCTCGTAATACTGAATATGAAAATTCACCAATTACTCCAGGAAATGGAATTTTTTATCGCTACAAAAAACCTGTATTGACAGCGGCACATGCACCATTGGCTTGGCGTTATGATCTGAATCCAGAAACGAATCCTTTTTTGATGGAACGCCTAGGTATTAATGCTGTATTAAACCCAGGTGCTATCGAGTTAAATGGGAAGTTTTACTTAGTTGCGCGTGTTGAAGGACATGATCGTAAGTCTTTTTTTGCCGTAGCGGAATCAGAAAACGGTGTTGATGGTTTCAAATTCTGGGATAAACCTTGTGTTATTCCGCAGACGATTGAGTCTGATACAAATGTTTACGACATGCGTTTAGTGAAGCATGAAGATGGGTACATTTATGGCCTGTTTTGCACTGAGCGAAAAGATCCTGAAGCTCCCAAAGGCGATGAGTCTTCGGCTGTAGCACAGTGTGGCATTGTACGTACTACTGATTTAAAAACCTGGCAGCGTTTACCAGATCTTAAAACTCGTTCGGCGCAACAACGTAATGTTGTTCTGCATCCGGAGTTTGTAGACGGCAAGTATGCACTTTACACACGACCACAAGATAGCTTTATTGAAGCGGGCAGTGGTGGTGGCATTGGCTGGGGGTACACCGATTCTATGGAAAGTGCTGTGGTTGACATGGAATATGTCATTGATCCAAAGACTTACCATACAATAAAAGAATCTAAGAATGGTCAAGGGCCAGCGCCAATTAAGACGAGTCAAGGGTGGTTACACATTGCTCATGGTGTGCGCAATACTGCCGCAGGTCTTCGTTATGTTCTCTATAGTTTTATGACTGCACTCGATAACCCAACGAAAGTGATCCATCGACCTAGCGGATACTTTTTGGCTCCTGAAGGAGAGGAGCGGGTAGGCGATGTGTCCAACGTCGTGTTTTGCAATGGATTAATTGCTCGAGACAATGGTGAAGTGTTTATCTACTACGCATCATCAGATACTCGTTGTCATGTATTAACCACAACTGTCGATCAGTTGGTCGATTATGTGATGAATACACCAGAAGATCCGCTAACATCATATCAATGTGTTGCTCAAAGAATTGAATTAATTAAGTCAAACGAAAAATATGTATGACTCGAAGAGCACGTATGTGCTCTTTTTATTTATCTATAATATTATTTGTGATCTAAGTTATATAAAAAAATAAAAATGTGATGCTTATAGAATATTAATATTAGGTAATCACATGGAAATAGATCTTGGATCTCATTTATGATCATAACTTATATTCTCAATCATAAATGGTGATCAAAATCGTAACGTTACCATTTTTTGTTTTGGTATAGTTACCTCAACCCAAATGAAGCCAGTAAGTAAAAGGATTTTGTTGGGTGGGTCTTTTTGAATTTCAAACAGTAACGATAAGAAGAAGCACTATGAAACTAAATAAATTAGCAAAAGGTATCATCCTTGGATTATTTGTAGCGTCTGCCCCTGCGCTTGCTTTAGAGACTTCAGGAGAGCTACACGGTTATCTCAAATCGGGTCTATTACTCAACGGTGATGGAACACGATCCAACTCCCTAGGGCTTTTTACCAATTACGGTAAATTCCGTCTTGGGAACGAACAAAACACCAAAATCGAGCTGTTGCCTACAATCAAAATTACCACTGACGAAGGAACATGGGCTCGAGTAAGAGCGAACTTGACGCACGAAACGAAGTGTACAGCAGACTGGAACTGTGTTGATGGGGACGATCATGACATTCAGTTCCGCGAAGGCTACGTTGAAATGGGCGGGTTTTCGTTTGCGCCAGAGAGTGTGTTTTGGGCAGGTAAACGATACAGTTCATCTAACACATCGAGCCATCAATACGATTGGGAGTACATTCAATACAACGGTACCGGTGGTGGCGTTGACAAAATTGATGTTGGCTTCGCAAAAATGGACGTAGGTGTTTATGCTTTTACCCCTAGTGGCGAAAACTCTGCAGATCCTGACGATAGCTCGACCCAAGGTTATCCAGAAGATATTTCTCTTAATGTTTGGTTCAAAAAAATCGCTGATTCAGGTTTAGATTTCCAAGTTGTAGGGCACACAATGGAGAAAAGCTCGTGGCGTCAAAATGGTCCTACAAGTGGTTTGGGATTGACCGCGGTTTATAACTTCGATGGCTTTTATGGTTTAACGAACGGCTACTCTCGCATTACTGCTCAATATGGTGAAGGTCTTGCTGCGGGGGATTCACTGGGTAAAAACGGTTGGGGTTTTGGTAATGCTAAAGACGCTAAGTCAGCGCGTATTGTTTTTGATGGCCTAGCAAATCTAAGTGAGTCTTGGGAGCTATCTACTTTTGCGTTTTATCAGAGTGATTCAGATTATGCGCCATGGGCCGGTACCAAAACTGGTGCAGATCGCGATATCTACGCAATTGGCGTTCGCCCACATAACCAAATCACCAAAAATTTCGCAATGCAGTATGAACTTGGTTATGAGCATATTAAAGAAGACGTTGCTGACGGCGCAGATGGTGGCTTCTATAAGGCAACTATTGCTCCAACATTGATGCTGGAAACTGGCTTCTGGGCTCGTCCACAAATTCGTGCTTTTGTCACTTATGCGAAATGGGATGATGGTGCATCGTCAAAAATTGATTCTGGTTACACTCGTAATGGTGAAACAGATACATTGAACTTCGGTATTCAAGCGGAAGTTTGGTTCTAGGTTATCTATGTAGATTTACTGTCCTTCTTTGGAGAGAGCATTGCTCTCTCCTTTTTTAATATTGGTGAAGGAATGCCATGAAAGTTGTAACCCAAATTATAATAGCCTTTGTTAGTGTTCTATTGATTCTTACATTGACGAACTCATTCGTAATCTATCATTCAAATTCAGCGAAGGATGACATTGAGTTCGCAATCAATAAATCGCTTTCTTTGAATGAAGTAGCCAGTCAGCTACAAAGTGAAAGTCAAAATATTGATATTCAACTGTCAACTGTTATGAATGCTAATGATGCCAATATTATTAATAATGAAATTTTTTATTTACATGAGAAAATGGATGCCTTTATCAATTCATTGTCTTCATCTCACCTTGCTGATGTGAATTATCTAGAAAATATTGCTGATGATTTAAAGGAAGTTATTGAACAAAAAATATCAATTAAAAAATTAGTCCTTGATAAAGAAAATAAAATAAAAACAGATCGAAATGAAATGGAAAATATTTCCGTTTCATCGGCTATTATAATTAAACGAACATTGACAATGTCTAATGAGCCTGATGAGTTTTTAATTAAAGATATAGAGTCATATCTCGAAAAAATAAACGCATCCATAGCAATGACGAATAAGATTTTGTTTGTCGATGATGAAGTCGAAGCAAAAACAATTGTCAACCAGATGAATAACCTCAAAAGTCTAATTGAGGATGATGAAGAGTTTCTTTATGAAGAATTACCATCGATTAGAAATGAAAAAGATTATATAAGTTCGAATGATAAGTTAATGAGAATCCTCTTTTCTGAAAATAGCATTCCTCAGTCCAAGTTAAATGTCATACGGTATAATGATGAACTTGAACAGTTAAATGTTAATTATCTTGAAAAGAAAGAAGAATTGTCGAGAAAATTAATCGAACTCAGAAACGACGCAAGTAAAAGTAACGAGGTCGTAAAGAAAGATATCTCTATAACACTTGATTCCATTGTTAAAATTCAGCTAGTGTCCTTATTCCTTTGTTGTACTGTTATTGTTGTTTCAGCTTGTATTTTAGCAAGGAAAATAAAAACGCCAATCAATTATTTACTTGATGTGCTTCAAGGGTTAATTAAAGGGAATTATTCCCAATCTGTGACTTGCCAGGGGTGGAGTCTCGAGTTTTCTTTACTTATTCACCAATTAAATGAAGTAATTGTTACTAACAGAGAGTTGATAAATAAAGTCAAATCGAACAATTTGAGCATATTCTCATCAAGTGAAGATAATGCACGTTGTGTAGACAACCTGCGGGGTCTTAACAATAGTCAAGTATTAGCTGTACATTCTATATCAGCAGCTTCTGAACAGTTAGAACAAACAAGTAAAGAAACGGAAAGTTATATAAATAACACGAGAAATCATACACGAGGAATAAGTAACTCTGTTGATGATGCCATTTGCTTAATCGATGGCAGTGTGGATGGAAATGACTTGTTGAGCGAGATGATTAAAGAAAGTTCACTGACTATTTCAGAGGTTGAGTTTAGGACGAAAGATATTAGAAATATTGTCGATGTTATTAGTGATATTGCTAGCCAAACGAATTTGTTGGCACTCAATGCTGCTATTGAGGCCGCTAGGGCAGGAAGTTATGGACGAGGGTTTTCTGTTGTATCTGATGAAGTCAGTAACTTGGCCAAACAAACAACGCAATCCACCAATAAAATACAAAAACTAATTGAAGCATTGAATATGGCTAGTTCTAATGCTGTAGAAAGCATGTCTGTTTGTACTGAACAAATGAAAAAAAATTCAAAGGACTTACAGCAAACTAAAGCGGCAATATCTGATATTAGTGAACATGTCTCGGAGTTAGTTCAACAGACAGATATTGTTGCTCAATATGCTCAGGAGCAGTTCCAATCATGTGGACATATTGCGAATTCAGTTTCTTCTGTTGTTCTAGGGTTTGATAAGAGTGTCGAATATTTAGATAACGTTTCTGGAGCGAGTCATAGCTTATTAAGCCTATCTAATGGTCAGAAAGAAGAACTAAATAAATTTCTAACGTAATTGATTTTTATTGTTGATGTTATTTTATTTTGAGGTGAGAGTATGATCGAAATTAAAGGTGTGATTAAGAACTACGAATGGGGTGGTCATCATTACATTTCCATGATGACAGATTCAGATTTATCAGATATGCCTATGGCAGAGTTGTGGCTTGGCGATCATAAGTCCGGCTCTTCTATGCTTGTTGACGGATCATCGCTTTCAAAATGGATAGAAGCTTCCCCTGAATATCGTCTAGGTAAAAAGTTGGTTCAACGTTTTGGTACTCAACTGCCATATTTGTTTAAAATCCTTGATGTTAAGGAGCCTTTATCTATTCAAGTTCATCCCACACTCGAGCAGGCTAAACAAGGATTTCTTCGAGAGCACTCTCTTGGAATTCCGGTTCAATTGAGAAGTTATATGGATGAGAACCATAAGCCGGAGCTGATGCTCGCACTTTCCGATTTCTATCTGCTACATGGATTTCGTAACGTTACGGAAGCTTTGAATGAACTTAGTTTGTTTAAGTCTTTCGACCCGTTAGTTCGCTTGTATTCAGATCTAGGGATTCAAGGGTTTGTATCGTCAATTTTCGCGTTGCCAGCGGATAGGATTCGGTCTTTGCTTCTTCCTGTGATTGAGCAGTATCGCAACGCTTATCATCAAAATGAAATTTCTAAATCCGAGCCACTTTTTTGGTTTATGAGATCGGTAGAAATTATTCAGAAAAAAGCTAGACCGCTTGACCCTGGTTTGATCATGATTTTTATTATGAACCTGATGTATGTTCCAAAAGGTGGCGTTGTTTTTCAGGATGCTGGGGTGCCGCATGCTTATCTTGAAGGTCAGAATCTTGAGTTAATGGCGAATTCAGACAACGTAGTGCGCTGTGGGCTTACGCCTAAGCATATTGATATCCAAGAACTGCTGGCTATCACTAAGTTTTCTCCAATTGTTCCGAAGACTTTAGCCGGTAAACCGAGTTTGGATGGAGGATTAGATTACATTGTAGAATCAGATGATTTCCAACTAAGAGAATATCGACTAGATAAGGGTCAATCGCTTACTACTCCGGATGAGCTGGGAGCTTGTATTTGGTTTGTTCTAAGTGGAGAAATTAGACTCGGAAATCATCACCATTATTCTCGCTCTGGTAGTGCTTTCTATCAACGTCCAGAAGAAGTCAATGTTATCCATGCAACTTCAGATGCTTTGATTTATCGAGCTTCTGTGTCAGCCAGAGTTTTTTCTTAATTCAATTCATTTATGTCGGATCAGCAATAGGGCCTTAGCCTTCTCCGATGTTAAGACACAGCAAGTCACCAGCTAAAACGCCAGCAGTATAGCTGGCGTTTTAGTATCTAGTTTATCTTCTTTAGTAGACAGGTTTAAGAAACTCGATGTCTTCAATGTAGATTGAACCGTTCAGTGGGAATTTATCACCGACAATACAAACAAACATATCAGGTAATTTCTTGGATAGGTCCCCTAAGTTGATTTCTACGACTTGTTTATAAAAATATTGACCACCCATTTTCACTTTATCTAGGTCTTTAACTTGAACTCGATGTTTGTCAGCATCGAGCTTAACCCAACCATCACCGAGAGCAGCATAAGGTCTCAGGCCACCTTTATCGTCGTTGTTGACGGGAACGTAGAGTGTGTAGCGCATCTTGGTATGTTGTGAAAAATTAGAAACTGCTTGGTTTCGAATCTTGAGCTCTTCCCAGTCATGTTTACCAGACCAATCTACATTGAGTTGTAGCATTGGCTTGCCCAATTTTTCAGATACTTCAATCGCGGGAGTATTCCAACTGGCTTGCCATGTGCCGTCTTTTTGCCATCCTTGAGTTGTGCGATCACTAAAATCGTATTTAGTCTCGACTTCATATCCCTTAATTGGTCGATTAATGTCAACGCTTGCTTTATCGGTTTGACGCTCACCTTCAGCAAATGTTGCGACGGTGATAAATGTTTTGGCTCCATACCCAATATCGGCAGAAACCAAATTTGCTTCAAAATATCCGTCGCCATTGGTATCAACCATATCTACAGTTAAATCATTCTCCGGAATTCTTAGCTGCATTTTTGTGATTTCATTGCCTAGCTTAGGCATTGGATAACTGCGCGCAGTAAACGTTGGTTCAGATATCTTCATTCCGTCAATTGGATACGTGAGATACACGGTGTCTTTTGTTGAGTATTCCACTCCTCTCATTTGCTTCGAATGGTTGGTGAGGATCTGTGCCGTGCGACCACCATCATTTAAGATTCTAAAGCCATCATAATCAGGGTACAGGTTATTGGGTTGATCGGGGTCTGTACTGGTTAAAATCCAAAACATACTGCCAGCTAGGCCTGCTTGATAGGCTGTATTTGTCCATTTATGATAGATGAAGTCTCGATTCTGTGGCTCATTCTTGCCAATGCCATACTCTTCAAGTACAGCCGGTTTGTTAGCTTTCTTCGCGGCTTTTGCATGCTCCTTGATCCACTGGGTTCCCCATTCTTCGGCGTTATGTTTTCCCCAGTGTTCAGGGTACAAATGGAATGTACCGTAGTTGATATTGGGCAGCGTGATGATACGTTCCCAATCGACACCTTCACCGCCATTATATGTCCAGTCTGTATTGCCTTCGCGGTTGAAAAAGCCTTCAGACCCTAGAGCGATCAATTGATGCGGTGCAAGCTCTCGAACAAAGTCACTCATCTCTTTGGTCCAATTAAGCAGCAACTCACCCGTGTTATCTGATTGTGCTCTAGGTTCGTTTGCCAGCTCCCAAGTTAAGATGGTTGGTTCGTCTTTATTGATAATACCTGTATAGCGGTTTTTATGTTCTATGAGATGTTTTACGTAGTTTTTATAGGCGTCTTTAATATTGATGTCTTTGTAAAAATCATCATGATGAGTGCCGTTAAACCAGTCGACATATTGTTGCATTCCACCAAAATCGCCCCAGTTATTCGTCAGTACGATAACCACCCGAATACCACGTTTCTTCGCCTCTGAAACTGTATAGTCCAGTTTCTCTAAAGCGCTTTTAACGCCGGCCGGTGGGATATATATTCCTGGTTCGGGTTGCATGGTATGCCCATGGCTAACTCCTTCCATAAATCCCCAAACGCGTATGGTGTTCAGTCCCATGTCTTTTGCATCGTCTAAGACGGAATCAATCATGTCATGCGATGCATAATGCATGTAGTAATTGTTCGTGCCAACGATACGAAATGGTTGCCCGCCAACCATGAATGATTGGCCTTGTTGGACAACAAAATTCTTCATTGAGTCGGTAGGAAAGGGATGTGTTGATGTGACCCCACCACCACTACAACCTGCAATGATCGTCAATAGGGGTAGAGCATAGCGGATGTTCTGCATACATAGTCCTTTTTAATGTTTGTATTTTGACGATGCTATTGTCCTCAAAACTCGATGCAAAATTAATGGTAACGTTTCGATTATGTGTTTTACTTCAATAAATATGACGCTTTGTGACTGCCGTCTCAATTTAATCATTGTTATGGTTAATTGACTATGATGCTGTTTTTATTGAATTTAATTAAATTTTTATTACTAAACTCTGAATCTTGTGGTGATTTTGCTCACGTATCAATGCATTTCAACTAGATTAATAAAATCGTAACGTTAATATTTAGGCAAACAAAACAACCAAGTATCGGCTTTGATACACATGGAGATAGAGAATGAAATCATTTGTACCCACAATTACAAAGACACTCATCGTCGGAGCAATCACGCTCGGGACTAATGGTATGGCACATGCTGTCGTGACCGATGGGATCAATCAAGCTCTAGTGAAAGGATCAATTACGTTCTATACGAACCGTACTGACCTTGTTGAGGCGGGAGTCTATAAGCGATATGAGAAAGAGTTTAAAGATATCTATCCCAACGTTACTGAAGTGAAAGTGATTGGTTTTGCTGACTATCAAGGCGGTTTACGTCCAAGGATGAATACCGGTGATTATGGTGACCTCGTACTGATTCTTCCTTCTGTTCCTTCAGAACAATATGGAAATTTCTATGAACCCTTGAACGCCCTTTATTCACCGGAACAAGTTTATTTTTATGATGCTTGGGAGAACAATGGCAATGCGTATGGCATCTCAATGGGTAACTCGGTTGAAGGTCTAGTTTACAATAAAGAAGTTCTTGAGAAAGCTGGCGTTGAAGTGCCAATTAAGACGCTATCTGACTTTTTTGATGCGGCACAAAAGATCAAAGCAAATGGTCAGATCCCGCTCTATATCAATTTTGGTGCTCAATGGCCGCTCCAACAATGGGATAAATTCCCATTGGTTGTGGAAGGTAACGATGGTGTATATGAACGAATGCTTACTCAGGATAAGCCGTTTTCAGGTGACACTGCTTACAACAAATCATTGAGTGTACTTAAAAAGTTAATCGATGATGGGTTGACTGAAAAGGACTTGATGACGAATTCTTGGGAAGACTCCAAGAATGCTATCGCAAAAGGTGATGCGGGTATGTATTACCTAGGCAACTGGGTTATCCCTCAAGTGATTGAGCGTGGCGCTGCGTCGAACAACATCGGTTTCATGCCAATGCCTTCAAATGATAAAGGTGAGTTGAATGCGCAAATGAATCACGACTGGGGTTACGCTGTTAGTAAGTTTTCAAATAACAAAGAGACAGCTAAGGCTTATCTTAAATATCTGATTGAAGATTCAGATTTCGAGAAAATTGCAGGCTTTATTCCTACGTTAAAAAGCAAGAAACCATCTTTAGAACAGCTCAATGAATATATGAGTTATGAACCTCATGTAATTCAAACTCCTGTTAACTCATCGACATTTATTGAAGTAACTAATCGCTCGAAAATCGATTTCTATTCAGGCGGATATATTCAAGATGTGATTACATCTAAAAACTTTAATGAAGCTCTTGAAAAGTTGGACTCACGTTGGGAGCGCGCTAAAAAACGGGTAATGAAGTAGTTTAAATTGCGGCAGCATAAATTGGCTTATAGCCAAGGTCGTTCGGGGGAGCGACCTTTTTTTTAAATTTTTACTGAGTATTTTCTATATAGTTGTTGGAAAAACACTTAGAACGAACTAACGTTATAATCTAAGGATATAGAAATGAAATATTTTAATTTTTGCATAGTAACGCTTTTATTTTTATTTTCTAATACGGTTTTTGCTGGGCTTTATGTTTCTGGCAGTGTGCTTTATGAATACAATGGAATCCCATTTAAGATCCGAGGCATTAATCACGCTCATGCTTGGTATGCAGATAAGCTAGAAACTGCATTGCAGGGAATATCGTCAACAGGAGCTAATACTGTGAGGATCGTATTGAGCAACGGACATCGATGGAATAAGACTAGTGCCGAAGAGGTTGGCAATATTATTCGACTAGCTAAATCATACAACTTGATTGCAGTCTTAGAGGTGCATGATACGACAGGTTACGGTGAAGAAAGCAGCGCAGCTGATTTGAATTCTGCGGCGGATTATTGGATCGAAATTAAAGAAAAACTAATTGGTGAAGAAAACTACGTTATTATTAACTTAGGCAATGAACCGTTCGGTAATGGAATCATTAGTAGTGATTGGGCAAAGGCACATAAAGATGCAATTAACCGGTTAAGAAGTGAAGGTATGAATCATGTCATCATGGTCGATGCACCGAATTGGGGACAAGATTGGCAAAATATAATGTTAGATAATGCCACCTCGATTTTAGATTCAGATCCTTTACATAATATAATTTTTAGTGTGCATATGTATGAAGTTTACGGCGATTATAGCACTGTAAATAATTATATCTCGTCTTTTGTCAATAAAGGACTCTCTCTTGTTGTGGGTGAATTTGCGGCGACACATAAAGGGTCTAATGTAGATGAAAGCGCTATCATGGAACGAACAGAAACATTAAGTTTAGGATATATCGGTTGGTCGTGGTCAGGAAATGATGATTCGACAGCTGATTTGGATATTGTCAATAATTGGAATAATGATTCTTATACGAAGTGGGGTAATACATTAATCAATGGCGAAAATGGAATAAAATCGACTTCTCAGATCGCAACAGTTTTTACGTGTAAAGATGATTGTTCTGGCGAAAGTACTCAGTATCCCATTTGTAGTTCATCTTCCCTTGACCCTGATGGGGATGGTTGGGGGTGGGAAAATGAGCAAAGCTGTATCGTTCAAGACTCAAATGAAACCGCTCCTAATGGTTATGCTTATTGTTCATCTGAATCATCTGATCCAGATGGTGACGGTTGGGGATGGGAAAATAACGAATCGTGTGTTGTGAAAGGTTCTAACGCAGATTATTGATTAGCGTATTCTCGACATGGCTAGTTGTAGTTCATAAGCATCCTTTTAAGTATGCAGGATGCTTATGGACTGAGGCATTCAACAACGATGACTGTGGAAATGTATTAGGAATATGCTCATATAGGCTTTGAGTATTCATACTGCGGTGTTTTCGGTCACTATTCAGCGGCCGGGAGGGCTAGCTGGAATGGAAAGCAAGAGTTAATGCCCCACTCCTTGTTTGGGATGTATCACGCTAATGAACCGCAAAATGACTTTTCTTAGTGGCGCAACGCTACCACCGTTCTATTCGTCGATTTCAACAGACTGAATGATGTTCAGTTCATTCGAGTAATGAAGGTTTGTTCGTCGTCCACAAACGCCACAAAGCCACCGTGATAGATAAATACTCGGCCACGCCCTTCAACGAGGCAGGCAAGTTGTGGGTTCAAATCTTCGTCGTTATCTTCGCTTTGAAATGTGCCGGTATCGGTGATGACGCCGCGCAGTGCCGGCAAATATCCGTAAGCGCGCTTGGCTTGGTCAATGAGGCTTAATTCGCTGGTGGTCGAGAAGTATGTGGGGATGGCACCAGCATCTTCGATGAATAGCGGTTTTAGTTCTTCAAAGGCTGTGATCACCAGCCAGTCGATGTCGTTCACGTGGTGGATAAACATGGTGTTTCTCGGTCATTCTGATGCGGCGATGTTATCACTATCAGGCGAGAACGTCGTAGGGATTTAGTCAGGCGCGGCGGTATCCTTGTTTTTGAGCATGCATTTAGAGCATCGGTGACGCGGGAACCCCGCTCATACCAATATCTTTCATGTACTTCTCAGGAAGTTTGCTGAGTGCCGATTTGAGCGCATTAAAGCACAATGGGTCGATGGCCGTCCCCACATTTTCTTCCATGATTTCTAAAGTTTTGGGAATTGGAATCGCCCCTCGATAAGGGCGTTCAGCCGTAATGGCGTCAAAAATATCTGCTGTCGTAATAATCCGTGTCATCATCGAGATTTCATCGGCAACCAATTGATCGGGATAGCCTGTGCCATCTAATTTTTCATGATGAGCCGCGGCCATTTTGGCAAACTGTTTTAACGGGGATATTTTTTCAATGATCTCTCTAGTAAACACCGCGTGATTTTGTATTTTCGCCCACTCGTCATCATCCAACTTCCCAGGTTTGTCCAAAATCGTATTACTAACTCCGAGTTTACCTAGATCATGTAAGAGTGCTGCTCGTTTTAGCCATAGTCGATCCTCTGCGTCTATCTTGAGTTCTTCGGCGATGAGCGTACTAAAAATAGCGACTCTAGAGCTGTGTCCGGAGGTAAAAGGACTCTTGGCATCAATGATTTTGCCGAAAGCCGTCACAATTCGATCGAAATAATCATCATCTAATGGAATCATCGCTTGGGCGGGTGACATAGACAGGACAAAAGGGACGATGGATGAGGCATTGAGTGCGCTGATGAACTCAGGATTGTCTTTCAACTGCTTAGCCATTACGACTAAGTGAGGATCTAGCCAGTTTCCGGAACGACTTTCGAGTTCAGAAAATGCGATACTCAAATCATGTTCACGTTGAAAAACATCCATCACTTGAGCGAGTAGGGCAATTCTTGAAAATAATGGGATGTGATCACGCACTAATCCATCAGGACGACCTGAACCGTCCCAGTGCTCGTCCAAATGTTGAATTCCTTGGGCCACACTTTCACTGAACAAAAGCTCACGAGCAACTTCAGCCCCTTTTGTACAACGCGTTTGAATCAGCTCTTGAGCATAATCTTTCCCATTTTTCAAAATATCAATCGTGGTAGAGATACGCTTACGCCAATGCTCACCCGAACCTGCATTTTTCAGGACGAAATTAATCGCACTCGTCAGGCTCGTACCGGCCGTTTTATATTGTTGTTTAAATGTAAGATCATCGGTGGCGTAGAGTTCACAGATTCGAGCGGCATTGCTGCTGCAGCCAGCATCTTTGAGAAGTAACGTGAAATACAGGTCATGAAGCTCCGATGATGAGAGGTTCATTCGCTCACCAATATGCATGCCAATCCAGCAGCAACGCATACTGTGCTCTGGGGGCTGTCCTTCGGTCATATCTAGCGCCACTGTCAATGAAGAAATCAGCTCGGCCAAAGGCATATTGAGATTCGAACCTTGTAATAACATCGCACGCGACTCATCAAGACATAAATAAAAAATATAGTGCAACCTTGAATTGTCATCGAACAATAAAAATGCTGTCGTGGATTCATAAGTGCAATTTTGAGCGTTCAGTCACGGGAATGATGAGCGGGTGATTGCATGCGAAGTGCCAGGCATTTGGCCACTTTGATGATGAAAGGGTGCTGACCTCGATGGTCAAGAGGCAAGCAATAGAAATTCCTGATGAGCAGGGGACTCATCAGGCGGGAACGATTAATCGTCGTGTGGGTAATATTGATAGCGGTAGTCGATGGTCAAGACGCTTTGAAATTCAATTTGACCGTTTTGCTCTGCAACCGGTTTAACGCTGCGTCGAATTTGGCTGATCCGCACGCTTTTGCTGTCTACGTTGTCATCGTAGATGGGCAGCACTTTGAGCAGTTCTTGCGAGGGCATTGCTTTTAGGTTGGCCATCATGGCCTCGCCGGCTTCGGCGGCTTGCTGTTGTGTCTGGTAACTGGCGGTACTCAAATTGGTTTGTGGGGCACCGAAACGCATTCCGGAAAGCGCAACGCTACTAAACAACATGGCGGCAAGCAGCAGAATAATCTTCTTCATACTTACTCCATTCAAGTTTCAATTTACGTCGTTATTGTCTTCGTGATCCGCTGGGGCGGTGTTAGCAAAAGGTCAAAAGATCAGCAAATTATCCACAGATAGCGCGTGGTGTTGTGATAATTATCACATTCAATGTGGCCCGTCATTCCCCGCGATTCGGCGGCATAAGTGCAGAATGGGTTCAAATTCTTGACAGACAAATTTCATCAAAATTGATCCAAGTCAAGTGTGGTTCGAATGGGGACACGTGACGCACGCGAAAGTTGCATTAGATAATTGTTTTTTAATTGCAATAAAAAGTGATGAACCCTGCATTTTCTCACTATTTGTAGCAATAAATTTTACAAATTGATTTCCATCAAAAATGTGTGGTCTCTCTGTGCTACTGTGCGCCACATAAGAATTACAAACTCTAGCCCAAGAAAAAGGAAATCAAATAATGAAAAAAACACTTTGTGGACTTGCTGTACTTTCAGCGTTGGCTTCAGCAAACGTTCTGGCTCATCAAGAAGGTGACTTTATTGTTCGTGCTGGTTTAGCGTCAGTCGTCCCAAATGACAGCAGTGATAAAATTCTGGGTAGCCAAGAAGAGCTGAAAGTGGATAGCAACACACAGTTAGGCTTAACGCTGGGTTACATGATCACCAACAACATCAGTTTTGAAGTGCTGGCCGCGTCTCCTTTCTCTCACGATATTTCGACGGACCTAGGCGGTCTGGGTAAAATCGGTGAAACTAAACATCTACCGCCAACATTCATGCTGCAATACTACTTCGGTGAGCCTCAGTCTGATTTCCGTCCATACGTGGGGGCGGGTATCAACTACACCGTGTTCTTCGACGAGAAATTCAATAGCACCGGTGAAGGCGCAGGTTTGAGCGACCTGAAACTGGATGACTCTTGGGGTCTGGCGGCGAACATCGGTATGGACTACAAGATCAACGACAACTGGTTCCTGAACGCATCAGCGTGGTACGCCAACATCGAAACCACCGCGAAATACAAAGCAGGCGGCACATCATACTCAACTGATGTGAAAATCAACCCATGGGTCTTCATGATCGCAGGTGGTTATAAGTTCTGATTTTTAATCGATATTTTTATTGGAAAGGGCAGCGATAGCTGCCCTTTTTTTGTGCCTGTCGGGACTAAATTTATTGATAAAGATGTGTATGCCTTTGTTTGCATATATTTATCAATTGAATATAAACTTTTGATTGATAAGCCGGATTTTCCTGATGGGTTTATCAATGCTCCCTCATTCCATGGTGTGACTGTCAGTTTTCTTGAACATCAGGCGCAAATTATTTTTTTGCCCGAGTGGCGAGCTGGATTTTCTTGTTCCACTTTCAATGGGCGACGAATGTCGCAGGTCAACAGATGCCAATTGAATCAAGGCAATCTACCTATTTTCACACTCTCTAGGAATGAGAAATGAAAACATTACAACGTCAAGTTAAAGGCTTACTCGCAGTCGGTACGGTAATGGCTTTCCCGGTTTCGGCAGCGCAATGGGTCGCCGTCGAAGACAGTGGTCAGTTTCAGCAAACATTAGTGGCACAAAAAGGCAGCATCGTCACGCCAGCCAATGGCTATCAGGCCATCAAAACCATTCAACTGCCCAACGGAAAAGTGAAAGTGCGTTATCAGCAGTTGTATCATGGCGTCCCGGTGTTCAACACGGCGGTGGTTTCGACCGAGTCGAGTAAAGGGATCACCAAAGTGCAGGGCATGATGGCACAGGGCATTGAAGCCGATGTTGCCACCGTTAAGCCGACGCTCGATGAGAAGCAGGCCATCGCTAAAGCGGCAGAGAATTTTAGCGCCGCCAACGCGTCATTTGCGGGGCAGGATCTGCCGATGGAAAATCAATCGGCGGTATTGATGGTGCGCTTGGATGACCAGCAACAGGCACAACTGGTGTATCTGGTGAACTTCTTTGTGGCGTCCGATACGCCTGCGCGTCCTTTCTACTTCATTGATGCCAACAGTGGCGACGTGGTGAAACAGTGGGATGGTTTGGCACACGCGGACGCGACGGGCACCGGCCCTGGCGGTAACCAGAAAACGGGCATGTATCAATACGGCACCGATTATCCGGGATTTGCGGTGAGTAAAACCGGTTCAACCTGTACCATGCTGAGTTCTGCGGTTAAAACCGTAGACCTAAAGAACAAAACATCAGGCACGACAGCTTACAGCTACGACTGTAACAACAGCAGTAACTACAACGATTACAAAGCGGTGAATGGTGCCTATTCGCCGCTCAATGACGCCCACTACTTCGGCAAAGTGGTGTTCGACATGTACAATGATTGGCTGAATACCTCGCCGCTGACGTTTCAGCTAACCATGCGTGTGCACTACGGCAGCAATTATGAGAACGCGTTCTGGGATGGCTCTGCCATGACGTTTGGTGACGGCTATTCAACCTTTTATCCGCTGGTGGATATCAACGTGAGTGCGCACGAAGTCAGTCATGGCTTTACTGAGCAGAACTCAGGGCTGGTATATGAAGGTATGTCAGGCGGTATCAACGAAGCCTACTCGGATATCGCGGGCGAAGCGGCGGAATACTACATGCGCGGTTCGGTAGACTGGGTGGTCGGCAGCGACATCTTTAAGTCGTCCGGCGGCCTGCGCTACTTCGATACGCCGTCAAAAGATGGCAGCTCGATTGATCACGCTTCTCAGTACTACAGCGGCATCGACGTGCACCATTCAAGCGGTGTGTTCAACCGTGCGTTCTACTTGATTTCGAATAAACAAGGTTGGGATGTGCGCAAAGGTTTTGAAGTATTTGCCGTGGCAAACCAACTCTACTGGACGCCAAATAGCACCTTTGATGAAGGCGCATGTGGTGTGGTGAAAGCTGCGCAAGATTTGGGCTACAACGTCAATGATGTGACTGCGGCCTTTACCACGGTTGGCGTGAACTCATCATGTTCTGTGGATTCTGGCAATGAACTTGTCAAAGGCCAACCCGTGACTGGTCTTTCTGGTTCTGCGGGTTCTGAATCGTTCTACTCTTTTACGGTGAACAGCGCCACAACCGCGACGGTATCGATCAGTTCTGGTTCGGGTGATGTGGACTTGTACGTGAAAGCGGGCAGTAAACCAACCACCAATTCTTGGGATTGCCGTCCATATCGTTCGGGCAATAACGAGCAGTGTTCGATCTCGGCTGTTGCAGGCACCACGTATCACGTGATGCTGAAAGGCTACAGCGCCTACTCCGGTGTGACGCTGCGTCTGGACTAATTACTGATCCCTTGTTATTTCCCTTAAGAAAAAGCGCACTCCCAGAGTGCGCTTTGTTTTTTCTTTGGATGGCTGAGTTAACGGCCGACAAACGCGACCACAACTTTGTCATCGCCCAGCGTACGCGAGAACACATACGCATCTTTTTGTTCGATGACCTGATGTTCGCCTCCACCAATGGCCGGATGGCGGTGACGGAACTGGCCGACAGTTTGCCAATGGCTCAGCAGTGCTTGGCGATCGGCATCCAAATCCCAGTTCATGCTAGAGCGAGTGCCCTGATGGAAATCATCGGCATAAGGACCGACTTCTCGTGCGACTTCATCACCGTAATAGACTTGCACCGCGCCCGGGGTGAGCAGTAACGCATTGGCTGCGTTCCGCTGCATGTCGAGCGATTTGAAACGGCCATAGAATAGCTCGGTATCGTGCGAAGACATGTAACTGACGGGGTTGAAATCGGGGTACTTCGCCAGCGTTTCGGCATAGTCGCGGTACACCATCGCCATTTGGCTCAGACACGCTGCGCCGGTATCCATGCGTTTTTGAATGTCGAAGTTGATCAGCGCGTCAAATCCATCATCGAAGTAAGGGCTGCGGTAAGCGCGATGGCCCCACACTTCACCCATCATCCAGAATGGTTCGCCTTGCTGGCCATTGGCGGCACGCCATTCATCGAGGCTTTCACTCGCTTTCTGTTTCAGGCGCTTCCACACATCCCCTTCCACGTGTTTCACGGTATCCACGCGGTAGCCATCCACGCCAAAGCGTTTTACCCAGTCGCTTTGCCATTCAATCAAGTAATCCGATACGGTGTAGTTGTCTTTGGCGACCACGCGAGTGCCCGGGTTGTTGAGCAGCCATTTGGGCGGCGTCACGTAGTCGGTCGATTCGGTGCGAAAATCGGGCAACCCAGCCAGTGACATGGTGATGTCGCTAGAGCCCGGTTTGGGATAACCGGGAAGGCCCGCTCGAACCCAATCGCCGCCCCACCAATCGCGCCAATGGTTGCTTTGGTAGTTGATGTTTTGGTGGAAGCTGTGCCAGTTTTCACCGGCTTGAGGCGCCCAATCGGCCCAGTTTTTCGGTAAGTTGCGTGGGTTGACCACGTCAACGCCGTCGAATTGCAAATCAGCCAGCGTCGCATAACCGGTGTGGTTAATCACCGCATCCAGCAGCACTTTCATGCCACGTTTGTGCGCCTCAGTGACCAATGTTTTCAGATCGTCATCCACCCCGAAGTTTTCATCGATTTTGGTGAAATCACGCGTCCAGTAGCCGTGATAGGCGTAAAACGGAAACGAGCCGCTGTCGCCGCCACCAACAAAGCCGCGTACCTGCTCAACAATCGGAGAGAGCCAGATGGCGTCGGTGCCAAGGCTCTTGATGTAATCAAGCTTGGCGATTACGCCTTTTAAGTCGCCGCCATGAAAGGTGCCGACTTCATCTTTGCCATCGCTTTTGCGGCCATAACTGTGATCGTTGCTTGGGTCGCCGTTCTTAAAGCGGTCAACCATCACAAAGTAAATGTTGGCGTTCCGATAGGTAAAGGGTTGCGCTTTGGCTTCCACCGGTTCTAACAACACCAAACCGCCGCTGGTTTTTGATGGGGTGAGTGTGACTTTGCCCTGCTGTACAGTGACGACTTGTTGGGTAAAGGCATCTTTGAGTTGGGTGCCATCGGCGTAGGTGTTACCCAGCGCCAGCGTCACATCGCCCCCTTGGTACACTTCACAGGTGACATTCGGAATCGGGCGTTTGAATTCGGTTTTGGTCGAGGTCGTGGCCTGACGCACAAACGTCAGCGTATGAGCCTTGGCGTCATAACTGAACGCGTATTGTCCCGTAAAACGAATCTTTAGCGGCAGTTCAGTTGCGCTGCCACAATTGAGCGCGATGGGTGAGTTGAATTTAACGCGTTGATCGGCGGGCGCTTCACACTGCCCCTCGACGCCGGTGATACGCAGCGTGTAGTCATCTTTGGTGAGTGGAATGACCAGCGGCTCTTCGCTACTGAGCGGAAAATCGCGGCTGTTGGTGGTGGTGGATATGGCCAAGTTGGGCGAGGCCATGACGGTTGGCGCCACAGCGAGTAACGCCAGTGTTAGGGTGCTGAGTTTCATACTCTATCAAGTCCTTGTTTCATCGTCCCTGACTACAGAGGTCTCGCTCAACCAACGCAAAGCGGTAGCCATTACTTTGCCGTTGAGGTCACGAAATTCAGTAGGTTGGGCTGTGTTGGAATTATTCATGTTCCACATTACCTCGTCTATTTTGTCGACACATCATTCTCAAACCTACGCCCCAAGAGCTTGAACTGACTCACGTTTTATCGTTTTAGGGCGTAGATCGTCGGGCGCTTGTTTTGGTGTCTGATTGGCGGCACACTGGCGTCAAAGAGGAGAAGCCCATGAATAAATGGCACTGGATGAGTGTGGCGGTGATGGGGTGTTGGAGCCTCACGTCAGTCGCGGCGCATCCGGACTTTCTGCAGCCTTATCTGGCGGGACAAGCGGTAACTGAGGTGGCGCTTTCTGAGCGCAGCGAGTGGATGGAATGCAGTGCGATGCCGTCGGTGAATGCGTGGTGCAGCGAGCCGTTTGCCTATTATGCGACCCCAGTGTGGGCGGAGGTGACGTTTCACCACGATCATCGCAGTGAGATGGTGCTGCACGCCGATTACAGCCAGCATCACTGGAGCCAATTGCAGCTTGGGTTACGCAAAGATGGTTTTCAGCTTCAAGACGCTCAACTGGCGCAGGCCCGTTTTGATGTGGCGCAGCAGCGGCAAACACAAAGCTGGCAAGACACGGATAAAGCGTTGGTGCTGTTTCTCAACCAACAGGCGCGGGCGTTCCCTAAAACGCTGACATGGCAGCATCAAGACGCGCAAGCCACGCTGTTCACCGATGGTGTGGCGATGTCGCTTACTTTGACGCGGACGGCGTTCGCTCCTTAGGGTGGCGCTGCAAAAATGCCGCCATGGCCGCTTCGTCGAGATAGCCATCGGCTTTTTTATGCGCGCGTAAGTATTGATATCCCGAGATGATCAGTCGCTGCTGCTCTTGCTGGTCAAGAGGCAGCGCATTTCCGGTGACGTATTGATGCGCCAGCGCGTAGGCGTCCATATCTACCACTTCAGCTTGGCGATACAAGTAACCGCAACCGGTCGCCAGCCATTCCAATGAGCAATTGGCGCGCATCGCAATCTGATTCGCTTTAGTCAGGCTCGGCTCACTGCCTTTGAGATATTTGCGAATCAAACCTTCAGACAGCTCGACGCGACGCGCAAACCCGCTGATACTTTCTTCGCCAATTAATATTTGTAAACGTGTCGCAAAACTCACAACTTCGTACTCCAGTTCGAACTTCTCCAGTCTATCCGTTGAGGTGGCTGGGAAACAAGCTTAGGATGTTGGCCAAAGAGAGAAAAGGAGTAAAACCATGGTTGCGAAAGTCACGATTGCCTCTCAAGGCCCGGAATTTTCTGAGCTAGTACAAGGATACTGGCGTCTGGGTGAATGGGGGATGACACCGCAAGAACGTTTGACCTTCCTGAAGCAGCACCTCGAGCTTGGGATCACCACAGTTGATCACGCCGATATATACGGTAACTACGCGTGTGAGCAACTGTTCGGTGAAGCGTTGGCGTTGGAACCGTCTTTGCGTGAACAGATGCAGATCGTCACCAAGTGTGACATCAAGCTGTGCAGCGCTCAATTCCCTGAACGTACGATCAATCATTACGACACCAGTGCCGCGCACATTTACCAATCGGTGAATAACTCGCTGGAACGCTTGGGTGTGAATGACATTGATGTGCTGTTGATTCACCGCCCAGATGTGCTGATGGATGCCGATGAAGTGGCCGAGGCGTTTGCTGAATTGCATAAAGTGGGCAAAGTGAAACACTTCGGTGTGTCGAACTTCACGCCAGCGCAGTTTGATTTACTGCAATCGCGCTTGGGAAAACCACTGGTAACCAATCAGGTGGAAATCAACCCGCTGAACTTTGACGTCGCCCATGATGGCACGCTGGACCAAATGCAGATGCTGCGCACGCGTCCGATGGCGTGGTCTTGTTTGGGTGGCGGCGCTATCTTTAACGGTGAATCTGAGCAGGCGAAACGGGTGCGAGCGGTGTTAGAAACGCTGCGTGAAGAGTTAGGCGCTGCAAGCATTGATCAAGTGATTTACGCGTGGGTACGCGCACTGCCATCGAAACCGCTGCCCATCATCGGCTCGGGTAAAATCGAGCGTGTACAAGCCGCGGTGGATGCATTGGATCTGACGCTGACTCGCGAACAGTGGTATCGCGTTTGGGTGGCGTCGAAAGGTCATGGCGTGCCATAGGCCACGCTGCGGAACAGATAAAAACCAGCCCTCGGGCTGGTTTTTTTGTCACTCTACGTCGCAGGTTCGATTTCACCGCGCCAATGACGGTGGCGGTTAACCGTTCATGCCAGCATATGACCGTTCGTCGCAAAGCGCCAAATGAGTTTTTCAATCGCGTTAATCTGATTCCTGACCACACAGAAAAGGGAGGTGCCGCACGTTTCACGAGCGGCATTGCAGGGCGTGCATAGGCAAACCCGCCTGAACTGTTTAGGATCCACTCATTGATAAAGGAATCGTCTTATGACAGACACAACTCTTTGGCTAAAACGTCATGGCAAGAGCCTGACCTTCACCGCGCTGTTTTGCTTTGTGATTGCGCTCGGTACGCAGGCGATTTGGCCAAGTCCGCTTCGCGGCCATCTCATCATCAGCTTTGGTTACGGTGTGAGTGCGTATCTGTGCGCACTGGTGCTAGGCGCGGTGTTTCCCTCGCTCTCTACCCGTCACGTGAACCTGCTTGCGTTGGCTGGCGCCATGGTGCTTGGCACCACCAACGCGTACATCTGGTTGAATCAATACCCGGGCTTCGACACGCTTGCGGCGCTTAAACCGGTGATGATGTTGGGGTTGATGTTTACCGCGCTGTGCTTTTTCTATTTTTACGCTCATGAGCAAAAGCTGGTGGCTGAAAATGCGCTCGAAGTGGCGAAACGTCGTCAGAGTGAACAGGAAAAAGCCTTGCTGCTGAGCCAGCTCAAACAGTTGCAAAGCCAGATTGAACCGCATTTTCTGTTTAATACGCTCGCGAATGTGAACGCGCTGATTGCCAGCGAACCGCACAAAGCGCAGCGTATGCTGGAAAAATTAACCGATTTATTGCGCAGTTCAATGCGCCATCGCGAGGGTATTTCGACCCTCAAAGACGAACTGGAACTGATTGATGCTTATCTGGGGATTCAATCGATTCGTTTGGGAAATCGTCTGCGCTACAGCTTACCTAGCGATCCGCAGTGGCACGCGCTCTGCTTGCCGCCGATGTTGTTGCAACCGCTGGTGGAAAATGCAATCGAGCATGGCATTGAACCCAAAGCGGAGGGTGGAGAAGTGAATGTGACGATTGAACGCCAGCAGGATGCGATTGTGCTGACCGTTTCAGACAATGGCACCGGGCTTGGTGAAATTCCCAAAGGCAATGGCATCGCGCTGGAGAATGTGCGCCAGCGTCTTCATGGCTTGTTTGGCCGAGATGCTAAGTTCACACTAACTCAGAATGCCAAAGGCGGCGTGACTGCCGCGATTCGAATCGCTGAACACGCGATGACACACTTACAAGGAGAGCATGATGTGGCCTGATGTGACCGCGCTGATCGCAGACGATGAACCGCTGCTGCGCCGCCATTTGAATCAATCGTTGGCTGAGTTGTGGCCACAACTCCATGTGGTAGCGACGGCGGACAATGGGGAAACCGCACTTGACGCGATTCATCAGCATCAGCCCGATATTGTGTTTCTGGACATCAAAATGCCCAAGCTCGATGGCATGGCTTTAGCGAATCAACTCAAGGCGCTGGTCAAGCCGCCGCTGGTGGTGTTTGTGACGGCCTTTGATGAGTACGCGCTGCGCGCCTTTGACATCAACGCGGCAGATTATCTGCTTAAACCGGTGAGCGAATCTCGTTTGCAGCAGTGTTGTGAACGGTTGCAGCAGCGATTACAAAGCGCCGAGCAAACCGCGCCGGACATGACGCAACTGCTCTCTCAGCTCTCAAAGCTCAACCGCCAACCCAGTTATTTGACTTGGTTGAAAGCGAGCAAAGGCGAGGAGATTCATTTGATTGCCGCGGCAGATGTACTGTATCTCAAGGCCGAAGATAAATACCTGTCGGTGTATACGCAAGGTGAGCGCGGAATCGAAGCGTATCTATTGCGCGCATCGCTGAAGGAGCTGTTGGCGCAGCTCAATCCTGATCAGTTTTGGCAAATCCATCGCGCAGTCGCTGTGAATGTCGCCAAAGTGGATAAAGTGAAAAAGGAGTTCACCGGCAAAATGTACGTTTATATCGGGGAGCGAAAACTGGCGGTAAGCCGGGCGTTGCAAAGCCAATTTAAATAGCGGCTAAATCCCGTTCACATAGGCTTGGTTCAAGATCAAAAGTGATTCAAAAATAAAAAGCGGACCTCAAGTCCGCTTTTCTTGTATGCATTGGGTTGTTAGCCAATCACAATTTGACCCAGGACGTAGCCCATACAACAGCCACCAATCACGCCCACCAAACCCGGCGCCATAAAGGAGTGGTTGAAGTACCACTTACCGATCTTGGTGGTGCCGGTAATATCGAAGTTCACCGTGGCGATATCAGACGGGTAGTTCGGAATGAAGAAGTAACCGTACAGCGCCGGCATCAAACCGATCAGCAGGGCAGGTTCTAAGCCCAGCGCCAAGCCCACGGGCAGCATCATTTTTGCCACCACCGCTTGTGAGTTCACCACTACGGACACGATGAACAGTGCCAGCGCGAACGTCCAAGGGTAGGCGTTCACCATATCAATGATGCCAGAACGGAACTGCGGCATCGCGTATTGGAAGTAGGTATCCGACATCCATGCGATACCGAAAATCGCAATCGCCGCCACCATCCCTGATTTGAACACCACACCTTCCGGCACGGTTTTCGGATTCACTTTGGTGACCAGCAAAATGATACCGCCGAAACACAGCATCATCATCTGAATGACGGTTGCCATGTTAATCGGTTTTGCATCACCGATTTGACGCACTTCTGGGAACATCGCCACCAGTACAATCACAATGATCGACAGGATGAACAGCAACACAGAGTTCTTCGCTGATGTCGGCAGTTGTTCATTCAACGATGTGGCCGTGGTGCTGAAGATCTTTTCGCGCAATACCGGATCTTGCAGGCGCGCTTGATACTCTTTGTCATCTTCCAGCTCTTTACCGCGACGCAAGCTGTAAAGCGACATTAGCACGGTTCCGAACAGCGTGGCTGGTACAGAGACCATCAGAATCGACAGCAGTGTGATGTTGTGGTTGATGTTGGACAGCTCCGCCAAGTAGTACACCACTGCCGCCGAAATCGGAGACGCGGTGATGGCGATTTGCGATGCCACAGAAGCCGCCGCCATTGGGCGTTCAGGACGAATGCCGTTTTTCAACGCCACGTCGCCGATGATAGGCATGATGGAGTAAACCGCGTGACCGGTACCGAGCAGGAAAGTCATACAGTAAGTGACCAGCGGCGCAATGATGGTGACGCGTTTGGGGTTTTTACGCAGCAAGCGCTCCGCCACTTGCAGCATATATTTCAGGCCACCAGCGGCTTCCAAAATCGAAGCACACGTGACCACCGCAAGAATGATAAGCATAACGGTGATGGGTGGTGACGTGGGCGGCATCTTGAAGATAAAGACTTCGACCGTCAGACCGATACCCGATACAACGCCGAGGCCAATACCGCCATACCGCGAGCCGATGTACAGCATTATTAGGAGGAACAAGAACTCCATGTACAACATATTTGTGAACCTTATGAAATGAGAGATGAATATATTTTCCGACGCTATTCACAAAAAATATGAAGCTTGGTTCACACAACTTGGGCTACAAAAAATGGAATGAAAGTAATGGGAGGGCAGTCACGGTATTTGATTGATAAGTAATGATATTGGGAGTGGTTTTGTAGCGAGAATGTTGTGCCACAATGTGTGTCCTGTGAATAAAAAGCCAAGCGCAGAAGGCTTGGCTTTACAAGAACTTATGTCATTTGATGCATAAAGCAACGCAAAATATGCAACGCGTTTAGTCGTAGATGGTCGGAATGGGTTGACGTTTGTGCTGCGTGGCTTTGTAAATGCTCACTAAACGGTCAATCACCGCTTGAGTGACCGGTTTGCCTTCGAGGAAATCATCGATCTGTTCGTAAGTCAGGTTCAACGCATCTTCATCTGCCTTTTGTGGCGCGAGT
The DNA here is from genome assembly GCF_052076135.1 of Vibrio sp. Vf1514. Classification (NCBI taxonomy): domain Bacteria; kingdom Pseudomonadati; phylum Pseudomonadota; class Gammaproteobacteria; order Vibrionales; family Vibrionaceae; genus Vibrio; species Vibrio sp. Vf1514. Next base: position 1,080,625 of record NZ_CP197268.1, on the reverse strand, counting down.
TCTTCCAAATCCGCCGTTGGGGTTTTGTGAACCAGCAGCTCCGGTGCACCCAGTGCTGCGGCCACTTGGCGAACTTGACGTTTGCTTAAACCAAACAGCGGCGCAAGGTCACACGCACCGTCACCAAATTTGGTGTAGAAGCCGGTGATGTTTTCGGCTGAATGATCGGTCCCCAGCACCAAACCACCCACGTATCCGGCGATTTCATATTGTGCCACCATGCGAGCACGCGCTTTGACGTTGCCTTTGACGAAATCAATTTTCGCCGCTTCGCTTGGGATCAGCCCCGTGCCAGCCAATGCGTCATGTGATGCGGCGTGCAAGCCATCGACACCCGCTTTGATGTTCACGGAAACTGAGAAGGTCGGTTGAATGAAAGTCAGCGCTTGCTGCGCTTCATCTTCATCTTTTTGTGCACCGTAAGGCAGGCGAACGGCAACGAATTTGTATTGGTCAGTGCCGTGCTCTTGGTTGAGGGCATCCACCGCCAATTGGGCCAAACGACCGCATGTGGTGGAATCGATACCGCCACTGATGCCAAGAACGAGTGCTTTGCAGCCAGATTCAGTCAGTTTGCGTTTAATAAAGCCAACACGGCGTTCAATTTCGAATGCTGGATCGATGCTTGGTAGCACTCGCATCTCTTCGCGGATAATTTGTTCCATTAGCGTTCCTTTTCCTGCAAGCAATAAACATTTAGTAGTATCATACCGCAAACATTCAATTAGAAAACCGTGAATGCCGTTTTCACTCTTAATCGGGAAAAAGATGGAAAAAATTGCTGTTTTTGGCAGCGCTTTTAACCCACCCACGTTGGGCCACAAGAGCGTCATTGACTCACTTGAACATTTTGATCGCATTTTACTCGTGCCGAGCATTTCTCATGCTTGGGGCAAGGAAATGCTGAATTATGAGATCCGCTGCAACCTTATTGATGCTTTTATTGGTGATTTTTCATCTCATAAGTTAGAACGAAGTACAGTTGAACAGGATTTGATCCAACCGGGTGAAAGTGTCACGACTTACGCGGTTTTGACGCGTTTACAGGAAATCTTTCCTCACGCTGACATTACTTTCGTGGTCGGACCTGATAATTTGTTCAATTTCGGTAAGTTTTTTAAATCTCAAGAGATTTTACAGCGTTGGTCCGTGATGGCCTGTCCGGAAAAAGTCAAAGTACGCAGTACGGACATTCGCCAGCGTTTAGCTGAAAAAGGGGACATCTCCACCATGACAACCCCTTCAGTGGCACAGTTACTGCAAAAACTCAGCGTGTATTAATCATTTTTGCCCGTGTTGGGCTGGAGTCGTGAACCATGAAAAAGTGTGTGTTGTTATTAGCACTTTTCTCTCTGCCGACCTTGGCGTTGGACTGCGACTTATATACTTCGGCAACACAACCCTCAGAAGAGCTCGTTGAGATCAACTACATGGAGAACGCGGGTATTTGCGTTTCTCTCAATAGTGAAGAACCGGGCTCAGAGCATCTACTAACGTTTGATGCCGAAGCGGATGCAACACCAAGCAGTGGTGAATATTGGGATGGTTGGTTGGCTGCTGATGTCAACGACAGTAGCCCATTTGTGACCCAACAGATGGACAACAGTTATCTGGGTGTGGGCGTTTGGATGCCGGCTGATTTGGCTGCACGTGAAGAACAAATGACCACTGAAGAGTGGGTGAAGAGCCATGGCCTCAAGCTGAGCTTGGGGTTTGGCCAGAAGAAAACGGGAGAACCGCGTGTTCGCCTAGATTATCGTTGGCACGAAGTGTATCAAGCCGATTGGTTTATGCAGGTTGAAGTGCCATTTTGAGCCGTGAAGCATATGGTAAAAAAGGTCATCGTGAGATGACCTTTTTTTGTGCCTGCGCCTGATGGTGTGTTGCGTTGTCTAAGACGGTTTATCTGCGCAGTCCTTTTTATTTTCGTAGAACTTTGGTATTTCCGCTTAACCCAGTTTGAATGCGCCAAGCTGCTGTTTCACGCGATCCACTTCACCATGATAGCTGCTGACAATGTGATTCATTTGTTGGGCCAGTTCACCGGTTTGCTGGGCAATGTCAGCCAGAATGTCGACGTCTTGATCGACCGCTTCGCTGGCTTTGGATTGCTCAATGGTGGCGTTCGCGATGCTGGTGATGTGTGCGTTGACTTCTTCAATCACACTTTCCAGCGCCGCCACGCTGTTGGTCACAGTCGATACGGACGCAAAGGTGTCGTGAGTCGCTTCGCGGCTTTTCTCCATGTTGTTTACTGCTGTGGCCGTGTTGTTGGTGATATTGCCGAGCAGTTGGCTGATGTGCTCCGTCGCGTCTTTACTACGCTGCGCCAAATCGCGCACTTCAGAGGAGACCACGGCAAAACCGCGTCCGTGTTCACCAGCGCGCGCCGCTTCAATGGCGGCGTTGAGGGCCAGCAGGTTGGTCTGTTCTGAAATGCCATTGATGGTATCGACGATTTTACTCACGCTCATGGCGTCTTTTTCCAGCTCGGTCATGCAGGTTTGCGTCTGTTCGATTTGCTGCACCAAGGCTTCAACCGCTTTGAATGATGATTGGCTTTGATCTTGGCACTCGACCACCCGTTGGGTCATTTGTCGGGTTTCTTCCAACGCTCGTTCCGACGACTGCGCAATTTCAACACTGGATTGCGACAGCTCAGTCATTGCCGCCGCGATGTTTTCGCATTTGGCTGTTGTCGCACTGCTGCTCTTTCCGAGATCTTGCGCGCTGCGGACAATTTTGGTCAGGCGTTCCGCGCTGTGTTCGTTGGTGGTGGTGACATCGGACAGTAGGCTACGAATGTTGGTGGTTAAACCATTCACGCTCTGCGAGATCTGCGATATTTCATCTTGACCGGGTGAAGCCAAAGAGACACTCAAATCGCGTTGGGATGCCATGGCGTGCAGTGTTTTGTTGAGTTTTCCCACGCGCTCGCGCAGCGTCATCACACTGGTGACCAAACTCCAAATCAACACAAATCCCACGATGATACTGAGCACCAAGATGATGTTTTGGTTCCAAATGGCTTGTTCTGCTTGCGTGGCCGATAGGGTGGTCATTTGTTGCTGAATGTCGTTTCGTAGTTGGTTAATCAGTTTGATGCGTTCGGTTGCGGCGCCAAACCATTCCGACGGCGCAGGGCCTTGCAAGGCATTTAACGTGTCACTTTGGGCCAAATAGGCGCGTTGAATCGCTTCCACGTTCTTCCAAATGTCGGTGTTTTTGGCTTGCGTCAGCTTCTGGTTCAACGCGGGGGGCATCGTCAGGGTTGCCATGCGTTCTGCATATTTCCCGGATTCAATATACCCGTTGATTGCGGTGTATTGCGCGGGCGTCGATGCTTTGCGCGCAAACGCCCCATTGAGTGCGCCGCGAACTTGTCCGGCGCGCTCTTTCATGATCACGATGGCAATTAATGAGCTACCCATTTCAGCCACATTGACGTCATCGATGGTGGAGAGCAGGACTTGCGCATCATCGATTGCCAGTTGATTGAGGTTGGAGTAGTAGGCAAACGGAGAAATGGTGGGCGCGAGGGCATCAACTTGTTTGCGTACGTCGGAGAGTTGTGTCAGTTGATTGAGGACATCGGCTTTTAATGTGCGCGTTAATTGTGGATCGAGTGTTTGGGGGGCATAGTTTTGCAGCGCTTTCACGTGCGTATCGGTTTTGCTGCGCTGCTGACGAAGTTGCTCGACTTGCGGGCCTTGGCCTTTGGCGCCAAGTACACCGGCAGTGAGGCCGCGTTCTAACGCCAGATTGTGTGCGAGGTTATCGTAGAGCAGAATGAGGTTGACGGTTTCTTGGTCATGCTCAGCGACTTCCACATGGTTTCTGAGGTCGAGCACGTTCAACGTCGCAAGTATCAATGCAATGGCGATAGGTAGGCCAGCAATCAGCGTAACCACCCTGTACACAGGGAAATGCCGCAATAGTTTTTTCATGTTGCCCTCTGACGAGTTAATTTATTATTGAGTTCTTGGGTAAAACATCCGTTCTTAGGTAAAGCATTCGTTCTGATGTAAAACATTAGTGTAGACAAGGATTAAAGAACACAACGGATGCATTCACGCAATAATTGAATCCTCATGCGAGCGCATGACTTGATTGTGAGCCCATTGATGCTGCAACAGGGGCAATACGGGCGCTGTTTTTGCTTCAATTTTGTGCGCTAGATCCGATTGAATGGAAATGCAGTGATGGATTCAATCCGTGCATCGGTTTTCACTGCAGTTAAATTTCTTTAGACTGCGGGTTTTCGATCTCAACAGGAATAGACTGACATGGAACTGAGCGCGCTACTGACGCAACTGAATGAGCAACCTGAATGCGTTGTATTTGCAGAGGTCATTGCGACCATTGATGCGCATTACGATTTCACGCCAACGGCGTTTGACAATGGCGAGACCCGCAATGAAGCGAACCAGAACAACGGTTCATGTAAGATTTTTGCCTTTGCGCAGCTTCATCAACTGAGCCCGCAAGCTACGCTCGCTTGCTTTGGTGATTTTTATCGTCAGGATGTGTTGCAGCACCCGGAGAATGCGGATCATCAGAACATTCGCAACTTCATGCGCTTTGGTTGGGATGGCGTGACCTTTGAAGGCGAGGCGCTGCGCGCCAAATAAGTCACACGAAGTGAGCCACGAGAAACGTGGTTCACAAGACAAAGACATCAGACAAACAAAAGGGAGGCCATGAGCCTCCCTTTTTGACGTTGGGTCTTTGACGTTGGGTCTTTGACGTTAGGTCATTGATGCGTGGCGTTAGATCGCCAGTGGCATGTGTTTGGATGGATCGTGGCGTTTGTAAACGCGGCGTAGTCCAAGCAGCGCCAGCACCGACATCACCATCATAATCACGCCCAGTGGCAGTTGGTTGGATGCTGGGAACATGGATGCCATCAAGGTCGCCAAGCCAGCGCCCAAGTTTTGCATGCCACCCAGAATCGCACCGCCAGTACCGGCATGGTAAGGCAGCGGTGTTAACGCGCCCGTGGTTGCCGCAGGGAACAAAATACCAGCACCCAAGAAATACACCGTTGCGCCGCCAATTAACGTGGGGGCAGTGGTGTGATCCATCAAACCAGGGATCAACACGATTATCGAACCCAGCATAATCGCGAACAAGCCGACTTGTAGTGCGCGTTTTTCACTGGCACGTTGTGCAATCACATTCGACAGCCACGCACCGGCCAGATAACCCGGAATTGGGGTGACGAACAACAAGCTCACGGTGGTTGCTGGCAGCGCCAGAACACCACCCAGCAGCACGCCGGCCGCGCCTTCAAATACCGCCACACCAGCAAAGGTGGCGACAAGGCAAATCAAGTAACCTTGAAAGCGGTGATCGGACATCACGTAGCTGTAGCTGTGCAGTACCGACTCTTTTTTACGACGCTCTTTTGGCAGCGTTTCGACCATGCTGGTCATCATGGTAATGACCACGGCAATCGCAAACAGCGACAAGAACAGGTAGCTTGAACGCCAACCAAAGAATTCAGTCAGGTAACCACCCAATACTGGCGCGATCAGCGGAGAAAAAATCAAACACATGCTGATCAGGCTGTTCGCATGGTGCAGTTCTGCGCCGGTAAAGCAGTCGCGTGTTAATGTACGAGACATCGCACCGCCACAACCAATCCCCAAGCCTTGAATAAAGCTACCTGCCAAGAACCAAGCGTAGTCATGGGCAAATAGCGCGACCAATGAACCTACGATGTAAATGGCCAGACCCGCGATGATGATCGGTTTACGGCCCAAACGATCGGACAGCGGACCGTAGACAAACTGCGACAGACCATACGGGATCAGATAGCACGCCATCACCGCCTGCAGCGATGCGGCAGACACCAGAAAATCATCGGCCATGTGACCAATGGAAGGCACATACATGGTCTGAGTCATCTGACCAACAGCGGTCAGAATGGCGATCAGGAACGTCAGTTTAGCTAACGGAAATGTTGCAGACATCTTTTTCTCCACCCAACAACATCAATAACGCGAGAAAGATAAATTTCAAAAATATGACTAATGAGAGCGGGAAGGAAAGCGATGCTCTCGGCGCGAGATATTAGTGAGGGTGGAGTGCTTAAGCAATCGAAAAATGTGATCTTAAGCAAGATAAAAATCTATGTTTTGAATTAGAAAAAGTAATGTGAAATTATTATTCAATCGGCTGTTTTTCTAAGCATTTTCGACACAGGCAAACCGAGCTTTCTGGCTGGGCAGACACGTCGCGTTTTTCGACGTCAAAACACCAGCAGGTGCTTTTCCCCGCGCTGATGTCGCAATGTGCTGGCTCGCCGCAAGCAGGGCAAGTGTGGGTGGATTGTTGACCGGATAATCGCTGCATGATGGTGTCGCGCTCGTCGTCGGACAGATGGCGCCACTGAATAATTTCATCCATCGTGCGGCGGCAACCAGAGCAGATTCCACCATTGTTTTTACAGGCGGCGATACATGGGGTTTTCATAACAGCGAACTTCTTGAGTGAGTGAACCGGAAATATACCTGAAGTTGTGCCGTGACCCAACCGGAGGCGGTCGATCTTTCGTTGTGCGGCTATTGCTTTTGTGGCGGCGCGTGACTATGATGAATCTAAATGAGAATTAATATCATAAAGGTGTTTTGATGTTACCTTTGCTTGCTGCCTTGGTATTTATGTTTGGATTGGGAAAGAAGCTGCTGGTGCCGGTGCGCTGGACGGTCACTTTGTCTGTCCTGCTGGTGGCGCTCTATCTGTTGGGCGTGATTAGCGCCGTGCCAGTGTTGGTGACGCTGTTTGTCGCCTCGCCATTTCTGATCCATTTACGCTACAGCGATAAGGCCAATACGCTGTTTGGCCTGTGTGTGGTGGTGCCGTTAATTTTGGAAGTGGTTCGCTAACGGCGTGCCTGTTCCATCAATTCCGACCGTGTTGCGGTGGTTGATACGCCAGCGACGCGTCATATTTCATCAACACGTTGCTGGCAATTAAGCTGCCGCAGCTGACCAATCCCAGCCCGACCCATGTGAGTGTGCTTGGCATCTCGCCAAAGAGTGGTATCGCCAATAGCGTCGCAAGGGCTGGCGTGGCTGAACCAAATGCCGCAGAGCGCTCTGCACCGAGTGTGGTCACCGCATGCAGGTAAGTAAAGGCGGCAATCACACCGGCTCCCAAACCTTGAATTAAGCTGTGGCCAAACAGCGTTTGCCATGGCCAAGCCGAGATTTGCGTTTGCGCTAAGTGACTCGGCAGCACGCCAGTGGCGATCAGCGCAAGCAGCAAGGTGACGGACAGCAGGGAAATGAATCCGGCCGCAGCCAGCGAATGCAAGTTCGCGACACGAGCGCAGATGGTAAATACGGCCCACATCAAACTGCCCAGCAGAAACAGCAAATGGCCCAGCAGTTTGTCACTCTGATAATCCATGGCGCTGGTGGAGAGAAACACGCCAATTCCCCCCAAGACCAACACCAACCCAAAGATACGATGCTGGCTCAGCGGCTGATGAAACAGCCATACCGCAATGCCGGAGACAAAGAGCGGCAGGGTACCCGGAACCAGTGTACTGCCGTCGGAAACCGGCACAAAGTGCATCGCGCTGCCGGTTAACAGCAGGTAAGGCAAGCCGCAGCCGATAAACATGCCGAGCAAGTAACGCTTGGGCACCATCGCTATTTGTGCTCTGGCTTTCATCACAAACGGCAACAACAGCATGGCGGGAATCAAAAAGCGCGTCAGCGCGATATCGGCCGGTGTCAGCGCACTCATGGCTCCTTCGCGCAGTGATAAGAAAAAGCCCGCCCAAAGTAGCAGTGTGGCCACCATGGCCAAGTATCCTGAAAGCATAAGTCATCCCTGATGATCGGTGGTGCCGCGTGCCATGCGCACAATCGGCGGAGGGTTTTATTATCACGAGAACTTGACGCTGATATTCGGCGAATTTAGTTTATAGGTATGGAATTATTGATGGATTCCATCAATAAATATGGAAATGACGCTGGAAATCACCAAATGATGAAAATGGACAGAATTGATCGCCACTTGTTGGCGCTGATTCAAAAACAAGGCCGACTCTCGACGGCTGAATTGGCGGAGCTGGTCGGGTTGTCAGCCTCTCCCTGCGCGCGGCGCATCAAGCGGCTGGAAGATGAAGGCGTGATTGATGGTTATCAGGCGACGCTGAATCGCAAAGCGGTTGGCATCGGCATGACGGTGTTTGTCGAAGTCAGCCTCAATAATCATCAAGCCAGTTCGATTGATGAATTCGAATCGGCGCTGGTGGAGATGGATGAAGTGATCAGTGCGCACGTGGTGTCGGGCGCGTACGATTATCTGCTGGAAGTGGTCAGCCCGGATCTGGTGGGTTACGAGCGCTTTATTCGCAAAGTGCAGCAATTGGACAACGTCAAAGACATTCATACTCATCTGGCGATGCGCCAGGTGAAACAGGCTGGCTCGTTGCCCGTGTTTCGTTAACCAGATGGATGTGCATGGGATTTGATATCCGTCCGTTGCGCGTGACGGTATCTCTGGTGACTCGGTTTGCGTAACAGAATTTTAACGTTATAGTGACCGCCTAACGTTGTACAGGAGCTTATGGATGAAGCTAACGATTTCAGGGAAGTTGCAGCTCAGTTTTTTGTTGTTGGCCCTTTTATTTGTCGCGTCTGCCGCGATGACCTATCGCAGTGTGTCGGTATTAGAACGCCACACGCAATCCCTTCTGAATTCTGATTTGCCGACCGTCGACACCAGTCGCGGCATTCAACAATCGATTCAAGCCACGTTATCCAGCGTGCGCGCCTATATGTTGTTGGGCAGTGACGAAGCCGCGGGTGAAACGCTCAAACAGCAGTTAAATGCCATTATCGCGCAAACCGATGAGAGCTTGCCGGTGCTCGAAACGCTGATTGCCGCGCAGGATTATCAAACGGTGGTTGAGCAATGGGATGCGGTGAAAACCTCCGTCCATCAGATTGTCGAACTGGCGCACAGCCCGGAAAACTTGCCAGCGCATAACCTCTTTATCAACGAAGCTGCGCCGATTGCAGAAGTCGCGCTGGATCAGATTCAAGGCTTGATCAACGACGAAGCGTCAAAGAAAGAGGGCGATGACCGCAAGCGCCTGTTTAAAGTGTATGCCGACAGCTACAACTCGCTGGCCAACGCGTTATCGGCGATGCGCGATTTTTTGCTTTATGGCAAGCCGGAATATTTGAGCAAGTATCACGACTTTATCAAGGCGCACAATCAGTCGGTTCGTGAGATTGAAGACAAGCTCGATCTGCTAGACGACAGCGACCGCTCATTGTGGGATCTGTTCAAAGAGATGCAGCAGCTCTATTTCCCCTTGGCAGATCAAACCATTGCGCTGCGCCAGTCACCGGATTGGAACGTGGCCAACCAAGAGATGGCTCAAAAGCTGCTTCCTGCGGCGAGTGCACTGGCAGCGAGCTTAGACAACGTGGTGGCCGCGCAGCAGCAAAAGGCCGACCGCAGTGGGCAGGGCATTGAAGCGTCCATTCATCAAGTGCTGACGTTTCTGGTTGTCGCGCTGGTGCTGGTGATTGTCGCGGCATTGGCGATATCCAATTACATGGGGCGCAGCATTGGCCGCCGCGTGTCGGAGATTTCACAGCGCGCGCAGCGCATTGCCGCAGGCGATGTGTCGCAGCAACCGCTCGCCGTACAAGGCAATGATGAACTGTCGGCACTCACTGAATCAATCAACCGCATGAACGCCTCTTTGGCGGGCATTGTGCGCGGCGTGACCGACAAAGCCAATCAGGTGAGCGAGAGCATGACTGCGCTGCTTGATTCCAGCCAGCAGACCCTAACGCAGGTGAAAAACCAGCAGCAACACATTACCGAAATGGATGCGGAGTTGTCTGATGTCGCGCAATCGACCACGCACACATTGGAGCAGGCGCAGCGTTCGGTTGACACGCTGTCGGCATCACAACGCGAAATTGCACAGGGGAAAGCGTCGCTGGTTCGCAACAAACAGACCATGCAGACGCTGCATGAGACGATTGAAAACGCCAACGTGCTGGTGAGCCAACTCAGTCAGGAAAGTGCAGCGATTGGCAAAGTGACCGAAGTGATTGAAGGCTTGGCGGAGCAAACCAACTTGCTGGCCTTGAACGCTGCCATTGAAGCGGCGCGTGCGGGTGACTATGGCCGCGGGTTTGCGGTGGTGGCGGATGAAGTCCGTTTGTTGGCCACGCGTACCACGCAATCGACCACCGAGATTAACCAGATTGTGCAGGCGATTCAGTCGTCGACCGCTTCGGTGGTGAACGAGATTCAACAAGGTCAACAAATTGCTGGCGTCGGCGCGCAGCACATCGAAGAAGCGGTGGTGAAGTTGGAATCCACCACGGCGCAGATTGCGATGCTGAACGATCAAATGGCACAGCTGACCAGCGCGGCAGAGCAGCAGACGCAAGCCACTCAAGCGATCACCAGCCTGATGCATGGCGTGACGCACGCGGTGGAAGATGTGGCGGCGATCAGCCAGCGTTCCAACCAAACCTCGCAGCAAGTGCGTGAACAAGTCGCTGACCTGAACCACGAAATGGCGCAGTTTAAACTGGCGTAATATCGATAGGCGCTGCGTGCGATCGGCACGTAGCGCTGCCTTCTTGTTTTCTTCCTCGTTCCCTTCCTCTTTCCCTTCCTGTCTTTCATTCAAGCATTCTATGTTTTCTTGGAATTACGTTGATGATGTTTATTGAATCTGTTGAATATGGACTCCGCTTCACGAAGCGCGTTTGTAGTCATCGGTAAATTGGTCTCTTTCTTCTAACGTTAGATTGCTCCTCAGAGGTCCGATGTCTGCGCCTTGTTCTCAGGCGCCGATCCCCGAATAAGAAGGAAGATCATTTGAAAAATAAACTATTACTTTCTGCTCTCTGCCTGTTCAGCTCGTTGTCACTGGCCGCCACCAGTGCCAGTTCGCTCGATCAAACAGGCTATACCCACACCAAATACCCCATCGTGCTGGTTCATGGGTTGTTTGGTTTCGATACGTTAGCTGGCGTGGATTACTTCTACGGCATTCCGCAATCATTAACCAAAGATGGCGCAACGGTGTATGTCGCGCAGGTGTCTGCCACCAACAGCACCGAATTACGCGGTGAACAGCTCTTGGCGCAGGTCGAAACGCTGCTGGCTGCCACGGGCGCGGAAAAAGTCAACTTGATGGGCCATAGTCATGGCGGTCCGACGGTGCGTTACGTGGCCTCGGTTCGTCCCGACTTAGTCGCCTCGGCCACCAGTATTGGCGGCGTGAATAAAGGCTCGGCGGTGGCGGATTTGGTGCGCAATACCATTCCGCAAGACTCAGTCACGGAAGCCTTGGCGGTTAAATTGGCCGATGGGTTGGTGGCGCTGATCAATCTGCTCTCTGGTGGTGGCGATCTGGAACAAGATGCGTTGGCATCGCTGGATGCGCTGACCACGGAAGGCTCACTGGCGTTCAACCAAAACTACCCGGAAGGCATTCCCGCGACGGCATGCGGCGAAGGCGATTATGAAGTAAACGGCGTGCGTTATTACTCGTGGACTGGCGCATCAACGTTTACCAACGCGCTCGATCCTACCGATGCGGCGATGACCGTGTTGGGGCTGGCGTTTGATGGCCCGAGTGACGGCTTGGTGGGGGCGTGCAGTGCCCATTTAGGCCAGGTGATTCGAGACGATTACGCCATGAATCATTTGGATGAAATCAACGGCTTGCTCGGTATTCATCACCTGTTTGAAACTGACCCTGTTACTTTGTACCGCCAGCACGCTAATCGTTTGAAACTGCAAGGTTTGTAAGGAGTCGACATGCAAAAGACCGCACTGTGTTTAGGAATAGTGGCCGTATTGGGGAGCCTCAGTGCGGCCTTTTGGCCTTCCGACGCCGCGCCACCGGCTGCGATGCAGGTGGCGTCGCAAAGCGATACTGAGTTGGATCAATCTTCACCGCGAGATCTGCTCGACTATTTTGTGTCTGGTTTGGGAGAAGGCGATTTAAAGGCGATAGAGCACCACGTCGCCAATTACGAGCAGCAAACCAACGGCTTTTTGGTCGATGGGGCGCTGTTTGAGCAATTTGTTCGCTATAAACAGGCGTTGGCGAAGCTTGAACCGTCGGTGCCCATTAACGCGCTGGATCACGCCGCACTATCGGTGCTCAATCAGCAGATCCTCGCCTTGCAATTACAGTTTTTTACGTCGGAGCAACAACAGCATTTGTTTGGCGAAGAGAATCAGCTCCGGCATCTGGCGATGGAAAAGCTGCGAATTGCTGGTGAGGCCAGCGATGCTGCGGATGCCAAATCGCAATGGCAAAGCGTTGTGGCAGAGCAAGCCGATTATATTCAGCGCAGTGAACACAATACCGATCTGGTGAACCGACTCTACAACGCAGATGGCGATGATGATGAACAGTCGCGTTATCTTGCTCGCGTCGCGGCGGTGGGAGAAGCTGGCGCAGAGCGTTTGAGTGCATTGGATGCGCAGCGCACGCAGTTTCAGCAGACATTGGCGGTTTATCTGGCAGAGCGCGCGGCATTGCTTGCCGACAGTCACTTGAGTGAGGCGCAAAAAGCGCAGCAAATTATTGCGTTGCGTGAAGCGCGCTTTGATGCCAAGCAATGGCGTAGAGTGGAAGCGTTGGAACGTATGCAAACGCAATAACAATGATCGCAAAAACAATGACCGCAAAAAGAATGGCCGCAAAAAAGTACAGCGCGATGAGCAAAAAAAGAGCGCAACGGGCGTTGCGCTCAACTGTTTCTATGCAAGAAACATAAGGTGGGACTTACAGATCAAGAGAAATGGTGGTGGTGGTGCTTGCGCCGTCATCGTCCATCACTTTGAGTGTGACGGCCTGCTCGCTTGCGCGCGGTAGAATGGCGGTAAACACGCGACCCCGTTTAATTTTGCCGTTCGGCAGCGTCCATTCGGTGTCGACGATGCGACCATCGCTGTCGCTGCTGGTTGACCACATGGTGACCCAGCGACCCAAATGGACATAACGTGCGCTCGCTTGTGGCGGCAGGTTCGGTTGTACGACGGTAATGGTTTGAGTGACGGTGTCGCTCTCACCCTGATCATCGGTGACGGTGAGGCGAACGGTGTAGGTGCCCGCGGCGTCATAATGCCAGCTTGGTGCCATAGCATCACTGGTTTCGCCGTTGCCAAAATCCCACGCGTAGCTGGCCAGTTCGCCATCCGAATCTTGGCTGTGGTTGTGCGCGTTGACACTCAGACCATTCACATCCAGTTCGAAGTTCGCGGTTGGCGGCACATTGGCCGTGTTGGCGCGTGACAGACGAACCACACCAAATTCATTGTCTTGGCTCTGATTCACAATGTCGATTTGCAGGCCAAATTCAGTCAGTAAACGGCCAGAATCTGGTGCGAGCGGCGAGCTGTAATCTTGACCATCGGCGAAGTTGGCGTTGCCAATCAAGCTCACATCTTCCAGCACATCACCATCGGCACTTTCTAGGCGCATTGGCGCTTGGTCAAACAGTGAGAAAGCAGCGTCACGCACTTGGAATCGGGTTTGCGCCGCTTCACCGCTGTTCAACCACACCATCGCGTTTTGGTCTGCATCGACCACGCCGAGCCAGCCTTCACCCGGGTGTTTACCGACCCAGTTGTCTTTGTACGATTCATCCACATACCACACCAGTAGACCCGGTTCGAAGCTGATCAACTGACCCATGCGTTTGATGTTGGCCAAACCTTCATCGACGTTGTTGTGGCTGCGCCATTGCAGCAGGTAATAATGGTTGGCTTCGTGGAACCCGTCGTTGGTGGTGTAGCCGTTGAGCGCAAACGTCGAACCGTTTTCTGCATCATCTAGCGCAGTGATGTTGCCGTCGACGTCCAGCGCCAGATTGTCGATGTACAACCCTTCCATCGCCAGACCGCCATCCGTCACATAGTCAAAACTCAGCTCAACCGTTTGGCCTGACCACGCCGACAAATCGAACTGCGCATCCACCCAACCGTTTGACTCGCCCCCAATGGCTGGTGTGAGGCCCGTGTTATTCGGGTCATCCATCGAGGTGATGTTGCCTTGAATCGGCTGACCGTTAATCAACACGCGTGCAAAGTCGTAATCTTGTTCAATCTGATACCACGCTTTAAACGTCAGCATCGCGCTGCTGCCCGCTGGAATCGAGACCTGACGGCTCATGCGGTTGTTCAGACTGTCGCCTTTGTTGGAGTAAAACGCGTATTGGCCTTCGTACGGCTGAATGCCTTCAGTGCGTTTCATCGGCAGATTCACTTTCACCAAGTTCGGACGTGCGTTGTCGGTGGTTTGGAATAGGGTAAAGGTGCGAGCGCCTTTTTTCAGATCGTCGATGGAAATCTGGTCGTCGTTGATCCAGCGGCCGCCAATTGCGGTTTGTAGAAATTGCTTGGACCACGCGGAGAACGCGGTGGGCTGCGTGCCGCCGATTTTACCTGCCCAACTGCCAGACGACATGATGGACCAGTAAGAGACCGGTTCACCTTTGCCTGTGTATTGGGTGTCGTATTCATCGGGCAGGCCCAAATCGTGGCCATATTCGTGGGCACATACCCCGGCGGCGGCATCAATCGGCTGAATGGTGTAATCGTACGCGGCGTATTGGCCATTAAAGCGTCCCGGTACGGTGCTGCTGGTGCCTTTTAAGACATGATACTGGCCGAGGTTGTAGCGGTGGGACCAAATTGCATCCGCGCCCAGCACGCCGCCACCGGCTTCCTCGCCCACAGAGGCGTGGAACACCATCAGGTGATCAATTACGCCATCGGGCTCACGGTAATTGCCGTCGCCATCATAGTCGTAACGGTCTTCGACATCGTAGTCAGCAAGGTTGATGTTGGGATCTTGCGCCAGTTGATCCAACGCTTCACGCACCAGTTCTTGTGCGTGCATATCACTGTCGGTTGCTGGCGAGTTGCCACCGTAATAAGCTGCATTTTTGGAGGCGCGATACCAGCCTGCGGCTTGACCTGCCACGCTATAACTCTTGCCTGATTCATTCTGGTAGTACTGACGCATCGAGATCAGGTTTTCGCCATTCGGCCCGGCGTAGCCGGTGTCTGAAAACAGCAGATCTTGATAGTGCGCGGCATCGTAATTGTCGTAGAGCATTTCGGTATGCGCTTTGGTGAGCTGGTTGTCGTTCCACGGCAGATCCGGGAAGTCAATCAGCAACGCCAGCACTTTATCGGTTCGCTGCTGGCCAATTTCCAGCGCGAACACACTGGCTTTGTGCATGCCTTTTTCTTTCTTGATCACCTTCAGCACTTTTGCGCGTTGTTCCAGTGCTTTTTTGCCAAACTGAGCGTCACCTTTAAAGCCGGAGCGAATTTTGCTCTCGAGATAAAGATCCAATGCGTGACGTTTTTCTGCTGCGGTCGCATCTGCGCTCACGGTGCCATTGCGGACCAACATGTCGATCAATTTGTCTTCGTTAACGACCCCCATGTCCACCGGGGTTTGTGCCAATGCACCGACGCTAAACCAAGAAGCCACTGCGGAGGCAAGCAAGGTTTTCCTCATGTTTTTCATTCTATTTCCTTATTATTTCCCATATTTATGGTGCAAACATGCCGACAGAAAACGCTGCCTGCATGAATTCTTTTTTATGTATTTATTCGGTGTCCGGAGAAATACAGTGTTCAGTCGGGTTAGGGTCTGAAGAAGAATTGGTTTCTTTATTATTGGGATTTTTGTTGTTGTGTTTTTTATTTAAATAAATCGTTAACGCACGTTGTTGTTGTTCGGCCGTGAGCCCTTGGCAAATCACACCACGCTCAATTAAGGCCGCGAGTAAACGTTCGTCATCGGGCTGTGCGGTGGTACTAACATGGGCATGGGCTTGAACGGTTGCCAGCATGAATAGGGATGTAAAAATAACCTTCATCAAGTCAACTCTACGTGTGTGAAATATTTGTAACAATTTATAGCGAGGTTATTTCATCGACAAGATGAAAGAATGGATCTCTGAAATAGCCATTCCAAATTACACAGAATCAGTGAACATGAAATAAAGATTAATATTGATGAGTCAGTTATTTAATTATTCATGATGTTTAAATATTTAATAGATAAATAACTTAATTAATCTGCGGGGATGATTGTGGCAACGTCGACCAATCAAGTGGTTTAGAGTTTTTACTTTAATTTGAGGGTTCAGTGAGATTGATAAAATAACTAACGGTTGACTCAACAAGGCGTGCAAAACGCGGGTGACGAAAGTTTGAACTCGATTCATATTTATTATCTATGGATCCACCTGTGAAAAATGTAAACAAATGAATACCTTGCTTTATGGTGGTGCAACCCTGATGAGAACAGTGATTCTTGCTCGAATTCAGTGCAACCATGGTCGATAAAATTGACGCTTGGATGGGCAATAAAAACAATTTTTGTCTGGATATTGCCTGCGTTTGATAAACGTGGTTAATTGAAGCATCTTGCTGTCTGGAGGACGTATTTGTCATGTGCCGCTGGCTCGCCTATCAAGGCCATCCTATCTATCTCGATCAACTGGTTTATCAACCGGAACACTCCTTGGTTCATCAAAGTATTGAAGCGCGCAAAGCGGTAACGCGCGTGAATGCCGATGGGTTTGGGTTGGGGTGGTACACGGAACGCAGTACGCCCGGGCAATTTCATGAAGTGCTTCCCGCGTGGAGCGACGAAAACCTGCGTTCACTCGCGCATCATATTCGGTCGCACCGGTTTATGGCGCACGTACGTTCATCCACCGGCACGCAGGTGTCGCGTCGCAATTGCCATCCGTTTATCTTGGATAACTGGATGTTTCTGCACAACGGTCAGATTGGCGAATATGACAAAGTGAAATACACGCTGGAGCGTTTGTTGCCAGAATCGCTGTACGTCAAACGCACCGGAACCACCGACAGCGAATTGATCTTTTTGCTGATGATGAAAAATGGATTGATCGACAACCCAGTGGGAGCGATTCGCCTCACCATTGCCGAGATTGAACAAGTGATGAGCGAGAAGGGAGTACAAACGCCGTTCAAAGCTTCGATTTGTATTTCCGATGGTCAGCAGTTCTGGTTGGTGCGTTACAGTTCAGACCAACACCCACCGACCGTGTTCACGAAAGTGGTGGACGACGGCATTATTCTCGCATCGGAACCGCTCGACAGTGAACCGGGGTGGCTCATCGTCGCGCCACAAACCATCACGCACGTCCACGATACGCATTGTAAAACGTTCACATTTTCTGCTGTTCAAGCTGCATAAATCACCGGTTGATCTGATGTTATTTAACGTCAGATCAACATCTTCCTTCTTTTACACAGATTTACAAACAGAAGTGACGCAACTCAGTTGCGGCAACACTTCGATATGGGTATAGTTGCGCCATCTTAATGCGAATGCTTATCAAAATTCATCGCAATAATTAATAAAAAGGAAGATTATGAAATCCGTTCTCAGTTTGACGTCTTTGGCCTTGGTGATGTCTTTCTCTGCCCATGCGGCGCAGGTAACCATTGAACACCAGATGGGGAAAACCACGCTCGAGCAGAAACCACAACGCGTGGTGGTGATTGGTCTGGGTGTGTTGGATGCCGTCGACAGTTTCGGGATTCAGCCGGTAGCGGTTTCAAAAGTTCCTCAGTTGCCCCCGTATCTTGAGAAATACAAAGGCAATCAATACGGTCAAGCGGGCTCGTTGTTTGAACCGGATTTCGAATCAATCTACATGCAAAAGCCAGATGTCATCATCATCGGCCCACGTGCAGCCACCAGTTACGGCGAATTGTCGAAGATTGCACCGACCATCGTGTTTGCCGCTGACGACAGCAAAGGCTACTGGGAAAGCACGCAGGAACAGTGGCAAAACCTAGGCAAGGTTTTCGGTATCGAAGATCAAGTGAATGCCAAAATTGCGGAAATCAACGCGCAGTTCAAAGCGGTGAACGATTACACGCAAACGCATGAAGTGAACGCGCTCACCGTGATGAGTTCTGGGGGCAACCTCACGACGTTCGGCGCTGAATCGCGTTTCTCGGCGATTTATCGTGACTTCGGTTTCCACGAAAATGTAAAGGTCAAGCAGGGCGGCCGTCATGGTGACCTGATCTCTTACGAATTCATTCGTGAACACAACCCGCAAACGCTGTTTATCATCGACCGCGACAAACTGGTCAACAAGGGTAAGAGCAACACCCATCGCGAGTTTGAAAACGATCTGGTGAAAGCGACCGACGCTTACAAAAATCAACACATGACTTACCTTGACCTCAATGCTTGGTACATCTCTATTTCCGGCGTGAAAGCGACCGAACAAATGGTGGTGGACATGAAGCAGTCGATCGGTCTGCTGTAATGAGCGATGGCGCAGCCTGCTGAACGCGCAGGCTGCAAGCCAACAAGCTGAGGTTAGTTTTGAAAAGATTATTGCTTGTTTTTGTGCTGATTAGCCTATCTTCACTATTTGTGGGGGTGGGCGATTTGTCTTTTATCGCCTTGATGAATGGCGATGCCAACAGTTGGAACCTACTGTTGACCAGCCGTGCGCCACGTCTTCTTGCCGTCTTACTGGCCGGTGCGGGGTTAAGTATCGCAGGCCTGATCATGCAGCAAATCAGCCAGAACCGTTTTGCCGCGCCGTCTACGTCCGGCACCATCGAGTGTGCGATGTTGGGCTACGTGTTAAGCCTTGTTATCTTTGGCGATGGCAACAACTTGTGGTTGATTTTCGCTGTCTCGATGGCGGGCACGCTGATTTTTGTCCAGTTCATCCAGCGCATTCAGTTTAAGAACGCCATCTTTGTGCCGTTGGTCGGGATCATTTTCGGCAACGTCGTCAGCTCGGCGGCTACGTTCATTGCCTACAAATACGACGCGGTGCAAAACCTCTCGGGCTGGGCGGTGGCCAACTTCGCCAACCTGCTCAAAGGCAACTATGAATTGTTGTATATCGCCATTCCCGTGGCGATCTTCAGTTATCTGTATGCCGCGCGCATTTCTGCTGTCGGCATGGGTAAAGACTTTGCCGTCAACTTGGGGCTCAATTATCAGCAAGTGTTGGTGATTGGCGTCTGTCTGGTGTCGGTGATGTCGGCGACGGTGGTGATGATTGTTGGTCAGCTGCCATTTTTGGGCCTGATTGTGCCGAACGTGGTGAGCTATTACTACGGCGACAACTTGCGACTCAACATTCCGCGCACCGCCATTTTCGGCGCGTTGTTGGTGCTGCTGTGCGACCTGATTGGCCGCGTGATTATTTTCCCGTATGAAGTTCCAATTTCTATGATCATCAGTATTTTTGGTGGTGTGGCGTTTATTGCGCTGATTCTGCGAGGCCAGCGCCATGCACGATAAACTCAAACTCACCCTGCTGATTGTGCTGGCCATGGTGTTTGCCGCCGCATTTATCGGTGTCGGCCTGACGCCAGATAACTATCAGTATTTCTTGTCGCGCCGCGTGCCCAAAGTGCTGGCGATTGTGTTGGCCGGGATTGCGATTGCTCAGTCGTCGCTGGCATTTCAAACCATCACCCACAACCGCATCCTGACGCCAAGCATCATGGGCTTTGATTCCTTGTATCTGTTTGTCCAGGTGGGGATTGTGGCGCTGTTTGGTGGATTGAGCAGCTTTGCGATGAACGCTTACCTCAACTTCTCATTGTCGGTTGCGGCGATGCTGGGCTTTTCGACCGTGCTGTTTACGTTCTATTTCAGCAAAGAGAAGCGCAACCTGATTGCGTTGCTGCTGCTGGGCGTGATTCTGGGGCAGTTGTTCTCCAATATCGCTTCCTTCCTCATTATGCTGATGGACCCGAACGATTTTGCCTCGGTGCAAGCCAACATGTTTGCCAGCTTCAACAACGTGAAAGTGAGCTTGGTGTACTTTGCTACGCCGCTGCTGCTCGCGGTTTCTTACTTGCTGTTTCGCATGCACCGCGTGCTGGATGTGTTCTGGTTGGATAACGACAACGCCGTCAGCCTTGGGGTGGATGTACGCAAAACCACGCGCAATGTGTTGATGTTGAGCGCGGTACTGATTTCCATCTCGACGGCACTGATTGGCCCGATCATGTTCTTCGGTATTTTGGTCACCAACCTGACGCGCGAATGGTTTAAATCTTATCAGCATCGCGTGCTGCTGATTGCCTGCTCGGCGATGTCGGTATTTGCGCTGCTGGCTGGGCAGTGGATCGTCGAAAAAGTGTTCTATTTTGGCACCACACTCAGCGTCATCATCAACTTTGTTGGTGGCATCTATTTCCTGTCTCTTCTGATTCGTAACAAAGTGGTCTAGCGATGATTCAACTCGATAAACTGACAAAAATATTTGGCCAACACGCGGTGGTGAAAGACGCCAGCGCTGAGTTTGAAAAAGGCAAGGTCACGTCCATTATCGGCCCCAATGGTGCCGGGAAAAGTACGCTGCTCTCGATGGCGAGCCGCTTGGTGAATCGCGACGAAGGGAAAGTGTGGATCGACAGCAAAGAGCTGGTGGATTGGGATACCAAAGCGCTGGCGAGAAAGCTGTCGGTGCTGCGTCAGGCCAATACACTGACGATGCGTTTTACGGTGCGCGAGCTGGTGTCGTTTGGTCGTTTCCCTTATTCACAAGGTAAATTGGATGCGCGTGATCAGGACGTGATCGATCAATCCATCGCTTATCTGGATCTGCAAAGCATTCAACACAAATACCTCGATGAGCTGAGCGGCGGTCAGCGCCAATTGGCCTTCATTGCCATGGTGATCGCCCAAGATACCGATTATGTGTTCCTCGATGAGCCATTGAATAACCTCGATATCAAACACTCGCTGCAAATTATGGCGACGATTCAACGTTTGGCGCACGAGCTGAATAAAGCTGTGGTGGTGGTGATCCACGACATCAACTTTGCGTCCTGCTACTCCGATTGCATCATTGCGCTGAAGAAAGGCGAAGTGGTAGCGACGGGCAGTGTGGAAGAGGTGATTCGCGAAGACGTGCTGGGGGATATCTACGAAACGCCATTCCGTGTATTGGAAATTGAAGGCAAGCGCATGTGTTTGTACCACACGCACTGATGCCTGCTGAATATGCGTGTTGGTCTTGTGCTTAGGCCAGCGCTTCCGAAGACAAGTTGGTCATAAAAGCCTGCGGTGATTCACCAAAGGCTTTTTTAAATGCCGCTGTAAAGTTGGACGGGTGATGATAACCCGCTTCATACGCCGCTTCGGTGATGGTTACGTAGCCACGCTCAAGTTGTTGACGGGCGTTGTTGAGGCGTCGTTGGCGCACATAGTTTGCCACCGTCATGCCCATTTGCTGCTTGAATCGGCGTTGCAGGTTCGAGGTGCTCATCGCCATATGCTGCGCCAGTGCATCGAGTGATAATTCCTCGTACAGGTGCTGATCCAGAAAGTGGACAATCTGGCCCATTTGCGAGCAGTAACCGCGCACTTCTGCGGGCGGCATTACCGCGTCTGATTGTGGGGGGATCTGCGCAACCGCGCTCAGTACCAGATCAATGGCCGCATGCTCCAAATGCAATGTTTCCAACAAGGTTTGCGGCTTTGGCATGGCCAACACACGTCGCACGCCTTGCACCATCGCTTCACTCAAAGTCAGCGCACAACACGCTTTGTCTTGCTGAATAAACTGCGTCAGCGGGCAGGGGGTGCCAATGCGTTTACTCAGCCAGGCTTGTTCGAGAATGATGTTGAGTTTGACCACCTGATTGTCTTTTTGCAGTTGGCGACGAAAGCTTGCAGGCTGCCTGAAGTTGACAATCACGCCTTGTGCTTGCGTGGCGGCATCTAAATCAAACTCCAGATCGTCGTAACCAAAGATCAAACGACCTTCCAACAGCAAGGTGATGATCACGGACGCCGGTGTTGTGGCGATCACATTGGAATTCGTCAGTTCGTGGCTGATCCCGCCATGCAGACGAAAAGCGCCTTCATTGCTATAGCTGATGTACGATCCTTCGGCCAATGTCGCAGCGTGCCTCTGGCCATGGCTGACAATAATCTGCTTATCATCCTGTTGCAATTTTCGGGTCATCGTGACCTTTTTTGGGGGAATTTCCTGACGTTGACTGACTGACATACGGTTATTTCTCATAAGTGTTATGCGGTTTTGCATAACCTATTGATCTTCTCATTCTATGGGCGTCACTCTAACATGCTTGCGAATTATTATCATTTGTATTTTCATAACTAAAACATAAGGAATGTAGAAAATGCGTTCTATTCACAAGTCAGTGGTCTGTTTGGCGATCGGCGCCGCGCTAAGCAATATGGCTTTTGCCCAACAAGAAGAGACTCAGGCCGACAATGTCGTGGTTTGGGGCACAAAAGTATCAAGTAGTTCAGAATCTCTGGGCACAGATGACCTCAGTTTGAAACAGGCGGATCATATGTCCGACCTACTGCGCGACATTCCCGGTGTGGATGTCGGCGGTACACACTCGGTCAACCAACGCATCAACATTCGTGGCCTGAACGAAACGGATCTCGATATTCGTCTGGATGGCGCATCACAGCACGCCAACATGTTCCACCACATCGGCAACCTCACGTTGAACCCAGACATTTTAAAATCAGCCGATATTCAAGTGGGTAACAACTCGGTGACGCAAAGTGGCCTTGGCGGCGCGGTCTATTTCGAAACCAAAGATGCCAAAGATCTGCTGCGCGGCAACGAGAAGTTCGGGGTTCGCGTGTTTGGCGGTTACAACTCCAATGACAGCGAGCAAGGCTCGGTGACCGTGTACGGTCAACTGAGTGATAAAGTCGACGCCATGCTTTACGCACAAGGTATCTCTCGCGGTGACTTCGAAAACGGCGACGGCGACAAGACGTTTGGTGTGGAAGGCGATACCTATAACATTTTGGGTAAAGTTGGTTTTGAACCTGCGCCGGGTCACCGCTTTCAATTGGCCTATGACGTGTACCGCGATGACGGCGATTACAGCCCACGTCCGGACATGAACGGGACGGCCAACACGACATTGACTGCCGATGACTTGCTGCCAACCAAATATAATCGTGACACTGTCACTGCATCATACAAACTGACGAAAGAAAAACACAGCGGCACCGTCACCTTGTACAGCAGCGAAACCGAAATCGAACGTGATGAAAGCCATATCACGGGCCGTTGGCCGCGTCCTAAAGCGACCAACACCGCCACCAACCGCAACGTGGGCTTGAGTGCCAAGTTCCAGTCTGATTATCAACTGCTGAGCTTAGATAACCGCGTGGTTTACGGCGCTGACGTGGTCGACCAAACCAGCAAGAGCACGTACGCCGGCGCGTCATACATGGATGAATCTCGCCTGTCGAACGCCATTTTCGCGGAAAACACGCTGTCATTGACCGAGAGTTGGAACATCACGGCAGGTCTGCGCTACGACGACGTGAAGCGCAAAGCGGTGAGCGAAACCAAGAGCTTTGATGACGTCACTTGGTCGCTAGGCACCGAATGGGCGGTTGATTCCGATTGGACACTGTTTGCGAACGCGCGTTCGCTGTTTAATGCCCCAGAGCTGCTGGAATCGTTTGTGATGTATCAGCAAACTTCTTATCTGGCAGACGGCATCAAAGCCGAATCGGGTCTGAACACGCAAGGTGGTGTGCGTTTTGATAAGCGCATTGATGATCACTTCATCGCCGCGAACTTGACCATGTTCCGCACTGAAATCGACGACTACATCACGCAAACTTATGACGGTGCAGTGTCTGGATATCGTTTTGAGAATGCTGGTGATGTGGTGATTAAAGGCTTTGAAGTCAGTGCGACGTACGCCTACCAAGCGTTTAGCTCACGTCTGTCTTACTCACGCGCTGACACCCGTGATAAATCAAACGGCGGCCCAATGCTGGATGCCAACGGCCGAAGCGCCGACATGGGGGATAGCATTGCTCTGAACCTTGGCTACCACGCTGATACCATCGACACACTGTTTGGTTGGACATCTATCGTGGTGCTGGATGAAACCAACGTCGAAGAGGACAGCGATAAGAAAGAAGGGTATGACACGCACAACCTGTACGCGCAGTGGATGCCTTACGCCGTGCCTGATCTGACCGTCACCTTTGGTATCGATAATATCTTTGACGAGCTGTATGTGTCCCACGCATCCCGCACCGGGGTGAACGCTCGCGCAGGGACAATGAATGATTACGAACCGGGTCGCAGCGTGAAAATTTCCGCCTCGTACCAGTTCTAACCCTTTGCCCGCGAGCGTGCGGGCAGCATGAAGGATAAGTGATGCAATACCAAGCTAAAGCCGAATTACACTCTGAACACGTCGCCAAATATTTAGTGACACTTTGCCGCCATTTTGCCCGAAAAGTCCCCGCGCAATGGGATGAGGTGCAAGGCCGTGTGGAATTTCCATCCGGTGTGACGACTTTGTCACTCGACGACGCGCAGCAGTGTCTGACTTTTGTTTGCCAGAGCGACAGTGAAGAAAAGGTCGCGGTGCAGCAAGCAATCATCAACGAACATATTGTGATGTTTGCCCGCCGTGAACCGATTCAACTCGACTGGGATGAGATTCTGGTTGCATAAACACTAAAATAATATTCATAACAACATCAAGAAAAGCTAGGAAACAAAGGCTCCGCCCGTGATGGTCGGGGCCTTTTTTATGCACCAATCTGTGACAGGTCGAAATAATTCCGCCCTCAAAAAAAATAAATGCTTGTCAAAGATCAACAAAAAACCGTTTCAATCACAGAAAAGACTAAAACAAAGTTGAAAGATTCAAAAATTATTGAATAATGGTAACCGTAAATGGAGAAGCTCAAGCTTCGAACTCTCAGTCGGAAACAGGATACAAACCCATGTCGAACTCGTATGTGTTGGTCATCAACTCAGGTAGCTCCTCACTTAAATTCGCAGTCATCGATTCTCAATCGGGTGATGCATTGGTGTCAGGTCTTGGTGAATGCTTTGGTTTGCCAGAAGCGGTCATTAGCTGGAAATATCAAGGTGAGAAAACCGAAGAAGCGATTCCTGCTGGCGGGAACCATCACAAATACGCAGTCAACCGCGTGGTGGCTCTGCTTGAAACGCTGGGCCTAAGTTCTAAGTTTGTCGCTGTGGGTCACCGCATCGTTGCAGGTGGCGAAACCTTTAAAGAAACAGTTCGAGTGGATGAGTCTGTGATTGCTGACGTTGAACGTCTTGCTGAACTGGCCCCACTGCACAACAAAGCCAACGCGGCGGGTATGCGCGCAGCGATGGAAGCGTTCCCGAATCTGCCTCAATTTGCTGTTTTCGACACGGCTTTCCACCAAACCATGCCAGAGAAAGCGTTCGTTTACGCGCTGCCATACGAGCTGTACCAAGAGCATAAAGTTCGTCGTTATGGCGCACACGGCACAAGCCACTACTACGTGAGCCGTGAAGCTGCGAAAGCCATCAACAAACCTGTTGAAGAAAGCAACTTCATTACGGTTCACCTTGGTAACGGCGCGTCAGTCAGTGCGATTAAAAATGGTCAATGCATCGACACCAGCATGGGCTTAACACCGCTTGCCGGTCTGATGATGGGCACACGTTGTGGTGATTTGGACCCAAGCGTGATCGAATTCTTGTTCCGCAAAGGCTGGAAACAAGAAGAACTGTTTGAAATGCTGAACAAAAAATCAGGTTTCCTTGGCGTGTCTGGCATCACCAGCGATGCTCGTGGCGTGCTGGAAGCGATGGACAACGGCAACCCACGTGCCAAACTGGCGTTTGATATCTTTACTTACCGCGTGGCCAAATACATCGGTTCATACATGGTCGCGATTGGTGAAGAAGTGGATGCCATTGTGTTCACCGGTGGGATTGGTGAAAACTCACTGCCAATTCGCAGTGAAATCCTGAAGTATCTAAAAGTATTTGGCTACCAAGAAGACGAAGCTGGCAATGCGGCAGCGCGCTTTGGTCAGTCAGGTACTGTGACAACAGCCGACTCTAAACTGGCGATGGTGATTCCAACCAACGAAGAGTTCGTGATTGCTCAACAATCGGTTGCGCTGCTGTAATCACACGCATTGCTCCACACATCGTATGATGTTTAAGCGAACCCTCGGGTTCGCTTTTTTATGCTTGGTAAGGAATAGACCGTCGTAACGCCTGCGCATAATAACAGCCTGAGTGCAAAGACAGGCAGAGCCGTATGCTGCTACGGTATCTGCATTGTGTGAACAAATTTTATAGACAATGTCTGTTGAAGGCACGGTTAGGTCTCAACGAGGAAAACATGAAATATCTGAAACTTATCGTCAGCTCAATGTTAGCTATTTCGTACTCAAATATTGTTTTGGCGGCTAACTGTGATGCAGTAAATGCGAAAGTATTAGAAGCAATGGCGAAGGTTTTTGATGTTCATTCGGATGACATCGAGCTGGATAAGACCTTCTATGATCAGAATTTTGAAGCGGATGTTTATGGCATCATACTTGTGGTTGTTGATGTGGAAGCGGCTATAGATGTTGAGCTTAAAGACGAGGACGTTGTCGACCCGTTGGTTTATTTCGATGAAGAAGAAGATGAACCCAAAATAAAAGGTGAAGTAACGGTCCGAGAGTTTCAGAAGACGGTACGAAAAGCGTGTGTTGACTCAATCATCTAAGCGTGGCTGCTAGGAATACCTCACCATCTGCTTACAAAGTGATTCGGCACGCGTGGCCTTTTTACTTGGGTTCGCTTTTTTTGTCTCTGGCTTTTTCGTCGTGAAAGTTCGCAATTTTGTTCTATTCAATCGCGGCGCGCGTTTCTATACTGGCTCTATTGATGAACGCGAGTGAATGAACCTCATGCAAGAGCAGTTTCAGTATCTTCCCAGCCAGCATACCGATGGTCTGAGCGCCTTTTCTGCCCGAATGAAGGAGTTCAGCTACGATAAGCATGCGCATGAAGAGTACAGCATTGGTGTGACTCGCAAAGGGCGTCAGGATTTTTTCAGCGGCGGTGCGTATCACAAAAGCAATGTCGGCAATGTGATGATCTTTAACCCGGAGCAGGTGCATGACGGCTGCGCGGGGGAACGCTCGGCGCTGGAATACGAGATGCTTTATATTCCGCAGCACACGCTGATGGCGATGATGCAATCTTTGGGACAAATTACGCCCGATCAGGCACGCCTCAAGCAATCGCTGTTTCATGATGAAGTGCTGCGCCATCAAGTGCTGAATTTGAGCCAGATGATGCGCCAACCGACGTTGTCTGCATTAGAGGAAGAAGCGGCGCTGCTGGCGATTGCCCAATCGATGCTCCGCTTGGGGGGCGGCTCGCTCAACGCCGGACATGATCATGGCCGCAAAGATACGCTTCTGCTGCGCGCGAAAGAGTACATCCTCAGCAACCTCGATCAAAAGCTGAGTGTGGATGACATTTGCCAAGCTGCCAACATGTCGAAATTCCACTTTATCCGCCTGTTTAACGAACAGTTCGGTATGACGCCGCATCAGTTCGTACTCAATTGCCGGGTGAACCGCGCCAAGCAAGCGCTGGAAGTGGGCGACAAAGCGTCGGATGTGGCAATCGACTTAGGCTTTGCGGATGTCAGCCATCTCAATCGCAAATTCAAACGGGTTTTTGGCATCACGCCGCATCAATATCAGCGACAACTGCACGCCAGCGATAGCTGACTCTTAACGACAACGAATCGTCTGATTCGTCAATCTTAACCACTCTCAGAGCAACCCATGACAGACATAATTCTTTATGCCTTTGGCGTGATGTACACGCCTGGGCCGGTGAATGCTATTGGCCTCAATCATGGTATTCAAAAACAACAACGTATTTTCGGCTTCTTTTTCGGCGTTGCCGTCGCGATGTTCATCCTGTTTTTTAGCGTTTCCTTGATTGGCGAGCGCATCATGAATGAATCGTTGCTGCAAGGCGCGGCAGTGTTGGGCGGGCTGTATATCTTCTGGCTGGCCATCAAAATTTTCCGCGCACAAGTGAGTCAAGGCAACAGCGGTGAAGATAAAAATAGCGAGGCGCGCGCGCTGACATTTCGCGATGGATTGATGATGCAACTGCTCAATCCCAAAGGTATCACGGTTGCGCTGCCTGTCGCGACGGTACAATTTCCTGCGGCGGGGATTGCGGGTGTGAGCTTGTTTGCTTGGTGTGTGGGGCTTGCAGTGTTTGCCTTTGGCGCGCCTTGGTCTTATTTCATCTTCGGCCGATTGCTGGGCAACAATATTCGTCAGGCGAGTTACCTCACAATCATCAATAAGCTCATGGCGCTGTTTCTGATGTTCGTGGCCGTGAGCATGGGGCTGAGCCCATTTTTATAACACCATCATGAATCAAGTCTATTCAAAGGGAAAGAGCATGCAGTTTGATACCAAATTCGCCATTGCGGTGGCGGACGATTTGCCAACTTGGCAGAAATTGAATGTGGTCAGTTTTCTGTCCGGCGGCGTGACCGGCAGCCCGCAAGTGAAAACCGGGGAGTGTTATCGCGATGCTTCCGGCAACGCATACCTGCCTTTGTGCGTGCAGCCGATCATTGTGCTCAAAGCGAGCCGAGAAAAGCTCGCTACGTTTATTCAACGCGCCAATCGCGCGCAAGCGGAGACGGCGATTTTTGTCGAAGACATGTTCGCCTCCGGTCATGACGAAGCGAATCGCCAAACGGTCAGCCAATACACGAGCGAGCAATTACCGTTGGTTGGGCTGGCGATGTTTGGCGAGAAGAAGCAAGTCGATAAAGTGTTTAAAGGTGCCAAATTGCACGATTAAATCGCGTCGCCCGACTGAGTGCGCATTTTCGACTACACTCAAAGTAGAGTTTTGTATCGGAACTGCGTATGTATCGTCGGGTGATGGAAGTGCTGCTCACCAGCCTTCTGAGTTTTTCAACACTGGCGACGGCTGATACAACGAATGCGCCAGCGGCGCCTTCTCAAACCGTTCCAGTGATCGCCATCAGCGGTGCCATCGGCCCTGCTGTAGGCGATTACGTCATCAAAGAGCTTCAGCGCGCCAATCAGCAAGTGAATACTCCAGCCGTGATTGTGACGCTCGACACCCCGGGCGGCCTCAGCTCGACCCTTCGCGATATTAACCAATATATTCTCGCCTCCGACATTCCGGTGTTGTGTCTGGTGTATCCGCCGGGCGCACGCGCCGCCAGTGCGGGTACCTACATTCTCTATGCCTGCCACATTGCTGCGATGGCGCCAGCGACTACGCTCGGCGCTGCAACCCCGGTTCAAATTGGTGGCCCGTCTGGCGGTGAGCAGCAGGATAAGCCGAGCGAACCGACCGCGATGGAGAAAAAGGTACTCAATGATTCGATTGCCTACATTCGTTCGCTGGCACAACTGCGCGGGCGCAATGTGGAATGGGCAGAAAAAGCGGTGCGCGATGCGGCGACGTTGTCTGCGATTGAAGCGTTGGAGATGAATGTCATCAATGTGATGGCCGAATCGCCGCAGGATTTACTCAATGCCGTGAACGGACAAACGCTGGATGTGAATCACCGCGCTGTCAGTCTCCATGTCGACAAGGCACAACTCGAGATTCGCGAACCGGATCTGCGCAATCAATTTCTCGCCACCATCACCGACCCGAATGTGGCTTATATCCTGATGATGATCGGCGTATACGGTCTGCTGCTTGAGTTCTACAGCCCAAGTTTCGGCATTGCCGGCATCACCGGGGCGATTTCATTGTTAATTGCGCTCTATGCCTTCCAACTGCTGCCGGTGAACTACGTCGGCATGGGACTCATGCTGCTCGGGATTGCGCTGTTTATTGCCGAATCGTTTCTGCCGAGTTTTGGTTTACTGGGCATCGGTGGGATCGTGGCATTTGTGCTCGGCTCTGTGTTTTTGATCGACAGCGATTTGCCGGAACTGCAAGTGTCCTTGGGGCTGATTTACAGCATCGCGGCCGTCTCGGCGGCGCTGATCATCTTCGTTCTCAGCCGAGTGATGGAGCTGAGACGAAAACAGGTGGTGAGCGGCCAGGAAGCGATGTTGGGGATGGAAGGCATGGCGCTCGATAGCTTTGAAGGCCAAGGTTTTGTCCATGTTGATGGGGAGCGCTGGGAAGCGCTGAGCGATGTCCCGCTGCGCAAAGGTGACCTGATTCGGGTGATTGCCGTAGACGGGTTGACCTTACAAGTGACCAAAAAATAAGGAGGCGGCTATGCCGGCTATTCCTGTAAACACTGAGCTGCTGACACCCATTCTACTTCTGGTGTTGATCGTGCTGATTGCTGTGCGGCTGTTTCGAATTTTACGCGAGTATGAGCGTGGCGTGATTTTCTTTCTTGGTCGCTTCCAGAAGGTTAAAGGTCCGGGGTTGATTATCGTCATTCCGGTCATTCAACAAATGGTGCGGGTGGATCTGCGCACCGTTGTGATGGATGTGCCGAGTCAGGACGTCATCAGCCGTGACAACGTTTCGGTGCGCGTCAATGCCGTGATCTATTTTCGCGTTGTCGATTCGCAAAAGGCGATCATCAACGTAGAAAACTATCTCCAAGCGACGTCTCAATTGGCGCAAACCACCTTGCGATCGGTACTTGGTCAACATGAGCTGGATGAAATGCTGGCCAACCGCGAAATGCTCAATGCGGATATTCAGGCGATTCTGGATGCGCGCACTGAAGGATGGGGCATTAAGGTGTCGAATGTAGAAATCAAACACGTTGATTTGAACGAGTCGATGATTCGCGCCATTGCCCGTCAGGCTGAAGCGGAACGGACACGTCGTGCGAAAGTCATTCACGCCTCGGGGGAAATGGAAGCGTCTGAAAAACTGGTGGAAGCGGCGAATCGCTTGGCGGCAGAGCCGAACGCGATATTGCTGCGCTACCTGCAAACGCTGACGGAAATCGCGGGTGAGAAAAGCTCGACCATTCTGTTTCCCATGCCAACGACATTGATGGAAGGCTTGTTTCAGAAACTCAATCAGCCAGACAAAAAAGACCCCGAGTCATAACGAGATGTTCTGCCGTGCAACTTGGCGCAAATCGCCTATCTTTAAGTGTGGTGATTTGCGCTTTTTCAATGAGATAGCGCAAGTCACCGCATCCCCATAATGCTATTCATAACCAAGGAAGTTTGCATGAGTTTACAGCCGTTTCATTTGGCCATTCCGGTTTACGATGTTTCGCTCGCACGTCAGTTTTACAATCAGGTGTTTGGTCTGGAAGAGGGGCGCTCGGCTGAGAGCTGGGTCGATTTCAATTTCTTCGGTCATCAGTTAGTGATTCACTACCACCCGAAAACGGCCGATCAGGAGCGGGCAGTGACCAACCCCGTCGATGGCCATGATGTGCCAGTGCCGCACTTTGGTGTGGTTTTGGCGTGGAACGATTGGGAAGCGCTGGCAGCGCGGTTGAAATCGCATCAGGTCGAGTTCGTAATTGAGCCGTATATTCGCTTTCAGGGGCAGGTTGGCGAGCAGGCCACGATGTTTTTCTTCGATCCGTGTGGCAACGCGCTGGAATTCAAAGCGTTCAAAGATATGAGCCAGCTGTTTGCCAAATAGTTTTGCTCGCAACAAACAAAAAGCCGTGTGTTCACACGGCTTTTGACGTTGAATGCTGACTCCCCTGACACGGGGTGTGCTGGAAGCGTTTAGCGCAATTCCGCCAGCAGTTCGTAAGAACGCAGCTTCTCCTGATGATCATAAATCATCGCGTTGACCATGATCTCATCAGCGCCTGTGCGTTCAACGAGTGCTTCAATGCGACGACGCACCGTGTCTGGACTGCCGTGAATCGATTCCCTCAGTTGACTTTCCACCTGACGCTGTTCGTGGGGCAGCCACAGTGGATCCATGCTCATCACCGGTGGCGGCAGCTTGTCGCGCCCACCACGAATCATCTTGAGAAACTTCTGTTTCTCCGTCGTGCCCAGATACTGCGCTTGACGGTCGGTTTCCGCCACAATGATGTTCACCCCAATCATGGCGTAAGGTTGGTCGAGTTGTTCCGACGGGCGGAAGTGTTCGCGGTAAATCTCCAGCGCACGCAGCATCGCATCCGGTGCAAAGTGAGCCGCAAAAGCAAAAGGCAGTCCCTTCATACCGGCAAGGCGCGCGCTGTAAGTGCTTGACCCTAATAGCCACAAAGGTACCTTGGCATTGTTACCCGGGAACGAACGGACCGGCTGGTTATCAGAAATCGGCCCCATAAAAAACTGCAGCTCTTCCAGCAGTTCATCAAAATCAGGATCCATTCGCTCAGGATCGCGGCGCAGTGCATGCATGGTCGGGTAATCGGTGCCCGGCGCGCGGCCAAGTCCCAAATCAATCCGGCCCGGATACAAGGCGTCCAGCGTGCCGAATTGTTCTGAAATAATCAGCGGCGCATGGTTGGGCAGCATAATGCCGCCGGAACCCAGGCGAATGGTGTCGGTTTGCGCACCAATGTGGCTGAGCAGCACAGCGGTCGCGGCGCTGGCGATGTCTGGCATGTTGTGGTGTTCGGCCATCCAGAAACGTTGATAGCCAAGCTTTTCGGCGTGTTGAGCCAACGAAACGGACTGTTTAAATGTCTGATGGAAATCAGAACCTTCTGAAACCGGAGCCAAATCCAGAATCGAAAACGGAGGTAAAGGCATGACGACTCATTCTTGTTATCAGTAATGATGAGACTATGCCTGTTTCTTTAACTAAGATAAACTGCCTTCAAATCGATTCTATGTTGAATTCAATTCTACAATTATGCGTAAAGACGATCATTTCAGCGGCATCACAGCGTTTGTCTGCACCGCTCAGCACAAAACGTTCACCGCCGCTGCCGAGCGGCTCAACCTGACTAAATCCGCGGTGGCGAAAAGCGTGTCGCGCTTGGAAGAGCGCCTTGGCGTCAAGCTGCTGCATCGTTCCACTCGCCAACTGACACTGACGCCGGAAGGGGAAGCGTACCTCAAAAGCTGCCTCGATATTCTGGGTCAACTTGAGTGCGCTGAAGCGCTGTTGCAAGCCAAAGTCGACAAGCCATCGGGCAAGCTGCGGATTGATCTTCCTGCGGCATTCGGGCGCAAAAAGGTGCTGCCTTTGCTCTTGGCCATGAGCGCACAGTATCCGGAACTGTCGCTGGCAGTGACGTTCAACGAGCGCTTTGTCGATATCGTCGAAGAAGGGTTGGATGTGGTGGTGCGCATTGGTGAGCTGCAGGAAAGCAGCGGGCTGGTGGCGCGTCATCTGACGGTACAAAAAATGGTGATGTGTGCTGCGCCGGATTATGTGGCGCACCGCGGCGTGCCATCCAGTTTTGATGATCTGAAAAATCACGACTGCGTGGTGAGTTTAAAGCAGAATCAGCCGCTCTCGTGGGTGGTGAAAAACTGCGACGGCGAAACCGTGCGTTTTAAGCCGCCAGCGACCCATGAATTCAGTGACGGAGACGCGATACGTGAAGCCGTGATCGCGGGCTGCGGAATTTCGCAGTTGCCGCTGTGGCTGATTCGTGATGATTTGCAAGCGGGCCGATTGCAGGAGGTCTTGCCGGGCCATTGTGCAGGTTCATCGCCGATTCACGCCGTATGGCCGAAGAACCGCCATTTATTGCCGAAAGTCCGCTTTGTAATTGATCAGCTGGTGGAGCTCGCGCAGCGAGGCCAATTCGATTAATTCGTCAGACGTTCGTGATGAAAAATGAATAAATTTATTGAGGGTTCAATGCATTATTTTTAGTGATTGATAGTATCGATGAGTCTATTAATTAAACCGATTTGACCCAAGTGACGCGAGGATTAATATGGATGAATCAAGTCTGTATTGATTCGGCTGACGGAAATAACTTTCCGTTGGTGAATCTATTATTGGGAGTCGATCATGAATCATCATTTGAAAGAGAAACCGCGTTCAACAGCGATGGACCTGCTGTGGATGGGCGCCATCTGGACGGGCAGTGTGCTTACGCTGGGCGTTGTCGCCATGGGCTTTCGTGCCCTGATGTCTGCTGCAGGGATGAGTAGCCACTGAATCGTTGGCAAAGCAGATTTTAATGTTTCAATTGTGCGAGAAGAAATAAGGCGAATGACGATGACGTTGTTCGCTTTTTTTATGATTGGTCGTCGGGGTAAAAAAAAGAGATAAATCATTCCGTCGGAAAAGGAATGATTTATCTCAAGTCGTTGCGAAGAGGAACAACGTAAACATACCCTTGTGACCCAAGGTGATTGGGGTATCCATTATCGAGAAAGTAAAAATAATCGAGAAAGTGAAAATAATCGCGGAGCACGTTGTCTCCGCAGTAGAAATTAACGGTGCAGATCGACAATATTGCTGCTGACCGGGGCCGGGCTGTATAAGCGCGGTGCGCTGCCTTTTGGCAGGTGAATCAGGTTCAGATGATGGCGACGTGCCCATTGCACGGTCAGCGCCGTCGGCGCCGACAAAGTCACTAAGGTGGCAATTTTGGCGCGCACCGCTTTGTGAATCAGTTCCAAGCTGCAGCGACTGGTCATCACCACAAAGCCGTGTTGTGGATTCACTTTGTCATTGACCATCGCACCAATCAATTTATCCAATGCGTTGTGGCGGCCAATATCTTCGCGGCACAGCGTGATTTCGCCTCGATCGTTGGCATACAAAGCCGCGTGCAACGCGCCACTATGACGGGCCAGAACCTGTGCTTGTTGAATACGATCGCGCAATCCGTTGAACAGAACTGGGTTCGGCGGTGCAACGGGAGACAGCGGTGTTAACGATGGCAGCGCTTGCTCCAGCGCTTCCACACCACAAATGCCACAACCGCTGGTGCCGGCCAGTTGGCGACGCTGGGTTTTCAGCGACCAGAAGGCGCGATTGGCGATGTCGACGGCGGCATGATGAGACTCTTCTCCCATGCTCAATTGCACGTCGTGGATTTCGCTGGCAGCCTCGACGACGCCGCTACTGATACTGAATCCTTTGACGAAATCTTCAAGGTTGCCGGGCGTCACCATCATGACTGCGTGGCTGATGCCGTTGTAACTGATCGACAACGCCGTTTCACTGGCTAGCGCATTGACGCCTTGGGTGTGTTCGGCATTCATTTCGACATAGCCATATTGATCAGGGGCGGGCGGAGCGAAATTCGCTTCAGCCAGTTCGGTCAGTTGAGTCACAGTGCACGTCATGGTGATCTCCCGGTTTAATCCGACACGTTGTGGTCGGCAGCAAAAATTTTCTGTGCTTTGGCAAAGCAACGCTCAGCCAACGCGGAGCGCGGCTCGGTTTTGCGCATCAGTAAGCCGATGCGTGAATGCACTTCGGCCTGTGCAATCGGAATCATGCGCAGGTGCTCGTTCATGGTCTCCATGCCGCTATTCAGTGGCATGATGGCGCAGCACAACCCGGCATGGACCGCTTGCAGTAACTGAAAGGTGGAATCACTCTCCACCTGAATATGTGGATCAATCCCTTTGCTGCTAAAGCTCATGTCAATCGACTGGCGGTAATGCATCCCTTTGGTCAGCAAACCCAGCGGAATATGGCCGAGGCTTTCCCAATCCATCTGCGTGTCAGCAAATCCGAAATGACGGGTATCGTGCAGCAGCCCCATGCTGGTGGCCGCCAGTTCAATCACTTCAAAATGGGTGGTATCGACCTGATCGAGATAGCACAAGCCCAAATCCAACTGATTGCGGTTGAGGCCGTCAATCACCTGTTCAGACGTCACCGAGCACAACTGATACCGCAGTTCAGGGTAGCGTTTAGACAGCGGCTCAAGCAGCGCCATGGGATTCAGACTCGCCAGCGGCACCATGCCAAAACGTAGGCTGCCCACCAACTGGCCGCGGCAATTGGCCGCTTCTGCCTGTAACCCATCGTGGGCAGCGAGCACGCTGCGCGCCCAGGCCAGAATGCGGTCGCCCGCTTCAGTAAACCCTTCAAAACGCTGACCGCGGTTAATCAGGGTCAGTTGCAGCTCATCTTCCAGATTGCGAATGCGCATCGACAAGGTGGGCTGCGTGATGTGGCACATTGCAGCGGCTTGCCCAAAGTGTTGGGTTTCGTCGAGCGCAATGAGATATTTCAATTGCTTAATGTCCATAATGCTTCCTTAAGCGGCCGGTGTTTTTTACTTGGGCGGCACGTTGTCGTGCTCGTATTGTTATTCGGCCACTTGTGTTGAGACTGACAGACTGAGTGTGCTCAGTACTTATTATCTTATACCCGCCTGACTTGAAGTGGCAGCGGTGTCCGCTGCGCCAAATCCGCTGGGTGGTCATGCGTTGCGATTAGTTGAGCACATAATCAACCGGTTGCAAAATCGGTGGCAGCTCCGCCACGTTGAGCGCGTCCAAAACGTCACGTTCAATAATTCTGACCAGCGCATCCATTGGCAGATCGTTTTCATCACGGCCAAAGGGATCTTCCAGTTCGTCCCCAATCGCATCTAAACCAAAAAAGGTGTAGCTCACGATGGTGGTAAAAATCGGCGCAATCCAGCCCAGCGGTTCTGCCATCGCAAATGGCAACAACAAACAGAAAATGTAGTTGGTGCGGTGAAAGAGCAAGGTGTACGGAAAGGGTAGTGGCGTACTTTTTATACGTTCACACGTTGCTTGTGCCTCAGACAGGCGTTGCAACCGCTCTTCCAGCATCACATAACGCCACTCACTGATGCTGCCTGCTTTGGCGAGCTTGGAATAGCCGCGACTGATATGGCGCAAAATTCCGTCGCTGACGTTGTGTCCGTAGGCCTCTGCCCCTTGACTGAGCCAGTCTTTCGCAGCCTGATACTCGTCTTCGTTGCGCAGCCGCGCCGCCAACGCATGGGTAAAACCGCACAGTTCTTTTAACAGCGACGTACGCAACGCTTCATCGTCAATCACTTCACTGGCGCGGGTAAATGAGCGGACTTCGGTAATCACGTGTCCCCACGCCTGACGACCTTCCCACCAACGTGAGTAACAGGCATTGTTACGAAAACTCATAAAGATGGACAGCGAAATACCCAACAAAGTAAACGGCGTGGCATTCACATGGGTAAAAAATGTCGGCAACATCCCTTCCACTAACACAATTAATGACGCCAGAGCGGTGATCATAAAACTGCGTTTAGCAATACGTTTTGCAATGGAACCTTTTAATGAAAATAAAATATTCGTTAAATTAGGTTTAGGATGAACGATCATGATTTTTCCATGAGTAATAGTTTTAACGTTACTTTAAGTAGAATATTATTGTTGAAGTGTTTAATGGCGACAATATTCTATTTTAATCCTATTGATGATGCCGGTTGAATGGCATCTCACATGCTTTTTTAAAACGCTATTTTGTCAAAAGTCTGATTCAGCACGCTGACAAAAATGGATACAAAAACTGACTCGGTTGCGATTAAAATCTGCATGTTTCTTGATCTGAATCAAGAATAAGATCGAAAACACCCCGGGTCAAATCAGTTGTTTTTATCGCGTGATAGAGCGTTTCTATCACGAGCAACTCATGGGCAGTTTAGTGTTTGAAGTGAAAATAAGTTCCGAATTTAGAGTGGGTTACTCGAACAGATGCATCGGTGTGCTTATTCGGAATGCATGCGTCTGGAGCGTAAGTCGAGACTAAAAATAACGTCTGCCTTCATTGAAGAATGAATCAATAAATTACTTTTTGTGTGGTTATTTCTGCTTTGTTTGAGTGATAGATTTCGTCGATGATTAATTCAATAAGTTCAATTGGACGGTAGAAAAAATACGATTTACGCTCTAGTGAAATAAAAGGCACGACCAAAAAATATCGTTGGTTGTGTTTAATTACAACTCAATGAACCTTATTTATTTCGTGCATCTTTGTGCATCAATATCAGCACAAATGGTCGAAATAATATTTGCCATCGCTCACCGGTAAATAACGCATCGTTCATTGAAATTCCTAGAGAGGAGTGTCGTCATGAACCAAAAGGAACACATTAAAGAGTATCCCGGACCTGCAGCAGGCTGGGGCGCGCTCAAAGCGGTCACCAAAAGCTGGTTAGGCAGTGAGAATGCGTTTCGTAACCTGAGAGCGATGTTGAAAACCAACCAGAACGGCGGCTTCGACTGTCCGGGATGTGCGTGGGGTGAATCGCCGGAAAGCGGGATGGTGAATTTCTGCGAAAACGGCGCAAAAGCCGTCAACTGGGAATCCACCAGCCGTCTTGTGGATCCGGATTTCTTTGCCAAATACAGCGTTTCGGAACTGGCGAAACAAACCGATTACTGGCTGGAATATCAGGGCCGCCTGAGTCATCCGATGCGTTATGATTCTGAAACCGATCACTACGTCGAAATCTCCTGGGACGATGCGTTTGCGATGGTCGGACGCCACCTCAACGCGCTGGCGTCTCCGGACGAAGCGGAATTTTACACCT
Organism: Vibrio sp. Vf1514; assembly: GCF_052076135.1. Taxonomy (NCBI): domain Bacteria; kingdom Pseudomonadati; phylum Pseudomonadota; class Gammaproteobacteria; order Vibrionales; family Vibrionaceae; genus Vibrio; species Vibrio sp. Vf1514. The sequence goes on along the minus strand of NZ_CP197268.1, from coordinate 1,042,330 downwards.
CTGGTCGTGCCAGCAATGAGGCGGCGTACATTTATCAACTGTTTGTGCGAGCGTTTGGCACCAATAACTTTCCTGACTGTTCAAACATGTGCCACGAAGCCAGTGGGATTGGCATGTCCGACACCATCGGGGTCGGCAAAGGGACGGTGGTATTTAAAGATTTGGAATTGGCGGATGCGATTTTTGTCATCGGCCAGAACCCGGGGACCAACCACCCGCGTATGCTTGAACCTTTGCGTGAAGCGGTGAAACGCGGCGCACAGGTGATCTGTCTGAACCCGCTCAAAGAACGCGGTTTGGAACGTTTCCAACACCCACAACACCCGATTGAAATGCTGAGCAACGGCTCGGAGCCGACCAGTAGTGCTTATTTCCGCCCCGCTTTGGGCGGGGATATGGCTGTGTTCCGCGGTATGGCGAAGTTTCTGCTGCAATGGGAGCGCGAAGCGCAAGCATTAGGTGAAGCGCCGGTTTTCGACCACGATTTTATTCGCGAGCACACGACGGGCGTGGATGCTTACTTAAACGTTGTCGATCGTACCTCGTGGAAACACATCACTCAGCAATCAGGTTTGGGACTCGATGAAATCGAAGTGCTGGCGCGCATGTATCGCCGTGCTGAACGCGTGGTGATGTGCTGGGCGATGGGGCTGACTCAGCACCGTCACTCTGTGCCGACCATTCAGGAAGTGGTGAATTTGCAGCTGCTGCGCGGGAACGTCGGCAAACCGGGTGCCGGGCTATCACCGGTGCGTGGTCACAGTAACGTGCAGGGTGACCGCACGATGGGGATTGATGAACAGCCGCCGGAGTTTCTGTTGGATGCGCTGGAAAAACGCTTCCAATTCAAAGTGCCGCGCGAACATGGTCATAACGCCGTGCTTGCCATCAAGGCGATGGAAGAGAAGCGCGCCAAAGTGTTTATCGGCCTTGGCGGTAACTTTGCGCAAGCGACGCCGGATACACCACGTACTCATGATGCGCTACGTAATTGTGAGCTGACCGTACACATAGCCACCAAACTGAACCGTTCACATCTGGTGACTGGCCGCGATGCGTTGATCCTGCCATGCCTTGGCCGTACTGAAATCGATATTCAGGCCAACGGCCCGCAGGGCGTGACGGTTGAAGATACTTTCAGCATGGTGCACCTCTCCTATGGCCAGCTCAAAGCGCGCTCGCCATCTCTACGTTCTGAGCCTGCGATTCTGGCGGGGATTGCCAAAGCGACACTGGGTAATTTCCCTATCGACTGGGACTGGGCGATCGCTGATTACAGTCACATTCGTGATTTGATCGCTGACACCATTCCCGGGTTTGAAAACTTCAATCAGCGTTTGCAGCATCCGGGCGGTTTTTACCTGGGTAATACGGCGGCCCGTCGTGAATGGAATACAGCCAGCGGGAAAGCGCAGTTTGCTGCGCCAGCGCTGCTGGAGCAACTGGTGAACGAAAACGTGATTCAACGCGGCGATGCGCCGGATCTGATCCTGCAAACCCTGCGTTCCCACGATCAGTACAACACCACGTTGTATGGGCTGGATGACCGTTATCGCGGTGTGTTTGGCATGCGCGATGTGGTGTTCGTCAACGCAGAGGACATTCGTCGTCTGGGTTATGAACCGGGCGATAAAGTGGACTTGGTGACCTTGTGGGACGACGGGCTGGAGCGCCGTGTCAGCGGTTTTGAACTGGTGGCGTATGACATGCCAACCGGACAGGCCGCGGCGTATTACCCGGAAACCAATCCGCTGGTACCGCTCGATAGCTACGGCGATCGCACCTTTACGCCGACCTCCAAGTTTGTGGCCATCAAACTGGAAAAAGCCAAACCAAGCAGCGTGATTCCAACCACTGCACTGTAATTCGGTTTACTTCTGTTTATCTCATTGGCCCTGCTTGGTGTTATGCGGCGGGGCCAGCGACCTCTGAAAGATTAAGGATTCTGGTATGTTTCATTTAGAGGCTCTCGACCTGGCGCGCATTCAGTTTGCGTTCACGGTGTCGTTTCACATTATTTTCCCGGCGATCACCATTGGGCTGGCCAGTTTTCTCGCGGTGCTGGAATGGCGCTGGATGAAAACCGGCAATCCGGTGTACAAAAACCTGTATCACTTCTGGTGCAAAATTTTTGCCGTTAACTTTGGCATGGGCGTGGTGTCCGGCTTGGTGATGTCGTACGAATTTGGCACCAACTGGGCGCGCTTTTCTGATTTCGCTGGCAGTGTCACCGGACCACTTCTGACCTACGAAGTGCTGACGGCCTTCTTCCTCGAAGCCGGATTTTTGGGTGTCATGCTGTTTGGCTGGCACAAAGTCAGCCGCCGCATGCACTTCTTTGCCACGGTGATGGTGGCAATCGGGACGCTGATTTCAACGTTCTGGATCCTGTCATCCAACAGTTGGATGCAGACCCCGCAAGGCATTGAAATTGTAGATGGCCGCGTGGTGCCTGTCGACTGGTTTAAAATCGTGTTCAACCCGTCATTCCCGTACCGACTGGCGCACATGGCATTGGCTGCCTTCCTGTCGACGGCATTCTTTGTTGCCGCTTCAGCGGCCTGGCATTTACTGCGCGGTCGCAAGAGTGCTGAAGTGAAAAAAATGTTCTCCATGGCGATGTGGATGATTCTGCTGGTGGCACCACTGCAAGCGGTGGTGGGCGATGCACACGGTTTAAATACGCTTGAGCATCAACCCGCGAAAATTGCGGCGATTGAAGGGCACTGGGAAAACAAACCGGGCGAAGCGACGCCGTTGATCCTGTTCGGGATTCCGGATATGGACGCGGAGAAAACCCGCTTCAGCCTTGAAGTGCCGTATCTGGGCAGCTTAATTTTGACCCACAGTCTGGATAAACAGATCCCGGCGCTGAAAAGCTTTGCGAAAGAAGACCGACCCAATTCAACCATCGTGTTCTGGAGTTTCCGCGTGATGGCTGGCCTTGGCATGTTGATGATTCTGTCTGCTCTGACCGCGTTGTGGCTGCGTCGCAAAGGCAAACTCTACGACACCAAGTTGTTCCATCGCTTTGTCCTGCTGATGGGGCCATCGGGACTGATTGCGCTGCTGGCAGGCTGGTTCACGACCGAAATCGGCCGTCAGCCATGGGTGGTGTACGGCATGATGCGCACCCGCGATGCGGCATCGAACCATGATGTATTGCAGATGAGTATCACGCTGGCGCTGTTTGTCATTATTTACTTCTCGGTGTTTACCGTCGGGATCACTTACATGATGCGTCTGGTGGGCAAAGGCCCGACAACGGTTGAGCAAGAACGCGTGAGCGATGACCCGCTCAGCCTGGCGAAATAGAGGAGCACAACATGACCATTCAAGGTATCGATTTATCCGTGATTTGGGCCGTGATCATCGCGTTTGGCTTGCTGCTGTACGTGATTCTCGATGGCTTTGACTTAGGCTTAGGCATTCTTTTTCCGTTCATCTCCGACCCGAAAGAGCGCGATGTGATGATGAACACGGTCGCGCCGGTGTGGGATGGCAACGAAACCTGGCTGGTGTTTGGCGGTGCGACGTTGTACGCCGCATTCCCATTGGCGTATTCCGTCATTCTGGAAGCGCTGTATCTGCCGCTGGTGTTGGTATTAGCGGGGCTGATTTTCCGTGGCGTCGCATTTGAGTTTCGCTTTAAAGCGTCAGCGAAATCGCGTCACTGGTGGGATAAAGCGTTCATTGGTGGCTCGATCATGGCGGCGTTTTTCCAAGGCGTCGCACTGGGCACTTACGTCGCGGGCATTCCCGTGGTGAACCGCCAGTTTGCCGGTGGTGATTTTGACTGGTTGGCGCCGTTTCCACTGCTGTGTGGGTTGGGTTTGACGCTGACCTACGCGCTGCTGGGCAGTACCTGGTTGCTGATGAAAACCGACGGCATGCTGGAGAGCAAAATGCGCCACTACAGCCGCCCGCTGACTTACGCGTTGATCGTGATGATTGCGATGGTGGCGGTGTGGACCGCGTGGTTAAACCCGCACCTGGCTGACTTGTGGCTGAGCGGTCATCACTGGGTCTTTACGGCGTCAGTGGAAGTGTTGGCGGTGATTGCCGTGGCGCTGATTTTGCGTAATCTGCGCAAACGCCACTCTTACAAACCGTTTGTTGCCACGCTGTTTTTGATTGCACTCGGCTATGTGAGCCTGATGATCAGCATCTGGCCGAGCATCATTCCGCCATCGGTTGACTTCTGGCAGGCGGCGTCACCGCTTTCCAGCCAACTGTTTGCGTTGATAGGCGTGCTGTTTATCCTGCCCGTGATTCTTGCGTACACCGCGTGGGGTTACTACGTCTTTCGCGGCAAAGTGCAGGTGGGCGAGGCGTATCACTAACGCCATCCCGCCCATAAAAGGGCTTCAGATGACTGAAGCCCTTTTTGCTATCTATTGCGTTAACAGCCAGCGGGCGGTGGTTTCGTCGGTGACCAAACCGTTGATCCAGCGACCGCGCAGCGCGGCGAGAATTGCGGGGCGTTTGTCTTCACCACAGGCAGCGCCGATGCGTGGGCAGTCGTTGCTGCGAATATCATGGCTGGTGATGAAGGTGTTGATGGTGCAATCAATCACGTCACCTTGGGCATTAATGAATCGGCCGAGAATTTCTCCCACGGCGCCTTGTTGATTTAGCTCGTCGGCCTTATCGGCGGAGATAAAACCATCTTGGATGATTGGGCTTGCTTTACTCAATGAGCCAATACCGATAAACACCACGTTGGCGTTGCTGGCAACGGCGGCGACTTCCTCAAACACACGCATGCCAGTCCAGACTTTCAGTTCATCGGCTGACAGGGCGTAACGCGGCGCAGGCAACTGGTAATAGTTGGCGCGAATTTTCCGCGCCAGGATCAGCGGCACATCATCGTAGTAGTTACATTGACCATTCACGCCCATCGCGCTGATCAACGCCACGCATTGGCTATTGGGCGATTCGAAATCAATCCGGTTGATCGCTTTTTTCAGCGTCAGCCCCGAGCCGATGCCGATGATTTGATTCTGCTGGTCTTTGACGTATTTCGACATCAACTGAAAGCAGCCAAACGACACGTTATCTAAGGTTTCCTCGCCGCTGGTGGTCGGGACGATGTTGCACTCCACCAGTTGATACTTCGCCTTCAGCAGTTCTGCGTAATCTAAACAGGTTGAAATCGGGTGGTGCAGGCCAACTGAAACAATGCCTTCCTCTTTGGCCGCCGCAATCAAACGTTGTACCACCGGACGGGATAAACCGAGTTCAGACGCAATATCGCTCTGATTGCGGCCGGAGATGTAATACATCCAAGCGGCACGCACCATTTGGTCGGTTTTAAAGCTGTCGTCTCTTGCCACATTTCATCCTTACTATTCAATGTCTTGCGCCTGTTCTAAAGCTTTGGTTTTTCGTCTTGGGCGCGCGAATACCTCGTATCTTCTCGCGAACGCTTGCGGAGTGCAATAGCTATCAATTACCCACAAACGAACAAAAGACCTATAAATGGTCTTTTGTTCGTTTGTGATCTATGGCTCTTTATTTGGTAATTTGATCGATTAGAGTGGCGTCATTCAATAAGAACGAGGAATCATCATGACAAACCAATACACGTGGCTTCACATCGGTCTGGGTTCATTTCACCGCGCGCACCAAGCGTGGTATCTGCACAAATTGTTGGCATCGGGCGATCAACGCTGGCATATCGCTGCGGGCAACATTCGCAACGATGCCGAAGCCACCGTCGACGCGTTGCGAGCGCAAAACGGCGAATATGTGCTGGAAACCGTGAGTCCGGCGGGTGAGCGTCATTACGAAGTCATCAAGTCGATTCAAATGCTGCTGCCTTGGCAAGCGGATCTGGCACCGCTGATTGACGAAGGGGCGAAGGCGCAGACGAAAGTCATCGCTTTTACCGTGACCGAAGGCGGCTACTACCTCAAAACTGACCACACGCTGGATGTCGACAGTGCGGTCTTAAACGCTGATCTCAACGGTGGTCATCAAACCATTTACGGCACTGTGACGAAAATTCTTGAGCGCCGCATGGCAGACGATGCTGGCCCAGTGACGCTGCTTAACTGTGACAACGTGCGTCACAACGGCGAACGTTTTCGCGATGGGTTGATGGAGTTTCTGACGCTGACTGGCAAAACCGATGTGTTGCAATGGGTGAAAGAGAACACCACCTGTCCGAATACCATGGTCGATCGCATCACGCCACGCCCAGCGGCTGATCTGCCGGCTCGCATCAAACAGCAAACGGGCATTGATGATCAAGCGCCCGTGATGGGCGAAACCTTTATTCAATGGGTGATTGAAGACAACTTTAAAGACGCTCGACCAGCGCTGGAAACGGTGGGCGTTGAAATGGTGGATTCAGTGATCCCGTATGAAGAAGCGAAAATTCGCATTCTCAACTCGTCGCACAGTTGCATTGCGTGGGCGGGCACCTTGCTGGGGCAGTCGTTTATTCACGACAGCACGCTGACTGAGAGCATCTACAAAATTGCGCATGATTACGTGACGCAGGATGTGATCCCTTGCTTGGGTGACAACGGTATCGACCTGCCCACGTATCGTGATGTGGTGTTAGAGCGTTTTACCAACCCATACATCAAAGACACCAACCAGCGTGTGGCGGCAGACGGTTTCTCGAAAATTCCGGCGATGATCACCCCAACGATGATCGAGTGTTACCAACGTGGCGTCGCGCCGCAAGCTACCGCAATGTTGCCTGCGTTGTTCTTCGTGTTTATGCAGCAGTGGCACCAAGGCGTTCTACCTTATGAGTATCAAGACGGCATTCTGGATGCGGCGGCAGTGCATGCGATGTTTGAGTCGGTAGACCCAATTGCAGTCTATGCACATGACAAAGCATTGTTTGGTGAATTGGCTGAGCGCGCTGAATTTGAAGCGCTGCTGCGCGAGAAAATCGCCGCCGTCTACCCCATGATTCAGTAAGGAGCAGGTATGTATTTAGGAATTGACCTTGGCACGTCGGAAGTGAAAGCGCTGGTGATTGATGAGCACGGTGAAACCGTCGCCACACACAGCGCGCCGCTGACGATTCAACGCCCGCATCCGCATTGGTCTGAGCAAGCGCCGCAAGAGTGGTGGGAAGCCACCAACTATCTGATTGGCGCGTTGCGAGAAAAGTGCACCGAACATTGGGGCGCGATCAAAGCGATTGGCCTGTCGGGGCAGATGCATGGGGCCGTACTGCTGGATGACCACGATGCGGTGATTCGCCCGGCAATTTTGTGGAACGACACGCGTTGCCACGAAGAGTGCGCGGAACTGGAAGCGGCAGCGCCGAATTTGCATGACATTGCGGGCAATTTGGCCATGCCGGGGTTTACCGCACCGAAGCTGATTTGGGTGCGCAAACATGAACCGGAAAACTTTGCGCGCATTCAGACTGTGCTGCTGCCGAAAGATTATCTGCGCCTCAAAATGACCGGACGCAAAGTTTCTGATATGTCGGATTCGGCTGGCACTTTGTGGCTGGATGTCGCCAAGCGCGATTGGTCCGATGCGCTGCTGGATACATGCCAACTGACGCGCGCTCAGATGCCTGAATTGGTGGAAGGGTGCGATGTGTCGGCGTCGCTCTCGGCGGAGATGGCGCACAAATGGGGCTTGAGTCCATCGGTGATTGTTGCTGGTGGCGGCGGTGATAACGCCGTGAGTGCGATTGGTGTTGGCGCGGTAAATCCGGGCGATGCGTTTATCTCCTTGGGCACATCCGGGGTGTTGTTTGTGGTGAACGAACAATATCGCCCCGCGCCTCAATCGGCGGTGCACGCGTTTTGTCATGTGTTGCCGCAGCGTTGGCATCAGATGAGCGTTATGCTCAGTGCCGCCAGTTGTTTGCAGTGGTTCTGTCGCATTGTCGGAGCGACCGAGGTGGAACTGCTGGCGGACATTGAGCAGTTGAGTGAGGAAGAAAAAGCCAAAGCGCCGCTGTTCTTGCCTTATCTCTCTGGGGAACGCACGCCGCACAACGACCCGCAAGCCATGGGCATGTTCCACAGCATGAGCCATTCAACCCATCGCGCGTTGTTGGGTTATGCCGTGATTGAAGGTGTGAGCTTTGGGATTGCCGATGGTCTGCGCGTCTTGCAAGACAGCGGCACCCAGATTGACCAGTGTTCGTTGGTCGGCGGGGGCGCTCGCAGCCCATTCTGGGCGCAATTGCTGGCAGACACCCTCGGCCTGCCGATTGTGACGCACAAAGGCGGTGAAACCGGCGGCGCACTGGGCGCAGCGCGTCTGGCATGTTTGGCGTCCGGAAAATCCGTGGCACAGGTGTGTAAAAAGCCAGACATTCACCGCATTTATCAACCTTGCGCGGATCGTAAGCCCGTGTTGAGTGAGCGCTATGCTCGGTTCCGCGCCCTCTATCAAAACGATTTGGCCTTACGGTCATAACCTCGGCCATTAAGAGCCTATTTAAAAAGAATTTTTAGAAGAATCATCACAACCTCATGGACTACGCCCCTGCAAAGGGGCGTGGGATTCCTTTACCCTACGAAACGAGGAATATATGGAAAACGTAAGCAAACAGTGGCTTGGATTGCCGCTCAATCTGATCTGGGGATACATCGCGATTGCCATCTTTATGACTGGCGATGGCTTTGAGCTGGCATTCCTGTCGCACTACATCACGGAGTTGGGCTTTACGCCAGCGCAGTCCTCTTTTGCCTTTACGCTGTATGGTTTGGCTGCCGCGCTGGCAGCTTGGGTGTCCGGTGTGGTCGCAGAAATCATCACACCGCAGAAAACGATGAAAATCGGCTTTTTGCTGTGGTGTACTTTCCACGTTCTGTTCTTAACCTTCGGGTTAGGGCAGTCAAACTACGCGCTCATTTTGCTGTTCTACGGCATTCGCGGCTTTGCTTATCCGCTGTTCCTCTACTCCTTCATTGTGGTGATCGTGCACAACGTGCGCAGTGATGGCGTCAGTTCCGCGCTGGGTTGGTTCTGGACGGTGTATTCGATCGGCATCGGCGTGGCCGGAAGCTACATTCCAAGTTTCACCATTCCTTGGATTGGCGAGCTGGGTACTTTGTGGCTGTCATTGGCGTTTTGTGCCGCTGGCGGTTTGATTGCCATGATAGCGCTGCGCAAGGTGAAAACGCCGACGCACATGCACAATCTCACCACCAAACAGAAACTGACCGAGCTCAGCCGCGCCGTGACGCTGCTTTACACCAACAAAAATGTGCTCTATTCCAGCTTTGTTCGCATCATCAATACGCTATCGCTGTTTGGTTTTGCGGTCATCATGCCGATGATGTTTGTCGACGATTTAGGCTTTACGACATCCGAATGGCTTCAGGTGTGGGCGGTCTTCTTCTTCACCACCATCTTTTCCAATGTCTTCTGGGGCATCATGGGCGAAAAACTGGGTTGGTTGAAAGTGGTTCGCTGGTTTGGTTGTGTGGGCATGGCGCTGTCGAGCCTTGCGTTCTATTACATTCCGCAGCACTTTGGCAATAACTTCGCCATGGCGCTGATCCCGGCGATTGCGCTGGGTATTTTTGTCGCCGCATTTGTGCCAATGGCCGCTGTTTTTCCGGCCTTGGAGCCGAATCATAAAGGCGCGGCGATTTCGGTGTATAACCTGTCGGCTGGTTTATCGAACTTTTTGGCGCCAGCGATTGCAGTGATCGTGTTGCCGTACTTCAGCACCATCGGGGTCGTGATTGCCTATACTGCCTTGTACGTGCTGGCGTTTTTCTTCACCTATCGCATCAAGGTGGAGCAACCTGGATTTGAAACCGAATTTGTTGATTCAGGTAAAGTCACCGTTGCATAACACGGTTTAGGGTATGGCAATGGCTTTGATTGCCATCCCTTTTTTTATTTTTTTGAGGTAAGTATGAACAAGAAAGCAGTAATTTTTGATATGGATGGCGTGATCATTGACTCCGAGCCGCTATGGCAAGAAGCGCAGATTGAATCGTTGGCTGGGTTTGGTGTGGCGATCACCCGTCAGGACTGCGAACAACTGACCATGGGCAAGCGTATTGATGAGATTGCGCGCACATGGTGTGAAACGTATGCGCTGGTGGTTGATTCACAAGTATTAGAAACCCTGATTCTGACCAAGCTGTGCCAACGCATTTCGGCAACGGGCGAAGCGATGGCTGGTGTGTACGACGCCTTACAATTTTTTGCCGAACAAGGCATGCGCATTGCGCTCGCCACCTCTTCAAACCATGTGGTGATCCAAGCGGTGTTTGACCGTTTAGCGCTGTGGGACAAATTCAGCGTGATTTGCAGTGCGGAAGATGAAAAGCACGGCAAGCCGCAACCGGATGTGTACCTGACCGCTGCACGCAAACTCGACGTTGCGGTGGCGGATTGCTTGGTGATTGAAGACAGCTTCACCGGCTTAACTGCGGCCAAACGCGCCCAGATGACCACGTATTTGGTATCACCACATGCTGACCAAGCGCGCTTTGCCATTGCCGACGCTCAATTTTTCAACCTGACAGCGGTGATTGACGCCTTGCGTACCCAGTGCCGAGCGTCATGAATAGGCGTGATTGTGGTTAAATAATCCTCAGTGGTTGCGTTGATTATGGATTTTTAGTTCCACAATGTTTGGCAGTGTTGGCAATCGAATCCCCGCGGATTCCGACGCATAATGCAATCACTTTGAAAACACAGCGACTCAGTCGCCAGCTTGAGCGAGAGCCAAGCATCCATTATTTTTGCGGGGAAATACCATGTCTAACCAAATTATTGCCGACCTAACTAAACGTTACACAGCCAAACGTTATGATGCGAACAAAAAAATCTCATCCGACGATATGGCGATCATCAAAGAGGCGCTGCGCCTGTCGGCTTCATCCATCAATGCACAGCCTTGGAAGTTCATTGTGATTGAGAGTGATGCCGCGAAGCAGCGTTTCCACGACACATTTGCCCGCATGCACCAGTTCAACCAACCGCACGCGAAAGCGGCGTCGCACACCGTGTTGCTAGCATACAACCCTAAATTCACTAAAGAAGATTATCGCAAAGTTGCGGACGTTGAAGTCTCTTCAGGTCACCTGCCTGCGGAGCGTTACGACGGTTTCCTCAATGGTGCGTATACCTTTGCCGAGTCCAACACCGACGAAAACGGCTTCAACGGTCACTGGACCAAAGCACAAACTTACATCGCATTGGGTAACCTTTTACACGTGCTGGCACGTCTGGGCATCGATTCCACTCCGATGGAAGGTGTCGACCAAGCGCTGATTGGCGAAGTGTTCAGTGAAGAGCTGGATGGGTATGTGTGTGATGTGGCGGTCGCAATGGGTTACCACCTGGAGCTGGAAGACTACAACCATGGCCTGCCAAAAGCGCGTTTGCCAATGGAAGACGTTCTGACTGTTCTTTGATTTTAGATAGATGATGAGTGCATGCATTAAAACGTGACTCACACTTTATCGAACCATGTATTGGGTCTTTGAGTATCAGTGACAAAGCGTAGTGAGATGCTACGCTTTGTCGAGGAAAGTAAGATGAAAATAGCCATCGCAGCAGCCAGTGGACAATTAGGGTCAGCCGTTGTCAAAGCACTGCTTCAGTTTACGCCATCTCATCAAGTGGTAGCGCTCGCGCGTACCGTTGAAAGAGCGATGTCGTTGGGTGTTGAGGTTCGTCCAGGCGATTACAATCAACAGGCACAGCTTGAAAAATCACTGCAAGGCATTGATACGTTATTGATGGTGACGAGTATGAGCCATGCAGATGAACGCATGATTCAACATCGCAATGTCATTACGGCAGCGCAGCGAGCTGGTGTTCGTAAAATCGTTTATACCAGTATCCAAGGGGCAGAGCACGACACTGCGTTTTCTCCTGTGGTGCAAAGTAACCGAAAAACCGAGTTGATGCTTCAGCAATCTGGATTGGATTGGGTTATTGGGCGCAATGGGATTTATATCGAACCGGACGTGGAATATTTGAATGAATACGTTGCCGCCGGTGAAGTGGCAAATAGTGCCGGAGATGGCTTATGTGGTTATACCACGCGTGATGAATTGGCTTATGCCTACGCGAAACTCCTGACCGACGATAAGCACAATGGCCAGATTTACAATCTCAATGGTCAGCCAATGAGCCAGTATCAATTGGTGCGTTATTTAAATGAAACTTTTAATACGCACTTAGTTTATGTTCCAATGGATACTGAAGCATTTAGATTGAGCCGTATTCCTGAATTGGGCGATTTCTTAGGGAATGTGGTTGGTGGCATATATGAGAGCATTCGGACCAACCAACTGAACAATGAAAGTCAGTTTTACGCTGCAGCGGGCAGGCAACACATCACGTGGGATGAGTACTTTCAACGTTTGAAATCATAAATAAATGCCACGACAAGTGGCATTTAGACAACAACTTAAGATCAATACTATGAACTCATCAGTTACCCGACGCAGCTTTCAGCTACATTATGAACACTATGGTTTCATCGTTGTTACGCTGTTATCTCTGGTTCTCATCGCATTTCCAAGCTATAGCATTTCCGCGATTTCTCATGTCACGCAAACCTTCGTTGAACGTTTTGGCCTTAGCTTCTTGTTGTTCTCGTCCGCTACGATTTTTGTGTGCTTGCTGATTGCAATGAGCCCGATAGGGAATATCAAATTAGGGGGGCAAGCGGCCAAGGTTGAATTCTCAACGTTTAGTTGGATAACCATGCTTTTTACCTGTGGCATGGGGTCAGGATTGGTCTTTTGGGGCGTCGCGGAGCCAACGTCACATTTTGCTCATATGCCTGCTTTTGGTATTTCGCCTGCAGATAAAATCGATAACGCTTTGGCGCTGACTTATTTCCACTGGGGGCTACATGCATGGTGTATCTATGCGTTGGCTGGGCTCACCATCGCGTGGTTTACGTTTAATCGCGGGCGACCTTTGTTCATTTCTTCCAGTGTGAATGCCGAGTCTAAACGCGGCTTATTTGTGACCATGGATTGGTTGGCCATTGTGGCGATTCTGTTTGGTGTCGCGGGGACGTTTGCCAATACCATTGCTTTGATTCAGGCGGGTGTGGAGAATATTTTTGGTGTCAATGCAGACTCTGTGCTGTTTAGGTACAGCATCATCTTTGTGATTTCTATCTGCTTTACAGGCTCATCATTACTGGGGTTAAACAAGGGAATTAAGCGACTGAGCCAACTCAACATCGTGCTTTTATTGGTGATGATGATGTTTGTCGTGATGTCATTTGACCCCATCACGATTCTAAATCGCGTGCTGTCATCTACGGCTCGCTACGTCGAAATCTTACCCGACGTTTCATTTTCACTTGCGCCCAACGATGAGCAATGGAGTGTGGGCTGGACGATTATCTATATTGTCTGGTGGATCGCCTGGGCGCCCTTTGTTGGCCCTTTCATTGCAAGAATTAGTCAAGGTCGGACGGTTCGTCAGTTTATTCTGTGTGTTGCGCTTGTACCGTCATTGGCCTCAGTTTTATGGTTCACGGTGTTTGGTGGCACGGCTTTGGAACAAGCCTCTGCCAATCTAATTATTGATGCTGTGGATCTGGATTATACGCAAGGCTTGTTTCTGTTTCTGGACCAATTGCCGCATGGCAGCATGATTGCCTGCCTCGCGATTGTTTTGTTAATCACTTTTATCATTACCAGCGCTGACTCTGCGTTACTGGTTTGCGGTATGTTGGATGGAAAAACCGGGAAAAGAAACACCATGCTTTGGGCGATTGTACTGCTGGGCTTATCGCTCAGTCTGATCTATATCAACGATGTGAACCTCAACAAACAGGTCGCCATTGCTGGCGCGTTACCTTTCACGTTTGTTCTCATTGTGCAAATCGTTTCTATGTTGAATGATATGGTCAAACAATATCAATCGTCGACTGCCTAAAGCCGTCACTCACCATGCATTGTTTAGACAGGCATTGTTTAGACAGGCATTGTTTAGACATGCATTGTTTAGATAGAACGGCTTCACCCTTTATTGCTTTTTTGATTGGATAATCTATGTCAATTAGTCACCAGTTGTCTCTGTTTGTCGATGTGGTCCGTCAGGGGTCATTTACCAAAGCGGCGTTATTGCATGATATGGATAACTCGGCGCTGTCAAAGCAGATCAAAAAACTGGAACAGAGCTTGGGCGTGCAACTGCTGAATCGTTCAACCCGCACCATTTCACTGACGCCAGTGGGGGAGCAGATCTATCAGCAAGCGCAAGTGTTGGAAGACACGCTCAACAATATTCAGCGCATTGCCGAAACGCATCAATTAACACCGAGCGGCAGCATCAAAATTGCCGCGCCTAACTACTTCGGCCAGCGCTATTTACAGCCGGTGCTGGATGCGTTCATTGGCAAATACCCGGATGTAGAACTGACGCTGATCTTAGATGACAAACGCGCCGACATCATTGCGGATAAGTTTGATGTTGCGATTCGAATCGGCAAATTGGCCGATTCCAACTTGATCGCCAAGAAGATCACCAACACCAATTTTGTGCTGATCGCGTCCAATGATTTCGTGGCGAAACATGGCTTGCCGCAAAGCCCTGAGGCATTAATTGCGCTACCTGCGGTGATTTACGCCAATGGTGATGTGACGTTGGATAAACTGACCATCAGTTGCGAACCGAGCAGCCAAGAGATGCTTAACCTGACCATGAAAGGCAACTTCAAAGTCAATGATGTGAAGCTGGTGGTGGAGTCGATCAAAAAAGGTGTCGGTTATGGACTGATTGACATGTTTGGTTTGGAAGAGTCATTAGAAGAGGCGGGGTTGGTGCAATTGCTGCCGGATTATGTGATTTCCACCATGAGTACCGGCATCTACGCCATCTATCCCAATCGCCAGCGTAGCCTGTTGGTTGATGATTTTGTCAGTTTGCTGCTGAACCACCTTGGCGAGCGGCCATTCTGGCTCGACTATGTCGATATGAACTAAAAAAGCGAGCTGAATAGCTCGCTTTTAACTTGAGAACGGAAGCTTATTTCACGTAAACCCGTGGGTTCGCGCTGCCCCACAAAGTGTAAAGTTCAGGGAAAATCACGTCAGCGTTGTTTTCCATTTCTGAGGCAGAAATGGTTTCGCCTTGTGAATGACCAAACAACACCACTTCGCTGCCTGCTTTCACGCCTTTGATCTGCGTGACATCCACCATGGTGGTGTTCATCGATGCCACACCCACCACGTTGGCGCGTTGACCATTGATGATCACCTGCGCTTTGTTACCCATTTTACGTGGGTAACCGTCTGAGTAACCGACCGGAATGTTCGCCATCAGGCTGTCTTGCTGCGTGGTGAAGGTGCTGTCGTAACCCACGGTGCTGTTTTTCGGCAGGTGGTGCAGTGACGCCACACGCGTTTTGAAAGACACGATGGATGGGTATTCCGGATTGGTTGGCTGATCGCCGTACAGGACGCCGCCCGGACGCACCATATCCAGTTGCGCTTCTGGCACATTCAGCGCGGTGAACGAGTTCGCCACGTGCAGCAGGATGTCTTCGCGGTTCAGTTTCGCTTCTTTGATCAACCATGCTGAATGGGTGTTGAATGACGCCAGTTTTTGGCGCACTTCGTCCGCATCGTAACTTGGGAAATGGGTCATGATACCGACAATGCGCACGCCTTTGGCGGCCGCGATTTGTAGTGATTCTTTCTTGCCCGCGTCGGTGGTCATATCAATCCCGTTGCGGCCCATGCCACCATCGTTCAGTGCAAGATGTACTTTGATGTCGTGACCTGCCTTTTTCGCCAAAGCAGACAGCGCTTTGGCTTGCTCGGCGCTACCAATCAGCTCTTCGACGTTCAAGTGCATCGCGTCTTTGATTTCGCCCAGGCTGGCTGAACGAACACGCATCAATTCACCTTTAAAACCGCTGTCGCGCACCGCTTGCGCTTCGGCGTTGCTGGCAATCGCCACGCAAGGAATTTGCTGCTCTAGAATGGTTGGCATCAAACCTTGAATGCCATTGCCGTAAGCGTTGGCTTTCATCACCGCACAAATTTTAGTGTGGTTGTTCATCTTCGATTTGAACTGTTCGATGTTGTCGCGAAATTGCGTCAAGTTGATTTCAAGCCAAGCGTTCGCTGCTTGGATGCTCTGTTGCTGATTGTCGTCGCTGGCAATATGTAAAGGCGCGCTGAGCGCTGGTGTAGCGGTCGCGAAAGTGGCGGCAGCGATGGACAAAGCAAGGAAGGTTTGTTTAATGCGCATAATGTCTCCATACGAAAATACGTGAGTGGTTGGGTAAATCTACGGATCAGACAGCGGAAATCATGCACTCCGACGGCGCCGGAGTGCGTGACGATCAGCTCAGTTTAAAACGTCCCATGACTTCTTGGAGCGACACAGACAACTGGCTGAGTTCGCGGCAGGCTTGCGCCGTTTGCTCTGAGCCTTGCGAAACTTCCTGCGAAGCAAAATGGATGTTTTCAATGCTGCGGCTGAGTTCTTCTGCGACTGAATCTTGCTGGTTACAGGCGGTCGCGATTTGACTGCCCATGTCCGAAATGTCGGCAATCGCGCTTTCGATTTCACCCATCAACTGCTTCGATTGCAGGCCTTGTTGCGCGCACCCTGTGATGCTGGTGCGTGACAATTCGGTCGCTGATTTGGCGTCTTTGGCCAGCGTTTGCAACTGCTCGATGATGGTGGTGATTTCTGCGGTCGATTGCTGCGTGCGGCCTGCCAGTGTGCGCACTTCATCAGCCACCACAGCAAAACCACGGCCTGATTCACCGGCACGTGCAGCTTCAATCGCGGCGTTCAATGCCAGCAGGTTGGTTTGGTCAGCAATGTCGCGAATCACATCCACAATCACGTTGATCTTACTGGATTGCAGTTCCAGCTCGGTCACGGTGTCACCGGCATTGCCGATCACGTTCGCCACGTCTTCAATGGTATCGACCATGTGCTGCGTTTCACGCACGCCGTGCTGTGTGCGCTCATTGGCTTCACTGGCTTGGCTGGCAGATTCATCGGTGTTGCGTGCGACGTCGGCTACTGCAGCTTTCATTTCAGTCATCGCGGTGGCGATGTGAGTGATTTGCAGTTGCTGATCTTTCATGCCCGCCGCAGACAAATCGGAAATTTGCGTCATTTCTTCCACCGCGCTGCTCAATTGAGTGACCGCGGCAATCACGTTGTCGATTACTTGGCGCAGGTCGTCTTGCATTTTGCTGGTGGCATCAGCCAGTTCGCCCAATTCGTCGTTGCCGATGGCGTCGCGATCGATGCTGCTGGAGAGATCGCCTTTCGCAATCAAGTTCGCTTGTTCTACCACTAATTTAAGTGGGCCACAGATCAGACGAGTTAATACCAACGTCATTGCAATCATCATGACGAGAATAATGATGTTGCTTGTAATTGAAGACGTACTTAAGTCATTTACCGAGGTCAGAATATGACGTTTATTATCTTCCATGGCTTTTTTAAGCACTTGAATCAGTTCGCCCAGTTCAGCGTCAAGGTCTTGGAAAGCAGATAAAGATGAGGCAAGAATAGGTTGTGCTTTGACTTTGTCGTTCGCTAACATGGCGGCGTTATATTGATCCATCGTACCGAGATAAATTTCCCAGTTACGCATGATTCGTTTAAACGTTTGCTCTTCTTCTCCCGGCCAAACAGTTTTTCCGTAAGCTTCTAATTCACGAGCAATTTCGTTTCTTTTGCGAATGTTCCCCGCAATTTGATTACTTATTTTATCAGCGTCATCTAATGTATACGCGACAAATTGAGAGCGTCTCCAACGCGAAAGATCATCACGAATCGCGTCTACACGTTCTACGGCAGGCAAGGTGTCGTCGGTGTAGTTCAGCAATTCTGCCTTAATACTCTTCAGTTCTGTCGATAAGAACACGCCGAAGGCAATATTAATCAGAGCGATGATCAGAAAAGAAAAAGAAATCTTCTTTGCTATCGAAAGATTCTTGATAAACATATCTTGATATACCTTGATTTATTATTTTGATTACAAAGTAAACCATGTCCGTATATGTAAATTTGATCCGTATTTTTACCGCAAGGCGTGCAAGTTACCATTAATCGATTCGATTTTCGATATGGATTATTGATTAAATACAAAATAATTTATGTCAATAATTTGATACATGCCATAAACATGTAAATTTTGACGCAGTCATAATTATGACGATGAATAAATATCGTGCAATTGTATTTATTTACGCAAAATTTAAATAAAAACGTCAATTAAACTAACCCGAAAGTGGTAGGTGTTTATTTGGGTGTATTCATTTTTTATCACGCAAACGAGTGCGCGGAAAATATGTTTTTTTATTCTGAAAAAATCATGTGAATACGCTTCAAATCTTGGTGAAAAAATAGAAATCAATCTCGAATGTGATGGGATGGTTGGCGTAAATGTGCCGAACGCTGCTCAACATGGGGGGATTTGGGTAGCGACGTGCTGCGCAATCCGGACGACGAATGAGGCGGTTGGGGTGAGTACGAGGCATAAGGATTAGTTATGAAAATAGTTATCATTCATATTGTCATCTGTTAACATGCTGGGCTCATCACTGATCACTCACGTTGTAATCCGCCATGTACCAACTTGTCGATGCGTCCTTTGATATAGACGGGAAGACGATTTTATCGCCGACCACGCTCACCTTTGAGCCCCAAAAAATTACCACATTGCTGGGACACAATGGCTGTGGTAAATCGACATTGATCAAGCTGTTGAGTCGCCAGAATGCGCCCACGCAAGGGCAGGTGTTCTACGACCAACAAAGCGTTGCTTCATACTCTCATCTTGAATTTGCTCACCGTGTGGCTTACTTGCCGCAGCACCCGCCGATAACCGACGGTGTCACCGTACGTGAACTGGTGCGCTTTGGGCGTTATCCATGGAAAGGCGCATTTGGCCGCTATAGCAAAGACGATCATCACATTGTCGAGCAAGCCATTACGCAGGTGGGGTTAAATGCGTTTGCGGATCGATTTGTGGCGACGCTGTCTGGTGGTGAGCGGCAACGTGCTTGGGTGGCGATGCTACTGGCGCAGCAGAGCCAATGCATTTTGCTCGATGAACCGACATCGGCACTGGACGTGGCGCACCAATACGAGTTGCTGGCACTGATCAAAGAGTTGAATCGTACCTTAAATCTTACCGTGATTATGGTGCTGCACGATGTGAACATGGCTGCCAAATTCAGCGACACCTTGATCGCGCTTCGGGGCGGGAAGGTGATTGCCTCCGGCACGCCAGACGAATTAATGACACCAGCCACGCTGCAACAGATCTACGGCATGGAATTGGCGCTGTTCCCGCATCCGAAAACCGGCACGCCCATCAGTTATATCCCTTAAATGACAAGGACTTCATTGTGAATAAAGTCATCGTATTGCTGCTTTCAATCTTCACTTTTTCTTCGTATGCCTTCGACGTGACGCATGAAATGGGGGTGGCGTCGTTCGAGTCGCCGCCTCAAAACGTCATCGCCTTGGATTGGGGATTGGCAGAAACCGTATTGAGTTTAGGCGTGCAACCCATCGGCGTGGCCGATGCAGCCGGGTATCGCCAGTGGGTGGTAGAACCGACATTGCCACAAGCCGTGACGGATGTGGGCTCTCGCCGCGAACCGAATTTGGAGTTACTCTCCGAGCTCAAACCCGATGTCATTTTGATCAGCAAACACATGGCCGCCGCGTACGCGCAGCTCAATAAAATCGCCCCGGTGTTGGTGTATACCTTGTATGACGATAAACGTGCGCCGCTGCAAGCCGCGCAATCTGCGACGCGTTCGTTAGGTCAACTGTTGGATAAACAAGCCCAAGCTGAGCACGTGATTGAACAAACCAAGCAACGTTTGGTGGCCAATGGTGACAAAGTCCGCATGGCTGGCGCCGCCGATAAGCCGTTGCTGTTTGTGCGTTTTATCAACGACAAAACGCTGCGCATTCACAGCCAAGGCTCGTTGGCGGATGCGACGATCCGCGCGATGGGGCTCAAGAACGACTGGCAGGAAGCCACGAACCTGTGGGGCTTTACCACCGCGGGCATTGCCAAAGTGGCTGAGCACCAACATAGCCGCGTGATGATCTTCGGGCCTTTGGAGCCGACTGCACATCAGCAACTGACGCAGTCGCCATTGTGGCAAGCCATGGCATTCACCCGCAGTGATTCAGTCTACGAACTGCCCGCGATTTGGACTTTTGGCGGCTTAATCGCAGCGCAGCGTTTTAGTGACCACATTACGCAGCAGTTGATTGGCCAATAAATGGATAGCGTACAAACCTCGCCTCGCCAAATGTTGCCGCTGCGTCGCGCCGTGTTCCCGTTGGTTGCGGTAATCGCGTTCATCGGCGTAATGCTTCATATAACCGCGCCGTATGCCGAGGGCATCGGCCTGATCTGGGATACGCTGTTTCATTTCGATGCTTCGAACTACCAGCATTTGATCACTCAGTTAACTTATTTACCGCGCTTGAGCATGGCGCTGTTGTGTGGTTTTGCGTTGGCGGTTGCCGGATGCGTGATGCAGTTTGTACTGCGCAACCCGATCGCTTCGCCCACCACGCTTGGTGTCGCGGCTGGCGCGGAGTTTGGCATCATTCTTGGCATGTTGTTTGTGCCGATACAATGGAGTGTGCCGGGCTTTATTCCGGCCTTCATGGGCGGATGCATGGCGACCGGATTGGTGTTTGCGCTCAGCGCTTCTAGAGGCTATTCGCCGCTGCACATGGTGTTAGCCGGGATGGTGGTCAGCCTGTTTCTCGGCTCTCTCAATACCATGATGTTGATGTTACATGAACAGCGCTTGACCAGCTTATTCGTGTGGGGCGCTGGCGCGCTCAATCAGAATGATTGGTCGAGCACTCAAACGTTGCTACCTGCGGTGTTTTTGCCTGCAGGATTGTTGCTCATGCTGCAACGCCCGTTATCAGCACTGCAGTTTGGCGACCAAGTGGCGACGTCGTTGGGCGTCAATATCAAGCAAATTAAGCTGCTGTGTTTGTCACTGGCAATATTCATGACCGCCGCAGTGGTGAGTGAAGTGGGGTTGATTGGCTTTGTCGGCATCGTTGCGCCAGCTATTGCGCGCATGCTGGGCGCGAGAACGTTAACTCAACAAATTGCGCTGAGTGGCGTGATCGGCAGCACGCTGCTGCTAATGGTGGATCTTGTCGTTCAGCCGTTTTCTGGCGCGGGCGGTGAACTGCTACCGACTGGCGCGATGACCGCCTTGCTGGGCGCGCCATTTTTATTGTGGCTGCTGCAACGCACCCATTTGAAATCGGAACTCAAAGCGCGATCGGAATCAGTCAGTCATTATCAGTTTGTTGATTGTCGCAAAGTGCTGCTGATCTTGGCGATGGTGTTGATCGGCCTGTGTATTTTTGCGGTAGTGGTGGGGAAAAACCAAGCGGGGTGGAATCTCGCACTCACGCTCTCGTTGTTTGAACTGCGCGCGCCTCGCGTGCTGGTTGCACTGGGGGCGGGAATCGGCTTGGCGTTCGCGGGCACTATCATTCAACGCATTTCCAATAACCCGATGGCGAGCCCAGAAGTTCTGGGTATCAGCTCTGGTGCGGCGCTGGCGTTAGTGTTAGGAACGCAATTGGGGCTGACCGTGAGCCGTGAGCAGCAAATGCTGCTGGGGTGTTTGGGCGCGGTGTCTGTGACCGCGTTGGTGTGGGCGATGGGCAGAAAGCACAATTTTGCGCCCACGCAAACCTTGTTAACCGGTATTGCACTGAGCGCTGGCTTGGATGCCTTGCTGCGTGTGGTGATGAGTTCGGGTGGCGACAACGCGACCGCGCTGCTCACTTGGCTGTCGGGGTCGACTTATCTGGTGGCCGCGCAAGATGTTACTTTACTGGCGGTTGGTGTGACCATCATCGGCGCATTGGCGCTGACCCTGCATCGCTGGATTGAACTGATTGGCTTGGGCAACACCACCGCCCAAAGCATTGGCGTTGATGTCAAAATGGTGCGTTTGGTACTGCTTTTGTTGGTCGCAGGGCTAACGACACTGTGCACGATTGTGATTGGCCCCCTGAGCTTCATTGGCCTGTTGGCGCCGCATATGGCGCGTTCGCTGCATCAATATCGCGCTGTGCCTCAACTGCTGACCGCCGCTTTGCTCGGCGCAATCATTATGGTGTGCGCGGATTGGATCGGTCGAACCTTGTGGTTTCCTTGGCAATTTCCCGCAGGATTACTCGCATCGCTGATCGGCGGTGGCTACTTCCTCTACCTCATGAGACGCTAACCCGCTCGCAGCTTGCCCCTTCCGTTGGATTGTTCAGTTGGACTGCCAAGTGGTTGGCTTGTACTAATGGCGCGTATTAACAGTATGTAAAAACAGATTGTATTCTGGTTGCGAAAATACAATTTTGGCAAAGGGGCGGCTTTGTGTTTACCATAAAGCCAACAATCAATCGATGTGATCACGGATATGGATAAGAGCGCCAACACGCGGCTGCAACAAGAACTGCTGTTTAAAATGGTGTCCCGATTTAAAGCGGACGAGTTGAAAGCTGGTAGCAGCCTGAACGAATCATCACTGGCGCAAGCGTTTGAAGTATCGCGCACGCCGGTGCGTACGGTACTCAAGCACTTGTGTGAGCGGGGCATTTGCAAAGCGGTGCCTTACAAAGGGTTTGTGCTGTTGGTGGATGCCTCCGAAATACAAGCGATCGACAATGTGAGCAGTCAGCAATCGCGATTGGATGAACTCTATCTGCGTTTGTTGACCGACCTGTTTTTTGGCGACATGGAAACTACGTTCTCCGAAAAGGAGTTGCAGCAGCGCTATGACGCCAATCGCGGCGAGATTCAACAGGTGCTGCGACTGTTGGAAAACGATGCCATTGTGCGCCGCAGTCCCGGATATAAATGGCACTTGGATGGCGTGCTTAATACGTTGGAACGCCACACCGAAAGCTATCGCTGTCGTTTAATTTTTGAACCCGCAGGTTTACTGGAGCCGAGTTGGCAGTTGGATCGCGCGGCGTTTGAACGCTGCCGAGACAAACATCAGCAGGCGATCGCCAACCCGCAAAGTATCAATGCCAGCCAGTTGTTTCACCTCAGTGCCGAGTTCCATGAGTTACTCGCGGCATGTTCAGGAAATCGCTTTTTGCTTGGCACCATGCAGCAACATAACCGGTTGCGCAAAGCGACCGATCTGGTGTCGATGCATCTGCAGTCGTCGGTGAGCAAAGCGTGTCAGCGCCGATTGGATATCATCGAGCTTGTATTGGATGGAGAGAATCAGGCTGCGGCAAAAAAACTGGTTCAATTGCTGGAGAATGACATTCGTGTCATGACACGGACCTATAACGACGTCATGAACGTCACGCCGCTTCAACGTGAAGCGCTGATCGACAGCATCGCAAGCAAATCCCATTCATTTCAATAACTTTCTTTTATTTAGCCGAGGTTATCTCGGCTGAATTACTTCTCGTTTTTCCCCGTCAGGCGTTTCATCCAGATGATGGGTTATCCCTTTAATTATCCAAATTATAAATAATTGTACGCTTGCGTATTGTTTTTTGAATGCGAAAGTACAATAATAATGATTCTTATTTGTAATCAGAAAAGCAGTGGCGTTCATCGCTTGATCATGGCGTTGAAGCGTGCGGTTTGAACGGTCAGCCCGTATGCATCATCGCATTTTGTGTCTTTTCACGAGCGTAAGCGTGTCCGAGTTAGCTCACATCGGACGATGCGCTTATTGAGCCAAACCACGGTCAAAGTACGCACATGAGTCGCAGAATTCGTGGCGCTTTGCCTGAGATTCAACACAGAGAATAAAATGGAATTTCTAACACGCAGTTTCAAACTTTGTACCATTGCTGCCGCGGTCACCGCTGCAACGACCGTATTTTCAGCCCAAGCAGAAGAGATTAAAGCGCAAGAGAAAGTGGTGGTGGTGGCAAGCCGCACTCCCAAAGCGATCAGCGACATTCCCGGCACGGTGTGGTACATCGAATCGGCGCAGATTGAACAGGAATACCGCGGCGGTAAATCACTTGGCGAAATTTTGGCAACGGCCATTCCGTCACTGGATGTCAGCAGTGGCGCGCGCACCAACTACGGACAAAACCTACGTGGCCGCAACATGTTGGTGATGATTGATGGTGTATCACTGCAATCGTCACGTCACATCAGCCGTCATCTGGATTCGATTGATCCGTTTAACATCGATCGCATTGAAGTGCTGTCTGGTGCCACGTCGCTGTATGGCGCGGGCGCATCCGGCGGTGTCATCAACATCATCACCAAGAAAGCGCAAAGCCCTGAATTGACGCTGGAAACCTTCGTCGGCGGCACATCGGGTTTTAATTCCAACGAAGATGCCGACTACAAAATCGGTCAGTCCATTGCCGGCGGTAATGACACCGTTCAAGCGCGCGCTTCGGTGGTTTATACCAAAACGCAAGGGTTCTACGACGGCAATGGCACCATCGTCACCCCAGATATTTCGCAAGGCTCGCTGCAATACAACGAAACGGTCGATCTCCTCACCACGGTGGGCGTGAATCTCTCGGAAAACAAGAAGCTGAATTTGCTGGCGCAATACTACGACAGCCAACAAGATTCGCCGTATGGCTTGTATATTGTGAACAACAAATTTGTTGATGTGCGCAAAGGGTTCGATTCAGATCGCGAGCATGGTACCGAACGCATCATGTTGAGCGCATCGTATGTCGATGAACAGTTCCTTGGCCATCAATTGATCGCTGAAGCGTCGTACCGAAAAGAAGACCAGACTTACACACCTTACTACCAATCTTCGGGTCAACAGATCACTGATGTGATCTCACTCAAAGCGGCGCTGGCCAAAAGCTTTAACAAGTTAAACCTTGTGTATGGCGTGGATGCGTATCAAGACAAACTTGACAGCAACCAAGCGCTGTACGATTCCACCATCGCGAACAATTCGGGTAACTTGATCAACAAAACCTATGCGCAAGTCGGCCGTTACCCCGGTGTCGAAGTACTTTCCGTTGCGGGTTTTGTCCAAGCCGATTATGCCATCACCGACGACTGGAGCGTCGATGGGGGCGTGCGCTACCAATACCTGCAAAACAAGATTGATGACTTCGTTGGTTACAGCCAGCAACGCCAAATTGCGGCAGGCAATGGCACTTCGGCTGATGCCGTTCCGGGGGGCGAAACCGACTACAGTGTGGGCTTGTTCAACCTCGGCACCATTTATCACCTCAACCGCGATTCTCAAATCTGGGCGAGTTTCTCCCAAGGTTTTGATCTCGCCGATCCGGCCAAATACTACGGCCAAGGCAGTTATTCATTAGTGGGCGATCATTGGCAGTTGAACGACAGCATCAACGTCAACAATTCGAAAATGTCGGGCATTAAAACCGACAGTGTTGAATTGGGTTACCGCCTCGATACGGGCGCGTTCAACTTACAAACAGCGGCGTACTATTCTCAATCGGATAAATCGGTGACTTACAACAGAACCACCATGCTGATTGAAGAAATTGAAGATAAGAAACGCGTCTACGGTTTAGAAGCGCTCGCCTCTTATTGGGTACACCAAAACATTCAGCTGGGCGCGTCGGGTCATTATGTGATTTCTGAAGTCAAAGGCGACGACGGTTGGGAAGATTACACCGCCGGTGAAGCCAGCACCTCAAAAGCGAACGCTTGGGCCCGTTGGGTGGACAACGCGCTGGCTGTTAAAGTGCAGAGCCAAACCATGTTTGATTACACCGATGCATCGGATAACAAACTCAATGGTTACACCGTGTTTGATTTGGTCGGCAGCTATCAATTGCCTGTCGGCAGCTTAGGCTTTGGTATTCAAAACCTGTTTGACCGTGATTACACCACCATTTGGGGTCAGCGCGCACAAATCGTGTACTCGGCGCAGTATGACGCCGCCGCGTATGACTACAAAGGCCGCGGTCGTACCTACACACTCAACTACCAAGTGACCTTCTAACCCATCCCGTCACACCCAAATTTGCGCCCAATCATTATCCGCATTGGGCGCAAAATATACCGCGTGGCGTGTTTGTTGTTCATTCGGTTGATAAATATGAATTATTTTGTTGACCTGAACATTCAATCCGTTAAAGTACGCCCCGTTCCCGCAATGATGTTGCTGGAACGGATGGTGTTACCATCGCATGATTGCGTTGCCCTGGTGGTGAAATTGGTAGACACAAGGGATTTAAAATCCCTCGACTTTCGAGTTGTGCCGGTTCAAGTCCGGCCCGGGGCACCATCAATCAGATACCATCCATTGAGGCGCGTTGGCAGAGTGGCCATGCAGCGGATTGCAAATCCGTGGACCTCGGTTCGACTCCGGGACGCGCCTCCATTTCTCTTCTTCATGATCTGATTTCTTCGTACCACTTCCTTTTTAGATCTTCCATTTGATTTTCTCTTTTACATCTTTCGTTTGATGCTCTCATCGGTAGCTCGCAATTGTTCGCGTGAATCGTTGGATTCGTGTTGAACTCGCTGTGATTTTTCAATCCTACTGCCATTGCCTTGAATTAGTCGTTCTTACTACATTCTCGCAACATATCTATACAAAAAACTCATCATTTCCATTTTTATACATTTTTATTGCATAAAAACGCGGTCGTAGTAGTATTACCGATAATTGGTAATTAATGCAGAATTTAGGCATGAATATTCGGGTTGATGGTGTAAATAAGTCATACGGTACAACACAAGTACTGAACGATATCAGTTTTGAGTGCGCGAAGGGCGAAACCTTGGTGTTGCTTGGCCCAAGTGGGGCTGGCAAGAGTTCGCTGCTGCGAGTGCTGAATCTGCTGGAAACAGCCGATAGCGGCCGACTCAACATCGCCAATCAATCGTTCGATTTTTCTCAGAACCCTTCTGAGCAGCAAGGGTTAGCGCTGCGTCGCAAAGTCGGCATGGTGTTTCAGCAATATCATTTGTGGCCGCACATGACGGTCATGGAAAACCTGATTGAAGCCCCAGTGAAAGTGTCGGGTCTGGATAAAACGCAAGCCAAGCAGCAAGCGATTGAGATCCTGACGACGCTGCAACTGGCTGATAAAGCCGATGCGTGGCCGTTGCAATTGTCGGGTGGCCAACAGCAGCGTATCGCCATTGCGCGTGCATTAATGATGAAACCCGATGTGTTGTTGTTTGATGAACCGACCGCAGCGCTTGATCCGGAGATCACCAACCAAGTGGTCAAAATTATCAAAGAGTTAAGTGGTACAGGTATCACTCAAGTGGTGGTGACGCATGAAGTGGATTTCGCCAAGAAAATCGCCAGCCATGTGTTGTACCTGGAGAAAGGCCGCATCATTGAACACGGCACTCACGAAGCATTTACCCAGCCGCAAACGCAACAGTTTGCGGATTATCTAAAACACTAATTATCCCCCTGGCTTCACGTGCCAGTCCTGCAAAAGTTGGAGTATTGCAATGAAGAAGATCCTTTTAGCATCTTTGATTGGTTTGGTTTCAGCCAGCGCGAGCGCGCAGCAAGAGATCAAATTCGTAATGGAAGCGACCTACGCACCGTTTGAATTCGTGGATGAAAATAACCAAATTCAAGGGTTTGACGTCGATTTGGCGAATGCGCTGTGTCAACAACTGGAAGCCAAATGTAGTTTCCACAACCAAGCGTTCGATAGCTTGATCCCAGCACTGAAATTTAAGCGCTACGATGCAGCGATTTCAGCGATGGACATTACTGAAGCGCGTTTAGAGCAGGTGAACTTTTCTCATCCTTATTACGATAACTCTGCTGCTTTCGTGTCATTGTCGGGCAAAGTGGCTGATCAAGCGGCGCTGAAAGGCAAGCGTGTCGGCGTACAAAATGGTTCGACTCACCAAAGTTACCTGCTTGAGCAGTTACCGGATGTGGTCGCGGTCCCTTACTCAAGCTATCAAGATGCGTTTATCGACATGAAAAACGGCCGTATTGATTCCGTGTTCGGGGACACTGCGGTGGTGGCTGAGTGGTTTAAAGGCGACAGCAACCTGACTTATGTTGGTGAGCACGTGACGAACGCACAATACTTTGGCAACGGCTTTGGTATTGCCGTCAACAAAGACAATCAAGCGCTATTGGAACAACTGAACAACGCGTTGAGCGCAGTCAAAGAGAACGGCGTGTACGCCTCGATCTTCAATAAGTATTTCGGAAAGTAAGATGGCATTAACGGGCTACTCTTTATCGCTGGTACACGCAAGCTGGATGACGCTGCAAATCGCGTTTGCCAGCTTGCTGGTCGGTTTGTTATTAGCGTTACTGTTCGCCAGTGGCGAAATGGCCAAAATGAAACTGATCAAATGGCCAACGACGTTGTTGGTGATGGTGATCCGCGGCCTGCCGGAGCTATTGGTGGTGCTGTTTATCTATTTTGGTTCAACGCAGGTGCTGTTTCTGATCACCGGCGAGTTTATCGAGATCAGTCCGTTTATTTCCGGGGTTATCGCCCTGTCTTTGATTTTTGCCTCGTACGCTGCGCAAACGTTGCGTGGCGCACTGAAAGCGGTGGGTCGAGGTCAGCGTGAGGCGGCTAGTGCCTTAGGTATTTCTCCGGGCCGTGCGTTTTTTCGCATTGTGTTGCCTCAAGCGGTGCGACATGCGCTGCCAGGGTTGATGAACCAGTGGTTGGTGCTGCTGAAAGATACGGCGTTGGTGTCGTTGATTGGGGTGACCGATTTGCTCAAGCAAGCGCAGTTGACCTCTGCGGCGACTCACGAAGCCTTTACGTGGTATGCCACAGCCGCGGCGGTGTATTTGGTGATCACGTTGATCACCCAACGCGCCGTGAAAGTGATCGATAAGAAATTCGCCGTGCAGGGCATGAGTTCCCAAGAAGGAGCAAGCGCATGAAAGAACAGCATCTTTGGCAACTTTTCGAAGGTTTAGGCACCAGCTTACAGTTAACGGCGGCCTCGCTGTTGGTGGGCTGTTTGCTCTCATTGCTGATGACAGTATCTTTGGTGATGCGCACGCCGCTGCTGCATTGGGTGAGCCGCGCGGTGATCACGCTGTTCACCGGAACGCCGCTGCTGGTGCAGATCTTCTTGGTTTATTACGGGCCGGGGCAGTTTGAATGGATTCGCGAAAGCGTGCTGTGGGTGTGGCTCAGCAAGCCTTGGTTCTGTGCCATGGTGGCGTTGGCGCTCAACACGGCCGCGTACAGCTCGCAACTGTTTAAAGGGGCGTTCAACGCGATTCCAGATGGGCAATGGCAAGCTTGCCGCGCGCTGGGTATGAATAAAATAGCAACGCTGCGTGTGTTGCTGCCATACGCCTTGCGCCGCGCTGTGCCAGCATATTCCAATGAAGTCATTTTGGTGTTTAAGGGCACGTCGCTGGCAAGCACGATTACCATCATGGATTTGATGGGTTATGCGCAGCGCATCAATGCGCAAACCTACGATACATTAACCGTGTTTGGTGTCGCGGGGCTGTTCTACTTGAGCGTCAATGGATTGCTGACGTTGGTGTTCCGCCAGATCGAGCGCAAAGCGTTAGCGTTTGAAGCGTATTAATTGACGCGACAAACTAAAAAAGGTCAGCCGAGGCTGACCTTTTTGCGTTTTAGAGTGCGTTAGGGTTTGGCGTAGAGTGCTTGTTCGGTGCGTAACCCTTTCACCAAGCTGATGCACATCAGCAACAACACAAAGCTGAATGGCAGGGCGGTGGCGACCACGCCTGATTGCAATGCTTGCAGCGCCTCTTTACCACCAATCCAAAGCATTACGGCTGCAATCGCCCCTTCAACACTCGCCCAGAAAATACGTTGCGGAATCGGTGCATCCACTTTACCGCCAGCGGTGATGCTGTCGATCACCAGTGAGCCTGAATCAGACGATGTAATAAAGAAGATCAGAATCAACACAATCGAGATCATCGAAATCACACGACCAAATGGCAACTGTTCATACACGTGGAACAGGGTCAGCGAAATGTCGGTCAGGCCATGTGCGCCCAGTTCACCCACTTTGTTCGCCACCTGATCAAGGGCGATGCCACCAAAAACAGCCATCCAAATCAGTGTGAGTAGGGTTGGGATGAACACTACGGCACACAGGAATTCACGGACGGTACGACCACGAGAGACGCGTGCGATAAACATGCCGACAAATGGTGACCATGAAATCCACCAAGCCCAGTAAAAGACAGACCAGCCATTCATCCACACTTGGTCTTCACGACCGTGCGGGTTACTCAAACCAATGATGTTTTGCGCGTACGCCATGAACGTCTCAGGAATGGACGTGATGGCTGTGTCGAAAGTGACGGCGATAATGAAGATGAGCAAGGCAAACGCAAACGCCATGTTGACGTTACTGAGCACTTTGACGCCGCCATCGATGCCTCGAATCACGGAAATGATGGCAATGAGGGTGACAAACACAATCACAGCAAGCTGCATGCCGATGCCGCCATCGGTACCAAAAATGTAGTTAATGCCACTGGTGGCTTGTTGCGCGCCGAGGCCCAACGAGGTCGCCAAACCAAATAACGTGGCCAACACGGCCATGATGTCTATCGTGTGGCCAAGCCAGCCCCACGCGCGGTCGCCAAAAATAGGGTAGAACACACTGCGAATGGAAAGTGGTAAACCTTTATTGAACGCGAAGAACGCCAACGCCAATGCAACAATCGCATAAATGGCCCAACCATGAATGCCCCAGTGGAACATCGTAGCGCCCATTGCCAGCGATTTGGCTTCCGGTGTGTAGGGTTCAACGTTCAATGGCGTGCCCCACCAATCGGTGAAGTAAGCGGTCGGTTCGGCAACACTCCAGAACAACAAGCCAATCCCCATCCCGGCAGCAAAAAGCATCGATAACCAAGAGACGCGGGAATGATCCGGCACGGCATCTTTACCGCCGATGCGGATTTTACCAAAAGGAGAAACCATCAACGCAAAGGTGAAAAGGAGGAAAAAGTTGGTCACCCACATAAAGAAGGCGCTGAAGTCGTCAATGATGCCGTTCTTCAACGCGTTCAGTGCGTCTTTGGCGGTGATCGGGTCAACAATCAGCAGTGAAGCCAGGAACAGAATGATCAATCCTGCACTGATACCAAACACGGCGTTGTGGACGTCAAAGCCCCATTTCTGAATGTTGTCTTGACCCACCTGATAGTCGGTCGTTTCTATACTGTATTTCTTTAAAGCATCTTCCATAAAATCGCTCAAATGTTTTGTGCTCTATCCAAATTGCTTGTCTCAACAAGGCCAGATAGCAGGTTAAAAATTAAATTAATTTGTACTCGAATTATTTTTGTTGGCGAAATAATAACTAAAAATGAGCATTAAAGTCAAATTTGTCAATGTTTGTGGCTTTTGAGACGGTTTGAATGTCTTTCTTTTTAACGTAAATCATTATGTGTACGAAAGGTTTGCTTGTTCGGTCTGATGCCGAGAGCAATGCAGTCATTCGCACGTGTTACGGTGACGTTGTGGCCGAGGCTCACGACGAAGGGCGATTGATAAGCTCGATAGAGGAATGGTCTGCCGATTGGCTTGATTGGCAGTGTGATCCACGCCATGCGATCTGCCCAGGCTGTCAGGTTTCACTTGTTTGGGTGGATAACGTTGGCGGCCGAGCAGCGCGGATTCATGGTGGATGTGGTGACGGCGGATGACAAATATTGTTCATAAAATAACCAAGATGAACAATGATCGCGAATTGTTACGTCAATCGACGCGCTCTATTTCGGTGTGGGAGCCGACTTGAGGAAGTTCTTTAAATAAACCATCTGAGGGCAATGAATGAGCAAGCGCATTTATTTTTTTTGCTGCGTTGATGATGCCGTACGAATGAGAAAAATTGAAGCTAGAAACAACGACGTAGCGGATTTAAATATCAAAGTTGGAATGTTGATGAATCATTTAAATGCAGTTTGTTTTTTAAATAACTGGTATTTTATTGAGTGTGTTAATCTTCGGGGTTTTAATTTTTTTAGATTTTATAAAAGGCAATATGATATCGACAATTAATAAAATTCATGCTCTCTGTTTATGATCGATGTGTTGCCATGTGTATATCGTCGTATAATGGTATTCTTTCTCTGAATTAAATATCATCTACAGATAGGATGACGTTTTTTTGTCATTGTCAAAAGTTTGTCATTTCGTGAAGCAACTTTTTGATATTTATTGTATTCATGACAAAGGAATGTTGTCTTTTTTCGAGCTGTTAGTCTAATTTTTCTTCATTTGATAGAAAATGAAATCTCACCATTTATTTTGATTTATAGGTTTTTGATTCTCCGTTGATTTCTATTTATTTATCATTTTATAAATAAAATTGGTTGAATTTTAACCAGTGGTTTTGTTAGTATTCTCACCGCTCAAGAGGTCTTTTATTCGGCAAGCTAAATAGAAATATGCGACTGGTTACTGATAAAGCATCTCGTGAGTGACATGAGTTTTATGATTTAGTGATGCTCTCAATATTCATTGGTTTATATTGAGGGGGATTTAGATTTAATTTAATTCACAAGATCGTCATTGCAATTGAATGTATGTACGCGATTGCAATGAAACTGTTATACACCCTATAAATGTAGAGATATTTCTCTGATCATTAAATAAAATTGCAGTGGTATGCAATTTTATTTATATCAGCGATTTGCTGTCGCAAACTCGAATGACTCTTCTCTGTGTTTTTGCTTTACCGCGAGGTTTGATATGAACCAATTTTCGCTGGGCCTGTTTGCGTCCATCGGCGTCCTTATGTCTGTAAATACCGCTTACGCAGCACAAACCACTGCTCTGGAAGGGACGTTAAGTATCGAGTATGAAGATTTTCAAGGTCATAGTCAGCTGAAATATTGGCTCATCGACAATCAGAACAATCGCAGTGAAATCGCCTTAGCCCACAATCCCGGTTGGTTGAAATCGGGTCAGCATGTGCGTTTGCACGGTCAAGCGAACAACGACAAGTTCGCTGTCGACGATGAAGGCATCACGCTTTTATCTACGGGGTCGTCTTCGTCAACCACAACCACAGTGACGTCAACCAACGCAACGGCAATCAGTGGCGAGCGCACGATTTTAGTCGTCGAAGTACATGCGCCATCTTATGACGTTGATCGTTACACCACGTCGGAGATCAGTGAGCTGGTGCTCAACCAAGCCAATCAATTTTTCCAAGAAACCTCTTACGGCGCGATGAGCCTGACAGGGCAGGTTGCGCCTTCCATTGTGGTTGATTACGACACCACCAGCTGCAAAACACCGGATCTGGCGATGAAAGCACAAACCGTTTTGGCGAGCAGTGGCTACGACGTAAACGCCTATGATCATGTGATGTACCTGATGCCTTACTACGGCGCGTGTTCTTGGTCGGGCAAGGCAGAAGTGTCGGGCAAAAATACCTTTATTCGCCGCTTTGCCGCCGACACCGTATTCCATGAACTGGGCCATAACTTGGGGCTGTATCATGCCAACAAAAAAGAGTGTGGCACGGCCGTCACCGATGGCAGCAATTGCACCGTGACCGAGTATGGCGATACCTTAAGCGCCATGGGGAACGCAACCTACACCACGCATTTCAACAGCTTCCACAAAGAGCAGTTGGGCTGGTTAGACAACCGCGTGGTGACGTTGCAAAGCAGCGGCTTGGTGACGTTGTCGGTGTTTGAAGAAAGCGATAACAGCGCGCCCAAAACGCTGAAAGTGTTGAAGGGCATCAATGCCAGCGGCAATGCGGAATGGTACTACATTGAATACCGTCAAGCGGTTGGGTTTGATGGTGCGTTTGGGACTTACTATGCGCACTATCTGGATGGCGTGCGTTTGCGTGAAGGCACAGACAACACGCCAAGCAGCAGTTTGTTGCTGGATACCACGCCAGAAAGCGCGACTGATGAAGGGGCGGATTGGTATGACATCAGCTTGCATCCGGGGCAGACCTACCAAGATGCACATAACGGTATCAGCATCAGCGTGGTGTCGTCAGACGCTGCCAGTGTCACGTTGGAGGTGCTGTATGGCAATGAAAGCGCAGCAACGTGCACAGTTGAATCGGCGACACTGACGGCCAGCAGCACCGCGATCGTCAATGCTCAGGCGGGGGATACCGTCCAATTCACGTACTCGGTGACCAACAATGATACCAGCGAGTGTGGCTCGGCAACGTTCACGTTCAGTGACACGCTGCCCACCGGATGGAGCGCAGACTTGAGTCAAACCCAACTGACCTTACAGCCGGGTGAAACGCAGCAAGTGAGCATGAGTGTGATGGTGCCAAGCGACGCAGACGCAACGGACTATTGGGTGCAAGCAAACGCGCAACGCTCAGGCAGTAGCGCCACAAGCAGTGCGACCAATCAAGTGCGAGTGACGAGCAGCGACACTGGCACGGCCAACCAAGCGCCACAAGCGATGGGTGAAACGGTCATCATCAACAGCATCACCGCGGTCACCATTGATGTGCTGAGTAATGACTACGACGCCGATGGCGACAACTTGCAACTGGTGTCGGTTGGTCAAGGCAGCAAAGGAACGGTCTATGCCAATGGTGACGGTACGCTGACGTACGTGCCTGCGAAATCGTTCAAGTCGACGGACAGTTTTACTTACACCATCACTGATGGAACCGACACCGCGACCGCGACCGTGAACATCGAGCTGCAAAAGAGCAGTACCGGTTCCGGTTCAGAGACCACTTCGGGGTCAAAAGGCGGGAAAGGTAAAACGCGTTAAACGGATCGCAACAGACCATCATCCAGCGCGGTATCTATTGCATCAGTTATCTCCATTGCATAAAAAGGGGCGATTTATCGCCCCTTTTACGTGTCAGCTCATTCACTGTTTGTCAGCCCATTAATTCGAGGCTGGCGGTGTGGTTGGTGCTGGGCACAAATCACAGGTTGCTGGGTCGGATTGTTGTCCGACGGTGCTCAGCAAGCCTGTATCAGCGACGGGCGATGTGGCTTTGACTGTCGCTTGATTCGACAATGTGCCGTTCATGCCCACCAGTTCAGCCAGTGAACTTGGGTAGTACGAACCGGACGTGACCACACAAATGTCGCCACCGCTGCCTGCTGGCATCCACTCCGTGGTTGCGGTATTTCGACAGGCGTACAGGTTGCTTTCTGAATTAAACAGCGCACATTCATTACCCGCCCCACAACTGGTATCGGATGGGTCATTACAGCTCAGTGCATAATCCAGATCGAAGCTGGCATTGAGTGAGGCGTCTTTGTCATCGGTCAAACTGGTGACGTCTAATGGGACGTTACCGGTGTTACACACTTCGATTTCATACTGTTTCGCGACGGCCAATAGTCCGCCCGTGGCTTCGAGGTACGCATCACAGGCTTTACTGATGGTCAGCAATGGCGTCAATTGCAACGCATCACACGGCACTGCTGCATCCAGCGAATCAGAAATGGATGACGTTGGGCCGGTGGTGACGCTGGCGGTGACATAGTTGGTGCCCCCGTTCACATCAGACACGTACGAACCCATGATGTTGAGCACTTCGTTGACTTCCCAGACTGAGCCAGCGCCGTAACCTGCCGCGCTATTGGTCAGCATAAATGGGGTGCCGTCACTTGGGGTGTCATCAATGGTCACGATTTGGGAGCCATCAATGGTCCCTGGGCCAGTGTTTTTCACTTGAATGGTGTAGTCCACATTGAACGTACCATCGTTATTAAAACTGGCGGTGCTACAGGTTTTCGACACATCGATACTACACAACTCAAAACTACCGACGACGAAGTCAGCCAAACTGGCATCAATGGATCGTGAAGCACGCGATTCCACCAAGAAGCTGGAGAAACAAGGAATGTCACGGCCTAAAAAGAGTTTGCTCAGATTGAGGCGGCCTTCGACAAACGATTCATATGGAAACTCGTTGGTTTCCCCGGTTTTGGCTTGATAAGTCCAGCCTGCCACATTGGGTAAGGGCACCGGTTCTTCATTGGCAATCCCACACACCAAGTCGTTTCCAAGGAAACTTTCACCACATTTGGCGCCAACAAAGCTTGGATCTTTCGGATCGCCAAAGGTGACAAACCGTTCAACTAAGTTGGTGGCTACATCACCACTGCCGCCTTGCCATTCCAATACTTGAATGTAAGGTTTACCCGCGGCCGATTGCGGAAACGAGATCAACACCAAGATGTCGCCGTCAGCGTGAGCGCCGTAGAACTCGCCCCGTGCCTGACCTTCTGGAATGCCGACGTTACTTTGTAGGAACCAGAAACCGACGTACATATCACCGTTGTTGGCGTAGCGATCGGCACCGTAGTACAGCAACAATTCGCCTTGATCGTTGTAAAACGCCGCAGCATAAGCGTTGGTAAAGTCATCTTTTGGCTGGGGTGAACCGGAACGGAACCACCATTCGATGATGTCGATTTCATCTTTGGAACTACCTTTCCAGAAGATTTCGTCGGTGCCGTTTTTATCTTTTTGGAAGAACTCTGCGATACCGACCAAAGTGGCTTGGTCGTTAATGGTTTCCCAGTCTGGAAGACCATCAAAGTTTGTATCTTCAACGTTACCATCCATCTCCATTTCTTCATGATCCAATCCTGGAAGAGAAGCCATCACGGAAAAGCTGAGTAACGCTGCAAATAACGCACTGATACCGGCCAGAAGGAACTTCCGAGCCTGTATGATGTTCATCTTATTGCTCCTTATGTGCTTTCGCACAAGGCAAGGCGGTAAGTGATGACGCTTACCGCATATCAGGGCTTGGCACCGAACATGACCAGCGCACAAGCACCTTGGTTAGTGATTGAAACGGTGCCTGTCGGATGCACTGTTAACCCAAATCACGACAGGTATCGGGTTCGTCACAAGGCCGGTACGATGTGGTTGGCATGGTGATGATGGTGTTGGCTCCGGGTGCTTGGTTTGCGTGGTTCGATGTTGCGGCAAAACTGACACCAACACTTGAAGCAGCCAAAGCTGCGGCAAGGACAAGCGCTTTTAAATGAATGTGTTTCATGACTTTTTCTCCAAAGAGTCAGCGACGTTGAGCAAGTCGCATGGTGTGATACGGCTGAATGACCGGGTCAAACTACGTGATCTGCTTCAAAGGCCAAATTGCTGGTAGCGTTTGAAACGGGTCTGCCGATAAGGCGGATGCGGGTTAAAAGGCAAGAAGCGATCCTGATCTTAATGGATTGAAAATCATGAGGATTGTGATTTGGTGAACTGTCCGCGGACACTTGCGGTGTCACATCATGGTTGATGGGATGTGGCATGAAACTCATCGTTTCGTATAAAACGCGAGATAAACGAATGAGTTAGCAAAAGGCCACGGCGCGGGTGCGGTGGTGTGAACTGTTACATTAGCATGTAACACATGAAACACTTTTATGGCGCGAAGGCCGTATTTCACGGGCTCGTGAGGCATCAATGCTCACTTTTATGCCAACTTACACGATGAACAGATGCAATCCATCCAGCCATGATTGATTGCGCTGGGTTCAGAAAGTATCGGTGACCTTCGGGTGACCTATTTTTTTGTCTGCTACTTTCAATTTGGTAATGATTGCCTTGGTTGAATGACCCCGAACAATGGCGAAGGTGTGATGGCAAATGCCTTGCTGTTAATGAGTTGTGAATCACCATGCTACCCCTTTAGGGTAGTTTAATTTTGTAATTGATTTACATCATGAATTCATTTTCTTTCATAATTAACAATCTTGCTTAACGAAATATGACAATTATCTAGGAATCCGTATGAGCAAGTTGAAGCTAGTGATCATCGGTAACGGCATGGTCGGCCATCGCTATATCGAAGATCTCGTGGAGAAGATGGATGCGTCTGAACTCGACGTCACTGTTTTCTGTGAGGAGCCGCGCGTCGCCTATGACCGCGTGCACCTTTCCTCCTATTTTTCCCACCACACCGCAGAAGAGCTGTCGCTGGTTAAAACGGGTTTCTATGAAAAGCACGGCATCAAAGTCCACATGGGTGAACGTGCAATCAACATCAATCGCGAGCAGCGCACGGTTTACTCCAGTGCGGGCCGTGAAGTCCAATATGACAAACTGATTCTGGCCACCGGCTCGTATCCGTTCGTCCCGCCAATCCAAGGTAACGAAGGCAAAGACTGTTTCGTTTACCGCACCATTGAAGATCTGAAAGAAATCGAAGCGTGCGCAAAGAAAAGCAAGAGTGGCGTGGTGGTCGGCGGTGGTCTGCTGGGTCTTGAAGCGGCTGGCGCACTCAAAGCGCTCGGCGTGCAAACCCACGTGATTGAATTTGCCCCGGTGTTGATGGCTGAGCAGTTGGATCTGCAAGGTGGCCTGCAACTGCGTAACAAAATTGAGCGCATGGGCGTGCAGGTTCACACCAGCAAAAACACGCAAGAAATCGTGGCGCAAGGCACCACGGCGCGCAACACCATGAAGTTTGCCGACGGCTCTGAGCTGGAAGTGGACTTCATCGTGTTCTCAACTGGTATTCGTCCGCAAGACAAGCTGGCGCGTCAAATGGGGCTAGACATCGCACCGCGCGGTGGTATCGCCATCAACGATCACTGCCAAACCTCCGATCCGGATATCTACGCCATTGGCGAATGTGCATCGTGGAACGAGAAATTTTTCGGTCTTGTCGCGCCGGGTTACAAAATGGCGACCGTCGCGGTGGATCACATCGTCGGTAACGATAGCCGTTTTGAAGGCGCAGACATGAGCGCCAAACTGAAATTATTGGGCGTGAAAGTGGGCTCCATCGGTGATGCCAATGGCCGCACGCCCAATTGCAAAAGCTACGTTTACCAGAACGAAGAAGAGGAAGTGTACAAGCGCATTATCGTTTCTGAAGATGGTAAAAAACTGCTGGGCGCTGTGCTGGTGGGCGACACCGCTGACTACGGTGACTTGCTACAACTGATGCTCAACGAAATTGAGCTGCCAAAACATCCGGATACGCTGATTCTGCCCGCCCATGCTGGCGCAGAGAAACCCGCTCTGGGCGCCGACGCGCTGCCAGAAAGTGCGGTGATCTGCTCTTGTTTCGATGTTACCAAAGGCAAAATCGCGCAAGCGGTGGCCAATGGGTGTCATACGTTGGCAGAAGTCAAAGCGGCGACGGGGGCTGGCACCGGTTGTGGTGGCTGTATTCCACTGGTGACGTCGGTACTGAATGCGGAACTGGCGAAATCAGGCATCGAAGTGAAAAACGATGTGTGTGGCCACTTTGCGTATTCACGCCAAGAGCTGTTCCACCTGATTCGCATCGAAGAGATCAAAACCTTTGATGAGCTGTTGGAAAAACATGGCCAAGGCTACGGCTGTGAAGTGTGTAAACCGTTGGTGGGTTCAATTCTGGCCTCTTGCTGGGGCGAGCACATTCTGAAACCCCAACTGGTGAAGCTGCACGATACCAACGACAACTTCCTTGGCAACATTCAAAAAGACGGCACTTACTCGGTTATTCCTCGTATGGCGGGCGGTGAAGTGACGCCGCAAGCCTTGGCCGCGCTCGCGGCCGTGGCGGCAGAGTACAACCTGTACACCAAAGTGACTGGCGCGCAGCGTATCGGCCTGTTCGGTGCGCAGAAAGATGACCTGCCAGCCATCTGGCGCAAACTGATTGAAGCTGGATTTGAAACCGGTCAAGCCTATGCCAAAGCATTGCGCATGGCGAAAACCTGCGTCGGTTCAACTTGGTGTCGTTACGGCGTGCAAGACTCCGTCGGTTTAGGGTCATTTATTGAGAATCGCTACAAAGGCATTCGTACGCCGCACAAGATGAAGTTTGGTGTGTCGGGTTGTACGCGTGAGTGTGCGGAAGCGCAAGGCAAAGATCTGGGCATCATCGCGACTGATGCGGGCTGGAACATGTACGTGTGTGGGAACGGCGGCATGAAACCGCGTCACGCGGATTTGCTGGCAAGCGATCTTGACCGTGAAACACTGATTAAATACATCGACCGTTTCATGATGTTCTACATTCGCACCGCGGCGCCGCTGCAACGTACCTCAGTCTGGATGGACAATCTGGATGGTGGCGTGGACTACCTGCGCGAAGTGATTGTGGACGACAAACTGGGCATCAACGACCAGCTTGAAGCCGACGTTGCCAAACTGGTGGCCGAGTACGAATGTGAGTGGACGGCGACCATTAACGATGAATCGCAACTGACGCGTTTCGCGCACTTCATTAACTCAGACCAGCGTGATGACAACGTGGTGTTTGTGCCAGAGCGTGCGCAGCATCGTCCGGCGACATTTACTGAAAAACATCCGCAAGCCAAAGGCGACATTCTGCACGTCGCGGCGACTGAAGCATAAGGGAAGGTGGATCATGTCTTTTGAAAAAATCTGTCACATCAACGACATCATTCCAGGCACCGGCGTATGTGCACTGGTCAATGGCGAGCAGGTTGCCGTCTTTCGTCCAACTGAGGCCGAAGCGGTATTGGCGATCAGCAATACGGACCCGTACTTTCAGTCCAATGTGCTGTCGCGCGGCTTGATTTGTGAACATCAAGGCGAGCTGTGGGTCGCCAGCCCGCTGAAAAAGCAGCGTTTTAATCTGAGCACGGGCTTGTGTATGGAAGATGCACAGTTCAGCGTGAAAGCGTACCGCGCCCAAGTGGTGAACGGTGACGTGGAAATCGCCGCGTAATCAGACCATCCCTCCTCTGCGGAGGAGGGATGTCGCTCCATCGACGATTCAATAGACAAAGGTTTCTTGACGCATCAGCCCCCGTTTATAGCGATGTTCTCGATGCCTTTCTCTATTCAATTTTCACTTTTAAATTTCACTTTTTAGATAGGGACACACTTATGTCTGCATTAAAACCCGCTGAATTTGTTCAAACCATGGTGGACGTTGGCGAAGCCAAAATCAAAACTGCGGCGCGTGATTTGATTTTGCGCGGCACCATGGCCGGGATCATTCTCTCCTTGGCGGTTGTCGTCGCGATTACTGCCATTACTCAAACCGGCATTGGCTTGGTGGGCGCGCTGGTCTTCCCGGTGGGCTTTTGTATTCTGAGCCTCATGGGTTATGACCTGGTGACTGGCGTATTCGGCCTGGCGCCGCTGGCAAAACTCGACAACCGCCCAGGGGCTACGTGGGGACGCGTGCTGCGCTGCTGGGGTTTGGTTGGTCTGGGTAACCTGATCGGTTCGCTGATTGTCGCAGCGTTGATTGCGCTTTCACTGACCATGAACTTCAGTGTTGAGCCGAACGCCGTCGGTCAAACTTTTATTAAAGTGGCCACTGCACGGACGGTGGGGTTTGAAAATCTGGGCGTAGACGGTTGGATCACCTGTTTTGTGCGTGGCATTCTGTGTAACCTGATGGTGTGTCTGGGCGTGATTGGTAACATGACCGCACGCAGCGTCGCGGGTAAAATTGCCGCCATGTGGCTGCCCATCTTCATCTTCTTCGCGTTGGTATTTGAACACGCGGTGGTGAATATGTTCCTGTTCCCACTGGGCATGATGCTTGGCGCTGACTTTGGTATCGCGACTTGGTTGAACTTCAACCTGATCCCAACCATTCTGGGTAACATTGTTGGTGGTCTGCTGTTTACCGCCATTCCGCTCTACCTGACTCACGCCAAAACAGCACCAGCGTTGAGCACTAAATAATTGAGCAGAGGCTCCGCGCGCAAGCGGAGCCTTTCCCTCGCGAGCTGTAAACCCGCAGCGAGGAGACTACAACTGGGGTTTGACGATAACAAGTCATCATTCCACCGCCAGCGGCGCAGAGGGTGACTTTTTATACTCAAATTTGAATGGATTGATGCTGCTATGACGACTCATCCCACATCTCACTCGACCTCGCTTCCTACTGAGCTATTCACAAAGGAATGCTCAGAGGAATGCCCAGAGGCATGCGCTGGCTTTGTGTCTTTGGTTGGCGCCGGACCGGGCGACCCGGATCTGCTGACCGTGAAAGCGTTGCGCGTGATTCAGCAGGCGCAAGTGCTGGTGTACGACCGTTTGGTGTCTCAAGCGATTCTGGATTTAGCCCCGCAAAACGCAGAACGCATTTATGTGGGCAAGCAACTCGATTTTCACTGCGTGCCGCAAGATCAAATCAACCAGATTCTGGTCAATAAAGCGCGCGAAGGTAAGCGTGTGGTGCGTTTGAAAGGCGGCGACTCGTTTATCTTTGGTCGTGGCGGTGAAGAGCTTGAAGTGCTGACGGACAACCAGATTGCGTATGACGTTGTACCGGGCATCACCGCAGCGGCTGGAGCAACGGCCTACGCGGGCATTCCGCTGACCCATCGCGATCACGCGCAGGGCGTGCAGTTTATCACCGGTCATTTGCAAAAAGATGGTCAACCCATTAACTGGCAATGTCTGGCGCAAAGCAACCAAACCTTGGTGTTTTACATGGGCCTCAAACAGAGCCCGCACATTACCGAGCAACTGCTTAACGCGGGACTAAGCGGTGACACCGCATGCGCCATTATCGAACGGGGCACGACGGCGCAGCAGCGCGTTTACCGCGGCAATCTGGCTACTTTGCCTCAGTTGGCGCAACAGGCTGAAAGCCCAGCGCTGATTGTGGTGGGCAGCGTGACCAGCCTGCACGAGAAGCTCAAATGGTTTAAAGGCTGATCAGATTTGGCAGCGGCTAACGCGTCGCTGCATTTCTTGTTGGCGCATCGGCATGGCATCAATGGTCTTTTTCACCTGCATCCAGTCGGTGGTTTTGCCCCAACGTAGTTTTTCTTCACCATCTTTGCCAACAAGTAGCGTGGTGTGACTGCCGGTCGGGACACGATAAATCATCGACACATCTTGCAGATTGAATTCGTGTTTAAGCCAAGCGGGATAGCTGAAGCCGTCTTCGGTGATGACTATAGTGACAACGTCACGCTCATCCAATTCACATTCGTGCATCAGGGTCTCCAGTAAGAACTGACGCACATAATCATCTTCCGTCGGCGCGAAGAACAGCACGCTGCGATGTGACCATGCATTCGAGTTAAGTGGGTAGGCGAAGGCCAGCAGCGGCAGGGCGCTTAGGCAAAGAGCCCATAACTTCATTCTCATACGTCCTCCTGTGGCGATGTACAAGGGTCACAATGGCTGGATGACAGGCA
Organism: Vibrio sp. Vf1514; assembly: GCF_052076135.1. Lineage (NCBI taxonomy): Bacteria > Pseudomonadati > Pseudomonadota > Gammaproteobacteria > Vibrionales > Vibrionaceae > Vibrio > Vibrio sp. Vf1514. Next base: position 999,332 of record NZ_CP197268.1, on the reverse strand, counting down.
TCCGCGTGACGTCAACTTTCGCGTTCAAGGCAAGTTGTGTGGTAAGGTCGCACACTTACCGCCTTTTAAGACATTCGGGTCTTGTTACTCTTACGTTCCTTCGGGAGCCCGAGTTCACCAGCCCGCGCAGCACAGACGAAAATTATGGAAACGATTGCCATTTTGGTGGATGTTCAGAACGTGTACTACACCTGCAAAGAACGCTACCAGCGACACTTTAACTATAACCATTTTTGGCAACAGGTGACGAACGGTCGCCATGTCGTCAAAGCCAACGCATACGCGATTGCCTCCAACGACAGCCGCCAACGTCAGTTCCACCATATTTTGCGGGGCATCGGCTTTGAAGTGATGTTGAAACCTTACATTCAACGTTCCGATGGCAGTGCGAAGGGGGATTGGGATGTTGGGATTACTTTAGATGCGATTGAGCTGGCACCCGACGTGGATACGGTGGTACTGGTCTCGGGTGACGGGGATTTCGATATTCTGGCCAAGCGCATTCAGGATAAATACGGCAAGCAAGTGGAAGTGTATGGTGTACCTGGATTGACGGCGAGAAGCTTGGTTGACGCCGCCAATCGCTACGTCACGATTGAAGGTGCGTTACTCCTCTGATGGGGTGACGCTTTCGTCCACGGTCGTGTCTGCGGCCGCTTGTTCCGCTTCCATCTTGGCGCGTTCAGCTTTAGAAATATAACGAGGCTTGTTGCTGTTGTGCAGTTTCGCGTTTTGCTTTTTCAGCTTCGTTTTTAAAATTTGGTTGATTCTCTTTTTACGGTTCATCTCTGGCTCTGGGAGTCAAGGTTGCGAGGTGCGGAGCTTACTTGTTTTCAGCCGTAAGCTCAACAGCCGCGTACACGGTTTTCGATTGGTTTGAAAGGGTGGCTACATGGCATTGTCATCGCTGCTGGGCGGCGCGTTGTTGACGGAGTTTAAAACGGTGCACGGCATGCTGCAGATATACTGCAAAGCGCATCATCCAAGTGAGATCAAAGGTAAGGATGGACTCTGCGAAGCGTGTCGCGCGCTGCAACATTACGCAGAAGTGCGCCTTGATCGCTGCCCCTATGGTCAGCACAAGCCAACTTGCAATCGTTGCCCGATTCATTGTTATAAGCCCGAACCCAAAGCGCAGATGCGAGCGGTGATGCGCTACGCGGGGCCGCGAATGTTACTGCATCATCCCATTTTGGCGGTGCGTCACTTGCTGCATGAGCGCCGCCGAGTGCCGGCCAAGCCTCCGGCGAACCAGTCCAATCGTCATCAGCGTCAACAGGTGAAATGAATCTCTGCCACGAAACACCAATTCACAGGCGCAAATCACGCCAATGACGAATCATGCCAATAAAAAAGGCAAGCCGAAGCTTGCCTTTTCTGAATACGATATGTGTATTTGATGCGCTGGCGTTATTCGCCTGCCACCCATTCGCGTTTGGTTTTCACGCTCGACATCAACATGTAGATACACGTTGCCAACAGGGTCACAAACAGGTAGCCCAATAGGCCTTGTGTGCCTTGCATAAACCAGTCGGCCAATACTGGGCCTGCCACAGAACCCACGCTGTAGCTAAACAGCATCACTTGGGTTGCGGAAACAATGTAGCTTGCATCCAGTTTGTCACAGCCAAGGTTGATCGCAATTGGGTAAATCGCGAATGTCGCCATGCCCAGCAAAAACAGACCGGCCGCCAACATATTGAGGCCTGAGTAAATCAAAGGCAGTGCGGTTGCACCTGCGCCCACAAGGCAGAACATCGCCATCAGCAATTTACGCCCCAAAAATTTAGACAGCCAAGGCACCATCGGTTGCACCGCCATCGCGCCCAAAATGACCAAGGCCATCAAGGTGCCAATTTGTGTGTTGCCGATGCCACGGGATGCCAATTCCACCGGCATTAAGCCGTAGATGGCACCCAAGGTGAGGCCCGACACCAAACAACCGATAATGGCTGCGTGGCTCAATTTGCTCATCTGTTTCCACGACAAGCTGGCAGAATGTTGTGCTGGCGGTTGATCGGATTCACCGTAAATCAAAACCACAGACGCCAACAGCAGCAGTGTGGTGATGGCAATGAACGGCACGCCACCAGAGATGCCCAGTACGCCGATGCCCAATTGACCAATTGCGGTGCCGCCGTACAGCGACGCCATGTAGATGCCCAAACGTTTTGCACGACCAGATTCGTTACCGTGCAACAACCAAGATTCCACCACTACAAATACGCCAGCAACCGCGACACCCGCGATAAAGCGTGTGATCAGCCATGCCGAGGCAAACGGCATTGAGGGCAATGCCACAATCGACAGCAGCAAAATGGCCAAACACCAAATAAATGCCATCCGGTGACCCAGACGATTGACAAACGGTTCCATGATCATCGCGCCCAGCAGTAAACCTGCATAGAACACACTCGCCAGCCAACTGGCCAACGATTCTTCTAGTCCATAGTGAGAAAGCATGAGCGGGATCAAGCTCATCAAGTAGCCAGACGCGATCGCGTACAGCGCCAAAGCAATGACTGGCACTGAAATGCGTTGCGCAGGAACAGCGGACGTATTCACGGCGTAGCCTCGAAATCAAGTGGAAGAACAGGGGATTTTCGCGGCGAATATGGAACTAAAGACAGGAAAGGTAAAACGAAAAATTATGGTCTTGACGATTAACAAATTTTATCAATCTGCCAAGCAGTGAAATGAGGGGTTAAGTTGGCATAATTCAGTAAAAAATGCCAACTTTATTGTCTGTTTTTGCTCTGGAGTTATTTATTTAACGCTTGGTTGAGCCATTGATCAAACTGGGATTTTGGCAACGCGCCATTGATCACATCGACTCTTTGACCGTTTTTGAAGACCATAATGGTTGGAATGCTGCGAATCTGAAATTTTGCCGCCAAATTCTGCTGGCTTTCGGTGTCGATTTTCACGAAGCGAACTTGGCCTTTGCGAGCTTCCGCCACGTCACTAAAAATGGGCGCGAAACCGACACACGGGTTGCACCACGGCGCCCAAAAATCGACCACTACCGGCTGTGCGCTTTGCAATAAGGCGTCAAAGTTGGCCTCGGTGCCTTCAATCGGTGCACCATCAAGCAACGAGGCCTGACATTTGCCGCAATTGGGGCTTTCTGAGATGCGTTCAGTCGGGACACGGTTCAGGCCGTGGCAAGATGGGCAACGTGTGTTGAATGTGGTCATAACTTCCTCTCAATCTGTTGCTGGGTTGCGTCCCCGAGGCTTCGAAACGGCGGGTTGTTGGGCTGAACCCTTAACGTTCGGGGGCAAATCAGCGTATAATTTACGCGTTTGCGCAAATTTCAATGGTCGTCGAATTGTGTATTTCTTTTGTGCGTGATGTTATGAAGAGACACAGTTCGCCTGCTCATTCTCACTTTCTCTAATACAACATGTGGGGGCAGGTTGCGCGATTACAATAGATAACGACAACAAAAAACAGGATTACAATGACTAAGTTTTATGCCGAAATCACGGGTTGGGGTAAGTGCCTGCCACCCGCGACGCTCTCCAATGACGATCTGGGTACCTTTCTTGAAACCAACGATGAGTGGATTCGCTCGCGTACCGGGATTGAAAATCGCCGCATTAGCCATGTGAACACCTCCGATCTTGCGACTGTGGCTGCAAAACATGCGCTGGCATGTGCCGGCCTTGATGCCAACGATATTGACCTTATCATTGTGGCGACCTGCTCACCGGATTCTCTAATCCCAAATATTGCCTCGAAAGTGCAACAGAACTTAGGGATTACCGCGGCGGCAGCGTTTGACCTCAATGCTGCCTGTACCGGCTTCGTATACGGCCTGGAAACCGCGACACGCTTGATTCAAGCCAGCAACTATCGCCATGCGCTGGTGATTGGTGCAGAGCGTCTGTCATTCTATTTGGATTGGACTAAACGTGACACTGCCGTGCTGTTTGGTGATGGCGCGGGCGCTGCGGTATTGAGCCGCACAGAAGCGCCGGTTGGCCTGCAAGATGCGCAAATCGGCTGTGATGCGGCGGGGCGTGATATTCTGGCCGTGCCAAAATTTGGTACCGCGATGGATCGTTTTGATGAAGAGAACGGGTACTGGACGTTTGATTTTGTCGGCAGAGAAATCTTCAAACGTGCGGTGAAAGGCATGGGCGCCGCAGCGCAGCAAGTGCTGGCGCGCAGTGGCCTAAGCAAAGACGATATTGATGTGGTGATCCCGCATCAAGCGAACATCCGCATTATTCAAACCTTGTGTGATTTGTCGGGCATCGATCAAGCCAAAGCGTTTGTGAACATTCAGAACTACGGCAACACGTCGGCGGCCACGGTGCCGATTGCGCTGTGTGAAGCATTGGAGCTTGGCAAAATCAAACCGGGTGATAACCTTCTGTTGGCAGCGTTTGGCGCTGGGCTGACATGGGGCGCTGGCCACATTAAATGGGGCGAACGTGTCACACCGCTGTCGCGTAGCGAGGCCACGTTGCCAGCATGCGAGCAAACCGCATTGCAATTGTTGGAAAATGCAATCGAGCACTGCAAGCGTCATCACGCCGCTGATTGATTGGTGCAGGTTATTGAAAAAGGGGCGTTCATCGCCCTTTTTTATTGGCCTTTACACGCCATTTTCAGAACTTACAGACTGATACAATTCCCCCGATTCTCTTGATAATCCTCGGACATTTCTTGCAAACCCTTTTCCTAGATTGCATGCATCAAGATCGATAAATTGGTTTGTCATGAAAAAAAGTACTCTATTCGCCGCTACGACAGCGGTTTTTTTATTAGCGGGTTGTCAGGATGCAACCCAGGTTGCTGCCCCGGCCAACGCCCCGTTGGTGGTGACGGCGCCCGTTGATGTTTTGGCGTATCAACCGAGCACGACCTACATTGGCCGCGCGGAAGCGATGGAAGATACGGCCATCACCGCGCAGGTGACGGGTTATTTGCAAGCGCGTCATTTCGCGGAAGGTCAAATTGTTGAAAAAGGCCAACTACTGTACAGCATTGAGCCATCCTCATTTACGGCGCAAGTTGCCAGCGCAAAAGCCGCGCTCGCTCAGGCTCAGGCCGGGCTAAAGAAAGCCGACATGGACTTTAAACGTGCGCAAACTCTGTTGCCGCGCGGCAGTATTTCTCAGTCTGAATTTGATAACTTGAACGCCAATTTACTCGGCGCAGAAGCGGCGGTAGAAGCGGCTCGCGCCCAGCTTAACTTGGCGGAAGTGAATCTCTCGTACACCGAAATTCGCGCGCCATTTACGGGCCGCATCAGTAGCAGCAAAGTGAGCCAAGGTGACCTGCTGTCGCCCTCTAGTGGCGTGCTGACCACATTGGTGAGCCTAGACCCGATTCGTACCCGCTTTAACATCAGTGAACGTGAGCGTTTGGCGTTTGCCATGGACAAAGTGCAGGGCGATGGATCGAGCGAAGCGAACGGCGTAGACGTACAAGTGGTGCTGGAAAATGGCGAACTGTATCCCCACCTCGGGAAACTGGATTTTCTCGGCAACCGCATCGACGTCAACACCGGAACAATTGCCATGCGCGCCTTGGTGCCTAACCCTGAGCATCGCCTTTTGCCAGGCCAGCATGTCAACGTGATGCTGCGTAGCAAGCATGCCAGCGACGTGGTGGTGATCCCGCGCAAAGCGGTTCAAATGGACTTGGAAGGTCATTATGTGATGGTGCTGAGCGAAGGCAATGTCGCGGAGCGCCGCAATGTTGAACTGGGCACGCAACTGCCGCAAGGCATCGTGATTAAGTCTGGCATTAGCAGCGACGACGTGGTGATCACCCAAGGGCTACAACGTGTGCGCAACGGCCTGACGGTGCGTCCTCAGCCTGCGACTCAAGAGTAAGGGGACGTTATGCTCAGTCGTTTCTTTATTCAGCGCCCCAAATTTGCGCTGGTCATTTCGATTATTCTGACGCTGGCGGGCGCGATCGCGTTGTCGATCCTGCCGGTTGCGGAATATCCTAAAATCAGTCCGCCGTCGGTGAGCGTTACAGCATTCTACACCGGCGCCAGCGCGGAGGTGGTTGAACAAGCGGTCGCCGACCCGATTGAAACCTCGGTCAACGGCGTCGAAAACATGATCTACATGTCGTCGAAAAGTGCCAATGACGGATCGTATAACCTGACGGTGACGTTCGATGTCGGCACAGATCCGGACATGGCTCAGGTCAACGTACAAAACCGTGTGGCGCAGATCGAATCGAAACTGCCGCAAGAAGTGCGCATGGTTGGCGTGACGGTGAAAAAGCGTTCGCCAGATTTGCTGATGGTGCTGAACTTCTTCTCACCCGATGGCCGTTACGACGACATGTTCCTCACCAACTATGTGAACTTGAACGTCAAAGACCAACTGGCGCGCGTTAAAGGTATCAGTGAAGTCAACGTGATTGGCGGCGGTGAATACGCGATGCGCGTGTGGCTGGATCCGAAGAAAATGGCCAGTCTGAAACTGACCACCTCGGATGTGTATGCGGCGTTGGCCGAACAGAACGTGCAGGTTGCCGCTGGGCGTATTGGTGCGGCGCCTTACAACCATGCGCAGGACGTGCAGTTTAACCTTGTGACCAAAGGTCGCTTGGAATCGGTGCAAGAGTTTGAAAATGTCGTGCTGCGTGCCAATAACGATGGTTCGAGCATCTACCTGAAAGACATTGCTCGCATTGAGCTGGGCAAGAAGTTCTACGATGGCAATGGTAAATTCCGTGGCCGTGATTCCTCGATTGTTGCCTTGTCGCTGCAATCGGATGCGAACGCGCTGGAAAGTGGCCAAGCCGTGATGGACATGCTGGAAACCCTCAGCGGTAACTTCCCGGACGGCATGGTGTATGAGACCAGTTATGATACCACACTCTTCGTAGCTGAGTCGATCAAAAGCGTTGTCAAAACGTTGGTGGAAGCGATTATTCTGGTGATTGCGGTCACGTACCTGTTCTTGGGTAGCTTCCGTTCGACCTTGATTCCGGTGGTCGCAATTCCGGTGTCGTTGATCGGCACGTTTGCGGTCATGTTGATGACCGGATTCACCATCAACACGGTGACACTGTTTGGTTTGATTCTGGCGATTGGTATCGTGGTGGACGATGCGATTCTGGTGATCGAAAACGTCGATACCACGATGGCCAAAGACCCAACGCTCAGCCCGCGCCAAGCCACCTTGATGGCGATGAAAGAGGTGACCGGCCCCATCATCACCTCAACCCTGGTTCTGCTTGCGGTGTTCCTGCCTGTGGCCATGCTACCGGGCATCACCGGCATCATGTATCGCCAGTTCGCCCTGACCATCTGTATTTCGGTGGTGATCTCTTCGATCAACGCGTTAACGCTATCGCCAGCGTTGTGTGCGATGGTGCTGAAGCAGGGCGGTGATAACACTGCGCGTTGGTTCAAAGCGTTTAACCGCGGCCTTGAACACGTGACGAATCGCTACGGCCAAATTGCTGGCATTCTGGTGAAGAAAAGCCTGATGCTGATCGTGTTCTTTGTGGTTGCCGTTGGTGCGGTGAGCTGGATGGCGAAAAACACGTCAACCGCGTTTGTACCGCAAGAAGACAAAGGCATTTTGCTGGTCAACGTTCAGTTGCCGGATTCGGCGTCGTTGTCTCGCACTGAAGAGACCACTGCGCAACTGATGGCGATGGTCGAGAAAGAGCCGGGCGTGGATGGCGTGACCGTGGCGAACGGTTACTCGTTTATGACGGGGGCCGCGGCGTCGAACGGTGCGTCGATGTTTATCAAACTGCATGATTGGGAAACGCGCCGCGCGTTGCCGGGCGATCACTCGGCGAACGCCATTTCCATGCGCATCAACGGCCATGCGGCGCAAACCTTGCCGCAAGCGATCGTATTTGCCATGGGGCCACCGGCCGTACCGGGCATGGGGGCTGCTTCCGGGTTTGAATTTGTGCTCGAAGATGCACTGGGCCGAAGCCGAAACGATTTGGCCATGGTGATGGATGATGTGATTCGCACTGCGATGCAGCAGCCGGAAATCGCTTACGCATTCAGTACCTTCCGTGCCAACGTGCCGCATTACTACGTCGATATCGACCGTGAAAAAGCCAAACAGCTGGGGATTTCGCTATCGGACATCTTCCAAACCATGCAAGGCAATTTGGGGTCGATGTACGTCAACGACTTCACCATGTTCGGTAAAAACTTCCGCGTAACGATGCAAGCCGACAGCGAACATCGAAACTCAATGGACGATTTGAACCATTTCCACGTGCGCTCGGCGTCTGGGGACATGATTCCCCTCAGCACCTTAGTCAGCTACAGCGAAGTGTTTGAGCCGGATGTGGCGTGGCGTTACAACATGTACCGCAGCGCGATCATTCAAGGTCAACCTGCGCCGGGTTACTCCAGTGGTGATGCGCTGGCTGCAATGGAACGTGTTGCCGCGCAAGCGCTGCCACAAGGTTACCAATATGAGTGGACCGGAATGGCGTATCAGGAAGTTTTGGCGGGCAACCAAGCGATTTACGCGTTTGCACTGGCGCTGATCTTCATCTACCTGTTCATGGTGGCGCAGTATGAAAGCTGGAGTATTCCGCTGGCGATCATTTTGGTGGTGCCAGTGGCGACGTTGGGCTCGTTTATTGCGTTGACCCTGACCGGAACCGCGCTGAACTTGTACGCGCAAATTGGTTTGGTGTTATTGATTGCACTGGCGGCGAAGAACGCCATCTTGATTGTAGAATTTGCCAAGATGGAACGTGAAGAGAAAGACTTGCCGATTGAACAAGCGGCGATTGATGGCGGCAAACTGCGTTTTCGTGCGGTGAACATGACGTCTTGGTCGTTTATCCTCGGCATTTTCCCGCTGATCTTCGCGTCTGGCGCAGGTCATGTCAGCCAAAACTCGCTGGGGATTTCGCTGGTCGGCGGCTTGTTGTGTGTGCTGCTTGCCGGTACGTTTTTGATTCCTGGATTTTATGCATTGGTGCAACGCCAACGTGAGAAAATTCATCATGGAAACACACGTTTAGTGGATTTAGATGACGAATAATTTGTCGTAGATCAAAGCACTACCGCCGAGTTCCGTGGTGGTAGTGCTTCTACTCTAATCCTGACTCAAAATTGACATTTTGCTTTTCAATAATCTTCTAATCTATCGCCGTGATTTTTGGGATGGAGACTGAAATTCGCCGCAGGAACATGGTAGTCACAAATCATCTGTAGTATGTTTATCTGCAACATGTTGTAGTTGTAGAGCACCTCTAACTAGGCGATTCATCCATGAAATCAAGAAAAGCGTTGCAATTGGCAGACGATGGCTATGCGACTTTACTCAAAATCGTCGATTTTCTGATCATTAATATTTCTCTGACCTTTATCATTCGTTTGATTGGTGCAAAAGAAACCGCCATCGATGCGACGGCTGCTTTCCTGTTCTCTGTTATCTTTCTTCTTGCCGGCGAATACATCAGCCTGTATGCACACAGTGTGCTGAGCCGAGTTCGTCGCTCATTCGTTCGTTTAGTGTGTACGTTGATTGTTGCCGCCTTGGCGATGCAGGTGGTGAAATACACTTTCCGCAATCTGGATGGTTACACCATCACCAACTTGAACAACACCATTTTTTATCAATGGTACGTGCTGCTATTGGTGTGTTTGGCTGCTGTGCGCATGGTCACCATCTCAATCGTGCGTTTGGTGCGTAAATCGATGAATAAAAAGCGCCGCGTGGCAGTGATTGGCTTGACCCCCGGCGGTTTGACCATTGAACGTGCCTTGATGCGTGCGCATCGCCCGCAAGATCTCGAAATCACCTTCTACGATGATCGCAACGAAAACCGCTTTACGTATCCGATTCGCTCGCCGATGAAAGGCAAAGTCGCGCCACTGATTGAACTGGCCAAAGAGGGCGGGATCGACGAAGTGTTCATTGCGCTGCCGATGGTGGCACGCGATCGCATTCGTCACTATCTGGATGAATTGTCAGACAGCACAGTGGATACCTATCTGGTGCCAGACCTTTACACCTACAATCTGAATGTGTCGCAGTTGAAACGCATTGGCGGCGTACAAACCTTCAGTATTTTCAGCTCGCCATTTGATGGCATGGGTAAAGTGATCAAACGTATCGAAGACATTGTGATTGGTTCGATGATTGCATTGCTGATTTCTCCCGTTCTCATTGCGGTGGCGGTTGGCGTGAAACTGAGCTCACCAGGCCCAGTGCTGTTTAAGCAAGACCGTTACGGTTTGGGCGGTAAGAAAATCAAAGTGTGGAAATTCCGCTCGATGAAAGTGATGGAAAACGATGCGGTGGTGACCCAAGCGACCAAAAACGATCCACGCGTGACCAAGTTTGGTGCTTTCATTCGCCGGACATCGCTCGATGAATTGCCTCAATTCCTCAACGTGCTGCAGGGCTCAATGTCCATCGTTGGTCCGCGTCCACACGCGGTCGCACACAATGAGCAGTACCGTAAGATTGTTGATAACTATATGATTCGCCACAAAATCAAACCGGGCATTACTGGTTGGGCGCAAATCAACGGTTACCGTGGTGAAACGGAAACGGTCGACAAAATGGAAAAACGTGTGCGTTACGACATTCAATACATGCAAAACTGGAGCCTGTGGCTCGACATCAAAATTATCTTTTTGACCGTATTTAAAGGCTTTGTGAGTGAGACGGCTTACTAGTGCGTTATGCATTGCGGCGTTGGTTCCGGCCGCGCACGCAGAGTTAACCCCCAAGTCCCATATTGGGCCGGCGGGCATTGATTTCCAAAGCCAAGTGGGTGTGGATTATGGTCACGACGACAACGTGACCTACCAACAAAACGCTGCACCGGCCGTGGCTTCGGATTTCTGGACCGTCACCCCAACCTTGCAAGCGGTGGGGGAACGGGGCGAAGACAAATACACCCTGATGTACAGCGGCGAGTTTCGTCGCTATGACGACTCTGCGGCGGACGATTACGATCGCCATTTTTTCATGATGGACAACGCGTGGCGTTTTGGGCGTATGCACGGATTCACGCTCAACATCTCGCAAACGTTAGGCCAAGAAAAGCGTGGTCAGGACATGTCGGAAGGCTTTACCGACAGTCAATTCACTGAATATGGCTTTGACGAACAAGGATTGAAAAATTCGCTGCTTGATACCAGCGTTCGTTACAGTTACGGCGCGCCAGAAGGTCGCGGTAAATTGGAAGTGTTACTGCAACGCAAGCAGCTCCATTTTCGCGACACTGACGACATCGAACAGGCATCGCCAGCGTTTTACGACTACTTGCTGGAGCAGGAGTGGCGGGAAGACAGTTTAGTGGTTGATTTGTTTGACCAATACAGCAGCAAAAGCCGTTTTCGCTACAGTTTTATTACCAACCGACGCCACTACGAGCACGCCAGCAACAAGCGCAGTAATGAATACTATTTGCTGTTTGGGTTAAAAAGTGAGCGTACCGGCAAGACCACCATCGAGGGGAACGTTGCCTTGCTCTACAAGGAGTTTCCCAATGATGAGAATGCCGAGGATTTTAAAGGTTTTAACTGGGATATCGAAGCAAACTGGAAGCCAGTCAAGCATTCTGAGTTTACACTCTACACCTGGCAAAAAGTGAAAGATCCCGAGCAGGAAGGCGGCTATGTTTTGGATAACAAATATGGCATCGCATGGACGCATTATTGGTGGGTTGATCGCTTTTCCACCACGTTAGATTACGGTTATCAAACCGATGATTATCGTATTCCTAACAAAGACCGTTTTGATAAAAACCAAGTTGCGAAAGTGACGATTGGATACGATTTCCGACCCTCGATACGTCTTGAAATGAATTATCAATGGAGCGATATGCGTTCCAATAAAGAGACGGACGCATTCTTTATTAATAACGGAAACACTCAGGTGCTACGACACTTGGGGTATGAACAATCTCTGATTCAGTTGCAATTAAAGGTACAGATTTAGATGCGAGCATTAGTTATTGCATGGTTGAGTTTGATGTGGCTGGTGGTATCGCCTGTGTCGGCTCAAGAGACGCCGTCACCCTCAGCACAATCTGTGGATGATGCCCCAGCACGTGAGCTGCAGGATTACCATCTCGGGACGGGCGATATGATCGACATTATTGTTCACGGTGAACCGGACATGTCGATGAAGCTGAAAATATCGAAAGCGGGCGTGGTCAACTTCCCGTACATCGGTGAAATCACGCTGACTGGCAAAACGCCGTCAGAAGTGGAAGCGGACATCGAAAACCGTTTACGGGGCGATTATTTGCTCAACCCAATGGTGACCGTGAACTTGGCCGAGTTTCGAAAAATTTACGTCTCAGGCGAGGTTGAACAACCGAACGGGTACGAATACCAGCCGAATTTAACGGTTGAACAAGCCATCGCGTTAGCGGGCGGCTTCACCGATCGGGCCGATCGCAAAGACATCAATATCCGCGTTGCTTCAAACCATGAACTAATAAAAAAAGTCGAGTTAACGCACCTTATTCAACCCGGTGACACCATCATCGTCGAACAGAGTTTTTTCTAATATGTCAGTAGGAATGGTAGAAAGCGGCAAGAAAATGGAAAGCAGCATTGATTTCGCGCCGCTGGTTAAATCGCTAAAAAAACATGGATGGAAAGTCATTCTGGCGACTGTGCTTGTGACGGGCGCATGCGTGCCGTTGGTGATGTCGATGAGTTCGAAATACATTTCGACCGCGACAGTGCTGATTAAAGCACAGGAAGACAACGCGACGCCGATTGAGCAAGTCGACGGTTACGATTCAACGCGCAGTGCCTATTACGAAACGCAATACAACCTGATGCAATCCCGCGTGGTGCTCGAACGCGCCATCAAAATGCTCAAAATGGATGAAGATGCCCGTTACAACGGGGATAAGCCATTGGATGAGTCTCATCCAGAGTGGACGCTGTCTGAATCAGAGCGTATGGAGAAAGCACTGAAAGTGCTGCGTGAAGACATCACGTTTACGGTGGTGCGTCAAACGCAACTGGTGTACGTCTCATTTGAATCCAAAGAGCCGCAAGAAGCCGCGCGCATTGCGAACGGCGTGTCGAAAGCGTTTATCGACTACACCGTCGATCAAAAAGTAGAGAAAACTGAAAATGCGCTGCGCTGGAACCAAGAGCAGATGAAAGATCTGCGCCAGCAAGTGACAGCGAAGAAAAAAGAGATGGAGCGTTTTCTTGATAAGAATGGGCTGCTGACGTTTCGCGGTATTGACGGGTATGAAACCGAAGAACTGGGCATTGTGACCAACAAGCTCGCCGATGCCAAAGAGCGTCGTTTAGCGTCTCAAGCACAATATGAAATCGTGGCGCGTAACATGGATGCGCCGATTGAAGATATTGCGTCGATGCCGGAAGTTTCGGGCCATCCACAGATGCAAGATCTGCGCATCGCGCTGATCCAAGCCAAACGTCACCTGGCTGACTTGGGGCTGCGCTACGGTCCAAAACACAACAAAGTGCTGGAAGCCAAAGCGCAAATTCAAGCGATTGAAGATCAAACTCGCTTGCTGCTACAAGAATTAAAAGAAGGTTTGTTGAAACAGTACCAAACCGATTTAGCGAAAGAAAACCGCTACAAAGCGCTGGCTAAAGTACAAAAAGATGATTTCAAAACCTTAGTTGCCAAACGTGACCAGTATGAAAGTTTGAAAACCGATTTGGACAAAACGGAAGACTTGTATCGTCAACTGTTCCTGCGCAGCAAAGAGCAAAGCTTAACCTCGCAATACCGCGAAGCGGATGCGGTGCTTTATGACCCCGCTGCAGCGGCAGAACGTCCTCAAAAACCAAACAAAGCGTTGTTGTTGGCGATGGTCGCCATTCTAACGCCTGCGCTGTGCATTCTGTATTTGATCATTCGCGCCGGGCTGGATCGCAAGATCTATATGCTCAGCCAAGTGCAGCCGAAACTGGGGCTGCAACCGCTGGCCGATATTCCGCGCTTTGATGGCGAAGAGCCGCGCGAACATTTGGTCAATCTGATTGAGTCCAATCCGTATGCGATGGAAACGATTCTGGGGCTGAAAACTGCCATTCGACTGGCTGCGCCGCAAGCGCGTGTGATTGGGGTTGCATCGAGTACGGTGCAAGAAGGGGCGTCAATGCTGGCGCAACTGCTGGCAAAAGCGTGGAGCCAAAATGAGCGGACGCTGCTGGTGGATCTAGATTATCGTGGCACCGGCGCCTTGTCGTTTAGCGTGGTCGCGAACCCGCAACCCGAACCCCATGGTGTGGCGCAGTGGGTGAACAATCAGCATGACCTTGAGACGCTGATTCAACCCTTGAGTCCGCAATGCGATTTCTTGCCACGCGGCGAGTGGACCGCATCACCGTTGGTGCTGTTTGCTCACGAGCGTTACAGCGCCTTGATGAACCAACTCAAAGGGCAATACGATTGTGTGATCGTCAACCTGCCCGCATTGAGCGATAGCAAAGATAGCCAATTGGCGGCGCAAGCGGTGGATACGGTGTTGGTGGTGGTGCGCGCAGAGCAACGTCAGGCACCTGCGATTGTCCATGATTTGCGTAAGCTACACAGCGACAACATTGATGTGGTCGGCGCAGTGCTCAACCAAGTGAATGCAGAAAACCTGCAAGGCGAGGAGAGCAAGCGATTTATCACTCAGGGAAGTTTCACGACGTTCGCAACGGCGGAGTAAACCTATGAGTCTGCTTAGAAGCATCTCAACCATCGCCGGGTCTTCGGTGCTGTCGCAAGTGATTGGCGCGGCATCGTTGTGGCTCATCTCTCATCGCTACGGCATGGGTGAGGTTGGGATCTACGCACTGACCTACAGCATCGTATTGATTGGGGCGCAGGTGTGTACCTTCGCCTCCCAATTGCTCCTGCCTAAGCAGCACGATGACCTGCTGGTGCAGAATATCGTGTTTTGCTTATTGCAGAGCCTGATTCTCGCTCTGCCGTTTACCGCGGTCGTGGTGGTGCTGTTTGATAAGCCGTTTGGCTTGTTTTATCTGTTAACTGTGGTTCACGCGTGGGTGCTGATTTCTGAAAACTTGCTGATGCGCGATGAAAAAATGGCGCTGCTGGCGCTGCAACGGATTTCGATGTCGATCGTTGTGATCTCGATGATTGCGCTGTCTGATGTGGCGATCTGGTTTTACTGGGCGTGGGCATCGCTGGCGTTTGGTTTGATCATTGTGTGGTTGGGTTATTCCACACCGCTCAAACAAGTGCGCGCGAGTCATTTTTCTTGGACACAGTTGAGTCACTTCTATCGCGCCAATCATCATCACATCTCGAAAGTGGGCAGTGCTGAAGTGCTGGCGATGGCCAATAACAACTTGCCGATGGTGCTGATTAACTTTTGGTTCTCGTCAGTCACTGCGGGTTATTTTGCCGTGGTGAGCCGGTTCTGTTTGTCGCCAGTGGTGATCGTCGGCAACGCCGTGCGCAATTCGATTTTCTCCAAATGGTCGATTGATTTTCGTCATCAGCGTTTCAACTATCCGGAATTCATTAAGGTTCGCAAGCTGCTGTTTGTCCTGGGTTTGGTCGCCACTGCGGGCGTATTCCTCTTTTATCCTTTGGTGATGGAATTTGCCTACGCGCAGCATTGGGTGAGCCATGAATGGGTCGAATCGGTTCCGACATCGCGCTACATGTTGCCCTATCTGTTTCCGGCGTTGGCCGTGTGTCCGCTAACTGTGATTGAACTGGTGTTTGGCTCGCCGCGCTACTTTTTGCGCATCCAAATTGAGCAATTAGCGGCCGTTGTGCTGGCGTTTGTGGTGTTGCCATATTTCCACCCAGATTATGGCATGTCGGTTTTGGCGTTTGCGGTGCTTTCGGCCGTGCGTTACGGCTTCATCTATCTGAAAGTCAATCAACGTGCGCGCGAGATGCGTGAGTCAATGGACGGCTCGGATGCTTAATAACGGTTTCTACATGCAGATTTACCTGTGGGTCACACTGGTGCTCTGCGGCATGGTGCAATATTTCACAGGGATCAGCGCGGTGTTGTGGCTGCCGTTTGTGCTGGCCTGCGCCATGTTATTGCTGATGATGTTGCAAACGCGCTACACGCCGTTTGTGCTTGATCATCGCGAGCGGATCATTGCTGTGGTGTTTGTCGCTTTCTTTGCAATGGCCACGGTCTCCACCGTGCTGCAAAACGGCGTGGTGGTCACGATTGTTGGTTTGAAAAATGAACTGGCGATTGCACTGGTGATGTTTTGTTTGTTGATGGGCTTTTGCCGCGAGTCGCAGATCCACCGCCTGACTCGCACAATGTACTGGATTTTCTATGCCCAGTTTCCGGTGATGCTCTACCAGCTCATGGTGGTGGTGCCCAAACGTGTTGCCATCAAAGGCGAGTTCGAAATGTGGGACTCGGTGGTGGGCACTTTTGGCGGCGATCCGATGGGCGGGGGGAATACCGCCGCGCTCGGTCTGTTTTGTTTGCTTATCATGCTGTTGAAGGTGTCGGAATACCGCCACGGGGTGGCGAGTAAAACCAGCACCGCGTTTCACGTGATTTCCGCATTCATCATGTGCATTTTGGGCGAGGTGAAATTCGTCATTCTCATTGCGCCTATCTTGCTGGCATTTGTTTGGTTTGTACCGAGCTACATGCATGGCATGAAACGGTATAACGCCAAAATCATCTTAATCATGATCGGTGGTTCGGTGGCCTTGCTGGTGTTGGCGGTCTTTGCGCTTGCCTCGTCGTATTCATCGGCGTTTGGTGCTGACCCGAGCAAAGGCGCGTTTGAGCTGTTCATTGAATCGATGGAATATATTTTTGACCCGAACTTCATCATGGAAAATGGTGAGTTAGGCCGCATGACCACCGTATTTTTCTGGCTGAAAAACAGTGATTTATATGGTCTGCCGAGTCTATTGTTCGGCTATGGGCTGAATGCCACAAACCATGGTAGTTCGGTCGCGCCAGGTTTCCTCAACAATGTGTTTAATGTGCTTTTAGATTCTACCTCCATGAGCATGTTGTTGTGGGAAATCGGTTTAATTGGCACATGTTTGTTTCTGTTGGTGGTTGGTATGGTGGTTTGGGTGTGTATTCCGAAACCGATGCTGCATGGGGCCAACATGGATTTGGCCGATATCCAACTTGTGGCCTACCAACCGGCGTACATTGCGTTTGGTCTTGCAGGATTAATGAGTATTCCTTATAGCCAGATCTTAATGTTGGTTCCGATGATGCAATTTATGTTTTTCTTTTCTCTAGGTGCAGCTTTAGTGATCCGCAAGTCTGTACTCACACTGGGAGAGCGTTCTTATGAGTGAAATTCCTACCGTCTCCGTCATTATCAAGACTTACAACGAAGCCAAAGGGATCGCGAAGACCATCAACAGTATTCGTGAAAATCTGCATGCGTACCCGCATGAAATTATCGTCGCCGACAGTTTGTCGAGTGACAACACCCAACACATTGCGCTGGAACTGGGTGCGACGGTGGTGACTTTAGTGAATGGGGAAGAACGCTGTTGTGGCGTTGGGCACCAGCTCGGCTATTTGCATGCACAGGGTGAATTCTTGTTGCTGTTGGATGGTGACATGCAATTGGCGCCGGGGTTCATCGAAAAAGGCATCGAATTTCTGCACACCCATCCAGATTATGCTGGGGTTGCAGGCGAAGTCGAAATGGATGAAGCAGTGAGTTACGAATTCAAATCGCGTAAGCAGCGTCTGCACCTGATCTACCCGCTGGGGGATGATGATCACTTGGCGGGCGGTGGCCTGTATCGTAAATCGGCGATTGACGAAATCGGCTACCTCACCAACCGCAATTTGCACGCTTACGAAGAGGCGGAACTCGGCATGCGCCTGATTCATGCCGGTTTTAAATTGCGCCGTTTGGACGTGCCTTATTTCCACCACACCTCGCACGTGATGTCGACCTTTGCGTTGTTGCGACACCGCTGGCGCAGCCGTTACCTGTGCGCGTCGGGTGAGCTGCTTAAATCGTCATGGGGGCAACCGCATTTCATGCATGCGGTGAAAGAAGTGAAGAACGAAGTGATTTTCGCCGTGTATTTGCTGGGTGTGCTGTTTGCGTTGCTGTGCTTGCCGTGGATGTGGTTTGGCATTGCGTTGCTGCCACTGGTCGCCTTCTTTGCGCTGAAAACCGTTAAAAACCGCTCACTGAAAGATGCGGCCATGAGTGTCATTAACCTCACCATGTTTTCGATTGGGTTTATGCGGGGCTTGGGCGTGTCGCTCAAAGATCCCGCGGTCGCACCGGAAAATCGTGTGATTCGAGGAGAAGAGCAATGAAAATTTTGTTGGTCAATAAGTTCTTCTTTTTGAAAGGGGGCGCTGAAACCGTCTTTTTCCAAGAGCGTGAGATGCTGATGAAATCTGGCGCTATCATCGTCGATTTTTCTATGCAACATGAGAAAAACCTCGACTCTGCGTACAAAGATTTCTTTGTCTCCAACGTTGATTACTACGATGGTCACGGCTTGATGGGCAGCCTACGTACCGCGTTGGATTTCATTCACAATCGCGAAGCGTGTGAAAAAATTCGCGTGCTGATTGAACAAGAACGCCCGGATGTGGTGCATTTTCACAACATTTACCACCAACTGACACCGTCGATCATCAAAGTGGCGAAGTCTTTAGGCTGCAAAACCGTGTTGACTGCGCATGACACCAAAATCGCGTGTCCGAGTTACACCATGTATCGCGATGGTCACACGTGTGAAGCGTGTCTGCATGGTTCGGTGTGGAATGCGTGCCGTTACCGCTGTCAGCAAGGATCACTGTTTAAGAGCGCACTGTTGTCGCTGGAGGCGGTATATCAATCAATGGCTGGGAACTACCAAGCGCTGGATGTCATTGTGTCGCCCAGTGAGTTTCTGGCCAACATCATTCGCCAAAAGTTACCGAACAATCGTATCGATGTGATTGTCAATGGGATTGATGAACACGTCGACACCACCGGCTGCAGCGATGAGGGTTATTTCTTGTATCTGGGCCGTCTGAGCCAAGAAAAAGGCGTGGCGACCTTAGCGAAGGCTTATCAGCAATCGCAAAAGCGCATGCCACTGAAAGTGGTGGGTGACGGGCCGTTGTATGAACCATTGAAGGCTGCGCACAGCGACATCGATTTTCTCGGATTTCAAAGTGGCGACGCGCTGCACAGCTTGATCAAAAAAGCCAGTGCGGTGATTGTGCCCTCAGAGTGTTATGAAAACTGCTCCATGTCCGTATTAGAAGCAATGGCGTATGGCAAACCCGTGATCGGCGCCAACATCGGCGGGATCCCGGAGCAGGTGAGAGATGGCGTGGAAGGCCGTTTGTTTGAAGCGGGTAACCCGGCGTCGTTGGCCGAGGTGATGGATCAGTTTGCCATCCAGAAAGACGCCGCGGTTGATATGGGGCGTCACGCACGTCAGCGACTACTGAATAAATACTCACTGACCACCCATGAACAACGTTTATTAGATTTGTATCAGCAACTCGTTGGTGAGGCCGCTTAACATGAAAATTACTGTATTGGGCACGCGGGGCATTCCCGATGTGTTGGGGGGCGTCGAAACCCATTGTCAGCATCTTTATCCTGAATTGGTGAAACAGTTTGGGGTGGAAGTTTGTGTGATCGCGCGTTCGCCGTATGTGCCATACAAACGCTCCAGTTATTTGGGCGTGCAAACCAAAGCCATTTGGGCGCCGAAGAAAAAGTCGCTGGAAGCGATTGTGCACTCGACCTTGGCTGCGTTTTCGACTCTGTTTGATGGTTCGGATGTGGTGCATGTACACGCCATCGGCCCGGGTTTAGTCGTGCCGCTGCTGCGTTTGTTGGGCAAAAAAGTGGTGTTTACCCATCACGGCCCAGATTATGACCGTCAGAAATGGGGCGGATTTGCCAAGAAAATTTTGATGCTTGGCGAAAAATTTGCCGCAAAATGGGCCAATGAAGTGATTGTGATTTCTGAAGTCATTAATCGCATTTTGCAGCAAAAATATCAGCGTTTCGACGCCAACTTGATCTACAACGGTGTGCTTGCGCCCGAGGCACTCAGCGCCGAAAGTATCAACGCCACGTTGGGTGAGTATCAGTTGACGGCGCAAAACTACTTGGTGGCCGTGGGCCGCTTCGTCGAGGAAAAAGGCTTTCATGATTTGATTGATGCCTATCGTGAATCCGGACTCAGCATGCCTTTGGTGCTGGTGGGCGATACTGACCATGAAACCCCTTACAGCGCTGCGCTGAAAGAGAAAGCGCGCAGCACGCCGGGCGTGATCATGACCGGTTTTCTCAAAGGGGACGCACTCAAAGCGGTATTTTCGCAAGCGCGACTGTTTGTGATGCCGTCTTATCACGAGGGGTTACCGATTGCATTGCTTGAAGCCATGTCCTTCTCGCTGCCTGCGCTGGTGAGTGACATTCCGGCGAACACGGAAGTGGCCTTGGATCCAACCTGTTATTTCCCGGTTGGCAATGTGGCTGCATTAGGTGAAAAACTCAGTGCATTAAGTGAAGAAGCCCGTGTGGACTACGCCGAGTACCTAGCCAAATACGACTGGGAAAAAATCGCGCAGCAAACCATGCAGGTGTATCAAAAAGTTGTGGGGCAATAAGTGTCAACACCCGTAAAAGAGAACAAAACGGTGACGCAGTTCTATCATGCGCTTGATGAACAAGTGGCAGCAGAGCTCACCGATACACAGAAACAAGCGATTGAACACGCGATCAAAAGCGTGGGCTTGGTACATCGTCACGGCGTTGATGTACGCAAGAGTTTACCTTGGTTTGGTAAACGGTATTACCTGGTGTTGTTGATGGGGCGCGATCGCCGTCATCAACTGCGCCCGTCGGAATCCAAATGGGCGAATTTTGTCGTGACATCCTTGATGATTGTCGGGCTGCTCGCGCTGTTAGGTTTGTCATTCCTTGCGCTGTATTTGATCAAATCCGCCATGGGCATTGATATTTTTCCCAACTACTCACTCGGGATTTGGGATTGGTTTAAAGGGTTAATGCAATGAAACAACGAACAGCAGCGTGTCGGCTGAATTTGGCCAGTCAAGCGGGTTTGGTTTTGCTGATGATGTTACCGCTTTCAGCGTGTCAGGCGGAGAGCAAGAATGCGTCGTCGTCATCGACTGCGTCGGTATCGCGTGATGAGCAGAAAATCACCGTGCATCCGGCGGCATTGTCGGGGCCGATCACCAACCCGGGCATCGGGGTTGAAACGTTTCATAACAACTGGGAAGTGCCACTACCGCTGGAGCTTTATCCCGAGTCTGGCGTGGATTACTTTCGTTTTTACTGGACCGATTTGGAGCCGGAAGAGGGCGAGTACGCCTTTGGTATGGTTGACCGTTTGTTAGCGCAAAACCGTGCCGCGTTGCCATCACAAATGGTGGCGCTGCGTTTTATGACGGCAGATGGCCCTGAAAGCGGCAGCAAAATTCCGGATTGGCTGATTAAAAAAGGCATTCGCGGGAACTGGACGTCCGATGGCAAAACCTTCGTGCCGGATCTCGATGACAGCTTGTATCTGCATTATGTGGAAAAACTGCTCAATGCGTTTGGTCAGCGTTACGACGGCAACACCAACTTGAGTCACATCGATATCGGCATGGTTGGCTCTTGGGGGGAATGGCACAACAGTAACTTTACTGAGCTGGAGCCGTTGCATCAGCGCTACAGTGACAATGATTTGAACAAGTTGATCGACATGCATTTTGCGGCGTTTCCCAACACGCCTAAAGTGATGTTAATCAGCGGCGAAAACAGCTTGGCTTACGCGGTTGAGAAGGGCGCAGGTTGGCGCGCAGACTGCTGGGGCGACTGGCATAACTTCTCCGACACATGGAGCCATATGGTTGACGACTATCCTTATCGTCTTGCCATGGCTCAGCAAACCTATGCCAAGTTCAATCAGGCATGGCAAACCGCGCCAATTTCCTTGGAAACGTGCGGCAATATGTCGGAATGGTGGAGCAAGTACAATTACACCCGTGAGCAAGTGAAAGCGAGCTTGGATTGGGCGATTGCGCAGCACGCTTCGACATTGAACCTGAAATCGCACGTGGTGCCGACTCAGTATCGTGACTTGTTGGACGATGCGTTGGCTCAAATTGGCTATCGTCTGCGTGTGGACACACTGGTGCACCCTGCTGAATTGACTCCGGGCGCGACCATGACGGTTCAGGCCTTGCTTGTGAACGAAGGGAATGCGCCACCGTATCAGCACCATTATCTGGCGTATCGATTGGTGAATGAGGACGAAGAAACCGCGTTTTTCAACGTCTCAACCGCAGATGTCATGCGTTGGCTGCCGGGTGAACACGCGACCTCCAGCAGTTTCACTTTGCCTGAAACGATCCCCACCGGCCATTACTACCTTGAGTTGGCCTTGGTCGATCGCCATGCTGAGGCAGAAGTGAATCTGGCCAATGAAGGGTTGCAGGCATCGGGCTGGTATCGCTTATCTGACGTAACCATTCGTTAGGTCGACAGCCTTCGCCATGCTGTGGTGCGATATACAGCAGCAAACGAAAAACGAAAGTGGCAGAAGAAAAGCGAAAGTGACAAAAGAAAAGCGGGCAATGCCCGCTTTTTTGTACGTTGAGCGTTGAAACGACTTTTTTTGAAGACGCTTTTTTGGGGTTGGAAGACTAAGCCAGTGCTTGCGCTAGCAAGCTGACGGGGTGAATGGTTTCCAGCGCGGTGTTCTCTTCGATTTGCCATTTACAGGTTTCGCAGTCGGTGATCGCAAAATCTGCATCGGAGGCTTTGATCGAGTCAAACAGGTGCGAGCCGATTTTCATCGACACGTCATAGTTCTCTTCTTTAAAGCCATAGGTGCCCGCTAAACCGCAGCATTCGCTATCGAGGACAATCAGTTCTAGGCCCGGAATCATGCGCAGCAACTCAATGGTAAACATCACGTTGCCACTGCGTTCCAAGT
The DNA here is from genome assembly GCF_052076135.1 of Vibrio sp. Vf1514. NCBI lineage: Bacteria > Pseudomonadati > Pseudomonadota > Gammaproteobacteria > Vibrionales > Vibrionaceae > Vibrio > Vibrio sp. Vf1514. The sequence goes on along the minus strand of NZ_CP197268.1, from coordinate 976,431 downwards.
GACAAGGCGTGTGATAAACCACTTTGAGGTTGACCGGTTTCATTTTCGGCGCATTGCCATTCATAAACTCTTTCAGCAGGAAGCGCGTGACGTATTCAATGTCGTTGGACACTTGGCTGTTGTCGACGCCGAGCACATGCGGGTATTCCTGTTGCAGCGTGAACGAGCAAGTTGAGGAGGTTGAAATCACTTTGGTGTGATATTCATTGACCGCAGTTTCCATGTTCTTCACGTTCAGCAATGCGTTTTTACGCGCTTTGTCATGAAAACCGTTGGCAATCAAAGGCACGCCGCAGCATTTCTCGTTGTTCAGCAAGCGCACGCCAATATTCATCGCATTCAACACCTTCACCAGATCTTTGCCCAATTGTGGGTGGTTGTAGTTGACGTAGCAGCCATGGAAGTAAGTGACTTGGCGCTGATACAGCGGCTGGCTGGTGCAATTTTGTTTAAACCAGCGACGGAACGTGCCGTGCGAGTATTTCGGCAACGCTTTGTGGTCATGCACGCCGATGGTTTTGTGCATGATTTTTTTCACCAATGGCATCGATGTGGCGAAGTTCACCACTGGTGCAAATGGCGTGGCCAGTGAGCCGAACAGGTCGGTGTGGCTCAGCACGTAGTCACGCATCAGTTTCGGATTGAGCGGTTTCTTGCCATGTTTACCCCGCGCGACGGCGATGATGTCGCCGATTTTCACCCCAGAAGGACACGCGGTTTCGCAGCGTTTGCAGTTGGTGCAGTATTTAAGCGCTTCGTCGTAATATTCCGGGTTTTTAATGCGCAGGCGCTCGCCATCCGGCCCGCACTGTTTCGGGCCTGGGTAATCTGGGTTGGCTTTTGCCACGGGGCAGTACACCGTGCAGACGGTGCATTTAATACATTGGTCAAAGCTGGTATTCAGAGGAGCAGCTTTTGAAAATGGCGCGTTCATGCGAGCACCTCCTGATCGAATGGGTTAGGGTGAGACGCTGACAATTGAGGTTCTAGGCATTGCATGATGGCGTGGTAGGCGGTGCCAATCGCGACGCCGCCACCACACCCTTCAAACACGGGATCGTAACCCGACAACATGGAGCCGCAGCAGTACAAGTTTTTAATGGTGACGCCGCTGCGCTGGGGGTTCAATTGCGCATTGGTTTCGACGCCGAATGCCATAAAGGGGTGCGAACGGTCGGCAAAGAAGGCCGGATTGCGCCAATCAACGCGCGCTGGTTTATGCGTCACTTGCAAGCCAAAGATCGGTTCTTGGATGGCGTGTTGCTCGGCATGCAACCCTTGGCTGAAATAGCTGCCGGTTGCCATGATGTAGTTGTCAGCGCTGATGGCCATGTCGCGCAGGTTTTGCGTTTGCAGGCTGACCAGACGCTCGCCGTCAAACGTGCCGTTGACCACTTTGTCGCCTTTGAGATGAATGCCACCCAGCAGCAGGAAGGTGCGACTGAGTGCCTCTTCAATGCGAATACCCAGCAGCGATGGCGGCATGGTCGGCACTTCGTGAAATTGCAGTTGCGTGGTGTCGCGTAGCTTCGTGAGCAGCGTCAGGCCATCGCCGTTGCCCATGATCGCGGGCATGATCACCAAGTCGTTGCGATTGGCTGCACGCATCAAACCATCGCATAGCGCAGTCCACGCGGCATCGTGTTTCAGCAAGCGTGCGATGTCGATTGAGCGCAGCTCATTTGGGTTGCGGCGGTATCCGTCAAACCCCGGAATCGACAGGGTGACCGTGTGAATCGGCACACCTTGAAAATCGGGATGCTGGTGAAGGTTATCTTTCAGCATTTGTGGCTGAAAATCGCGATAGCCATCGATTGAAACCACCACAATACGCTCAAACGAAACTTCTTGGCGGTGTTGGTAAACAAATGGCTGCGACAGCCAAGTCGCTTTGAGCGTGCCAAGCGGCGTGATGCGTCCGTGATTGGCCAAATCATCTTGATGTGATAGCGGTACGTTCGCAGAGGCGAGCGTTTGACGAAACCATTCCAGCCCTTTTTGCAGCGTGCTGCGACCCACCGTGTTGTACGGATGGGACGGCGCTTGTTGCTGCAATGCGTCGAGGGCATCAAACGGGTGGGTGACCGCGCTGCCATCTGGCAATTTCGCCAGCACATCAATGGAGCCGGAAGAGAAATGCAATGCGCTTTGGCCTTGATTGATGAGCACGGTTTTTTTGCCAGCTTGCAGGCTGCGAATTGCAGCGGTATAACCCGCAATGCCGCCGCCGATCACGGCCACATCATAATGCATCATAATTCCGCCTCCTGTTTTTGTTGTTCTGCTTGAGGGTGTTCTGATTGATCGGGCTGGGGCAGGTCGCTGGCACCGAGTAATCCTTCGTAAATCCAATAGCTGAATTCCGCTTCGCGCAGCGCATCACCCCAGAAAATGGGTTTGATGCCTTTCCAACGCTCTTCCAGAAAATCGACCAACAATTCGCTCGATTGACAGCCGTCGACCTGACCATATTCGGAAAACAGGCTGGCCGCACGGTAGCTGCACAGTTCGCCCTGACAAGGGCCCATGCCTAAGCGAGTGCGGCGGCGCAGATCGACCAAGTTGTTGACGTCGAGCTGTTTAATCGCGTATTCAATTTCGCCCGCGGTGACCATTTCACATTCACAAATAATCGCTTGGCTCTTGGCATCGTCAGACAAGAATTGCGTGGCGCGTTCACCATGGCGATAAATGGCGGATTCATACACCGGCTTGGCGATGCTGGCGGTTTTCTTGATGGCTTTTGGCGTTTCGTTTGACCCCGGCAGTGGGCGCGTGTGGGTTTCGCACGCTTGCGTGTTGCCCAGTTTCTTCGCCACTAAGTCGGTCGCCCATTCCGCCATTAAGCGGTAGGTCATCAGTTTGCCGCCGGTAATGGTGGTGAGGCCTTTGAGGCCGTCGCGCTCTTGGTGATCGAGCAAAACGATGCCGCGGCTGATATTCCGGCCACTGCCATCGTCATCTACCGATACCAAAGGACGTACCCCCGCGTAGGCACGCAGCACGCGCGTATTGGCCATGATCGGCGCAAGTTTCGCGCCTTCTGCCAGCAGCACATCCACGTCACGTTCGGTCACGTGCAAGTTATCGATCTGGTCGTAATCAATGTGTTCGGACGTGGTGCCGATAAGTGAAATGGTGTCGCCGGGCACCAGAATGTCGGCATCAGAAGGTTTACGGCAACGGTTGATCACCAAGTTATTGATGCGGTAATCGAGGATCAACAGCGAGCCTTTGGCAGGGAACATCTTGATGTTGAGGTCGGCATATTCGCAGATATGTTGTCCCCAAATGCCCGCGGCGTTGATCACTTCTTTGGCAAAGATTTCAAACTGTTGGTTGGTGCCCAATTGCAAACAGCGTACACCGAGTATGGTATCGCCTTGGCGAATCAAACTGGTGACGATGGTGCGGTTGAACATGCGCGCGCCGTGCTCTTTGGCATCAAGGACGTTCGAGGCACATAAACGGAACGGATCCAGCGTGCCGTCAGGTACTTTTACAGCGCCGATTAGCGCCGGGTTCACGTTCGGTTCAAGCGCGAGTGCTTCTTTCGGCGTTAAACGGGTCGCTTCGATACCGGCATTGCCGCAAGCCTGAATAAAGGTGTCTTGAAAGCTGAGTTCGTCTTCAGGCAGGGTAATGAATAGGCCATCGGTCGCTTCCACACAATGGCGAGCGATGCGTTTGAGCGTTTGGTTTTCCTGAATGCATTCTTTGGCCGATTCTGCATCAGTGACGGCATAGCGTGCGCCTGAATGCAGCAAGCCGTGGTTACGACCCGTGGTGCCGGAGGCGATGTCATCTTTCTCTAACAGAATGCACGCGATGCCTCGCAATGCGCAGTCTCGCATGATGCCTGTGCCAGTCGCGCCGCCGCCAATGATGACAACGTCGGTTTCCATTCGTTGATAAGCCGTCATGACCTTTACCTTATGCAACTTTAATAAACTTACAACTAGTATGTCTTTTTTTATCATTTACGTTCGATATATTGCTCACAAAAGCGCGAACGAGCGTTAAATTGATAGTTTTGGTGATTGTTTCGTGTAGGTGTGGAGAAATTAACCAACAATGTTGCTGATATTTAACAGGGTTAGGCACATATTTGTTACATGTAAATCGATGAAAACAAGAATAAATGCGCTAACGAGCTGGTCTGATGTGCAAGCGGAGTCAAGAACGTTGTTGGTAAATGAAAACGTATGATGCCTTGTTTAATAAGCAATTGCTCAATTTATTAGGGTTTTCTTGATTAGAAAATGGTGCGATAAAAACTAACCCTACTGATGAAATGATCAAAATGATGCGCCAATTAACAAAAAACGAGTTTGACATTAACAAATTTGTGCTCGAACGCTCATAAATTTCCTTATTCGATTTTCGAGAGTGCTCTTCTGTGTCAGATTTGCCTCACACAAAGTTTGTGTACATAACTATAAACAGGACTCTTACTTATGACTCGAACAAAACAACATACTCTTTTAGGAGAGTGTATCGCGGAGTTTATCGGCACCGGACTGCTGATTTTCTTCGGTGTGGGTTGTGTGGCAGCACTCGTGCTGACTAGCGCACAATTTGGTCAATGGGAAATCAGTATCATGTGGGGCATGGGCGTTGCCATCGCCATCTACTGTACAGCTGGTGTCTCAGGGGCTCACATTAACCCCGCGGTAACGATCGCTCTGGCCGCTTTCCATGGTTTTGATAAAGCGAAAGTGGTTCCTTATATTGTGGCGCAAGTGCTGGGTGCCTTCTGCTCGGCAGCATTGGTTTACGGCTTGTACAGCAACCTTTTTACCGATTACGAAATCGCGCACAATTTTGTACGTAGCAGCCAAGAAGCATTGGCCACTGCGGGTATCTTCTCGACGTATCCGAATGCTGCCTTGTCGTTTGGTGGTGCGTTCGCGGTCGAATTTACCATTACAGCCGTACTGATGTTTGCGATCTTGGCTCTGGGCGACGAAAACAACGGTGCACACCGTAATGCGCTGAACCCACTGTTGATCGGTATTCTGATTGCAATCATCGGCGGTTCTCTTGGTCCACTGACTGGTTTTGCAATGAACCCAGCGCGTGACTTCGGTCCGAAGCTGTTCGCTTACCTGGCCGGTTGGGACTATGCACTGAGCGGCGCCAAAGACATCCCATATTTCATCGTCCCGATTGCAGCGCCAATTTTAGGTGCATGTTTTGGTGCGTGGGCATATCCGAAATTTATCGCGGTTTATCTTCCAACCGTGGGAACGGGCTGTACTATCCCGAACCAGTGTGATGACGTGGAAGAAAGTGAACAAGCACACGTCTAAAATGAAAGTAATTCGAAGTTAGCAAGAACGTGAAACTATAAGGAATAAACCATGACTGAGCAGAAATATGTGGTTGCATTAGATCAGGGCACCACCAGCTCGCGAGCTGTTGTACTCGACCACGATGCAAATATTGTGAGCGTTTCTCAGCGTGAATTCACTCAAATCTACCCAGAAGCGGGTTGGGTTGAGCATGATCCAATGGAAATCTACGCGACGCAAAGTTCAACGCTGGTTGAAGCGCTGGGCAAAGCGGGGATCCGTAGTGATGAAGTCGCGGCGATTGGTATTACCAACCAACGTGAAACCACCATCGTTTGGGACAAAGAAACAGGCAAACCGATTTACAACGCGATTGTTTGGCAATGTCGCCGTACGGCTGAAATCTGTGAAGAGCTGAAAGCGCGTGACGGGCTAGAAGAGTACATTCGCGAAAACACCGGCTTGGTGCTTGACCCGTACTTCTCTGGCACCAAAATCAAGTGGATTCTGGACAACGTTGAAGGTGCACGCGAAGCCGCTGAATCGGGCAAACTACTGTTTGGTACCGTCGATACATGGCTGGTGTGGAAAATGACCCAAGGTCGCGTACACGTGACTGACTACACCAACGCATCGCGTACCATGCTGTTTAACATCAATTCACTACAGTGGGATGAGAAGATCCTGAAAGAGTTCGGCATTCCGCTGGCGATGATGCCAGAAGTGAAACGCTCTTCAGAAGTGTACGGCCAAACCAACATCGGTGGTAAAGGCGGTACGCGTATTCCAATCGCAGGGATTGCGGGTGACCAACAAGCGGCGCTGTACGGCCAAATGTGTGTAAAAGCGGGTCAGGCGAAAAATACCTACGGTACAGGCTGCTTCCTGCTGATGAACACCGGTCAGGAAAAAGTGACGTCAAAAAATGGTCTGCTGACGACTCTGGCTTGTGGTCCGAAAGGCGAACCGGCTTACGCACTGGAAGGTGCAGTATTCATGGGCGGCGCTTCTATTCAGTGGCTGCGTGATGAGCTGAAACTGATCTCTGATGCGCATGACTCAGAATACTTCGCCACCAAAGTAGATACTTCAAACGGTGTGTACGTGGTGCCTGCATTTACAGGCCTTGGCGCACCATATTGGGATGCTTACGCACGTGGCACCATTGTGGGCCTGACTCGCGGCGTGAACTCAAACCATATCATCCGTGCAACGTTAGAAAGTATTGCTTACCAAACTCGTGACGTCCTAGATGCGATGCAAGCAGACTCCGGCATTCGCCTGTCTGCACTGCGTGTGGATGGCGGTGCCGTTGCCAACAACTTCCTGATGCAGTTCCAATCTGATGTGTTGGATACCGAAGTACATCGTCCAAAAGTCACCGAAGTCACAGCACTGGGTGCAGCTTATTTGGCGGGCTTGGCTGTTGGTTTCTGGGATGACTTGGAAGAACTGAAAGATAAAGCCGAAATTGATCGCAGTTTTGAACCTCACCACGATGAAGAGAAACGTCAACGTCGTTACAAAGGTTGGAAACGCGCGGTGAAATGTGCGCAAGCATGGGCTGAGTTACATCACGAAGAAGAGTAATGTAACAACCATGGTGTGAATGACCGTTTCTTCGTAGGGGGGAAGCGGTTATCGGGGAAAAGTAAAAGCCCGGGCAATTGCCCGGGCTTTTTTTACACGTCTTTTTTTATTTTTATTTAAGCGGCGTTTTGCACGCCTTCGGCTTTGTCAGCCTTCTTTTCTTGCTGCATTTTGAACAGGAAATATACGTTAACGCACGCAATGAACGCGTTGGTCGCGACCACTGGCCATGCGTTAATCATCAAACCGTACACAACAAATAGTGCACAGCCGATAAAGTTCAAAACGCGAAGTTTGACGATGTCTTTCATCGTAAGTGAGATAGCCACGCCGATTGATGCTGCGTAACCCATGATTTCAACCATGTTCATGTCCATTTTTTGACCCTCTTTAAGTTTGCCGAACAGTGTCAGTGTCGGTACCAATCTTCTCGTCGTGAGATAAGTGAGGATGCTCCATGCCTCGAATGGTTCGGTTGTTTTCTATGATTACTATAACAACAGGGTTATTGTGATAAAACCCTCAAAAACGAGTTCGGTGAAGGTTAGCGATTACGCAAACGTTTAATGCTGTTCACAGTTTTGTCATTACCCAATTCTGTTGGTACAAAAAGTAAGCAAAAGGGCAGGGCGAGGAAGCGGGTAAAAGTGACGATGCGTGTCCGTAGAACGTTTGAAGTGGGCATTCGGAAAGGGATATTCACTAGGTGATTTCGGACAATACGACCTACGAGTCATTCGAGATCAACCACAAGAACGGGCGCAACTTTAAGATGATCGGCAAAGCCATCGCGCCAGTGTTTAAGAAGATTTTTTAAAAAAGAAGATGCCACCTGTTAGGTGGCTTTTTTTTCGGCTGGATTCCTTGGTGGGGATGGTTACCATTTATACGTAATATGTAATGCGAATCACTCTTGAACAGTTTGCTATATGTATGGTGAGAGATTTACAAAACTTAAACGTCACTAATAGGTTGATAAACATAGCCATATTCCTCAGCCACTTTCTTTACCTTTAGTTCAATGAGTTTTTTAGCTTCATCTTGCGTTGCTGCCAAAACTTCATTAATTGATAGCTGTGGTTCTAGCAATTTTTCATCAACACAAAACTCATATGCTATACCTCGAAATCTCTTTTGATCCACGGGATGAGCTAGCTCAAGAACTTTAATTTCACAGTCTAATATTTGCATTCATTCCTCAAAGCATATAACGCCCGCTCAAGTGGTGGGCAACGCAATACGATATTTCAGCACACCACCTTAATCACCAAAACCAACTCATTGTAAAAATGCCACGCGTTGCGAATCCGTCTTAAAGCGTTTGTTATGTTTGTGCTAAATACCTGTCGCGCAACCGATTTAATAGTCCGGGTATTAATGCTCCCAATATACCAAAAGAAAACCATGCACATGCAGTAATGATAAATATATGTGGTTCCTTATTGCTTTGATCGTACGAATATCCCGATATAGTCGAAACAAAGAAAATTAACAATGTAATGAGAAAGACTGTTGTAGATGCATAAAATATCAATGAGTTAACCCTACTTTGTGATACCTGGTTTTGTTCTCTCAGTGCAAAGTTTCCAAGTGAGGCTGCGCATATTCCTATAAACCAGTTACTCCAAGTAACAACATGTGGATAAACCCACGACAATACCGAAAAAAAGATAATTGTAAGAACTAAACCAACTAAGACCCACGAATCAAAAACGGCAGCTTTTGGCGAAAGAAAGCTTATTCTAGGTAAAAACTTGCTATAAATTTGGTCATGTAAAAGCTGCATACGGCCATTGTTCTTTATTGATGACCATTCGTACAATATTGCAACAAAGAGCAAAGATAGTACGGCAACTAGTCCCCACTTGGAACTTACTGGATACAGAGTACTATCAAAAACTGGCGTATAGAAAACTAAACAGACTGATAGCAAGACACCGCAAAGCCAACCAAACGTAAGCCATTGAATCAAGAATGCTTTATAGTATTTGTATGAATTTTCCATTTCTTATTTTCGAACCGAGAAATTTTTCAATATTAAGTTGTTTTCATTGATGACACGAGACATTAAAACATAAAAGTCTCTTTTAACTAGACTTTGTTGGTATAAATCCAGAGTAAAATGCAGACAGAGTCTATCTAATACTCCATACCAAATTGGGCACACACGCTTTGATGGATTTATGTGATCATATTGGCAAGTGAAACACGTCAACAGTAACAAACGAGTGTGTCCTTAAGTGTGATCGGTTTGGTGTAATCGTAACTACTACGCATCAATGTGCACTTTAGTTTTGCTTGAACAGAAGGTGGACATCAAAAAAGAGGGCAAAAAGTCGGTCACTGTCAGATCAGGTCTGAATTCGTACAGATAAAGAAAAACCCGCCAATGGGCGGGTTTTAAACTCAAGCATCAGGCTTATTTTTTGCCTTGATGAATCAGTTTGTCTTGTTCGGTCAGCTCGCGAATGCGACGGCTGATCTCACGGCGTTCTTTTGAGATTTCTGCACTTTTGATGATGTGGTCGTCCACACGATCTTCGTAATCCGCTTTCATGTTTTTCACAATCGCGATCACTTCTTCCTGAGTCATGTCAGGTTTGATGTAATCCACTAGGTTTTCTAGCAAATCAACACGTTTACGGTTGTCACGAACTTTCTTCTCGTTGTCTAGAAGTTCACGTTTTAGTTTGTTTTTGCGGCGAGCCAGACTCACGATTTCAAATACGCTGTTCATAGGTCCCTTTTCCTAAAATGAATGCAACTGTCAATGATTAAAACACAACATCAAGGCTCATAACAGCCTTTAGATCAAACCTGACGACACCTTGACCAATAAATAGTCACTCGGTCTTCGCAGAGATTGTACTTGCCTGAAATTGCGCTATATCATGGGCTCCATTGATGACGAAACAATGATTCGAGCATGCAACCTTCAGAAATTGTTGTTCCTCAACTCGACGAGCAATCGGCCGAGCCAGATTTGCGGCCAAAACTGCGTCAAGCCTATATCAGCGAACGGCAACGCCTTGAATTAGTAGAAATTGAATTAAACCGTTCTAAAGTTGTCATGATTGATGAAAACGGACGCATTGTGCGATTTTCACCGACTTCAGAACATTAAGAATGGGAGACGAGGCTAGCCTCGATAAAAGAAGGAAACGAAAATGAGTAACGAACTTTCCCCGCTAGAGGCCCGTGTCATTGGTTGCCTGATTGAAAAGGAAATTACCACCCCAGATCATTACCCGCTCACGCTCAACAGCTTGACCACTGCGTGTAATCAGAAGAGCAATCGCGAACCTGTGTTGTCGTTATCGGACGCGGATGTGCAAGATACGGTTGAAGCGTTGATCGCGCGTCGTTTGGTGAGTGACGAAAGTGCGTTTAATAGCCGCGCCTCAAAATACCAGCACCGTTTTTGCAATACCGAATTTGGCGACTTGAAATTGAATGAGCAAGAGCTTGGCGTGGTCTGCTGTTTGCTCCTGCGCGGCGCGCAAACGCCGGGTGAGCTGAGAACGCGCACGAACCGTTTATGCAATTTTACTGACGTAAAAGAAACCGAAGCGGTGCTGGAAGCGCTGGCCAATCGCTCATTGGTGGTGAAATTGCCACGTGAACCGGGCAAGCGTGAGTCACGTTATCAGCACCTGTTTTCTGGCGATGTGGATGTTGATGCATTGGCAAGCTTTGCCGACAGCGAACCGTCCAACTCACAGCTTGAAGCGTTAGAGCAAGAAGTGGCGGCGCTGCGAGACGAAGTGGCGGAACTGCGCGCGTTGATCGAACAAAAGCTGTAACCGCTTCGGCATGAACGAAGACATCTCGAGTCCGTGCTGGTGGATTTATCTGGTTCGGACTTCCAGTAACGCGCTGTATTGCGGCATCACGACGGATGTCGCACGGCGCTTTACTCAGCATCAAAAAGGGCAAGGTGCCAAAGCGCTGCGGGGCAAAGGACCGTTGACGCTGGCTTGGCAACATGAAATTGGCCCAAGCAAAGGTGAGGCGCTCAAACTGGAGTACCGCATCAAGCAGCTCTCTAAAGTACAAAAAGAGCGTCTGATCTTGGATCAGCATCCACTGCCTTCACTGAATTAAGTCCCCAATCATTTTTGCCTTTTGACAGGCGAAATTTGATTCTCTGTATTAATCTTTATCCATATCAATCGTTTTAAGAGTGAAGTTTCATAATAAAATCCATTAGCCTAGCTAATGGGTTGTGGGTGAAGCATTGCTCGGGCGTTCGGCTGCGCTGTATTTTCTCTGGCTGACATAATATTCGGTCATAAGATAGATGAAATATGTTATGCGGTTTAAAGAAATTGCTGTTAATTTAGTCACTTGCTGAATGTTTTTATGATTTTTTCGTGCTACGCGCTATTAATTGCGGGCCGTATGCTTAATAATCTTAAACGTTATTATTTGCTTGATATTTTAGGGAATTCTTTCCCTGTTATGCCAAGCAGTTCATAAACTTTGTTGATGGACATGATCAACAGAACGACGGAATGTGTGGAATGAAGAAAACGCTTTTTCTTTCTCTTTTACTTGGTTTCACTCCTTTTGCCTCTTCGTATTCATCACAAGTGCTGAATGGTTACTGGCATTATCAGGAATTTCTGAATGCCAATCCGCAACAAAAGGCACTGACTGAGTCGTTGTCTGATGCGGTGCGTCAATCGTCTCAGCGGCTGACGGTCAAACAACAAACGCCGGTGACCATTTCGGTGGTTTATCCGGGGCAGCAGATCTCCGATTACTGGGTGCGCAACATCAAAGCGTTTGAAATGCGATTGGAAGAGTTAGGCATTGAATACCAGATTAATCAGGTGTTTACGCGCCCGAACCAAGACACCCGCCAACAAAGCTTGTCGTTGATGGAAGCGGTGAAGAACAACACGGATTATTTGATTTTCACGCTGGATACAACGCGCCACCGCAAGTTTATTGAACACGTTCTGAATTCGTCACCGACCAAATTGATTTTGCAGAATATCACCACGCCGGTTCGAGACTGGGATGAACGCCAGCCGATGATGTACGTTGGGTTTGACCATGAACTCGGTGCGCAGCAACTCGCGCAGTATTATCGCGAGCATGTGCCCAAAGGTAGCAAGTATTCGGTGCTGTATTTCTCTGAAGGATACGTCAGCGATGCGCGTGGCGACACCTTCATTCAGCAGATGGAAAGCACGGGCGATTATCAGTTGGCCTCGTCGTATTACACTAAAGCGACACAAGAAAGTGGCTATGAAGCTACCGTTAACATTGTCAAAAATGACCCGGATATTAAATTTATTTACGCCTGTTCCACCGATGTGGCACTGGGCGCAGCCAAGGCGCTACAAGCATTAAAACGTGAAGATATTCAGGTGAATGGCTGGGGTGGCGGCTCGGCAGAACTAGAAGCCTTGGATGAAGGTCATCTTGATGTTACTGTCATGAGAATCAATGATGATACCGGCATTGCGATGGCGGAAGCGATCAAACGTGATTTGGAAGGTTTGGCCGTGCCCGTGGTGTATTCCGGTGACTTTGAGATCGTGACCAAAGACGATCAGCCGAAAAAAATTGGTTTGTTTAAGCAACGCGCCTTTCGTTATTCCGACCGTTAGTCGGCAACAGGGAACACTGAGTGAGCATCAGGGCTAGTACAGTCAAACAGAAAAGAAAAATAGCAACCTTCATCAGCCGAGCCATTGTCACTGTGCTCGGCGCGCTCACGTTGACGGTGCTTTTCCAGAGCTATCAAATTAGCAGCCGCTTGATTTCACAAGAAGTGGCACGCACCTCGACCCAAACCTCCAGCCTGATTCAAAACCTGTTTAATTATCGTCTCGCCACGTTGCAAATTCACCAAGACAGCAGCGCGAAAAATGCCAGTCTTATTCAAGCGTTAAACAGCGACAGCGGCGCTGCGTTGGATCAGTATTTCTTGAGCGTCGATCAGCTCGAACTCAACAATACACCGGACATTCGTTTTATCACCGACCTCAAAGAGATGGTATGGGAAGATGGCAATTCGCAGTTTTACGGCGTTCCCCCCAAAGAGCTCAATAAGATCATTCGCAAAGTGTCGATCAGCAGCAACTGGCATCTGATTCAAACGCCATCGGTGCTGGGTACGGCGTATTTATTGGTTCGCCGCTCGCCGATTGTGGATACGGCAACGGGTGAAGTGATTGGCTTTTTGTATGTCAGTACCGTGCTCAACAACAACTTCACGCTGATTGAAACCATCCGCGACAGCAGTAACTCGCAAAACCTGATTTTAACGGTGGGCTCTGAGGTGTTGGCCTCAACACTCAATGGCGATGAATCCTATTCGACCTTTGATGTGCTGGAAGATGGCCTGAGCGATGCCTTGTACGACAAAAATATGGTGGCCAAAACGGCACTGGAAGTGGAAGGGGTGCCGACCTATCTCAGCATCTATTCCGTTCAGAGCAACGAAAACGCCCTGAGCCTGCGCAACAACTACTATTTCTGGATGGTGTTCGCTTTGGTGGCGATGGTTGGGGTGTCCATTCTCACGCGCTGGTGGTTGCAGCGTAGGATTGAATCTGAAATCGATGGTTTGATGACCTACACCCACAAAGTGGCGGAGCGGGGCTTGGATGACTTCTTCCCCGGCTCGAAAATCTATGAATTCGACCACTTTGGCCGAACGTTGGAACACACCTTTCAACGCTTATCCGATCAAGAGAAACAGTTCGAAGATTTGTTTAACTTTGCGCTGTCACCCACCATTTTATGGACGGCTGAGGGCGAATTGATTCGTATGAACCCGTCAGCACATTCGCACTTCCTGCGCAATAACGCCGACGATCATTCGCTATTTTCAGTGCTGAAACGCCAACTGATTCCACAAATTAAATTGGCGGCGCAAGGGGAAATCCTCAAAGAAGTGAATACGGAAGTGGATGGTCGAGTGATCTTGTGGAACTTGTCTCCCATTGTGGTTGAAAACCGCATTGAATCGATTATCACGCAAGGTCAAGACGTCACTTCTATTGCTGAGGCCGAAAAGCAAAGCCGCATTGCGCGTAAAGAGGCGGAAGAATCGGCGCGCGTTCGGGCTGATTTTCTGGCGAAAATGAGTCATGAATTGCGCACGCCGTTGAATGGCATTTTGGGCGTTTCGCAACTGCTGAAACGCACAGTCACGGAGAAAGAGCAGGCCGAACAGGTCAACGTGCTGTGCAGCAGTGGTGAGCATCTTTTGGCGGTGCTGAATGACATTCTTGATTTCTCTAAGATTGAGCAAGGTAAATTTCGCATCCAGAAAGCGGATTTCCCGTTGGTGGATGTGGTGTCTGCCATTGAGCGCATCTATCGGCCTTTGTGTCGTGAAAAAGGCTTAACGCTGACTCTTAATACCAATATTGGCGATGATTTGGTGGTGCGTACCGATCAAGTGCGACTCAATCAAATCCTGTTTAATCTGCTCAACAATTCGGTGAAATTCACCCACGAGGGCGCCATCAATATTCAGCTTCATCTTATCGAGACTGAAGCGGGCGCGAAACTTGAGATTACCGTTTTAGATACCGGCATTGGGATTCGTGAGCAAGATTTAGCACTCATTTTTGAACCGTTTGTGCAGGCGGAATCGACCAACACGCGTGAATATGGCGGCAGCGGCCTTGGGCTGGCGATCGTACATAGCTTAATTGAAATGCTTGGCGGTTCGATTGAAGTGAAGTCGAGCTTTGGCGTTGGCACGCGGTTTACCATCGAATTGCCGTTGGAGATTGTGACCGCCGAAACGCAAACCGTCGCACACAACGACGGCAAGTCACGCTATGAGTTGTTTGACGGAGTCGTCAACGTACTCTTGGTGGAAGACAATCACACCAATGCCTTCATCGCACGTGCGTTTTGCAAAAAATACGGCATGAATGTGGATTGGGTGACTGATGGATTGCAAGCGATCGAGAAAGTGAAACACCAGCCCTACGATCTGATCTTAATGGACAACCAACTGCCGTATCTCGATGGTGTGGATGCCACGCGCATCATCAAACATGACATGGGGCTGGCGATGCCGGTCTACGCGTGTACTGCCGATGGTATGGCGGAAACGCAAGAGGCATTTATGTCGGCAGGTGCGGAATACGTCATTGTGAAACCCATCAAAGAAGAGACCTTGCATCAAGCATTGGTGAATTTCAAAACGCATGCCGCCAAGCTTGCGGTGACCGAACGTTAGACCGTGGCATGTTTGAAGGTTTGGTCAAACATCGCCATCTTCAATTCATCCGACATCGCGAGTGGGGTATCAAATTGCACGCCGATCATGTGCCCTTTATGCTGACGACGAATGTTGGCAATGTGGCTCGTTAGGTCTTCGGGCAGCAACGAATCCAGCTCACAGCTAAAGCGAACGGCATTGTTTAGTGTCAACTCGTTTTCCCCTAAAACAAAGATGCCACAACCCGAGACGGAAAAGTCGACCAGCGTGCCGTTGAACGATTTTTCTAGCTGATCGGTTTGCTCGGTTAAGGTCACCGGCATCGAAATCTTATAACGCTCATGCTCGCGAATGGTCTTCGTGACGAAATGCTTGGGCGGGCGCAGGAAAAACAACGTGTGTGGTGACGAAATCGCCTGCAGAATCGACGTTTTAAATGCAATCACATGGCCCAGCTCCGTGTCGCATACACCACGAAGCACAATCTGGACATTCGAGAGTTTACGCATCACCAAGCTTTCATGGACTTTGTGGGGCATATCTAGAATCAGAAATTGCTCACCTTTAAAACCAATCAGTGTGGTGGAGAATGCAAAGCTGTCATCCGGCCCAAATTGAATGGTGGCGGAAATTTTCATTCCGGGTTTGAGGAATTTGGTGAGATCGGCAGGTTCAGTGGAGCTTGATGTCGCCATGGGGTTTCTTGTCCTAATCTATCGGTTCAGATCAGAAAAACGACCTGACCCGATAGATTATATTACATTTACCATCGTTCTCATTGATCAGAATGAGTGAAAAGCGTTAAGCGAAAGTCAGGATTTAGAATTGGAAACGAACGCCCATGCTGATCTGTGGTCCCCAAACGCCTGCGTTACGCGCTTCGGCATTGAGTACCATTTGCTGCGTGGAATGGAAGCGAACCCCGGCGATGAACACGGAGTTGTCATCGTTGCGGCCAATCCGAGCATGACCTTCGATTTGGCTGGTGAGCCAAATGCGTGTGCCGATGTTGATTTCCATGTTGGTTTCGGTTTCGTGGTTTTCGTCGCTGTTGCCGCGAATGCTGTGGATCAGCATTTGGCCGTACACGTCAGCAAATTGGTTCAATGGGCCATTGAAGCCAATGCCGCCCGCCAAATCCCAATCGCCTTCAAAGCGGGAATCTAAACGGCCAACGAAATGGGAGTTCTCGGTAAAAAACGTGCTGAATTCTCCACCAAATGATTCAGGACTCAGCGCGGTCCTCACTTCCAAAAAGTTGTAGTTAAAGTTATTGGCTGATGCCGTGGTTGGCAGGACACTGGCAATTGCGATAAGGCCAGCCAGGCAGGTTCTTTTAAGCATGGGTGTTCGTCCTAAATCAAATAGATTTCAAATATAGAATAATGGCCTGCAAATTACAGGCCATTTCATCAAATAATTCAATCTTATAACGTCACTTGCCGGGGTTGGCGCGGCAAAAATGAGCATCAGGACAAATTTTACCCCGTGAGGCCTAAAGAAGTTGAATATGATCGACTTCGATTTCCGGCGTGCGACCGTTCTCAAATTCGCCGTACAAGCGCACTTTAGTCTGAGGATCAAGGGGTTGATTGAGGGTGATGTCGTCATCCAATTCAACTTGAATCTCGGTGCTGCCATCGGAGAATACGAAGGTGTCTTTACGAACTTGGCGCAGCAGATGCCCTTCAACCACAACATCTTTGTCGCCAAACCATGTGCTTTCATCGAGTAACGATTGGACGGAAGTGACTTCAACCGGACCGTTAAACTGCACGGTATTGCCGTGGTGCTTTTCACCGGCGAATGCCAGGGTGGAAGCCAAAACCAGTGCGGATGCAGCGAAAAGTACGTTGGATTTTTTCATGGGAGTTTCCTTATTGTTTGCGGTTATTGGTTCAATAAGGGGATTTCAACACGATCACATTGAATCAAGGCTGATTTAACCATTAATCTTCGGTTCATTTAACGTGCCACTTTTCTTTATATTCAACAGGTATACAATGAGACAAACTTCACAATCAGCAGAATTATGGAATCGTCGCTAAACGCTCTGATGGTACAGGGCACAACTTCTGACGCCGGTAAAAGTGTGTTGGTGGCAGGTCTGTGCCGTGTGCTTGCCCGTAAGGGGATTCGAGTTGCCCCTTTCAAGCCGCAAAATATGGCACTCAACAGTGCCGTGACGTCAGATGGTGGTGAAATCGGCCGTGCTCAGGCTGTGCAAGCACTCGCGTGCGGCATTGAACCGAGCGTGCACATGAACCCCGTGCTCCTCAAACCCAATTCAGATACCGGTGCCCAAGTGATTTTACAAGGGCGCGCATTGAGTAACATGGAAGCCAATGGCTACCACGATTACAAGAAAGTGGCGATGCACACTGTGCTCGATTCGTTCTCCCGCCTGCAACAAGACTACGACAGCATCATGATTGAAGGGGCAGGTAGCCCAGCTGAAATCAACCTGCGCGAAAATGATATTGCCAACATGGGCTTTGCTGAAGCAGCGGACGTGCCGGTGATTATTGTCGCAGATATCGACCGCGGCGGTGTTTTTGCTCACCTGTATGGCACGCTGGCGCTGTTATCGGAATCGGAACAACAGCGAGTGAAAGGGTTTGTGATTAACCGTTTTCGAGGGGACATTGGCTTGCTGCAATCGGGGCTCGATTGGCTGGAAGAGAAAACCGGCAAACCGGTGATCGGCGTGTTGCCTTATTTACACGGTTTTGATCTCGAAGCGGAAGATGCGATTACCGCCAACCAAGTGGTGGGCGCAGCGGTGAAGCTCAATGTGGTGGTGCCTGTGTTCACGCGCATCAGTAATCACACCGATTTTGATGCATTACGACTCAACCCAGACATCAACCTGCGGTATGTCGGCAAAGGTGAACGTTTGGACCGTGCGGACCTCATTATTTTGCCGGGGAGTAAATCGACACGTGCCGATTTGGAATACCTGAAGCAGCAAGGTTGGGACAAAGATATTCAGCGTCATCTGCGCCTTGGCGGCAAAGTGATGGGCATCTGTGGTGGTTATCAGATGCTGGGAGACTGGGTGCATGACCCGGATGGCGTGGAAGGCCAACCTGGCAGCACGCAAGGCCTTGGGCTATTGGCGATGGAAACCACGCTAACCGGCGAAAAGCAACTCACCAATGTGGCCGGCACATTGCGACTCAACGGCAAATCCGCGCCTGTTTCCGGCTACGAAATTCATGTTGGCCGAAGTGTTGCCTCGCCAAATTCAGCGGGTGTGGCACCCATTCAACTTCACGACGGTGCGTTTGATGGCTTGGTCAGTCCCTGCAATCACATCGTTGGCACGTATTTACACGGTGTATTTGATACTTTTTCTGCCGCTGACTTAATTTGTCAATGGGCCGGCGCAGACGCGATTCAAGTGCATGATCATGTTGCTGCAAAAGAGCAGGCGATCGATCGTATCGCCGACGCTATCGAGCAGCATCTCGATCTTGCTTTATTATGGCCAGAAATCTATGGACTCTCATCATGAACAATAAAATGAAAAAAATCGCCGTTTTGCTTGGTGCTGTGTTGGCAAGCACCTCGGTTTGGGCAAAAGATACCGTCAATATCTACGCGGCGTCTTCGATGACGAACGCTGTCGATGATTTGATTACGGCGTATGAGGCGGATCACGATGTGGATGTGGTTCCGGTTTATGGTGGTTCTTCTTCGCTTGCACGTCAGATTGAACGTGGTGCGCCCGCAGACGTCTTTTTGTCTGCCAATGAAACTTGGGTATCACACCTGATTAAAAACAACATTGTTAGCCGTGACAATGTCACTCTTTTGGCGGGTAACCAGCTGGTTTTGATTAAGCCAAGCGCCTCTGAACAACAGCCGTTTGATGTTGCCAACAAACAGGCATGGTTAAACGTTTTGAAAGATTCCCGCATGGCGGTGGGTAACACCGATGCCGTGCCTGTGGGCATGTACTCCAAAGAAGCGCTGACTCATTTGGGTGTGTGGGATACGCTGCAACCTAAACTGGCTCAAACCAACAACGTTCGCCTTGCGTTGGCATTGGTGGAACGTGGCGAAGCGCCATTGGGCATGGTGTACAAAACTGATGCCGCTTTGACTGATAACGTGGCGATCCTGTCGACATTCGATCCAGCGCTGCACAGCGCGATTCATTACCCATTGGTGCAAATTACCGACAAAGATGCGAGCCGCGCCTTTGTGGATTTCCTTAAATCAGACAAAGCGAAAGCGGTGATGGAACACTACGGCTTCCGTACCGATATGGGAACTGAGACGTTTGCTGAGTAATATCACGCTCCTGAGCGACTACGAACTCACGGCATTGCTGCTCAGCCTGAAAGTGGCTGGGTATGCGGTGTTGTGGCTGCTCCCCATCGGGTTGGGCATCGGTTGGTTGTTAGCGCGCAAAGAGTTCTTCGGCAAAAGTGCGCTGGACAGTTTGGTGCACTTGCCATTGGTGCTGCCGCCGGTGGTGGTGGGGTATTTGCTGCTGATTTCCATGGGCAAACAAGGCGCGATTGGCCAGTGGCTCAATGCGTGGTTTGGCATCTCATTTAGCTTCAGTTGGCGCGGCGCGGTGTTGGCGTGCGTGGTGATCGCATTGCCACTCATGGTGCGCTCCATTCGTCTGAGCCTCGAAGGCGTGGATCCGAAACTTGAGCAAGCCGCTCGCACATTGGGCGCGTCGCCGCTCAAAGTGTTTGTGACCATCACATTGCCGCTGACGCTGCCGGGTGTGATCACGGGGGTGATGCTCTCGTTTGCGCGCAGCCTCGGTGAGTTTGGTGCCACCATCAGTTTTGTGTCGAACATTCCGGGTGAAACGCAAACCATTCCCCTTGCCATGTATAACTTTTTGGAAACGCCAGGGGCGGAGATGGAAGCGGCTAGGCTGTGCGTTATTTCCATCGTCATTGCGTTGCTCTCCTTGTTTATTTCCGAGTGGGTGAGCCGACGAATGAAACATAAATTGGGAGTCAGCCGATGAGTGCGTTGCAAGTTCAGTTTACGAAAACTTTAGGCGCAACTCAGTTTGACGTGCAACTGGCGCTGCCCAGCAAAGGGATCACCGCGATTTTTGGCCGCTCAGGCGCAGGCAAAACCTCACTGATTAACGTGATTAGTGGTTTGATTGCACCGGACAGCGGTGAAATCGCGATTCAAGATCGCGTGTTGTTCAGCACCAAGCAGCGCATCAACTTGCCGATTGAACACCGCCGTATTGGGTATGTGTTTCAAGAAGCGCGCTTGTTTCCGCACTACACGGTGCGCGGCAACTTAAATTATGGCGTACGGCGAAAAGATGCAGCGTATTTTGCTTCGGTGGTGTCGCTGTTGGCCTTAGAGCCGTTGCTGGAACGTTATCCCAATGCGTTGTCTGGTGGTGAGAAACAGCGTGTGGCCATCGGCCGCGCATTGTTATCGCAACCGGATTTATTGTTGATGGATGAGCCACTTGCATCGCTTGATATGCCGCGTAAACGCGAAGTGATGCCGTTTCTTGAACAGCTCGCGCAACAAGTCGAAATCCCCATTCTGTATGTGACGCACAGCATGAATGAGATCCTGCGTTTGGCCGATCATCTGGTGGTGATTGATCAGGGCAGCGTGGTGGCGTCTGGGCCGATTGAACAGGTGTGGTCATCTAAAAGTATGCGCCCTTGGCAATCTTTCAGCGATCAGAGCACGCTGTTCTCCGGCACCATCGCGCAGCATCATGATCAATTTGGTTTGACCCAAGTGTTATTGGCGCCCAACGTTGGGCTTTGGGTTCAGCAGGTTGATGGCGAACTCAATGCGCCGATTCGCTTGCAGATTCGAGCCAACGACGTATCGGTGACCTTAGAAAAACCGGGTAAAACCTCAATTCGAAATATTTTGTCGGCGCGCATTGCTGAGATTGAACACCATCAACAGGGCGAACATAAGAAGAGCATCGCTTTAAAGTTGGCGTTGGCCCCCGATATTTTCCTCTGGGCGACAATTACCGAGTGGGCGCTGCAAGATTTGGCATTACAGCCGGGCATGGAAGTTTACGCGCAGATCAAAGGGGTGAGTGTGTCCCAGCGCGATGTGGTACTCAGCCACGTGTGACAAAAAAGCCTTCTCTCACAGAAGGCTTTTTCATGAGTGAATGTTTTAGGCATTTTGAATGCGTTGACCTTGTGAAGCCAGCACTTAACGCGCAGCGTTGAACACTTATCCGCGAGCCAGCTTATGATGCGCACGAGAAAAGTGCCCTGCGCTGAATGCGCCAACGATGGATAGTTCGCCAGCCAAACACAACGCAGCTGCGACTTCAGCCAAGGCTCTGGCCTTGCCATTCCCCGCGAGTCCCAGAATGTCCAAGCACGCTTTTTGGCTCGGTAAACCTGTGCCGCCGCCTACGGTGCCCACCATCAGGTTGGGGAGGGTGACGCTGGCATACAAACCACCATGTTTGTTGAGTTCCATTCGCGTGATCCCAATCGCTGACTCCGCGACGCACGCAGCATCTTGGCCGCATGCAATGTACAGCGCTGCGAGCGCATTGGCATAATGCGCATTCACGCCGATGCTGCCACTCAGCGCGCCGCCCAACGTTGTCATGTGACCAAACTGCACCATTTTTTCGGGGGTGGTGTGAAGATATTTTCTAACCAAATCAGCCGTTAAATGAACTTCTGCCGTCACCTTCTTGCCGCGTACGCTGCGCAACACATGGCTGTTGGCTTTTTTGTCGCCAGACAAATTGCCATCGAGAAACGCGTATTCCGGCGCAATCGGGGAATGCTGCATGATGAAGTCAAATACTGCGTTGGTGGCAATCGTCACCATGTTTTGCCCGGAAGCATCGCCCGTCAAATACTCAAATACCAAGTAGACATGATTACCTTCCAGGGTGACATTGATGTCGTGCAATTGACCGTGCGCAGTTGTTGATTGCGCCAGCGATTTAAACGCGTCGTACTGTGTGGTAACCCAAGCGACAAATTGCCCCGCTTGCGCGAGGTTGTAAAACGCAAACACAGGAGTGCGTGTGACGCCTTCGTTGAGCAGCATGGCACTGGCGCCCCCGGCGGCAGTGATCAACCGGCTCCCACGATGATAAGACGCCACCAACGCGGCTTCGGTGGTGGCCAGCGGGATCAAGTAATCGCCGCTGGCGTGCAAGCCATTCACACGTAGCGGACCTGCCACGCCCACAGGCACCTTCACTGTGCCGATAAAGTATTCAATGTTTTTGTCGTATGCCGCCATGTGCTGCTCAGTCACCGGATCGAACAACACGCTTTGTGCACTGTCGAGTGCCAACTTTTCCCAACGCTGCTGCACGTGCTTTTCCGTTAAGGCAGGGCTGGCCGTCAGCTTGGTGGCAGGTTTTGTGTGTTTGGGTTCTAACGCAGACGTGAACTGGTCGGTCGTCAAGGCATGCTGAAGGGCAGTGGCACCTTCACGACGATGCAGATTTAGTTTTGGCATAGGGATACGGATTCAAAAATTTGGGGGCATTGTACCGGGGCAGGGTACAAACTCAATACGTCGACACACACACTGACAATTTGCGTGATGTCAGCGCGCGCATTAAATGTTCGGTGTCAAATTAGACGCTGATATCAAGGAGGCTGCCGATCATGTCCTGATCGCGTTGCAACACGTTGGTGCCGATTCGAGCGTACTGTTGGGATTGGTTGAGTTTGACTAACGGATCGATGGGATCAGAACGACGCGGTTTATCGATCTCAACTTTGTTGAACTCGAGGGTTTTATCAGACAGTTGGGTGGGTTCGAAAGCTTTGTTTTGCTGAATTTCACGCGCAGCATCCTCGGCCATTTTTGATGACTGTTGGATGATTGAATACCCTGGTTGTACGGCTGAAACAGGCATTGGCTTTCCTCTTGACTGTTAAAAGCTTACGTCCGGAGATTCAAAAGTGCAAGTCGCTCAGGAAAACAAGCTCGCAATCACATCAATCTCTTCATCGGTGAGCAACGTGGTTTGTTCTTGCTCCAATGAATGACGAATTTCACCCTGCAACGACTTGAGTTGTTGGGGGGTCATTAACTTTAATTGTGATTTTAATTGTTCAAACTGAGCGCTGTTCATTCTCATACCTTGAATGGTGTTCCGATGACTCAGAAACAACCTTTCGTATTCGTATCCCATGATTGTCTTACTCGTGTAGGACTTTTCTGACTACAAAATTAGTATTTGAACGATGTTTTTTTGTCCGAAAATTGTCAGGATATATCCAGTAAAACGTCAAAGAGGGCGAATTCGCCCTCTTTAAACGTGTTGCATATTTAACCAACCCGTACGGCAAACTTGCTGGCGAGCGAGTGAAGTTCGGGAAGCATGCGATAAATCAGGTGAAGTTGTTGCAGCACCATACGAGCGGAACTGTCGTCTTCTTCACGCCATTCTGCCAGTCGTTTTTCGAGGCCCGCATCTTCGATCGTGCTGGTATCGCAGTCGCCGCAATGCGTGAAGAGTTGCTGATACAGAATATCCAGATGTTGGTGAATGACGCGATGGGAATCGAGCACCAATTGGTGCACGGTTTCATCGTCGATGCGCGTGCGGTGCGCGCCCAATGCGGAAATGTAGCTCAGCAACGCATGATTTAGCGTCAGGAAGCGGAAGCTTTCATCCGTCGCTGTGCGATATTTCCCGGGCTCGGCCAACATGTTACTGACTGCCGCTGCCAACGCGGCATCTTGGTTGTGCGCATTCCGGCGGGCAATGCGATAGGTGAGGTTGTCTTTCTTGCCAATTCGATACTGGCCAATGATTTGCCCAAGATACTGTTTGTTGGCATCAATGGCGTCGGCCATGACTTTGTGCAGGCGTTTTGATTGCCAGTCGGGCAGAATGAAAATCACCGCGCCAACGGCCAGTGCGCAGCCAATCAATGTGTCGGCAAGGCGGGGTAGAACAACCGCAAACCCTTCGCCCAATTGGTTAAAGCAGAACAGTACCAGTAGGGTGATAAAACCGGTGGCATAACCGTAATTGTTGAGACGAAAGGCAAAGAACATCACGCCGGAAAAGACAATCAGCACCAACTGACTTTCCTGAGAAGGGAAGAATGTCAGCAGCGGCACACCAATCAACAACCCCGCCAGTGTCCCAATAATACGAGAAGTCAGCTTCTGGCGCGTTGCGGCGTAGTTGGGCTGGCAGACAAACAGTGTCGTGAGCAAAATCCAATAGCCGCGCTCTAGCCCTAACCCTTGCAAGATCCCATAACCCAAGGTGAGGGCGATCGACATGCGCACGGCATGGCGAAACAGCAACGAATCTTGATTGAGGTTAGCTTTAATTCGTAGCCACAAGGTTTTGAGCGTGTGGGCTTCGGTATCGTCCAGTACGTCTTCTTCTGGTTTGGAAACATCTGGGTTACTGACGTTACATAACTGCTTCTCGACGGTGGCTAAGTTATTGAATAAATAACCCAATTGAGCGAGAAGCATCTTCCATTCCGGGCGCTTCTGCTCTTGCAAATACGTCAGGGAAAGCTGCAATTCATCCAAGGCGAGGACGGATTCGCTGCCGTGCTGGTAGCTACGGCCAATGCGGATGGAGTGCGCGATTTCGCGGCACGCTTTGGCTTGCGTTTCCAGTAAGTGTCTAAAACGAAACAGCACATCGGTACGGCCAAAGTTATCGGCAAGATCTTGGTAACGATAATGGGTTGAGCTGGCGCGTTCGTGAATGTCTTGCGCTAAAAAGTAAATTTTCAGGAATCGGTCGCTGGTGCTGTCGACATGGCCGCGCTTGGAACGGGTCAAAAACGTGGCTTTCGCTTGGTTGAGCGCGTTCACCGTGGCGGCATTTAAATTGGCTTCGGTAATCCGATGTGGCTGAGGTACGAGGTTGGACACCGGATGAAAGAGCTTCGATTTCGCTTCAAAGTAGTTGGCCAATTGCACAAACACGTTGGCGAGATCTTGTTGTACCGGCTGCATGGGCCAAAATGCATGCCAGAGCATCGACACCAAATAATACCAAGCACTCCCCGTGAGCAGCAGGAGTGGCTGGAACCAAATGTTGGTGCTTTGGTGGGCACCCAACATGGTGTAAATCGCGATCAAGAGCGAACCAAAGGCGATACTGGCGTAACGGGAACCCATTGCGCCGAGCATGATAAACCCAAAGGTCGAGATGAACAGGCCGATGGCAAACAGGATCGGCGTGCGAAATAGAATTTCAATCGAGAATGCGGCGATCGCAAAACAGATAAACGTCAGCGTGATGGATTTGAGGCGGCCGGTAAAACTATCATCGCGCTCTGCCAATGCCGCTGCAATCACCCCAAGAATCAGCGGCGTGACCCACGTATTGAGGTTGTAATGCCAGGCAGGGATAACCACACCAAGCAAGGTGATCAGGATCAGAACACAATAATTGAAGGTTTTATTGGCCCAATAGAGTCGAAGTTGATTGAGTAGCTGCACAGTGAAATTTTACGCCAGACTGAAAAGTGAGAGTTTAGCAGAAGTGCGCTGTAAGAGTCTGATCGAGAATAAAAAATATTTAAATCGTTGCGTGATTTTATCGGGGCAAACAAAAAGCGACAGCGGAAGGGCTGTCGCTTTGAAGCGCTCGTTATGATGTGGCGATGGCGCGATTAGATGGTGCGATTAATTGACGGCACGAACCTTCCCATGACGCAGATCGCTCAGCACCATCTCTTTAGGGCCATCGGCGATGATGCAACCTTTCTCCATCACAATTACCCGATCAACCACATCAAGCATGGTGGTTTTGTGGGTGATGAGCACCAAGGTTTCGCTCGAGGTGAGTTGGCTGAGCTGATGCTTAATCTGCATTTCGGAGCGGTTGTCCATCGCGCTGGTGGGTTCATCCATCAGCAGTACGGGTGGTCTACCAAGCAGTGCACGGGCAATGGCCACTGCTTGACGTTGTCCTCCCGACAGCAGTAAACCGCCTTCACCCACTTGGCGCTCAAGCCCCGCTGGATCTTGTTGGGTAAACACGGTGACACCGGCGCGGTTGGCAGCATCCATCACATCGCGATCGTCCGCCAATGGACGACCTAGCGTGATGTTGTCACGGATGGTGCCGTAAAATAGCACGCTCTCTTGCGGCACACAGCCAATGTTGCGTCGCACATCAATATGATGGAGCTGTTTGATGTCGGTATCATCAATTCGGACGTGACCTTCGGTTGGCTGATAGAGGCCCATAATGAGGCGTTCTAAAGTGGTTTTCCCTGAACCGATACGACCGATAATCGCCACTTTCTCGCCCGGATTGATGGTGACGCTCAGGTCACGAATCGAAGCCACTGGCGAATTTGGGTAGTGGAACGTTACTTTATCCAGCTCAATTTTGCCCTGAATCATCGGGCGATGGATGTAGCGTTTCCCTTCTTCCTGTTCGTCCGGCATGCTCATCACTTGCTCAATAATGGTCAGCGACGATTTGGCTTGGTTATAACGGGTGGAAAGCAACGAAAGCTGTACCAGCGGGCCAATAGCGCGGCCGCTCAACATGGTAGCGGCAATCAAGCCACCCATGGTGAGTTCGCCTTCCGCAATCAGGTAGACACCGAGAATGATCATGCCGACGTTCGACGCCTGCTGGACAAAACCGGCGGTGTTTTGAATGCCATCGGTGATGCGGCGGCTTTTGATGTTCCAGTTGGCCATGTGCGCTACCGCTTCTTCCCAGCGATATTGAAATTGGCTTTGCGCCCCAAACAATTTCAGGGTTTCTAACCCCGCTAAGCTCTCTATCAGGTTGGCATATTTTTGCGATGCCAGACGCGATCCTTCTTCGATCGCGCGGCGCAGTGGTGCTTGAATCAGCAGCGAATAGGCGATCAAAATCACCACACCTGCGACGGGCACCAGCACCAGATTGCCGGCCATCAGCCAAATCAGCGTTAAGAACAGCAGCGCAAATGGCAGGTCGATCAGAGACGCGATGGTCGCTGAGGTAAAGAATTCACGAATCGATTCAAATTCCTGCAAATGACGCGCAAATGCACCAACCGACGGTGGGCGAGATTCCATGCGAATGCCCATCACTTTGGCAAACAGTTTGGATGAAATCAGAATGTCGGACTTTTTCCCCGCCACGTCGATGAAATAGTTGCGCAGCAGCTTGAGGGTTAAATCAAATAAGAAGATGATGAACACGCCGCTGGCTAGTACCCACAGGGTTTCAAACGCAAGGTTGGGGACCACTTTGTCGTAGACCAAGCGGGTAAACATGGGGGCCGCAATCGCAAACAGGTTAATCAGAATGGAGGCGATCAACACGTCTCGATAGATGCGTTTGGATTGCCAAATGGTGCCCCAAAACCAGTGGCCGTGGCGCGTTTTGAGCACTTCTGGCGAGCGTTCGTCGTAACGAAATTGCTTTTTGACCATGAAATAGCGGCCAATGTAACGTTCTGCCAACTCTGCCAAAGGGTAGGCGACGGGCACCATGCCGGATTCGGCCGTGACAATTTCTGCTTCCTGTTTCTCTTCGTTGATGCTGCTAAGCACGCACGCTTCGCCACTTTTGAGCAGCAGGACGACCGGAAACACCAAATGTGGAATCGCACTCAGTTCAGCACGATTTTCTTTGGCGACCAGCCCCGCACGCTCGGCAGCACGCGGGAATAAAAATGGCGTCAGCTTGCCGTCGGAAAGCGGCAGGCCGTTCACCAACGCCTCCGGCGAATTGGCGAGGCCGTAATAGCGGCTGACGTATATCAGGGAATTGAGCAGCGTATCTTGCATCGCGCGCATCCTTATCTATCCACAATAAAACCTTGGAACACATCGATAAAATGCTCCGACAGAAAATCAAGCTGCACTTGTGTCTCCACCCGTGACGCAATGGTGGTGACGCCCAAATCGTGCGCGGTGCGCGAGATGGAAGTGAGGGTAAATTTCTGCTTCTCATCATCCAAATGGTGGGTGAAGAGGTAATCGAGTTTGACGTAATCGGGGCGGAACTCATTGATGTAATCCAGCGATTGGAAGTTCCGCCCGTAGTTGTCGACCCCAAAGCCCGCGCCCGCGCTACGCACCGCATGACAGAACAGCGCAGTGTGGTGCGGTGCATTGACAAAGCAGCTTTCTGGAATTTCAAAATGCAGCTTGTCGCACACGGTTTTGTGACGCGCCAGCAACTGCGTCACCCAGCGAATGAAGCTCGGTTGCTCGATACTGCTTTGCGCGATGTTGATGGCGAGGGTGTCGGTGAGTTCGCCTGATTCAAGTTTCTCCGCCATGGTTTGTAAGACGTATTGGTCAAACAGGTGGCTGGCGTGCAGTTGTTCTAACGCAAACAGGTATTGGTTGGCGCTGTAACGCTCGTTGTCTTTTTCAATGGCAGAGAACACTTCGCGGTGGAACGTTTGACCCCAGCTGTTATTTGCCGCTTGGAAGCGGAATGTGACCCAATCGTGATGAATGGCTTCTTCCACCAAGGCTTTCCATTGCTGTTTACCCATGACCACTTGGTTGGTGGCGCTGGTGACAAAACCGTATTTGATCTCTGGATTGGCTTTCGACGTTGCCACGGCGTTATCGAGCAGCGACAACATTTCGGTCGACGTCTTATTGTCTTTGTTGTGTACTACGCCCAATGCAGCGTCTGCCGCCGCCATGCCGGTTGGATCGGGGTTGACCACTTGAATGGCGTTAATGAGTCCATCGGCGACCAGACGTAGCTCGCTTTCATCTAAGTTAGGCAAGATCAAACCAAACTCTTCGGTCGAAATGCGTGAAATGGTGGCATTGGGCGTGGTGATGGTGGCTTTCAGTTGCGCTGCGAGATCGCGCACCATGCCATCACCCGCTTCGTAACCTTTCTCTTCATAAAGATCTTTAATGAACTGCGCTTGCAAAATGGCGACACCGCCGATGGCATTGTCACTGAGCCAAGCGTTCAACTGGTTCATGTAGTAGGCGCGGTTACCCAATTGAGACACTGGGTCGATGTAGGCGCGTTCACGCAGCATCTGCGCTTCTTGCGCTTGCGCTTTGAAATACTTTTCCACTTGAGCTGACATGCTGTTGATGCCATCCACCACAGCGATTAAATCGCGTGTATCAGGCAAAGGCAGCGGCTCCCCAAATTGGTTGCGGGCGATTTGCTCCATCTTCTGCACAATCATTTGCAACGGTTTGAGCGCGTGGCGCACGATGAGCGCAATGGCAATCAGGCCAACAAGGGTAATGGAACCGAATGCAAGGCAGAGGCGTATCAGGGCTTGCCACAATTGCGCATACGCTTCGCCCGGATGGCTGACAATTTCCACTTCTGCTAGTTGTAGCCAACCGCTGGTCACAACGCGGCGATCATGGATAGGTTCAAACAGGTCGAGATTGGTGAACCAGTCAGGGACTTGGCTTGGTTTGATTGGGTAGGAACGAACAATTTCTGCATCGTCATCCAGAAAGGTCAGGCGAACCACCGAATAGGTACTGCCATCAAACAATGCGTTGATGACCGATTCGGCCGCCACGGTGTCCTTGTTCTCTAGATACGGCGCAAGCGCCAAACCCACCGTGTTGATGGTGTTACTGACTTCTGAGCGTTGCTGCTGCTCCAAGCTGTTGCGGGTGGTCTTAAATTCGATGATGAATACGCAAATCATCAACAGAATCAGTACCGTGACCATGCCGGCGACCAGTTGTTTGTATAGTGTCATCTTACCTACTCATCGTAATTGACCAACGGTTTATTCAAGTTCAGCGAGCGTTCGCGTGAACGTAAGTCATTCCACAGGCTGAGTCGTGAAGAGTTGCCTGCGAGTTCGCCATTTTTGGATTTCATCAACCACAAATGTTGACCATTAAAGCTGTAAATCGGCAGCAGGTCCCGACGTTGTGATGCCGGTTTGATTTGTGGGTTGATGTTATCCAAGATTAACGGCTGCGCGCTTGGGGTTTGGTAGTAGGCCAACACCATGTGAAACTGGTTCAACTCAATGGCTTTGACGTACACCAAGCGCAGCTTTTTGTCTGAAACCCCAAGTTCCAGCAGTGAAAAATATTTGGCGATGGTGAAATCTTCACAGTCGCCAGCGTTACTGCCCAAAAATTCCAGCGGCGTCGCCCAATAATCTTTTTTTCCCCACAGCACATCGTCATTGACAAAGTAGAGCTGATTAAAGAACCGGTTCACCTCGGTGAGCTGCTCACGCTCCGGCAACTCGTGATAACGGGCCATTTCGCTGCGCCACGTGGCAACGCGTTTACCCGCACGTTCGCCGTAGGTGGCGCTTACGGCATCCACCCACTGTTGCTCTTGGGTATTCAAGGCGCCGACCAGCGAAGAAACCGCCAACGCAGCCAGCACCGCCAGCCAACGCTTCACATTACGTGTCGCCACTGCGGCTCATCCGTTCTCATGAGGTTGCCACTTCTCCGTTATTCCCGCAGTGCGTTGTTTTTGGCGCTGAGGATGGGCTTAAGTAAGTAGTCCAGCACGGTCCGCTTACCAGTGATGATGTCGACCGAGGCCGTCATGCCGGGAATGATCGGCAAGCTTTCATCGTGACCGAGAGACGTCTCTTTGGTGCGTACTCGCACCAGATAAAAACTGTTGCCGTCCTCATCTTGGGACGTGTCGGCGCTGATGTGTTCCAACGTGCCTTCTAACCCGCCGTATTTGGTAAAATCATAGGCGCTGAACTTAACAATCGCTGGGAGATCTGGCCGCAAAAATGCGATGTCTTGCGGTGCGATCTGCGCTTCGACTAACAAGGTATCTTCTGTGGGGACGATCTCGACAATGTCCATCCCCGGTTGAATCACGCCACCAACAGTGTTGACGTACAGGGTTTTGATGGTGCCTGTCACAGGGGAGAGCACCACAGTACGGTTGACTCGATCTTCAAGGCCGACGGTGGATTCCGTCATCGCTGAGAGTTTGTCTTGAGTTTGGTTGAGTGCTTCTTGTTGTTGGGAACGGAACTTCAGTGCCGCATCGATACGGCTCAGCATCGATTCACGCAGCGCGGATTTCAATACCGGTACTTTGAGTTCGCTAGAGGTGAGATCGCGGCGAGTATCGTTCACTTGACGCTGTAACTTCAGCAATTCGATGCGTGGCACGACGCCTTCATCCGCCAGTGGTTTGGTGATTTCCAGCTCTTTATTGGCGTAGCTGTAGCTCTGGCGCAAGTTACGCACGCGCGCTTGAATCTCAACTAAATCTTGTTGTTTCTGTTTTACTTGCTGCGAAATAACCGACAGCTGGTTGCGCAAGTTATCCAAATCTTGGCGATATTGAGCGCGCTGACGTTCAACCAAATCGGGTTGGGATTCCACCAACGCGGGCGGAAACGCAAGCTTGGTGTAATCAATACGAACGCTTTTTTCCCATTCGGCTTCCGTGAATTCATCATTGACCACCACGCTGGCGATGGACGCAGAAAGCTGCAAGACGTTGGCGGTGAGGTTGGCCACTTGTTGTTCGCGCTCGCGATAATCGGAACGAAAGCGGGTGTCGTCAATCAGCAGCAACTGTTGACCTTTTTTGACCTGCTCGCCTTCACGAACCAGAATCTGTTTGACCAAGCCGCCTTCAAGGTTTTGCACCACTTGAATTTGCGACGAGGGAACGACTTTGCCTTGGCCTACCGTGACTTTGTCGATTTGTGCCCACGATGCCCACGCGCCAGCCAGAATGAAAAATAGCACCATGACCCACAACATAATCCGAGCACTGCTGGGTGTATTGAGCAGCAGTGCGGCGGTCTGGTCGTCGACAAATTCAAGTTCGCCGGGCGAGAGCTGGTGGTAACTGCGTTGACTCATGGTGCGATCCTGCGATGGTTTAATGGAGCCTGGAACAATGACATCGTGTATAAGATAAAGCGTAGCTTAATTATGTCTGCTATTTTTATAACTGACTATGATGCATGGGAATTTTTTATACATGGTGCAGATATTTATGGTTTTTCTGATGGTCATCAATGGAACAACGTGACAAAACACCAAAGTCCCGAGCAAAAGTGTTCGGGACTTTATCGGTATGAAGACTGGGTGTTGACGCGATCACCATTTGACGGGGGCGGTGGAATTCAGCTTATCGCGGTAGCGTCGTGAACACTGTCCACTCTTTCACGATTTCACCTTTAAACCCAACCACACTCGCAGTGACGCGGCGGTTTTGTGCGTGACTGACCTGATCTTCGCCGTTGACGGCTAACACCGTATCGCCATAGCCGACGATGCGAATGCGCTTTGGCGTGACTCCGAAACGCAGCAGTTGCAGACGTACAGCTTCAGAACGCTGCTTTGATAACGCCAAGTTGTGGTCAGCTTTACCGACTTTGCTGGCGTAGCCTTGCAGTTCAATGGATGCTTCTGGATAAAGCTTAAGAAAATCAGCCATCTGGCGAATCTGATTCATAAATACTGGTGGAATCGTACTCGAATTGTTCGCAAACAGAATATGCAGTTTTTGTAAATGCGACGATTTGATCGCGGTGCCGCAGCCTTCATTATCGATCTGCGATGCTGCGGGCGTGTCCGGGCATTTATCTCGTGCGTTGATGACGCCGTCATTATCGTCATCCAACAAATCATCCATCTGGTTTGCGACCGGGGTTTGAATATAGTCGTAAACGTCGGGATTAGGCTCTTCATTTGCCAATAGCGGACGTGATAACGACACAGCCATTACAGCCAGCAACAAAGTGCGAATGTTCATGTTAATAGTCTACCTTTTCCATCCATTCAGCTGGCACGTCAACGCGCAATGCATCCAACAAATTACCAGTCGCATTCATTAATCGGTATTTGGCGTATTGTTCCGCGTATTTCGCATCCAAATAGTCTTTACGTGCTTCAAACAGTTCATTTTCGGTGTTCAACAAATCCAGCAGGGTGCGCTGACCAATCAAATACTGTTTGCGGTAAGCAATGACCGTTTTTGACGCAGAATCAACGTGATCTGCCAAAAACTCTTTTTGTTGCAGCGTTAAATCCAATGCATTCCACGACAATCGAAGTCCTTCTTCTACAGTGCGGAACGTGCTTTCGCGTAGATCCTTGGCTTGGTTGAGCTGATAGGCGGCGCCTTCGGTTCTGTGTCGGTCAGAACCCCCGTTAAACAGGTTATAACGCACGCGAATCATGGCCGTGGTTTCGTCACTACTGCCTTTATAGCCCCCGGCGTCATTGAGCCAGGTTTGAGAGGCTTCAAAGGACACCGTTGGATAATTCGGCGCTTTCGACTGTTTATACTGCGAACGAGCAGCATCCACGTCGGTTTGCGCAACTTTAATGACCGGGTGAGATTGCTGAGCGCGTTCGATGGCATCGTCAACAGTTAAAGGCAGGGCTGTACTATCGGCGCGTGGGAACAATAATCCCAATGGCTCCTGACCGACTAGACGGCGAAACTGGGTATAAGCATCGAAAAGGTTGTTTTGAGCTGCCAAGAGATTTCCGTGCGCTTTTGCTATCCGCGCTTCCACCTGAGTCACATCTGCAATTGAGCCAATACCGGATTCTGAGCGCTTCTTAATGTCGCGGTAGATTTCTTTGTGCGTTGCTAAGTTATTCTCAGAGAGAACTAACACGTCATGGGCTTTCGTGGCTTCCAAGTAGATTCTGGCAACTTCCAAGGCTTTGTCCGACGCATCGGCCAACAATTGATAGCGATCGGCTTCAGCTTCTGCGGCCGTACGGTCCATGTCGTTCAACGTTGCAGAGCCATCCCAAATCAACTGATTGAAGGTCAGCGTGACGTCTTTACGTGTCATGTCCGTATTTTCACTACTGCTTGATTCTGCTGGGTTGATTCCTTCATACCCAATTCCGGCATCGAGATCGATACGTGGAAGGTAAGCACCTGAAACCGCATTAGATTCAGATACGCGACTTTTGTACTGGTTAAATGCACTTTTGAGTTCAGGATTTGATGCCAAAGTTAACGACACCGCTTGTTCTAACGTTTGAGCAAGTGCAGGACTGGTTATCGCAAGGGCACATACCAGAGTACTTAAGGAAAACCCTTTCAAAATCAAACTCCCATGTTAGGTAAAAAATAAATGAGCGCAGAGTCTAATCTAGAACCTGTCTCATTAATTGGACGAATGAGTTGAAGTGTCAAAAATGTGACGGGAAACGGCGATAAATTATCAACCTGTTGCGCAGTAAAAGGGTGCTATGACGTTAACTCATTAATAAGGCGCGGATTCTACCTACATGTATCCTCAAAATAAAGGCAGGATTGTCACATTTTTAATGTGATGTTCGTTCCAATGATTTGTGGTCAAAAATTATTGAATGCGTCAAAAAAACGTTAACAGTACGTCGTTTTAACCTTTGTTTAACTAAGGTTTAGTGATATCTTTCGACAAATTTTCCTAAATAATAAATGCCGTCAATGTGTGAATGTTGTGCGGTAAAATGACTAAAAAAGTTTCTGGGGTTGTCTTTTATGAGTGTTAACTCTCTTGTGTTTAGTGGGATTCTGTCTGCAAACCAAATGATCGTCATCGACGTGAATGGCAATATTCGAACCGCGCTCATCGGGGAGAAATTGCCGCAAGGAACGGTGATCGTGCAACGCGGTGATGACATCAGTGATGAGGCTGCACTCAAAACGCAGATCATTGACGCCAATAACAACCCACAAGACATCACCGACGACGTTGCGCGTATTTTTGCCGCCCTAGAAGAGGGGCAGGATCCCACCCAAGTAGACGAAGAACTTGCTCCCGCAGCCGGCGGAGGCCAAGGTTCGGCACTCACCGCCGCCGCCACGGTCGAGCGCATTGGCTCAGAAACCATCGCGATCACCAGCTTCGACACCACCGGCTTCGAAAGCCTAGGCCTTTCTCAAACACAAAGTTTGGCGCTGTCGAGCGTATTGGTGACGAATGAGACTGCTGCATCTACATCAGTAAACACGGCGCCGACGATTGATACAGTCAACGGAAGTACGCAGACCGAAAATGTGGGCCTAGAAGGTGATGTTGTCGCGACATTTAACGCGAGCGATGTCGATGGTGACAGCCTCACCTATCGTATTACCAGCGGTAACGAACAAGGTTACTTTGAAATTGATGCAGACACTGGTGTTGTAACACTCACTGCAGCCGGTGAAGCAGCGTTGGCTAACGATGCGTTGGTCACGACGGATTATCAAATCGGTGTGACGGTAAACGATGGATCTACCGATTCTGCTGAAGCAACAGCAGTTGTTACATTTACCGGTGTAAACGACGACTCTTCGATCACCCTCGATACTGGCGACAGCGCGACAGGCAGCGTGACGGAAGACGTGGATACCGATGCCGAGACAGAGGGTGTTCAGCTTGAAGTGACCGGCCGCTTGAGCGTGACAGATGCGGATGGCGATGGCGCGTTCAACACCACGCCAACGTTCACAAGCAGCACAGTGGAAGGCGGAGCTCAACTGGGTACGTTGACCATCGATGCCGAGGGCAACTGGACGTACGTGGTGGACAACGACAACGCGACCGTCCAAGGCCTGAACGCAGGCGAGACAATCGTGGAAACCTACACGGTTGCGACGGCGGATGGCAAAGATACACAAACCATCACGATCACCATCAATGGTGCGGCAGACGACTCTTCGATCACCCTCGATACTGGCGACAGCGCGACAGGCAGCGTGACGGAAGACGTGGATACCGATGCCGAGACAGAGGGTGTTCAGCTTGAAGTGACCGGCCGCTTGAGCGTGACAGATGCGGATGGCGATGGCGCGTTCAACACCACGCCAACGTTCACAAGCAGCACAGTGGAAGGCGGAGCTCAACTGGGTACGTTGACCATCGATGCCGAGGGCAACTGGACGTACGTGGTGGACAACGACAACGCGACCGTCCAAGGCCTGAACGCAGGCGAGACAATCGTGGAAACCTACACGGTTGCGACGGCGGATGGCAAAGATACACAAACCATCACGATCACCATCAATGGTGCGGCAGACGACTCTTCGATCACCCTCGATACTGGCGACAGCGCGACAGGCAGCGTGACGGAAGACGTGGATACCGATGCCGAGACAGAGGGTGTTCAGCTTGAAGTGACCGGCCGCTTGAGCGTGACAGATGCGGATGGCGATGGCGCGTTCAACACCACGCCAACGTTCACAAGCAGCACAGTGGAAGGCGGAGCTCAACTGGGTACGTTGACCATCGATGCCGAGGGCAACTGGACGTACGTGGTGGACAACGACAACGCGACCGTCCAAGGCCTGAACGCAGGCGAGACAATCGTGGAAACCTACACGGTTGCGACGGCGGATGGCAAAGATACACAAACCATCACGATCACCATCAATGGTGCGGCAGACGACTCTTCGATCACCCTCGATACTGGCGACAGCGCGACAGGCAGCGTGACGGAAGACGTGGATACCGATGCCGAGACAGAGGGTGTTCAGCTTGAAGTGACCGGCCGCTTGAGCGTGACAGATGCGGATGGCGATGGCGCGTTCAACACCACGCCAACGTTCACAAGCAGCACAGTGGAAGGCGGAGCTCAACTGGGTACGTTGACCATCGATGCCGAGGGCAACTGGACGTACGTGGTGGACAACGACAACGCGACCGTCCAAGGCCTGAACGCAGGCGAGACAATCGTGGAAACCTACACGGTTGCGACGGCGGATGGCAAAGATACACAAACCATCACGATCACCATCAATGGTGCGGCAGACGACTCTTCGATCACCCTCGATACTGGCGACAGCGCGACAGGCAGCGTGACGGAAGACGTGGATACCGATG
The DNA here is from genome assembly GCF_052076135.1 of Vibrio sp. Vf1514. NCBI lineage: Bacteria > Pseudomonadati > Pseudomonadota > Gammaproteobacteria > Vibrionales > Vibrionaceae > Vibrio > Vibrio sp. Vf1514. The sequence continues at coordinate 939,604 of NZ_CP197268.1, read as the reverse complement.
CCGAGACAGAGGGTGTTCAGCTTGAAGTGACCGGCCGCTTGAGCGTGACAGATGCGGATGGCGATGGCGCGTTCAACACCACGCCAACGTTCACAAGCAGCACAGTGGAAGGCGGAGCTCAACTGGGTACGTTGACCATCGATGCCGAGGGCAACTGGACGTACGTGGTGGACAACGACAACGCGACCGTCCAAGGCCTGAACGCAGGCGAGACAATCGTGGAAACCTACACGGTTGCGACGGCGGATGGCAAAGATACACAAACCATCACGATCACCATCAATGGTGCGGCAGACGACTCTTCGATCACCCTCGATACTGGCGACAGCGCGACAGGCAGCGTGACGGAAGACGTGGATACCGATGCCGAGACAGAGGGTGTTCAGCTTGAAGTGACCGGCCGCTTGAGCGTGACAGATGCGGATGGCGATGGCGCGTTCAACACCACGCCAACGTTCACAAGCAGCACAGTGGAAGGCGGAGCTCAACTGGGTACGTTGACCATCGATGCCGAGGGCAACTGGACGTACGTGGTGGACAACGACAACGCGACCGTCCAAGGCCTGAACGCAGGCGAGACAATCGTGGAAACCTACACGGTTGCGACGGCGGATGGCAAAGATACACAAACCATCACGATCACCATCAATGGTGCGGCAGACGACTCTTCGATCACCCTCGATACTGGCGACAGCGCGACAGGCAGCGTGACGGAAGACGTGGATACCGATGCCGAGACAGAGGGTGTTCAGCTTGAAGTGACCGGCCGCTTGAGCGTGACAGATGCGGATGGCGATGGCGCGTTCAACACCACGCCAACGTTCACAAGCAGCACAGTGGAAGGCGGAGCTCAACTGGGTACGTTGACCATCGATGCCGAGGGCAACTGGACGTACGTGGTGGACAACGACAACGCGACCGTCCAAGGCCTGAACGCAGGCGAGACAATCGTGGAAACCTACACGGTTGCGACGGCGGATGGCAAAGATACACAAACCATCACGATCACCATCAATGGTGCGGCAGACGACTCTTCGATCACCCTCGATACTGGCGACAGCGCGACAGGCAGCGTGACGGAAGACGTGGATACCGATGCCGAGACAGAGGGTGTTCAGCTTGAAGTGACCGGCCGCTTGAGCGTGACAGATGCGGATGGCGATGGCGCGTTCAACACCACGCCAACGTTCACAAGCAGCACAGTGGAAGGCGGAGCTCAACTGGGTACGTTGACCATCGATGCCGAGGGCAACTGGACGTACGTGGTGGACAACGACAACGCGACCGTCCAAGGCCTGAACGCAGGCGAGACAATCGTGGAAACCTACACGGTTGCGACGGCGGATGGCAAAGATACACAAACCATCACGATCACCATCAATGGTGCGGCAGACGACTCTTCGATCACCCTCGATACTGGCGACAGCGCGACAGGCAGCGTGACGGAAGACGTGGATACCGATGCCGAGACAGAGGGTGTTCAGCTTGAAGTGACCGGCCGCTTGAGCGTGACAGATGCGGATGGCGATGGCGCGTTCAACACCACGCCAACGTTCACAAGCAGCACAGTGGAAGGCGGAGCTCAACTGGGTACGTTGACCATCGATGCCGAGGGCAACTGGACGTACGTGGTGGACAACGACAACGCGACCGTCCAAGGCCTGAACGCAGGCGAGACAATCGTGGAAACCTACACGGTTGCGACGGCGGATGGCAAAGATACACAAACCATCACGATCACCATCAATGGTGCGGCAGACGACTCTTCGATCACCCTCGATACTGGCGACAGCGCGACAGGCAGCGTGACGGAAGACGTGGATACCGATGCCGAGACAGAGGGTGTTCAGCTTGAAGTGACCGGCCGCTTGAGCGTGACAGATGCGGATGGCGATGGCGCGTTCAACACCACGCCAACGTTCACAAGCAGCACAGTGGAAGGCGGAGCTCAACTGGGTACGTTGACCATCGATGCCGAGGGCAACTGGACGTACGTGGTGGACAACGACAACGCGACCGTCCAAGGCCTGAACGCAGGCGAGACAATCGTGGAAACCTACACGGTTGCGACGGCGGATGGCAAAGATACACAAACCATCACGATCACCATCAATGGTGCGGCAGACGACTCTTCGATCACCCTCGATACTGGCGACAGCGCGACAGGCAGCGTGACGGAAGACGTGGATACCGATGCCGAGACAGAGGGTGTTCAGCTTGAAGTGACCGGCCGCTTGAGCGTGACAGATGCGGATGGCGATGGCGCGTTCAACACCACGCCAACGTTCACAAGCAGCACAGTGGAAGGCGGAGCTCAACTGGGTACGTTGACCATCGATGCCGAGGGCAACTGGACGTACGTGGTGGACAACGACAACGCGACCGTCCAAGGCCTGAACGCAGGCGAGACAATCGTGGAAACCTACACGGTTGCGACGGCGGATGGCAAAGATACACAAACCATCACGATCACCATCAATGGTGCGGCAGACGACTCTTCGATCACCCTCGATACTGGCGACAGCGCGACAGGCAGCGTGACGGAAGACGTGGATACCGATGCCGAGACAGAGGGTGTTCAGCTTGAAGTGACCGGCCGCTTGAGCGTGACAGATGCGGATGGCGATGGCGCGTTCAACACCACGCCAACGTTCACAAGCAGCACAGTGGAAGGCGGAGCTCAACTGGGTACGTTGACCATCGATGCCGAGGGCAACTGGACGTACGTGGTGGACAACGACAACGCGACCGTCCAAGGCCTGAACGCAGGCGAGACAATCGTGGAAACCTACACGGTTGCGACGGCGGATGGCAAAGATACACAAACCATCACGATCACCATCAATGGTGCGGCAGACGACTCTTCGATCACCCTCGATACTGGCGACAGCGCGACAGGCAGCGTGACGGAAGACGTGGATACCGATGCCGAGACAGAGGGTGTTCAGCTTGAAGTGACCGGCCGCTTGAGCGTGACAGATGCGGATGGCGATGGCGCGTTCAACACCACGCCAACGTTCACAAGCAGCACAGTGGAAGGCGGAGCTCAACTGGGTACGTTGACCATCGATGCCGAGGGCAACTGGACGTACGTGGTGGACAACGACAACGCGACCGTCCAAGGCCTGAACGCAGGCGAGACAATCGTGGAAACCTACACGGTTGCGACGGCGGATGGCAAAGATACACAAACCATCACGATCACCATCAATGGTGCGGCAGACGACTCTTCGATCACCCTCGATACTGGCGACAGCGCGACAGGCAGCGTGACGGAAGACGTGGATACCGATGCCGAGACAGAGGGTGTTCAGCTTGAAGTGACCGGCCGCTTGAGCGTGACAGATGCGGATGGCGATGGCGCGTTCAACACCACGCCAACGTTCACAAGCAGCACAGTGGAAGGCGGAGCTCAACTGGGTACGTTGACCATCGATGCCGAGGGCAACTGGACGTACGTGGTGGACAACGACAACGCGACCGTCCAAGGCCTGAACGCAGGCGAGACAATCGTGGAAACCTACACGGTTGCGACGGCGGATGGCAAAGATACACAAACCATCACGATCACCATCAATGGTGCGGCAGACGACTCTTCGATCACCCTCGATACTGGCGACAGCGCGACAGGCAGCGTGACGGAAGACGTGGATACCGATGCCGAGACAGAGGGTGTTCAGCTTGAAGTGACCGGCCGCTTGAGCGTGACAGATGCGGATGGCGATGGCGCGTTCAACACCACGCCAACGTTCACAAGCAGCACAGTGGAAGGCGGAGCTCAACTGGGTACGTTGACCATCGATGCCGAGGGCAACTGGACGTACGTGGTGGACAACGACAACGCGACCGTCCAAGGCCTGAACGCAGGCGAGACAATCGTGGAAACCTACACGGTTGCGACGGCGGATGGCAAAGATACACAAACCATCACGATCACCATCAATGGTGCGGCAGACGACTCTTCGATCACCCTCGATACTGGCGACAGCGCGACAGGCAGCGTGACGGAAGACGTGGATACCGATGCCGAGACAGAGGGTGTTCAGCTTGAAGTGACCGGCCGCTTGAGCGTGACAGATGCGGATGGCGATGGCGCGTTCAACACCACGCCAACGTTCACAAGCAGCACAGTGGAAGGCGGAGCTCAACTGGGTACGTTGACCATCGATGCCGAGGGCAACTGGACGTACGTGGTGGACAACGACAACGCGACCGTCCAAGGCCTGAACGCAGGCGAGACAATCGTGGAAACCTACACGGTTGCGACGGCGGATGGCAAAGATACACAAACCATCACGATCACCATCAATGGTGCGGCAGACGACTCTTCGATCACCCTCGATACTGGCGACAGCGCGACAGGCAGCGTGACGGAAGACGTGGATACCGATGCCGAGACAGAGGGTGTTCAGCTTGAAGTGACCGGCCGCTTGAGCGTGACAGATGCGGATGGCGATGGCGCGTTCAACACCACGCCAACGTTCACAAGCAGCACAGTGGAAGGCGGAGCTCAACTGGGTACGTTGACCATCGATGCCGAGGGCAACTGGACGTACGTGGTGGACAACGACAACGCGACCGTCCAAGGCCTGAACGCAGGCGAGACAATCGTGGAAACCTACACGGTTGCGACGGCGGATGGCAAAGATACACAAACCATCACGATCACCATCAATGGTGCGGCAGACGACTCTTCGATCACCCTCGATACTGGCGACAGCGCGACAGGCAGCGTGACGGAAGACGTGGATACCGATGCCGAGACAGAGGGTGTTCAGCTTGAAGTGACCGGCCGCTTGAGCGTGACAGATGCGGATGGCGATGGCGCGTTCAACACCACGCCAACGTTCACAAGCAGCACAGTGGAAGGCGGAGCTCAACTGGGTACGTTGACCATCGATGCCGAGGGCAACTGGACGTACGTGGTGGACAACGACAACGCGACCGTCCAAGGCCTGAACGCAGGCGAGACAATCGTGGAAACCTACACGGTTGCGACGGCGGATGGCAAAGATACACAAACCATCACGATCACCATCAATGGTGCGGCAGACGACTCTTCGATCACCCTCGATACTGGCGACAGCGCGACAGGCAGCGTGACGGAAGACGTGGATACCGATGCCGAGACAGAGGGTGTTCAGCTTGAAGTGACCGGCCGCTTGAGCGTGACAGATGCGGATGGCGATGGCGCGTTCAACACCACGCCAACGTTCACAAGCAGCACAGTGGAAGGCGGAGCTCAACTGGGTACGTTGACCATCGATGCCGAGGGCAACTGGACGTACGTGGTGGACAACGACAACGCGACCGTCCAAGGCCTGAACGCAGGCGAGACAATCGTGGAAACCTACACGGTTGCGACGGCGGATGGCAAAGATACACAAACCATCACGATCACCATCAATGGTGCGGCAGACGACTCTTCGATCACCCTCGATACTGGCGACAGCGCGACAGGCAGCGTGACGGAAGACGTGGATACCGATGCCGAGACAGAGGGTGTTCAGCTTGAAGTGACCGGCCGCTTGAGCGTGACAGATGCGGATGGCGATGGCGCGTTCAACACCACGCCAACGTTCACAAGCAGCACAGTGGAAGGCGGAGCTCAACTGGGTACGTTGACCATCGATGCCGAGGGCAACTGGACGTACGTGGTGGACAACGACAACGCGACCGTCCAAGGCCTGAACGCAGGCGAGACAATCGTGGAAACCTACACGGTTGCGACGGCGGATGGCAAAGATACACAAACCATCACGATCACCATCAATGGTGCGGCAGACGACTCTTCGATCACCCTCGATACTGGCGACAGCGCGACAGGCAGCGTGACGGAAGACGTGGATACCGATGCCGAGACAGAGGGTGTTCAGCTTGAAGTGACCGGCCGCTTGAGCGTGACAGATGCGGATGGCGATGGCGCGTTCAACACCACGCCAACGTTCACAAGCAGCACAGTGGAAGGCGGAGCTCAACTGGGTACGTTGACCATCGATGCCGAGGGCAACTGGACGTACGTGGTGGACAACGACAACGCGACCGTCCAAGGCCTGAACGCAGGCGAGACAATCGTGGAAACCTACACGGTTGCGACGGCGGATGGCAAAGATACACAAACCATCACGATCACCATCAATGGTGCGGCAGACGACTCTTCGATCACCCTCGATACTGGCGACAGCGCGACAGGCAGCGTGACGGAAGACGTGGATACCGATGCCGAGACAGAGGGTGTTCAGCTTGAAGTGACCGGCCGCTTGAGCGTGACAGATGCGGATGGCGATGGCGCGTTCAACACCACGCCAACGTTCACAAGCAGCACAGTGGAAGGCGGAGCTCAACTGGGTACGTTGACCATCGATGCCGAGGGCAACTGGACGTACGTGGTGGACAACGACAACGCGACCGTCCAAGGCCTGAACGCAGGCGAGACAATCGTGGAAACCTACACGGTTGCGACGGCGGATGGCAAAGATACACAAACCATCACGATCACCATCAATGGTGCGGCAGACGACTCTTCGATCACCCTCGATACTGGCGACAGCGCGACAGGCAGCGTGACGGAAGACGTGGATACCGATGCCGAGACAGAGGGTGTTCAGCTTGAAGTGACCGGCCGCTTGAGCGTGACAGATGCGGATGGCGATGGCGCGTTCAACACCACGCCAACGTTCACAAGCAGCACAGTGGAAGGCGGAGCTCAACTGGGTACGTTGACCATCGATGCCGAGGGCAACTGGACGTACGTGGTGGACAACGACAACGCGACCGTCCAAGGCCTGAACGCAGGCGAGACAATCGTGGAAACCTACACGGTTGCGACGGCGGATGGCAAAGATACACAAACCATCACGATCACCATCAATGGTGCGGCAGACGACTCTTCGATCACCCTCGATACTGGCGACAGCGCGACAGGCAGCGTGACGGAAGACGTGGATACCGATGCCGAGACAGAGGGTGTTCAGCTTGAAGTGACCGGCCGCTTGAGCGTGACAGATGCGGATGGCGATGGCGCGTTCAACACCACGCCAACGTTCACAAGCAGCACAGTGGAAGGCGGAGCTCAACTGGGTACGTTGACCATCGATGCCGAGGGCAACTGGACGTACGTGGTGGACAACGACAACGCGACCGTCCAAGGCCTGAACGCAGGCGAGACAATCGTGGAAACCTACACGGTTGCGACGGCGGATGGCAAAGATACACAAACCATCACGATCACCATCAATGGTGCGGCAGACGACTCTTCGATCACCCTCGATACTGGCGACAGCGCGACAGGCAGCGTGACGGAAGACGTGGATACCGATGCCGAGACAGAGGGTGTTCAGCTTGAAGTGACCGGCCGCTTGAGCGTGACAGATGCGGATGGCGATGGCGCGTTCAACACCACGCCAACGTTCACAAGCAGCACAGTGGAAGGCGGAGCTCAACTGGGTACGTTGACCATCGATGCCGAGGGCAACTGGACGTACGTGGTGGACAACGACAACGCGACCGTCCAAGGCCTGAACGCAGGCGAGACAATCGTGGAAACCTACACGGTTGCGACGGCGGATGGCAAAGATACACAAACCATCACGATCACCATCAATGGTGCGGCAGACGACTCTTCGATCACCCTCGATACTGGCGACAGCGCGACAGGCAGCGTGACGGAAGACGTGGATACCGATGCCGAGACAGAGGGTGTTCAGCTTGAAGTGACCGGCCGCTTGAGCGTGACAGATGCGGATGGCGATGGCGCGTTCAACACCACGCCAACGTTCACAAGCAGCACAGTGGAAGGCGGAGCTCAACTGGGTACGTTGACCATCGATGCCGAGGGCAACTGGACGTACGTGGTGGACAACGACAACGCGACCGTCCAAGGCCTGAACGCAGGCGAGACAATCGTGGAAACCTACACGGTTGCGACGGCGGATGGCAAAGATACACAAACCATCACGATCACCATCAATGGTGCGGCAGACGACTCTTCGATCACCCTCGATACTGGCGACAGCGCGACAGGCAGCGTGACGGAAGACGTGGATACCGATGCCGAGACAGAGGGTGTTCAGCTTGAAGTGACCGGCCGCTTGAGCGTGACAGATGCGGATGGCGATGGCGCGTTCAACACCACGCCAACGTTCACAAGCAGCACAGTGGAAGGCGGAGCTCAACTGGGTACGTTGACCATCGATGCCGAGGGCAACTGGACGTACGTGGTGGACAACGACAACGCGACCGTCCAAGGCCTGAACGCAGGCGAGACAATCGTGGAAACCTACACGGTTGCGACGGCGGATGGCAAAGATACACAAACCATCACGATCACCATCAATGGTGCGGCAGACGACTCTTCGATCACCCTCGATACTGGCGACAGCGCGACAGGCAGCGTGACGGAAGACGTGGATACCGATGCCGAGACAGAGGGTGTTCAGCTTGAAGTGACCGGCCGCTTGAGCGTGACAGATGCGGATGGCGATGGCGCGTTCAACACCACGCCAACGTTCACAAGCAGCACAGTGGAAGGCGGAGCTCAACTGGGTACGTTGACCATCGATGCCGAGGGCAACTGGACGTACGTGGTGGACAACGACAACGCGACCGTCCAAGGCCTGAACGCAGGCGAGACAATCGTGGAAACCTACACGGTTGCGACGGCGGATGGCAAAGATACACAAACCATCACGATCACCATCAATGGTGCGGCAGACGACTCTTCGATCACCCTCGATACTGGCGACAGCGCGACAGGCAGCGTGACGGAAGACGTGGATACCGATGCCGAGACAGAGGGTGTTCAGCTTGAAGTGACCGGCCGCTTGAGCGTGACAGATGCGGATGGCGATGGCGCGTTCAACACCACGCCAACGTTCACAAGCAGCACAGTGGAAGGCGGAGCTCAACTGGGTACGTTGACCATCGATGCCGAGGGCAACTGGACGTACGTGGTGGACAACGACAACGCGACCGTCCAAGGCCTGAACGCAGGCGAGACAATCGTGGAAACCTACACGGTTGCGACGGCGGATGGCAAAGATACACAAACCATCACGATCACCATCAATGGTGCGGCAGACGACTCTTCGATCACCCTCGATACTGGCGACAGCGCGACAGGCAGCGTGACGGAAGACGTGGATACCGATGCCGAGACAGAGGGTGTTCAGCTTGAAGTGACCGGCCGCTTGAGCGTGACAGATGCGGATGGCGATGGCGCGTTCAACACCACGCCAACGTTCACAAGCAGCACAGTGGAAGGCGGAGCTCAACTGGGTACGTTGACCATCGATGCCGAGGGCAACTGGACGTACGTGGTGGACAACGACAACGCGACCGTCCAAGGCCTGAACGCAGGCGAGACAATCGTGGAAACCTACACGGTTGCGACGGCGGATGGCAAAGATACACAAACCATCACGATCACCATCAATGGTGCGGCAGACGACTCTTCGATCACCCTCGATACTGGCGACAGCGCGACAGGCAGCGTGACGGAAGACGTGGATACCGATGCCGAGACAGAGGGTGTTCAGCTTGAAGTGACCGGCCGCTTGAGCGTGACAGATGCGGATGGCGATGGCGCGTTCAACACCACGCCAACGTTCACAAGCAGCACAGTGGAAGGCGGAGCTCAACTGGGTACGTTGACCATCGATGCCGAGGGCAACTGGACGTACGTGGTGGACAACGACAACGCGACCGTCCAAGGCCTGAACGCAGGCGAGACAATCGTGGAAACCTACACGGTTGCGACGGCGGATGGCAAAGATACACAAACCATCACGATCACCATCAATGGTGCGGCAGACGACTCTTCGATCACCCTCGATACTGGCGACAGCGCGACAGGCAGCGTGACGGAAGACGTGGATACCGATGCCGAGACAGAGGGTGTTCAGCTTGAAGTGACCGGCCGCTTGAGCGTGACAGATGCGGATGGCGATGGCGCGTTCAACACCACGCCAACGTTCACAAGCAGCACAGTGGAAGGCGGAGCTCAACTGGGTACGTTGACCATCGATGCCGAGGGCAACTGGACGTACGTGGTGGACAACGACAACGCGACCGTCCAAGGCCTGAACGCAGGCGAGACAATCGTGGAAACCTACACGGTTGCGACGGCGGATGGCAAAGATACACAAACCATCACGATCACCATCAATGGTGCGGCAGACGACTCTTCGATCACCCTCGATACTGGCGACAGCGCGACAGGCAGCGTGACGGAAGACGTGGATACCGATGCCGAGACAGAGGGTGTTCAGCTTGAAGTGACCGGCCGCTTGAGCGTGACAGATGCGGATGGCGATGGCGCGTTCAACACCACGCCAACGTTCACAAGCAGCACAGTGGAAGGCGGAGCTCAACTGGGTACGTTGACCATCGATGCCGAGGGCAACTGGACGTACGTGGTGGACAACGACAACGCGACCGTCCAAGGCCTGAACGCAGGCGAGACAATCGTGGAAACCTACACGGTTGCGACGGCGGATGGCAAAGATACACAAACCATCACGATCACCATCAATGGTGCGGCAGACGACTCTTCGATCACCCTCGATACTGGCGACAGCGCGACAGGCAGCGTGACGGAAGACGTGGATACCGATGCCGAGACAGAGGGTGTTCAGCTTGAAGTGACCGGCCGCTTGAGCGTGACAGATGCGGATGGCGATGGCGCGTTCAACACCACGCCAACGTTCACAAGCAGCACAGTGGAAGGCGGAGCTCAACTGGGTACGTTGACCATCGATGCCGAGGGCAACTGGACGTACGTGGTGGACAACGACAACGCGACCGTCCAAGGCCTGAACGCAGGCGAGACAATCGTGGAAACCTACACGGTTGCGACGGCGGATGGCAAAGATACACAAACCATCACGATCACCATCAATGGTGCGGCAGACGACTCTTCGATCACCCTCGATACTGGCGACAGCGCGACAGGCAGCGTGACGGAAGACGTGGATACCGATGCCGAGACAGAGGGTGTTCAGCTTGAAGTGACCGGCCGCTTGAGCGTGACAGATGCGGATGGCGATGGCGCGTTCAACACCACGCCAACGTTCACAAGCAGCACAGTGGAAGGCGGAGCTCAACTGGGTACGTTGACCATCGATGCCGAGGGCAACTGGACGTACGTGGTGGACAACGACAACGCGACCGTCCAAGGCCTGAACGCAGGCGAGACAATCGTGGAAACCTACACGGTTGCGACGGCGGATGGCAAAGATACACAAACCATCACGATCACCATCAATGGTGCGGCAGACGACTCTTCGATCACCCTCGATACTGGCGACAGCGCGACAGGCAGCGTGACGGAAGACGTGGATACCGATGCCGAGACAGAGGGTGTTCAGCTTGAAGTGACCGGCCGCTTGAGCGTGACAGATGCGGATGGCGATGGCGCGTTCAACACCACGCCAACGTTCACAAGCAGCACAGTGGAAGGCGGAGCTCAACTGGGTACGTTGACCATCGATGCCGAGGGCAACTGGACGTACGTGGTGGACAACGACAACGCGACCGTCCAAGGCCTGAACGCAGGCGAGACAATCGTGGAAACCTACACGGTTGCGACGGCGGATGGCAAAGATACACAAACCATCACGATCACCATCAATGGTGCGGCAGACGACTCTTCGATCACCCTCGATACTGGCGACAGCGCGACAGGCAGCGTGACGGAAGACGTGGATACCGATGCCGAGACAGAGGGTGTTCAGCTTGAAGTGACCGGCCGCTTGAGCGTGACAGATGCGGATGGCGATGGCGCGTTCAACACCACGCCAACGTTCACAAGCAGCACAGTGGAAGGCGGAGCTCAACTGGGTACGTTGACCATCGATGCCGAGGGCAACTGGACGTACGTGGTGGACAACGACAACGCGACCGTCCAAGGCCTGAACGCAGGCGAGACAATCGTGGAAACCTACACGGTTGCGACGGCGGATGGCAAAGATACACAAACCATCACGATCACCATCAATGGTGCGGCAGACGACTCTTCGATCACCCTCGATACTGGCGACAGCGCGACAGGCAGCGTGACGGAAGACGTGGATACCGATGCCGAGACAGAGGGTGTTCAGCTTGAAGTGACCGGCCGCTTGAGCGTGACAGATGCGGATGGCGATGGCGCGTTCAACACCACGCCAACGTTCACAAGCAGCACAGTGGAAGGCGGAGCTCAACTGGGTACGTTGACCATCGATGCCGAGGGCAACTGGACGTACGTGGTGGACAACGACAACGCGACCGTCCAAGGCCTGAACGCAGGCGAGACAATCGTGGAAACCTACACGGTTGCGACGGCGGATGGCAAAGATACACAAACCATCACGATCACCATCAATGGTGCGGCAGACGACTCTTCGATCACCCTCGATACTGGCGACAGCGCGACAGGCAGCGTGACGGAAGACGTGGATACCGATGCCGAGACAGAGGGTGTTCAGCTTGAAGTGACCGGCCGCTTGAGCGTGACAGATGCGGATGGCGATGGCGCGTTCAACACCACGCCAACGTTCACAAGCAGCACAGTGGAAGGCGGAGCTCAACTGGGTACGTTGACCATCGATGCCGAGGGCAACTGGACGTACGTGGTGGACAACGACAACGCGACCGTCCAAGGCCTGAACGCAGGCGAGACAATCGTGGAAACCTACACGGTTGCGACGGCGGATGGCAAAGATACACAAACCATCACGATCACCATCAATGGTGCGGCAGACGACTCTTCGATCACCCTCGATACTGGCGACAGCGCGACAGGCAGCGTGACGGAAGACGTGGATACCGATGCCGAGACAGAGGGTGTTCAGCTTGAAGTGACCGGCCGCTTGAGCGTGACAGATGCGGATGGCGATGGCGCGTTCAACACCACGCCAACGTTCACAAGCAGCACAGTGGAAGGCGGAGCTCAACTGGGTACGTTGACCATCGATGCCGAGGGCAACTGGACGTACGTGGTGGACAACGACAACGCGACCGTCCAAGGCCTGAACGCAGGCGAGACAATCGTGGAAACCTACACGGTTGCGACGGCGGATGGCAAAGATACACAAACCATCACGATCACCATCAATGGTGCGGCAGACGACTCTTCGATCACCCTCGATACTGGCGACAGCGCGACAGGCAGCGTGACGGAAGACGTGGATACCGATGCCGAGACAGAGGGTGTTCAGCTTGAAGTGACCGGCCGCTTGAGCGTGACAGATGCGGATGGCGATGGCGCGTTCAACACCACGCCAACGTTCACAAGCAGCACAGTGGAAGGCGGAGCTCAACTGGGTACGTTGACCATCGATGCCGAGGGCAACTGGACGTACGTGGTGGACAACGACAACGCGACCGTCCAAGGCCTGAACGCAGGCGAGACAATCGTGGAAACCTACACGGTTGCGACGGCGGATGGCAAAGATACACAAACCATCACGATCACCATCAATGGTGCGGCAGACGACTCTTCGATCACCCTCGATACTGGCGACAGCGCGACAGGCAGCGTGACGGAAGACGTGGATACCGATGCCGAGACAGAGGGTGTTCAGCTTGAAGTGACCGGCCGCTTGAGCGTGACAGATGCGGATGGCGATGGCGCGTTCAACACCACGCCAACGTTCACAAGCAGCACAGTGGAAGGCGGAGCTCAACTGGGTACGTTGACCATCGATGCCGAGGGCAACTGGACGTACGTGGTGGACAACGACAACGCGACCGTCCAAGGCCTGAACGCAGGCGAGACAATCGTGGAAACCTACACGGTTGCGACGGCGGATGGCAAAGATACACAAACCATCACGATCACCATCAATGGTGCGGCAGACGACTCTTCGATCACCCTCGATACTGGCGACAGCGCGACAGGCAGCGTGACGGAAGACGTGGATACCGATGCCGAGACAGAGGGTGTTCAGCTTGAAGTGACCGGCCGCTTGAGCGTGACAGATGCGGATGGCGATGGCGCGTTCAACACCACGCCAACGTTCACAAGCAGCACAGTGGAAGGCGGAGCTCAACTGGGTACGTTGACCATCGATGCCGAGGGCAACTGGACGTACGTGGTGGACAACGACAACGCGACCGTCCAAGGCCTGAACGCAGGCGAGACAATCGTGGAAACCTACACGGTTGCGACGGCGGATGGCAAAGATACACAAACCATCACGATCACCATCAATGGTGCGGCAGACGACTCTTCGATCACCCTCGATACTGGCGACAGCGCGACAGGCAGCGTGACGGAAGACGTGGATACCGATGCCGAGACAGAGGGTGTTCAGCTTGAAGTGACCGGCCGCTTGAGCGTGACAGATGCGGATGGCGATGGCGCGTTCAACACCACGCCAACGTTCACAAGCAGCACAGTGGAAGGCGGAGCTCAACTGGGTACGTTGACCATCGATGCCGAGGGCAACTGGACGTACGTGGTGGACAACGACAACGCGACCGTCCAAGGCCTGAACGCAGGCGAGACAATCGTGGAAACCTACACGGTTGCGACGGCGGATGGCAAAGATACACAAACCATCACGATCACCATCAATGGTGCGGCAGACGACTCTTCGATCACCCTCGATACTGGCGACAGCGCGACAGGCAGCGTGACGGAAGACGTGGATACCGATGCCGAGACAGAGGGTGTTCAGCTTGAAGTGACCGGCCGCTTGAGCGTGACAGATGCGGATGGCGATGGCGCGTTCAACACCACGCCAACGTTCACAAGCAGCACAGTGGAAGGCGGAGCTCAACTGGGTACGTTGACCATCGATGCCGAGGGCAACTGGACGTACGTGGTGGACAACGACAACGCGACCGTCCAAGGCCTGAACGCAGGCGAGACAATCGTGGAAACCTACACGGTTGCGACGGCGGATGGCAAAGATACACAAACCATCACGATCACCATCAATGGTGCGGCAGACGACTCTTCGATCACCCTCGATACTGGCGACAGCGCGACAGGCAGCGTGACGGAAGACGTGGATACCGATGCCGAGACAGAGGGTGTTCAGCTTGAAGTGACCGGCCGCTTGAGCGTGACAGATGCGGATGGCGATGGCGCGTTCAACACCACGCCAACGTTCACAAGCAGCACAGTGGAAGGCGGAGCTCAACTGGGTACGTTGACCATCGATGCCGAGGGCAACTGGACGTACGTGGTGGACAACGACAACGCGACCGTCCAAGGCCTGAACGCAGGCGAGACAATCGTGGAAACCTACACGGTTGCGACGGCGGATGGCAAAGATACACAAACCATCACGATCACCATCAATGGTGCGGCAGACGACTCTTCGATCACCCTCGATACTGGCGACAGCGCGACAGGCAGCGTGACGGAAGACGTGGATACCGATGCCGAGACAGAGGGTGTTCAGCTTGAAGTGACCGGCCGCTTGAGCGTGACAGATGCGGATGGCGATGGCGCGTTCAACACCACGCCAACGTTCACAAGCAGCACAGTGGAAGGCGGAGCTCAACTGGGTACGTTGACCATCGATGCCGAGGGCAACTGGACGTACGTGGTGGACAACGACAACGCGACCGTCCAAGGCCTGAACGCAGGCGAGACAATCGTGGAAACCTACACGGTTGCGACGGCGGATGGCAAAGATACACAAACCATCACGATCACCATCAATGGTGCGGCAGACGACTCTTCGATCACCCTCGATACTGGCGACAGCGCGACAGGCAGCGTGACGGAAGACGTGGATACCGATGCCGAGACAGAGGGTGTTCAGCTTGAAGTGACCGGCCGCTTGAGCGTGACAGATGCGGATGGCGATGGCGCGTTCAACACCACGCCAACGTTCACAAGCAGCACAGTGGAAGGCGGAGCTCAACTGGGTACGTTGACCATCGATGCCGAGGGCAACTGGACGTACGTGGTGGACAACGACAACGCGACCGTCCAAGGCCTGAACGCAGGCGAGACAATCGTGGAAACCTACACGGTTGCGACGGCGGATGGCAAAGATACACAAACCATCACGATCACCATCAATGGTGCGGCAGACGACTCTTCGATCACCCTCGATACTGGCGACAGCGCGACAGGCAGCGTGACGGAAGACGTGGATACCGATGCCGAGACAGAGGGTGTTCAGCTTGAAGTGACCGGCCGCTTGAGCGTGACAGATGCGGATGGCGATGGCGCGTTCAACACCACGCCAACGTTCACAAGCAGCACAGTGGAAGGCGGAGCTCAACTGGGTACGTTGACCATCGATGCCGAGGGCAACTGGACGTACGTGGTGGACAACGACAACGCGACCGTCCAAGGCCTGAACGCAGGCGAGACAATCGTGGAAACCTACACGGTTGCGACGGCGGATGGCAAAGATACACAAACCATCACGATCACCATCAATGGTGCGGCAGACGACTCTTCGATCACCCTCGATACTGGCGACAGCGCGACAGGCAGCGTGACGGAAGACGTGGATACCGATGCCGAGACAGAGGGTGTTCAGCTTGAAGTGACCGGCCGCTTGAGCGTGACAGATGCGGATGGCGATGGCGCGTTCAACACCACGCCAACGTTCACAAGCAGCACAGTGGAAGGCGGAGCTCAACTGGGTACGTTGACCATCGATGCCGAGGGCAACTGGACGTACGTGGTGGACAACGACAACGCGACCGTCCAAGGCCTGAACGCAGGCGAGACAATCGTGGAAACCTACACGGTTGCGACGGCGGATGGCAAAGATACACAAACCATCACGATCACCATCAATGGTGCGGCAGACGACTCTTCGATCACCCTCGATACTGGCGACAGCGCGACAGGCAGCGTGACGGAAGACGTGGATACCGATGCCGAGACAGAGGGTGTTCAGCTTGAAGTGACCGGCCGCTTGAGCGTGACAGATGCGGATGGCGATGGCGCGTTCAACACCACGCCAACGTTCACAAGCAGCACAGTGGAAGGCGGAGCTCAACTGGGTACGTTGACCATCGATGCCGAGGGCAACTGGACGTACGTGGTGGACAACGACAACGCGACCGTCCAAGGCCTGAACGCAGGCGAGACAATCGTGGAAACCTACACGGTTGCGACGGCGGATGGCAAAGATACACAAACCATCACGATCACCATCAATGGTGCGGCAGACGACTCTTCGATCACCCTCGATACTGGCGACAGCGCGACAGGCAGCGTGACGGAAGACGTGGATACCGATGCCGAGACAGAGGGTGTTCAGCTTGAAGTGACCGGCCGCTTGAGCGTGACAGATGCGGATGGCGATGGCGCGTTCAACACCACGCCAACGTTCACAAGCAGCACAGTGGAAGGCGGAGCTCAACTGGGTACGTTGACCATCGATGCCGAGGGCAACTGGACGTACGTGGTGGACAACGACAACGCGACCGTCCAAGGCCTGAACGCAGGCGAGACAATCGTGGAAACCTACACGGTTGCGACGGCGGATGGCAAAGATACACAAACCATCACGATCACCATCAATGGTGCGGCAGACGACTCTTCGATCACCCTCGATACTGGCGACAGCGCGACAGGCAGCGTGACGGAAGACGTGGATACCGATGCCGAGACAGAGGGTGTTCAGCTTGAAGTGACCGGCCGCTTGAGCGTGACAGATGCGGATGGCGATGGCGCGTTCAACACCACGCCAACGTTCACAAGCAGCACAGTGGAAGGCGGAGCTCAACTGGGTACGTTGACCATCGATGCCGAGGGCAACTGGACGTACGTGGTGGACAACGACAACGCGACCGTCCAAGGCCTGAACGCAGGCGAGACAATCGTGGAAACCTACACGGTTGCGACGGCGGATGGCAAAGATACACAAACCATCACGATCACCATCAATGGTGCGGCAGACGACTCTTCGATCACCCTCGATACTGGCGACAGCGCGACAGGCAGCGTGACGGAAGACGTGGATACCGATGCCGAGACAGAGGGTGTTCAGCTTGAAGTGACCGGCCGCTTGAGCGTGACAGATGCGGATGGCGATGGCGCGTTCAACACCACGCCAACGTTCACAAGCAGCACAGTGGAAGGCGGAGCTCAACTGGGTACGTTGACCATCGATGCCGAGGGCAACTGGACGTACGTGGTGGACAACGACAACGCGACCGTCCAAGGCCTGAACGCAGGCGAGACAATCGTGGAAACCTACACGGTTGCGACGGCGGATGGCAAAGATACACAAACCATCACGATCACCATCAATGGTGCGGCAGACGACTCTTCGATCACCCTCGATACTGGCGACAGCGCGACAGGCAGCGTGACGGAAGACGTGGATACCGATGCCGAGACAGAGGGTGTTCAGCTTGAAGTGACCGGCCGCTTGAGCGTGACAGATGCGGATGGCGATGGCGCGTTCAACACCACGCCAACGTTCACAAGCAGCACAGTGGAAGGCGGAGCTCAACTGGGTACGTTGACCATCGATGCCGAGGGCAACTGGACGTACGTGGTGGACAACGACAACGCGACCGTCCAAGGCCTGAACGCAGGCGAGACAATCGTGGAAACCTACACGGTTGCGACGGCGGATGGCAAAGATACACAAACCATCACGATCACCATCAATGGTGCGGCAGACGACTCTTCGATCACCCTCGATACTGGCGACAGCGCGACAGGCAGCGTGACGGAAGACGTGGATACCGATGCCGAGACAGAGGGTGTTCAGCTTGAAGTGACCGGCCGCTTGAGCGTGACAGATGCGGATGGCGATGGCGCGTTCAACACCACGCCAACGTTCACAAGCAGCACAGTGGAAGGCGGAGCTCAACTGGGTACGTTGACCATCGATGCCGAGGGCAACTGGACGTACGTGGTGGACAACGACAACGCGACCGTCCAAGGCCTGAACGCAGGCGAGACAATCGTGGAAACCTACACGGTTGCGACGGCGGATGGCAAAGATACACAAACCATCACGATCACCATCAATGGTGCGGCAGACGACTCTTCGATCACCCTCGATACTGGCGACAGCGCGACAGGCAGCGTGACGGAAGACGTGGATACCGATGCCGAGACAGAGGGTGTTCAGCTTGAAGTGACCGGCCGCTTGAGCGTGACAGATGCGGATGGCGATGGCGCGTTCAACACCACGCCAACGTTCACAAGCAGCACAGTGGAAGGCGGAGCTCAACTGGGTACGTTGACCATCGATGCCGAGGGCAACTGGACGTACGTGGTGGACAACGACAACGCGACCGTCCAAGGCCTGAACGCAGGCGAGACAATCGTGGAAACCTACACGGTTGCGACGGCGGATGGCAAAGATACACAAACCATCACGATCACCATCAATGGTGCGGCAGACGACTCTTCGATCACCCTCGATACTGGCGACAGCGCGACAGGCAGCGTGACGGAAGACGTGGATACCGATGCCGAGACAGAGGGTGTTCAGCTTGAAGTGACCGGCCGCTTGAGCGTGACAGATGCGGATGGCGATGGCGCGTTCAACACCACGCCAACGTTCACAAGCAGCACAGTGGAAGGCGGAGCTCAACTGGGTACGTTGACCATCGATGCCGAGGGCAACTGGACGTACGTGGTGGACAACGACAACGCGACCGTCCAAGGCCTGAACGCAGGCGAGACAATCGTGGAAACCTACACGGTTGCGACGGCGGATGGCAAAGATACACAAACCATCACGATCACCATCAATGGTGCGGCAGACGACTCTTCGATCACCCTCGATACTGGCGACAGCGCGACAGGCAGCGTGACGGAAGACGTGGATACCGATGCCGAGACAGAGGGTGTTCAGCTTGAAGTGACCGGCCGCTTGAGCGTGACAGATGCGGATGGCGATGGCGCGTTCAACACCACGCCAACGTTCACAAGCAGCACAGTGGAAGGCGGAGCTCAACTGGGTACGTTGACCATCGATGCCGAGGGCAACTGGACGTACGTGGTGGACAACGACAACGCGACCGTCCAAGGCCTGAACGCAGGCGAGACAATCGTGGAAACCTACACGGTTGCGACGGCGGATGGCAAAGATACACAAACCATCACGATCACCATCAATGGTGCGGCAGACGACTCTTCGATCACCCTCGATACTGGCGACAGCGCGACAGGCAGCGTGACGGAAGACGTGGATACCGATGCCGAGACAGAGGGTGTTCAGCTTGAAGTGACCGGCCGCTTGAGCGTGACAGATGCGGATGGCGATGGCGCGTTCAACACCACGCCAACGTTCACAAGCAGCACAGTGGAAGGCGGAGCTCAACTGGGTACGTTGACCATCGATGCCGAGGGCAACTGGACGTACGTGGTGGACAACGACAACGCGACCGTCCAAGGCCTGAACGCAGGCGAGACAATCGTGGAAACCTACACGGTTGCGACGGCGGATGGCAAAGATACACAAACCATCACGATCACCATCAATGGTGCGGCAGACGACTCTTCGATCACCCTCGATACTGGCGACAGCGCGACAGGCAGCGTGACGGAAGACGTGGATACCGATGCCGAGACAGAGGGTGTTCAGCTTGAAGTGACCGGCCGCTTGAGCGTGACAGATGCGGATGGCGATGGCGCGTTCAACACCACGCCAACGTTCACAAGCAGCACAGTGGAAGGCGGAGCTCAACTGGGTACGTTGACCATCGATGCCGAGGGCAACTGGACGTACGTGGTGGACAACGACAACGCGACCGTCCAAGGCCTGAACGCAGGCGAGACAATCGTGGAAACCTACACGGTTGCGACGGCGGATGGCAAAGATACACAAACCATCACGATCACCATCAATGGTGCGGCAGACGACTCTTCGATCACCCTCGATACTGGCGACAGCGCGACAGGCAGCGTGACGGAAGACGTGGATACCGATGCCGAGACAGAGGGTGTTCAGCTTGAAGTGACCGGCCGCTTGAGCGTGACAGATGCGGATGGCGATGGCGCGTTCAACACCACGCCAACGTTCACAAGCAGCACAGTGGAAGGCGGAGCTCAACTGGGTACGTTGACCATCGATGCCGAGGGCAACTGGACGTACGTGGTGGACAACGACAACGCGACCGTCCAAGGCCTGAACGCAGGCGAGACAATCGTGGAAACCTACACGGTTGCGACGGCGGATGGCAAAGATACACAAACCATCACGATCACCATCAATGGTGCGGCAGACGACTCTTCGATCACCCTCGATACTGGCGACAGCGCGACAGGCAGCGTGACGGAAGACGTGGATACCGATGCCGAGACAGAGGGTGTTCAGCTTGAAGTGACCGGCCGCTTGAGCGTGACAGATGCGGATGGCGATGGCGCGTTCAACACCACGCCAACGTTCACAAGCAGCACAGTGGAAGGCGGAGCTCAACTGGGTACGTTGACCATCGATGCCGAGGGCAACTGGACGTACGTGGTGGACAACGACAACGCGACCGTCCAAGGCCTGAACGCAGGCGAGACAATCGTGGAAACCTACACGGTTGCGACGGCGGATGGCAAAGATACACAAACCATCACGATCACCATCAATGGTGCGGCAGACGACTCTTCGATCACCCTCGATACTGGCGACAGCGCGACAGGCAGCGTGACGGAAGACGTGGATACCGATGCCGAGACAGAGGGTGTTCAGCTTGAAGTGACCGGCCGCTTGAGCGTGACAGATGCGGATGGCGATGGCGCGTTCAACACCACGCCAACGTTCACAAGCAGCACAGTGGAAGGCGGAGCTCAACTGGGTACGTTGACCATCGATGCCGAGGGCAACTGGACGTACGTGGTGGACAACGACAACGCGACCGTCCAAGGCCTGAACGCAGGCGAGACAATCGTGGAAACCTACACGGTTGCGACGGCGGATGGCAAAGATACACAAACCATCACGATCACCATCAATGGTGCGGCAGACGACTCTTCGATCACCCTCGATACTGGCGACAGCGCGACAGGCAGCGTGACGGAAGACGTGGATACCGATGCCGAGACAGAGGGTGTTCAGCTTGAAGTGACCGGCCGCTTGAGCGTGACAGATGCGGATGGCGATGGCGCGTTCAACACCACGCCAACGTTCACAAGCAGCACAGTGGAAGGCGGAGCTCAACTGGGTACGTTGACCATCGATGCCGAGGGCAACTGGACGTACGTGGTGGACAACGACAACGCGACCGTCCAAGGCCTGAACGCAGGCGAGACAATCGTGGAAACCTACACGGTTGCGACGGCGGATGGCAAAGATACACAAACCATCACGATCACCATCAATGGTGCGGCAGACGACTCTTCGATCACCCTCGATACTGGCGACAGCGCGACAGGCAGCGTGACGGAAGACGTGGATACCGATGCCGAGACAGAGGGTGTTCAGCTTGAAGTGACCGGCCGCTTGAGCGTGACAGATGCGGATGGCGATGGCGCGTTCAACACCACGCCAACGTTCACAAGCAGCACAGTGGAAGGCGGAGCTCAACTGGGTACGTTGACCATCGATGCCGAGGGCAACTGGACGTACGTGGTGGACAACGACAACGCGACCGTCCAAGGCCTGAACGCAGGCGAGACAATCGTGGAAACCTACACGGTTGCGACGGCGGATGGCAAAGATACACAAACCATCACGATCACCATCAATGGTGCGGCAGACGACTCTTCGATCACCCTCGATACTGGCGACAGCGCGACAGGCAGCGTGACGGAAGACGTGGATACCGATGCCGAGACAGAGGGTGTTCAGCTTGAAGTGACCGGCCGCTTGAGCGTGACAGATGCGGATGGCGATGGCGCGTTCAACACCACGCCAACGT
The DNA here is from genome assembly GCF_052076135.1 of Vibrio sp. Vf1514. Classification (NCBI taxonomy): domain Bacteria; kingdom Pseudomonadati; phylum Pseudomonadota; class Gammaproteobacteria; order Vibrionales; family Vibrionaceae; genus Vibrio; species Vibrio sp. Vf1514. Next base: position 916,822 of record NZ_CP197268.1, on the reverse strand, counting down.
TCACAAGCAGCACAGTGGAAGGCGGAGCTCAACTGGGTACGTTGACCATCGATGCCGAGGGCAACTGGACGTACGTGGTGGACAACGACAACGCGACCGTCCAAGGCCTGAACGCAGGCGAGACAATCGTGGAAACCTACACGGTTGCGACGGCGGATGGCAAAGATACACAAACCATCACGATCACCATCAATGGTGCGGCAGACGACTCTTCGATCACCCTCGATACTGGCGACAGCGCGACAGGCAGCGTGACGGAAGACGTGGATACCGATGCCGAGACAGAGGGTGTTCAGCTTGAAGTGACCGGCCGCTTGAGCGTGACAGATGCGGATGGCGATGGCGCGTTCAACACCACGCCAACGTTCACAAGCAGCACAGTGGAAGGCGGAGCTCAACTGGGTACGTTGACCATCGATGCCGAGGGCAACTGGACGTACGTGGTGGACAACGACAACGCGACCGTCCAAGGCCTGAACGCAGGCGAGACAATCGTGGAAACCTACACGGTTGCGACGGCGGATGGCAAAGATACACAAACCATCACGATCACCATCAATGGTGCGGCAGACGACTCTTCGATCACCCTCGATACTGGCGACAGCGCGACAGGCAGCGTGACGGAAGACGTGGATACCGATGCCGAGACAGAGGGTGTTCAGCTTGAAGTGACCGGCCGCTTGAGCGTGACAGATGCGGATGGCGATGGCGCGTTCAACACCACGCCAACGTTCACAAGCAGCACAGTGGAAGGCGGAGCTCAACTGGGTACGTTGACCATCGATGCCGAGGGCAACTGGACGTACGTGGTGGACAACGACAACGCGACCGTCCAAGGCCTGAACGCAGGCGAGACAATCGTGGAAACCTACACGGTTGCGACGGCGGATGGCAAAGATACACAAACCATCACGATCACCATCAATGGTGCGGCAGACGACTCTTCGATCACCCTCGATACTGGCGACAGCGCGACAGGCAGCGTGACGGAAGACGTGGATACCGATGCCGAGACAGAGGGTGTTCAGCTTGAAGTGACCGGCCGCTTGAGCGTGACAGATGCGGATGGCGATGGCGCGTTCAACACCACGCCAACGTTCACAAGCAGCACAGTGGAAGGCGGAGCTCAACTGGGTACGTTGACCATCGATGCCGAGGGCAACTGGACGTACGTGGTGGACAACGACAACGCGACCGTCCAAGGCCTGAACGCAGGCGAGACAATCGTGGAAACCTACACGGTTGCGACGGCGGATGGCAAAGATACACAAACCATCACGATCACCATCAATGGTGCGGCAGACGACTCTTCGATCACCCTCGATACTGGCGACAGCGCGACAGGCAGCGTGACGGAAGACGTGGATACCGATGCCGAGACAGAGGGTGTTCAGCTTGAAGTGACCGGCCGCTTGAGCGTGACAGATGCGGATGGCGATGGCGCGTTCAACACCACGCCAACGTTCACAAGCAGCACAGTGGAAGGCGGAGCTCAACTGGGTACGTTGACCATCGATGCCGAGGGCAACTGGACGTACGTGGTGGACAACGACAACGCGACCGTCCAAGGCCTGAACGCAGGCGAGACAATCGTGGAAACCTACACGGTTGCGACGGCGGATGGCAAAGATACACAAACCATCACGATCACCATCAATGGTGCGGCAGACGACTCTTCGATCACCCTCGATACTGGCGACAGCGCGACAGGCAGCGTGACGGAAGACGTGGATACCGATGCCGAGACAGAGGGTGTTCAGCTTGAAGTGACCGGCCGCTTGAGCGTGACAGATGCGGATGGCGATGGCGCGTTCAACACCACGCCAACGTTCACAAGCAGCACAGTGGAAGGCGGAGCTCAACTGGGTACGTTGACCATCGATGCCGAGGGCAACTGGACGTACGTGGTGGACAACGACAACGCGACCGTCCAAGGCCTGAACGCAGGCGAGACAATCGTGGAAACCTACACGGTTGCGACGGCGGATGGCAAAGATACACAAACCATCACGATCACCATCAATGGTGCGGCAGACGACTCTTCGATCACCCTCGATACTGGCGACAGCGCGACAGGCAGCGTGACGGAAGACGTGGATACCGATGCCGAGACAGAGGGTGTTCAGCTTGAAGTGACCGGCCGCTTGAGCGTGACAGATGCGGATGGCGATGGCGCGTTCAACACCACGCCAACGTTCACAAGCAGCACAGTGGAAGGCGGAGCTCAACTGGGTACGTTGACCATCGATGCCGAGGGCAACTGGACGTACGTGGTGGACAACGACAACGCGACCGTCCAAGGCCTGAACGCAGGCGAGACAATCGTGGAAACCTACACGGTTGCGACGGCGGATGGCAAAGATACACAAACCATCACGATCACCATCAATGGTGCGGCAGACGACTCTTCGATCACCCTCGATACTGGCGACAGCGCGACAGGCAGCGTGACGGAAGACGTGGATACCGATGCCGAGACAGAGGGTGTTCAGCTTGAAGTGACCGGCCGCTTGAGCGTGACAGATGCGGATGGCGATGGCGCGTTCAACACCACGCCAACGTTCACAAGCAGCACAGTGGAAGGCGGAGCTCAACTGGGTACGTTGACCATCGATGCCGAGGGCAACTGGACGTACGTGGTGGACAACGACAACGCGACCGTCCAAGGCCTGAACGCAGGCGAGACAATCGTGGAAACCTACACGGTTGCGACGGCGGATGGCAAAGATACACAAACCATCACGATCACCATCAATGGTGCGGCAGACGACTCTTCGATCACCCTCGATACTGGCGACAGCGCGACAGGCAGCGTGACGGAAGACGTGGATACCGATGCCGAGACAGAGGGTGTTCAGCTTGAAGTGACCGGCCGCTTGAGCGTGACAGATGCGGATGGCGATGGCGCGTTCAACACCACGCCAACGTTCACAAGCAGCACAGTGGAAGGCGGAGCTCAACTGGGTACGTTGACCATCGATGCCGAGGGCAACTGGACGTACGTGGTGGACAACGACAACGCGACCGTCCAAGGCCTGAACGCAGGCGAGACAATCGTGGAAACCTACACGGTTGCGACGGCGGATGGCAAAGATACACAAACCATCACGATCACCATCAATGGTGCGGCAGACGACTCTTCGATCACCCTCGATACTGGCGACAGCGCGACAGGCAGCGTGACGGAAGACGTGGATACCGATGCCGAGACAGAGGGTGTTCAGCTTGAAGTGACCGGCCGCTTGAGCGTGACAGATGCGGATGGCGATGGCGCGTTCAACACCACGCCAACGTTCACAAGCAGCACAGTGGAAGGCGGAGCTCAACTGGGTACGTTGACCATCGATGCCGAGGGCAACTGGACGTACGTGGTGGACAACGACAACGCGACCGTCCAAGGCCTGAACGCAGGCGAGACAATCGTGGAAACCTACACGGTTGCGACGGCGGATGGCAAAGATACACAAACCATCACGATCACCATCAATGGTGCGGCAGACGACTCTTCGATCACCCTCGATACTGGCGACAGCGCGACAGGCAGCGTGACGGAAGACGTGGATACCGATGCCGAGACAGAGGGTGTTCAGCTTGAAGTGACCGGCCGCTTGAGCGTGACAGATGCGGATGGCGATGGCGCGTTCAACACCACGCCAACGTTCACAAGCAGCACAGTGGAAGGCGGAGCTCAACTGGGTACGTTGACCATCGATGCCGAGGGCAACTGGACGTACGTGGTGGACAACGACAACGCGACCGTCCAAGGCCTGAACGCAGGCGAGACAATCGTGGAAACCTACACGGTTGCGACGGCGGATGGCAAAGATACACAAACCATCACGATCACCATCAATGGTGCGGCAGACGACTCTTCGATCACCCTCGATACTGGCGACAGCGCGACAGGCAGCGTGACGGAAGACGTGGATACCGATGCCGAGACAGAGGGTGTTCAGCTTGAAGTGACCGGCCGCTTGAGCGTGACAGATGCGGATGGCGATGGCGCGTTCAACACCACGCCAACGTTCACAAGCAGCACAGTGGAAGGCGGAGCTCAACTGGGTACGTTGACCATCGATGCCGAGGGCAACTGGACGTACGTGGTGGACAACGACAACGCGACCGTCCAAGGCCTGAACGCAGGCGAGACAATCGTGGAAACCTACACGGTTGCGACGGCGGATGGCAAAGATACACAAACCATCACGATCACCATCAATGGTGCGGCAGACGACTCTTCGATCACCCTCGATACTGGCGACAGCGCGACAGGCAGCGTGACGGAAGACGTGGATACCGATGCCGAGACAGAGGGTGTTCAGCTTGAAGTGACCGGCCGCTTGAGCGTGACAGATGCGGATGGCGATGGCGCGTTCAACACCACGCCAACGTTCACAAGCAGCACAGTGGAAGGCGGAGCTCAACTGGGTACGTTGACCATCGATGCCGAGGGCAACTGGACGTACGTGGTGGACAACGACAACGCGACCGTCCAAGGCCTGAACGCAGGCGAGACAATCGTGGAAACCTACACGGTTGCGACGGCGGATGGCAAAGATACACAAACCATCACGATCACCATCAATGGTGCGGCAGACGACTCTTCGATCACCCTCGATACTGGCGACAGCGCGACAGGCAGCGTGACGGAAGACGTGGATACCGATGCCGAGACAGAGGGTGTTCAGCTTGAAGTGACCGGCCGCTTGAGCGTGACAGATGCGGATGGCGATGGCGCGTTCAACACCACGCCAACGTTCACAAGCAGCACAGTGGAAGGCGGAGCTCAACTGGGTACGTTGACCATCGATGCCGAGGGCAACTGGACGTACGTGGTGGACAACGACAACGCGACCGTCCAAGGCCTGAACGCAGGCGAGACAATCGTGGAAACCTACACGGTTGCGACGGCGGATGGCAAAGATACACAAACCATCACGATCACCATCAATGGTGCGGCAGACGACTCTTCGATCACCCTCGATACTGGCGACAGCGCGACAGGCAGCGTGACGGAAGACGTGGATACCGATGCCGAGACAGAGGGTGTTCAGCTTGAAGTGACCGGCCGCTTGAGCGTGACAGATGCGGATGGCGATGGCGCGTTCAACACCACGCCAACGTTCACAAGCAGCACAGTGGAAGGCGGAGCTCAACTGGGTACGTTGACCATCGATGCCGAGGGCAACTGGACGTACGTGGTGGACAACGACAACGCGACCGTCCAAGGCCTGAACGCAGGCGAGACAATCGTGGAAACCTACACGGTTGCGACGGCGGATGGCAAAGATACACAAACCATCACGATCACCATCAATGGTGCGAACGACGGGCCTATCGCCCAAGACGACACATCAACCAGCAATCACTGCTTCTCGGGCAAATATTATGCTTATAACGAGCATTCGGGTGGTTTGGGGAACATGGATTCAGTTGCAGATGCTCTGGCGCTTATTGCTCAAAATGAGCCGAACGTGACGTTTGATGTGTCTAACATCGATTACCAGTTAAGCAATAGTAATAAATATGGTGGTTTGACGTCCGAGTCGCAGCTACAAGACTTCTTGGGTTCTGATGCGAGCTCGATGAAAGGGTCTGTGCCGAGCTCCACCACCGATGGTGTGATGCTGTTGACTGGCGCAGTGTTCTTGGCAGCAGGGACTTATTCGCTGAAAGTGAATGCGGACGACGGTTACTTTATTAAAGTCGATGGTCAAGTGGTTGCTCAGTACGACGGTATCCAGTCCACGACTGAACGTGTTCATGACACCTTTACCTTAGATTCAGATGGTTACCACAGTGTCGAAATTGTCTATTGGGACCAAGGTGGCAATGCCGTTTTGGATATCGCCATTGGCCAATATGAAGACGGAACCCTTGTGGGGAACTTCTCTCCACTGCTTGATGCGCCAGTGCTGGGCGATGAACTCTGCATGGTGCAAGATGGCAGTCTCACGATTGACCCATCTGTTGTGCTGGCAAACGACTCTGATCCAGATGGTGATACATTAACCATTATCTCTGTCGATTCTCCGTCGACTGGGACGGTGACTCTGAACGAGGATGGGACGATCAGCTTTAAGCCATCGGCTGGCTTTAATGGCGATGCGACCTTTACCTACACGGTGCAAGACAGCGATGGATTAACGGATTCAGCCACTGTGACTGTGCACGTTGAACCCGTGTCGGATGGTCTGTCTGTGACGGCTTCGCTTAATAGCGTTGATAATTATGTGGTTGATTTCGTGGAACAGCTTGAAGAGAACCACGTGAATGACGGTTATCAAGAAAGTGCACGCCTTTGGGGTAACAGTGAAAACAATGTCCTGATTGGCGATGAATCCGTTCAGCAAATATTCGGTCGCAGTGGTTCGGATATTCTGATTGGTGGCAACGTGACGAACGGTACGTTGGATCTTTACGGTGATGATACTGGCGGTAATGGTAACGACACCCTGATTTCAACGTCGCTTTCGGTCACGACAGCATATTACGGCGAAGGTGGGACCGATGTTGCCTATTTACCTGGTTCACTTGCTGATCTTGAACTGATCCAGCGAGACGATTGTGATTCGTTTGACTTGCGTTTGAAAGATAAGGTTACCGGCGCGTTCCATGACTTTTACAGTATCGAAACGCTGTATTTGAATGATGGCAAGTACGAGATCAGTGATGGCAAGCTCGTTAAGACTGCCGACTTATTTGAACTCAATATCGACGTTGATCTCAACGATGCTGATGGCAGCGAAGTCGTTACAGAGGTCATTGTCTCCGGTGTGCCAGATGATGCGACATTATCTGTTGGTACCAACCTTGGTGACGGACGCTGGAGTATTCCGGTCAGCGCTCTGGATTCTGATGGCAAAGCAACCGTCGTGGTTGAAGCGCCGACAGGTACATCACCAGAATTATCAGTGACAGTTGGCGCACAAGAAGTTGACCTCAACGGTGAAGCGTTGGATCTCCCTAAATACGCATCAACAGACATTGGTTCTGTTGGTCTGCCGGACAGCGCACCTAACGGTGACAACACAGTGGAAGGTGGAAAAGGCGACGATGTGTTGATGGGCGATATTGGCGGCTATGTTGTCAGTGTTCAACCGGGTGTCAATTACAATATTGCTCTAATTATCGATACGTCAGGTTCGATGAAGTTTGACTTAGCTGGCAATGACAATGGTTTCAGCAATAGTTACCAAAGCCAGTCACAGTATAATGCTTCGCGAATGAAACTAGTCATCGATGCTCTCACAAACCTTGCTACAGATTTAGTGAATCATGATGGTGTTATCAATATTAATCTTATTGGTTTTGAATCTAGTGCTCACTCAGCGCTAACACTTCAACTCACCTCTGATAACTTGCAGCAATTGCTGACAGAAATTCAAGATATGGATGCCGAAGGGGGCACTAACTACGAAGCGGCGTTTGATTTAGCAAGTAATTGGTTTAGTCATCAGCCAACAGAGGGCTATGAGAATTTAACTTATTTCCTAACGGATGGGGATCCAACCTTTAGTAATAGTGGTGATAACGGTGCGGGCAATCAAACGGATTACCGGGATATGTATGACGCGTTAGAGGCATTCAAAGACTTGAGCAGTCAGAGCGCCGTACATGCGATTGGTATCGGTAGTGGTATTACAGAAGGCCGGTTGATGTTCTTTGACAATACATCAGAAACGTCATTGCAAGCTGTTGAAGGCCTGTATGTTTCGAATAAAGTCTTGCATTTTGATGATGGCACTCACGCTCAGCTAACACAAACCGATGGTTCAGGCAGCGTGTACTATACAGACGATAAATTGGTGATGACTGATCCCGATTATAAATGGAGTGATAACAGATTATCGACTAGATACGTTTCTGAAATGACCTCAATTGTCGATGATCATTCAACTATTAAGTTTGATGTTCGTGTTTCTAGAGGCGATTTTTTCTGGGAGTTATACCATGCTGATGGAACACTTGCTGCGAGTGGATCAACGGGCCACTCGGAAACTATCAACATTGACGTAGCGAACGCAGGTACGTACTACTTTGAATTCAACTTTGAAGGTGATAGAGATACCGATGGGTATAATGGAAGTAGTAAGGCGTGGGCAGAAGTCGGATCAATTGATACTTACATCCCTTACTATGCTCAAGCTGGCGAAGTCCAAATTGTAAATTCAGCTGATGAACTAAAAGCCGCACTGCAAGGTGCTGAAACCATCACTGACATTGCGGAGATGGGCAACGATACGGTCAACGGCAATGAAGGCAACGATATCCTGTTTGGTGATTCAATTAACACGGATGGTTTACCATGGGCAGATGTGGGCGTTGATGCTGACTCGAAAATTGGTGCAGGATACAACGGATTGGTTGAATTCCTAGAACTGCGTGATGGGGTAACACCGTCTCAGGTCGATATCTATGAATTCATCAAAGACAACCATGAGTTATTTAACGTCGCGGGTGATACTCGTGGTGGTGACGATATCCTCAATGGCGGCGCTGGGGACGACATCCTCTATGGCCAAGGTGGTGATGATACGCTCAATGGTGGTGCGGGGGATGACATTCTCATTGGCGGGTATGGCAACGACATTCTGACCGGTGGTGATGGCCATGACCTGTTTGTCTTCGGTGGTGAAGGCGCCCTCAACGCTGCCGTCGATGGTCAGTTTAAGAACCACATGGATGTCATTACTGACTTCCATGCAGGCGATAAGATTGATTTGTCACACATGCTCGACGAGACGTCTTACAGTTCGATGGAAGATCTATTGGAAAACATTGAAGTGACAGTGGATGGTTCGGAGCTTGAGCTGACGATTGCCGCGAACAATTATACGCAATCCATAGTGTTGAATGATGGGGCCGTTGAGTTCGATATTAATAGCCAATCAACCAGTGCAGACATCACCACGCTGTTACATGACATTATAAAAGTGGATAACAACTAACTGATAAAGCCCATCAATTGATGGGCTTTTTTCTTTTTGAACGTATACTTTTTGAACGTATAAACATACGGTGCATTCGTTAGACTTAACACCTTGTTTAATCGCAGGTTGTGGGTGTTATCTACGCAAACAATTGACATTATTTTTTCATAGCCACGGTCGTTTAGGTTATGATTGTCGGCAACGAAATCGATGAGTAATGATCAATGCAGCTAAGTGCGAAAAAGACTGCACAATTTTTTATATCTAACGAATATCATCAAGTTGGACTTGAAGATGAGCGGGTTGTGCTCTCGTCGCATCTGAGTGAAGAACGCATTCCGTTCAATGTCTGGAATGGTCAGATTAAAATTCATCGTGGCTTGGTTTGGGGAGCGCTTCAATTTTATGCCCATGAAGAACAGGGCGTGCAGCGGTCTTGGTTGGTTCAAGGGTTGCCTTGGCCGGAATGTCGTCAATTTGCGCATAAACTGGTCGCGATCTATCAGGAATGGCACAATCGTCAATGTGCCCAACTCAGTCACTACCTGCCGAAATGGCAAAATGAACTGAGTTATTTGCAGCGTTTACCGTCATTTTTGCCACACTCTTTGGTTGATCACTGGGTCACGTCTGTGTTTGATGATCTTTCAAGCATGGGCATGACGCTGGAAGAGGCGCATCAGCGCTTACCTGAGCATATCGAACTCTTGTCCCCTTGGTTGCTTGATACCAGTGAATCCTTGTTGGAACGCAATCACCAGTGGATCGAAAATGAACGCCTGAACTGGGAAGTCTTGTTCTCTAAATTAGAATCGTCTCCGCTGAATGTGTCGCAGCAACAAGCCGTTTTGCTCAACGATGATCACAACTTAGTCTTGGCTGGTGCGGGTTCGGGTAAAACCAGTGTGTTGACCGCTCGTGTCGCGTACTTGCTGCAAAGCCATCTGGCCAATGCAGAAGATATTCTGTTGGTCGCATTTGGTCGTGATGCCTCAAAAGAGATGGAGCAACGCCTGAGCGACAAAATCGGTCTTGCGGCGGAAAAGGCGCGCGTGAACACTTTCCATCAATTGGGCTTGTATATTCTCAATCAGGTAGAAGGTCAGAGCGTGGTGATTTCGCCGATTGCGCTGGATGACAAACTCAAGAAAGCGTGGTGTATCGACTGGCTCAAACGCCATTGGATGACGCCGACCAACTTCAAACGTTGGCAGAAACATTTGGCGAAATGGCCGATTGCCTATTTGGCAGGAGATGATGAACTGGGCAGCCACGTGGAAAACCCCAAACTCATCGCTTGGCTGGAAAAACAGCTGGATCAGCTCGCACAGCTCAGCATCAGCAAAAAAGAGATTCAACAGCGTTTGGTTGAGCATCCGGATTACGCGCGTTTAAATAGCGAACTGTCGCTAACTTGGCCGTGTTATCAAGCTTGGCAACAAATGCTAAAAGAGAGCAATCAGATTGATTTCAACATCATGATCAGTCGCGCGACGGATTATGTCAGAAAAGGTAAATTCGATAGCCCGTGGAAATTCATCATGATCGATGAATATCAGGATATTTCGCCGCAGCGTTTGGAACTGATTCAGTCTTTGTGTGAACAGAAACCCAATCACACCAATTTGTTTGCCGTGGGCGACGATTGGCAGTCCATCTATCAGTTTGCTGGCTCGGATGTCAACCTCACGACCGATTTTTCCGCGCGTTTCCCGCATTCCACAGTCCATTACTTGGATACGACGTATCGATTCAATGATCAAATTGGCAGCGTTGCCAACCGATTTGTGCAGGAAAACCCAAGTCAGGTGCCCAAAGCTCTCAACAGCTTCAAAACTCAAAAACAAAAAGCGGTTTATGTGGCGCCAAGTAATCATGTGGAAAAAGTGCTGGATCAACTCAACCGTCAGGCCAGTGGCATGAAAACGGTCTTGTTACTTGGCCGAAATCATTATCACAAGCCAGAACTTTTGCGCGATTGGCAGAATCATTACTTGTCACTGCGTATCGAGTTTATGACTTGTCATGCAAGTAAAGGGAAAGAAGCGGACTACGTGATTGTGCTGGCTGTGGATGAAGGGCAGTTCCCGGCACGCGTGAAGAGTTTGCATTTAGACAGCGCCTTGACGCAGTCGTCTGATCGTTTCCCTTACGCTGAAGAGCGCCGCTTGTTTTATGTGGCGATGACGCGGGCGAAAGACAAAGTATGGATCACGCACAGCGGGAATGGTTCGGCATTTGTGCAGGAATTGCTGGCCGGCGACTATCCGGTTGTGAAACAGAAATAACGACTCCCTTTATCGGATAAGGACAAATGGATGAGCAAGACGCTAATTTTAGTTGATGTGCAGAATGATTTTGCACCGGGTGGCGCATTGGCGGTACCGGAAGGTGATGTGATTGTTCCGGTCATTAATCGACTTCTCCCTCATTTTGATCATGTCATTGCGACCAAGGATTGGCATCCTGCGGATCATGCGAGTTTTGCTTCAGTGCAAGGTAAATCGATTGGCGATATGGTGGATCTCAACGGGGTCAGCCAAATCATGTGGCCGGATCACTGCGTGCAGCATACCGATGGTGCGGCGTTTATTCCCGGTTTAAACACCGACGAGATCGAGTATGTGGTGTACAAGGGCACCCATTCGGCGATCGACAGCTACAGCGGTTTTTTTGATAACCAACGCCAGCAAAGTACCGGACTGGCCGATTACTTGAAAGACAAAGGCATTGACGAGGTTTACATTGTCGGTTTGGCGACGGATTACTGCGTGAAATTTACCGCACTCGATGCCGCATCGTTGGGGCTTCAAACCATAGTGATTGCCGATGCGTGTCGTGGTGTGAATCTGTCTCCGGACGATTTCCATCAAGCATTCGAAGCGATGAAGGCTTCCGGATGCCGCGTGATCTCCTCCGATGAATTTTTGGCATCAATCGGCTAAGCCGCGAGGCCAACCTTATTCAATCAAAAATCCCCTCATCAGAGGGGATTTTTTTAGGGCCATTTAGGTGCGTTCAGCAAGGTAGGCTTGGTAGTCTGGGATCTCAATGTCTACTGGTTGTGCCATCAGCTCTGAGTTAAATAGGAACTTCGCGGTGGCGCGGTTGGTTGCGACAGGAATGTTCCACACACTGGCGATACGTAACAGGGCTTTCACATCCGGGTCGTGCGGTACTGCGTTCAGCGGATCCCAGAAGAAAATCATCACATCGATTTTCCCTTCCGAAATCATGGCACCGATTTGTTGATCGCCGCCCATCGGGCCACTGATCATACTGGTGATCTCAAGGCCAGTCTCTTTGCTGAGCATGTGGCCGGTGGTACCTGTGGCGTAAAGTGAGTGCTTTTGAAGCTTTTCGAGGTTTTCTTTGACCCAGCGCAGCAGCTCGCCTTTGTAGTTATCGTGAGCAACTAATGCGACGTGTTTACTTGCCGCCATGGTGCGCGTTGTTTTTTTCATTGGTTCTTATCCTAATGTGTCTAAGCTTCATGTGTAATAACCAAAAGCGCTTGTCTATTCAACGACTTTTACTTCAAAAGTCGGTCTGAATTCAGATGGAGATAACGATTCAGCAATAATTTGCTCGTCGAGCGTTTCCGGTGTGAGTTTTGCTATTTCGGGAGCCGCGTGGCGCTCATACGCTTCTCCCCGTAAGTAATGAGCTGCCTGACGAATCGACAAACGACCTTGTTCGACCATCTTGTCACTTGGCGCAAACGCCACGCGTTCTCTGAGTAGACCGCGATAAACGCCATGACTCAAGTAGGTTGAGACCAATTGAATCTGATGTTGCTTGTTGGCGTTTCGCAGCTCGCTGATCGCCGCTTCAATGGCGACAGCACTGCCGACGATATATTGAATGCGTGGTTGTTCAACCGCTTGTTGCACTAAATTGCGTTGCAGCTCTTTGTCATTGTCGGCCCACAAGGTGATGGCGATGCGAATGTCGCTGTGCCCAATGGCATCATAAAAGCCTTGTACCATGGGTTTGGTGCCGCCGCGTTGTTCTGGCCCCGGTAGAAGGGCAATCGGGGTTAGACCGCTACCTGTTGGGTGAAGCCGAGCCAAGTAATCTCCTGCGTAATAGCCCATCCAATACCAATCTACGCCGACACCGCCTTTGAGGTGCGCGCGCTGATCATCGTCTAAGATGAGTTCATTCACGATCGCAAAAACGGGGACATCGCCAGTTAGTTGGCTCAAATCATTGTGATAGCCATCGGGTGACACTGTACCGAGCAGAATGGCTTGTGCCCCCCAAGCGATGCAGTCTTTGATTTGCTGCTGTTGCTTCAACTGGCTGGGATAGCCGCCGGCTTCAAGCACTTTGAGTTCAAGGTGTTGTTTGCGCGCTTCATCGACCATGCCGTAGTTGACGGAGAGCCAATACGAGTCTTTGAGGTGTGGGTAAAGCGCGCACACTTTGGGCTGCGCCACGGCCATCAAACTCAGCATCGAAGAGGACAAAATCAATAAGGTGGAGAACCAGCGTGACAAATTCAGACAAAGCATGAGGTTATTCATTGGCGAATAGGGATAAACACTGCAAAATATAGCCCAATTTCAGCCGTTAAAGAAGCGACTTAGTAGGTCATCCGTATGCGAATCAGCAAAACCAGTATTGGACATAAACTATTGTTATCGTTTATCGCGATGGCTTGTCTGGTGCTGTCTTCGGCCATCATTGGCATGTTGGGCTTTTCGCAGGTCTCTAAAACGGAGCGCCAAGTGGTCAACAGCGCCATTCCTGCCATGCTGGAAGCGCGCCAAGTGGCCGAACTGAGTAATCGCATCATCGCATCCGTTCACACGTTGTCGAATGCCACCGACGAAACTCAGCGCAAGCGCGTGGGCAAGCTGCTGTTTGATCAGCTCGATCAGTTGCTGGGGCATGTGAAAACGTTGGGACAAGATTCCTCCGATACGCAACTGCTTAGCTCGCTTGAGGCGGATGTACAAAGCGTGATTGATACGTTGGGGCTGCTGGGGCAAGAGGTAGAGCGAAAGCTACAGTTGGCTGACTCACTCGTTGACCAAGCACTTCACATGCGCGCCTCGGCGCAAGAGCTAGAACAGCTCACCCGCACCCAAGTCCTCAACACCAGCACCGTGGCGGTCGCGAATGTCACCCACATTTACGATTTGCTCAAAGAACAACGAAATGATCAGGTGTACCAAGCGCTCGATACGTTGGTTGAAGTCGATTTGGACTTGTCGGAGCGCCTACACGAGCTACATCTCTTGGCGTATAAAGTGCTCAATGAAATCGAAGAGACGCGCACCGTTACCGACATTCAACGCATCGTCGCGCTGCAACAGGAATTTGTCAGCAATATCGATGTCATGCAACGCCGTGTTCAGGCGGTTGAAGATCCCACACGCTCCATACAAATGGCGACATTGCTCGCCGCATTGGCGCAAGAGCAAACCATATTTGAAAATTTGATTGCCCGGCATGACAGCACGTTGCGCGCGCAAAAATTGGCCACACAATCGCTGGACCAGTTTGCCTCGTTAAACCAACGCGTCAATCAGTTGGTCGATGCGTCTAACCAATCAGCAACTGCGGCGGTGGTGCAACTGTCGCGAACATTGAGCCTAGCGCAGTGGACACTGTCCGTTCTCAGTGTGATGGGTTTGATCGCCACAACGTTAATCGTATGGCGCGTGGTGTACCAATCGGTGGTGAAACGCTTGGCACGTCATACTGCGGCGCTCCTTTCCGTTGCCAAAGGGCAATTACACGTTGAGGTCGACACGCAAGGTCATGATGAACTGGCGGAGATGGGACGAGCCATCGCGACCGCCCGAGATACCGCCAAAGCGCTGAACGTGGTGGCCGAAAGCGAAGTTAAAGCCAAGCGAGAGCTGCAAGAGCATAAAGCGCACCTAGAAGATGTGGTGGAAGAGCGCACCACGCAACTGCGAGAAACCAACCACAAACTCAATCAAGAAGTGCTCAACCACGCCAAAGCTCGTTTGGATGCAGAACAGGCCAGCCGCAGCAAATCCGTATTCCTTGCCACCATGAGCCATGAAATTCGCACGCCGATGAATGGTGTTTTGGGCACGGCGCATCTGCTTCAAGACACGCCATTGTCTGATGTGCAGCGTCATTACGTGAACGTGATTGATCAAAGTGGCCAAAACCTGCTCGCGATTCTCAACGATGTGCTCGATTACTCCAAAATTGAAGCGGGCCATTTGCAGATTCGTCACGCCAATTTCAACCTGCGTCACATGTTGCGTCATGTCTATCAGTTGATGGAAAGTCGCGCCATCGAAAAAGGTGTCACGCTCAATCTGCACGTGGATTCGGATCTCGCGGAGGATTGGCAAGGGGACGAAACGCGTCTTCAACAGGTGCTGAATAATTTGGTCAGCAACGCGATCAAATTCACGCCGCACGGTCACATTGACCTGGCGGTGTACGCGGACCCCGACGACGAACAAAAGCTGCTGTTTGAAGTGTGTGACACGGGCATTGGGATTCATGAAACCGATCAGCAGACCCTATTTGATGCTTTTACTCAAGCTGAGGCTGGGCTTGCGACGCAAGGCGGGACCGGATTGGGGCTGGCGATCAGCCATCGCTTAGTGGCGGCCATGCAAGGCGAACTGCGTTGCGAATCGGTAGTGGGCGAAGGCAGTCGGTTCTATTTCTCATTGGCTTTGGCTGCGGGAGATGCGTGCAATCGTATCAACGAGGTCTCACTTGGCCAAACCGCTGCGCTGACCGTGTTGGTGGTGGAAGACAATGACGTCAATCAACTGGTTGCCGAAGGATTCTTAACGAGTTTGGGGCACCATGCGGTGATGGCATCGAACGTGAAAGAAGCGCTGCGTCTTTTTGCCCAGCAGCGTTTTGATGTGGCGCTTTTGGATATCAATTTGCCAGATGGTGATGGCGTCAGCTTGCTCAAACAGCTCAGAGCGATAGAGCAACAGCATGCACAGACGCTGATTCCGATGATCGCCGTGTCAGCTCATGTCTTTACTGAAGATGTCAGCCGTTATTTGGCTTCAGGATTTGATGGCTATCTGCCTAAACCGCTGGTGAAATCGGCGTTGGCGAACACCCTTGCAGCGCACATGGGAACGCCCAAGTTACCAGAAACCACAGCGCGCAATATGCACTCGATTCAATCTCAACCTCAGTTGATGCACCATCAATCAATGTCACACCAATCAATGCCACATCAATCAAACACGGCATTAGTCAACGTGGCGCAGCTGGAAGAGGATGTCGCAGTGTTGGGCCGAGATAAAATGCGTGAAATCATGACTTACTTTGCCGATGGCGCGCGCCAAGCCTTGGCGATCTTTTCTGCGTCAACGAGTAGTGAAGAAGCTGTGAAACAAGCCGCGCACAAACTCAAAGGTTCGGCTGGCAGCTTGGGTTTAACCCAAGCGATGACACTGTGTCAATCGATTGAACAAGCGGATTCACCGCAAGCCAGTGCGCAATCGCTGTATGTTGAGCTGGAAACGACGATCGCTGCTTCGTTGGTAGAGCTGGACGCACTGTTGTCGCGTGACCGTTAAAGATGTCGCGTGAGCGTTAAAGATGCCGTGCGATCGCTAAAACAGCCGCGAATTGAGTACCGACAGCGTAATCAGCGCCTGCGCGGTGTAGTAAGTAAACATCACGACGTGGCGGGAAAATTTGGAGGATGAGCGAAAGCGGTCAATGGCTAACACCAGATCGGAGAGCATGAAGATGCAAGCGCCGGTAAAGGCCAATTTGGCCGAGGTGCTGTTGTAGCTCAGCCAATATTCAGCGGTTGCTGAGCCCATGGCAACGATAATCAAAATGTAAATCGCGACGGGCAATGTCATGGTGCCTAGGTTGGGCAGTAGCAGCAAAAAAGCCAAAATTCCCAGAGCCAGAATCACCGCCGGTGTCCACCACGTGATGGTGCTGACCATTCCCAAATAACCGAGCACATAACAGATGTGCGCCAACAGAAAACTGCTTAAGCCGCTGACAAACTTATCTTTGGGGAGCGACAGTAACACATCCCCAATGGCGGAAAGAATTAAGCCACTGAATATCCAAAACGCAAGATTGGTATCCACGCTGGAAGAGAACGGGATCAACGCCGCCATCAGTAAAACGGGCAGCGGTTTGGAAAGGTAGAATAGCCAACGTGGCCCGCGCTCAATCGAGAACAGATGAATGCAAGAAAACAGCAAAATGCTTGGCCACATGTGATATCCCAAAAAATAAAGGCAGCGCGAAAGGCGCTGCCAAATATTAACAGGATTAACAGGCTGAGAGTAGGGCTTTAACTTATTAGTAAATATGTCAAAGGCTTACACGAGCGCGTTGGTTAAGATTTCACGAGATTCTTTCAGTGTGATCGCTTGGTTTTCGCCCAGTGTCACCATGCCATGTGCTTCCAACTGGTTCACAACTGCATCGACAGCGGCTGCGGCAGTTAAGCCGTGATCGGCGAATTGAGTTGCGATGTCCAACTGGTGATAGAACGCTTCGATCGCATCAATGGTGCGCTCTGCCAAGTCAGCTGAAGCTTCCAAACCAAAGACGTGGGTTCCCATCTGTTCTAGTTTAGCGCGTTTGGCTTCAATCTGATTACGCAGCAGCGATGGCTGAACAATCGCCAAAGAGCGTGCGTGGTCAACATGCCACAGGGCAGTCAGTTCATGACCAATCATGTGGGTTGCCCAGTCTTGTGGTACGCCCGTACCAATCAAACCGTTCAGCGCTTGGTTTGCACTCCACATTAGGTTTGCACGCCATGCATCGTTGTCACGACCAGCAAAGTTGCGGCCAAGAATCAGTAGGTTTTTCAGCAATGTTTCAGCATAACCGTCTTGCACCATGGCGCCGACTGGGCGTGTGATGTACTGCTCACATACGTGAACCCAAGCATCCACGATGCCGTTGATCAGTTGACGTTCTGGCAGTGTTTTCATCACATCAGGATCCATCACTGCAAATTTAGGCTGAACAAACTTCGTCATGAACGAGAGTTTGTCTTGCGTCTCTGCTTTGGTGATCACCGCGCCAGAGTTGGACTCAGAACCGGTCGCTGGCAATGTTAAAATTGCACCAATCGGTGTGGCTTCAGTGACGGCGTGTTTACGTGTCAGGATGTCCCAACCGTCGCCGTCATATTTTGCTGCTGCGGCAACGTATTTAGAGCCGTCAATCACTGAACCACCGCCGACGGCGAGAATGTAATCAATGCCTTGCTCTTTTGCGATAGCGACTGCTTTGTCCAAAGTCTCTTTGGTTGGGTTGGGTTCAACGCCGGAGAACTCCACCCAAGTGTGCTCGCTCAGCGCGGCAACCACTTGGTCGTATACACCGTTGCGCTTGATGGAGCCGCCACCGTAGATCACCAAAACTTTTTGATCTTGAGGAATTTCGTTTTTAACTTGGGCGATTTGAGCCTGGCCAAAGTGAATACGTGTTGGGTTAACGTAGGTAAATAGCATTGATCTCACCTCTTGCTTTAAAAAAGGGGGAAATCCCCCAAAGGCAGTATTTCTTGAATCCAGTATGTCTAGAATCCAGAGTGTCCTGAATCACGCGTTCCACCGATTCAGGAAGTCATGGGGTGCATAATAGTCCTCAATAATCCGATTTTGTAGGGCTATTCGTGCAATTAAATTGCCTAATTCTACAATTTATGGCAGTTTGAGCGAGGTTTGAATACGGAGTGAACAGATGACTGAATTGGCAAAGCTGATGCAACAATATGTTGAACATCATTCATTGCATGAATTAGAAGGCATTGCAGAAACCGCCATTCCTGGGGTTTGGTTTTATCGCAGTGGCGCGGGCAATCAGCGTCGTCCGTTTATTTACCAGTCGGGTATCATCATCTTGGGGCAAGGACAAAAAAACATTCATATTGGTCCCAATCCAGTGCAGTACGGTCCGAATGACTACTTGGTGGTGGGGGTGCCGATGCCCCTTGAATGTGAAGCGATTGTCGAAGCCGGTAAACCGTTACTTGGGTTGAGCATCGATATCGATCATTCGATTTTGCTCAAACAAGTCGACCTGTTGGAACAGGCTGGGTTCAAGCCTTGCAAGCAGGATAAAGATAATCAATGCGGCCTCAAATCAGTCAATATGGGTGAAGAGATGCTCAACACCTGTAAACGATTAATGCATGCGCTGAACGATGGGTTAGAAGCACAGATTTTGGGAGCGTCGCTCATGGAAGAGATGGTCTACCGTGCATTGACCAGTTGCGAAGGGCACGTGTTATTTGATTTGGCGCATCATGAAGGGCATTACGCGCGTGTGGCGAAGGCGCTCAGTAAAGTGCACCGCGAGTACGATCAGCAGCTCACGGTTCAGCAACTGGCGGAAGAGGCCAACATGAGTATTTCATCCTTCCATCAAGCTTTTCGAGGCGTCACGATGGAATCGCCACTGCAGTACTTGAAGAAAGTGCGTCTCAATAAAGCCAAAGAATTGATTCAAATAGAAGGTAAGCGGGTGAACGATGCAGCGCGTTTGGTGGGTTACACCAGTCCATCGCAATTTAGTCGTGAATACAAACGTCACTTCAACGAAACCCCACGGGGCGCAAAAGCTGCGTAAAAGAGGAAGTCGAAAGGTGATTGTTTACTCTGTTATCTCATTCGCAGAACGAGGATACTGACAGTCCCCTAAAGAGCATTTTGGTATGCTCCTGTTTAAAGATGCCCACGCCGTCATTTGGTGTGGGCTTTTTTTCGCCTGTTCACCGGCGTCATAAATTAGTTGTTGCTGCAAATTAACCTTGTGACATTTGCGTGATGAACGTTTGTGTTTGCGAGTGATTTTGAAGTTTTGCACTTTAGTCGATGTGAATTCTACCAAGTCACCTAAAGTTGTTTTACGAAAAAAATTAAAGTTTTCAGCGTAAGGACTGAAAGCTTTATTCCCGTAAAACAATAACTTAAGGAAATAAAAATGCGCTTACATCGAGCTAAAGTGTCGAAGAGTGTCTTTACGCTCAGCACTTTGACGGCTTCGTGCCTCATGGCGTTCAACAGCTATGCAGCGGTGGATTGTTCTGCTCTGGCGGAGTGGCAATCTGACACAATTTATACTGGCGGCGATCAGGTTCAATACAACGGGTCTGCGTATCAGGCCAATTATTGGACGCAGAATAACGATCCGGAGCAGTTCTCCGGTGATTACGCGCAGTGGAAACTGCTAGATGCTTGTACGACCGACGGTGGCGATGACAATCAGGCTCCCAATGCGACATTGACCTCTCCGTCGGCGTCGGATGTGTTGACAACCGGAGATGTGGTGACGCTGGCGGCCAGCGCGTCAGACAACGACGGGACGATCGCACGTGTCGATTTTCTGGTTGATGGTGTGGTGGTTGCCCAAGCGAGCAGTGCACCCTACAGCGCCACATGGACGGCGGTCGCCGGAACACACCAAATCAGCGCCATTGCTTATGATGACAAGGCACTTGCCAGCACGGCGAGTCAAGTCTCTGTTTCGGTGACAGACAGCACGCAACCGGGCAACGAAGCGCCAACGGTAGACATCACGTTGTCTGCCAGCCAAGTGGATGTGGGGGACGTGGTGACGCTCACGGCCAATGCTGCAGACGCTGATGGCAGTGTCGACAAAGTTGATTTTTACGTGGCCGGCTCTCTTGTGGGAACAGTCGCTTCTACACCTTACACTTTGGATTACACCACCACCCGTTCGGGGGCGCTGGCTGTGTTTGCGCGCGCGACTGATAACGTCGGCGCGACAACGGATTCGACCGCGGCGACGCTGACGGTGGCTGCTGGTCCCGTGGTCAGTACCTGTCGTCCTGATGGTTTGTATCAAACCGAAGGGGTCAGTGTGCCGTATTGTACGGTGTACGATGAAGATGGCCGCGAGAAAATGGGTGCCGATCACCCCCGTCGCGTCATTGGGTATTTCACCAGTTGGCGAGCGGGAGACGATGATCAGACCGCTTACTTGGTTAAAGACATTCCTTGGGAACAGCTTACGCACATCAACTACGCGTTTGTCAGCATTGGTTCTGATGGCAAAGTCAATGTCGGTGATGTCAACGATGCCAATAACGCGGCGGTTGGAAAAGAGTGGGATGGCGTTGAAATTGACCCAACGCTGGGCTTTAAAGGCCATTTCGGCGCACTGGCAACCTACAAGCAAAAATATGGTGTGAAAACGCTGATCTCGATTGGCGGCTGGGCCGAAACGGGCGGGCATTTTGACAATGATGGCAATCGTGTTGCGGATGGCGGTTTCTATACCATGACCACCAACGCAGACGGTTCGATTAATCAACAAGGCATTGAAACCTTTGCTGATTCCGCAGTTGAAATGATGCGAAAATACCGTTTCGATGGATTGGACATTGACTACGAATATCCAACATCGATGGCGGGAGCGGGCAATCCTGACGACACCGCATTCTCTGAATCACGCCGTGCTTACCTGATGAATTCTTATCACGAACTGATGCGTGTGCTGCGTGAAAAACTGGATGTAGCGAGCGCTCAAGATGGTGTGCATTACATGCTGACCATTGCCGCGCCATCATCGGCTTATCTGCTACGTGGTATGGAAACCATGGCGGTGACTCAGTACCTTGATTACGTGAACATCATGTCCTACGACTTACATGGTGCGTGGAACGATCATGTCGGTCACAACGCAGCACTGTACGACACCGGGAAGGATTCTGAACTGGCACAATGGAATGTGTACGGCACGGCGCAATATGGCGGTATTGGTTACCTCAACACCGATTGGGCATTCCACTATTTCCGCGGTTCAATGCCAGCGGGTCGCATCAACATTGGCGTGCCTTACTACACCCGCGGTTGGCAGGGCGTCACTGGTGGTGATAATGGCCTTTGGGGCCGCGCGGCCTTGCCAAATCAAAGCGAGTGTCCAACCGGTACGGGCGAGGGCGAGAAAAACAACTGCGGTTACGGCGCGACGGGCCTAGATAACATGTGGCACGATGTCAACGCCGCTGGTGATGAGATGGGCGCAGGTTCTAACCCAATGTGGCATGCTAAAAACTTGGAGCACGGCATTTGGGGTTCCTATTTAGCGGTCTATGGTTTGGATCCAACCACCGCACCGTTGGTTGGCACGTATGCCCGTAATTACGACAGTGTGGCGATTGCGCCATGGCTTTGGAACGCAGAGAAGAAAGTGTTCCTGTCGACGGAAGACAAGCAATCCATTGATGTAAAAGCAGATTACGTGATCGATAAAGAGATCGGCGGCATCATGTTCTGGGAACTCGCGGGAGACTACAACTGCTACGTGCTCGATGCCAACGGCCAACGCACCAGCATTGATAGCACGGAACAGGCGTGTGAAAGCGGTCAAGGTGAATACCACATGGGGAACACCATGACCAAAGCCATTTACGACAAGTTCAAAGCGGCGACGCCATATGGCAACACCGTGGCGACGGGCGCGGTTCCGTCTGAAACCGTCGATATCGCTGTGTCGATTGGCGGTTTTAAAGTGGGCGACCAGAACTACCCAATCAATCCGAAAGTCACCTTTACCAACAACACGGGCGTTGATATTCCCGGTGGCACGGCATTCCAGTTCGACATTCCGGTTTCTGCGCCAGATAATGCCAAAGACCAATCGGGTGGTGGTTTGAGCGTGATTGCCTCTGGTCATACGCGTGCAGATAACATCGGCGGTTTGGATGGCACAATGCACCGCGTCGCGTTCTCGCTGCCTGCGTGGAAAACGCTACCAGCGGGCGACAGCTACGAGTTGGACATGGTGTACTACTTGCCGATTTCAGGGCCAGCAAACTACAGCGTGAACATTAACGGCGTGGATTATGCCTTTAAGTTTGAACAACCTGATTTGCCGCTCGCGGATCTCTCGTCAGGAAATGGGGGGGGCACCGGCGGTGGCGACACTGGCGGCGGAACGACTGAGCCGGGTGATGTTGTGGAATGGGTACCCGGTTCGACGCAAGTGAGCGATGGCACGACGGTGACCTACAACGGCAAGTGCTTTGTGGCGCAAAACAGCCCAGGCGTGTGGGAAAGCCCAACCCAGACCAATTGGTTCTGGGAGGAAGTGACCTGCCCGTAAAGGGAAGCCACTGTGAAAAAACCGTCCTTCGGGGCGGTTTTTTGTGTGACGGATAAGCGATACAACGCGCTCAGAACAATAGTGTCGAATGCGAAGCCTTAACTCGCATGATACTTAACTCGCTGATAGGAGTGAAGGCTTCGCGTCGGCGTGACTCATGCATGGCTCACGAAGGAGGCGTGAATTGATAGCTTTCCGGCACCACCACAATCCCTTTTTCAGAAATTTGGAAGCGTTTGGCATCCTCAATTCGGTTTAAGCCAATTTGCGTGTGCGGCGGAATTTTAACGTGCTTGTCGATGATGCAGTTGACCAACTGACAACCATCGCCCACTTCCACATCATCAAACAAAATGCTGTCGACAATGGTGGCGCCGTCGTTGATGCGCACACCGGAAGAGACAATCGAGTGCTGCACCGAGCCGCCCGAGTTGATCACGCCGTTGGAAATGATGGAGTTGATAAAGATTCCTTCATTCCCCGTGGCCGATGACACCGTACGTGCTGGCGGAAGCTGTGGTTCGTACGTACGAATCGCCCAGTTTTTTTGGTACAAATTCATGGGCGGAACCGGCTCAAGTAAATCCATATTGGCTTCATAAAATGAGTCAATCGTGCCTACATCGCGCCAGTAGCAATCTTTCGCGACGCGCCCTTTGTCATTGCCAAACTGATATGCGTATACGCTTTGGGTTGGGATCAGTTTTGGAATGATGTCTTTGCCAAAGTCATGACTTGAACCACTGTTTTCTGAGTCTTCATTCAGCGCTTGTTGGAGCGTTTCCATATTAAAAATATAGATGCCCATCGAGGCCAAACTGCGATCAGGTTGTGAAGGCATCGCGGGGGGATCGCTTGGCTTCTCAACAAATGAGGTAATACGGTGTTCATCATCAATGGCCATCACGCCAAACGCTTTGGCTTCTTCGCGTGGCACATCCATGCAAGCGATTGTCAGCGTGGCGCCTTTCTCAATGTGCTCTTCCAGCATCGCCGCATAATCCATGCGGTAAATATGATCGCCGGACAGCACAACGACGTGCTTGGCATCGCTGCGTGACAGTAGCCACATGTTGTGAAACAGCGCATCGGCTGTTCCTTCGTACCATTTGCCACCTTTGCGCATTTGTGGGGGGACCACAGTAATGAACTCGCCCAATTCGGGGTTAAAAATGGACCAGCCATCACGCAGGTGTTTCTGCAATGAATGCGATTTGTATTGTGTCAGCACCAAAATGCGGCGTAAGCCTGAGTGCAGACAGTTCGTGAGGGTAAAATCGATGATGCGATATTTGCCGCCAAATGGTACGGCGGGTTTTGCGCGATCATCGGTGAGGGGGGAAAGTCGTGAGCCCATACCGCCGGCCAACACGACTGCTAAGGTATCTTGCATCTTTTACTCCCTAATCATGTGCAATTCATAACCACTTTAGAGAGTAGTACAAGTTTCACGCCACAATTGGAATGACCGTCAAATATGGGATGTGCGTAGTTTAGTTGTTACTAATGCACTAAAACAAGGCATCTTGTGCGTTAAAATTGCACCGTGTTGGTGCTGTGAAAATAGAGGATGATTAAGCGAAGTGAACCATTTCTGCGCTGGTGAGCACGGAGACGACATTTCGGCCTGACTCTTTGGATTCGTACAAGGCCATGTCGGCACGTTGATACACTTCTTCAGGCACTTCAGTGATATCCGTCAGGCCGCCGCTGACGGATAAATCCCCTTGATGGAGATCGAACACCGCCACGCGAAGCCGATTGAGGACGGTTTCCGCTTCATCGATTGGTGTGTGAGGCAAAATGATGGCAAATTCTTCGCCACCAATTCGTGCAAGAAAGTCTGATTCGCGCAGTTCATTGCGCAAACATTGGGCAACGGCACGAATGGTTTTATCGCCGCGCGCGTGGCCATATTTGTCATTGATGCGCTTGAAGTGATCAATATCGAGAATCGCCAAGCACGATTGCTCGTGTGCCGGATAGCGTTTGACACGCATGCATTCCGAGCGGAATTCTTGATCAAATTTACGTCGGTTCCAGATGTTGGATAATCCATCTTTTTCACTTTGGTCACGCAATTGGTCTTCCAGCAACTTGCGTTCAGTGATGTCAACAAACGACGCCACGTAGAACTGAATGATGTCGTCATCATCCAAAATGGTCTGAATACGTAAGATCTCCGTGAGCATCGAGCCATCTTTACGTTGGTTGATCACTTCGCCTTCCCAGAAGCCGTCATTCTGCAGCGCCTGCCACATCTCGACATAAAATTCTGACGTGTGTTTTCCAGAGGCAAACATCGATGGTTGTTGCCCGCTCACTTCTTCAAAGCTGTAGCCACTCAGGCGGGTAAACTCATTGTTGACCTTGATGATGCGATTATTGCGGTCGGTGATGATCACCGCCGACATGCCATTCATCGCCGCGCGCGCCAATTTACTCTCAATGCTGTTTTTCTGATGGTTGTTGTTCCACAGCACGAAGATCGAGGCAATCAGGCAAATCAGCGCAAACAGGGCAACCATTTGTAGGGTTAACGTGTTTTTGCTGTTGTGCATCAAGGCATGGATTTCGCTATTCTCAACACGCTCCAATAACACCACCGAGGGCACGTTGACCAACGATGCGTTTGGCGAAATCTTCACAAAACTGAACCATTGACCGTTTTCGGAAATGGTGCCTTGTTCGTCAGAAAGAATGGTATGCCAAAGCTGCGGGAAACGCTGCGCCAAATTAGTGAGCGCGGTACGATCGTTTGATTCCTCCAGCCGCTGACTCATCAACACATCCCCGTTGAGGTTCAGAATATCGGGCAGCATGGCTGCGCGATTGCTGCCAGCAATTTGCTGATAAATGTAGTTCAGATTGATGTTTGCGACGAAATAGCCTTTGCGCTCGCCATCAAGTTCGATTGGGGAGACAAAATAGAGCGATGGTTTGGTGGGCGTCATGTCGTCGCCAGTCGATTGCACACCAAACACGCCGATTTGCCCCGCAGACAAGCTTTGTCCGTAGAGAAAGTAATCTTGCAGCGCGCGGTTTTGCAACTCATCCCGAGTGAGAATTTGCGCTTTCCCTGCTTGATAGTCGACGCGGATCTGTTCTTGGCCTTGAGGGTCAATAAACCTTAAACAGGAATAGACACCTTGTGTTCGCGAGATGAGCAACCAAAAATCTTCGACATTGGCAATATTGATTGGGGTCGGGTGACGCACGGTCTGATGGAACATGCCGTTGTTGGCTAAGGTGGCGATGGAGGTATAGGCTTCATCGAGCGTCGTGATCAATTCATGCTTACTAAATTCCAATTTCACGCGGTGCTTTTGTTCAATGAGGGCGATCGCGCGTTCATCCAGTTTGTTGAATTCCTGGATGAAGTAGAGCGAGGGAACAAACCCAATAATAAACAGCACAATGAGAAATTGACTGAAGGACTTAGTAAATGATGAAGACATGACGGCTTAGCAAAATGATCAGGCAAACAGTATATCGTGTGTAAATGAGATTTCGCTTCCAAATTTATAGGATCGTGGCTTAGGTCAAACTTACTGGGTGAGTTTTGGTATTTTCTCACGGGTGCCTATGCAATTTGGGCAGATGATCACTTGTGTTGGTTGCTGATTCAAACAGCAATTTACAATGTAAAGCCAAGGCTTGAGTGCCATTAAGGCATGCTCATGACTTGGGTTAATATTTGAAGTTCATACTCATAGCGCAGGCGCATCATTGCCAGTTGCTGATGCAACAGATCAAGCTGATCGTTCAACTCTTTGTTAGATTTCAGATAGAGTTCCGTGGCGAATGCATTGCTCATCAACCCCGCTTGCTTGCACGCTTCACTGATGTTAAACCACGTTTCCCATTGTTTGGCGACGTCAGTGGGCATGTCATCGAGTTGGTGTTGCAGTTGTTGAATCTCTTGAATCGCCCGCTTGACGCTACCCAGTTGTTGAGTGACGGCGGCTTGAAAATCCTGTTTGTTGCGACGCCACAGAAATTGCAGCTCGGCACGGAAAAACTCTTGGTGCAAGAAAATTGCGTGTTTGAAATTGGGAAGCCAGTGGTTATATTGAGAGGCCAGTAAATTGTAGTGCTGGTCTAAAATCTGTTGCGAAATGAGCGCCTTATTCCAATCTTGTTCTGTACAACGGGCCGCCTGACTGGCGTGAGGTAAAGTCAGGCCGATGATGGCCGTTAACAGAAGTAAGCGCGCTCGTGTTGTTGTCATTGTCGAAGACCGTTCGTGAGTCTAGCTTTAGTATAGAAAATGAGCACAAAACACCATGCCTCATTTTCATGTCATAAGACATCGGAGTAACACCATCAATGAAAAAAGTGCTGATGATTGTGCTTCTCCTCCTCGGCTTAGGCGGGGCGGGAGCTGGTTATTATCTATTCTATTATCAACCGCAACATGAAGCGCACAACGCTGATGCTAGCGTGGATGGCGTGTCGACTTCGCCAGCGATGACCGAAGGCAGTACGGCCCCCGAGCCTGAAAAGCCGGAAGTTTGGGATTATTTTGTCGATTTACCGAAGCTGGGTGTGCGTGAAGCCCCGAGTGACGCGGCGTTTATCGAGCGCTTGCTGTATCGCGGTGACAAAGTTCACTTGTTCGAGAAAAAAGAGGGCTGGGGGCGGATCACTCAATATTTCGTGTACAAAGAGGGCGGGCCTGAAGTCGCAGAATGGGTCCCACTGTCTGGATTGGTTGAGGAAGCGCCGGTCATTACGCCAGAGGAGCGTAAAAAAACCTTATTGGGCTACATCGAAAAATCGGACGATTTGCTGCAATTTGAAAGCGTATTCGTGCAAAAAACCGATCAGTTACTGAAAGATGGCACCTGTTCTCCTGATGATTTTGAAGAGCTGGGCGGTTGGGTTCGTTCGGTGAAGTATCAGGAACGCGATGTGTATTTCGTCTATTGTGGTGGCATGAAACAAGCCAACAAGATCTATCTCAATGTGCAAACCGGTGAAATTTTTTATCGCTAAACCACGTGGAAAGGCGCAGTTGTCCAAAATTTTACTTGAGCAGATGCATACTCAGACTTACACTGCCGGAAATTCTTAGGGTATGCACTGTATGTCTTGGCATGTAATTCGTATTTTCTGGCTTTCTTTGTTTGCGTTGGTTTTACCGATGCAGGCATTGGCATGCCTCGATGCGAAGCCTGCCCATTCACCAGTGACTGCACCTGCCGCTCTGATTCAGGATCTGTTACATCAATCCACCGAGCGCGACCCACAACCCCTGAGCAAAGCGCCTGCCACTGATACCGAATACGCACGGTCAGCGGTTGCGATTCTGAATTCTGTTCGTTGGCACGCCAGCGAGCGTTATCAACTCAGTGATTCTGATGCCGATCCTCTGGATACGGTTCCGCCTTTCTACCCATTGATGGATTCAAGCCTCGCGCTGCGTTTTGTTGAACGCACGGTGTTGGCGTCCTATCAAGATTTCCATCCTTCTTATCGTCTTTCCGGCTGGAAAGAGACCAACGCGATGTATGTGGCGTTGAACAGCCAGTATTTTCATTAATATTCCACAAATTTAAGGTGACGTTGTCACATTTCTTGTTTTAAAACTCGGCGCATCGCTGAGGGGATATTTATGAAGAAAACCAAATCAAAAGCACCCGCGCGCGTGCTGAACCGCTATTCAACCTGGAAATACGTGGTGTTAGTGGTCACCGTTGTGGTGCTGGCGTTAAGCGCCATTCCAACGTGGTATGGCGAACAGCCATCCATTCAAATTCAATCATCAGGCAACAGTGGCGAACTGGCGAATGTGGTGAGCGTGAACCGCTACCTCACACAGCAAGGGGTTGTGCCGCAAGAGATCACCCAGCAAAACCATCAAATGGTGCTGGTGTTCGAAAACGAAGCCGAACAAACCTTGGCACGTGAAGCGCTCGACAAACTGGTCGATGAAGGCGACACCATCACTTACTCTTATGTGTCTGTTGCGCCGAAGTGGTATGGCAAGCTGGGTCTAAACCCCATCAAACTTGGCCTTGACCTGCGTGGGGGCGTGCAATTCTTGTTGAATGTTGATGTTGATAAAGCATTCCAAGAGCAGCGTGACACCATGGTTGATGAAGTCAAAGACATGTTGCGTCGTGAACATCTGCGCGGCGTGCGCGTGCTGTCTCAAGGGGTCGATGGCCTGAGCGTCGATACCAAATCGGATGCTGCATTGACCAAAGTGGCGACCTATTTCAAACAAAATTATTCCGGTTGGGAAGTGAAACGCAGCTCTGACAAGCTGGTGGTGACGCCAACCAAACAAAACAAATTGGAATTCCAATCTGTTACCTTGCAACAGAACCTCAAGATCATGCGTGATCGTATTGAGGAATTGGGGATCACCGAAGCCTTAGTGCAACGTCAAGGTGAGCACAGCATTCGTATCGAACTGCCTGGCGTACAAGATCCATCTCAGGCGAAAAATGTGATTGGTGCGACCGCAAGCCTCGCGTTTTACGAAGCGAAAACAGGCTCTGACGCGATGTCTAACGATTCGCTGGTATTGAAAGACAACAACGGCAGAACCGTGGTGTTGAATAAACGCCCAGTTCTCACTGGCGATCACATCGTGAATGCGCGCGCTGGCGTCGATAACATGGGCCTGTCGGAGGTCAACATCTCGCTTGACCATGCTGGCGGCAAGATCATGAGCGACTTCTCCGGTAAGCGCATCGGCAAGCCGATGGCCACGGTGTATCGCGAGTACAAAAC
Source organism: Vibrio sp. Vf1514 (assembly GCF_052076135.1). Taxonomy (NCBI): domain Bacteria; kingdom Pseudomonadati; phylum Pseudomonadota; class Gammaproteobacteria; order Vibrionales; family Vibrionaceae; genus Vibrio; species Vibrio sp. Vf1514. The sequence goes on along the minus strand of NZ_CP197268.1, from coordinate 887,054 downwards.
CAATGCTCGCGGCGAAACCGAACGTAGTGAACGCGTGATCAGCGTGGCAACGATTCAGTCTCAACTGGGCAGCCAATTCCGCATCACAGGCGCAGGGTCTGCTGATGAAGCGCAACAACTGGCGCTGCTGTTGCGTGCCGGTTCATTGACCGCGCCAGTCACGATTGTTGAAGAACGTACCATTGGTGCATCACTGGGTGCAGAGAACATCGAAAATGGTTTCTCGGCGTTGGCACTGGGTATGGCGATGACCTTGACCTTTATGGCGTTGTGGTATCGCCGTTTGGGTTGGGTGGCGAACTTAGCGTTGCTGGCTAACATGGTGTGCTTGCTGGGTTTGATCGCTTTACTACCTGGCGCAGTATTAACCCTGCCGGGGATTGCCGGTTTGGTTCTGACGGTCGGTATGGCTGTGGATACCAACGTACTGATTTTCGAACGTATCAAAGATAAATTGAAAGAAGGTCGCAGCTTCGCGCAGGCGATTGATTTGGGCTTTAGCAGTGCATTTAGCACCATCCTTGATGCCAACATCACCACCATGATTACGGCGCTTATCCTGTACTCCATCGGTAACGGGCCAATTCAGGGCTTCGCTCTGACATTGGGACTGGGTCTGTTAACCAGTATGTTTACCGGCGTATTTGCTTCACGCGCGATTATTAACTTGGTTTGGGGACGCGACAATCGTCGTGATGTAAGGGTGTAAATCATGATTGAATTTCTAAAAGCGCGCATGCGCAAAATCCGTTATATCACCAGCGTTCTGTCGATTGCGTTGATGGTGATCTCGCTGGCCGCGTTGGCGATTCGCGGCCTGAACATGGGCCTTGATTTCACCGGCGGGATGGTGACTGAAGCGGTGGTGAATAGTGAAGTGACTAACCATCAACTGCTGGATGCGCTGAAACCGACGCTCGGTGATTCTGTCTCCGTGACCAAATCGGGTGAGGATGGCCGCTGGGTGATTCGTTACCCACTGGCGGAAGAAGGGCATGATGCGCCGGATATGGATCATCTGCTCAACCAAATTTCCGACCACGTGGAGATCATCAGCAACAGCATGGTTGGCTCTCAAGTGGGTCAGGATTTGGTTGACCAAGGCGGCTTGGCGCTGATGCTGTGTATGATCTGTATTTTGGGATATTTGTGTTTCCGTTTTGAATGGCGTTTGGCAAGCGGTGCTTTGCTGGCGCTGGTTCACGACGTTGTTTTGGTGCTGGGCTTCTTTGCGCTGACACAAATGGAGTTTAACTTAACGGTCTTTGCGGCAGTTTTGGCGGTATTGGGTTACTCGCTCAATGACTCCATCATTATCGCGGACCGAATTCGTGAATTGTTGCTGGCGAAACAAAAAACGCCTACGCCAGACATCAATGACCAAGCGGTTATTGCGACGTTTTCGCGCACCATGGTGACCTCAGGTACAACCTTGATCACGGTTGCTGCGCTGTGGTTGATGGGGGGCGCGCCCTTGGAAGGATTCGCGACGGCCATGTTCATCGGCATTATTTCCGGGACTTGGTCATCGATCTCGATCGGTACTGTGTTACCGGAATGGCTCAAACTCGAACCGAAACACTATTTACCCGTGGAAGTGGACTTAGCGCCATAATTGATACCACCTCGTTTAGGGCCGGCTTTGCCGGCCTTTTTTATACTGAAATCGCAGGGATCATCGGTGGCATTCACGATGTGTGCACTCAAATAAACGCGAAGGTCTGACCACAATAAAGTGATGAATAAGCAGATATTATTAGTTTATTTCGCTATCAATGAATTCAAATAAGCCCATTTTGTTATTCTAACTTCACCAACAGAGATAATTAATAACATTGTTATTTAATTAAAAATGAAAGTTATTTATTATTTTCTCACCTATTTCGTGCGTGATAATTATTTTGATCACCATAAAAGTGCAATCAGAATGCAATTTATTGGTGCAGGTGACCCACAATGGTTATTTAGAACTGCTGCACGTTGTTGATTACATTGATACATTCGAAGTCTTGAGTGAAATGAATGTAATGTTATACTTTTCTATTTATTTCAATTGGTTATGGTTTTTGGTCTTGATTTCTTTCAGCGAGAAAGGTTATGAAATCAATGACCTATGTTTATTTAACAATAAATCAACATTTCATGACTTGTGAGAACTAAATCAAATTTATTAGAAAACGCTAAACTTTAATTTGAATTGTCACAATCACCGATTAGTTTAAATAAAGAGCGACAAACAATTCTTCTTTGCAAAGGAATATATATTTCGTCGGTTGATGTTATTTTTGCTGTTGGCATCAAGTTCAAAAAAGATTTTCAACCTACTGTTATTTTTTGAATGGAGTCATAAATGAAAAAAGTCGCTTTGATCACAGGGTCAAAAGGTGGAATTGGTTCGGCCATTTCAACACAGTTGGTCGATGACGGTTATCGCGTCATCGCTACTTACTTTACTGGAAACTATCAATGTGCTCTGGACTGGTTTACTGAAAAACAGTTCACCGAAGACCAAGTTCGCCTGTTCGAACTCGATGTGACCAACACGCAAGAATGTGCAGAACGACTCAGTGCTTTGCTTGAAGAAGAAGGCACCATCGACGTCGTGGTGAACAACGCGGGTATTACGCGTGATGGCGTATTCAAAAAAATGTCGGCGGCTTCTTGGAAGGAAGTGATCGACACCAACCTTAACAGCTTGTTTAACGTGACACAGCCTTTGTTCTCCGCCATGTGCGAAAAAGGGGGAGGCCGTGTCGTCAACATCTCTTCCGTGAATGGGCTTAAAGGGCAGTTTGGTCAAACCAACTACTCTGCGGCGAAAGCTGGCATGATTGGTTTTTCAAAAGCACTGGCCGCAGAAGGCGCGCGCAGTGGTGTGACCGTGAACGTGATCGCGCCGGGATACACCGCAACGCCCATGGTCGAACAAATGCGTCCAGAAGTGCTGGAATCCATTGTGCAAACTATCCCCATGCAACGCTTGGCTAAGCCAGAAGAAATTGCGTCTGCAGTGAGCTTTTTGGTGAGTGACGCGGGCGCGTATATCACTGGTGAAACGCTGTCGGTGAACGGCGGCTTATACATGCGTTAAGGGGGCGGAAAGATGGAAAAAGTATTTATTGTTGCTGCCAAACGCAGCCCAATTGGTGCCTTTGGTGGCACGTTAAAAAATGTCTCCGCTGGCAAGTTGGCCGCCGATGTCATCAAAGGCGCGCTACAGGCAGGCAATGTCGATGTGAATCACGTTGATGAAGTGATCATGGGGCATGTGATCAGTGCCGGTCAAGGAATGGGCGTGGGGCGTCAAGCTGCCATGTTTGCCGGTATTCCCGAGGAAGTCCCAGCGTATGGCGTCAATATGGTGTGTGGCAGTGGCATGAAAACGGTCATGGATGCGGTGGCGCATATTCGTGCTGGCGACATTTCGGTGGCCGTCGCCGGTGGTGTGGAAGTGATGTCGCAAATCCCGTTTGTGACACCGAGTGCGCTGCGTGATGGCCAAAAAATGGGTGGCTTTGAAATGAAAGATCTGCTCATCAATGATGGTTTAACCGATGTGTTCAACCAATACCACATGGGCGTGACTGCAGAGAATATCGCCAAGCAATTTGAGATCACGCGTGATGCGCAAGATGCGTTTGCGCTAGAGAGCCAGCAAAAAGCAGTCGCAGCCATTGAGGCGGGCAAGTTCAACGATGAGATTGTCCCCATCGCCGTGCAACAGCGCCGTGACACCATCACTTTTTCCGTCGATGAGTACCCCAAAGCGGGTGCAACGCTCGCTGGTCTGCAAGGGTTGCGTCCTGCGTTTGATAAAGAAGGCTCGGTGACGGCTGGCAATGCGTCGGGCATCAATGATGGTGCCAGTGCAATCATCGTCGCATCACAATCGGCGGTTGACGAGTATGGTTTTGAACCCTTGGCGGAAATCTTGGGTTATGCCCAAACCGGTATCGATCCGCGCGTCATGGGGCTTGGTCCTGTCAGTGCGGTGACACAAGCGCTGGAAAAAGCAGAGCTGGGCATCGATCAAATTGACCTATTTGAGCTCAATGAAGCCTTTGCCGCTCAGGCATTAGGAGTGGTTCACGGGTTGTCGGCGGAACATAACGTGTCAACCGATTCCATTTTGGCCAAGTCGAATGTCAATGGGGGCGCAATCGCCCTCGGGCATCCGCTGGGCGCGTCAGGTAACCGCATTCTGGTTACGTTAGTTCACGAGTTAAAACGTCGCGGTAACGATTACGGTGTAGCATCCCTGTGTGTGGGTGGTGGCATGGGTACGGCGATCGTTATTAAAGCGTTGTAATCACAGTTCAGATATTTACTTCAATCACTAGGAGATACGTCATGTACACGGATTTTTTTAAAACGTTCACGGACCAAACTGAAAAGACACTGGAACCCTATGTAAAATTCAACAAGTTGGTGGCTAAAAATGTTGAAGTGTTGACTGAGCTGCAACTGAGCTCAATTCGCACATATAGCGAAATGGGTTTGGCGCAAATGAAGGCGGCCAGCGAAGTGAAAGACACGGCCACATTGACGACGTTCAGTTCCCAGCAAATGGGCGTGCTGAGCAAGCTGTCTCAGCAAATGATGGATGACAGCAACAAGCTGCAATCTATTGCGAAAGAGTTTAAAGAAGACATCGACAAACTTGCTTCAGAAAACCTTAAGTCAGTGACCCCCGCATAACACTGTACTTTCGCGCCGCCCTCGGGCGGCGCTTTTTCTGTTTAAGGAGTAAGTCTATGTTTCAACATGTCTTTACGGACTATCTTGTACAACTGCAAGAGGCCAACCACCGCTGGTGGCAAGACTTCGAAGTGAACAAGGCAGCCGTTAACACCCCACTGAACAAAGCGTTGCAGGAAGTGAACTGGGATGATTCAGTGCAGTTTTTAGAAAAGGCTGCTCATCAACCGGCAGCGCTACTGCAACTGCAAACCGAATGGTGGGAGCAACAACTAAAAATTTGGCAAACGGTGGTGCTGGAAGGTAAGAAAGAAGCCATTGTCGACAGCGAACTCGGTGACAAGCGTTTCGCTGATGATTCGTGGCAGTCCGACCCGTTTTTCAACTTCATCAAGCAGTCATATCTGCTTTACAGCAAAACCTATCTGGACACCATTCACTCGATTGAAGGCTTGGATGAGAAAGCCAAAGAACGCATTTTGTTCTTTTCGCGTCAGTCCATCAATGCACTGTCACCAAGCAACTTCATTGCTACCAATCCCGAGCTGCTGAAACTGACCGTGGAACAAAATGGGGAGAATCTACTGAAAGGATTGGAACTGCTGAAAGAAGATGTCGAATCGAGCGCCGAAATCCTCAAAATTCGTATGACCAACAACAATGCCTTTCGTTTGGGGGAAGATGTGGCCAATACGGCAGGCGAGGTGGTGTTCAAAAATGATCTGTTTGAGCTGATTCAATACAAACCGCTGACGGAAACCGTGCATTCAACGCCATTGCTGATTGTGCCGCCATTCATCAATAAGTACTACATTCTTGATTTGCGCGAAAAGAATTCGCTGGTGCGCTGGTTGGTGGAGCAGGGGCATACGGTGTTTATGATGTCTTGGCGGAATCCCGGTAAAGCGCAAGCCAATGTCAACTTCGAAGACTATGTCCTCGACGGCGTGGTAAAAGCGGTCACCGCCATTGAGTCGATTACGGGTCAAGAGCAAATCAATGCCGCGGGGTATTGCATTGGTGGCACCGTTTTGGCGACGACCATTGCGTATTACGCGGCAAAACGTATGAAAAAACGCATTAAATCCGCCAGTTTCTTCACCACGTTGCTCGATTTTTCACAACCGGGTGAAGTCGGTGCCTACATCAACGACACCATCATCAGCGCGATTGAAATGCAAAATAACGTCAAAGGCTACATGGATGGTCGCTCGTTAAGTGTGACGTTCAGTTTGTTGCGTGAAAACAGCTTGTATTGGAACTACTACGTCGACAACTACCTCAAGGGCAGCAGCCCGGTCGATTTCGACCTGTTGTATTGGAACAGCGACAGCACCAACGTTGCCGCAGCCACGCACAACTTCTTGCTGCGCGAACTTTATCTGGACAACAAGCTAGTGCAGGATAAAGGCGTGAAAGTCGGTGGGGTGTGGATTGATCTCGATAAGATCAAAATTCCAAGCTATTTCATCTCGACCAAAGAAGACCATATTGCGCTGTGGCAGGGCACTTACCGTGGCGCCCTGAAAACGGGCGGTAACAAAGTGTTTGTTCTGGGAGAGTCCGGCCACATTGCGGGTATCGTGAATCATCCCGACAAAAACAAATATGGTTTTTGGACCAATGACACGCTGGAAGACTCGGCCGAAGAGTGGTTAGACAGTGCGCAACGTACCGAAGGCTCATGGTGGACACATTGGGATACGTGGCTCACCGCGTTTAGTACCAAAGAACAAGTCGCGCCATATCCAATTGGGAATGACGAATATCCGGTGATTGATGTCGCGCCAGGGCAATACGTCAAACAAGTTCTACCCATTGCGGATGTGGATTAGTTGAACGTGAATGCGCCATCGAATCCCCCTCGTGGCGCTTCTTTCTCTTCATTAAATCAAGCAATAATCTCTCACATTGTTTCCTGTTTTAACGCCGTGCGATGGTGCATGATTCGCAGGGTTATCGGGGTGGCAGGGAACGCATAAAGACTCAGGGTTTGAGCAAGATAACGCCGTTGTTTATTCACCTGAGAATGCATATATGTCTAAAAAATTTGTTCTACTTGCCGCTACGGCAGGTCTTTTTTCTGTGTCCGCGCACGCCGAATGGTATGTGGGCGGCGCGCTCGGTCAGGCACGCTTTGATGATGCCAGTGTGAGCGGTACCGTCATGGGGTATTCCACCACGCAAGATCTGTCTTTAGAAGATGACAAATCGACCATCGCCTCGATTTTTGGTGGCTATCAATTCAACCGTTACTTTGCCTTGGAAGGCTCGGTGACCGGGATTGATGCACTCGATGGTTCGGTGGTAACGGTGGGGGACATGAGCTACATTGCCATTCAGCCCAAAGTCTCATTGCCGGTCACAGACCATGTCAGCCTGTTTGCAAAAGCGGGTGTCGCCTACTTTAACGCTGAAATCAAAGTCAGCAATGCCGTCGCTGGGTACTCAGGTTACAGCACATTTTCAGATTCCGATGTGACGGGCATTTTGGGCTTAGGAGTCGAGGTGGCCGCCACGGATAACTGGCATATTCGCGCATCATGGGATTATTTGAGACCAGAGCTTGATGTGGTCAACGTGGGCTACGCGAATGCCTCGGTTGAAACCGATATCAATGTTTTCTCCCTCGGTGTCAGCTATCATTTCAATTAATGCTTGAACCAATGCCCATGTCGGGCATTGGTTGTTTTTGCTTCCTGTGAGCGTATTTCCCCGATGGCAACCATGAACGACACGCACCTCAGACGACTCAGCCAGTTGCTGCAACATTATCAAACAGGCGTCGCTTATTCCTTAAGCATTGACACGCTCGAAACGGTTTTGGCGACCTCGCGTCGAAATACGTCGCTCATTCTCAAACAGTTGGCTGATCTGGGTTGGGTGCGGTGGCACCCTGCCGTGGGGCGCAGCAAAACCAGCCAGTTGGTGGTGTCGCTGACGTTTTCAGCGGCGTTAACCCAAGTGGTGAGGCAAGAGCTCAGTAAAGGCCGTTTTGCGCTGATCACGCGCCTGTTGGCACTGTACGGGGATGACACTGTATTGGCGCTCGCCGGTGCCACGGCACAACAAAACCAATGGAATGAATCGAACAATCACCTGCTCATTACCCGATACCCAGCCGTCGATACTTTGGATCCTTTGAAAACTCTGCGATTGGCAGAGCTTCAGGTGATTAAAAGCGTCTATGACACGCTGTTAAACCAAGATGCGATGGGGAATTTGATCCCCGCTTTAGCGCATTTTTGGAAACTGGACGGTTGCTGGTTAACGCTCTGGCTTCGGCCAGATGTCCTTGCGCACAATGGTCAAAAGCTGGTGGCAGACGATGTGGTGTGGAGTTTGGAACGCTTAAAGCACATCGCTGGGCCTGTGCAGCACCTATTCGACAGCATGCGCGCGGTGAGGGCCGAATCTGAGCACCGAATCGTGATTGAACTCAATGCGCCCAATGCTTTCTTTCCGTATGTGCTGGCCATGGCTAATAGCGCCATTTTGTGTCGCCCGGAACCGCATTGCGTTCAGCCACGGAAATGTGTCGGCACGGGGCCATTTAGCGTGGGCAACTGGGATGAAGAAAAACTGACTCTTATTCGCCATCAACATTACTACGCTAGCAAAGCGTTGATTGAGCAAATCACACTGTCACACGGTGATGAGCAGGTAATTCGCGCCATGAGTTTTAACCAAAAAACCGGCGCGACGGAGAGTTCCGTTATCAGCGCTTTGTCGTATCTGACGTTTAATGTGCGAGAAACCAGTGATGTGGATACGCACACTTTGGCGCAGTTGTACGCGTTCTTGGCGCAGGAAAAGTATCACGTAGATGCCCACAACTGCGTCGAGAATTTAGCGTTTGAATGCCCACACGACAAGGATGAGCGCAGCATAGCCAATCACGTTGTCCCCGAACTAACAGGCACGATCGTGTTGGCCGAACCGGTGTGGACCATTCCTTATCTTCAAGCGGTTGCGGATTGGCTGCACGCAGCCATTCAACGCACGGGGTTGATTGTGAAGGTGATTGAACTCAAGGCGATCAGCGAACCACAAAGCGTTGCGCATTTGGCAGATCTGATGCTGATTGAGGAAGTGGTGGAACAACCCAAAGCGTACGGTTTATATGAATGGCTGTTGGTGTCGACCGGGTTGCGTTTTACCTTCTCGCAAGCGGAAATGGCGCAGCACAAGCAGGCGCTCGCGCAAGCGGTGAGCGATACCAATCCGTATGCACGCTTGCAGCTGTTGGAACAACAGCTTTACGATCAGCGGCGCTGTTTACCCCTGTTTGTTGGGCGAGAAGAAATCACCTGCACGCAGCAAGTGCAGGGCATTCAAGTCAACAGTACCGGTTACAGCGATTTTTATAAGTTGTGGATGGGTGACTAACGCACATAAAAAAAACCAGTGAATGATCACCGGTTTTTGCTTTTTTGCTTTTTTGCTTTTTGTGCGTGGGGCGCTTAGCCCATCACGACTCTTTGTCTTTGGTCAGTGACAGCAGCCAGATGCAGAGCACGGCCACGGCCAAAAATCCACTCAGGATGATCACTGGCATCGCGCTGTAACCCAGAATGTGCCAGATAACAGATTCAAGTGTACTCATGTCATACGCTCCTTATTGCCAGCCTTCAACGCCGTGCATGTCCGGCAGGTTGTGTGCAATACCTTTGTGGCAATCCACACAGGTTTTCTCACCGGAAGCCAGCGCGGTGGAGTGCTGCTTACGGCTGCGCTCGCTTTGCTCTGAAAAATCCATGTACTCAAACTGGTGACAGTTACGACATTCCAACGAATCGTTCTTTTTCAACCGGGCCCATTCCCGCTCGGCCAAATGAGCGCGGCGAGCTTGGAATTTTTCCGGTGTATCGATGGTGCCGAGCATATGGGCGAAGACTTCTTTGGAAGCCTGCACTTTACGCACAATTTTGTCTGTCCACTGATGCGGAACGTGACAATCTGAACAGATGGCGCGCACACCGGAACGGTTCGAATAGTGAATCGTTTCCTGAATTTCAGCCACGATAGGTGCGTGACAGCCCGAACAAAACTCTTCGGTGTTGGTCACTTCCATGCCTGTGTTAAATGCGCCCCAAAACAGAAGACCACCGATGAATCCCATAAACAGAACCACACCAACGGCGGCTTTGCTTGGGCGGGTAAGTCTTTCCCAAAACGCTTTTAGTAGTTTCATAAATCGCCTCTTAAAGTATGCGGTGCCTGATTAGCGAAGCGAGTTAACGCGTTCAAACTCATTTTGAATCAGAGGTTTGGCCTCTGCCTGAGGAACGTGGCATTGCAAACAGAAGTAGCGGCGTGGCGAGACATCCGCTAACACGGCGTCTTCACGGTTGATAAAGTGAGTCACGCTGATTTTGGTTGCACCCATCTCTTTGGCATTTTTCCAACTGTGGCACGACAGACACTTGTTGGCATTGAGCGACACTTCGTAGTTGCGAATATTGTGTGGAATCAATGGTGGTTGATACACGTAATCGCTGTCGAAGGCCTGTTCACGCGGGTATTTTTTCATCTCATCGGCTGGGCGAGTGGATTCAATCAGGGTTGCGCCCCGCAGTGATTCAACACCACCTACACCCCCTGGATTATCGAGTTCAGCTTGCGCAACTCCGGTGATGAGAGCACCGACAGACAGCAGTGCAATAAGTAATTTTTTCATTGTTCATTCTCCGCCTAATGGCTCAATTCCTGACTGGGGCAGCAGCAAACGGCTGCCCCGAACATTCTGTTAACGGCTTACGCCACTTTGGTGATCTTGACCGGACACTTCTTAAAGTCGGTTTGTTTCGACAGGGGATCCGTCGCATCAAGAATCAGTTTGTTAATCAGAATGCGCGCGTCAAAGAACGGCACAAACACCAGACCTTTTGGCGGCTTGTTACGGCCCCGAGTCTCTACGCGGGCGCGCACTTCACCGCGTTTATTGGCAATCACCACTTCATCGCCACGTCGCAAGCCACGCGCTTGTGCATCGTCGTGATGCATGAAGCAGACTGCATCTGGGAACGCTTTGTACAGCTCAGGTACGCGGCGAGTCATGGTGCCGGTGTGCCAATGTTCCAGCACACGGCCAGTACAGAGCCATAAGTCGAATTCTTCGTCCGGCACTTCCGGTGGCGCTTCGTAAGGCGAAGAGATAATCCACGCTTTGCCGTCTGGTTTGCCGTAGAAGTCCCAGCCGCTGCCTTTTTTCGCATAAGGATCCGAGCCTTCTTTAAAGCGCCATTGGGTCTCTTTGCCATTCACGACAGGCCAGCGCAGGCCACGCACGGTGTGGTACACATCGTAAGGTGCTAAATCGTGACCATGGCCGCGCCCAAAGCTCGCATACTCTTCGAACAGACCTTTTTGCACGTAGTAGCCGAAGTGGTGCGCATCATCGTTTAGCTCACGTGCTTCAGCGATTGGGAACTGGTCACTTGACCGTTGCGAAACAGCATGTCGTACATGGTTTTGCCACGGTATTCTGGGGATTTAGCCAAAAGCTCTTCTGGCCAAACGTCTTCCATTTTGAAGCGTTTGGAGAATTCCATGACTTGCCACAGATCCGATTTCGCTTCACCCACGGTTTTCACCTGTTGGTACCACGCTTGCGTGCGGCGTTCCGCGTTACCGTAAGCGCCTTCTTTTTCCACCCACATCGCGGTTGGCAGAATCAAGTCGGCGGCTTGCGCAGTCACTGTTGGATACGGGTCAGACACCACGATGAAGTTCTCTGGGTTACGATAACCTGGCAAACGCTCTTCGTTGATGTTCGGGCCAGCTTGCATGTTGTTGTTACATTGCACCCAGTAACAGTTCAATACGCTGTCTTTCAACATGCGGTCTTGCAGCACGGCGTGGAAGCCCGGTTTTGGCGGAATCGTGCCTTCTGGCAGTTTCCAAATTTTCTCGGCGATTTGGCGGTGTTTCGGGTTGGCAACCACCATGTCTGCAGGCAGGCGGTGTGCAAATGTACCGACTTCGCGCGCAGTACCACACGCTGACGGTTGGCCTGTCAGTGAGAATGGGCTGTTGCCCGGTGTGGCAATTTTACCAGTCAGCAAGTGTAGGTTGTACACTAGGCTTTGCATCCATACACCACGGGTGTGTTGGTTCATCCCCATGGTCCACAGTGACATCACTTTGGTGTTTGGATCGGCATACTGTTTTGCCAATGTGATCAGTTTTTCAACGCTCACACCAGACATTTCAGACGCTTTTTCAGCCGTGTATTCCGCTACCGATTTTTTGTATTCTTCAAACGAAATGTTGGTCATGTCGCCGGAGTTCGCGTTTTTCGCTTTTTTCTGCAGCGGGTGATCATCACGTAGACCATAACCAATATCAGTCACGGCTTGTTTGAAGTGCGTGTACTTGTTCACGAAGTCCCAGTTCACGGCATCGTTTTGAATGATGTAGTTCGCGATGAAGTTGGCGATCGCTAAATCAGACTGAGGATGGAAAATGTAACCGTGATCCGCCAATTCAAAAGAACGATGGTAGTAAGTCGACAGCACATTCACTTTAACGTGCGGATGGCTCAAGCGACGGTCCGTGATACGTGTCCACAGCACTGGGTGCATTTCGGCCATGTTTGAACCCCACAGCACAAAAGCGTCTGCGTTTTCAAAGTCATCGTAACAACCCATCGGTTCATCGATACCAAAGGTACGCATAAAGCCGACAACTGCAGATGCCATACAGTGACGTGCGTTCGGGTCGATGTTGTTTGAACGGAAGCCTGCTTTCATCATTTTCGCAGCGGCATAACCTTCCATCACCGTCCATTGACCTGAGCCAAACATCCCAACGCTGGTCGGGCCTTTTTTCTTCAGCGAGGCTTTCCATTTTTCTGCCATCACATCAAAAGCCATATCCCAAGAGACGGGGGTGAAGTCGCCGTCTTTGCTGTATTGGCCATTTTTCATGCGCAGCAGGGGCTGAGTCAGACGATCCTGACCGTACATGATTTTCGAGAGGAAGTAGCCTTTGATGCAGTTCAGACCTTTGTTGACGGGTGCTTCCGGGTCACCTTGCGTGGCCACAACGCGGCCATCTTGCGTGCCGACCAACACAGAACAGCCGGTACCACAGAAACGACAAGGTGCTTTGTCCCAGGTGATTTTGGTTTGGTCTGAGCTGGCAATCAGGTTGGTCGCAGAGGCTGGCAGAGTGATCCCCGCTACCGCCGCCGCTGATGCTGCCGCGTTTGCTTTCACAAACGCACGTCTTGTCATTTTCATACTTCACCCTCGAGTTGGGAATGTTGATTTCCAGTGTCTGAATCTAAGTCGTCCAGATTTGTTTCGATTTGGTGATACACCAGAACCGCGCTCAGGACGTTTGGCAAGTTGTTGATGGCATCAATCGTGTCGGTGACAAACCCCTGGTTCTGAGTTTCCAGCACCACCACAATTTTGCCTTCCGGACTGTCGCCGTAAATTTCTGCGTTCTCGAATTGTTCGATCTGCGCTTTCACGGTCGCTAAATGCTCGGGAAGGGCATGTACCACTAAACTTGAAATGTGCACTTCATTGAGTGACATACTTTTCTCTCGTTATTATTCAATATTGCTCACACTGATGGCTGATGTGGGGCAGAGCGATACACACGCGCCGCAGCCAGTACATTCATCAAGGTGGATCATCGGCTGTGCAACCTGTCCGGCTTGCAGCTGGAACTGAATGGCCATTGGGTCGCAGGTTTCGCCGCAGCTTCGACACTCGACGTTCTGCTTAGCCAGGCATTGGTCGTTGATGGCGGCTTTGGCCTGCCATGCGGTGTCGGTTTGCGGTAAAAAAATCGGTTCTGGGCAAACTTCTGCACATTGGTAACAGAAGGTGCATTCATCAATTTGAAAATCGACCGTAGGAAACCCGCCGTCGCCATTGACGATGATGCTCATCTCACAGGCGTCGCGGCAGCGGCCGCAGCGCGTGCAATCGTCGATAAACGCCGCTGGATTGGCTATCCAAGGCAAGCGCACCTTTGAGCTATCGACGGCGCGGCGTGCAAACAAACGTCGTTTGGAAAGATCTACCACTGAATTCACCCAGCATGCTGAAAGAGTATTAATAAAGCGTAGTTCACAATTTTTATTAATAAACTGTCATTTATTCATACACAAATTGTAGTTTTTGTCATATTTGTATAAATACCCCTTAGGGGTTAATTGGGATGGAATATTGTTTTGGATCAATAAATTCGAGCGAGTATGATCACATATTGATACCATGGTGAAAAAGCTAGGCTAGAGCATTCAAAATGCGTGTAAAACGCACGGTTGGGGACGATGAATTGGGAAAACGAGTCGAAAAATCGGTAACCAGCACGATTGCAAAGTCGATGTTGTTGATTTTATTACTTTCGATTGCGACGACTGGCTTTGCCATCATCACTCTGGCTTCTTCGCTTAACGATGCAGAAGCCGTGAACGTGGCGGGTTCAATGCGGATGCAGAGCTACCGCCTCGCGCACGACATTCAATCCCAATCTGTCAATTATGCCGAACACATCGCCGCGTTTGAGCATTCACTTTATTCGCCATCGATGAAGGCGTTGCAAAAGTGGAACGTGCCTGCGGACATCACCCATGATTACTACACCTTGATCGCGCGCTGGCACGAGCTAAAACAGGTTTTACGCAGCGATGACAACCGCGACTACTTGACGCTGGTGGCGGGCTTTGTCAGCCAGATCGACAGTTTTGTCTTCAAGTTACAACGTTTTTCGGAGCAGAAGCTCATCAACCTCGCTTGCGTCGGTGGCCTTGGATTAGGCGCGGTGCTCTTCATTTCAATGTTTGTCATTCATTACATTCGCAAAGAGGTCGTGCGCCCACTCAGAGCATTGGTGGTCGCGAGCGAACAGATCCAGAATCGCGAGTTTGATATTGCACTCAGTACCAATAGCCAAAATGAGCTGGGCATTTTGACGCGCACTTTTAATGTGATGGCGGGCGAGTTGGGTAAGTTGTATCGCGGCTTGGAACAGGCCGTGAATGAGAAAACGCGCAAGTTGCAACACGCCAACCAGTCGTTACGCGTGCTGTATGACTCATCGCAAGAGCTGACTGCATCGCGCATCAGTCAAGATAACTTTCAGGCAATTTTAAAACACATTGTCAGCATTGAAGGCATCACGGCGGCGCAACTGGAAATTGAAGAAGTGGCGGGCAAAGGTTTGCTGCTCACCGAAGGTCACTTCTGTGGCGAAAATTCGAACCTTCAACCGCTTATGCTCGATGGCATCCCTCTTGGACAGTTGCATTGGGAAGCGGGCTTGCCATGTCCGGATAAAGCGCTGATCGACAACTTTGTGCAGATCCTTTCGCGCGCCGTGTATTACAATCGCGCGCAGAAAAATGCAGAGCAACTGTTGTTGATGGAAGAACGCGCCACCATCGCGCGTGAATTGCACGACTCCTTAGCACAATCGCTCTCTTACCTCAAAATTCAGGTGTCGTTGCTCAAACGCGTGATCGGCAAGCTGGAGCACAATCAATACTCCGAGAAAACTGATGAGATCATCATCGATATTGATCAAGGACTATCCGGTGCCTACACGCAATTGCGTGAATTGTTGACCACATTCCGTCTGACCATTCGAGAGGGTAACTTTGGTCAGGCGTTAATCGAAATGCTCCACCAACTGGGGGAGCAAACGAGCGCAGAGATTGTGCTCGACAACAACCTGTCGTCGATGGCGCTGGATGCGCATCAGCAGGTGCATTTAATACAACTGATTCGTGAAGCCACCATCAATGCGATTAAGCATGCGGATGCGACGCGGATCAGCATCAAATGTAACGAAAGCGATGGTGACGTCGTGGTGACGATTGAAGACGATGGCGTGGGCTTTGAGCACAGCAATGCCAAATTGAATCACTACGGAATGAGCATCATGCAGGAACGAGCCGCCCGACTGAACGGCGAGCTGACGATTGATGCGTCGCCGGAAACGGGCTGTAAAGTCACACTCAAATACACACGATCGAAGGATACACATGTTGACGAAATGTAGAGTAATGCTGGTGGATGATCATCCTTTGATGCGCAGAGGAATCAACCAGCTGTTAAGTTTAGAAGACGAATTTGACGTGGTCGCCGAGGCCAGCAATGGTGCCGATGCCATTGCGTTGGCCCATGAAGTGGAACCGGACATGATTCTGCTCGACCTGAACATGAAGGGCATGTCTGGTTTAGATACGCTCAAAGCGCTGCGCACTGATGGCTCCAGCGCGACCATTGTGATCCTGACGGTGTCTGACAGCGCGGCAGATATTGAGGCGATTGTACGTGCCGGTGCCGATGGCTACTTACTGAAAGACACCGAGCCTGATCAACTGGTTGAACTACTCAAAGAAGCGGTGCATGGCAATAAAGCCTACAGCGATGTGGTGGCTGCGTATCTACGCGATCGCCAAGATCAACAAGATGTGTTTGATTTACTGACGGATCGGGAAGCGCAGATCTTGGGTGAAGTGGCGAAAGGGTATCGCAACAAGCAAATCGCCGACCGCCTGTTTATCTCAGAATCGACCGTGAAAGTTCACATGAAGAGTTTACTGAAAAAACTGCGTGTGCCTTCTCGCACCGCCGCGACCGTCCTGTTTCTAGAACGTTACGGCGATCTCAAATAATCCTTTTCAATTTCCCATGTTCGAGATGAAAAAAGGGCGCTGATATCAGCGCCCTTTGTATATTTGATTTGAAACCCGCCAGTGAACACGGCGGGCTCTTTGTTGAGATTATGCGTACATAGGAACCAGCACCATGGTGCCGACGATCACGGTGATTAGACCTGCCAGAACCGGTACAGAAGTACGTTTAACCACTTCAAATGGGCTGATGTGGCCCATACCTGACGTTGCAACCACCACGCCTGAAACCGGAGAAATGGTACGACCTAGGTTCGAGGCTTGTAGCATTGGGATGATCAGGAACGCGGGGTTGATACCCATTTTGGCTGCCAGTGACGGTGCCAGTTCAACGAACGCGTAGAATGGCGCGTTACCAGAACCGGTTGCAATTGCAGCTGCAACGGTCAGACCGGTTAGGATCAGCATCAGTGCCATGCCGCCAGCGCCCGCTGTTTCAGCAAGGTGCAGCAAGTTATCAATGGCGCCAATCGACATCAGGCCTTGAGCGAACACGCCCGCCGCAACCAACAACATCACCACGCCTTTGAATGCATCGGCCATGCCGTCGTAACACGCTTCGAGGTCTTCCAGTGTTTCTCTGCCTTTAAAACGTTTGGTGACGAAATCAACCAACGCGCCGATGAAGATCGACAGCACCACAATGGTGTAGATATCTAGGTAGAGACCTTCGATGGTTTCACCGTTGAACAAGAACACGCCAATGATTGGCAAGAATGGCAGCGCTGCGTAGTAGGCAGGGGCATTCACTTCAATCTCTGAAACGTCAATGCGTTCCATCGGGGTGTTGTCTTTCTTATCCAGGTATTTGTTCCAGAAGAACGCCGCTACCGCCATCACGATAATGGCGCAAATTGAGACGGGTAGAACCGTTTCAACAGCAAATACGTG
The DNA here is from genome assembly GCF_052076135.1 of Vibrio sp. Vf1514. NCBI lineage: Bacteria > Pseudomonadati > Pseudomonadota > Gammaproteobacteria > Vibrionales > Vibrionaceae > Vibrio > Vibrio sp. Vf1514. The sequence continues at coordinate 869,803 of NZ_CP197268.1, read as the reverse complement.
TAGAGGCAGGCCAGATTTCTCCGCTGCAATCACTACGTCACCAGACGTTGGCGACAAAATGATCGCCGCAGGTGAAGCACACACCGCGACCGCCGCTGGGCGAGAAATCCCCATGGCTGTCATCATTGGGAACAGCGTTGCCATCAACAGCACGCCAAGGCCAGTTGCAGAGCTCACTGCCAGAGACATCAAACACGCCACAATGTAAGCCGCAACCAACAGGATGTAAGGCGAGTTAATGACAGACAGTGGTTTTGAGAACTGTTTTACCACCACATTGTTTGCGCCAATGTGCGTCATGTAAGACGCAAAACCACACAGCAGCATGATTTGCATACCCAGACCGCCGCCACGGTACTGCAGCATGTATTTCACGTATTCCAGCGAGTCGGTCAGCATGTTGCCGGTTGACGTCATTTTAGCGGGCAATACGGTGTGACCAAGCACGCCGGTTAGTAGCAGTAACACAATCCCTGCGGTCAGCAGAACACCCGCAGGTTTGTAGCCTTTTACGATGAAGTAACCTACTACAATCGTAACCACCACACCTATGAAGAGCTCGAGCATGTTTGTCTCCAATCAATTATTTTGAGTTGTCAAAAAGTATGTCAATGTATGACAGGGAATTTACTGAAAACTGCCCTGTAGCACGAGTTCAACTTGAGCTTCTCATGATCTAAAACAAACAAAACTGTTAATTAGTTTTACGGAGTAAAATTCTGTTGAATTAAATACACATTAGCGGTAAATGCCGTGTTAAATGAATTGCTCAGTGTTATTGAATGGCTTGTCGATTCAATTACGGGCGCGAAAGGCATAAAAAAAGTGACGTTGAAACGTCACTTTTTTAGTATTTTTGAGTTTATGCGTATTGAGCAACCGTTTGCTGCCAACGTTGTCGTTTTTCCATCAATTCTGTTTTTACAGATTGATAACGTGCTTTGAGCACCGAATGTTCATAACGCTTTAGCGCTGAACTCTTCTTGCTTTCCAACAGTTGTTTTTTCACATCGTAGTAATTGTGCAGTTCGTGAATAAACGCATCAAACTCCGCTTGAACATTGGCCAGAATCAACAGGTGATTCGGCAGCAACGCCACGCGTTCGGTGGCATATTTCAAGCTCATCTCCGCACGCGCTTTTTCGATTTTAATCGCCGGTGCAGTACGCAGCTTCTTCGCCAAGCCAAGCCACGCGCAGGTCTTGATCAACCATTTGGTTGGGTCGTATTGCCACCAATAAATGCCGTTGCGATAGTCATTTTCAAAAATATGGTGGTAATTGTGGTAACCCTCGCCAAAGGTGAAAAAGGCCAAGATACCGTTATCACGCGCCGTATTTTTGTTGGTGTAAGGCTGTTTGCCCCAAATGTGTGCCAGCGAGTTAATAAAGAATGTGGTGTGATGATTCAGCACCAAACGCACTGCGCCAACAATCAACAACATGCCCCAAACATCGTTGTAGTACCAACCCAGCGCAATCGGGACACCGAAGTTCATCAGCAGTGCCAATGGGACATAAAAGCGATGTTGCCACATCACAATCTTATCTTTGTGCAGATCGCGGCAGTTGCTGTAATCGTCATACGTGGCGGGGTGATAATCTCTTAACATCCAGCCCATATGTGAAAACCAGAACCCGCGCTTGGCCGAGTAAGGATCTTTGTCATTTTGATCGACAAACTTGTGGTGCACGCGGTGATCCGATGCCCAATGCAGAGCACTGTTTTGTACCGCGAACGCGCCACCCAGTGCGCACAAGAAACGCACGGACCAGTGTGCTTCAAACGCTTTGTGAGACCACAGGCGATGATACCCGGTTGTAATGGATAAATTGCAAAACGAAAAGCAGACAATGAGCCAGATCAGATGCTCCCATCCATAGCCGTTCTGCCAGCCATACCAAGGCGCGACAACAGCGGCCAGAACGAAACTCACGGTGAAGATCGTGATGTTCAACCAAATTAAAGGCGGTTTATTTGCCATGTAAAGTTCCTTTAGGCTTACAACTGTGCGCCAGAATATCAGCGAACACGTGTAAGTCAAATATGTTTAGCTGAATTGTGATCAGAATGTTTTGCGTTTTTTCTCGAAATGCATAGTATGAAGAGTGCTTAAAAAGCCGACAGGAAGTTGTAAGGACTATTAAATGGAAATTAAGGTAGCTGAATATAGCGATTTTGAGCGAATTGCCCATCTGCATGCACTGAGTTGGCAGATCAATTACGCGAATATTTTGGACAAAGATTATCTCGACAATGAGGCACTGCAAGACCGTTTGTTGATCTGGCAAACGCGCCTCACCAATCCTCCTTTCAATCAACATATTCTGCTTATAGAAGATGAAGGCGTGTTGTGCGGCTTTATCTGTGCCTTTGGCAATCACGATTTTGAAAAAGGTACCATCATTGAATCGCTACATATGGCCCCCCAATACCGCGGTCGCGGATTAGGGCGTCTGCTGGTGAAAGAGATGGCGGTTTGGATTGAACGCTATTTCCCAGACCATGGGGTGTATTTGGAAGTGTTGGAGCAGAATCAGCAGGCGATTGATTTTTACGATCACATTGGCGGGGAATTGCTGACCGAAAAAATGTGGCATGCTCCCGGTGGCGGCGAAGTGCCTGAACGGGTTTACAGCTGGAAAACACCCAAAGCCTTGATGACGGCGATGGACTAAAAACAAGGAACGAAAGAAAAGGGCGAATAGCCCTTTTTTTCTTGGCGTTGAATGCCATGGCGCATTCTGGTGTAGTAACCCGATTCAACGGAAAGGGATGAATCATGAACCGCAACGTGTGGCTGTTATCTTTGTGTCAGGCACTTTTAATGACAGGCAATATCCTGCTCATTTCAGTGATTGGTTTGATTGGAAAAGTGATTGCGCCAAGCAGCAGTATGATCACGTTGCCCGTTGCGCTGCAATTTCTCGGCTTAATGTCGGCGACCATTCCGGCGTCGTTGATCATGGGGAAATTGGGCCGTCGATTGGGTTTTAGCATTGGCAACAGCGTGGGCATTGTTGGGGCGTCATTGGCGACTTACGCGCTCTATCAACAAGCGTTTTGGCTGTTTTGTGTCGCGACATTTCTGCTGGGGATCGGCATTGGTTTCGGCACGCTGTATCGCTTTGCGGCCATTGAAGTGTGCGATGCGCATCTTCGCCATCGCGCCATTTCGGTGTCCATGGCCGGTGGCGTATTGGCTGCCGTGCTGGGGCCAAACTTGGCGATTTTGTCACAACGCTGGAGCGACGGTGGGTTGTACATCGGTGCATTTGCCGCGTTGATTGGTTTGAACCTATTGGCGCTGATACTGCTGCAAACCATTCAGTTTCCTAAGCCCATCCATCATGAATCGCAACCTTCGACCGATAAACTGTCGGTGATCGCCAAAGGCCCAAACTTTAAAGCGTCTGTTTTTGCGGCGATGGTGTCGTATGCGGTGATGAATATTCTGATGACCGCGACGCCGCTGGCGATGATTGGTTGCGGGTTTGATTTCACCAAAGCGGCCGGCGTGATTGAGTGGCATGTGCTCGGCATGTTCGTACCGGCATTTTTCACTGGTCGTTTGATTGAAAAATTCGGGCCGCAGCGCATGATCCTGGCCGGTGGATTACTGTTTATTCTGTGCATCACCATCAACATTCATGGTCAGTCGATTTGGCATTTTCGCGCGGCGTTGGTGCTGCTCGGTGTGGGATGGAACTTCATGTTCATCGCGGCAACCGGATTGTTCAGTCAATCTTATCAAGAGCACAACAAACCCAAAGCGCAGGCCTTCAATGAATTTTCCGTATTCAGTTGCGTGACGTTGACTGCGCTGCTGTCGGGCTGGCTCGAATCGACGGTCGGTTGGCGGTCGCTCAATCTTTATGTGTTGCCGTTTGTGTTGGTCGTGATTGGCATTTTTGCGCTGCATGCAAAGAACAGTCGCCTCGCTGTCAATTAAGCGTGCCGTGAATAGAAAAAGCCCGGTCAAACCGGGCTTTGTTATCTTTGTGAGGGCTGTTATCGCGTTTGAAACTCAGACACCGCTTCGTCCATTTGGCGTGCTTGCTGCGACACGCTATCGACTTCAGACAACACTTCCTGCGCCGAATGCATGTTGTTTTCTGAAATGGTATTGAGTTCAGCAATCGAACCACTGACCTGATTCATCACAATGCCTTGCTCTTCAATCGCGGACGCAATGCGTTCCGAGTTGGCTTGGATAGTCGACATGTCATGGATGATTTGGCGCAAGCTTTCATCCAACTGATGCGACGCGTGCAGGGTTTCTTGGCCTTGCGCGTTGCATTGGTCGATGTCACTAATCACCAAATTCATTTGTGATTGAATTGCAGACACCACTTTGGTGATTTCTTCGGTGGATTGATGGGTTCGTGTTGCCAGTGAACGCACTTCGTCGGCCACCACCGCAAATCCGCGGCCTTGTTCACCCGCGCGCGCCGCTTCGATCGCCGCATTTAAAGCTAGCAGATTGGTTTGCTCTGCGATGCTTTGAATGATGGTGACCGCGCCGCCAATTTTTTCAACGTGATCGTTGAGTGAGGCAATCGACTGTTGGCTCGATTGCAAAGTACTGGACAATTGATCGATGTTTTTCAGTGTCGACTCGACCACATTGCGGCCATTCTCGGCATTGTTCACCGCTTGTTGCACGCCTTCGGCGGCCACGTTGGTGCTTTCAGATATCTCACCAATGGTTGCCACCATTTCTTGTACCGAGGTTGCCATCATGGTGGTGTGATCGGCTTGCACGTAGAACTGGTTAATCACCTCTTCGAGTTCATTGTGCATGCTGGTGGTACTGCTGGTGAGCTGGTGTGATTTGGCTTGAGAGCCGGAAATCAACTCTTCGAATTTGTCCAACAGTTGGTTGAAATAGGTGCCGATTGAGGTGAGTTCGTCGCGACCTTTCAGATCGGCGCGCAAGCCGATGTTGTTGGTGCTGGAGATTTTCTGCATGACCGTCAATAAGCGTTGCACCTGCACGTTGATCGAGCGAGAGATCTGCCAGATGAAGGCAACGATGATGAGCACGACCAAGGCCGTCACAATCTGTTTGATGAGGTCGAGTTCAGCGCGCATTTTGCTGACTTCAGACACCAAGGTTTCTGAAAAGGTTTTGAATTGTTCTTCAACGTTGTGCGATAGGCTGCGGGTGTTCCCCAAAAAGCCTTCGTTGTAGGCCAAGCCAATTTGCTTTTCTTGCTGCACGATAGCTTGAGCGGCTTTCGCCAGTGCCGGATATTGGCGAGTGACGGGTGAGTCAATCATCTGGCCAGCTTTGACTGCCTCGTCAAACGTGTCGAGTGCGAGCAACATTTCGGCATCGACGCCTTTCGATGCGTCAGCGAGTAGGGCATGGTAATTTGTCCACATGCCTGACTTATCGCTCAGGCCAAGCACTTGGTAACCATTGACCAGTTGCTCAAAGCCGCCTTTGTATTTGATCAGATCGGACTTTAACGCGGCGGAAGAGGCCAGTTGATGATCATTGAGGATCACGGACAGTTCCGCTTCCATCGTGAGGAATCGTTCGCTGTTGTCTTTGAAAGTCTCCAGATATTTAGCATCTTTTCTGAGCAAAAAGTCTTTTTCATTACGACGCATGTTGAGTAGACGGATTTCCAGTTTATCCACGAGACCAATCGCAGCGGATAGTTCGTTGGTTTGACGGGCAAAGTGTGTTGTGGTTATCACCAATGAGAGAATACCCATGACGGCGATAAAACCCAATAAATAAAGCTTCTGTTTAATATTCATATGCTGACCAATGAATGAGATATATTGATAAATGTAATTATTATTCGTGAAGTTTAGATGGCAATTGCATCGCCAGCAATAATTAATAGAATGGGTTGTGTAAGGCTCATTCCATCTTTAGCACAGTCATATGGAGTTTTTATGAACTTAGAGCGCTATAAGGGGCTGATTTTTGATATGGACGGTACGTTGATCGACACCATGCCGGCCCATATCGAAGCTTGGCGCGCGACGGCAGAATTTTATGATTTCCCATTTGAAGCCACGTGGCTCAACAGTTTGGGGGGCATGCCGAGTTTTAAGATTGTTGGCGAGATCAACCGCAAATTTGGCACCAATTTACTGGCCAAAGAGGTGGCTGAATACAAAATGCAGGCGTTTTCTGCATTAGATGACAAAGGGGAGTTGATCCCGGCAACTTACGCCGTGTTTCAAGATTGCCTCGGCAATAAAAAAATGGCGATAGGCACCGGCAGCCAAAGACAAAGCGCCGAGACCTTACTGGCTCGCGTGGGAGTGCTGGATAAGCTTGATGCCGTGGTGACAGCGACCGATGTTGAAAACCACAAACCGCACCCCGAAACGTTCTTGCGTGCGTGTGATTTGATTGGTCTCTCTCCAAGTGAGTGCGTGGTGTTTGAAGACACCGAGTTAGGCAAACAAGCGGCGCACGCTGGCGGAATGGATTGCATCATGGTTACCGAAACCGGCTTACAGTTTTTCCCGCTGCCATAATTCGCGAGCGTTTCCATCGCTTATCGATTTAACCCATCATCGATAAAGAAAAAGAGCTGCCTAAGCAGCTCTTTTTGATTCCAAAGCAGTTCGCTTACTGAATCTCCAGCAGCTCGACTTCGAAAATGAGTGTTGATGACGGGGGAATCGGGCCCGCGCCATTTTTGCCATACGCTAAGTTTGCCGGAACATACAGACGCGCTTTTTCACCCACGGTCATGAGCTGCACGCCTTCTTGCCACCCTTTAATCACTTGATTGAGGCCAAATACAATCGGCTCGTTGCGTTGGTAAGAGCTATCAAAGACGGTGCCATCTAGCAGGCGACCTTCGTAGTGCACTTTAACGCGGCTGTTGGCTTTTGGATGTTCCGCACCCGTGCCCGGTTCCAGCACTTCATATTGCAGGCCGCTTTCGGTGATTTGCACGCCTGGCTTCTTCGCATTCTCCATCATGAACGCTTGTCCGATAGCGATGTTTTGTTCTGCCGCTTTGTGGTTATTCCAGGTGCGGTAGATAAACAGCGCAGCCAGCACAAAAACAACAATGGGTAACACAATTTTATACATGGTCAGAACACTCAATTAAGGTTGGGTTAGAAGATAAGAAATGGTTTTACCGATGCCTTGGGCATCTTGGTGACCAGCCGTCAGAACGATGTATTTGCCTTTCACGATAAAGGTCGGTACAGCATTGATTTGGCCTTTTTGCGAGATTTCGTCTGCTGTTTTTAGGAAAACAAACAACTCTTTTTGTTGCGCTTCATCGAATTCGTAAGGGCTTTTTAGGTTGCGCGTGTGGAACGCTTGATCGATGGCTGCTTTTTGGTCGGTCAGCGTGCTGCCTTCGGCCATTTGCACTGCCGCGAACAGCTCTTCCATCATGTCGTGGTCTGGGATGTGCCCCAGTTGCATCACGGCGCTGTAGTAAATCATCGCGCCAATTTGTGCGCCTTGGTTAAACGTCACGTGCAGTCGACCAAACTCCTGCTGCGTGATTTTCTCCAGTTCCGGCAGAACGCTCTCCATGCTGCGGCAATGGCCACAGGTCAGCGAGAACACTTCGGTCACGGGTGCTAAACGGTATGTGGCGAGGTTGACGGGCAGGGCTTGATATTGAGCGCCTTCTTTGGGCGTGGAATCGTCGCTGCAGCCAGCGATAACCAGTAACACGGCCATGACACCCAATGTGCGTTGAATAAACTTTTTCATTGAAAACCAAGAGTTGAATAGGAATGCGCTAATTTTAACGACTTCATTTTGTGAGGCAAACAGAGAAAAAGCGATTTGTTACCAATTCCCCATAAAGTTTTGCCACTTTTGCCCGATAAATAAAGAGTCGTTTGATGAATGGATGATGGTTACATGAGAATTCTCGCGCTCTCCCTAGTATTGCTGTTGACCGGTTGTGGGTCGATGTCTCCGATGAAGATGATCGGCGGCAACATGTTAGACACGGCGCCCAAGGGCGATTTCGATGTCATTTATCCCGACTGGGGAACCACGCCTTCGCCGGTGTCGACCAACGTTCAAGGCCCGATGGGGCAGACGCGCACGTCAAGCTACGACGCATTGCAACGCTTTCTGCTCGATAACGGCATCGATTATGAAGTGATGCCCGGCAACCACGTGATGGTGAAGCTTAAAGACACGGTGAAATTTGATACAGGTTCGTCCAATGTGTCTCAAGATTCAGCCTACTGGTTGAGTGTGATGGGCAGCTTCTTGTCCCGTGAACGTGGCATCGACATTGTGATTGATGGTCACACCGACAATACCGGCAAACCTCGATTCAATGATGCATTGTCTGTCAAACGCGCGCAGATGGTGAAAAACACACTGATCAATAAAAACGTTGCTCGCGATGCGATTTATACGCGTGGTTACGGGGAATATGTGCCTGCGTGTAACAATGGCACTTACGAAGGGCGAGCTTGCAATCGCCGCGTTGAATTGCTGTTCATTGTCTCCAATAACTAGCCATTTCCAATCACCAAGATCGCCCAACAGCGCATCGCCACATTCTATTCATTCTGACTATCCCAGCCATGGCTGGGATATTTTTTATCCATATCGTCTTCAAGGATATTGACGACTCTCACGGATATGATTTTTTATCGGTACATTGTATGGAAACACGACGCTGAATTATGTATACAATCACCCAAAATCTATAACAACTAATCAAAACATGTCAGCTAATCAATCATCTATGCAACAAGAAGTGCCTGTTGGCGAACACGATCAACTGGTGTCTACCACGGATCTCAACGGTGTCATTACATACTGCAACGAGACATTTTGTCGTATTGCAGGGTTTCAGGAACAGGAACTTCTTGGTCAAAATCACAATATTGTTCGCCATGTCGATATGCCGAAAGCGGCATTTGCCGATATGTGGAAACACCTCAAACAAGGGCACGCTTGGCGCGGCATTGTCAAAAATCGGACCAAAACCAATGGTCACTATTGGGTTGATGCCTACGTCACGCCGATTTATGAAAACGGCAAAATGTGCGGCTACCAATCGGTGCGCGTCAAGGCGCAGTGCCAATGGGTCGAGATCGCGGCCAAAGCGTATCAATCGTTGCGTGCGGCTGAGCAAAACAGTCATTCATTCTCATTGAGCATGCCAGCATCGGTGCGTTACGCCGTGTTGCTTGGCGCGTTGGCGGCGCCAGTTGCAGCGCACGTTGCTTCACTGAGTGATTCGATGCAACTGTTGGCAAGCCTACTGCCAGCCGCGTCGCTGGCGTTGCTGTTCCGTCAAGAGCTGATTGCCACGCCCAAACAGCTCAGCCAATTACAATCTCAATACGACAGCATCAGCCGATTGATCTATTCGGGGAACGATGCGTTTTCTGTGGCTGATTACCACCTAAAAATGTCGTCAGCACGGATTCGTACCGTGCTAGGGCGCATGGTGGATTCAGCGCGCCCACTGCGCGACATGTCGGCCAAATTGAATGAAACCAGTGCGGAAGTGGTGCAGGCGCTGAAACAGCAAAATCAAGATATTTGTAGCGTGATGCAAGCGACTGATGCCGTGGAAGCGGCGGCTGATTCGGTATCGAGCAACACGCATTCTGCCTACGAACTGATTGATCGAGCGAAATCGCAATGCTTGGAAACCAAACAAAGCATTGATCAAACACATCATAACCTTGAAGCGTTGTGCGATCAGGCTGAACGCGCCACGCGCACCACGTATGCGCTCAACGACCAAGCGCAGCATGTGAGTCAGTTGATGGAAGAGATTGGCGGCATTGCTGATCAAACGAACTTATTGGCGCTCAATGCTGCGATTGAAGCCGCACGAGCCGGTGAACAAGGTCGCGGCTTTGCGGTGGTGGCAGATGAAGTTCGCGCGCTCTCTGGTCGTACGCAGAAAGCGACTCACCATATCAAAGAGAGCATTGATAAAATGCTGAGCACGATTGAAGCGTGGCAAAGCGAAATCATGGATAGCCAAGAGCAGACGCAAGCCTGCGGCAGTGTGGCGCAAGAAAGTGCGACGCGCTTGCATCAAGTCGAGCAATTGCTGGTGGACATGCACAGCATCGTGGCAGACATGGCAAAATCGGCCACGGCGCAGCGTGAACTGACCAGTGAAGTGAACCAACACGTGCATTCGATTGCGTCGATGGCGACACAGAATTTGGCCGCAACCAACATGGTCGAAGAGTACAGCAGAGACATGAACGCACGCGTCGATGATTTCAGGCAGCTGGCCAAGCGATTTGAAGAAAAATAATCGTCAAAAGTACCACAAAAAAACCACCGAATGTCGGTGGTTTTTTTTTCGATTCAGAACCGGAGCGATGCTGCGACTAAATCACTGCCTTAAGCGCTGGCTCAACGGCTGACGCTTGGCGCTGCGCGAGGTATTGCGCCACTTGCGCCATCGTTGCGCTGTCGTGATCAATGCCCAGCTTGCTACGACGCCAGAAAATGTCGTCAACTTTGAACGCGTATTCGTGGTCGATCAGGTAATCCACTTCGCGTTGGAACAGGGTATCGCTGAACTGCGTGCCGAGATCGTCAATGGTTGTCACGCCTGCCAACAGCGCACGAGTGCGGCTGCCGTAACAGGTTAGCCAGCGGTCCAGCGTGGCATCGTTGACAAATGGATATTGGCGTTTCAGTTCGTTACGAATGTTGCCATACACATAATCTTCGCCACCGGGCAGTGTGGATTCGTTGGTCCAGCTTGCTTTCATGTTCGGGAAGAACGGTGACAAATGTTTCATCGCCGATTCCGCCAGCTTGCGATACGTGGTCAGTTTACCGCCGAAAATCGACAGCAGCGGCGCTTCTTCACCGTGTTGATCCAGTGACAAGGTGTAATCACGGGTGATCGCTTGTGGTGAGTTGGATTCATCATCACACAAAGGACGCACACCGCTAAACTCCGAAACGATGTCTGAGGTGCTGATTTCACGCACAAAGTGTTTATTGACGATGTCGACTAAGTACTGACGCTCCTCTTGGGTAATCGCCACTTTGCGAGGATCGCCTTTGTATTCCACGTCGGTGGTGCCGATCATCGAATATTTGCCCAGATACGGAATCACGAACACGATGCGCTTATCTTCATTTTGTAGAATGTATGCCTGCTCTTCGTGGTGAATTTTAGGCACGATGATGTGTGACCCTTTGATCAAACGAATGCCGTAAGGGGAGCGTACGTGAACGTTTTCATCTAGGAAGTGTTTCACCCAAGGGCCGGTTGCGTTCACCAAAGCGTGGCTCTTGCGCTCGAAACGTTGTTGGGTGCGTTCATCGAACAGGGTGACCGTCCAAATGTCGCCGTCACGGCTGGCATGTTCAACGCGGCAGTAGTTCATCACTTCTGAACCCAGCTCTTGCGCCTGAATCGCGTTGAGGATCACCAAGCGCGCATCGTCCACCCAACAATCGGAGTATTCAAAGCCAATCTTCATTTCTGGCTTGGTCACGTCGCCAGCTTTTAAAGCGACTTTTTTACTGGCGGGCAGAGACGTACGCTTGCCCAAGTTGTCGTACAAGAACAGGCCAGTACGAATCATCCATGCAGGACGCAAGAATGGACGATGTGGCAAGCGAAAACGCATCGGTTTAACGATGTGAGGGGCTTTTTTCAACAGAACTTCACGTTCAGCAAGGGCTTCACTGACCAAACGAAACTCATAATGCTCAAGGTAACGCAAGCCACCGTGGATCAGCTTTGAACTGGCCGATGACGTCGCGCCCGCAAAATCCTGCGCTTCATACATACCCACTTTCAGTCCACGACCGGCAGCGTCTGCTGCGATCCCTGCGCCATTGATACCACCACCAACAATGATGATGTCGAGCACTTCATTTTCAGAAAAACGTGTTGAGCTTAAGTTCTGTTTCATTTTATTGGCCTTGATTTTCGTTTTTGTATCTTAATGCTCGTATGAAAACATCAAACCACAGAAAAGCGGAGTTTTCCCTCAAGCAATTTTGATCTTGATCATAATAAATGAGCGTTCGAGCGTCAAGTTGTACTTTTATTGTGCAAAAAGTCCAAAATGGAGCGAAATTTTGCACTCGAAAGGTGACGACTTGATGAAGTGAAAGCGAAAACGGTGAAAATAAGCGGGGGCCGCTAGTGAAGATGAAGCGCAACGTGTGCGATTTCTAGGCAAACACTTGAGGGTGCGACGGCATATGCGATTGAGAAAGGGGAACGGTGACAAAAAAAGCCCGTGACCTCAGGCCACGGGCTTCTCGTTATTGGACGTGTGACTTACTTTTGGAACACGTCTTTGAAATCACGCTTAAGAATCGCGTCGCGGCGCGCTTTCTTAATTTGCTTCACCATGTCTTTCACACAGCTGTGCAGAACCTGATCCAGAAGCTGAGCACGGTATTCTTCTTTATCTTGCTCAGTCATCTCTTTTGGAAGGTTCAGCGTTGGGAACTCTTCCATGACGTTTAGGCCAGCAAATGCTTGGCTGACAGAAATCAGCGCGTGGAACTGTTCGAAGTTGTCCAGGACGTTTTGAGCGCTGGCAGGCAGGCTATCCCAAGCTTCACGGACCGCTTCTTCAGAGACTTCGTGAATAGAGGTGACCATCAGGAACATCTCTTCTGGCACTTGGTCGAATTCAAGTACCTGGCGGAGTTCTGGAGAAATGGCTTCTAAGTCCACTTTCGGAGCTTCAGTTTGTGTAGTGTCTGACATGAAAAAAGTTTCCATCAATGAAAAAGGCAATGCTAAAAACTTCCACCGAAAAGTCAATACAACATGCGAAATAAAGCAGTGAAAGCGTGAGAAAGTTATGCTATAGGTAAGCATATGATTATCTTGCAAAGAGGTGGTGATGTTAGGTTCTGGCTCATCCATGAGGATCTTACTGGTTGATGACATTCAACTGGAACGGATGCAACTCGCCATTCGCCTCAAGCAATTAGGCCATTCTGTTGAGGTCGCATCCAGCGGGCGTGAGGCGTTGGAGCTGTATCCACGTTTTGAGCCGGAATTGATTTTGTTGGACGTGTCGATGCCGGATATGGATGGCTTTGAAGTGTCTCAAGAAATTCGCCGCCGCTACGACGAAGAGTGGATTCCAATCATTTTCCTCAGCAGTCACGATGAACCGTCGATGATCGCACGTGCGATTGAATCGGGCGGCGATGATTATTTGATCAAGCCGGTTGATAAAATGGTGCTCAATTCCAAGCTGTTGGCGATGCAGCGTATTGCCAATATGCGTCGCGAGCTCAAACGTACCAGTGCCAAACTAGAAGAACTCAACCGTATTTTGCAGCATCAGGCTAACGAAGACGGCCTCACACAAGTGTTTAACCGCCGTTTTATGGATGAGAAGCTGCGTGAAATGATTTCGTGGCACGGTCGCCATGAGATGGCGTTGAGTGTCATTCTGTTTGACGTCGACCATTTCAAGCCCTTTAACGACAACTACGGCCACATTGAAGGCGATCGTTGCCTGCACACCATCGCGCAAGCTGCGAATAAATTGTTCTGTCGCAGCGGTGAGTTTGTGGGGCGTTACGGCGGTGAAGAATTCCTCATTCTGCTGACCAATACCGACGTGGAAGGCGCACGCGCCGCCGCAGAACGCATCCAAGATTCCATCGAACATATCCATTATCCGCACGCGTTCAGTGCCGTTGCCGATCACATTACGATTTCACAGGGTGTGGTGACAATCACGCCAGATGGCCATGAAACGCTGGCGCAAGTGTATGAGCAAGCCGACAATGCGCTTTATCAGGCGAAAAGTCACGGCCGAAATCGTTACGTCATCTCTGAAAGCGGTTTGTAGCCTGTTAGGCTTTCAGCGCTAACGCCGCACCAAACGACACCAATCCCACCCCACATGCTTTATTGATCAGCGGTTTCACGCGCTCGAGCTTATGTTGCAGCGCCGTTGAGGTCAATAAGGTTGCCACCAATGCAAACCATACCCCGTGCAGCACAACCATGTATCCGCCATAAATGAGCGCTTGGGTGGATGATGCGCCGTCTTCAGAAATCACCTGACTAAAAATGCTCAGAAAGAACAGCATGGTTTTCGGGTTGAGCACATTGCACAAAAATCCCTGCGCGAAATAACGATAGCTGGGTAGCGAGTTGTCCTGCTCGGCGGTGATGACCGTCTGGGCACTTGCCGCAAAGATGCCTTTGATTCCCAGATAGACCAAATAGGCGGCACCAGCGTATTTGATGAGGTTAAATAGTAGTTCATTGTGTGAGATTAGGTAACTGATGCCAAGCAAGGAATACCCGATATGAACGGTGATGGCGAGGCTAATGCCCAGCGCGCTCAACAGGCCGGCGCGACGGCCATGTGACAGGCTGTTTTTTAACACCAAAACAAAGTCCGCCCCGGGGCTGATCACAATCAGTAAGCCAACAATAGCGAGTGTGACGATATCCATTCCAATTTTCCTTTTCAGTTAATGAGTTATTGAACGAAAGTGTGGGATGAATTGTACGTTGCCTAGTCGCCGCTTATAATCGATAAAAATGACCTAGTTGAGTGAGAAAAATTCACATATGCGGCATCTCAAAGCGTTTCACGTTTTTCATGTGGCGGCGCACAGCGCAAGTTTCACGCAGGCGGCCGACGTGCTGACTATCACCCACGGCGCAGTCAGCAAACAGATCAAAACGTTGGAAACCTATTTGGGCGTTTCGTTGTTTGCAAAGCAGGGACGTCATGTGGTGCTGACGGAAGAGGGCATCGCCTTGCGAACCTATACCCGTCAGGCCTTTGCATCACTTGAACAAGGGGTGGAGCAGCTACGCACCGCACGGTCGCCGCATCTGGAAGTTTCTTGTGAACCCACGTTGACCATGCGATGGCTCATGCCGCGGATGAGCCAATTTCATCAGCAAGCCCATGGCGATGTGCGGCTGTCGACGGCCGGTGGCGCGGTCAATCTCGGCGCGCAAGGCTACCATTTAGCGATTCGCCGCGATGATTTCGAGTTAACGCAGCCCTATCAGAAACAAACGCTGGTGGCTGAGTGGGTGGGGCCGGTGATGTCGCCGGACTATTGGCAGCGTGTTCGAACCCTGCAACTGCCAATGACATTACTCCACAGTCAAACCCGTCCCTTCGCTTGGCAAGCGTGGCAAGAGAGTCAACAAAAGCGGTGCGATCATCAGCAGGCGTTTGAATTTCCCGACGCCGCAGCGCAAACGTTCGAACATTTCTATTTTTGCTTGCAAGCTGCGCAGGATGGGTTAGGCGCCGCCATCGGATCGTATCCGTTGGTGATGGATGAGATTGAACGCGGCCGCTTAGTCGCGCCGTTTGGCTTTCAGCCGTCCGGTCACGATTATGTGTTATTGCGTCAGCAGCGTGAAGAAACCGAATTAGAGCGCCAGTTTATCGCATGGCTCAAACAGACCATGGCGTTATCGGTGCCAAGGGAGGATGGGGTTTCGTTCTGATGAAGGAAGCGCTTGGTAAGTCCCCATCAAGGTCGCAGGCGCTGTTCAAACGAAAGCGATGTAAAAATGAGAGCTTTATCAAAGCGAAAGCTGTGTGAATAAGAAAGCTGTGTGAAAAAAAGTCATCGCGGGGAAGGACTTGAATATCCCCGAGATGACGTGCTTCCGAACATACGGAATAACTCGTCTATTAACAATTGGCAGTGGATTAATAGGGGCGAGGCCCCGACGCTGATGAAACGCCGACGAAAATGGACAATCGTAAAATCGTTTAGTGAAATTCTTCTAAAGACACCGAAACCGTGCGCCCCGCAATCAGCGTGAAGCCTTTTGGAATCGTGTCGATTTTGATACGAACGGGAATGCGCTGTGCGAGTCGAATCCAACTGAATGTTGGGTTCACGTTGGCCAGTAACGTCCCGGAGGCGGTGGTTCTCTCGCTGTCATTGATACCGGCCGATAACCCTTCCACATGCCCGTAAATCGGTTGATGTTCGCCCATCACATGGATGGTGGCGACAGCGCCATTTCGAATACGGCTCAACTTGGTCTCTTCAAAATAACCAGACACATAGAAACTGTCTTGATCAACCAACGCCATCACAGGGACGCCTGCCGAGGCGAAGGTGCCCGGTCTGAGCGAAAAGTTGGTGATCACGCCATCAACGGGTGAGTAAATGTCGGCTCGATTGAGGTTGATTTCCGCCAGTTCTAGATCCGCTAACGATTTATCCAAGCTGGCTTGTGCCAAAATGCGTGCGTCGCGTTTGTCGTCTCGTTGCTGCGCGGAAACGGCGCTATTCAAGCGTTGATAGCGTTTGTATTCGCGATCGGCGGCGTGAAGGGTCGCCTGCGCTTGCTTCACCATCGCTTTGGCTTGTGTGACTTCGCTACTCAGGCGCTGTTTATCCAAGCTAAACAGGAGCGTGCCTTTGCTAACAATCTGGTTGTCGTGCACGTAAACCGCGTCAACATTGCCAGAAATATCGGTGGCAAGCGGCACGATGTCAGCACGGATTTTTCCGTCGCGAGTTTGCGGCGCATAATGGTAATAACTGTAGAGGTTCCATACGACGAAACCCGCCAGTAACACGGCACCTGTTGTGATCAGGATCTTAAAACTCGACATCATTTTGTGTTTCATCATGAGAATGAGTGACCTATTGGTGTGGTAATGATCGCAAACAGGTGAAAGAGCAAACCGGTGAGCGAAATAAATAAAGCGGAATCAAAAATGGGTCTTTGTGCGATCAGCCGATACACTCCGGCCTTGACGAACAGGCTCGAGAGGAGGATGCGGAGAAAGAAAGCCAGCACCATGCACATCAGCAGTGGTGAAATGTATATCCCCAAAATATCAAGTTCGTTAAGCATACAAAGGTGTCCAATGGGGTGCCGTTGGATAGAGCGCGATTCTCAATCCAGTTAATAGGTGGACAACGTCCGTTTGGTGTTCGTGGTTTGCTCGCTCAAGGGCGCGATCGAGTTGATGGCGTAATTCATCGCTCGATTGCACAGGACGTTTGTCTCGCTGACTCAGCGCTTGCAATAGCGGTTGCAGTGTCGACGCCATCGGGTGAGCGCTGCTCAACTGCCTCAACTTGGCCATCGTGATGTTGGCTTTCAGTTGATTCAGCAGAATCAGGCTCTCTTTGCCCAGCGACGCACCGAGTCTTGAGACCTGTAAGGCCATGCGGTCTAAAGAACGTGTGGCGTAGGTTTCAATCGCGACATCATCGAAGGTGTGAACCAATGTTTGTTGATCCCGATATTCGCGCTTGAGCAGGTGCTGTAGGGCATGTTGCGCGCCCCAACGTCTTGAGACGGCAATGGCCACAAACGCCACAAACACGCCCACCAACGTCGCGACAGAGCCATCCAAAAAGAACCCAATGTTGAATGGGGTGTAATGATTCTGAAAGTTGACGTTACTCAGGCTCAAGGCCAGTACCAACATCGCCAACGGATTCTTCGAGGCCCATAGGCCCATTGGCAACATAAAAGTCGCCATGATGAGCAGAAAGCTGGTTTGGCTATTGGCCAGCGGTAATAACACATAGCCCAAGGTAAATGCCGTTAATGCCGAGATAAAAGCAAAGCGCCCAAAGTGCGTGATCGCGATGCCGGGTTCATCACTGCCACCAAAAAAGCTAATGGCAACAACTCCCATCAAGACCATATTGGGGCCTTGGTTCCATCCGGTGAAGTACCAGATCGCGCTGAGCAGCGAGTAGGTCAGCAATATCCCCATGAACATGCGCAGCATTAATCCAGTATCGGGTGGCAGTGGAAATGCCTTGGCTTTGAGCGCGGCATAGCGCGTATAGGCGTGCGTCGGTTTCCCTACCACAAGACCTTGAAGCGCCGTGACCGATTCCCAGTCGGTGAGGTGCTGATTGAGCAGTCGCTGCACACGTTCAAGAACCAGTTTTTCCCAAGGTGATGCGTCTTGCACAACCGCTTTGGGTATTACAATGGGTTGCATGACCTCGTTGTTTGCTGTCCAGCTTTCGACACTGGGCGACAGGCGCTCGCGTGTTTCTGGCGACAAGCTATGCATGGCATGTCCCAGCGCAGACAAGGTCGGGATCATTGCCATAATCTGTCTTTGCAGCGCGATCATGGCTTGGCGAGTTTGTCGGTCGACAGCGTGGTCTAACTTCATGGTCGAAACCAACTGAGACAGCGATGACACATCGGCAAGTATGGCCAGTCGATCCGATTCTGTGGTGTGATTGGTGATGCCGGTCAAGCAATCATCACGCCATGCTTTGAGATCGCGCATCCAGTTATCGACGCGCGATTGAAGCATTGGCTGCGTAGTCCCCGGGAAAACCAATGCATCCACAAAGGTGACCGACAAAATACCAATACAAATTTCGACCACGCGTGTCACCACCATGGTAAACATGTTTTCTGGCTGGCTCAGATAGGCCACCAGAACCAGCATAATCGTCACGCCAGTGAGTTGCAGGCTGTAAGCCCTCGGGGTTCGATCGGCATAAGATAACGCCAAAATCACAGACGAAACCAACCCCGTCACCATCACCAAAATGAGCGGCTCGTTCACGAACCACGCCGAAAGTAGCAGCGAGATGAATCCCGCGAAAAGTGTGCCTGCAAATCGGTAGGTGGCTCTGGCACGAACGGCGCCAGATAATGGGTTGCTGAGCACGCAGCAGGTGACCATCGCCCAATAGGGATTGGTCAATCCCATCTCTACCGCGACGAAATAGGCAAGCATCGCCGAAATGTAGACCTTGGCGGCGAATAACCACTGTTGACGCGAAATGTTCATTTGTTCGATTTGTACTGCTGTACGAACTCAATGGATCGTTTTTCAAAAAGTCGCAGCACTTGGGTGGCTTGCTCAATGGCGGCCAAATCAACATCACGCATGAGTTCCAGGCGCAATTCGTCGGCTGCGCGTTCGATGCTGATCGCGATTTCGGTTCCTTTGGGCAAGATGTGTAAATTCTTGATGCGGCGGTCCACGGTATCTTCACGGCGTTCAAGTAACGCTTCTTGGCTGGCTTGATCCAGCAGGCGCACTAACGCGCCGGGATTGATACCAATTTCTTCGGCAAGCAATTTTTGGTTCAGCCCCTGTGGATTGCGATAAACAAGTACCACCGCGGTGGCCAATGACATGGAGATACCGTGCTCCGCAATCACTTCCGAAACCGCCCGTTTCCATGCCCGTCGTACGGGTTGAAGGCTGTTCGTGAGTTCATGAAGCAGGTTGATTTTGTCTTGCATAGTCTGGCCTCACATCAAAGGTTTGTGTGTTGAGAATGGTGGTGTGCGGCGGATATTAATTAAATTAAGTTGCTTTGGCAACTGTTTTAAAGGCAACTTAAATAATGAGCAGTTCCCAGTAAGGCAAAATGAAAAGGCAGGACAAAAAAATAGCCCCAACGTTGTGGGGCTATGCTTAGCGGCTGAGAAGCTCTCGTTTTTCGATTAAAAAATCCATCAGAACCCGAATCTTTTTCGGCATATGTTCTCGAGACGGGATGTAGAGATAGAACCCCGGAAAGGGTTTGCACCAAGGCGTTAACACTCGCGTTAACCGCCCGTCCTGAATGGCCTCGTGTACCCATAAATCAATATGTTTGACCAAACCGACACCTTGAATGGCCGCTTGGAGCATACTGTAATCATCATTGAAGACGGCATTGCCTTTTGGTTCAAACACCACGGTGTGCTGATCTGAATCGGGCGCGGTCAACGACCAATGATCGAGCGTGCCACTGGACGTAAAGCGATATGCAAGGCAGTTATGCGCTTCCAGATCCTTCGGGCGTTGGGGAATTCCATGTTGCTTGAAGTATGCCGGAGAGCCAACGATGGCTGTGGTCAACGGCGGTGTGATCGGGACGGCCACCATGTGCTCATCCAAACTCACGCCCAATCGGATGCCCGCATCCAACCCTTCCGCCACGATGTTGGTGAACCCATCGTCCATCATCAATTCCAAGCGTATTTTTGGATAACGCGCCAAAAATTCCCCCAAGTGCGGTTCAATCAACAACCTTGCCGCGGTTCGGGAGGAGCTAATTCTGATCAGCCCAGAGGGTTCAATGTGGGATTCATTGAGCTCGCTGACGACTTGTTCAATGTTAGTGAGCGATGGATGAAGAATGTCCAACAAGCGTTGGCCTTCGTCGGTCAGCGACATATTTCGCGTGGTTCGATTCAATAACCGCACCTGAAGCTGCTGCTCCAGTGCTTTGAGATGCTGCGACAACGCAGCACGCGTCACCCCCATTTCTGAGGCGGCTTTGGTAAAGCTTCGGTGGCGGGCAATGTGCGCAAACCACGTCAGTGACGAGATAAGAGAAGGTTCAATAGGCATTTGTTTAGTTTAACTTAACACTCATGTGTGTAAAACGATATTTATTCGATACAGTTCGATCATTAAGATGGCTTCACGTTGAAGACACCAAATGAGAGGGCGATGACGTGGCAGCATTCATTGTTTTTACCCGAGAAAGCACCCAAGACCAAGCGGCACTGGATACCTATATGGAGCGAGTTGCTGCAACGCTGGCCGGGCATCCGATCAAGATATTGTCATCCTACGGTGCGATGGAAACGCTGGAAGGTGAAGCACCTGAAGGTGTCGTGATTGTGGAATTTCCCAATCAAGCCGCAGCACGTGCTTGGTATGACAGCCCAGCTTATCAAGCGGTTGCGCAGCACCGATTTCAAGGTGCCAAGTACCGGGCGGTCATGGTTGATGGTCATTGAGACCTCGGTTGAGTCATCGACATTGAAACGATTAAAAAGAGGCAAATGATATGAATAACGTACTGATTCTCGGCGCCAGTGGCCAAATTGCGCAGTGGGTGGTGAAGGCTTTGAATGAAGACAACACCCAGCATCAAACCTTGTTGCTGCGCAACCCGAAAAAGCTGGCGGATGTTATTTCGGCGAAAGCGCAAGTGGTGGTTGGCGATGTGCTTGACCCGGAACTGCTGAAGTCTGCGATGGCTGGCCAAGATGTGGTTTATGCCAACTTAGCGGGCGACGATCTGGAAGCGCAGACTGTCGCGGTGATTGACGCGATGCGAGCAACGGGCGTGAAACGTCTGATCTTTGTGCTCTCTTTAGGAATCTACGATGAAATCCCCGGCAAATTTGGTCAGTGGAACGATGCCATCATTGGTGAGCCGCTGAAGTATTATCGTCGCGCGGCTGATGCTATCGAAGCCTCGGGTTTGGATTACACCATTTTGCGTCCGGCATGGCTGACGGATGAAGATGAAGTGGACTACGAAATCACGGCCAAAGATGAAGCGTTCAAAGGGACTGTGGTGTCTCGAAAAAGTGTCGGAGACCTGATCACGCAGGTCATTCTTAACCCATCGGAATATGTCGGCGCAAACCTCGGTGTGAATAAACCCAATACCGACGGTGATAAGCCTTATTTCATGTAGAACGTCTTTTCAACGCGCTGCCAGCTTAACGGCATCAACCGATTACTAACCCGAGCGGGTTAGACATAACATGTTTTTAGAGGCAATGAATACACATGAAAGATCTATTATTCCAACCATTTACATTTAAAAATGGTGTGACATTACGCAACCGAGTTGTGATGGCTCCGATGACCACATGGTCGTCCAACGCGGATGAAACCATTTCTGATGAAGAACTCCGTTACTACCGTGCGCGCGCACAAGGGGTGGGTTTACTGTTGACCGGATGCAGCCACGTTCAGCCGAGCGGGATTGGATTTACGGATGAGTTTGCAGCATATGACGATCGCTTTATTCCTAGCTTAACGAAGCTTGCGGATGCAGCCAAAAGTGGCGGCGCAGTCGCGGTGTTGCAACTGTTCCATGCTGGGAACAAAGCGGTTCCCGATCTGATTCCGAACGGTGAATTGGTGAGCGCCAGTGCAATGGCCGCGCCGAAAGGGCCATTTAACGATGGCAAACTCGCAAGTCGTGAATTAACCGAAGCCGAAATCTTCGAGCTGATCCATGATTTTGGCCAAGCCACACGCCGAGCCATTGACGCGGGATTTGATGGTATTGAATTGCACGGCGCGCATGGTTTCTTGATTCAGAATTTCCTGTCGCCGCTCTTTAACCAACGCCAAGACCAATGGGGAGGCTCACTGGAAAACCGCATGCGCTTCCCGTTGGAAGTCGTGCGTGAAGTGCGCCGCGTGATCGATGAACACGCAAGCCGTCCTTTCTTGCTGGGCTATCGTATTTCGCCGGAAGAACCAGGAGAGGGCGCGTTACGCATTGATGACGCGCTGGCGCTGGCTGAAACCTTGGCGCAAGCGGGCAATATCGATTACTTGCATACGTCGCTGTACAACATCCTTGCGGGTCAATCTCAGGATGACACCAGCGGTAAAACCACGGCGCAACGCTTTATCGAACGTGTGGCTGATCGCTTGCCACTCATGGCGGCAGGAGAAGTGCGTACGCCGAATCAAGCGCGTCACGTACTTGAAACAGGCATACCGCTGGTGGTGGTCGGACGCAGTTTGGTGATGAACCCGACTTGGGTCGAAATGGCTCAAGATGGCCGCGACCAAGAGATTTGTGCCGCGTTGGATTTGTCTCACAGTGCCGATGATCTGCAAGTGCCGACCAAGTTGTGGAACATCATCAAGTCCACCCCGGGATGGTTCCCTGTTCAGTCGTAATTTGAACACGAATTGTGTCACGTTCTGCCAATGGCTCTCATCATGAGGGCCATTGTTTTTTTGTTTGCCTGTTTTGCGATTTTTGACGGCGACAAGCGTCGCTGATTGGCCGCATGAGTGCAAATTTAACACAATGATTTTGTTGAATTACACAGTGTGGCATAAATGCGGTGATATTTTAAATTTAATTATTATCAATAAGTTATTTGTTTTGTGTGCAGTGTGTTGAACTCGTACTCGTTTTGGTTTCATCATTTCAGGCATAAAAAACAAAACAGGCAAATAACTCGTCATTTTAGGCAAACTTACACGCCATGATCTGCCTATACTGGTTTCAAGTCAGGAGCAAACCGCGAACTGGCGCACAGCTTTCTAAGACAATGACGTACGCTACTGAGGAGCAATCCAAATGAACAAAGTCTACTTTCCTAATACCAACGGTCTGGACATTACGCTCGCTGGGCTGATTAACTTCCCAGACAATTTTGATGCGACTAAGCGTTACCCTGCGATTGTGGTGTCACACCCGGGTGGTGGTGTGAAAGAGCAAACCGCGGGCACATATGCAAAAAAACTTGCAGCGCACGGGTTTGTTGCCATTGCTTATGATGCGTCTTATCAAGGTGAAAGTACCGGTAATCCGCGCCAGTTGGAAAACCCACACGTACGTACGGAAGATGTGAGTGCCGTGATTGATTACCTCACCACACTGGATTACGTCGACAACGACCGCATTGGTGCGATGGGGATCTGTGCGGGTGCGGGTTATACCGCCAATGCCGCCATCAATGATCGTCGCATCAAAGCTGTGGGAACGGTCAGCATGGTGAACATCGGCCAAATGTTCCGCAACGGTTGGGACAACAACGTCAAAGACAGCGATGCGATTCCTTACCTTGAAGCCGGTTCTGGTGCGCGCACCGCTGATGCGAGTGGCGCGGAGTCTGCAACCATGCCAATGGCGCCGATGAAGGAAGAAGATGCACCGAATGAAGAGCTGCGTCAGGCTTGGGAGTATTACCATACCGATCGCGCGGCGTATTGCACCGCTCCGGGTTTTGCGACGGCTCGCAGCCTGACTCAAATCATCTCGTATGATGCATTCTTTAAAGCGGAAGCGTTCCTCACGCAGCCTCTTTTAACCGTGGTCGGCAGCAATGCGGGCAGCAAATGGATGAGTGATGATCTGATGGCGCGTGCGGCGAGCAGCGACAAACAGATGTACATTGTCGATGGTGCCAACCACATGGACCTCTACGATGGCGAGTCACCGATTGCTGAAGCCATTGGCGTACTTGCCCCATTCTTCCAACGCACGTTGTAACACGCACGATGAATATCAACGAAGGCTCAATGCGTTGAGCCTTCCACGAGGATAAAAATGATGGATATTAAAAAAGTATCGTTCCGAAACGCCGATATGGCTTGGGATATGGCCGCATTCATCTTGCTGCCAGACGGCTTTGACGCAGCAAAACGCTATCCGACCATGGTTAGTGTTCACCCATTTGGGAGCTGCAAAGAACAAACCTCCAGTGCAGTTTATGGGAAGGCGTTGGCTGAATTAGGTTATGTCGTGATTGCCTTTGACGCCAGCTTTCAAGGTGAGTCGGGCGGTATGCCCCGTTATGTGGAAGATCCTACGCAACGCGTCGAAGACATCAGCCGCGTGATCGATTATGCCGTGACCTTACCGTATGTGGATGAGACCCGCATTGGTGGATTGGGTATCTGTGGTGGTGGCGGTTACATTCTCAATTCTGCCCTGACCGAGAAACGTCTGAAAGCCGTCGTGGGCATTACACCGGTTAATGTGGGGCGTTTGTTCCGCGAAGGGTTTAGCTTGTACAACCCCATCGGCACATTGGAAGCCATGGCAACGCAACGCACGGCTGAAGCTCGTGGTGCTGAGTTACAAGTGAATGAACTGTTGCCACCAAGCCTCGAATTTGCAAAAGAAAACGGTTTGACCGATCGCGATGTGTTTGAAGCCACAGAGTACTACAAAACACCGCGGGGACAGTCGGAAGGCGGCGCAACGCGCATGGTCTTTTCTCACGCTCAAAAAACATTAAGCTGGGATGCCTTCGCATTTGCAGAAACCTTGATGACACAACCGATGATGGCGGTGGTTGGCCAGAAAGTGGGCGCGTTTGGCGCGTTCCGTGATGGGCAAGAAATTTATGGTCGAGCGGTGGCTTCGAAAGATCGTCAATTGGTGGATCTAGAGAATTGGTCGCACTACGAGCTGTATGACCATCCCGAGGCGGTGAGTTTGGCCATGGAACGCGTGGCGCCATTCTTGGCGAAATATCTCCAATAAGTGACTTCAATGCGTTCTTCGCGTGAGTAAAGAACGCATCATTCACCTTGTTTGAAATCGTAAGGGATGGCACTGATGATCCGTTTGTTCCTGATGTTGCTGTTGGCGCTCGCTCTCATCTTGTTCGTGGTTGCATTTGTGGTCACGCGTATTGAAAATGCACAAGATGCGGCCAATCAGGTGTTAAGAAATCACGCGTTAAAGCACAATGATGCCAAGCTCGATGATTTAAAACATCACCGCGCTTCGGAAAAGCCTCAAAACGTGGCCGTTGTGGTCTTTTCTCGTTCAGGAAACACGGGCGTTTTAGCCGATCACATTGCTGAAACGTTGGATGCGGATGTCCATGAATTAGTGGCAAACGACTATCAGCTTGGAATGGTTGGCTGGATAAACGCATTGAGCGATGCTCGGAACGATTTCGCGGACATCACACCGAATCATATCGATGTTTCGCGCTATGACACCGTGTATCTGGGATCGCCCATCTGGTTATACAGCCCAGCGCCACCGATCTGGCAATTTGCGAACAATACCGATTTCACCAACAAGCACGTGGTGTTGGTGAATACGTTTAACAGTCAATTTAAGCAGCATTTTATTGATGAATTTGAAGCACTCGTGCGTTCGAAAGGCGCGATCAGTTTTGCTCATCAATACGTGAAGCGGGGAAGAATGGGAAGCCAGGTGTCCTCGCAAGAGTTAATCCAACGATTCGATGAAAAATACAATACGAAAAGAATCAACGACAGAGCAGGTGAGAGTGATGAACAGCAATAACGCCAATCAAGCGCTGGTGGATCAAGTGCGCGCCTACAGCAGTAAAGAGGGCAGCTACATCACTGACATTCCCGGGCTTGAAGTTCACATTAGAAATACGCCGACAGCGCCGCTGCATTGCATTTATAGCCTTGGGTTTTCGCTGATCTTACAAGGGAGCAAGCAACTGGCGATTGATGACAGGCAAGTCCCTGTCGAAGCCGGGCAGTCGATGCTGACCACCTTTGACACACCGATTGTATCGCATGTGACGGAGGCGACGCGCCATCAGCCATTTTTGGCGATCGTCCTGAAATTAGATTATGACCTGATCATGCAAACGTGCACGGAGCTGAAGCTCGACAAGCCCGATCGTCACTTTGAGTATCAATCGATTTCCATTCAGAATACGGACGATAGTATATACCGGACGATGAGCCGTTTGTTAGCGTTGGAGCAAGAGCCTGAGTATCTCGCGAGTGTGGTGCCATTGATAAAAAAAGAACTTGTGATTCGTTTGCTTCATGGGCCGCATGGCACGCAACTGCGCCATATTGCTTCTGTTGGTTCGCCCAGCAATCACATTCTGAAAATCGTGACGTGGATGAAGAAGAACTTCACCGAAACCATTGGCATGAATGAGCTAGCGGGGCAGGCGCACATGAGCGCTTCAAGCTTTCGAGTGCACTTTAAAGCCTTGACTGGCAGCAGCCCGCTGCAGTACATGAAAAACCTAAGGCTGCAAGAAGCGCGCGAGCAGATGCTGTTAAATGGTCTTGATGCGACGCAAGCCAGTAATCTGGTGGGCTATGAAAGTGCCTCTCAATTTAGTCGCGAATACAGTCGTTTATTTGGATTACCGCCTCAAAAAGACATTCAGCGCCTGCGACAAATTTAACCCAGCGAGAGCGAGCGGGTTTCATGCTTCGTTAGCCACATAGCGGCCAACGAAAGTAGGGGCGCTGGCCATCCATGCGCTCAATTTCGGCGCCCAACCGTGTGTAAAACTCATGCGCTTTTGACATGCTGTGTATCGCGATTCAAAGGATTTTTTGCGGAGCGTTTCATCACAAAATTGCGCAATGTTTGCCCGCGAACTTCTACCGTTTGTTTGTGAACCACGGTGAATCCAAAACGCTCAAAAAATGGGCGAGCGGTGATGCTGACTTCGGCATGAAACTGGGTGATGCCACGCTGGCGACCCATATTCAGTATATGTTCCATTAGGCTGCGGCCGACCCCTTTGCCTTGATGCTGGTGATGACAAAAGAAATGATCAATCAGCCCGTCGGCTTGCAGATCGGCATAGCCCACAATGTCGCCGTCCAACTCCGCGACAAAAGGATCAATGGCTCGCATTCGTTGCTGCCAAATGGCAGCGTCAATCTCAGCGGGCGCCCATGCCTCGACTTGCGCTTGAGTGTAGTCGCGCACGTTAATGTTGCGAACGGTGTGATAAAAAAGCGTCCAAAGCGCCCGCGCATCGGAGGCTTTGTAGTGTCGAATGGTGATCATGCTATTTATGCCAATTGATTTACGCGTGTGAAGGTGTGCTTCATATACTAAACCATGGTGCCAGATACACAAATCCGTCTTTGACGATCAATATGTGTCTGACAATGTGAGTGGTTTTATCCGATCGGAGAGACGCATAGGCGTTAAAAACTTAGGCGATATTGCCGAAGCCTTTTGCGGGCAATACATGAACTCGCATATCAGATACAAGTTCAGAGCAAATTTAGGAGTACTGTACATCGGTGCATTGTTCTGAATACCAAAACAGCCAGCACTTGATGCTGGCTGTTTTGGTTTGCGAGAAAGCGGAAAATGTTAGGCTCTGGCAAACGCGTAAGTGCGGTAACCACCGAGCAAGTTGCGTGCTTTGTAGCCGTTGTTGACGAGCTGGCGATAGGCGACATTGCCGCGCAAACCGACCTGACAATAGATGATGATTTCTTTGTCTTTTGGCAATTCGTTCATGCGCTGACGCAGTTGGTCGACTGGAATATTGATGGCGCCCGGCAGATAACCGACGTTGTCCAGTTCGCCCGGATTACGTACATCGAGCAACAGTTGGTCATCGGTAAGGCTGTCGATTTCATCAAAGTGAATCGCTTTTGCATCACCTTTCATGAGGTTGGTGGCGACAAATGCGGCTTGGTTGATGACGTCTTTTGCGCTGCCGTAAGGTGGCGCGTACGTCAGTTCAAGATGTTGCAACTGTTCAACGGTCATGCCAGCACGCTGCGCAACTGCCATAACGTCGATACGTTTGTCGATGCCATCTTTACCCACGGCCTGAGCGCCGAAAATCTTGCCTGATGTTGGATCAAACAGCATTTTGAACGACACAATTTCAGCCCCCGGGTAGTAGCTCGCGTGGCTCGCGGTATGAACGTAGACTTTCTCGTATGCGATACCCGCACGTTTGAGTTGCTTCTCGTTTTTACCAGTAGAAGCCACAGCCAAGTCGAAGATCTTACAGATCGCGGTGCCTTGCGTGCCTTGATAGGTTTCGCTGCGACCCAACATGTTGTCTGCGGCCATACGACCTTGACGGTTGGCAGGGCCAGCCAGTGGTACTAAGGTCGATTGACCCGTCACAAAGTCTTTTTCTTCAATCGCATCGCCCACTGCATAAATGCTTGGATCGCTAGTTTGTAGGGATTCGTTGGTCTCAATCCCGCCCAGCGCACCGATGTGCAGGCCTGCTTCAGCTGCGAGTTTGGTTTCTGGGCGCACACCAATTGCCATGATCAGAATATCAGTGGTCAGTGTTTCGCCATTGCTCAGCGTCAGATCGAGTTCACCATTCATGTGTTGATGCTCGGTATTCTCACCAGAATCGATGCTTGGCATTGAGGTCGTTGGCTTGAACTCGACCGCTTGCAGCGCCACACCGAGGCGCAAGTCGATGCCTTTAGCGCGAATTTCTGCGTGGGCAAAGCCTGCCATTTCTCGGTCAACGGGTGTCATCACTTGATCGGCCATTTCAATCAGCGTGGTTTTGATGCCCAATTGGTGGAACGCTTCCATCATCTCCAAACCGATAAAGCCACCACCAATAACGGTGGCATGGTCGGGTTGGTTCATCTGAATGGTTTCCAAAATACGGTCCATATCTGGAATGTTGCGCAGCGAATGGGTGAGTGGGTTATCCAACCCTGGGATTGGCGGCACAATCGGGCCAGCGCCTGGGCTCAACAGTAGAAAGTCGTAGCTTTCTTCGTACTCAGATTGATCCAGCAGGTTGCGAACGGTGATGGTTTTGTCTGCACGGTTAATGCGAACCACGTCATTCATGACGCGGACATCGACATTAAAGCGTGCCAAAAAGCTTTCTGGCGTTTGCAGTAGCAAATTGGCTCGTTCTTTGATGTCACCACCGATGTGATAGGGCAAGCCGCAGTTGGCAAACGAGACGAAAGGGCCCCGTTCAAACATAATGATTTGCGCATCTTCGCTCAAACGACGCGCACGCGCTGCCGCAGAAGCCCCGCCGGCAACACCGCCGATAATCACAATCTTAGTCATAGTTTACTCCAAATTTTTCTAGCTCAACTGATGTATCGAATTTCAGTGTGAACTGACTATTTAAACCCAAGTTTCTTCAAAAAATAGGCTGCTGGGCAAATCCCGGTAAACGCACTTTGAATGAGATTCACACCAACAAACACGGTGAGCCAGATAAAGTTCGGATGAACAAACACTGTTAACAGTAGCGACAGCAAGACCATGCTGCCCGCGACAATTCGTACGCCATTTTCAATGGTCATGAGAATACCCTCCGTTGGATGTTGGATTTACTATAGTTACATAAATTAGAGTTGTCTAATGTTAATTGAGCTAATTTCGATATAACTAAATAAGGTTTGACTAAATTATGTTTATTAGTATTATCTAAAAAACAAGGTTACGAAGGGGAAAGTGATGGAAGCCGTCAATATTGATCAAATGAAGTCCAATGCGGAAGAAGTGTCTGAACTACTTAGAATTTTGGCGCATCCGGAACGTTTGATGGTGCTCTGTCAATTGACAAAAGGCGAGGTGGGTGTGGGGCAATTACAACAAAGCTCAGCACTCAGCCAGTCAGCGTTTTCTCAACATTTAACGGTATTACGAAAGCATGGATTGATTGAAGCGCGCAAGGAATCGCAACAGGTGTTCTATTCGTTGGCCGATACGCGCGTGGCGCAGTTGATTCAGAGCTTACAAACCGTGTTTTGTGGTTAAGTCTTTCAAATTTCGAGAAATAAAAAGAGGACATTATGACGTTCACCATGCCTTGGGAATCTTTGTTTGGCGGCGTGTTGTTAGGGATTTCGGCAACCATTTTGTTACTGATGAACGGAAAAATTGCCGGTATCAGCGGCATCTTAACGGGGTTAATGACGCCGAAATCACGTGATTTTGCGTGGCGGTTGTTGTTTGTGGTCGGCATGATTAGTGGCGGCGTCTTCGGTGTGATGGCCTTTGATAAGCAGATGCCAGCACAGTTTGACACTCATGTGTGGTGGTTAGCGGCGGCGGGTTTGCTCGTTGGCGTCGGCACACGTTTGGGTAATGGTTGCACCAGTGGACATGGCATTTGCGGCATCGGTCGATTGTCAAAACGTTCAATAGTCGCCACCTGTGTCTTTATGGTTGTTGCCGCAATGACGGTATTTGTTCGTTTGCATCTTATTTAAAAGCGTTGGTGGGGAATCAGAATGAATCAGGCTTTGTTTCGATTAACGTCTCTGGTGGCTGGGCTATTATTTGGCTTGGGCATGGTGATTTCAGGTATGGCGGATCCTGCGAAAGTCACAGGCTTTCTGGATGTGACAGGTCACTGGGACCCGAGCTTAATGTTTGTGATGGGTGGCGCGTTACTGGTGTTTATGCCAGCGTATTTTTTCTTGATTAAACCGAAACGTAAACCCGTGAATGCCGAGAAATTTTGTCTCGCGACGAACACCGCGATCGATTCACGTCTACTCAGTGGCGCAGCAATTTTCGGGGTGGGTTGGGGATTGGCAGGCATTTGCCCAGGACCTGCGGTGTCGAGTTTGGCGTTGGGCAATTCAGGCGTGTGGGTGTTCTTCGCGTGCATGATGGTTGGCCTCGGCCTGACTAATCTGGTGCTGCGCGCCAAACAACATCCAGAGCATCACACACAAACGGCGTAAACACACGAACCTTTCCCGACATCGTGTCTTGTTTTCGCCGCAAAGTGATTCTACGGATGATTGCGAACATCATGACGTGATCTCGCGAGGGAGATGATAGGCCATCTCTGCGCTTTAAAGGGCTGAATGTCAAAGGAGATTGACACGATGAAAGGGTTAACTTTGTCTATTCTGGCGGCACTGAGCTTTGTGAGTGGGGTGCATGCCACCGAGGGGACTGGCTTTTACACGGTGAAGACAGAACGTCTGCCGCAGGTCATTCAGTTGGATGGCGTCGTGGCGCCGGTGAATCAAGGCACGGTAGCGGCGCAAACATCCGGTCGCGTGATCGGCGTGTTTGTGGACGTGAATGATCACGTGGCGCAAGGCCAAGTGCTGCTTGAAATCAGTGATGTGCAGCAATCGGCATCGTTGGACGCCGCACAGGCGCAATTGGCCAGTGCGTTGGCGCAAAACCGCGAAGCGCAGGCTCAAGTGAGCCGTTATCGCCAGTTGTTTCCTAAAGGTGCGATCTCGCGCGATCAAATGGATTCGGCTGAAGCGCGTGCTCGCAGCGCAGCAGCATCCGTCAAATCAGCTCAGGCTGCGGTGGCTCAAGCCAAAGAGTCGCTGGGGTACACCAATATCACAGCACCGTATGCCGGCGTGGTCACGCAGCGTCATGTGGAACTGGGTGAAACGGTCGCGCCGGGAACGCCGTTGGTGAGTGGTTTTTCACTGGAAAAACTTAGAATTGAAACGGACATTCCGCAGCGCTATCAGGATAAAGTGCAAGCGGTGGTGCAGTTCCATGTACGGTCACCTTCTGGTGACGTTGTCACACCAACAAACTACAGCTTATTTCGTTACGCTGACCCTCAATCTCACAATTTCAACATTCGTTTATCGTTGCCAGACAACACGCCATTGTTGATGCCGGGAATGTGGGTCAAAACTGATTTTCAGTACAGCAGCTGGGACGTGCTGTTGATCCCCAGCGCTGCGGTTATTCGCCGTGCGGAACTGAGTGCGGTGTATCGCATCGTCAATGAGGCGCGAATCCTGAATCCGATTCGTTTGGGTCAAACCTACGGCGATGCGGTGGAAGTACTGTCGGGTTTGGAAATCGGTGATGTCATTGCGACCACGTTACTTCCAGCAGAAGGGCAATGAGATGGACAAACGACTCGGTATTTCGGGTCGCATTGCTGCGGCCTTTCAAAATTCGGCCATGACGCCTTTACTGGCGTTGGTTGGCTTACTGATGGGGCTGTTTGCAGTCATCATCACCCCCAAAGAAGAAGAGCCTCAAATCGATGTGACATTTGCTGATGTCTATATTCCTTTTCCGGGCGCGACGCCTGCCGAAGTTGAGAGTTTAGTGACGACGCCGGCTGAACAGGTGATCTCTGAAATCCAAGGCATCGATAAGCTCTATTCCTTTTCCCAGCCGGATGGCGCGATGATCGTCGCGATCTTTAAAGTGGGTGTCTCACGCAACGATGCCG
The DNA here is from genome assembly GCF_052076135.1 of Vibrio sp. Vf1514. Classification (NCBI taxonomy): domain Bacteria; kingdom Pseudomonadati; phylum Pseudomonadota; class Gammaproteobacteria; order Vibrionales; family Vibrionaceae; genus Vibrio; species Vibrio sp. Vf1514. The sequence goes on along the minus strand of NZ_CP197268.1, from coordinate 837,455 downwards.
TGGTGCGCATCTATAACAAGCTCTATTCCAATAAAGATTGGATGCCTGCGGGGGTTGGCGTCGGGGAACCCATTATCAAACCCAAAGGGATTGAAGATGTTCCGATCGTCACGATTACCTTGTCGGACCGCAGCGGACAGTCTGATCAACAGCAACTCACTCAAGTTGCGCATGGGTTAGAAACCGAACTCAAGCGCATTCAAGGCACGCGCGATATTTACACCGTGGGTGGGCACAACACCATCGTTGATGTGCGGCTGGATCCTGCCAAAATGAACGGTTTTGGTATCACCATCGATCAACTCAATCAAAGCTTGCCCGCTGCCAATCGTCGCTCTTCCATGCTCGCATTGACCAGTGACAACCAAACCCTGCCACTACAAATTGGCCAGTTTTTAACGCATGTCGAGGACGTCAAACAGTTGGTGGTGGGTGTGCACAATGGATTCCCTGTGTATTTGGAAGACATTGCGACCATTGAACTTGGCGTTGACACTGCAACCCAGAATGTCTGGACCAGTGACAAAAGCGGGATCTATCCGGCCGTCACTCTAGCGATTGCCAAGAAGAGCGGTGAAAACGCGGTCGATGTGGCCAAAGCGGTGGAAGCCCGCGTGGTAGCATTGCAAAATCAACTGATCCCGCATGGCATTCATGTTGACATCACGCGTGATTACGGAAAAACCGCCGCCGATAAAAGTAACACCCTGATCGGCAAGTTGGCCTTTGCCACCACTGCGGTCGTGATTCTGGTGTTGCTGACCATGGGGTGGCGCGAAGCCATTGTGGTGGGGCTGGCGGTAATGGTGACTTTGATGATCACCTTATTTGCGTCATGGGCGTGGGGGTTTACCCTCAACCGCGTGTCGCTGTTCGCGTTGATCTTCTCCATTGGGATATTGGTCGATGATGCGATCGTGGTGGTGGAGAACATTCACCGTCATATGGCGATGGGCAAACGCAAACTGGCCGAATTGATTCCATCTGCGGTGGATGAAGTGGGCGGGCCGACCATTCTGGCCACGCTCACGGTGATCGCGGCGTTGCTGCCGATGGCGTTTGTCAGCGGCTTAATGGGGCCGTACATGAGCCCGATTCCGATTAACGCGTCGATGGGGATGCTCATTTCTCTGGCCGTGGCATTTGTCATATCCCCTTGGTTGGCTGGGCATCTGCTCAAACCCACCCACCACAAGGATGAAGGAACCGCGGCGAGTTCCGTATTCCACCGCATCATGACGCCGTTTGTGACTGCCCAACATCAAACTCGTAACCGCTTGATGCTGCTGCTCGCGGTGTTCGCGTTGATCATCGGTTCGGTCTTGCTGCCGGTGTTTGAGGCGGTGGTGCTGAAAATGCTGCCGTTTGATAACAAATCGGAGTTTCAAGTGGTGTTGGATATGCCGGAAGGGACGTCGCTTGAACGTACCCAGCGCGTGTTGTTCGACATGGGACAGGAACTGAACAAGGTCCCTGAAGTGACGGGTTACCAGATTTATGCCGGGACAGCGGCGCCGATCAACTTTAATGGACTGGTTCGTCATTACTTTATGCGAGAACAAGCCAATCAGGGCGACATTCAAGTCAATTTGGTGGGACGTAAGGAGCGGGATCGCGACAGTCATGCGATCGCCAGCGCCATTCGCCCTGTGCTAAGCCAAGTTGCTCTGAAGTTTGGCGGGAAGGTGAAAGTGGTTGAAGTGCCGCCGGGGCCGCCGGTATGGTCGCCAATCTTGGCTGAAGTGTATGGCCCAACCCCGGAAATTCGCAATCAAGCGGCGCGTCAGGTGCGTGAAATTTTCCGGGCAACACCGGATATTGTTGACGTCGATATGTATCTGCCAGAATCGCATCAGAAATGGCAGGTGACGATCGACCGCAGCAAAGCGGCGCGATTGGGCGTCCCGTATGTATCGATTGTGGATGCCTTAGCCACGGCCGTTGGCGGAAAGCCGGTGACTTACCTGCACAGTGAACACAACAAATACCCGATTCCGGTGCAGATCCAAGCCAGTGAAACCGCCAAAATACGTTTGGTGCAACTGCTGAATATGAATGTGTCCAACCAAAGCGGGCAGGCTTACGCGCTATCTGAACTGGTCAACGTCACGCAGACGCGAATGGAAGATTACATCGTGCACAAAAACATGGTGCCGATGGTGATGGTGGTGGGCGACATGACCGGCGCCATTGACAGCCCGCTGTACGGCATGTTCAACATTGGGTCTGCGCTTGAGGGGCAGATGAACCTCGACCAGAACTACATTCACCAACCGGATGGCCTGAGTGGCGTCGCGGTCTTGTGGGATGGGGAATGGACCATCACCTATGAAACATTCCGTGACATGGGCATCGCTTATGCGGTGGGGATGGTTCTGATCTATCTGCTCGTCGTTGCGCAGTTTAAATCCTATGTGGTGCCGCTGATCATCATGGCACCGATTCCGCTGACCATCATTGGTGTGATGCCGGGGCATGCGCTGCTTGGCGCACAGTTCACGGCAACGTCGATGATTGGCATGATCGCTTTAGCGGGGATCATCGTGCGTAACTCGATTTTGCTGGTGGATTTCATTCATCAACAGGTCGAGCAGGGTGTGGCGTTTTCAGAAGCGGTGATTCAATCGGCGGCGGTGCGGGCAAAGCCGATTATGCTGACCGCATTGGCGGCGATGATTGGTGCAATGTTCATTCTGGATGACCCGATCTTCAACGGATTGGCTATCAGTTTGATTTTTGGGATATTTATCTCAACAATATTAACCTTGGTGGTGATTCCCGTCCTATACTTTGTGGTGATGAAAAAACGTATTGAACCTCAATCATGAGGCTCAATGCCACAACGAAAGTTTCAAGTAACTTGTGTCTTGCCCCGCCAGTCAACGGTGGGGCTTTTTTTGTCTTGGATTTAGGTAGAGCCTTGGATGTATAGCGTTGAATCGGTAAGCGCTGGTTACCACTGTAGTTCACTGCGCAATGGGCAATGGTCACTCAGTGCGTAACGCAATACGTCTTGGCTCTCGAAATTCACTTGTTTCGTGGTGCTTGCTTTAAGCGTTGGGCTGACGATGATGTGGTCGATCAACGAACGAAATTGATGCAGTTGATTCGGTTGCTGGCGTGAGCGCACTTTACAGGTCGCGGGTGTTTGGCGGCTGGCAAGCGTGGGTTCAATGAGGGTGCCTTGCGTCATGGTTTGCCATAACCAATCCCCGCGGTAGGCGAGGTTGTGGTTGAAATCGCCCAGAATGACATACGCTTGCTGCTTGGCTTCCCGCTGTTTGATCCACGCATTGAGTGCTTTGCCTTGTGTCAGCAATGTTTGGCAACTGGTTTGGTTGGCGCGAAATTTCCCGGAACAACCCGCTTTTAAATGCACTGACAACGTATGCACGGGCTGCGGCGAGTCTGGGTACAACACGATATAAGCTGCAAAGCGCAATTTGTGGTGTCGTTTGCCATACAGGTCGACATCGGCTGGGTCGCTAAACGGCACGGTGTTGCGCACTGCAAAGCCGGTGTACTGATTAAGGTCTTTAAATTGATGCTGTTCGTGCGCAGGCTGCGCGCGATCCGAGAGCACGATTTGATACGCCGAGCCCACCACGTTCTGGATGGCCTGCACGCTGTCGACTTCTTGAAACGCCAACACGTCACTATTGACCGTGTGGAAATGTTTGCTCAGCGCGGCAAAATCTTCGCTGGTGCGTTTGCTTTTATCCACAGGTGCGGACGTATTCAACGTCAACCATTCAATATTCCAACTACTGATTGACAAACTTTGCGCGGACACACAGTGAGAGGAAATTAGCAGTATGGCGGACGCTAAAACTGTGGCAATTTTGTTCGTTTTCATGATGGCTCTTCTCGTCGATCTCGTTGAGGTCAGGTGCGGACAGTGTTCCACAAAAAGCAATAATTTTTATCACAAAAAATGGCGTTTGCAGGGTTTCTTTTCGCTTTGAGACTTCAAGCTATAAGATCGATTTGTTCTTGTCCATAGCCCCAAATTCGTTGATCTAAATCAATACTTTCCATTGGGTCATCTCGTTTAATACGACACAACATATAGTGTCGTTTGGATAAAGGTAAGCCCTATATAGTGTATTTGTGGATAATCCTGTGAATATGCTGGGGTAAGGAGAAAAGGTGAAACCTATCGTAATCAAACGTGATGGCTCAAAAGCCCCGTTTAACCGAGATCGTATCCAAGCTGCAGTCGAAAGTGCAGCGGAAGAAGTCAACAGTGAAATCGCGATTTACGCATTGAATGTTGCATTGGCAGTCGAACTCAAACTCAAAGAGTACGAAGAAGTTCGAATCGCAGAAATTCAGACACTGGTAGAGAACGAGCTAATGCAAGGGCCGTACAAAGCATTAGCTCGTTCATACATCGAGTACCGACATGACCGCGACGTGGCACGAGAGAAGCAGAGCAAACTGACGCAGGAGATCGAAGGCCTGATTCAAGAGAGCAATGCGGATCTGCTCAACGAAAACGCGAACAAAGACGGTAAAGTTATCCCGACTCAACGTGACCTTCTGGCGGGTATCGTGGCCAAGCACTATGCGAAAACTCGCATTCTGCCGCGTGACATCGTTCAAGCGCACGAAGAGGGCGACCTGCACTATCACGATCTCGATTACGCGCCGTTCTTCCCGATGTTCAACTGTATGTTGATTGATCTAAAAGGCATGCTGACACACGGCTTCAAAATGGGTAACGCGGAAATTGACACGCCTAAATCCATTTCGACCGCAACGGCTGTTACTGCGCAGATCATCGCACAAGTGGCGAGCCATATTTACGGCGGCACAACCATCAACCGCATTGATGAAGTGCTGGCACCTTACGTCTCTGCCAGCTACCAAAAACATCTGGCGATTGCGAAAGAGTGGGACATTCGCGATCCGGAAGAGTTTGCCAAAGTGCGCACTGAGAAAGAGTGTTACGACGCGTTCCAATCACTGGAATACGAAGTGAACACCCTGCACACCGCGAACGGCCAAACGCCATTCGTGACACTGGGTTTTGGTTTGGGCACCAGCTGGGAATCGCGTTTGATCCAAACATCGATCCTGAAAAACCGCATTGCGGGCTTGGGCAAAAACCGTAAAACGGCTGTGTTCCCTAAACTGGTCTTTGCCATCAAAGATGGTCTGAACCATAAAGCGGGTGATCCAAACTACGACATCAAACAATTGGCACTAGATTGCGCAACCAAACGCATGTACCCAGACATTCTGAACTACGACAAAGTGGTCGAAGTCACTGGCTCATTCAAAACGCCAATGGGTTGTCGTAGCTTCTTGAACACGTTTGAAGAGAACGGAGAATTGGTTCATGAAGGCCGTAACAACTTGGGCGTGGTGAGTTTGAACCTACCGCGTATTGCGATTCGTGCGAAAGGCGATCTCAACAAGTTTTACGAACTGTTGGATGAAAAACTCAAACTGGCACGTCGCGCATTGGAAACCCGTATCCACCGCTTGGAAAATGTCAAAGCCCGTGTGGCGCCAATCCTGTACATGGAAGGTGCGTGTGGCGTGCGCTTGAATGCGAATGACTCGATTGCGGACATCTTCAAAAACGGTCGTGCGTCGATTTCATTGGGCTACATCGGTGTGCATGAAACCATGAACGCGTTGTTTGGCCAAGGAACACACGTGTTTGATGACAGCGAACTGCGTGAACACGCGGTGAACATCATTCGTAAACTGCGTGAAGCGGTCGACACATGGAAAGAAGAAACAGGCTACGCCTTTAGCTTGTACGGTACACCAAGTGAAAACTTGTGCAGCCGCTTCTGCCGCATTGATACCAAAGAGTTCGGTGTGATTCCTGGTGTGACCGATAAAGGGTACTACACCAACAGCTTCCACTTGGATGTTGAGAAAAAAGTGAACCCATACGACAAGATCGATTTCGAATTGCCGTACCCACACATCTCAAGTGGTGGTTTCATTTGTTACGGTGAGTTCCCGAACATGCAACGTAACGTTGAAGCGTTGGAAAACGTCTGGGATTACAGCTACACCCGCGTTCCTTATTACGGCACCAACACGCCGATTGATGAGTGCTACGAGTGTGGTTACACCGGTGAATTCGACTGTACCAGCAAAGGCTTTGTGTGTCCGAAATGCGGCAACCATGAGCCAAGCAAAGTGTCGGTGATTCGTCGTGTATGCGGTTACTTGGGTAGCCCGGATGCACGTCCATTCAACGTCGGCAAACAAGAAGAAGTGAAACGTCGAGTGAAACATCTGTAATATGAATTATCATCAATACTATCCGATTGATGTGGTTAACGGGCTGGGAACGCGCTGCACGCTGTTCGTTTCCGGCTGCGTTCATCAGTGTCGCGGTTGTTACAATCAAAGTACTTGGTCGTTGGATTCGGGTCATCCATTTACGCAAGCATTGGAAGACCAAATCATCCATGACCTCAACGATACCCGCATTCCACGTCGTGGCTTGTCGCTGTCTGGTGGCGATCCACTGCATCCGCAAAACGTGGCATCGGTGTTGAAGTTGGTCAAGCGGGTCAAAAGCGAGTGTCCGGGCAAAGATATCTGGCTCTGGACGGGTTACCTGTTGGCAGAATTGAGTGCAGAACAGCGTGAGCTGGTTGACCTGATCGACGTACTGATTGATGGTAAGTTCGAAAAAGAGCTGGCTGACCCAAGCCTTCACTGGCGTGGCAGCAGCAATCAGGTGATCCACCACTTCAAATTGTAAAAAAACCTTTAGGTTTTTACCTATCTAGTGTTTACTGAAAGTCACGATGAATTTCAAAGGGTTGTGACTTTCATGTTTTCCCATTTACCAACACCAACGTTAGATCCCATTCTTTCTCTTTCCGTTGCTTACCGAAACGATCCTCGTCCTGAAAAGGTCGATCTCGGCATCGGTGTGTACAAAAATAGCCAAGGCGAAACGCCCATCATGCGCGCGGTTCAACAAGCGCAAGATAGGGTCGTCGCCACGCAGAAAACCAAATCCTACGTCGGCCTTGCCGGTTGTGAAGAGTTTAACCGCAGCATGCTCAATCTTGTGCTGGGGGAATCGTTAGTCACAGAACGTGTGACTGCCATTCAAACCCCAGGTGCGAGTGGTGCGCTGCGTATGTTGGGCGATCTCATGCGTGTGGCACAACCTGAAACAACGGTCTGGCTCACGGATCCGAGTTATGTGAACCACAAACCGGTGATGGAAGCGGCAGGCTTGAAAGTGAAGTACTACGCTTATTTCAGTCGCGAGACCAAGATGGTCGACACTGAACGCATGTTGACGGATCTCGCGCACGCGGGCCCGAAAGATGTGGTGCTGTTGCACGGCTGTTGTCACAACCCAACCGGTGCGGATATCGACTTTGCTGCTTGGCAAGCGATCACCGCGCTGTCGCAGAAAAACGGGTTCATTCCGTTTGTGGATATTGCTTATCAAGGATTTGGTGATGGTCTGGACGACGATGCAAAAGGGCTACGTCACATGGCGAGCCATGTCGAAGAGATGTTGGTGACGTCATCGTGTTCGAAGAACTTTGGTTTGTATCGTGAACGCACGGGTGTGGCGATCGTGCTGGGCAAAACGGCCAACGATGTCGCCAATGCGCGCGGTAAAATGTTGACGCTGGCTCGCTCGACTTACACCATGCCACCGGACCACGGCGCGGCGCTTGTCAAAACGGTGTTACAAAACGAACAGCTAACAACCATCTGGAAGCAAGAGCTGAGTGAAATGCAACAACGTTTGTTAAGCCTTCGTCAAACCTTATGTAAAGAGTTGAGAAATCAACATAATACGTCACAATTTGACTTCATCGAAAGCCATAAGGGCATGTTTACTGTCCTCGGTTTCGCGCCACAACAGATGGCACGTTTACGCGAAGAGTTCGGTATTTACGGTGTGGCAGATGGCCGCATCAATATTGCAGGTCTGACGGAGAAAGACATTCCTTATGTGGCGGATGCGATAGTTAAAGTCTCATAACGTTAGTTAGCAGTTTGATTAGGTGAATGAATGAAACAACAATGGAAACTCCTGGTTCCTTTGATGCTGAGTGGCGGTCTGGTTGCGTGTGCGACAACACCAACCGAGCGTACGGCGGATGCAGAGAAGAAGGAACAGACTCAAGTTGAACAACCTAAGCAGGAAGCAACCGAGAGCGCCAAGGATAAGGCCGGTAAGAAATCAGAAACCCAATCAGTGAAGAAAGAAGTCGTGGTGCTGAAAGCGACGAAAACATCGGATGGTAAACTCATTTTAGGTGAAAAAGAGTGGGTCTATGTTCCGGGGTTGAAAGAAACCTTTCGTGCACGCATTGATACAGGCGCAACCACATCGTCCATCAGTGCCGTCGATATCACGCCATTTGAGCGCGATGGTAAAGATTGGGTGAAATTCCGTATCGAACATGACGGCATTAAAAGTGAAGAAGTGAGCCTGCCTGTTGAGCGTTGGGTGCACATTCGTCAGTCGAGCTCCGACAGCACACAGCGCCGCGCCATTGTGATGGCATGGATTGAAATTGGTGACCTGAAAGAGAAAACCGAATTCACGCTGGCCGACCGCACGCACTTAACCTTCCCAGTTTTGTTGGGACGTAGCTTCTTTAAAGACGTTGCGGTGGTAGATGTTGGCCGTCAATACGTGCAGCCGAAACACAAATAAGCGAGCGATACACGCGAAGCAAAAAGAAAAGCCAGCAGAGATGCTGGCTTTTTCATGGCCGCCATTTACGTGAGGGGGCGGCGTGGGGGATTGACACCAATAAAAAAGCCAGTGAGAGGAGCATCACTCACTGGCTAGCCAAGATCGGTAATTGGCTTAATTCATCAAGATTATGCAGTCACTGCGGCTTTGGCTTGAGCGCGAGACTTCAGGAATGCGTAACCGACACCAGTCACTACCGTACCTGCGGCAATCGCCACCAAGTACATCAATACTGGGCTGATCGCATTTGGAATCAGCAGTACAAACAGGCCGCCGTGTGGTGCCATCAGTTTGGCGCCGAACAGCATAGACAACGCACCAGTCAGTGCACCACCCACCATGCACGATGGAATCACGCGCATTGGGTCTTTCGCTGCAAATGGAATCGCGCCTTCAGAGATAAAGCACAGACCCAGAACAAAAGAGGCTTTACCCGCTTCACGTTCACTTGGTTCAAACTTATCGCGAGCCAAGAAGGTGGCTAAGCCCATACCCAGCGCAGGCACCATACCAGCAGCCATGATGGCAGCCATTGGCGCGTAAGTTTGTGATGCCAGCAAGCCCACACCAAAGGTGTATGCTGCTTTGTTTACTGGGCCACCCAAGTCGAAACACATCATGGCGCCAAGAATCACACCCAGCAACACCGCGTTCGCTGAACCCATGTTGTTGAGGAACTCGGTCATGGCAGACATGATGCCTGCAACCGGGCCACCGACAACGTAGATCATCACCAAACCTGTGACCAAACTGGCGAGGAACGGAATGATCAGGATAGGTTTCAATGCTTCCATAGATTGTGGAAGTTGTACTTTATCAGCAATGAATTTTGCAGAGTAACCCGCGATGAAACCTGCTGCGATACCACCCAAGAAGCCAGAGCCAATGGAGCTTGCCAACATACCGCCGATCAAACCCGGAGCAAGGCCCGGACGGTCAGCGATGGAGAACGCAATGTAACCAGCAAGCACCGGAATCATCAGTGCGAAAGCAGAGCCACCACCGATGGACATCAACGCAGCAGCCAGTGTGCCTTCTTCTTTAAACGCTTCGATACCGAATACGAAGGAGAGTGCGATGATCAAACCACCAGCAACCACCACAGGTAGCATGTGTGACACGCCGGTCATCAGGTGTTTATAGACGCCTTTTTTCTCTTCAGTTGCAGCAGACGCATTGGCTGAACCCGCGTGTTGATAAACTGTGGCTTGTACGAACGCTTTGTCCATCTCTTCAGCAGTTTTCTTCAGCGCAGGACCTGTTTTCGTGCGGTACATTTTCTTGCCGTTGAAACGATCCAGAGGAACTTCGATGTCGGCTGCGATGATGACCAAATCAGCATCGGCAATTTCTTGGTCAGTCAGTTGGTTTTTTGCCCCAACTGAGCCGCGAGTTTCCACTTTAATTTGGTAACCGCGACGTTTGCCTTCTTCTTCCAGGGCTTCTGCCGCCATGAACGTATGCGCGACACCCGTTGGACAAGCGGTGATGGCGACGATCTTCTTGGCGCTTTCCGGCGCAGACGCTGCTGGCGCTGCAAACGTGGTTGCCGCCGAAGCAGACAGTTCGCTGGCTTGCTCCGCTGCAGCTTTCAGGTACGCGACGGGATCGCTGGTGCACGCTGAAATGTCGCTTTGGTAGACATTTTTGCCCACGAAGCGTGTGGTGTCGACGGGCGTGTTTGCCGCGATAATCACCAGTTCCGCTGCCGCAATTTCAGCGTCAGTGAGGGTGTGTCCTTCCAGCACGGATGAATGGCATTCCACCGCGGCTGTCCAGTTCAGGGATTTGGCTGCCTGTTCTAGTAGACCAGCAGCGATAATGCTATTTGCAACGCCGCTCGGGCATGCAGTAATAATGGCAATATTCATAGATGCGACCTTCTGTCCTTAGTCGTTAGCGGCAACACTAACGGGTTGTAATTGGATTTGTTGTTGTAGGGTGACTAATTGTTCAGCGTTTGGCACGCCGACGCCGACCTGCGTAACCGCAAGGGCAGAGAGGGCAGTGGCAAACGTGATCAGTTCTTCTTTATTCATCGCTTGCATGTGGCCCCAGCATAAACCGGCCACCAGTGTATCGCCCGCACCTACGGTACTGACGACAGACATACGAGGCGGCTTCGCATGAAGCCATACGCCTTGGTTGAACCACATGGTGCCGTCTGCACCCATGGATACCACAATATTCTCGATGCCTTTGTCGGCCAGATGTTCGGCGGCGCTGCGGCATTCTTGTGGGGTATGCAGTTCACGCCCCACGAATTGAGAAAGCTCTTCGTCGTTTGGTTTAATCAACCAAGGTTGCGCGTTGAGGCCAGCGGCCAATGCATCGCGGCTGCTATCAAACAACACTTTTTTGCCCATGCTGTGCAGTTTTTCAATCCACGAGGCACACAACTCAGGCGACACGCCAGACGGCAAGCTACCGGCCATGACGAAGTATTCGTGCTCTTCGGCCAATGCCATCAGTGTGCGTTCAAACACGGCAATGTCTTCTGGCAACACTTGAATGCCGGGGAAGTTGATGTCACTCACTTCACCACTGGCTTCTACCAGTTTGACGTTGATGCGCGTTGCGCCATTGATACGCACGAATTGGTCATTTGCGCCCATGTCAGCAAACAGTTGGCAGAACATTTCTTGGTTATCACGGCCTAGGAAACCGGTCACGGTGACTTCTGCACCGAGATCGCTCAGCACTTTGGCAACGTTCACCCCTTTACCCGCGGCATGAAGGTTGCCTTCTTTGACCAAGCTGACGGAGCCAACGTTGAGCGTGCTTAGGCTACCGGTTAGATCCAGCGCTGGGTTCAGCGTGATGGTGACGACTTTATTTGTCATGTCGCGCTCCTTACTCACCGAGGCCAGAATTGATGGCTGCGCCAATCGATTCCAGCGCTTGTGCTGCATCTGGACCTTCTGCGATAAATTGCAGTTGGTGACCGTGTTTTACACCGAGCGCGATCACTTTCATCAAGCTCTTCGCGTTCACTGCTTTGCCGTCACCATCCAGGTTAGAGACTTTAATGTTTGATTCGAATTTCTTCGCTTCAGCCACCAACATCGCGCCTGGGCGAGCATGAAGGCCGTGCGAGTTTTTGATTTTGAAGACGGCCACATTGCCTTCACCGGCAACTGCAGGGGCGTCTTGTTCATCTTGTGTGAATAGAGCAACCAGCGCTTCAGCTGAGGCGCTCAGCAGTTTTTCTTGCTGTTGTTTGAACACGATGTCTGAGATTTTGTTGAGGAACGCTTGGTGCGCACTGTTACATGCTGCAAACGCAATCAGCGCTTTCACTGCAACGCCGTCGTACTCGCAATCGTTCGCCGTGGAAACAAAAGACATGCCGGTGCGTTTGACTGCTTTATTGCTGCTGACCAGCCACAAGCCTTTACCCAGATGTGTCGGCGCTTTGGTGACCAAATCCGCAACGAATTCTGCTTCAGCACAACCGGTGTTTTTCAGCAGGCCGCCAGCCACGGCGCTCATTTGCACCATGTCACTTGCAGGGAACAGCAATTGAATCAACGACGCATCAAAATCAGCGTCAAATTGCACGTCGCCGTTCAGCAGGGCAATGATGTCGTTTTCGGTTTTCGCTTGTTTCAGCTTCTCTTCAACGCCATCTGCAGACAAAACTTTGGTCAACTGTTTCAGAATGCCCAAGTGTTCATCTGATTTTGCAGCGATGCCGATAGCCACGTAAACCGTGTTGCCGTCGCCCCAATCCACCCCCGCAGGGAAGTGGTGTACAGCGACGCCTGTTTCTTTCACGAGATCACGGGTGTCGGTTGTGCCGTGGGGGATGGCAATACCATTGCCCAAAAAGGTTGAGTTTTGTGCTTCGCGGTTAAGCATGCCTTCGACGTAGCCTGCCTCGACTAAACCTTTGGCCGCGAGATCAGCAGCGATTGAGCGGATGGCATCCAACTTGTTTGACTGTGCTTGCGCCAGTTGGATGTCGTTTTGAGAGAGTTGCAGCATGTTTGGCCCCTTTTATTACGCCATGTGACGGCGTTTTTTGTTGTCACCGCATGGCAATTGCGGTGTCAGGTGTTACCCTGCTTTATAATACTTGCTGAATCGGTTCAGCATTTAGTTCAAAAAATTCAGCAAAACCACCAACTGGCGAAATCATTTGCTGTTATAGGTGTAGTTTAAAAAAGCTAAAAGCTCCAAAAACTCGACATCGCTATCAATTTGAGATTTTGCTGAATCCTTTCAGCTTCAATACTGAATCGATTCAGCGTATAATTCAACACCATCAAGGATCGAAAGGTTATTTCTATGATCCGCCGCACATAACCTGAGTACTGGATATGACACTAGATGAAATTGCTAAGTTGGCTGGTGTGTCGAAAACGACCGCAAGCTATGTGATCAACGGCAAGGCACATAAATATCGAATTAGCGAAAAGACACAGCAAAAGGTCATGGCGGTGGTGGATGCGCACAATTACCGCCCCGATCACGCCGCATCAGCGTTGTGGGCAGGAAACAGTCGCTCCTTTGGTTTGATTATTCCCGACTTGGAAAACACCAGTTACGCCAAACTCGCGAAATTGCTCGAGCAGAATTCGCGCAAAGCTGGTTATCAAATTCTGATTGCGTGTTCCGATGACGACCCTGAAACCGAAATGAGTGTCGCGGATGCCTTGGTGTCGCGTCGAATCGATGCGTTGTTTGTCGCCAGCACGATGCCCAATGCCAGCGAGTTCTATCTGAAAATGCAAAACTCAGGGACGCCGGTGATCGCCATTGACCGTCCGTTGGATGATGAATATTTCGCCTGTGTGATTAGCGAAGATTTTGGTGCGGCATTTGAGCTGACCAATTCACTGCTCAATGCCAGCGTCAAAACGGTCGGGTTGGTGGGCGCACTTCCTGAACTGAATATCTCCCAAGAACGTCAGTTGGGGTTTGAGTCTGCGTTAAAGGTTAATCAAATCGCCGCGAAAGTGGGTTATGGGGAGCACTTTAACCGGAACGAAGGCCGCCGCGTGTTTGAACAATGGGTGGCTGCGGGTGATGTACCTGATGCGGTGGTGGCAACATCTTACACGCTGCTTGAGGGGATTTTAGATGTACTGTTGGCACATCCGGCATTAATGCAAAACGTCCGCTTAGCAACCTTTGGTGATAATCGCTTGCTTGATTTTCTGCCGCTTAAAATCAACTCACTGCCACAGCAATTTGAAGTCATTGCGGACAGTGCGCTAGCGCTGGCGCTGAACGCTTCTGCAAAACGTTATCAGACGGGGGTGGAACTGGTGCCGCGTCGCTTAAAAGTTCGCGCTTGATCACATCGCGCAACCTTGGGCGTGAATGTTTAGTCATTGACGCCCCTTGAGCATTGAAGCCCGGTGACACCTAGTGCCGCAGGGGACGATCTATCTTCAATCTTTTCCCTTCATGCATCGCATTTCCAGTCAAAACGAGTATCATAAGCACAAATTACTCATAGATATTCGTTCAACAGGCTAGGAATGAAGTTTCTTCACACCTCTGATTGGCACTTAGGTCGTCAATTTCACAATGTGTCTCTTCTAGAAGATCAGCGTTACGTCCTCAATCAATTAATTGATTATTTAGAAAATAATCCCGTTGATGCCGTCATTGTGGCGGGGGATGTGTATGACCGTTCTGTACCGCCGACCATTGCGATTGAACTGTTGGATGACGTAGTCAGCCGCATTTGTACGGAATTGTCGATTCCGATGATTGTGATTCCGGGTAACCACGATGGTGCCAAGCGCCTTGGTTTTGCTGCTAAACAGATGAAAAATGCGGGTTTGCACATCATCAGCGATTTTGAACAGATGATGACGCCCGTGGTTTTATCCTCGCCACAGGCGGGTGAAGTGGCGTTTTATGGCATGCCTTACAACGACCCAGAGCAGGTTCGTCATCACTACCAAACCAGCGTCACCACCCATGATGACGCGCATCAGTTTCTGTGCGAGCAAATCAAAGCGGCACTGAATCCGTCACAACGTCACGTATTGATCAGTCACTGTTTTGTGGATGGGGCGATGGAATCCGAGTCAGAGCGACCACTGTCGATTGGTGGTTCCGATCGGGTCAATCATGAACATTTTTCGAGCTTTGACTACGTGGCGTTGGGGCATTTGCATCAGCCACAGCAAAAAGGTGAAGCGCATATCCGCTATTCTGGCTCGTTGATGAAATACAGTTTCTCCGAACAGCATCAGAAAAAAGGCATGACATTGGTGGAACTCAACGACGCCGGTTTTGTGTCTGCGCAGCAGATTCCTCTGAATGCGCCACACGACATGCGCATCATCGAAGGTGAACTGGATGACTTGCTGGCGCAGGGGAAAACTGACCCTCACCATCACGACTATCTGTTAGTGCGTTTGCAAGACAAACACGCGATTTTGGATCCGATGGATAAGTTGCGAAAGGTCTATCCCAACGTCTTGCACCTCGAAAAACCGGGCATGCTGATTGGTGTGGATCAGGAAATGGGCCGCGCACGTTTGGCACGCGGTGAAATGGACATGTTCCGCGATTTCTTCCTTGAAGCAAAACAAGAAGCGCTCACTGAGCAACAAGAATCGGCCATGGCCGACGTGATTCAGTCTCTCAAGCAAGCGGAGCAACATTGATTTATGCGCCCGATTAAACTGACTTTGCAAGGATTCGGCCCGTTTGCGTCGCAAGAAGTGGTCGACTTTACCCAACTGGGGCACGCGCCGCTGTTTTTGATCAATGGCCCAACGGGCGCTGGTAAAAGCTCGATTCTCGACGCTATTTGTTACGCTTTGTATGGCGAGACGACTGGCAGCGAACGTACGGGCGACCAAATGCGTTGTGACTACGCCGACGAAGGGGTGATCACCGAAATTCAATTTAGCTTTGAACTGGGCGGGCGTGTGTTTAACGTGACTCGTAGCCCGGATCAAGACGTGCCGAAAAAACGCGGAGAAGGCACCACCAAAAAAGCCCACAGCGCGACATTGTGTGAGTGGGTGGATGGGGAAGAAAAGCTGATTGCGAATCGCCCCAATCCGGTCGCGAAAGCCATGGTGGATCTGATTGGTTTGGACGTGAAACAGTTCCGCCAAGTGATGGTGATTCCGCAAGGCAAATTCCGTGAACTGTTGATTGCGAATTCAAAAGAGCGTGAGCAGATCTTTGGTCAGCTTTTCCAAACGCACATTTATACGCAAATTGAACGCACCTTGTTTGAGCGTGCGGCGGGCATTCGCAAAGAAAAAGACGAATTTGATAATCAGATCAAAGGCGCGCTAGATGTAGTCTCGGTCAGCTCGGAAGAAGCGCTGCAAGAAGAAAAGACGAAGCTGGCCCCTGTGCTGAAAGCGGCGGATGAGGCGTATCAAACGGCGCAAAAAGCACTGGACGCATTAAAGCAGCAACACACGGCCGCATTAGATCTGCAACAAAAATTCAGCCAGAAAGCGACGCTCGATACCACGTTGCACGCTGAATTAGCAAAGCAAAGTGAGATGGATGCGATTCGCGCTCGCAAACAGCAGGCGCTGCAGGCGGCGCGTCTCGATTCGCCGTTTAACGAACTGCGCAGTGCTGAAAAGCTGTTTACGTTGGCGCAAACCGCTGTTGTGGAGAAAACCAACGCTGTTGCTCTGGCGGAAACACAGGTTGCGAACGCGGACGCGGCTTATCAGGCTGCGCTGAAAAATGCCGAGCAAGTGGATTCGCTCAATACGCAGCTTCATCAACTTGAAATCACAGGCAAAAAGTTTGCCGAGCTGGATAAGTGGCAGAAAGAGTTGAGTCAGGCATCGTCAACGTTAACCGGGATTCAACAAGCGTTTCAACAGGCGGAGCAAGCGCTGAAATCGCTTGAAGCGCAGATTGTGACGAAGCGTAGCGAGAAAGAAGCGGCGCAACTGCAGTTTGCGTCACTCGACAGCAAGCGCGCCAGTTTGAATCTGGTCAATGACCATATTGAACGACGCACACGCCTGAACCAGCTTATTCAACAACTGGGCGAGAAAGCCAAACTGTTGGCGCGCGCTGAAACGGCGTATCGTGAGGCGACGGAGCAGACGCGCTTGGCCAAACAACAAGCGGATCAGTGCGAATACGTGTGGCACACCAATCAAGCGGCGGAACTCGCAAAAATTCTTCAGGATGGCGATGCTTGTCCGGTATGCGGCAGTCATTCACATCCGAATCTGGCACAGTTTTCTGGTGACGTTGTCACAAAAGAACAGGTTCAACAGGCGCGTGAGCGTCAACAAGTGGCTGCAAATGCGGAAACGCAAGCGTTGAAGCAGCACGAGGCCATGGCCGCAGAGCACCATCATCTCAAACAAGATGTGACGCAGTTAGAAACCACGCTGCAAGAAAAGTCGATTGCGGAACTGGCGGAACTGCAGCATCAGCAACAACTATTGACGGATGAAATCGCGCGTTTGTCCGCGATCAATCCTGCGCAGATTGAACAGCAATTGCTGCAATTGGAAGCAAACCTTGCCGCTGCGAAGCTCACCTTGGATTCGCACCATGCCGCACGTCAAACAGCAGAGAAAGCGATGACGGAAGCGCAAACGCGTGTGGATGATCTGCAACGCGACATTACATCCGATTTCAAGACCGTGGACGAAGTGCGCCAGCGATACAGCCAGGTTCAAAAACAAGTCAAAGCGTTGGTGGAAGCGGAGCAGCAAACTCGCGCGGCGCTCAATACAGCGCAGAACCAACGTGCGTCGGCGCTGGCGGCGTTGAGCAGCGCAAACGAGCAGCACCAAGCGTGGGATAAAGAGCAGCAACGCACGCAACAGCAATGGCAACAGGCGCTCAGTGCAACGGCGTTTGCCGATCCTGAAGCGTATCTGGCCGCAAGGTTGGATGAAGCCGCATTGGCGGCGTTGGATGAACAAGTGCGCCGTTACGATGAAAGCTTGGCCACGTTGAAAGGCAAATTGGACAGCCTGACACAGGCACTGGCAGACCAAACGCCACCACAAATGGCGCAATTGGAAGCGTCGCTTACTGCGCAACAGGATGCGGTGAATAGCGCGTTTAACGCGTTGAAAGTGCATCTTTCTCGCATGGACAGCCTCAATCAGGTCGAGCAGAAGCTGGCGCAGTTGTACGCGAAAAATGCAGAACTGGATAAAGCGTATCAGGTCTACGGCACGTTAAGTGACATTGCCAATGGTCGCACCGGCGCGAAAGTGAGTTTGCACCGTTTTGTACTCGGCGTCTTGCTTGATGACGTGTTGATTCAAGCCTCTCAACGTTTGCAGCGAATGAGTAAAGGCCGCTATTTGCTTAAACGTAAGGAAGAGCGCGCAAAAGGGAATGCAGGGTCTGGCCTCGATTTGATGGTTGAAGATGGTTACACCGGAAAGTGGCGCGATGTGGCAACGCTATCGGGCGGTGAATCATTCATGGCTGCGTTGTCGCTTGCTTTGGGGCTGTCGGACGTGGTGCAGTCGTACAGCGGGGGTATTCGCCTCGACACGCTGTTTATTGATGAAGGCTTTGGGAGCTTGGATCCGGAGTCACTCGATCTGGCGATTCAAACGTTGGTTGATCTGCAACAGGGCGGCCGAACGATTGGCATTATCTCGCATGTGACTGAGTTGAAAGAACAAATTGCACTCAGGTTGGACGTGGAAACCAGCGGTCGTGGCAGTTCGATCAAATTGGTGGCCTAACTGGTTGTAGTAGGCATGTGGTTTGCTTTGTGCTACTTGTTTATGAGAAAGCATGAAAAAAGTCACTTACCGTCATACGTTTTGCATCATACTATGCAATTATACGAATAATTATTAGAGTCGAGTTTGGTAAGAGCACATGGAAGTCGTAAAGAAAATATACCAATATGCTGAACCGAACCTCACGTTAGTGGGGTGGATGGGGTTTATTGGTTTTCCGTTTTACTACTATGTGTGGGCGCATGTGTTCCCTCAGCCCTATGAATCGCTGCTGCTGCGCGGTTTCTGTTCGTGCCTGTTTGGCGGCATTGTGTTTCGAAACGCAGTGCCGAAGTTGTGGCAGCGCTACTTACCTTACTATTACCTGTTTATGATCGGCTTCTGTTTGCCGTTCTTCTTTGCCTATATGATGTTGATGAACGATTGGTCCACGGTGTGGGCGATGTCATTCATGGCGTCCATCTTCCTACATATTCTGCTGGTTCATGAGACCAAAGTGATGCTGGCGCAAGCTGCGTTATCCGTCGCGGCGGCGTATGGCGCCGTGTATTGGCTGCAACATTACGAACCACAGCATGTCATTTTGTGGCCTTATGTGCCGATTTTTCTGTTCACATACGTGTTCGGTAATCTGTTCTATTTCAGAAACCAAAGCTCGCATGAATCGAAGGTGTCGATCGCGAAATCCTTTGGCGCCGGGATTGCACATGAAATGCGTAACCCGCTCAGTGCGTTGAAATCGTCGGTTGATGTGCTGCGTTCGATTTTGCCCGCGCAGCCGGTCAATCCAACCCAAGGTGCATACATCGACGGACAGGATCTGACTTTGCTGCATGAAATTTTGGGCAACGCTGACGAAGTGATCCACACCGGGAACGAAACCATCGACCTGTTACTGACATCTATCGATGAAAACCGCGTCTCGACCTCAACATTCAAGCGTTTGTCGGCCAAAGAGGTGGTTGACCATGCCCTGCATTCCTTCTCGTACAAGCGCGCGTTAGATCGTCAGGCCGTCACACTCAACGCCATCAACGATTTTGATTATTTCGGCAGTGAAACCCTGCTGAAATTTGCCCTCTACAACTTATTGAAAAATGCCTTTTACTATCAGAACAGTGAACATTTTCATATCGAAGTGACGCTCATCACTCGGGCCAAGAAAACCTCATCATCGTGCGAGATAACGGCGTGGGCATCGCCCCAGACCGCTTGGATGACATCTTTAAGGACTTCTATACCTTTGGTAAAAATGGCAGTTACGGTTTGGGTTTGCCGTTTTGTCGCAAGGTGATGAAGTCGTTCGGTGGCAACATCCGTTGTGCCTCCGTGCTGGGGGAATGGACGGAGTTCACGTTAAGTTTTCCTCAATATCACTCTGAACGCGTCTCACACATCAAACTGGATTTAATGAAAAATAAATCGGTGTTGTATGTTGGTACGCAAGGGCTGATGAGCCGACATCTGAGCGAGAAAGCGTTCTACCAAGGATTTCGCCTACATCACGCAACGCTGAGCGAGGCGTTAACGCGTGAAGAGTACGAGTTTGAATACGACATTATTCTGCTGGATTTAGAGCAGATCGGCGATCAGTGGCAGTCATTGGTCGAGCTGGAAACCAAGCTGCATTTTACCGAAGCCAAAATTGTTTACCTTTACGACAAGCAACGCGCATACCCCATCAATATTGAGCGCCATTTGCGGATCGTACCTTTAGAAATTCGTCAACTGCTGCTCGATACCGACAAAGAACTCGATCAACTGCTGTTTGAGGTGGATGACGTTGCACCGGATCACAATGTTGTGCCGATCAAACAACCGAAATATGAACGCCGTATTCTGGTGGTAGATGACAACCAATCACTGCGCACATTCACGGCGTTGCTGCTTGAAAAGCAGGGCTATGAAGTGGTGCAGGCCAATGATGGTCAACAAGCGTTGGATGCAATGGAGCACAACGAGTTCGACCTGATTTTGATGGACATTGAAATGCCGATCATTGATGGCATTGAAGCGACGCGCGTGATTCGGGATTCCAATAAGCCGTACTGCCACATTCCGATTGTTGGCCATACCGGGGATAACAGCCCGCTGACAATTGAGAAAATTCACCAATCTGGCATGAACGATTACATCGTTAAACCGGCCGATAAAGACAAGCTGCTGGGCAAACTGGCCAATTGGATCTAGCTCTGAGCCGAAGCTCAGAGCTAGAGATGGGCATCCGTTGCAGAGAGACCATTTGAAAGACAGTCATGTTGTGGGTTGATTCGAAATCCTGTCGATTCAAAACGCCGCCGATGCGAAAAG
Organism: Vibrio sp. Vf1514; assembly: GCF_052076135.1. Classification (NCBI taxonomy): domain Bacteria; kingdom Pseudomonadati; phylum Pseudomonadota; class Gammaproteobacteria; order Vibrionales; family Vibrionaceae; genus Vibrio; species Vibrio sp. Vf1514. The sequence continues at coordinate 816,752 of NZ_CP197268.1, read as the reverse complement.
TCTCCTCAGCATTGGATGGGCCAATTTATTTAAAGATCATATCCCCCCGTTTTACCGCGCTGTGACACACCGACAAAATGCGGTCGATCTGTTGTTCCGTGACGGCACTGGTTAACGACAAGCGAATAATATTTTTCGTTTTCGAGGTGGCCGGTCGACAAAATACGGCGCCGAAAACGCCATTGTCTTCTAAATAATCACGGACTTTTTCTGTATTTTTTTCATCGCCTGTTTCTAATGCGATAATTTGGGATTGGCTACGAATGTGAATACCAATTTTATTTAATCCTTGTGATAATAGTTGTGCATTGTGAAATAAACTCTTGCGACGATCGTTGGCCGATTTAATGACCTCTAATGTGGCTTCTAATGCGGCTATTTCATACGGTAATATCGTCGAGCTGAATATCGCCGGATAGCCCACAAAAGGAATACATTGATTCGCGTTGTTATTTGCCCAAATAACCCCCGCACGATATGCAAATGTTTTTGCCAAACTCGCGGTCATAAAATCGACCTGATCGGAGAGCCCCAATTCCGCCAGTAAGCCAGCGCCGTTATCGCCATGGGTACCGAGTGAATGCGATTCATCGACCAATATGGCGCACTGAGTCTCTTTGGCGATATGAACCAATTCAGTCAGCGGCGCAAGCGTACCAATGGTGCTGTAGATGGAATCGACCACAATGAGCCCAGGGCCATGACGTTGGATCTGTTTGCGCAGATGGTCACAATTGTTATGCATGAACGGATGAATGTTCGCATTGGCATAACGCGCACCTTCCCACATCGACATGTGCGCAAAGAAGTCGATATAGACATTGCTGCCCGGTGCGCAGACGGTCTGCAGTAGCGACGTATTGGCATTCCAACCCGACTGAGACAACAGACACGAGTCGAAATTGACAAACTCAGCCAGTTGGTGCTCTAGGCTAGGTTTGGTTTCATCATCTTGTAAGAAAATAGCCGACATAAACACACTGTCGTGCGTGGTATCAATAGCCTGTTTTAAACGCGCCTTGATCAATGGATGGTTGGCAAGGCTGAGGTAATCGTTACTTTGTAAAACAATATCACCTTGGGAGGGGCGTTTTCCTAATACCAGATGTTTACCGTTTTGATTGCTTTCAATTAAATCGCGAACGAAGAAATTCAAACGGTCCTGAATCGAGTCAGGTAACCGATTATTTTTGGCATCAGATTTCATGGTGAAAATATCCTTCTAATTAAACATTAATGCCAGCTGACAAAGGATATATTGATGCGTTTAAATTAAATTTCACCTGCCAAAATTGATTGTTTTGGGAGCAACGACAAATTGAGTTATATTGGATTTGCTATTTTTCCATAAACATTACGCTCGGCGAGACTGAGACATTTATTTCTATTGATTTTTAATAGTAAATAAATCTAACGAAGAATTATTATTGCGCTTTTGGGAATATCTCTGGCCAGTACATTTTAACGTAACCATACGAAACCCAAATAACCAATCCTGTTGCAACGCTTAATTCGAATAAGCCAAAGTGATGCAGCCAATGCCAGTGAGGAAACTGATCGTGGAAAAAGCTGGTCAATCGATGCATGGCAATGGCGCTGATCACGGATGGAAAAGTGACCGCGGCGATGGACGGTTGAAACTTGAGTCTCAGCAGACGGATGTAGCAGAGGTAGATGAGCAAGGTCATGGTGATGGCAATGCCTGCCAATGCGCCCGTTAGAATCGGGTCGGGGTTGGGGAAGTTCACCAGGTAGCTGGCAAGGGTGAGGTTGATGGGGGCGGCCATGATGGCCAAGGTCGGTCGAGCACGCCGAGGTAACATGCCTTCAAACACCAAACGATACAGCACCAGCGGTAACATAAAAAAGTAAATGCCGATGCATACGGTTACCAAGGTTTCTGAAAACACGGTGTGACCAAACTGGGTGCCCGCCAACGAACTGCTGATCAGTCCGACCGGATAGAGAAACCAACTGGGTACTATGTTCGACATTTTAAAATCGAGTAACTGAAAGCTGAAAAACAGCATCATCATGGTGAAGTGCAGCAGCAGCGCAATCGCCCAGATGGGGTAAGCGATAGTCGGGGAGATGACGGCCAAATAGTCACACAGGATCAAGAGTGCCATGCTCATCGGTGCCATCAGGCTACCCGAAAGCGGATGACGAATGTCGTTGATGAACGTTGAATAACTGGTGAGATAACGGGCGAGAACAGGCAGAAGAAGAATGGCACCGGCGATGACCATGTAAGGACGCAAAACAAGGCCGACTTGCGGCAAATAGAGCGCCCACGCTTGGCCCAGACCAATGACACCGAGCGCCAGCGCAGCTTGCGACGGAGGAACATTTTGTACCTGAATCAGCCTTTTCCAGTTCAACATCAAACTCCTTTTTAATGATGTCTATCAGCGGCGAAAAGGTTCTAAATGTCGAAAAAACAATCGCCGCGGACTCAATCTTAAGTCCGCGGCGATTCTAACAAGATTTCGATAATTTTGTTCAACAATTCGGTGCGTTACAGTCACAAAATAGTGAACAAAGTTATTCCTGCTGGGGCAAATCTTGCTGTCGAAGTTTTTCGTTTTTCAGTGTTCGATGCAACAACTGACTGTAAATTGGCTGGCCACCAAACATCTGCGCAAAAATCACGGCACCCAAGCTGGTAATGATCAACGGTAGGATCAGGTAGTAGTTGTTGGTCATCTCAATCACCAGCAGAATACCGGTAATTGGGGCGCGAACGGTTGCGGCGAATAGGGCACCCATACCCGCGATAGCGAACATGCCCGGTTCGATGTCCAATTCTGGCAACAAGCTTTTGGCAATCAAACCAAACGCATAGCCAAACAGGGTACCAAGTGCCAACATGGGCGCAAAGATGCCGCCCGGCGCACCAGAACCAAAACAGAGCAGGGTGGTGAGGACACGGCCGACAAACAGCAATAATAGAATGTTTGCGCTGTAGCCCCCATTGGTGATGGTTGGAATCAATGAGATACCACCGCCAGTCAGCTCAGGAATGTAAAGCAGCGTCAGGCCAAAACAGCCGCCCAGCAGCGAACCAGTAATCAAGTAACGTTTACGGTCGTTGCGGTGAATTTTCACAAAGATGTCTTGCGCGCGCGTGATCATGCTGTTGAACAGCACGCCAAAGATGCCAAACAACACGCCAAGCAACAAAAACAGCGCTAACGTAGGCAAACTGGGCGCTTGATATTGCGGCATTGAAATCACAGCATCTTGGCTGTTGACCAAGCGAAACACAATGTTTGCGGCAACAGAAGAGATAATGACGGCGCGCACGGAAATCAGGGAATAACGAAACTGGGGGCGCATCTCTTCAATCACAAACATGATGCCAGCCAGCGGGGCGTTAAAAGCCGCCGATAGACCACCTGCTGCACCAGAAGCAAGCAATGAGTGACGAGTATCCTCGTTCTTAATGCGGAAGATGTCGGTCACCATGCGACCGATGGCGCCGCCCATTTGCACGGTTGGCCCTTCACGGCCAAGTACCATACCAGAACCCAGCGCGCCCATCCCACCAAAGAATTTGACCGGCAGTACACGCCACCAACGCACGGGACGCATGCCATCCATTGCCCCTTCAATCTCCGGGATCCCGGAGCCGGCAGCTTCTGGCGCGAAACGGTGAACCAAAAAATAACCAATGAAAGCAAGCGCGGCACTGATCAAAAATGCAGCGAGCCACAAGGGCAACATATTGCCAATTTCGCTTTTCAGCCATTCAGTACGTGTTTCTGAGACCAAATGTACGGCGTGTTCAAAGTAGGTGCCAACCAGACCGGACAGAATACCGACGATCAAAGCCATGAAGAGGACTGAGATGGGGGTTTTGTCTTTAGAGAGAAATTGATTGATGGCGTCTTTGGGTACTTTGGCGAGTAAACTGTGTTTAAATTTCTCTCTCTTGGTCATGTAAAAAGGGCCTCAGGATTCGATATGGGATGATATAGGGGGGATGGCCTAGAATTATACGCGCCACATCATCCAACTATAGCGACAAAGTTGCAATATTGAATTTCACATATGATTGATTTATTGAATGTTCTGACTAATTCGTGATTTGCATTAAAAAGTTGCTATGAAAACTTGTTTTCTGAGCGAAATGAACCATAGTTAAGTGGTAAGGCAGATTTGAACATTTCTTATGGAGGATATGAATGCCTTACCTACAATTTGGATGGAATCAAAAATAATTCAAATCAAATAACCTCGTACATGGTCGGCTTGCATCTATAGACATCCCGACTCGCAGACTCACGATTGAGTGACGAGGATCGAGGCGCGCTCATTGTAGTGCGCCTTTTGTTGTTTTGACGTCTCCGCATTTCCAGGGTGTACTCTGATACATCTTCCTCGGTATACTCCGTGAAAAGGAGTGACCAATGACAACAAAAGTTCCTACCAATATCATTACGGGTTTCCTCGGTGTGGGGAAAACGACAACGATTCTCAACCTGCTCAAGAATAAACCGTCGCATGAAAACTGGGCGGTATTGGTCAATGAATTTGGCGAAATCGGCATTGATGGCGCCATGATGTCTGACCAAGGGGCATTGATCAAAGAAGTGCCGGGCGGCTGCATGTGCTGTACGGCGGGCGTGCCAATGTCGGTGGGCATCAACGCATTGTTGCGTCAAAAGCCGGATCGTCTCATCATCGAACCGACCGGGCTTGGCCACCCGAAACAAGTTGTGGCGACGTTGACCTCGGCGCAATATCAAGACCATGTGGATTTAAAAGCAACGATTGTGTTGGTGGACCCACGCAATTTGCGTGATGAAAAATACACCTCGAATCAGAATTTCAACGACCAACTCGGCTGTGCGGATGTTGTCATTGGCAACAAGGTCGATGCCTGCAACGCCGACGATATCGATGCTTTTAACGACTGGGTCACCGATCAAACACCCGCCAAAGTGTTCCATCAATTGGTGACGCAAGGACAACTGCCTTTAGAAGTGCTCGACATTGAGCGATTGGAAAACGGTGCATCGAGCCATGTAGAATCGCACCATCATCACCATGCCGCATTGGAACCGCAATTCCAATTGGCGCCACAACAAGCGTACCTACGTCGTGAGAACAAAGGTCAAGGCTATTTCAGTTGTGGATGGTTGTTTGGCGCGGAATACCAATTCCCATTTGACGATCTGTTTTCACTGTTCAGTGATCTGACGGCAGAGCGCATCAAAGCGGTCGTCAACACCGAGCGTGGGTGTTATGCGTTTAACGTCGCCAATCGCGTGGTGTCGGTGAACGAAATGAGCTTAGATGGTTTTGAATCCCGCATTGAAGTGATTGATTCACAGCCTATGCCGTGGCAACAGCTGGAAGACATTTTGCTGCAACTGGCGGGCATAGAAAAATCGTCCTGCTGAGCATCAACAGGGTTGAATGCCTGCAACAAGATTGAGCTTTAGGAATCAAACTGAGCGATAGCAAACAAATAGGGCGACAGCAAACAAAAAGGGCGACAGCAAACAAAAAGGGCGATTTCACATCGCCCTTTTTTCAACCCATGATGTACCGCTCGATGAGGGGCACATAAAGCTGCGTGATTAACGCTTGTTACGCAAGTAGCGCTTACGACGTTCTTCTTTAATTTTCGCTTTCTCTTCGGCTTTACGTGCTTCTTCGATTTCAACTTCGATCAGCTCTTGTGTAATCATCTCAGGAAGTTCCAGCGTGATTTGACCGATGATGCCTTGGCGAAGTTCGTGCAGCAGAATTTCAGATGCTTTGTGCAGGTCAACACGCGCGCCAGCACGCAATGCGCCACGTTTGCGGCCGATGGCTTCCATCCATTCCACATCAGATTCTGGTGACTCGTCAATTTGGTAGCGTTCTTTGAGTTTCTCAGGGTAGTGCGCCGCCAAATATTCCACGGTGTAGAACGCCACTTCATCGTATTCCATGGCCGTATCTTTGACCGCGCCTGTTGCCGCTAAACGAAAACCACTGTGTGGGTTTTCAACTTTTGGCCACAGAATTCCCGGTGTGTCAGACAGCACGATGCCGTTTTGCAGGTTGATGCGTTGTTGACGACGAGTGACCGCAGGTTGGTTGCCGGTTTGGGCAATCACACGACCCGCTAACGTGTTGATGATGGTCGATTTACCCACGTTTGGAATGCCCATGATCATCGTGCGAATATTTTTGCCAATCTCTTCGCGATGCGGTGCCAATTTACGGCACAAGTCGAGGATCTTATGCACTTCCTGAGCATTGGACGTGGTGATCGCCATCGCTTTCACACCTTTTTCTTTTTCTAGGTGTTCAATCCAAAGTTCGGTCAGTTCCGGATCGGCGAGGTCGCGTTTGTTCAGCACTTTCACCACGGGTTTTTCGCCACGTAGTTGTGAAATCATGGGGTTTTCGCTGCTGAAAGGAATGCGCGCATCAAGTACTTCGATGATCACATCGACCTGAGGAATCGCTTCTTCGATCTCCTTGCGCGCTTTGTGCATGTGGCCAGGAAACCATTGGATATTGTTGTTAACCATTTGAAAAATAAGTCTTATTTTGGGTCTAATGTACCAGTAAATGTCACCAGCAATTAGACGTGAATACGAAATGGGAAGCATTGTACGCTAGATCGTTCAGTGTAGCCAATCAGCGAGGGAAATGGCGCGCTGGCAGCCCACAGAATGATGCAAGAGCATTTGACAGATCGAATGATAGTTGTGTATACAACTAAATCAATTATCGAATGTGGAGAGCACATGACTCAACACCGCCATCAGCAATCACTCGGTCATCTGACAGGGTTAGCCAGCCGCTTGTTTAACCGGTTACTGACGCAGCGCTTTAAGCAGGCCAGCATCGATATGACTGCCGAGCAATGGGGCGTCATCTTGGTTTTAAAAAACCACGAGTCAAAAAACAGTGAGCCGATGACGCAGAGCCAAATCAGTGAGTTGTTGTATCTGGAAAAATCCAGCGTCAGCCGGTCTATTGATGGATTAGAGAAGCGCGGATGGATCGAGCGCCAACGTTCTCCCTCGGACAGTCGAAGTAAGTTCGTCAGCTTAACCCAACAGTCATTGGCTGTGGTTGAACGCTGTTCTGAGATTGCTGCCACGGTACTTGCCGATGCGCAGCAGGGCATTGAAGAGGCTGAATTAGAGCGCACGAAACAGCACCTTGCTCAGGTTGTGCGCCAATTAAGGCAGCTCAACCACTAACTGGCCAGAGATACAAATATCCATCCAGGCAGATAGAAATACGAACCGATACCCGTGCAGATACATCGATAGGGGTATCGCCAAACAAAATCAATCGTTGTAAAGAGGAATGGCAATGACAAAACGTAATGCATTGATTACCGGTGGCGCGCGTGGCATTGGCGCAGCGACGGCTAAAGTGTTAGCGAAAGATGGATTTCGTGTGTTCATCAACTACGTTAACAGCACGGCTGTGGCCGATGCGTTGGCAGAGGAAATTCGCGCTGAGGGCGGCGAAGCGCACACGATAAAAGCAGATGTTCGTGATGACCGCCAAATTGAAGCGATGTTTGCGTTGGTTCAGGAGTTCGGCGGTGTGGATGTGCTGGTGTCGAACGCCAATATGAGTTTTACCTCAAAGCCATTTATCGAACAAAGCTGGCAAGAATTTTCGCAAAAGTTAAATGACGAAATGCATGCTGCGTATCAAACCGCGCAATGGGCAGCGAAAGTTATGAAAGACAAAGGCTATGGTCGCTTGGTATTCATTTCGAGTACGTTATCTGAAGCGCCAGCGCCGCTGTTTATTGCACATGGCACCGCCAAAGGGGCTCTAGACAGCTTTAACAAGTACCTCGCGCAGGAACTAGGCCCGTTTGGCATCACATCGAACATCGTGGCGCCGGGCATGGTGGAAACCGATGCAACCAAAGATGCACCCGCAGAATTCAAAGAGATGATCCGTGCGTTTACGCCCACGCAGCGCATCGCCAAGCCAGAGGATGTGGCCAATACGGTTCGCTACCTCGTGAGTGAAGAAAGTTCTCACATTACTGGCACATACAATCCGGTGTGTGGTGGGGCTTACTTGCAATAATGTGCAGGCGGCTGGTTTCACCTGGTGGTGAAATGCTCTCATTTCTTGGATCGCATGAAAATCGGGCAAGAATGATGGACGATTGGGCAAGCAACGCCGCGCTTTGAACGGTACATTAATACACGGTAGTAAACGGCATGCTTCGCATGCCGTTCCATTTTCCATCGATAGTAAACGTTAAGGACATTGTGTTATGAAGACCGTTGGCTACGCTGCGCATGCAGAAAAGGCAGAACTTACCCCTTATCATTTTGAACGTCGAGATCTCAGAAGTAACGATGTCGCTATTGAAATTACCCATTGCGGTGTTTGTCACTCCGATTTACACACTGTAAACGGCGACTGGGGCCCGCAACCTTATCCATTGGTTCCAGGTCATGAAATCGTGGGTATTGTGACTGCGGTGGGTCAGGATGTTTTGACCTATCAAGTGGGCGATCGCGTAGCGGTCGGCTGTATGGTTGATAGCTGCCAAGAGTGTGATCACTGCCACCATGGCGAAGAACAATACTGCCGTAATGGGATGACACCAACGTATGGCAGCCCGGATCGCCATACCGGTGAAACCACCCAAGGTGGTTATTCAAAACACATTGTTGTTCGCGAAGAGTTTGTTTTGCGTATTCCAGCAAAACTAGACATTGCGCGAACTGCGCCCATTCTTTGTGCGGGCATTACGACATATTCTCCACTACGCACATGGGATGTTCAACCGGGCACGCGCGTGGGCGTGATTGGTCTCGGTGGCCTTGGTCACATGGCCGTGAAACTGGCGGTCGCGATGGGTGCAGACGTGACTGCAATTAGCCGCAGTAACAGCAAAGAAGCGCAAGCAAAAGCGCTAGGCGCAAAATCACTGCTGGCATCAAGCGACAGCGATGCGATGGCGAAAGCCGCATCATCATTTGATCTGATTATCGATACCATTCCAACCAAACACGACGTGAACATCTATACGCCGTTACTCGATCTAGATGGCTCACTGGTCATCGTGGGTCAAGTCGGCCCATTGGCTGAACCGATGACTACACCGCTGATCTTTGGTCGTCGCCGCATTGCTGGCTCATTGATTGGTGGGATTGCTGAAACACAAGAGCTGCTGGAGTTCTGTGCAGAGCATGATGTCTACCCAGAATGTGAAATGATCCGCATGGATCAAATTAACGATGCGTTCAAACAGTTGGAATCCGGTGACTTAGCGCACCGTTTCGTGATTGATATGGCATCGCTATCAGCGAAATAAGCCCAATAGGCAAATGAAGTGAAACACAAGCGAGCAGCATTCCTGCTCGCTTTTTTGCATTCCTGTTCGCTTTTTGCATTGGCGCGTTTGGTTTTTGAGGCGGAAAATGTGCCATCGCGTTAACGCTGTTTGGCGTATTCCTGCGGCGTGCAACCAAACAACGCTTTGAACGCCGAGATAAAACTGCTCACGCTTTGATACCCCAGTTGATGTGCGACTGTGGTGGTATTGGCACCATTGACAATATGTTCGAGCGAACTCATCAACCTGAATCGGCTGCGCCACTGACGATAGGTGAGTCCGGTTTCTGCCTTAAACAGACGTTCAATCGTGCGAACGCTTGCGCCAACTTGGCGAGACAAATCCGCCAGCGACTCGTTTTGCTCTGCATGATTCACAATGTGACGGATGAGCTTTTTCAGGCGCGGATCCTCTCCCGACGAAATATACAATTGCAATGGTTCCAGCGCGTCGAGTTCATCCAACGCCACCAATCCCAATCGCTGAATTCGCTCTTTTGATAACCGGTTGGCGCTTTCCGTCAACGTCAGCACAATTTCTCGCATTAACGCACTCATTTTCAACATGACGACCGCTTTTTCATTTTGGCGAACCGCAAACGACGGGTCGATGTATATATTCCGCGTTTGCGCCGCCGTTTCGCTGTTCACCTGATGCAACATGCCGCCGGGAATCCACACCGCGTGCGTAGACGGCACCACCCAAACGGCGTGTTCACTGGTGACGCGAAGAATGCCAGTGGTGGCCCACAATAGCTGACCGCGCGGGTGTGAATGCGGCACGATGCCTGATTCCGCCTGCATACTGCGACTGTGCGTGAGCACCGGTTGGGATGCATCACAAGTGAAGGCAACGTCGCTGGGGGACTGCATTGTCGTATCAGGAATATGGTTTGGCATATCAGCGCCTTAAAACGTCACACAATGTCGGGTATCTTAAAACCCTGCTTACGTTTTATGCAAACTTTCTTGGACTGTGGAGTCAGTCGTTATGACCAATCAATTGCGTGCTAAACCGGTGATCATTGCAGTGGCTATTCTGCTGGCGGCGGCGCTGGCGTTTTATCCATTTGCGGGCCAAACGGCCAATTTTTCTCAAAGTGCGGCTGTGGTGCTGTTGACCTTGGTGTTCTGGAGTACTGGGCTGTTTCCCCCATTTCTGACCGGTTTATTGTTTTTCGCGCTGGCCACGGTCTTCCACTTAATCGAACCTACGCTGCTGTTCGCAGGGTTCGGGTCCACCGCCGTATGGCTGATCATTTCAGGCTTTGTGATTGGTTCGGCCATCTCCGTCTCCGGGTTGGGGAAACGCCTAGCGTCGTTTATCGCACCGCATCTGACGGCGAGTTACCCGCGGTTGATTGGTGGTTTGGTGTTCACATCGGCGCTGTTGGGGTTTGTGATGCCATCGTCTGTTGGCCGAGCCGTGGTGCTTATTCCGATCGGTATGGCTCTGGCCGATGCGGTGGGATTTACCAAAGGCAGCCACGGGCGTTTGGGCATCGCAACATCGCTGGCGATTGCGTGTAATATGCCAAGCTTTGCGGTGCTTCCGGCCAATATTCCCAACATGATTTTGGCGGGGGCGAGCGAAACGCTGTTTGACATCCATTTTGGTTACACCGAATACCTGCTGTTGCATTTCCCCGTGTTGGGGATTGTGAAATCAATCGTGTTGGTTTGGCTGGTGGTGCGCATTTTCCCCGCGGAGATCGATCCCAAATGTTTAGTTCCCGAACCGCAAAGTGATGGATTTGCGTCGACACAAGCGATGCAAAAGAAAGTCTCGATTTTGCTCGCCATCACGCTGTTGTTCTGGATGACCGACACCATTCATGGCGTCAACCCTGCTTGGGTGGGCTTGGTCACGGCAGTCATCTTATTACTACCCAAATGGGGCGTGGTTGAACCCAAGGCGTTCAACAGTTCGGTCGACTTTGGCACTGTGGTGTTTGTGGCATCGGCGCTGGGACTTGGTGCGTTGGTGAATGCATCGGGGCTTGGCACCGAAATGGGCGCTTTGTTTAGCCACATGTTGCCTTCGGATCCGAATACGCCATTTCTGAGCTTTATGGCATTGTCACTGATTTCAACACTAACCGGTTTGGTTGCCACCATCCCCGGTGTTCCAACGGTTCTGACGCCGATGGCGGCTGATTTCGCGAACGCCACTGGATTTTCTGTGCCTGCGGTGTTGATGACACAAGTGATCGGGTTTTCGACCGTCATTTTCCCCTACCAAGTGGGGCCACTCATTGTGGCGATGCAATTGTCCCAAGAACCCTTGTCCAAACTGGTGAAAGTGACCCTGCCTTTGGCGGCGATCACCATCATGGTATTGATGCCACTCGATTACGTGTGGTGGATTGTATTGGGTTGGATGCAGTAATCACGCTGAATCTGGCGGCATCTTTGGCTCAGCGTGGCGCGGAATATCGTGCAACTCGCCAATCGGCCGCCAATTCTGGTTTGTGCATAAGAAATAGACATTTATCACTCCGTTGTATTCACGCGGCGACTAATATCAAAAGAAACTGAATGGTTTGTTGGGGTTTACGACACCAACAGTCAGGCTCAGCACGTTTAGAAAGTGTGATTGCAAATCAACCGTGTGTTGATGCGACGACAAGGTTCGTTCGCAGTGAAGAGGAGTCTCCCGATGTTTGATGTGTCGTCGTCTAAACCGACGTTGCTTGTGATTGATGATATTCCTGAGAACTTGACGCTGATGTATCAACTGCTCAAGGAGGAATACAAAATCAAAGGTGCAAACAGTGGTTTGAAAGGGATCAGCATTGCTGAAAGCACCAGCCCTGATCTCATTCTGCTCGATATCATGATGCCGGATATGGATGGTTTTGCCGTGTGTGAACAACTCAAGGCCAATCCGACCACGGCGCATATTCCTGTCATTTTCCTCACCGCCAAATCAGAACAACTCGACGAATACAAAGGGCTCAAACTGGGCGCGGTGGATTACATCACCAAGCCGATCCATCCCGACATTGTCAAAGCGCGGGTGCGAGCACATGTGTCACTCAAACTTGCCCATGACATTCTGCGGGGTGAAAAAGCCTCTCTGGAAAATGAGGTGGCGCGTCGGACGCAAGAACTCGTTCGACAACGCGAGGAACTGCACACCATTCAAGACGTCGCGTTTTATGCCATGGTTTCGCTGGCCGAGACACGCGACAACGAAACAGGCAACCACATTCGCCGGACGCAAACCTACATTAAACTGTTGGCGGAAAACCTGCGCAACAATCCACATTACGCCTTGCAACTCGACGATCGCACCATTGATCTGCTGTACAAATCCGCGCCGTTACATGACATCGGTAAAATTGGCATTTCCGACACCATTCTACTCAAGCAAGGCAAGCTGACCGAAGACGAGTTTGAAATCATGAAAACGCATACCACGATTGGCTATGAAGCGATTCAAAAAGCGGAACTGGTGACGGGAAAATCGATCGAATTCCTGCGTTATGCCAAAGACATCGCGTATGCCCATCATGAGCATTGGGACGGGCGCGGCTACCCGCTTGGACTGGCAGGAAACGATATTCCTCTTGCGGCGCGCTTGATGGCTATCGCCGATGTGTACGATGCACTCATCAGTCGGCGTGTGTATAAGCCAGCATTCACTCATCGAGATGCGGTGCAGTTGATTTGGGAAGGGCGTGGAACTCATTTTGATCCGGACATCGTGGATGTGTTTATGGCGATCAATGAAGAGTTGTACGCTGTTGCGCTTCGCTATGCCAATTAGCGCATCAAATACACTGGAAGCAGCGTGGTAGAACGATGAAATCAAACACCATCACGACACAAGCGTGGGTCTGGCGTTCCATGGTGAAAACCGGGATCATTCCGCTGATTTTGGTGGAGTCGGTATTGATCGCGGTTTATCTGCTCAGTCACCATTTTATCAGCGCCGATAACATGCGTTATATCAACGAGCAAGTGAACAACGAACTCAAACTTTCATCGCAGCGAGAAACCGAAATCATCGGTGAAAAGCTGAAAAACATCGCCAGCTTAACGGCGTTATACCGCCACGAAACAGAGCGCATTTTTGCTACGCCTGTCGGCGAAATCGACACTGAAAAAGCCAACCTTCAACTCAGCGAAAGCGGTGTACTGTATTCATTGCGCGATGAGGGCGGGGCGGCATCCTATTATTCGGGGTTGACGACAAACAAACAGATGGAAAAGGTCTACCAACTGGCGAGTTTGGATCCGTTGATGAAACAGATCAAAGAGAACAACGATCTGGTGGCCGCGGTCTATTTCAACAGTTGGGACTCCTACAATCGAATTTATCCTTGGTTTTCGACCTTGGCGCAGTACCCGCCTGACATGAATATCCCGGATTACAATTTCTACTACTTGGCGACTTATCCCTACAATCCTCAAAAAACGGGGGTGTGGACGGATGTGTACATTGATCCCGCCGGTTTGGGCTGGATGGCATCGTCCATCGCACCGGTGTATCACCATGGATTTTTGGAAGGCGTGGTCGGGCTGGACATCACCGTGAGCGCCATTGTCGAAAGCATTCAACACTTGTCGGTGCCGTGGAATGGCTACGCGGTGCTGGCAAGCAATACGGGCACCATGATGGCGCTGCCGCCACAGGGCGAGCAGGATTTTGGCATGCAGGAGCTGACAGAGCACAACTATCAACAAGCCATCACACAAGAGGTGTTTAAGCCGGATCAATTTAACCTGCACAAACGTCCCGACACGGCCATCTTGAGTCAACAACTGAGCCAGAACGCGCAAGGTATTACCCAGATGACATTACAGGGTGCGAAGAAACTCGTGGCGTGGGCGACGATTCCTGAAACGAAATGGCAGCTGTTGATGATTGTGGATGAAAGCAAGATGTTTGCAGAATCTAGGCTGCTCGAACACAAATACCAACGCATTGGTTACGTTCTGATTGTCGGTTTGATTGGCTTCTATGCGCTGTTTTTGATGTTCATTTGGCTGTCTTCGAAGCAAATGAGTCAAGCCATTGCGCAGCCATTGGCGACGATTCAGGACATGGTGCACAAGGTCAGTCTGGGTGATTTCAACGTCTCTCATCGCCGTTTCCGACTCAAAGAGTTAGATGACACCGCAGATTCGGTGATGCGCATGGGCGACAAGCTCGACAAACTGACGGGCGCGCTAAAAGACGCCAAGCTCCAAGCTGAGAATGCCAACATGGCCAAAAGTCAGTTTATTTCTAATATTAGCCATGAAATTCGCACGCCGATGAATTCGATTCTCGGCATGTCTCATTTGTTGATGACATCGAACTTGAGCGAAGATCAGCGCAATCATCTGATCACCATCGATAAATCGGGGAAACATCTGTTGTCGCTGATCAACGATATTTTGGATATGTCGAAAATCGATGCGGGCAAAGTTGACATTGAAGAGATTCCGTTTGATCTCGCCGCGTTGGTGTACGATGTGCATGACATTTTCGAGTACAAAGCCAAAAAACATGGCGTGAAACTGCATCTGGATTTGGACAAATCATTGCCGCCATTGTTGGGCGATCCTTTCCGAATCAAACAAATCATGCTCAATTTTGTCAGCAATGCGATTAAGTTTACCGAACAAGGGGATGTGACCATTCGCGTTCAAGGTGCGGTGACGTCGGAATCGGTGTTCGCATTACGTTTGAGTGTTGAAGACAACGGCATTGGCTTAAGCGCTGACGATCAAATGAAAGTGTTTGAGAGCTTTCAACAAGCAGACGCATCAACCACGCGTAAGTACGGCGGTACCGGATTGGGACTCGCCATTTGTAAACGGATTGCGCATTTGATGGGGGGCGAAGTCGGGGTCGAGAGCCGACTCGGTGACGGCAGCACATTTTGGTTGACGCTCGATCTGAACATCGATACCACACAGCGTGTAGCACTTCGCCGACGCGAAGAAGCGCAGGATGCGCACGAGATGCTGGTCGAACCGAGTCAGCAAAGTTGCGACCAACTGGATTTCTCCGTGCTGGAGTTCAAGTTACAACACTTGTATGAACTGCTCGCAGAGAACGATCTTGAAGCGGTGTATGACTTCATGCAAAACAAGTCTTGTTTTGAGAAAGCCAATCCCGAACTCAGTATGAAACTGGAAACGGCGGTGTCGGCGTATGATTTTGACCACGCCTTGCAGCTCGCGCGGGAATTTCGTGAGTTTTTGTTGGATCGCATCAACGAAACGACGGGATAAATGCGGCGCATCTCCCCGAATGGTGGCAATTGAATGCGACCTTTCATTAATGGAATATTATTTTATCATTATGACTAGTTGTGCATATTGCGCGTTATTGGGGTCGAAATGATAGAACTATGTATCGAAAGGTTGCGAAAAGTGGGTTAAATAAACCATGGCTAAAATATGGTTTTGTTGACCAAACGCAAAGTGAGGAGTAGTTTTCCGCTCAACGTGTGTAAACACAGCTCCCACTTTACACGACAAGCATCGGATCGAAGTATCGCCGACGGTGCGACTTGCTATGCTTATCGTGAAAGTCAGTCAGCCAATAATAAGAATCATGTTAGAAGAAACCACCACCTCGCCCCCTCAGCGCGCTCAATCTGAGGGGGTTGTTCGTGTTCATCGTCAACGTTTCGATTGCGAAATGGGACTGACGCTTGAACGCGATGCGCTCGCCATCGAAGAACCGTTGCAGATCAGTGTGCAATGGCACGATCCCGTCACACATCGTCGCCACATTCAAGAGTGGAGCATGACCATGCGTACGCCGGGTGAAGATGCGCATTTGATTCGTGGTTTGTTGTTGTCACAGCAAATCATTGATTCATTCGATCAAATACTCGATCTCAACCTCGCTGATGACGAAACGCGTCATGCGGCCAATCATTGGGTTGTTACGCTGCCTTATCAACAAGCGTCACGTATTCAAACCCAAGAGCGTCGTTATGTCAGTCAATCGAGTTGTGGCCTCTGTGGATTAACCTCGGTGAAGGCGCTGGCGCTGCACCAGGATATTCATGTCGATAGCGAGTCAGCGTGGTTAACTTCAGACCAAATCATGCAAATGCCAAGTACGCTTGCGTCCCTTCAACCGCTGTTTGCAGACACAGGCGCGGTGCATGGCGCGGGTTATTTTGCTGAGGGAAAATTGATTGCGGCGGCGGAAGATGTTGGACGTCATAACGCCGTCGATAAGCTGATCGGGAGAGTGATTGGAGAGCAACGCTGGCATCCGCAAGGGGTGTTGATCCTCAGTGGACGTGTCAGCTTTGAGCTCATGCAAAAAGCGGCGATTGCCCGTATTCCGGTGGTGGTCGCCGTTGGCGCACCTTCAAAACTGGCCGTCGATATGGCGCGCCAATTTGACATCACACTCATCGGTTTTACCAAACGTCAGCAGTTCAATATTTACCACGGTCATTCGCGGTTGCAGTCAGTGAGAAAGTGAGAATTATAAAATGAGTATTAAAGAATATACCGGGTCAGCGGGTGGTTGGGGCGCACTGAAAAGTACCGCGCATCATCTGTTCAAAAGTCACAACGTTGCCAAAAATATCTCTAACCTATTGAGAACCAACCAAGATCATGGGTTTGACTGTCCGGGCTGTGCTTGGGGTGAAAAACATGTACCAGGGCGTTTTCGTTTCTGCGAAAACGGCGCAAAAGCCGTGAACTGGGAAGCCACCACACGCCGCGTTGGCGCTGCATTTTTCGAGCAATATTCCGTCAGTTGGCTGAACAAGCAAAGCGACTATTTCCTTGAATATCAAGGACGTTTGGCTGAACCGATGCGCTACAATGCCGAAACGGATCACTACGAACCGATCAGCTGGGACGATGCGTTTGCATTGGTGGCAACGCATCTCAATCAGCTCGAACATCCGAATCAAGCGGAGTTCTACACCTCTGGCCGTGCCAGCAACGAAGCGGCTTTTCTCTATCAATTGTTTGCTCGCCGCTTTGGGACGAATAACTTTCCAGATTGCTCCAACATGTGCCATGAAGCCACCAGCGTTGCGTTAGCTCGCACGATTGGGATTGGTAAAGGCACCGTGACGATTGATGATTTTGAAGAAGCTGATGCGATCTTCCTGTTTGGCCAAAATCCGGGGACGAACCACCCACGTATGTTGGAAACTTTGGCCTCAGCCTACAAACGTGGCGCGCGTGTGGTGGCGTTCAATAACCTGAAAGAGCGGGGATTGGAGCGCTTTACCAACCCGCAGAACCCATTTGAAATGCTCAGCAATGGCTCAACGCCCACCACCAGTGATTATTTCATGCCAAAATTAGGTGGCGACATGGCGGCGGTGCGGGGGCTGGTCAAAATTCTGTTGGCGCGTCACGAGAACGCGCAAGCGCGCGGCGAATCTGTATTTGATTTGGCATTTATCGCACAGCACACCGAAGGCATGGAAGCGTATCTGGATATTGTACGTACCACGCCATGGGAACAGATCGAACAGCAATCGGGTCTCAGCCAAGCAGAACTGACGCAAGCGGCCGATATTTACCAAAACGCTCAACGCGTGATTGTTACTTGGGCCATGGGTGTCACCCAGCATAAACACTCGGTGGCCACCATTCAGGAACTGGTGAACTTGCAACTGTTGTTTGGTCAGGTAGGTAAAGATGGCGCAGGATTGTGTCCGGTACGTGGTCACTCCAACGTGCAGGGTGACCGCACCGTGGGCATCAATGAAAAACCGCCGGCTGCGCTGCTGGAAAATATTGAGAAAGCCCTTGGCTTTGTGCCGCCAAAAGCGCACGGACATAACGTTGTGAACGCACTGCAGGCTATGAGTCGCGGTGAAAGCAAAGTGTTTATCGGCTTGGGGGGTAACTTAGTTGCTGCCGCACCGGATACCGCGCTGGTGGCGAAAGCGATGCGCAATTGCGAGCTCACCGTGAATATCGCAACTAAACTCAATCGCAGCCACGTCAATCCGGGGAAAGATTCACTGATTCTGCCGTGTCTGGGGCGCACTGATATCGATATTCAAGCCGCAGGGCCACAAAAAGTGACGGTTGAAGATTCGTTCTCCATGGTGCATGCCTCATCAGGCCGCGTCGACATGACCGGTGAACTGATGCGTTCTGAGCCGGCGATCATTGCGGGCATGGCCAAAGCAACGCTGGGCGACAACAATCCGGTTGATTGGCAATCGATGGCGGATAACTATGACAACATTCGCGACTTGATCGAGCAGATCATTCCGGGGTTCGATCAGTTCAATCAGCGCATTGCGGGCCCCGGTGGTTTTTACCTTGGCAACTCAGCGCGCGAATTGAACTGGAAAACGGCGAGTGGCAAAGCGCAGTTCACTAACAACGCGCTACCTACGTCGATTATTCCGGTTGAAGCGGAACAAATGACCCAAAAACCGGTATTTGTGTTGCAAACCATGCGTTCTCACGATCAATACAACACCACGGTTTACGGTTTTGATGATCGTTATCGTGGCGTATTTGGCGAGCGCAATGTGGTATTTATGAATGCGAAAGATATCGAGCAGCAAGGTTTGCAAGCGGGCGATTTGGTTGATATCGAAACGTTGTGGACCGATGCCGTGAAGCGTCAAATTGTTGGGTTCAAAGTGGTGGCGTTTGATATTCCAAAAGGAAACGTGGCCGCGTATTTCCCAGAAGCCAATGCGCTGATTCCCCTCAGCAGCAAAGGGGACTTGAGTGATACACCGACGTCGAAGTCGATTGCGGTGGTCATCACGCCAACCCAAGTCGCGCCGTTACTCGCAACCGCCCAATAATCGCCGAAGCCCACTGATTCAGTGGGCTTTGTTTTAGGTGACAATGTCACTAATAAGTGTCACAAATCAACATCACCAACAAACATCACAAAGAATGCCACAATGTGTTGTGGCACGACCATGTCATAGGAACGGTGAGCACATGAATCTATTTGAAGCAATTCCAACGGCACTCCCGGATGAGCAATTTAAGGCGTTGCTACAACGGCCGAACCTTCGTATCGAACGTATCTTGTCTCATGGGCACACATCCCCCAAACAGGGTTGGTACGATCAAGAGGAACATGAATGGGTGTTGGTGCTACAAGGTTGCGGGACGGTTGAGTTTGACAACGGCGAATCACAGACCTTGCACGTGGGCGACTACTTGAATATTCCAGCCCATACTCGACATCGCGTCACATACACCGACCCAGATGATGTGACACTTTGGTTGGCGGTGTTTTATCCCGCATGACGTATGATGCTCGTCACGTGACAATGTCACGTCAAAAAAGACGTAATTTGATGTATTGATGTGAATTATTGTTTGATTTAACGCATGCTGTTCGTAAAAGTGTGCGATTTTTGTAGCGAACGTGCCGACATCATGCGCCAAATGCCAGATTATCATAAAAACGCTTCGGCATGATTTTGGAAGTTCGGTATACTGCGCACTTCAAACACAACGATCATCATCAGAGCGGAAGATATTACGTGGCACCGTTACCACATCAACAGAACGCCCACCAACAAGACGAGTTGGCGTCAGCTCGCGTCTATTCGACGTCCTTACTTCATCAAGTTACCCAATCCGTGCAACGTGGGCGGCTGACGCTCCATCACCTGATGTGGCTTGTGCTGCTTTTCTTTGTGGTTGGCCCATTACCTGCGTTTGCCCAATCGCCTTTGGTGTTAACCGATCGCAGTGATGCGGTGATTCCGCTGAGTGGTAAAGCGGAGTACTTTCGCGACACATCGGCACAGCTGACGATACAAGACATCATCGCCCGCAGCGACGATTTCCAAAATACGGCACACACGCAAGAGATGAATTTTGGCTACACCCAAAGTGCGGTGTGGTTAAAGCTGGCTGTTACGTCCGACATCACGCACATTCAAAACCGAGTTTTGGAGTTTCAATACGCCTATTTAGATGACGTGCGTTTTTATGTGGTATCGAATCAGGGGATCGAAACCTATTACTCTGGGCGCAATGTTCCTGTGAATCAATGGCCGCTCGCCAGCCGTAAACCGGCATTTCCGATTATGTTCCATCCCGGTGAAGCGGTCACGCTGTATGTGCGCGGTGAAAGCCACGCAGCGCTGGCGATGAGCGTAAATTTGATGACGCAGCAGGCGTATGCCAAATCGGACACGCGCACATTGGTGGTGTTATCGCTTTACTACGGCATGTTGATTGCGCTCGGTAGTTATAACTTGTTGCTGTTTATTGGCTTGCGTCAACGAATCTTTTTGCTCTACGCCAGCTTTGTTTTCACCTTTGCGCTGGCCGCATCCAGCATGAATGGCATTGGCCCATTGTTGCTGTGGCCGGACATCACACACGCGTCAGATCGCGTGGTGCCGACCGGTTATAGCATCGCCGCAACGCTCGCATTGATGTTTGCGCGCCGATTCTTGAACCTAGCAACGCATGCGCCGCGTTGGGACAAGTTTGTGCTGTCGGCCATTGCAGTGTGGGGCGCTTGCGTGGTCGCAACATGGTTTACCGATATTCCGCTCGCGTTCAAGATCATGTCGATTCAAGCGGTGTTAACCACCATCAGCCTGCTCACGGTTGGGATTGCTGCGGTGCGCTTGAAAATCCCAGCGGCGAAGATTTTCGTGCTCGCTTGGTCGTTGCTGCTGGTGGGCACATCGCTGCTCTCAATACGCAATGCCGGTTTGTTGCCCTCGAATTTCTTCACGGTATATAGCATGCAAATTGGCTCGGCAGTCGAGATGCTGTTGCTGTCGTTTGCCTTGGTGGCGAAGTTTAATGATCTCAAACGTCAGAAAGAAAAGGCCCAGGCCGATTTAGTCAACACACTGATCGAGCAAGAAAAGGTGTTGGAAACTCGCGTCGCGGCGCGCACGGCGGAACTAGAGCAGGCTAAAAGCCAACTCGAAATGCATGTCACCGTTGATTCGCTGACCGGGATTTTGAACCGCCGCGGACTTAACCGTTACTTTGAAACGCTCAAGTCACGAGCAAGCAGTGCGGACGACACCGCCATTGTGGTCTTGATCGATCTTGATGAATTTAAGCCGGTGAATGATCAGTATGGTCATGAAGCGGGTGACATGTTGCTGCAGACATTGGCACAGCGCATGAGGTCACGACTTCCGGAGCATGCTGGATTGGGGCGTTTGGGCGGCGATGAGTTTGTCGCGCTCTTTGCTGGGCAAACGGAACGCTCTAAACACGAATTAGAACAGATTGGCGTACAATTGCTGGCGGCTATCTCCGAGCCGATTGCGCTTCATTCGGATGTGGTGGTTCATGTTCAGGCCAGTATTGGGGTTTCGCTCTGTACCATTGCGCCTCATTCGTTTGCAACGGCGCTCCGTGCGGCCGATACGGCCATGTATGACATCAAGCACAATGGTAAAAATGGTGTGGTGGTGGTGTCTGACGTGCCCATTCCAGAGCACGCCACGCTGTAAATGATCCCCCTTTCAATGGATAAGCGTTCAAAAGGGCCATCGCGCAAAAAGGACTGTGCTTAAACGAACAAGAGATCAGCTGCATTCTGATCTCTTGTTTCTCAATCGTATGGTTTGTAAATCGAACGGTTTGTGAATCGAACGTTCTGTAAATCGAATAGTTTGTTATTGCCCCATCGCCATTTTCATGCCGCTTTGAGTCTCTGTTGGCACGATCGCTTCTGGCATACCGAGGTGATAGCCCTGAAACATGGTGATATCCAGCGCTTGCATCGCGCTCAACTGCTGCGCGGTTTCGATGCCTTCCACCACGGTTTGAGCATTCGCTTGTTTGGCGACGTCAATCGCATTGAGCAGCAAACGCGTATTGCCTTGCATGTATTCAGTCAGCAAGTGACGATCAAACTTAATGATATCCGGTTGCAGTAAATCGACACGCGCTTGGTTGGACGCGCGGCATCCGAAATCATCAATCGCAATGCCATACCCTTGGCCGGAAAGTGAACGTGTGGCGATTTTAAGCTGCGCATCGTCGTCCGATTCTAGCTCCACCAATTCCATCACGACTTGATCATGGGTTAACGACAATTCATCTAAGCGGTGTGACAACAGGCTATCACTGAGGTGTTGATTGACGGCATGGCCACTAAGCGGCAATACATTGAGAAACAGTTTGAGATGACGGTAATGAGAGAGAGCGAAGTTACGCAGATGAATCAAGCGGCTCAGGTATTCGACATTGAGTTTGTCGATCAAGCCATACAGTTCAGAGTGAAAGAAGCGATCGGGGCGTATCTGCGTGTGGTAATGCGTATAAATGCGGACGAGGGCTTCGACGCCAACCACACGTTGTTCGCGTGCGAAAATGGGTTGGAATACGCTGCGTAACGTTAGACCTTTATAATGAGCAATGTATTGTCCATCCGGATCGAATGTGACGTATTGCTGATACTGCTGTGGGTCAGAGAGAATCATACAATCTTTGTAATCCTTGATTAATCACGGTGCTTTTGCGTCCATGCCGTGTTTATTTTGACAATAGCCATAATATTGACGAACTGGGTTCGATGTCAATCGGATAAAAACTTTTAAATTCAGGGCCGATCCATGATTCCGAGCTTAAAGCGTTCATTTTGATCTATTTTTGATCAACGTTATGCTCATGATTTAAATAACACTTTAATTTACATGAGGTTATATCTACCCGAGTGACATCACATATTTATCGTCTCAATGTTTTGTTGCATTTTATCTGTGGCATGACACCACCGTTACTATGTAAGCGCGTCTCTTCTTGCGGGAAAATGTCGACCGACGTCAAACTTTGCGTTTAGCGCTCATCAAAAAAATCTTTGTTGCGAATGTAACGACTCATCAAATGGTAAGAAAATGGGCGAATCAGCCACGATACCAATGAGCGACCCAAACGAATAAACGTCGGGGTGTTTTCATAGATCTTGCCATTGTGTAACCAGAGTAGTTTGCCCACATGCCAATAATAGAGTGGAATAGGGGGCAGAAAGGTCACAACATCCAGATCGCAACACACGCGGTAGGTACGGTGTGACAACTGGTAACGTTGATGAAAACGATACCCGCCAATCGCCGGTTGGCCAAAGGTCACCACGCGTTTGATGCATTTCGGGTGGCGCGTTTCTAGCAGATCGGCCAGAACGCAGCCTACCGCACCGCCGGATGAATGACCGGTGATCGTCACATGTTTACCCTGAGCGATCAGCGGTTCAACGTAACTCAGCAGGCGTTCAAAAACACACAATCCCAGCGTATCGCTGTTGTAACCGGGCAAGCTTTCTTGATGAATTAAGTAATGAAACCCGGCATGAATTGGATACGGCAACCCAAGTTGCGGCGTCGAACGCTTCCACAGGGCTAAATTGAGTGCCCAATCCGCTAAAGAGTGCGAGCCTTTGATCACCACAATCACTTCATCGTCGCGTTTGCTCCACAACACACGCATCATGATCTTGCCGAATCGGTTGTAGACGATCCGCTGCCCGTTGGGATCAAACCCATAATTGGTTTGTTTGAACACACGCGGATAGGCCAAATTACATAAAACGGCATAGCGTTCATATTGATAGCGCTTGAGGCTTTTCACATGGATGCAGGATGAGTGGCTTTGGTGACCACTATGCGAGATAAAGATGAACCTTATGTGACGAAATCGCCCTGATAGGGTTGGACTGATAGAGTTGGATCAGATTGATACGGCTAGATAAGATGGCGTCGCAATCGGGTTGTAAGGATTACGACGCTATATTGGGTTAGGCCCATTGCAACACGGCGTACAACTGAATGTACTTGCGGACCAGTTGTTGATTCTTCGAACGCTTAAGTGGGTGACCAAACTTTATATAACAAGGGCTGATATGGAAAAAGGTGTCTAAAGCTTGCGTCAGTTGGGATTCGCTTTCGTACAGCGTGATACCTTGAGCGTTGTAATCATCGATTTCGTCCGGGAGTTGGCCGGTCCACCAATGCAGGAGTTCGCGGCTTTTGTGGCTGCGGCTGATCCAGTGGTCGGTTAGCAGAAGCAGCAAATCGTTGGGTTGGATGGCATACCCGTATTCTTGCTTCCACTGCGTGATGTCGCGCATCAATTTGTCACGACAAGTTTTCCCCGCGCTGACCATATGATGCGTGAGCACCCAAACTGTCCCTGCGTCGCTACTGATGCGATAGTGATGTGGCTGTTCGGTTTGAGAGACAGATTCAATCGGTGCGTATTCACAGCGATGGCCAAATTCGGTCAGTGTGCGTGCCAGACGCCGGGCAAATG
Source organism: Vibrio sp. Vf1514 (assembly GCF_052076135.1). Lineage (NCBI taxonomy): Bacteria > Pseudomonadati > Pseudomonadota > Gammaproteobacteria > Vibrionales > Vibrionaceae > Vibrio > Vibrio sp. Vf1514. The sequence continues at coordinate 792,203 of NZ_CP197268.1, read as the reverse complement.
CCAAACCAAGGTGATGTTCGCTCATGCCCTGATTATGAATCGTCGGGTAGTGCTTTTCACACAGCTTTAAGCAATCCGCCTGGAATTCATTGACACTTTGAGTGAGGATGTCCAGTAACAACGCGTTGTTCTCCATTACGAAAGCTCGATAAGATTATCACAGTTGCTGCTTGCTACGAGCAGCAAATCACCAGTTCTTGATCTTTTGCACTGTTCTCATTCATCCAACGAGCGGGTTGGCGAATAAATGCGCAATGGTGAATTTGGAGAACAGGATAACTTGCAATAAAAAATGCCCTAATAAAAAGGAAACCTGCCATGAGTGACGTATCGTTTACACAACAACAGCGTGAAGCATTGGCTTTAGCGTTACAGCAATTTTGTGCCGATGAACTGGATGTTGAACTGGAACAGTTTGATGCGTGGTTCTTGTTAGATTTTGTTACAAATAAGATCGGCCCATTTTACTACAATAAGGGGCTGGCAGATGCACAGTCGGTGATGGAGCGCAAAATGCTTGATATCGCTGATGAGCTCTATCAAATTGAAAAAGAAAGTGAATTCTAAAACGCCTGTTTTGACCTACGTCTTCAAATTATTCGAACGTCTTCATCAATCCTGCCGTCTATTCGCTGCGTAAATCTTGGTAAATACTCTGTTACGAATATGTAGGAACCGATATTCTTGCGGTTGATTATTGTTGTTCTGACTACCAGTGAGAGAAATATCATGAGTACAGAAGTCACCCATTACAACCGAACGTCTCAGTGTGTTCATTGGTTGTCTGCCATTGTTGTGATTGGCATGTTCGCAGCCGGTGTCTGGATGGTCGATTTATCGTATTACAGCCAATGGTACCAAACGGCACCGCATTGGCATAAATCGGTTGGCATCTTATTACTGGCCTTAACCTTGTTCCGCATCGTGTGGAAAGTCGTGACGTTGTCACCCAAGGTGGAAGGGGCAAGCTGGGAAAAAGTATCAGCAAAATTGGCTCATGGTTTCATTTACTTAGACCTCATGATTCTGTTTGTGTCAGGTTACCTGATCTCGACAGAAGATGGCCGTGGGATTGACGTGTTTAACTGGTTTACCGTTCCTGGCGCTGGCGCGCTGTTTGAAGGGCAATCCGACTTAGCAGGTTTGGTTCACGAGTATGCTGCATGGACATTGATTGCCATTGCAGTACTGCATGCTGCGGCTGCTTTGAAGCACCACTTTATTAACCAAGATAATACGCTACGCAAAATGATAGGAGCATCAAAATGAAGAAGACGTTATTGGCATCGGGCTTAGCATTGGCAATGGTAATGCCATTCGGCGCTAGCGCAGCGGACTATGTGATCGACACCAAAGGTGCGCACGCATCGGTTAACTTTAAAGTTAGCCACCTCGGCTACAGTTTCACCATGGGTCGCTTTAACACGTTTAGCGGTGAATTCTCTTACGACCCAGCGAACATTGCCGCATCGAAAGTGAACGTCACTGTTGATACGACAAGCCTCGACTCAAACCACGCAGAGCGTGACAAACACATTCGCAGTGCAGACTTCATCGACGCATCAAAATATGCTACAGCAACCTTTACCAGCACGAAAGTGATTGATAAAGGGGACGGCAAATTGGAAGTGTTGGGTGATTTAACGCTGCACGGACAAACGAAACCAATCACGATTGACGCTGAATTCATTGGCGCAGGTAAAGATCCGTGGGGCGGTGAGCGCGCGGGCTTTAGCGGTACCACGCGTCTTGAGTTGAAAGACTTTAATATTGCGGTGATGGGGCCAACGTCTTACGCCGACATGCAACTGTATATTGAAGGCGTGAAGAAGTAACCTTCAGCGCGTCTCAATAAAGAAAGCCCCCGTGGTCTCCTCGAGATACGGGGGCTTTGTTTTAGTTAGCCATCTGCGTTATTCGTTTTTTTTGATTAAGCACGCGCGAGTTCTTGTTCTTCAACTACGCTGAGGCGCTCGCCGTAAATGGGTCTTAATGCAGCTAAAACATGGTTGCGTTCCAGCAGGCCGACAAACTTGCCGTTGTCCAGCACAGGCAATGTGTGCGGTTTGCTGACTTTCATGCTTTTCGCGCGTTCTTCTAGCGACAGTGAGTTAAAGCGTGTCGCGATTCCCATGCTGGTGGTTGGGAACAATTGGTCTTTGTCGATACAGAAGAACTCGGCTACATCAACTAGCTTGTCGTTAACATCAATGGCAATCACGTCACGCGTCATCAAATCGACTACCTTTTGTTCGCCGTCTGGAATGTAATCTTGGCACCACAAATCCACCATAATGTCGTGTGCAGATAACATGCCCACCAAGCGACCTTCGACGTCTAAAACAGGCGCTGCATTCAAACGGTGTTCGACCAAAGTGTCGATGGCCATCGCGGTGGTTTGCTCAACGCTTAGGGTGATAGGTTGAGTGTTCATCATATCTTTGACATTAAGAGTATTTTTCATAGTAGCTTCCTTCACTGACGTGATAGTTGTTGTTTCCGTAATTGCACGAACATTGGCCATTTTTAATTGGGGACGACGATAGATGGCCCAATTCGCCAGTCCAACGAGTACGGCACCGCCGACGATGTTGCCGAGTGTGACTGGAATGAGATTGGCGGTAATAAATTGCATGACATTCAGATCCGCATATTGCGCAGCCGTCACGCCGGTTTGTTGCCAGAACGACTCTGGTGCGAATGTGTGGATCGCAATGCCCAGTGGCACCATAAACATGTTGGCGACACAGTGTTCAAAACCACTGGAGACGAACATCGCCACCGGCAAAATGGTCATGACGGCTTTGGTCATCGCGTTGGCTGAACTGAAGGTCAGCCAAATCGCCAAACAGACGAGTAGGTTACACAGCACGCCCAGCGCAAATGCTTGAAGTAGGGTGTGGTGCAGTTTGTGTTGGGCAATGTTGAGGGCATTCAGTCCCCATTGGCCGTGATCAAGCTGGTACAGACCGGCTGCACAGACCAAAGCCAGCAAAAACATCGCACCGATAAAGTTGCCGATGTAGACTTTGCCCCAAATGGCGAGCATTTTGCCGAAACTGATCTGTTTGTTCGCCCAGGAAATACTCGACAGGACGGAACTGGTAAACAGCTCACCGCCGCAGATCACAATCAGTATCAATCCCATACTGAACGCAATCCCGCCCGCTAAGCGGCTCAGTCCCCAGCCAGCAGATTCACTGCCTGTGGTGACGGTGATATAAAATAAGAAAGCCAGACCAATAAACGCGCCTGCCATCACGGCAAGACTCAGCGTCATGCTACTGTTCTTCTTTATCTTACTGAGTGCGAACTTTTCCGCCTCTGCCATCATTTCGTATGGCGAAAAATGGTTTAGGTTTTCAGCACCTGTTGCAGACATATTTGTTCCTCAAATGAATGTTCATGTAATAGCGCCTTATGGAAAACAACACGTTATGTGCTGTTTCGAGATCAGATTACGAGCGGAACATTCACAGGTAAAATTGATAATTTTTTTTATCCCTATCAATTGTATTGATATAGCAAAATGAACAAGTACAATGAAACCGCTTGCTCATAAGCAAGTTGTTCACTCACAGAACACATAGGATAAGCAGTGCGATATTCACTAAAACAATTAGCCGTTTTTGATGCGGTCGCCGATTGTGGAAGCGTCAGTACAGCAGCAGATAAGCTTGCTCTGACCCAGTCGGCGACAAGCATGTCTTTAGCCCAGTTGGAAAAAATGCTTGGCCGTCCTTTGTTTGAAAGACAGGGGAAGCAAATGGCGTTAACGCATTGGGGCATGTGGCTGCGCCCAAAGGCCAAAAAGCTGTTGCAGGATGCACAACAGATAGAAATGGGCTTTTACGATCAGCACCTCATCAGTGGTGAACTCTGTTTGGGCGCCAGTCAAACCCCCGCAGAACACCTTGTTCCAGACCTTATCAGTATTATTGATAGTGACTTTCCAGAAATTCGAATCGACCTTGGTGTCAAAAGTACCCAAGGGGTGATTGAGGGCGTCCTGGATTACAAATATGACTTGGGCATCATCGAAGGTCGCTGTGACGACAACCGAATTCACCAAGAAGTGTGGTGTCGCGATCACTTGACCGTGGTGGCATCGGCTCATCATCCGTTTGCAAAGCGTGACGTGGTGAGTTTGGCGCAATTAGAACAAGCCAAATGGGTGCTGCGTGAACACGGCTCCGGCACACGCAAAACCTTTGATAGCTCCATTCATAAATTGATTGCCGATCTGGATGTGTGGCGAGAATACGAGCACGTGCCTGTACTACGTACGTTGGTGGCGAATGGGTCTTACCTGACTTGCCTGCCGTATTTAGATGTGGAGAAGTTCATTCAGAATGGCCAATTGGTTGCACTCAACGTCCCTGAACTAAATATGGAGCGTACTTTGTCATTCGTGTGGCGTGCGGACATGGCAGAAAACCCATTGGTGGAGTGCATCAAGCGCGAAGGGTTGCGAATGATGAAAGGAAGACCTTCTGTTTTATAGCCGTTTTATATTTCCTAAATCTGTTGATTTACCGTTTGCGTCACGATTTTTATGATATTTGTTTATCGCATACATTTTTATTGTGATCTAAATCACTGGTAAAGGCACAATTTAGCTCTTAGTATTCTCGCTTGATTCACTGATGTGGTCAGCCCGATGGGTTGGCGACTTCGTAGAGGGCATTATGAGCACACTGTTCGCTATTTCACTGACTACGGGAATTCTGTCGGGTATTTGGGGCTGGGTAGCCGTGACACTTGGACTACTGTCCTGGGCTGGCTTCTTAGGATGTACCAGCTATTTCGCCTCACCAAAAGACGGGTTGCGAGGGCTAGGAGAGAGCCTGCTGACCAATCTAAGCGGCGTGTTTTGGGCGATGGTGATCATCGAAGCCTCCAATTACGTTGGCATTGATATTCTCGGTTATGTGATTACTGCGATTGTGGCATTTTTTATGTGCATTCAAGCCAGTAAACAGTGGCTCGCATACATTCCTGGTACCTTCATTGGTTCATGTGCGACATTTGCCGCCAGTGGCGACTGGAAGCTTGTGATCCCTTCATTGTTCATCGGTGGTTTGTTCGGCTACCTCATGAAATCAAGCGGAGTCTGGTTGCATCAGCGATCAAAACGGTCTGATCTGAAAAAAGAGTTGAACGACGCGGAGCGGATCGCCTAATCACGCCCCGCAGAGCTCTCGCTTCTGAGAAAAGACACCCCCGATTAATTTGTATCGAATTATCAGTTTATTTGATATTTGCGTTCAGTTTGACGGTCCCTTTTCGCTGAACCGCATTGATACTAGGCACACAGGAATGTGTGCCTTCTTTTTTATCCGCGACACGCTTGTATTTATAAGCCTCAGCATCATGCGTTGCTGCTGCGAAATCGTGTCGCCATTCATATCAAACACGGTTGAGTCATCATGTGTTGCCATTAGCCATGGTGATGACACGTTTCAACGTCCAGCGCAGCAAGACCGGAATGCAGTCGATGCCGTTCTCTTCACAGTGCGAGACAATCGCCAGCGCTAAATCGGGCTTTGCATGTTTCTTCAATACCTTGGTGACGACTTTCTTTGCCGGGATCGGATGATCGTACGGGATCTTCGCCATATCCTTGAAGAACGTTTCAAAGCCGTGGGAATACAAGAAGTGTTCGATATCGCGGTCGGGCAGTTCGGTTAAGCGGTGACGCTCTTGGTCGTGTCCCAGCATACCCAGCACTGTGGCCGCGTATTTTTTACCCGCGGCATCGCCATCTGTTACCACATGCCACTCAATCCCAAACGCTTTGGCGACTTTGATCAGTGATTTTAACCCTGATTGAGCAAATTCAATGATTTGCACGCCTTCTGCCGCTAAGTTATAGCCGCATTGACGTGCCAACTCACTAAAGAGCCACACTTCCGTTTCGCCTTCAACCAGCAACCAACAACGTGCGTAGAGCGCGCCGGAACGATGGAAGCGAATATGAAAGCCGATACGCCGCAACTCATCACGACTCAAACCTCGCACCGGTACGCTGGTGGCGACAGTTTTATCCGACTTTCTCACTAAGCGGCGAATGGAGTGCAGCGGTACGGAACCCAGCAAGTCGCCACTGTTGGTGGTTAAAATCTTCTGCATTGGCAACATTTCAAGCAAGCTCCACGCGCGCGCAAGATGTGTCGGATGCAGACGACCTTCCGGGTCTTCCACGATTAAGATTGGCCGAGCAAAACGGCGAAGCTCGTTCGGGCCTTTGGCCTGCAAATAGGCATTCAATAATCCTAATAGCAGTAATCGAGTTTGCCGATTCTTGGTTTCATCAACAATTTGGGTCAAGCTCTTTTCATTGGCAGGCGAGCCATACACCAAACTTTCACGTTCTCGACGTGGGTTTTTACGGCTCTGACTTTTAAACGAGAAGTAGTGTTCCACCAGCGCATGCATGGCGTTTAGGCTACTGCGCATTTCGCCTTTGTTCACGTGACCGGGAATGGCCATCAAACGGCGCGCCGTGTTGTTGATGCGTTTCTCCACGCGTGAGTTCACACCATTTTTGCCATCAAACGGTCGATCAAACTGGCGTGAGTCGCGCAGACGAATCACCGGATGCAAGCTCATCAATTCTTTTGCCAAACTCTCTGAGTGATGAATGGGGATCGGATTGCCATCGAGATCAAGGAAAGCATATTCCGTGGTGATGTCGTATTGCACCCGAGAACCACTGACCCGATAAATAATGCGATGCTGACCATTCTCATCTTCACGCCAAACGGGTTTGAGATTGCGATATCGCCCAGCGCGATGCTCTTTGGTGTCGGAGGCGACAAAACTCAGGATGATTTGGATATCCTGCGTTTGTGGGTGGGAGATCGAATAGTCGACGTGGAAATCCTGCAACTCAAATTGATAGGGCTGGCCGTTGGACGGCAACATGACAGACAGGGCGTCCAGCAGGGATGATTTACCCCAAGTGTTTTCACCTATTAACGTTGTGAGTTCATCTAAAGTGAGCGATAAACGACGAATGCCACGAAAACCTGATACTTCAATTCGCTCTAAATGCATAGGCTCAACTTCCTTTTTGTTCGCTGTGTTGAGTTTTATTTAAGGATAAAGGAAAACATGAGATTAAGCAGAATGTTCACTCACAGAAACAGGTGTGTGTATCACAAATTCAGTCACTTAACCCTTTAATTGCCACGAAATTCCGGCGGCGTAAAGAGTGACAAACATCAAATGCGATAAGTTTCTTTTCAAAGCCATTTCATAAAAGTCACGATTCTGTCATGATCGGTGGGCTAGGATGAGAGTGAAAGAGAAGAGAAGAATATATGACAAGAAAGAGAGAGATTACATCCATCACTCTGGCACACATCAACGATACCCATTCCTATTTCGAACCGACTTCGCTGCAACTGACACTGGATATGAACGGCCAAACGCTGACGCCTTTTGTTAGTGCCGGTGGATTTGCCCGCATCGCAACCCGCATTCAACAATTGAGAGACGATGCCGAGCGCATGAAACGGGGTTTCGTGTTTGTGCATGCTGGAGACTGCTTCCAGGGCACGCTGTACTTTTCCCTGTTTAAAGGGAAGGCAAACGCCGACATGCTGAATGCGTTGAACATCGACGCCATGGCGCTGGGCAATCATGAATTGGATATGGGCAACGAGCCGGTGGCGCAGTTTGCCAAACGCATTCATTTCCCGCTGTTGGCGGGCAACTGGGATTTATCGGCGGAGCGTCAGAATAAAGCGCATCGCCTATCGGACAACGCAAACGTGAAAGCGTATGACGTTGCGCGAACTGGATCACCAAGTCGGTTGATGGCAGTGAAGTGGCGATATTTGGTTTGTCGCTGGATAAAATGGCGGATATTGCCAACCCCGATTGCGACACTCCGTTTGTGGACTCGCTCGAAACCGCACGCCACACTGTGACCGAAATTCAACGGGCTGGCATCAACAAGATCATCTTGGTCAGTCACTTAGGCTACGACGTTGACAAAGAACTCGCAGAGCAGGTGGACGGCATCAGCGTCATTGTGGGAGGCCACAGCCACGTGTTGCAAGGCGACTTCAGCGCTTTGGGGTTGTCGAACGAAGAGGAATACGGCCAGTTCATCAACGGTACGTATGTGGTTCAAGCGGGTTTGTACGCGCTGGCGCTCGGTCATTGCCATATCGATTTTGACCAAGATGGCCACGTGGTGAACTTTGAAGGGCGTAACGAGCTGCTATTGGGACGTCGACTATTCTTGGACGCCAGTATGAATGAAGCGGGCAGTGATACCGCTCATTTGCAGGCGTGTGAGTACGTCAATAATCATCCCAATGTGGTGGTATGTAAGAAAGATCCGCAAGTGCAGGGGCTGCTGCTCAATAAATACATTCCGCGTGTGCGTGAACTGCAAAGTCAAGTCATCGCCAACGCGCCGGAGAAACTGCGCCATGTGCGGATCCCGGATGAAGAAGGCCCGAGTGAATTGGCACCATTGGTGGCACAATCTTTCATTCATGCCATGCGGCAGCGCGGTCACGATGTTCAGTTCGCGATCCACAATGCGGGTGGCGTGAGAACCTCGATTTTGCCGGGGAAAGTGACTGTTGCCGACATTGCCGGAAAATTACTTCCGTTTGCCGTTCCGATCGGTGTGTATCACGTGAAAGGCGAGGTGATTGCCGCCACGTTAGAGGGCGCGATCAATAATGCGACCAATAATGGTGTGGCTGGAACGGGTTCGGGCAGCTACCCCTACACCAGTCATTTATCGTTTGATTACGATGCAGATAAACCGATGGGACAACGCATTCAAAACCTGCGTGTTTTCATCGACAATCAATGGCAACCTGTTGATCCAAAAGGACTTTATTGCGGAACGTCGTCGGCTTATACCATGAAAGGTAAAGAAGGATACGATGCGCTCATCAACATGCAAGGGGAAGGTTTTGTCAGTACGGTGTCGATGGCCGATGCGTTTATCGAAGCGTTATCAGACCAACCAGCACTGCTGGCTCGTCACAAAACTCAAGTGATGAACTCAATGCAATAAAGTGGCTCGGTCTTTGCTTAGTCTTTTCTGTCTCAGTTTCTCAACTCGGAAATTGCAGGGGGAAAATATGTGGAGCAAAGACTGGCTAGACACATTAGTGGTTGTCGCATGGGTGAGCGTATGGTCGGCATTGGTGTATGTACTACCGTTTGCCGGGATCTGATAAAAAGGAGCGTGATTCGCTCCTTTTTTGATCCAGATCTGGACTGAATGCAACCCAGCACATAAAATGGGGCCGTTTGGGGAGTAGTCGCCATCGGTTTACTTGTCGTCATCACGTTGAGCTTCGGCTTATCCGGCAAGTATGAGTGCCTGAACTGTTGAACAACAGATCAATCACTTCGACGAGACCAACGCATTCAACGCTGCTTTGAAATCAAGGCAGTAGTCGTTGCTATGCGGAAGGTTTCGAAACGTGACGGTTTTCAATCCTTCCGCCTATGGAGGATTTATGGCCCCAATAACTTATGTAGGATTTGCTGTCCTAACCCTGTCTTTAGTTACTCTCGATATTTGGCAAACCCGAGGGGGGAATGTAACGCTCAAGCGCGCAACCCTCTGGAGTGTGTTCTGGTTTGCTTTGGCCTTCGTTTTTGCTGCAAGCATTTATTATTTCTGGGACGTGTACGCGCCCGACAGCCACTATAGCGCGCAAAAAGCGACCGTGTCGTTTCTCACTGGCTATCTGTTAGAGAAGTCGTTGAGCGTCGACAACCTATTCGTCTTTGCCATCATCTTTCATCAATATGCCGTTCCTGAGCATTTACGTCCTCGCGCGCTATTGTGGGGGGTGATTGGTGCGTTGGTACTGCGTGCGGTGATGATTTTCGTCGGTGCTGAGCTGCTCGCAACGTATCACTGGTTGCTGTACGTGTTTGCGCTGTTTCTGATCTGGACGGGGATTCAACTGGCACGTGACAAAGGCGATGAGGAAATTAACCCAGCGCCAGAGCGACTCATTCGCCGATTTGTCCCGGTGACAGATTCGTTTGCTGGCAATGCCTTGTGGGTACGTCAGAACCACCGTTGGTGGGCGACTCCGATGTTCATTGTCGTGGGCGTCATCGCATTTATGGATGTGATGTTTGCTTTGGACTCGATCCCGGCGATTTTCGCCGTTACACGTGAGCCATTCTTGGTGCTGGCGGCAAACGTGTTCGCGTTACTCGGCTTGCGCTCACTTTACTTTGTGTTGCAAGGCATGATGGATAAGTTTATCTATCTCAAACCCGCACTGTCGTTCATTATGATGTTTATCGGCGTCAAAATGTTACTGGTGGGATCGGCGTGGGAAATTCCAACCCCAGTTTCGCTGTTGGTACTGCTGTTGACCATGCTGACGGCGGTGATTGCGTCGGTGATCAAAGGCCAACGCCACGCCACGTTAAGTCACGTTAAATCAGAAGAGTAGGTGACGATGTGCTGCGATTGACAGGGGTCGGTCGTAGCACACTTCTGTACAGAGCATGTGTACAGGCTATATGTATAGCTCATGTGTACATCTCATGTGTACATCTCATGTGTACATCTCATGTGTATAAACCACGCTCACAATAATTTGCTTTTTTGTTGTGTAAATAAATTGTATGTCATTGTGACGCGTGAAATTGCTGCTCATTATTTATGCGCAGCAATGAGTATAAAGTGACTAATCATGCGGTGTTTAAGCATGGATATTTTAGCGATTGTTGCTGGATTGTTTCATAAGTTAAACTAATCCGAATGGCCAAATTTTGTCATTTTTTTAATCCTCCGAAGTTGCCTAATATTCGTGCCAACACAGTAAGTTACCGATTTATTTAAGAGAGGCTCACATGGCACAAGCAATGCGTTTGGGTACTGTTACAGCACCAACCTCTATGGATAAAAAAACCTACGCGGTTAACTTCAAAGGATTGATGAAACATTTGGTTGATATTCTGTTTGTTGATGACAAACAAACGCGCACTTACCACAGTGCAGAATTATCTAGCCACATGCAACGTGACATTGGTTTGTCACGCTAAGCAAAAGTGATACAAAAAAGCCGACATTCGTGTCGGCTTTTTTATGGCATAAAGAAAACGCGACCGAAGCCGCGCTTTATCTCAATTACTTCTTGCGGCAATATTCCGCAATGATGTACATGGTCTGACCGTTGACTTTACCCTGAATGTGTTTTGGGTCGTCTGTCAGCGCGATACCGCGTACCGCAGTACCTTGTTTGATCACCATGCTTGACCCTTTCACTGGAAGGTCTTTAATCACGGTCACGTCGTCGCCTTTTTTCAGCTCAACGCCGTTCACATCCAGCGGTTTGTCTGCATCGTCATCCATACCGATTTCTGCCCACTTCTGAGTTTCCTCTTCCATGTACATCATTTCGACCAGATCCTGCGCCCAACCTTCAGTGGTTGCCAGACGCTTCAGTTGACGCCAAGCCAACACCTGAACAGGTGCTACCTGACTCCACATGCTGTCATTGAGGCAGCGCCAGTGGTTGGCATCTACGGTGTCTGGGTCTTCAATCTGACCTTTACAGGTATCACATAGCATCACTGCGTGGTCCACAGTCACTTGTGTATGTGGTGCAACCACGAAAGGAGATAGAGGTGACTCTGCAGCACAAAGTTCACATTTAGATTCGCAGCGTGTAAGTAGCGTTGCTTCCGTAGACATAAAACCCACCTTGTAAAATTTCGTAGGCGCGTATTATCCACTTTACGCACAAGATTTAAAGGGATATTGCATCAAACACGGTAAATCAACGGGTTATTTGTATTGAATTGATACAAACAACCCCAAATTGTGTGATTTGTATCAGCCGCACTGTGGACGTGGCGTCGAAGAGGTCGGTAATGTTTTGATCTTTGCGCTTAAATCATGAATGCGTGTGCTGTGTGACGGGTGGGTGGAGAGCAATTCCGGCGGTTGACTTCCTCCAGAAGCTTTGGCCATGTTCTGCCACAAATCAATACTTTGCTGTGGGTTAAACCCAGCGCGCGCCATGAGTTCTAAGCCCACAATATCCGCTTCGGATTCTTGAGAGCGGCCATAAGGCAGGATCACCCCATATTGAACGCCCACACCCAACGCGGCCATGGTGATATCTTTATATTGTGCGTATGCCGAGGACCCAATCGCCAAGTCAGTGACTTGCAGCCCCATACTGGCTAATTGGCTTTGCGATAACCGTTCATTACTGTGATTGGCGAGTACGTGCGCTACTTCGTGGCCAATCACCGTGGCCAGTTGATCTTGGTTCACGGCAACGTTGAGCAGGCCGGTATAGACACCAATTTTGCCGCCTGGAAGCGCGAATGCGTTGACTTGATCGCTTTCAAATACCACCACTTCCCAGCTGTCATAACCTGCCTGCTGTGGAATCTGCGCAGTAATCGCGTTAGCGACACATTGCACGTAACGATTTGTTTTTGCGTCTTTGTTGATCGGCGTTTCCTGTTTCATTTGGTCGAAAGACTGCGCGCCTAAACTGCTCATGTCTTTGTTGGAAAACAGCAGGATCTGATTGCGACCCGTGGGGGACGCTGCACAAGCCGTTAGGCCGATTACTGTGAGGATGCAAGAAGCTTTAAACCATGGGCGCATTGAGATCTCCGGTCGAGCATAAGGTGGCGTGATAAAAACGTTGAAATCATATCATGGCTCTTGCTGAATTGACGACGAATGTCGTTTTGTCATTGCCATTCAGCACGTTACAATAGAGCCAACTCACACTTTTTTGGCGGGTCAATCAGCCGCTTAACGTAAGGATATTCACATGGACATTTGGAAAAAGCCGATCAGCTTAGAGATTCTTAACGCTACCTCAAAAAATACGCTGATTGATCATCTCCAAATTATTTATACCGAGATTGGCGAGAACTCAATCTCTGCGACGATGCCAGTGTGTCACTTTACCCATCAGCCGCTTGGCATGTTGCATGGTGGCGCATCGGTGGTACTGGCGGAAACCTTGGGATCTATTGCGGCCAATTTCTGTGTTGACGATGAGTCATACTGTGTCGGGCTAGACATTAACGCCAACCACATCCGTTCGATGCGAGAAGGACATGTGGTAGGCACTGCGACTCCAATTCATTTGGGCGTTTCAACACAGGTATGGCAAATCACCATCACCGATGAACGTGGCCGTTTGGTGTGTACCAGCCGTTTAACGATGGCGGTGAAGAAAGCCAAGAACAACAAACAAAAACTGAGCACTGAGGCGTAAATGGTCATCGAATTTAAAAGCGGAAAAATCATCGTGACGGCGCATGAGTTGGTGATTCGTTTGCAAGGGGAGCATCACGTCACGTTGCAAGCGCAAAGTGATGCCGTTGAACTGATTGGCCGCGGCGCAAATGTGGTTGCGGTGAACGGCTCTGAAGCGAAATGGTCATTGAAGTTAGATAACGAAGCGCAACTTCGTTTGCTCGCCACTGAATTAGGCTGTGACATCGCTTAAAGATTCCCAGCTCTTACTTGTCAAATCTCTTGAAAATAGGGAAACTCATTGGCGTAGTCGTTCAAATGAGATTTCCCCTTTATGAGTAGCCCTCGCTTACGTGTCCAGTTCGAAACCCTGTTCGAACACTTCAATGGTCAGGACACAGACACCCAACTTGAAGATGTCACAGAAATTTTGTTCTGTACTCGGCGTAACGCGCGGATTGTATTGAATAAAATGGAAGAAGAAGGGTGGATCGAATGGCATCCCGCCGCTGGCCGAGGCAAACTGTCGCAATTGTTGTTTAAACGCAGCCGGTCGGATGTGAGCGAGAATCTCGCACGGCGCTATCTTGAAGAGGGAAAAATTGGTCAGGCGTTGTCGGTACTTGACCAAGATGCTGCCAAGCTCACGCAAGTGATTCAGAGTTACTTAGGCGTGCAGCATCAAGAAGGCTTGCAGGTGGTTCGTTTGCCGTACTATCGACCGTTGTCGATGCTCAATCCGCTCAAGCCCATGCGTCGCTCTGAATTGCACATCGCTCGCCAAATCTACAGCGGTTTGACGCGTCTTGATGAAGACGAACAACTGCAACCCGATTTGGCACACACGTGGGAAGCTATCACGCCAACCCATTGGCGTTTTTACATTCGTCCCGGTGTCCGTTTTCACAATGGCGAACTACTGACCACCGACATTGTGATCCAAAGTTTGTGGCAACTACGTTTTGTGAATCTGTTCTCTCACATTGATACCGTGATGTCACCGGGTGACTGCGTGGTGGATATCCACCTGCAAAAGCCAGATCACCGTTTGCCGCTGTTGCTGTCGGAAGCGTGTGCCAAAATTCTCTTACCAGAATCACAGCGCGGTGACGATTTCGATTTGATGCCGATTGGGAGCGGCCCATACAAAGTGATCGTCAATGATGAGAAACGTTTGGTGCTGCAAGCTTTTGATGGCTACTTCGGGTTTCGGCCGCTGCTTGATCGCGTGGAAGTGTGGGTGATTGATGAAGCGCATTCCTCCATGGTGTTTCCGAGCCTATCGCATCCCATTAAAACTCCGCGGGGTTCTTCGACCGAAGACGTCGACCTCGATCCCGGCTGTACCTACTTGCTATTAAACCGCAAGAATGGCTTAGCGAAAGACTCTCAATGGGCCACCTATTTTCACAACAAACTCAGTACGCTGAATCTGTTTCGCCGCATCCCGGAAGAAAAAGTGGTGGAATTGGGCGTTTTACCCGCTTATGGCCTTAAACCGGGTTGGTATCATCAGGCGCCGAGCGATTTTACCCTCACACCGCCGGCGCAACGTTCAGTGACGGTCGCTTATCATGCGCAGCATCCGATGTTTCCGACACTCGCGAAAGTGATTCAACAGGTACTGAATGAAGATGGCATCCATGTTGAATTCATTAAATACGAGTTGTCATTGACGGAAGAAACGGCGGTAGATATTTGGATTAAAGCCATGGGCATCGCCAACCACCGCGATGATGCGTTGGCGGGCTGGTTGCTAAATTATTCTGATGTCGAGCATTTAAGCCGCGGTGACGACTTCAACTATTGGTGCAGTTTGGTGGATCAATGGCGTGCTGACTCACAGGCGGTTTTTCCGGCGAAAGAGCTTGGTAAGTCGTTGGTTGAGCAACATCAAATTATTCCGATGTTCCATTGCTGGCTGGGTGTTTCCAAAGATCAGTGTGGTTCGTTGCAAAATGCCAAATGCAACGCGCTGGGCTGGTTTGATTTCGCGCAAGTGTGGGTGAAACCCGAGTTCGATTAAGATGGCAAAACCGAGAAAAAAACTGCCTGAGAAGACGGTCGACATTTCCTGCACGAAGTGTCGCACGGTGTTATTCAAATACCATAAAGGCGGCAAGGGCGCGCTCATCAAATGCTTCAACGCTCGCATCGCTCAAGATGCGACGCAGGGCGATGGGCGTTGTCCGAATTGTGGGAGCGAGTTTGCGCGCGAAGCCATGATTCGCGGTGCGCCAGCGTGGAAAATTGCGGGTGGCAAGGTGGTGGTAAAATGAACGCTCTCCAAGTTATCTTTTGAAATTATTGGAAAATCGGTTCAGAAAACTTAAAATTTCATGGGGTTAGGTCTAATTTTGATCTCGATCGATAAAAATCAGAATTTTAATGCCTCGGGCTACCAATAAGTTTTGGAAGTGATACACTGCAGTTGTTCCGAATTGGAGCGAGAAGTTGCTAAAAAATAAGGGGAAACTATGGAACTTGCGCTAGTTATTACTTTTATCGTAGCCGCTGTGGTTATGGTTAAAAAAGAAATGGCAGAAAACAAATAATTTACTTCATTCTCATTTTTTCTTTTCCTTTTGAATGTTTTAAATAAAAGAAAAGCCAGCTTTCGCTGGCTTTTTTGATCATGGAAGCTCTGAAATCAAAATTCGTACTTCGCCGTGATTGCAAAGTTACGTTTTGGCTGAGACTTATCGAGATCCAGTTCGCTGGAACCACGCACGTCATTCCACTTGTAGTACTCTTTATCCGTCACGTTAAAAATACCGGCTGTCAATGTCACGTCTTTGATCGGTTTGTAATACGCGGTGATATCCACGATGGTCGCGCTTGGCATTTCGGTTTGTGAAGAATCGTCGCTATTGATGTCGCTTGATGATTTCTTCGCGGTGTAGTTCACTTTCAGGCTTGAACCCCATTGTGTGCTTGGCGCGTCGTAGTTCAACGCAACAACTGCGTTCCAAGGGTTAACACTGTTGAGTGGGTTTCCTTCGCCATCTTCACCTTCGGTGTAGGCGGCAACCAATTTAGTGCTCATCCCTTGTGGCGCGTTGATCAGTTTGTCCAGCAATAGGGTATTGCTCAGTTCCACACCTTTAATGGTCGCTTGATCGATGTTGGTGTAGTAATACGAGGTCATCGAACCATCGTTGCTGCTGGTTTGATCGATGAAGTTGTCGTAATCGCTGTAGAAGAACGAAATCTCAGAACGGGTTGCCGCGGTGCGATGACGATAGCCCAGCTCGTACGAAATACTTTCTTCCGACTTCAGATCCGGGTTTGGAATGTTTTCATAACAGAAGCCGTAGTAACAGCCGCCACCATACACGTAGTACAGTTCGCTGAAGGTTGGTGCGCGGAAGCCTTGGCTCACTTGAGAGAAGACGGTATTTTGGTCGTTGAGGTGATAAACCGCACCCACACGACCTGTGACAGCGGAATCTTTGTACGTCTCGTAGCTGGTGCCATCAATGTCGTCCGGATTGGTGTTAAACCAGTCGTAACGAATTCCCGGAGTGATGATCAGGCTGCCGTTCATGAACGCCATCTCATCTTGCAAGAATACGCCCACTTTACGCTCGGTCGAGTCTGGCGTGTACACCGTCTGGCTGCTGGTGTTGGTCAGCAGGTTGTAGGTCATGTTGGTGTTTTCAATGTCTGCCGCCGTCAGGCTGACACCGTAAATGAAGTTGTGTTCAACACTGCCAATGGTCAGCAGTTTGTCGAACTGAGTTTCGACATCCCAACGGTTGTCTTTGTAAACGTAGTCTTTGCGTTCACTGGCCGTTGAGCTGGTGCGGTGGGTGATGCCGTTGTCATCTTTCTTCTGCCACGTCACTTTGCTGGTGATGGTGTCCGCCATGCCCAAATCAGCGTTCCAGATATGTTTCAAGCCAATGCGGGTTTTCTTCGTGGTGTCTTCACCGCTGTATTGCGTATAAGTGGCGTGGTAGATGTCCGAATCCGATTCGTTATGAATGACTTCCCCCAGTAACTCAAGGCGATGGGCAGGATTGAGCTGATATTGCAGCTTAATCAACAGATCGTTTTTCGACGTATCTTGGTCAGTGACGGAGTAGTTTTCATGGGTGTTGTTTGAGAAGTTATCGATTTTCTCGCCATCACGACGGGTGAATGCCACGAGGGTTTCTAAATCGCCGATACGGTTGGCCAGCGCGACGTGCTCACTGAATGATTTGTCTTCTGAAAAGTAGGAGAGCTTCACTTGGCCGCCAAAGGATTCGCCGTCTTTTAAGAAATCACGCGGATCTTTGGTTTCGAATGCCACAACACCGCCTACGGCGTCACTGCCGTGCAAACTCGACGCCGCACCTTTCACCACTTCAACACTTTTGACCATGTCTGGTTCAATGTACACTGCACTGGAGTTAATGAAGTCGTACGGTTGCCCGTCAAAGGCTTGCGCTTGTGCTACGCCATCAACCAGGATTTTCACACGGTTGCCTTCAACACCACGAATATTCACGTTTTGGATGCCTTGACGATTCGAACCATTGACGGTGACACCTGGCGTATATTCAAACACTTCGCCGATATCTTTCGACATGTTTTTCTCAATGTCTTTCTCACTCACCACGTCAACTTTTGCGGCGGTGTTACCGAGCGTTTGATTTGTGCGGGTCGCGGATACCACGACTTCGTCGAATGAGGCATAATCGTCTGCATAGACGGAAGGAGAGAGAGCAAGGACAATCGCCATCGATAGTAAGGATCGGTTATACATCTGCTTTTACCTTAGTAAGTCCATATAAGTATGTTCGCGGCAGAGTGTATTGGATCTAAATAATAATTACTATCATTTGCATTTGTGTTGTTGCGGTCAATTTTCTATTAAAAATGTCATAATTAGGTCAATTAAAGTAATTTAATCAATCAGTTAATCCACAATAACGCTAGAAATAAAGTTTTTACTTTATTAAATAAGTGTGATTTGAATCACGCTTAGTGGGCGTTCTATCAATATAAGGATGTTGGTTTTGCAAAGTCCAATTACGTTAGAGGCGTTACACATACTCGATGCGATTGAGCGTCGTGGCAGTTTTGCAGCGGCGGCGAATGAGTTGAATCGTGCGCCGAGTTCGTTGAGTTACCAGATTCAAAAGTTGGAACAGGATCTGGATATCATGATTTTCGACCGCTCAGGGCATAAAGCGAACTTCACCGATGCAGGCAAGCTGATATTGGAGCGGGGACGTGCCATCCTTTCTGCGACGGAGAAACTGGTGAACGATGCAACTTTATTGGCGAACGGCTGGGAGCTGGACATCACGTTGGCGTTTGATGGCATCATTCCGATTGCCAACTTCTTCCCGCTGGTCGAAGCGTTAGGCAATGTGAGCAAGACACGTGTGCGCCTTCAAGAAGATATTCTGGCAGGGGGCTGGGAATCGTTAGCCGCTGATCGCGCGGATTTGTTGATTTGTCCGAAAATCGACACCTTGCCGCAAGATGTGAAAGCGGAACCGCTGGGCACCATGGAAATGATGTGGGTGGCTGCGAGCGATCATTACGTTCATAAACGCAGCGGTGAATTTGATGATGAAGCGCGTCAAAAATACCGTGCGATTGCCATTGCCGATACCGCGCGCGATCAACCGGCTATGAGCGTGAATATTTTGGAAAAGCAACCGCGCCTGACAGTGACCAACTTCAATGCGAAATGCCAAGCACTGGTGAATGGCCTCGGCATTGGTACGTTACCAAAGCATGTGGCTGAGCCATTGATTGCTGAGGGAAAACTCAAGAAGATTGAAGGCAGCCAGGGAATTGACATGGAAATCATCATGGCCTGGCGCCGAAACAAGATTGGTGAAGCAAAATCTTGGTGTATTCAATACCTCAAGAAAAATTGGCATTTGGTTTAAGATCAACAAGCCACCGCTCGATCGTCAAGATCCGGCGGTGGCTTTTCAGCTCACTGACCGTTCAGCGGCAAGACCATGTCGGCGGTGCCATCTTCAAAATGGATATCGACGGCAAACCCCAACCGTTGTGCCAATGTCAACATGCCACGGTTGGTGGGCATGGTCATCCCTGAAATTTGCGCAGTGCCTTTGTTGCGACAGTAATCGATGATTTTCCCCATCAAAATCTTGCCTAAGCCTTTTCCTTTTAGGTCTGAGCGAATCAAAATCGCAAACTCGGCATCGGTATTTTCTGGGTTAATCAGCGCGCGTGAGACGCCAATGATCTCCTCTTTGTCTCCTTGGTGGCTGACCGCCACAAACGCCATTTCACGGTCGTAATCAATTTGCGTCAGGTTGGCGAGGGCTTCATGGTGGAATTCCCCAACATCCGAGAAAAATCGTTTGTAGAGATCTTCTTTGCTGACTTTTTTAATGAACGCTGCGTGGTCGGGTTCATCTTCAGGCAGGATGGGGCGAATCGTGACGCGTTCGCCATCTTTGGCTTCCACATCTTCCACCATCTCTGCAGGGTATGGGCGGATTGCCAAGCGGCCTTGGGCATCGCCTTCGAAACGCTTCAAGGTTAAGTCGGCATCGAGGATGGTAAATTGGCTGCCGTTGACAAGGACTGGATGAATATCCAGTTCGTGTACTTGCGGACACTCTACCACCATTTGCGAGATTCGAACTAAGAATTCAGACAGGCCCTCAATGTCGATCGGGACGGGCAATTTTTGCAGGCGAATCTTGCCGCTTCGAATTGCACGCACAATCAGGTAGCGCGCCAGTGTCATGTTCAACGGCGGCAGCGCTGCCGCGGCATCGATCGATTCATTCCATTCTGAGCCGCCTTGTCCCAGCAAAATCACCGGGCCAAAAGTGGTGTCGTGTTTAACCTTAATACGAAGTTCTTCACCGCCAGCCAGTTTTGCCATGCCTTGAACCAGCAGGCCATGAATATTGGCAGACGGGTAGGAGATTTGGGTGCGATCCAAAATCGCTTGCGCCGCGCTCGCCACTTCAGCGCTGTTACGCAGGTTGAGCATGACCCCTTGCACGTCAGATTTGTGTGCAATGTCTGGTGAGCGCAGCTTCACCGCCACCGGATAACCAATGGTTTCGGCAATATGAACCGCTTCACTGGCATCGGACGCAATCCAAGTCGGTAGCACATTGAAGTTAAAACATTTCAATAACGTCCCGATTTGGTGGGTATCCAAATGTGCCAAGTTCGCTTGTTCTAGGTGTTCATTAATCCACTGTTTGGCGCTGTTGACTTCAGACACGTGCACGGATTCGGCGGTGGTGGGCGTCTCCATCAGTTGCTTTTGGTTTCGTCGGTATTCGACCAAGTGCATGAACGCAACCACCGCACTTTCTGGCGTTCGGTATGTTGGAATGCCGGCTTGATTGAAGATCTGACGCGCCGGTTTCGCCGTGAGTTCTCCTGACCAGTTGGTGAGAATGTTAAAGCGTGGCGAGCGTGGATGTGCTTTGATCGCATCGACAATGACTTGCGCGGTCTGTTCAGAATGCGCAATGGCAGACGGGCTGTGCATGATCAGAATGGCATCAATGTCGTCACTGTCTAGCACGGCATTCAACGCGTTCACGTACCGTGTGTGGTCGGCATCGCCGACGATATCGATGGGATTACTGTGCGACCAACTTTGCGGTAGGCATTGATTGAGCGTCTCGAACACCGATGCTTCAAGTTCAGCAAGTTTCCCGCCACGTTCAAGCAAGGTATCGATTGCCATAATCGCCGGGCCACCACCGTTGGTGATGATCGCAAGGCGTTCACCACGCAGTGGTACGGAATGGGTTAAGGTTTCTACCGCGGCAAATAGTTCGTGCGTGTTGTTTACGCGCAGCATACCGGTGCGGCGAATTGCTGAGTCGTAAATGATGTCGAGCGTGTCATCGCCCCCAGTGTGCATTTGCGCTGCTTTGCGACCTGCGGTTGTGCGACCGCCTTTTAACACCAGAATGCGTCGGTTACGTGAGGCTGCACGCGCTGCAGACATAAACCGCCGCGCGTCTTTAATCGTATCGACATAGAGCAAAATCGCGTCGGTGTGTTTGTCGGTACTGAGGCAATCCAGTAGATCCGAAAAATCGATGTCACTGGCATTGCCCAACGAGATAAACGCGGAAAAGCCGATCTGTTTGTCGTTCGCCCAGTCGAGAATGGTGGTACATACTGCTGCCGATTGGGAGATAAACGCAATGTTCCCGCGTGATGCGGTGACTGGAGAGAACGAACCGTTGAAATTGATCCAAGGTAGGATCAAGCCTAAGCTGTTAGGGCCAAGCACGCGCATGCCCGATTCTTTGGCAATCGCGGTACATTGCTCTTGAATTTCACGGCCTTGTGCATCTAATGTGTACATGTCTGACGAGAGTACAATGACGTTAGAGACGCCTTTATCCGCCAATTGCCGAAAGATGGTGACGTTGCGTGAGGCGTGCGTGCATAAAATGGCGATGTCGGGCACTAAGGGCAATGCATCAATGGTTTTATACGCCAGCACGCCGCATACCGAAGGGTAATAAGGCGTCACGGGCATAATGGCGCCATCAAATCCACCTTGAAGCAGATTTTTCATGACGATGTTTCCGGCACGGAACGGGCGAATCGACGCCCCAATCACCGCAACGGATTTAGGCTTCAGTAACTGACTTAAATTATTCATAATTATTGCGCCACAGGTTGACCTGTTTATATCCTAACCAATTCCGGATTAAACTGTTCGTGTATTTGATGCGGTTGTGATCCTGTCAGCAGCGAAGTGAGTCCACTTTGTGTCACAAATCACAGGATATCGGTGATAATTCGGCTGCTGTGCTTGATTCTCAGCGCCGCTATCGGCATGATTTAATTACTTTCTACTTAGAGTGTTTAAGAATCCATGAAAAAAGTTGCAATTGTTGGCTTGTCAGCGGTCCTCGCTGCTTGTTCCTCGGGAAGCTACATCACTGATGTGACCACGGAAAGTCATACGGAAGAGTTTGCCGTTGCTGAAGTTCCGCAACCTGTTGTGTCTGATGAAGGCACGGCTGAAGGTGTGACCGAGAAAAACGTTGAGCTGAACGTTATTAAGATGACGCCGGCTGACAACGAGAAGAAAGTGGTCAAGATGAGTCCTCAGACTCAAGCGAAACCTGCGGTTGCAATCACTCCGCCAACAGCCAAACAAGTTCAAATGAATCCTCGTTACGGCTTTACGATTCAAGTTGTCGCGGTGGGTACACAAACTAAAGTAGATCAGTTTGCCAACAAACTTCCAAAAGATGGCCAGCCCGTTTGGGAAAACTACAAAGTCGTGAACGGCACCAAATGGTACACCGTGCTTTATGGTGACTACGCAACGCGCAAAGAGGCTGCAGAAGCGATCAGCACGCTGCCTGGTGAGTTCCAATCTCTGAAACCATTCGTGAAGAGCATCGACTCCATCAAGAATTCAGAGTTCCCAACATTAAACAAGTTGAACTAACTCTGACTGACGCAACAAAGGGGCTATTTAGCCCCTTTGTTGTTTGTTCTCTAACCACTTAAACCATGATTGTGTGAGAAATTGTCTCGAACAGTGTAAGTTCATGACGAATTGACTATCATAGTGGGCAATTCCTATTTGGTGTCACGGAAAGATCTAATGACAAAAACAACTATCTTACTTTTGTGTGGCGGCGGCTCTTCAGAACATGAAGTTTCGCTGGTTTCTGCGAACTATCTACAGCAGCAATTATCACTGACGCCTGACTTCGATGTGGTCAGGGTGGAAATGAAAAAAGAGGGATGGTTCTCCGATACGGGTGAGATCGTGTATTTAGATACGAACTCAGCCACGTTGAATGGCGAAGGTTTGTCGCTCAAGATTGATTTCGTTATTCCATGTATTCACGGTTACCCGGGTGAAACGGGCGACATCCAATCTATGTTTGAATTGGCAGGCATTCCTTACTTGGGTTGTGGCCCTGAAGCCAGTTCCAACAGCTTCAACAAAATCACCTCAAAGCTGTGGTACGACGCGTTAGATATTCCAAACACGCCTTATTTATTCCTGTCTGAAAACAATGCACAGGCGCTAAAAAACACGCAAGACGCATTTGCGAAATGGGGCAGCTTGTTTATCAAAGCGGCGCGCCAAGGCTCTTCGGTTGGCTGTTACAAGGTCACAAAAGAAGACCAAATTGCGGCGGCGATTGATGCGGCGTTTAGCTATTCAGAGCAAGTGTTGGTCGAGCAAGCGGTGAAACCTCGTGAGCTGGAAGTTGCAGCTTATGAAATGAATGGCGAGCTGTTCATTACCAAACCAGGTGAAATTATCGCGCCAGAAGATGCGTTTTACAGCTACGAAGAGAAGTATAGCACCGACAGCCATTCTCGTACGGAAGTGGAAGCTGGCAACCTAACCGATGAACAACAAGCGTTGATTCATCATGTGGCACAGAAGGTGTTTACGCACATGAAACTGCGTCATTTGTCACGCATTGACTTCTTCTTGACGCCAGAAGGTCACGTTTATCTGAATGAAGTGAATACCTTTCCCGGCATGACACCAATTTCCATGTTCCCGAAAATGTTGGCGAACAATGGCCATCAATTCGATGAATTCCTCGCAGATTGCGTGCGTCGTTCTCTTACTCCCAAGGCTTAAATTTCACAAATTTTAGCTTCTCTCGCTCCGCAGTGTGGTCATTACCCATATATTGATAAGGCATTGCGGGGCTGAGCCAACGCCCAAACGCCTGTATATCTTTCGCTTTGTAGCCTTGTTTGGCCAACTCTTTCGCGGCGCCAATTCGTGTTGATTGTCCGGAAAACTTCAGCGTTTCATCTCCCAAATAAGCGCCGGCATTGCGTAAGATTCGAAAGATTGACGAATCATCCAACGCCGATGAAGACACGTTTCCGTGACGGTCGATGGCGCGAAATAGCACACCATCGTGTTCCCCAATGCAATTCAACCATTTTGTGATACATCGGCTCGCTTGCGACGATAACACATAGTGAGAATCAGCAAGCGTCAGCGTGTATTGTTCTTCGTTACTCTCATTGATGACAAGTTGATGAACGTGCAGCGCTTTCAGCTCCGCACGTTTGAGTGCGCATTCGAACATCACATGATAAATGGCGAGATCGCGCACCGGCTTGGGCGACTGCTTGTTCTTCAATTGTTCAAACAGCTGATGAAGATGATGAGATTCAAAGCTCGAGGCTTGAGTGGCATCGCCATGTTTGTCTAACCGTAGTTGCTGAAGGGCGGTACGCACTTGGCTGTTAGCGGTTGGATCGCGTTGGTTGAGTAGGGTATGGACTAAACTAATAGTGACCGCGTAACGTTTTAATGTGCTGAATTTTCTCGAACGAGCCTCATGTTCAAGAAACTGTCTGACGGCGGTGACCGACGCAGGCAACGCACGCACGGCGCGTAATTGACAGAAATTGAGGAACAGATTCCAATCTTTTGTGAAGGCGAGCAGCGAGTTACGAGTGTACTGATGCTGCGTGAGCTGATCAACTTGCTCTAGAGTGACAAGACGACCAAACTCATTAAGCTTATGTTTTAAAATACTTTGATCTGTGATGATAGTAAGGTTTTTTTTCATCCTAGCGCACTATAACTTACGGTTTTAGTGATAAATATACTTGCTAACACAGGATATACAATTATTATTTAGGTAACTGCAACTAGAAGAACCAGATGCGTATGGCTTTAGCTACTTATCGAGGGTTTACCCTTAAATCTGCGCCAAATTCTAACGAAGTGTGGCAAGTTCAGATCAAGAACCATGTGTTAACGGGCAACTTAGCCGCCGTAAAGAAAAGCATTGATTGGTGGTGTGACACGGCATCGATTATCGACCCGAGAGAATTCGAGTCGGTGGGCCGTAAACGCGAAGTCGCTGCGGGCGCACACGAAAACTTCAACGGGTTCACGATAAAGAACGACACCGGTGAAGCGAACGGATGGTATTGTTTTTTTAATGGCCGCTTAATCAAAGGTTCTAAAGTTGCTATTCAAAAACATATCGAAGCCTTCTTACTCGCCAAACAGCGAGCGGAAGCACAACAGAAGAAGTAGTAGAAATCATGACACTTGTATATTCGACAGAAGTCGGCCGAATTAAACAGGAACCAGAGAAAGTTGAGCGTCCTAAAGGCGACGGCATTGTCCGTATCCACAAAGAAACCAAAGGACGTAAAGGCAAAGGCGTTTGCATCGTTAAGGGATTAGACTTAGATGATGCGCCGTTAAAGCTGCTCGCTGCAGAACTGAAAAAAGTGTGTGGTTGCGGCGGTTCCGTTAAAGATGGCGAAATTGAAATCCAAGGCGACATGAGAGACAAAATTAAAGCGTTACTGGAAAAGAAAGGCTTTAAAGTCAAACTGGCTGGTGGCTAATAACCGGGTTGATATCGTTAGATAGCAAAGTAGTTATTAGCTATTTTATGGTAAATCCAGTTATGTTGAATCCCATCGCTAGATAACCAAATAAACACAGCAGAGAAGAGCACCAAAGAACGTGCTCTTCTTATTAGCGAACATCATTTAACATAACGTACATAATGCGCACTGTGGATGATGAATTTAACATTTAGCTCTTTGTGTCTGGTTTCATTGCCTAAACCCTTGATATCTGAATCGTATTTCTAGTTTACCGGGCTTTTAGTCGTGTTTTTGATAGTTATCATCGCTACGCTTGCTAATCGGCACACAGCGTTTTTAAGTGATTTTTTTCTATGATCATTTTGTCGCGCTGATTTTCACTCAAAACACACTAAAAAAATAATTTTCGTCAGTTCTATGATTTGCGAGTTAGCTCATGTTTCACTATTCATTCAAACAACTCTATTGGCGTGAATTTTCGTCCTATCAACAAGGCGCGGAATTCTTTCACGTGACAACGGCCACCATTCGACGTTGGCTCACCGGTAAGATCCCGATTAACCCCATGGCTGAAAAACTGTTGCTCATTAAGTCTCTTGGCTATCTACCCAATGACATCCGTTGGGCTGGCTTTAGAATCTGTGAGCAACGTGCGCTGTTTATCACACCATCGGGACGCGAATTTAGCCCCAAGGAGCTTGAGAGCTTCGTTCATTGGCGTGATGAACACTTGAACTTCATAGAGCTATACGGTCACATTCCGTCACCCAAGTATTACCCGGCCAAAGAAAATGTACTACCGTTTCGAGGTGGTCGCCGCATGACCGCTGCACCTTGGATCCCAACAAAGTTTAAGTAAACAAAAGCCCTCTGTTTAAGGGCTTTCTTTATATTACTAAGAGATGTCACTAGAGCTACTATGTAATATATTATCAATGTCAATCATCAACTGTTCTAAGGTTTTTAGGCTGAAAAAATTAGAGCTCATAAAGTCAATATCGTTTTCAAACTCAGATCTATTGCATTGAATATACTCGCTAGGTTCGACCAAGCTTCTACTCTTTGTTTTTTCAAGTATTTCTGTCCATTGGTATTTTTCAAAGCTGGTATCAAATCTACATAAAATATTTAAACTTATTATTACCCCTCTAAGTAGTTCGATATAAGAAACGCAGCAGTTAAAATTGAATATATGTATAGATAAATCGTTTTCTTTGTGGTTATCGACATAGAGTTTAAACTCATGCTCCAAATCATATATACTTAATTCTGCAGAGTTTCCAAGGTTTCTAAATCCTTTTTCTGCTAGAAAACTGGAAATTTCTTTGTTTAGTTCATGATGATTTATTAGAGTTTTATTACGACATGAGTATGACAGTTTTTCTAATGTGTCATAAATAAAGTCAAATACATTCAAATAGTTATCACTAATCGTAAGTTCTCCCTCTAATGACTTTGGAAATATAAGGCCGTGCATGTGTCTTGAGTCTAACGTCGACATGCATTCATCTACTTTTTCGTATTTTTTGAAATATTTCTCAAACTCTTCTAAGTGTTTGTAGTGGTTTGAAAAACAATTTTGCTTATTAGTTACTTCTATTTGTTTCTTAGTCTGCTCAGAACGATGATTTGCAGCAAGTAATGCTACGATTGGAATAATTAGTGCTGAAAATCCAAGGGGAACTTTAAAAATGTTGAGTAGATTATTGAAACCTTCGTAGTCAAATCTAAACTCCAATCCTGTTTGAGTATATATAATTAAAGCTATAAGTATGGATGTCAATAACATTGTTCCGATGGTGAATCGAACTACTTTTAAATCCAAAAAGCTTATTTCCGGGTCAAAATGATTATTTCTCTTGTCCATGTCTTCATATCCAAATGCAACTGGATACGATTATGAAAAAAAATACGGGAAAAGAAAAGCTAAACAAAAAGCCAGACACCGAATGTCTGGCTTCTAGTTGGCATAAGCGAAGGGCTTCGGGGCTCCCCCCGGCGAACTGTGGTGTACGAAACTTATCGTATTTACAGTACGGAGAATTTCGTATTTACTCTACGAAAATTACCGTACTGAACCACCTGACGCGCTGGATTGCATCATGTGCTCGAAGAAATCGCCTGTTTACTACTGGAATGACGAAGACGGCTTTTACTGCTCGGTTGACGGACAACCGGAGTATTTCCGTACTCGCTCTGAACTGTACGCCTACGCTTGCGACACTGAACGCGATCTCATCGAAGTCACCGACGAAAACGAATCCGAACTGCGCGCCGCTGGTGCCTTTGTCAATCAGGGAGATTTCTGATGTCTCGCACGTTGATTGACTACGTTTCTTTCTCTGGCTCGCCGCTTATCCTTGAGCGCTGCAAAGACATGGCGAAACAACGATTCATGATTGGCCGCTCGCCTTATCAGTTCCAATCTTACAATGACGTGGCCGTTGCTGGCCGCGAACGCGACCAAATTAATCACTTTGCGGAAAACCTCGCGCAGGTTCTTGGCTGTGTTGAATCTGAAAACTACGCCAACAAAGATTTGTACTTTGAAGCACTGGCCGACCAACTTCAAGACGCTGACTTACACATTGCTCAGGACAAATCGTTTAACGACTGTTACCAAGAGCTTATCGCCAACCTTGGGATTGATATGCTCGATGTGCTTTGCCATGGCGAAGTCGAATCGTTTCTTGAGCTGCTGCAACATGAACTTAGCTACGACGGAAATATCTGGACAACCGAACGTCGTGGTGGCTTCTCCGGTTATCGTTATTCTGCAAAGTTACTGTGTAACGGAATTCAGGCAGGAATGGTCGCTTGGGGCGCGTCGAACTTCGGTTATTACGTGTCTTTTTCCGGTAAAGGCTGCGAAGCACTAAATTTTGAAAAGCTGCATTACGCCTTAAAACAGATGGCTGGAACCAAACTGACCCGTGTTGACCTTGCACTTGATGACTTGCAAGGCAATGTCTCAATTTCATCGATTGATGAGCCTCCCGCGCTGGGTCGTGTCCCACACTGTGGAACATCAACAATAAAATTACCCTATAGAAGAATCAGACATCTGTCGGATTTGAAAAAAACAGAAGGGATTCACCACACGTTTTTAAATAAGAAAGCGAGACGGGCGCAATTAGCGCCCCCATCAGTTGCAAGCTGGCCAATTTATGATTTACTGAGACTTCAGTTGCGCATGCGATTGAGGAGAAAGGAGAAAAGTATTGTACATATAGGACCAGAGAAACTGCCGCGCGATATACATTTGTGAGGCAATTCAATAACTCGAACGCTTGGCTACTTGGTTTTGTCTCTACACGCAAGCGTATAGCAGACAGAACCAAGTGCGAGGGTGATTTATACCACTCTCATGACTTAAATTAAAAATTGTTATAATACATTAGGTTAAGAGTAAAGGGGGAAGTTATACACAGGCTGGAGTGCGATATTTGCACAATTTTGCTCATAAGTTAGAGGGGAAAAGTTGAGCGGCTTTCTTTCTCGATAAAGGCGCTGCTATACTAAAAAAACTATCTGATTAGTAATAGATAGCAAGAAGCCCTGAGAAGGGCTCAGGGCTTCCAAAAATACGGAGGCTACATGGATGCAGACTTGCTCCAAGCTGTTGCGGCTGTTCTAATTGCGCTAGCAACATTAGTAAAAGCTTTTAGAGATAAAAGCTAACCCCCAAACCCTGAAGCGATGGCCGTCGCTTCAGGGTTTTTCATACGGACCTAAACATACCGAGTATGATTAAGCCTGTTGACAAGGTAAATATAGCACATGGGTTATATTTTAAAACAGAAGTAAACATGTAAACTAGAAACGTATTGTAGAAGTTGGGATGCGTATTATGTGAGTTGTCTTACGGGCTTCGAACCGTAAAGGGATTCTCCCTCCTAGTCATCACGGCCAGCATTGCACTGGCCGGATTTCGCCCACCTTTGACTGCTCTCAGTCCTGCGGCAGAGCCTCAACATAACTCAATACCATATGCGCAACCGTAATAGTAATGCTTTAACCTCGGTCGCATATAACGTCAAACTGCCCACAACCATTGATAATCCTTGTAATCCCAGTCCGTTATACTTTTTTTGCAATATGCTCCCAGTGCGAATGCTTCACCACTAAAGATCTTTCGATTGTGAATCCTTAACATGATTAAAACGATGAGTATCAGCTACGCATCGCGTCTCAAATAAATCAGGTATGAAACGGATAGATCGCACTGTGTGTCAATATCTTCCATAGGCTTTTGAGCGAATCTCAGCAATCTTCTTCGCATACTCTTGCTCTAGCAAATAAATCTTATGGTCTCTCTCTTGTTGTAAACGCATGATTTCTTCGTTGTAATTGGTGTAAGGGTCAGCTTGAAAAGTTATATCACAACGGCTGCTAACATCATTCACCGCGTTGCTTGAACCTGATAAGTTGAATGATGCGCGAATCTTTCTAGCGTTATAGCTGTATACCTCTAAATGGGCTGTGCGACCTTGCTTAATCGAGTAAAGCAGCTCTTTAGGATAGTTTTCGACGACTCCACTTTCATAACTTGATGAGTACATTCGGCCATCAAGATCGTAAATGTTCCCGCCATCAATCTTAATACGCAATTTCATTTCTTGGTTCGGTGAACCGATAGCGTTCTGCGATCCAAATGTTAGGTACATGGTTCGCTTGTAGGTATCAGAATCACATCGAAAACCTAAGTGATTACCACCGCTAGTTACGTAACGTTCATAGACGTTCTTATTGTACATTGAATCGAAGTATTCGTTCTTCTGAAATGAAGCATGGGAACTGATTGAGATCAGCGCTGCACATAAACCAAAGCCCATAGATACAAATTTC
This sequence comes from Vibrio sp. Vf1514, assembly GCF_052076135.1. Classification (NCBI taxonomy): domain Bacteria; kingdom Pseudomonadati; phylum Pseudomonadota; class Gammaproteobacteria; order Vibrionales; family Vibrionaceae; genus Vibrio; species Vibrio sp. Vf1514. Next base: position 761,782 of record NZ_CP197268.1, on the reverse strand, counting down.
ACTGACTTTCCTCTTGTCATTTCTCAACAAGCCACTTTACGGCGTCGCGCTAAGTTAGACCGCGATCTTTTCCCGGTTTATGGCGCAAGTTACTGTGTTTTTTATTGCTAACCCTCAGATTGCGCACTCTGAGGCAGAGATTCTCTCGATTCAAAACCTTCTTGATTTCAATCCATAAAGCTCACTTGAGTGACAACGTCACTAGGAGTTACCTCATATATTTTGTGCTGTATGGCGCTGTTGTTCTGAACCAAATCAATTCTTGATGTTGTGCCTTTCGATTGGCGGTTGGATTGGCTGCTATTTCTCTGGTGTTCAATTCAATACAAGTAACTACAGCAGATATGGCAACAGTAAGTAATCACACCGTAACGTGACAGAATAATAAACTGGCACCATTTGGGTGTGTAATTTGACGTGTAATAAAATTACAACAACAAGTAAAATTAGTCTAGATGCAGTATTTTATCCTGCATTAACATATTGTTTTAAATGATTTATTTACCTTTAACTGATTTTTTATGGGGAGTTTCTAGGGGTTGGGATGCGGTTGTAAGTCTAAATGAAAGGCAAAAAAAAAGAGCACTGACGTGCCCTATTCTTTGGTTTGTTGCTCTGCTTGTTGTTGTCGTATTTCCTGAGCAATGATTTTGATTGCTTCTGCGGTGCTTATGCCTTGCGACATCAGGGCCTGAATCTTTTCAACCGCAGCTTGTTGCTCGGCGTGTGATAGCGTGGGTAAATCATCAAACATAAAAAAGGCTCCTTGTTTAAGGAGCCCAACTATAGTGGTTCGTTTAGTAACTCGCAAGGAAGTTTATGAAACCGCCCATGGCATCTTCGTTGGTGTAGCTGGCACCGATATCCAATTGGAACAGGTTCAGTGGCGAGATCCCCACACCGGCCGTAACCGTCCCTTCACTACCGCTATAGGCTAAGTTTTTATAATACCCTGCCCGCAGTTTCAGTTGGCGCATCAAATCGATTTCGCCACCAACACGAATCATTTGTGTATTGTCGGCAAAACTTTTGTAGCGTTGATCTTCATTGATATCGTAGTCGACACTTAAAGTGACGTAATCTGCAACTAAACCGGCACCGACTGTAAATTGTGGACGAATTTGATAAGCGTATTGTAGGTTGGGATTCCCTGACACTTTAGACGCGACGCTTTTCGTTTCGATGTCTCGGCTGATCAAGTTGGTCGCGGCCACACCGATGCGGAACGGCCCGTAGAACCAAAGTGCACCGGCATCGATATTAAACGTGGTTTCGCCATTGCTGTTTTCGCGCAGATCTTTGATATCGTAATCGTTGAGGCTGGCTTCGTAGACGTAGGTATAGATGCGTTGTAGTTTCGGGCTGATACCAAAGGACATGTGTTGTCCCATGAACGTTTGGTATTTCGCAAACGTGATGCCGACTTCAGTCACGGCGACGGACACTGCGTTAACAGTACTGTTTTGCGCTTTCTCAAAGGTACATTCATCCGAGCCTTCTGTGTAACTCGGGCAGGAATCTGCGATGTTCGTGGTGGCAAAAGATTCGGTATACGCCTTACCAAAAATGTTCATAGCAAGATAGCGGTTTGGGATACCAAATGCGACAACGCCACCAAGATGGGCGCTAAGAACGTCACCACTGACGTCGTTCATGGCTGTTTGCAATTCGCCAGCGCGATTGAGATCGCCACTGTCGATGATGCTGGAAATGTTATCCATGCCATCGACCATTTGATCGGGGTCGTTGTAGGTAAAGCCGATACTGGGAAGAATCATGCCTGCATCGTCATTGCGTCGGTAAATGGCAACGATCGCAGGGTTATAAAATGGGGCTGTGAGGTAGTTGGCGGAGACGACACCAACGCCGCCCATGGCATCACCGCGAGCTTCTACGGCGTAGTTTGCTGCAAAGGCACTGGGCGCGGCAATCGCGACTGACAGCGCAAGAAATTTGAGTTTGTTATTCATGCCGATATAAACCGTAAGTTCCGTTTCGTTTTATAGCGGCATATTCTCTATTATCTTTAGCTATTCCTCTAGAGAAACGTCATATGTTTTGCTGATAACTTGAGATTGCTCAATTGTGATGGGCCCTTGCCACCGTTGATGCGTCATCGAGACGGCTAAAACATAACGATCGGAAGGAAGATTGTTCAGTTCCAATGAGGTTGGATAATCGGATTCGTAGCTCTGATTCCAAATCTCTTTGTATTTACCATCCACATAATCGAAAACCGACACGCCCAATTTAGGCAGCGGGCAGAAACGATTAAGCAGCGCGTTCTTTTCAACCACCCACTGATCTTTCGACGCCCAACGTACGGTTTGTTTCGCTTTGGGTTCACCAAAAATCACCCAAGCGCTCCACGATTCTTGGTCGTTGGCGGTAATGTCTAAACGATACAGACCCATGTTCAATTTGGTATTGAGGTTGTAGCGTTTGAGATACGAGATGTTTTGACTTGTGACGTTGTCACGGTCAGTGCGAGTAAACGTACTGTCATTGGACAGTGGTTTATCAACCCATTGCGTTAAACGAATGTCGGCAATCGCCTTCTTCGCTTTGGTATCAATAAGAACTTGGTAAGCATCACGACCTGGACTTTGAATGTCGATACGACGAATCAACACCGATTTAATCCATTCTGGAAAAGGTTTGCTGTCCAACCCTTTACCGCAATCGACCGTCAGTGACTGAACGAGAAGATCATTCAGATGGGATTTGATATTTTTGTTGTGTTCAAGCTGCCACACTTCAACCAGAGAGGCAAACATGCTCTCTAAATCGTTATTGAGCAGATGTTGATGAGCTTGTGTAAGCGGTGTGTTGTTCTCAAACCACTCTACACTTTGTGCTGAAAGAGGCACGCATAGCAGCGTGCCCATCAGTAACGCAGTTGTTCGCATTCGTTACGCTTTCATTTTGTAGCCAACACCACGCAGCGTTTCAATTTCTAAACCTGGTAGTTTTTGGCGTAGCTGTAAAACGTGGGTGTCCACGGTACGTGTGGTTGGGAAATGGTTGTAACCCCACACATGATCCAGCAGTTCATCACGTGTAAATACGCGGCCAAGGTTGCTTGCTAAAAACAGCAGCAGGTCGAATTCAGTTCGTGTAAGCGTGATCGATTCACCATTAAAGAACACTTCGCGAGTGGCTTTATCGATGGTTAAATTCGCAGTCACGACTTTGCTGTCATCCTGATCTTCATTTTCAGGAGAACGAAGCTGAGCGCGCACGCGGGCAAATAATTCGGCTTCGGCAAAAGGTTTTGTTAGATAGTCGTTGGCGCCTGCATCTAAACCGGTCACTTTATCTTTCACGGTGACAAGCGCAGTCAGCAAAATGACCGGCACGTCTTTCAGTTTCTTCCAATCCGCGAGGTGCTGCACTGAGTCGCCATCAGGTAACTGACGGTCAAGAATCACCAAGTCGGCTTTTTCCCAATATTGCTTTACACCAGCAATCGTCTCTGCATGTAAACAGTCATATCCTGCTTGCTCCAAACTAACTAGAAGTCCGTCAGCTAGGTTTTTATCATCTTCAACGAGAAGCAATGTCTGTTTCACAGGGTATCTCCAATATAAAAGTGGTCGGCGGTCCGATTAGGGTCATTGTTCCACCCATTCGCCCGACCATCGATTCTACTATAGTTAAGCCAAGTCCTAAGCCACTTTTACTGACAAATGGCTTGCGTAAATGACGCCAATCCTTATTTGTAAGCGTTCCTTGGTCCGTAACCTTGATTGTGACAGCGTTAGATTTAGTAATTACTTCCAATGTCACGGGCGCAACGCCATATTTGACCGCGTTGCGTATTAAATTATCGACACAAGTCCCCAGCCAGTAGACATTCAGTTTGGCTGCAATGTCTTCGTTAATTTTGAGTTCTACCGGCTCGGCGAATTCCTCTTCAACCTTGTATTGTAACCACTCTTCAACGGACGGAACCCAGTCTGTTGCAAGAGGTTTGTTATCAGATTGCAAATAATCCTTACTTGCCTCTGCCAATTGCCTTAATCGACGTGAATCTTCACACAGTCTACGGAACTCATCGTATACAGACTCAGGCAAATGTTCAAATTCGCGACGAAAGCCTTCGACTGTCAACGACAGACTTGCGATCGGTGTGCGTAGCTCATGCGTAAGGATTTGCAGAATGAGCATTCGGCTCTTCATGTCCTGACGCTTTGAATTCCAACGGTAAATTGACCAACCAAATACCAAAAGTATGTTGGCAATCACCAAAGCGACCATACTAATTCGTAACAAATCAGAATGATCTTCAATGTCCCAACAGATGTTGCCGCGCTGCACAAAGCACGTGCTGTCTGAAGTGACTATGTTAAACGATAATCCGGCTTTGCTGGCGTTTCGATTCCAAGTTTCTTCATCGAAAACGTAATATTCGTCCCCTTTTCTCAGCCAAAGTTCCGTATCGTCCCCAAACATAACGGCGCCGGCGATCAATGCCGTCATCGTGTCTTCATTCATGCTCTGTAAACGGCCCAATAAAGTGTTGGTTTCGGCTTGCGGGCGTTCCTGAATGTGCATGTATTGTTGCAGGTCGCTCGTTTTGTCGGTGTGAACTTCCGCATAGCGCGAAGCGTATGTCCCACCGCCAGGGTGAATCAACGCACTGCGGGCAAACCAACGCATGGGTAACTGCGTGCCTTTACAGATGGCGCGTGTAAAAACCAGCGGTTCGGTGACCAGTGGGTTGAGCGGTAGTTTCCCGGTACAGGTTTGAGCCAGACTATACAGTTGCTGGATATCTTTTAATGGATAAGCGGAGGTTTGCGGCAACATGGTATCGGGCGTCAGAAGACGTGTTGGGTAGTCATTCTGGATTTCGCGAATGTCGTACGATACAACGGCCGATTGGTAGTCAAATAGCGATACAAACAGATCGATGCGCTCAGGCAGCGAATCTGCATAAGATGAGGTTGATGTGAATAGCCCTAAAACTGCTAGGGTTCTTAGTATCGCTTTAATCAATTTGAATCTTCGGCAGATCATAGGGTTACAAAACTATAACGTATTCTCTTAGAAAGATACATTTGGCGTGTTATATTGCTGTCAATAATGCATCATCGAATAATAAAGAAGCCAGCTAAATGCTGGCTTCTTGTGTCTTGAGAATCGGAGATTACAGTGCTTTAGAAATGGCGTCTACACTATCTTTCGCATCGCCAAACAGCATGTACGTGTTCTCTTTAAAGAACAGTGGGTTTTGCACACCCGCGTAACCCGTATTCATCGAACGTTTGAATACGATAACGTTTTGTGCGTGCCACACTTCCAGAACGGGCATCCCCGCGATTGGGCTGTTCGGGTCTTCTTGCGCCGCTGGGTTCACGGTGTCGTTCGCGCCAATCACCAACACGGTATCGGTGTCTGAGAAATCATCGTTGATCTCATCCATTTCCAACACGATGTCGTAAGGCACTTTCGCTTCCGCCAACAGTACGTTCATGTGACCAGGCAGACGGCCCGCTACCGGGTGAATACCAAATCGCACTTCAACACCCATGGCACGAAGTTTTTCAGTGATCTCAAAGACTGGGTACTGAGCCTGCGCAACCGCCATACCGTATCCCGGAGTGATGATCACAGACTTCGAGTTTTTCAGCATATCCGCCACATCTTCAGCGTTGATCTCGCGATGTTCACCCTGCTCTTCATCTGAACTAATCACAACTTCTTGGCCAAAGCCACCTGCGATCACGCTAATGAACGAACGGTTCATCGCCTTACACATGATGTAAGACAGAATTGCACCTGAAGAACCAACCAGCGCACCGGTCACGATCAAAAGATCGTTTGCCAGCATAAAGCCTGCTGCCGCGGCCGCCCAACCTGAGTACGAGTTCAGCATCGATACCACAACTGGCATATCGGCACCGCCGATTGAAGCCACCAAGTGGTAACCGAACGCGAACGCAATCAGTGTCATCACGATCAGCGCAAACATACTGCCGTCAGCGTTAACAAAGCGAGTCAGCAACAAGGCTGAGATCACCAGCGCTGCAAGGTTCAGCTTATGCTTGTGGGGTAGATTCAAAGGTGATGATTTGATGATGCCACGCAGTTTACCGAAGGCCACGATGGAACCGGTAAACGTCACCGCACCAATGAACACACCGATAAAGACTTCAACAAGGTGAATGACATGTTCAGCATGGGTGGCCACTTCTGGCGCATCCAGATAGCTGTTGTAACCAACCAAAACCGCAGCCATCCCCACAAAGCTGTGAAGAATAGCGACCAATTCTGGCATTTCGGTCATTTCAACTTTCTTCGCGAAATGCATCCCGATCGCGCCACCAATCACCATCGCCAGAATGATCCACGCGAGGCCTGAAGCACCTGGGCTGAAGATCGTTGCCAGCAACGCGATGGTCATCCCCGCGATACCGTAATAGTTACCTGCCTTCGCAGACTCCTGCTTCGACAGACCTGCCAAACTTAAAATGAAAAACAGAGCAGCAACAATGTACGCCGCTTGTACTAATCCTGCAGACATTGTGTACTCCCTTAGTTTTTACGGAACATTTCAAGCATACGTTTGGTCACGGTAAAGCCACCAAAGATGTTGATGCTTGCAATCAGCACTGCGATAAATGCAAGGAAAGTGACAGCACCGTTTCCTTGCCCGATTTGCAGTAGTGCACCTACTACGATAATGCCTGAGATCGCGTTGGTTACTGACATCAGCGGCGTATGCAATGAATGCGTGACGTTCCAAACGACGTAGTAACCCACCACACAAGCCAATACGAACACGGTAAAGTGACCGAGGAACGCAGCTGGCGCGACTGATGCAATCCACGCAAATGCGCCGACACCAACAGCCAAACCCACCAGTTTTTTCACCGGTGAAACAGGTTTCTCTTCTTTCTTCTCTTTTACCGGCTGTGCTTTCGCTTGCTGCTGAGGTTGCGCTGACACCTGAATCGGTGGCGCAGGCCAAGTAATCTCACCCGCTTTCACCACGGTGACACCGCGCAACACGACATCATCAAAGTTGATATCGATGTTGCCGTCTTTCTCTTTGCAGAGCAGTTTCAGCAGGTTTACAAGGTTGGTTGCGTACAACTGAGATGATTGCGTTGGCAGACGACCAACCATGTCGGTGTAGCCAATCACTTTGACGCCATTGGGGGTGACAAACACTTCATCTTTGACGGTGTATTCACAGTTACCGCCGTTGGCTGCGGCCAAATCCACAATCACACTACCCGGCTTCATGCTGTCGACCATCGCCTTGGTCACCAGTTTTGGCGCAGGTTTGCCAGGGATCAGTGCCGTGGTGATGATGATATCAACGTCTTTCGCTTGCGCGGCGTACAGTTCAGCCGCTTTCTTGTTGAAGTCATCCGACATCTCTTTTGCGTAACCGTCGCCAGAGCCAGAGTTTTCCTTGTAATCCACTTCAAGGAACTCAGCGCCCATCGACTGTACTTGTTCTTTCACTTCTGGACGAACGTCGAATGCGCGAACAATGGCACCGAGGCTACCGGCAGCGCCGATCGCCGCAAGGCCAGCAACGCCAGCACCCGCAACGAATACTTTCGCCGGTGGGACTTTACCTGCCGCAGTGATTTGGCCGGTAAAGAAGCGACCGAATTCATGCGCCGCTTCAACGACCGCACGATACCCGGCAATATTGGCCATGGAAGACAAAGCATCCAGCGCTTGAGCGCGTGAAATACGTGGCACGCAATCCATCGCCATCACGTTGATGCTTTTCACGGTGAGTTTTTCCATCAGTTCAGCATTTTGCGCCGGCCAGATGAAGCTAATTAGTGTTGCGCCTTCCTTGAGCAAAGAAATTTCATCAACTTCTTCGTTGCTGACAGGTGCATTCACTTTTAAGACGATGTCCGATTGCCATACGTCATCTTTACTCGCCATGGTCGCGCCCGCTGCTTGATAAGCAGCATCTTCGAAACTGGCCAGCGATCCTGCCTGAGATTCGATAACGACCTCAAACCCTAGCTTAATGAGCTGTTCAACCGACGAGGGGGAAGCAGCGACTCGCGTTTCTCCTGCGAGTATTTCTTTTGGTACACCAATTTGCATAGCAGTTCCTTGACTATTGGCACAATGATTATTCTGTTTTTATCTAACGACTCACCTAACTTCAAGCTCTTTGTTATATAAATACACACTTTCTTTGCTTACTACGTGAGGTAGTAAAGGATTCTGTTGAACCGAGGCGCGGAATACAACAGCACATCAACTCAGCAGAGGTCAAACCAGTATAGACAAATATCTATAAAAACAGGAATTTGCAAAGTACACAAAAAAACAAAAGAGCCATCAGCATATCGACTTATGGCCCTTTTATTTATGATTTCTGTCAACGACTGGATGAGTTAAGAGAAGATCTTTCCACCCATTTGATCAATGAACATTTGCGCTTTTTTCAGCATCAATTCTTTGGCGTCGTCCTTACTGGGCACGACGTCTGAACGAATGAAGCGATGGGTTTGCAATTCGCCATCAACCTCTTTGGTGATGCGTCCGGCAATGCGATACTGGCCACCTTCTGAAATCGGCTCTTGGTAAATGAGAAAGCCTTTGTATTCAACCGGTTGAACCACTTCGATTTGATTTTCTGACTTACCGCCAAATAAACGAGAAAACAGTCCCACAATAACTCCTTTGGGTAATTCAATTTAATGCTGGTTTTTATGCCCGATAATCGGCTTTTCGTACCATTCAAGTTCCGCGTCTTCATCAAAACGCGTTTGGGCAATCACCACCGGAACCTCGTCATCATCACGATTTTTACGACGATCGTCCACGATCATTGACTCGGCGGCTTGCACGGCAGTCTGCGCCCGTTTCTTCAATACCACCAAACGGGCTTCCGGCAGTGCCGACAGGAAATCGACATCATGACGAATGTAGATCGGACGAATCTGACTGAGCGCCAAGCAGGCGAGATCCGCCAGTTGCTCGTTGGAATAGTTGTCTACGTATTGGTCCTGGGCCAACACTTGGCCAACCAGAGTTTCCATGTAGTTGTGAACATCAACGCTGATTTGCATCGTTACTCTCCTGATCGCGAAGTCTCGCGGTTTTCTTCCCCCACTTCAACAGCATCATTACTCAACGCATTCGCTGTATGAAGCGGTTTGAAGGGTATTCAAGGCCTGATAAGGTATCTGGCTACACTAGCCAACAGTTAATGGATAGGCAATGAATGTCGTATATCCTAGATAAAATCTATGGCTAACCGCTCGCTTTTACGCCTTAAGTTTAGCAAAAGGCTTGGAAAATCATTAAATCGAAGTATGCTAGCCCACATAACTATTTTTTAAATTGTCATTATGTCAAATGGCTAGTTGTTAGAACATGTCATCGAGTCTAGTTACCTCGTATTGGTTTCGGTTTGCGTTCCCGATCATTTTGCTGTGCGCATTGTGGTTTGGAATGAATAACGTCATTCTGGTTACCCGCTCAAACTTGGGTTTTGCGGGCAATCTTCCTTACGTGCTATTTATCGCGGCGATTGCGATTGCCCATCTGTTCAAACAGAGTCGTATGGCGATGGTCGCCAGCGCGATGTTGATCTGTTATTGGGTCATTCAGTACCGGTTACAAACCCCACTCAGCTCAGGATCGACGTTGCTGGAGTTATCGCTGTTGGCGATTTTGCTCCCCGTGGCGTGTTTGTTGAGCTACGCATTCAAGAATGGCGGTTTATTCAGCCGTGGTTTTGCTACGTATCTGGGTATTCTTGCCATGTTTGGTGTGTGGTGTTTTCTCATCATCACGCAATACGAATCGGGCGGCTTCGCACAATTAAGTGAAGGTCTGCTTTATTCCGTCGATCAGGTCTCGAAACTGCCCTTCATTTTGGTGTTGTATCTCGCGGCATTGGTCGGGGTAACCAGCATTTTTGTATTGACCAAAAATCGCTTGATGGATGTGGTGATCTACACCTCGATTCTGCTTGCCGCCAACACCTTCATATTTTTCCAGATTCAGTATGTGTCGAGCACGATGTTTTCGCTCGCCGGTGTGTTACTGATCCTGTATTTGCTGTCGGCCAGCTATGAGATGGCGTTTAACGACCGACTGACGCAGTTGCCGGGGCGTCATGCACTAGAATTGGATATGCGCCACTTAGGCCGCAAGTTCACCGTGGCGATGGTGGATGTGGACCATTTCAAAAGCTTTAACGATTCGTATGGCCACGAAACGGGTGATGATGTATTGAAGTTGGTTGCGGCTCGTTTGCGCATGGTGCAAGGGCGTGCAAAGGTGTATCGCTACGGCGGTGAAGAATTTACAGTGCTGTTCAAAGGTAAAACCGCGGAACAAGCGATGGATTATCTCGAGCTATTACGTGCGGATATCGAAGCGTACGACTTGGTGATTCGTAATCTGGAATCTCGTCCTAAAAATGACAAAGATGGCGCCAAACAGCGCTCGGATTCAAAGCGCATGTCGGTCAACATCACGGTGAGTATCGGTTTGTGCGACAGCACCTTACAACGAGACCCCAATGAAGCGTTGAAGTTCGCTGACCAAGCTTTGTACGCCGCGAAAAAAGCAGGCCGAAACTGCGTGAAAAATGCCGGTTAATCCTGATTAAAGAACAGCACAATACTGCCCCCTTTGAATGCACTGCCGTAATTCAGAGACAACCCAATCCCGATGTTATCGATAAAGCTGATTTCAAACGGCGGCGTCATCAACCAACCCACACTCGCTTCGTAGTACATGGACGTACCCAGCGGTTGTTGAATATCACTCCCTACATCCACACGTCTTAAGCTGGAATAGATTGACTGCACTGAGCGGCCAACTTGAGAAAAGTCGTAGACGCCTGTGATGGTGTTAGCGATATACCACCCTTCTGGATGACCAATGTCCCCTTGGTTCGCATCGCCCCAGCCATAGCCGTAAAAATAGTGCCATGAGGAAGAGACATTCCAGCGCCCCCAACTTTCTTCGGCTTGATATTTGAGTTTAAAGTGCGGTTCGTAAACATTCGCCCATGCGGTGGTGTTAAACAGCAGATTATCGAGATATGGCGCCACTTGCTTGCCCGTCGGGCTGTTGTAATCAAGCGTGTTCTCGTAGCGCAGCAGATGCACGCCAAATCCCGGTTCAAACGACCAATGTTCATTGAATGTGTGGCGAAAGCGATACGCCGCGTACAAATCAACAATCACTTGGCGAAAGTCATCTTTGGGCTCATCGGCGGCAAACTGCAGCGTCTCTTCCGTCACCATGCCGGATAATCGCAGCAATACACTGTGCTGATTTATCGCGTCTGGATCGCTCAGTTCAAAGGTATACGGCAATGTCGAGACCGCATATTTTTTACGGTTGTCGATGGAATCTTCCGTGCCCCAGTTTTCGTTGTCCGTATTGAGAAACTCATTGGGGTCAAAATCGCTGATCCCCACGGTAAACACATCACTGTCGCTCAGCACAATCGTGGCTGCGAAGCTGTTTTCCAAAAAATTCTGAATCGACGCATACCCGGCATGACCCCACGACGAATACAAACACAGGGCGCTAATTGCGGTGAATCGATAAAGGGAATTGAGCATACGTCGCCAGTGATCAGTCTTCGGTTGAATATATCGGTTATGTTAGTTCATCCCGAGCACGGGCGGTATCAAAGTTTATCCGTATGTCGCCCAGTTGAGAACTCGATCCACTCCATATGATTCATCGCTTCAATCTTTTGATTTGTGTCAAATTTCCTTAATCAACTTGTATATAAATGAATAAAAACGCAATAAGTAGTTACTGAGTGAATGTTCAGTACTAGTATTAAATAAGCCGTCTCTGAGTTGTGAGTGTCAAGGAGGACATTTGGCTGTTAATCAAGATGTTCCGTCGATATATGGTAAATGGATGCGCTTTGTATCACTTCGCCCGATTGTCATTGCCCTCGCCTGGCTGATCCTTTGGCGCGCTGCTGCGCTGATGGAATATGAACCCCACGTGAGTATTTGGTTTCCGCCAGCTGGGGTGACATTTGCGATATTTCTGGTCCTGGGCTGGTCTTATCTTCCCGTTCTCATGTTCTGTTCGATTGCGGCCACCTTTTGGGAAAATAGCATGTACGGCTCGCAACAACCGTTCACTACCCTCGTTTCAACCGGGTTGTTGTTTGCCGCGATCCACAGTTTTTCCTATTGGCTCGGCGCTGCGCTCCTCAAACAGATCAGTTCGCAGCAAGATAGTGTGAAAATCCCCAATCTGATTCTGACGTTTCTGATCCTGTCGGTCTGTTCATCGTTGGTTGCGGCGGTCGGCGGTTCTACGGCGCTCGCGATCACTGGCATTATTGAGTATGGCGACATCATGGACCTTTGGGTGCCTTGGTGGGTGGGCGATTTGATTGGCGTTGTGGTGATTACCCCGATTGTAGTGTCTGTGCTGGGGGCATTTTATCCATCAGAAGGTCGCTGGATTACCAAACATTTCAAACCGCTGATTGATGATGCGCCCAAAGCGCCGTTTATCTATAAACTGATGACAGCCAGTGCGATATTGTTCGTGATCAGCATTCTGGTGAGTGCGTACCCCACATCGCAAATCGTCTTTATGGTCTTCTTCCTCGGCATTGCGCAAATGTGGATTGTGTTTACGGAAACCGCAACTCGTTCATTCGTGAGCTTAGCGCTGTTGAGCACGCTTACGGCCGTGTTTGTCGATGTCTTGGGGCTTTCCGATCGCGCCATGGTGTATCAATTCACCATCTATTTGCTCGCCGCCAATACCTATTTTGGGTTGTGGGTGCCCCACATTCTGGTGGACAACCAGAAACTCCGTCGCCTTTCAGAGCAAGACATTCTGACGGATGTACAAACGCGCCAATTCTTCATTCGCAATGTGCATGACGAAGTGATACGCGCGCGCCGCTACAACCAGCCGGTCTCGATGGTGCTGTTTGATGTCGATAACTTTAAGGCAATCAATGACAACCATGGCCACATTGTCGGCGACAAAGTGTTGATTGCGATAGCCAACTTGGTCAAACAAGAAATTCGACCGTCAGACAAAATTGGTCGCTTTGGCGGTGATGAATTCATGTTGCTTTTGCCCGGCGATGATTTATCAGGTGCGATTCGAGTGGCCGAGCGTTTGCGTCAGGCCATTGGGCATCTCTATATCGATGATTTTGGTGACATTGTCACGTGCAGCTTTGGCGTGACCGAAATGAAAAGCAACGACAACTTTGTTTCCGCGTTTGAACAGGCCGATAAGCTGCTGTTGGCTGCGAAAAAAGAAGGCCGCCATCGCGTGAAGTCCTAAGCACAACGCTATCTGATGCCGTCATAAATATTATCGCCGTAGCAAACATCATTGCAGCAGTAAACATCATTGCAGCAGTAAAAAAGGAGCCATTTGGCTCCTTTGCTTTTGAAGGGTTGTTTGGATGCAGTGCTCGCGGCGGCGTTAATCCGAATCACCCTTGGCAAAGCAGCGCTGTGACAACACGATGTGGTGTTGGTTTAAAGCGTCAAACTGCTCTGTCTTGACCAATTCGGTCACCTGCGACAAATCAATGCGGCTGGAATCGTATAACACGGCGCACAACGCGTCACCAGCCAACAGGTGATGTTGCTCGCCATAGTCGGTATAACGCGATGAACCCAACGAAATCAACATACGCTTGGGGTAACCTGCCTCTGCAAGTAACGCCGCGATGCTGTGCAAGGCACCTTCGTTTTTCTGCTGATTGATCTGTTCAATCAGCCAAGAAATCAACTGCTCATAGCAATAACTGTAGTCGCTCAGCGACACATCATGGCCACACGCAGCCCAACGTCCATCGCGAGCATGAAAACTACAAAACCGATATTTGCCCAAACCGTCCGCAGCGCTGAAACTGCTCAATGGCCAAGCGTTGGGCGCAATCCCTTTTGACGCCATGCCCCAGTTTTTCTTTTCAGCCAACTTGCTCACAACGGCATTGCGATGGGTTAAATCGTTGAGTAACGTCATCGATTCTGGCACCAAGCCCAGCACCGACGTGCCGAGATATTTCACCGTCACGACCAGCGCAATTTCGGGCTCCATCTGCACTTTTGCATTCACATCCGATGGAAATAATACGGTATCAAACGAGTACGGATTAACAGCAAGATAAGGTTCCGTGGCATTCGGCACAAAGAAGGGAAACAGTGCCTGCGGGCGACTGGCATCCACCGCGCCCTGCAACGCATTAGCCTCCCCGGTTTGCTGTAAATGACCCGCGAAATTACCGGCGATCCCGAGCCCGAATAACGGGACTTTTTGATGACTATTTGAACTCAATGCTTCCTCCATGAAGTTCTATACGTTACGACGTCACGGCTAAGCCGCGTAAAATCACATCAACCAGAAACTGCTGCGCCTGTTCAAACTCTTCTTCAGACATCGGCGCGCCTTTGATGAGCTGAATTTCGGTATCAAAGTCTGCGTAAAACTGCGTCGCGCCCCAAATCAAAAACAGCAAATGCAACGGATCAACCGGGCGAATTAAGCCCTGTTCGACCCACGCGTTGATCACACTCGCTTTGCCTGCTGCCCAGTTGACGACCGGAAACTGAATTTCATCACGAATCACCGGCGCGCCCTGAATAATCTCTTGAGCGAAGATCTTCGACTCTTGAGGATGCGTTCGGCTGTAGCGCATTTTGCCGACGATATAATTGCGCAGCACCGCTTGTGGCGAACTGTCGATGGCACTTTCTGAAAAACCTTCATTCCACAGCGTGAGAATGTCTTGCAATAACGCTTTATACAGCCCGGTTTTGGACTTGAAGTAATACAGAATGTTGGCTTTGGGCAAATTCACTCGGTCAGCAATCGCCTGAACTGATGTGCCTTTGTAACCATGTTTGACGAACTCATCAGCGGCGGCCTGCAAGATTAATTCCTGATTGCGGCGGCGAATTTCTCCGGAGATTGAGCGTTTCTGCGGTCTCAGTTCCGTATCCAAGTGAACTCCTTTCATATTGGCCCTTTATTACAGTAATCAATGCTTATGCACCGCTTGTCAAGCGTCGAAATATGCACTCTTTTTAAGCAGTTGCACATTTATGGGTCAGTACCGTGATACGCCATCCCCCTCACGCCTTATCCCGACAAGATTTGAACACTTGGTCAAGTTTTTGCATTTACCCTTTCGAAAAAAAATAGAAAGGAATCTGCTCAACATGACTACACCACTTCTCGAACTGTGGAATCTCAGTAAGTTTTTCCCGGGTGTCGTGGCGAATGACAAAGTGAATCTCAAACTGTTTCCCGGCGAAATTCTTGCGTTGCTGGGTGAAAATGGCGCTGGCAAGTCCACGCTGGTGAAAATGATTTACGGGATCAACGCACCCAGTGAAGGTGCAATTTTATGGAACAATCATGAAGTCAGCATGACATCCCCCAATCAGGCCCGCGCCATGGGAATTGGCATGGTGTTCCAGCACTTCTCTGTGTTTGAAACCCTGACGGTGTTAGAAAATATCCAGTTGGGGCTAGATAAAGAATTTCTCGACTCTTTGGATGATTTACGCCAAACCATTATCGAAAAAAGCGAACAATATCAGTTGCACGTGGACCCGGATCGTTACGTTCACAGCCTGAGTATCGGCGAGCGCCAACGGGTTGAAATTTTGCGTTGTTTGATTCAGAACGTAAAACTGCTGATCCTCGATGAGCCAACCTCGGTACTGGCCCCGCAGGAGATCGAAGGGTTGTTTACCGTGCTCAATCAACTGGCGTCTGAAGGCTGCGCGATTTTGTTCATCAGCCACAAGCTAAAGGAAGTCACCACGCTTTGTCATCGCGCTGTGATACTGCGTGGCGGCAAAGTGACGGGGGAATGCAACCCTGCCCGCGAAACGCCCAATTCAATTGCGCGCATGATGGTTGGCGATGAAACCCAATTGTCAGAAACGTACCCAAAAACTGCCAGTGAAGCGGTGGTGATGCGCACAGTCGATCTGTCACTCGCGCCGTCTCATCCGTTTGGATGCAGCTTAAAGCACATTAATCTTGAGCTTCGCAGTGGCGAAATCTTTGGTTTGGCGGGCGTGGCGGGCAATGGTCAGGAAGACTTGTTGGCCGTGCTGAGCGGCGAAGACACGCGCGCCGATAAAGACGCGATCCAGTGGCAAAATACGCCGATTGGACATTTGCATGCAGGACGCCGCCGCCAACTGGGCTTAGCCTATGTCCCGGCCAATCGCTTGGGACAAGGTGCCGTGCCGGAGATGAGTTTAGAAGAGAATACCCTGCTGACGCATGCGCGCTCACTTTGTCGCAGCGGTGTGATTCAATTTCCCAAACTCAAAGCCATGGCCCAAAAACTGATTCAAACCAATCAGGTCAAGTGTCGCAATGAGCAGTCGCAAGCGAAAAGTTTGTCGGGCGGGAATCTGCAAAAATTCATCATGGGGCGTGAAGTGGCACAAGCGCCGCGTGTGTTGATTTGTGCGCACCCGACTTGGGGCGTCGATATTGGTGCGGCCAGCGCGATCCATCGACAGTTGATTGCATTGCGCGACCAAGGTGCTGCCATTCTGGTGGTGTCTGAAGATATTGATGAGCTGTTCGTGCTTTGCGATCGCCTCGCCGCGATTTATGAGGGCCACGTTTCGTCGGCGGTAAAAACGGCGGACACGTCCATTGATCAAATCGGTGAGTGGATTGCAGGCGGCTTTATGGCGTCGCAGGAGGTGGCCCATGCTTAACGTGCAACCTCGTCTGGAAAGTTCAAAGTTGATGATGTGGCTCTCGCCGTTCATCGCTGTGACCTTAACGCTCGCTGTTTCCAGTGTGCTGTTTGTGTGGCTAGACGTCAGCCCGGTGAAAGCGTTTCAAGTGTTTGTGATGATGCCCTTTTCCGACAGCTACAACTTGGGCGAATTACTGGTGAAATCCGCGCCGTTGATGCTGTGTGCCGTGGGTTTAGCGCTCTGTTATCGTGCCAACATCTGGAATATTGGCGCGGAAGGCCAGTTATTGATTGGCGCCGTGGCGGCAAGTGCGGTCGCGGTGAACGCCGATGACACCTCAGGAATTGGTATGCTGCTGGCGACCTTAATTGCGGGCATGGCTGCAGGCGCTGGCTGGGCTGCAATCCCGACATGGCTGAACCGCCGTTTTCACACCAACATCATTCTCACCACCATCATGCTCAACTATATCGGTTTGTATGTGCTGCTGTGGGCGGTGCATGGCCCGCTTCGCGATCCACAAGGGTTTGGCTTTCCTGAATCCCAAATGTTTGCCGATGCAGCGCTGCTACATCCGTTGTTTGACAGCGGACGCGCATCAGCGTCGATCATTGTTGCGGTCGTGATTGCTTTGGTTTCGGGTGTTGTGTTGTTCAAAACCCTGCCCGGCTTTCAATTACGCGTGCTCGGTTCTGAGCGTGCGGCTGCCAAATACGCCGGTTTTTCAGAGCATCGCCTCGTTTGGGGCGTGATGTTGTTTGCTGGCGCATTGGCAGGTTTTGCGGGCGCTGCCGAAGTCGCGGGCCCGATTGGTCAACTGGTGCCGTCCGTTTCGCCGGGCTATGGCTACGCAGCCATTATCGTGGCCTATTTGGGGCGTTTGAATCCGATCAGTGTGATTGTCGCATCGCTATTTATGGGCGCGCTCTATATGGGAAGCGATCTGGCACAAATCGAACTCGGACTACCAACTGCGGTCACCGGGCTTTTCCAAGGCACGCTGCTGTTTTTCCTGCTGGCGTGTGATTTTCTGATTCACTATCGCTTTGTCCCCAAAAGCGCGTTACGGGCGCCCGCTCAAACCACACTTGTTGACGAAAAAGGAGCTGCATAATGGATGCGTTATTGATTCAATCGCTGTGTATTGCGGCACTGAAAACTGGAACCCCGTTACTCATCATCGCATTGGGCGAGTTGATTTGTGAAAAAACGGGCGTATTGAATTTAGGCCAAGAAGGTATGATGTTGATGGGCGCGATGGCAGGCTTCGCGGGCGCCTATTTCTCCGGCAGTTTATTAGTTGGCATTCTGGTTGCCATGTTGGCTGGTATGTTGATGGCGTTGCTGTTTGGCGTCCTGACCTTAACTCTGAGCACCAATCAGGTGGCGACTGGGCTGGCATTAACCATCTTTGGCACGGGTCTCAGTGCGTTTCTTGGCGGCAGCTTAGTCGGTTCGACAATCGTCGGCTTCAAAGCGATGCCGATCCCACTGCTGAGTGACATTCCGTTCATTGGCCCATTGCTGTTCAATCATGACTTGCTGGTCTACCTCAGCTTCGTGTTGGTCGTTGGCGCTTGGTGGGTGCTGCACAAGACGCGTGCGGGGCTGATTATTCGCGCGGTTGGCGAAAATCCTCACTCAGCCAATGCGCTTGGCATTGAGGTGATTAAAGTTCGTTACATTGTCACCTTAATCGGAGGCGCGCTGGCAGGTTTGGCTGGCGCGTATATGTCCCTCGCCTACACGCCAATGTGGATGGAGAACATGACCGCAGGCCGCGGCTGGATTGCGCTGGCTTTGGTAGTGTTCGCGTCGTGGCGAATTGGCTATCTGGTTTTGGGCGCGTATCTGTTCGGCTTCACTTCAATCATGCATTTGATGATGCAAGGTGTGGGCGTGGATATTTCACCGAACCTCTTAGCGATGACGCCATATGTGGCAACAGTTGTGGTGATGGTACTGCTCAGTTCAAATGAGCTGCGCCAGAAGCTAGCGACGCCGATGAGTTTAGGCAAGCCATTCGATCCCAAACGTCACTAGTTGTATCGTCAAGAAGTTTCCATCGTCATGACGTTCCATTGTCATTGAAACCAAAACGTCACGACATGAGGAAGCCCGCACTGCGGGCTTTTTTTATTTTTATCGCGGCTGATTTAAGCTGCATCAAATGTGTGCACATCATGAATCACTAAGCACCAAAATTACGCATTCTCCCATCATGTCCAACGCATGTTGTCCCTGCTTGAAGCACGTCTTTCTCTTTCGATGCCTTGCTGTGTAAGGCTTTCTCTTATCAATGAAAAATAAATTTTCAAAACACGACCAATTGGTCAAGTTTTTGCTTTATCCATTCATAACGATGCGTTGCAAACCGAAAGCCTTAATTCAAACAGCAACAATCTCAACTCAAACCATAAAATGAAAACGGAGAATTTCATGAAACTAAATCAGTGGATGACGGCTGCGGCACTTTCTGTGTCTGCACTGCTCTCAACTTCGGCGCTGGCGGATGATCCGCTGAAAGTCGGCTTCGTCTATGTCGGGCCGATTGGTGACCATGGTTGGAGCTATGAGCACGACCAAGGCCGTATCGAAATGGAAAAGTACTTCGGCGGAAAGGTCAAAACCACATTTGTTGAAAACGTACCGGAAGGCGCGGATGCAGAACGCGTGATCACGCAGTTGGCAAAATCGGGCAATGACGTGATTTTCACCACCTCTTTTGGCTTTATGAACCCAACGGCGAAAGTGGCGAAACGTTTTCCGAAAGTGACCTTTGAGCACGCCACCGGTTACAAGATGGATAAAAACTTGGGCACGTACGTGCTGCGCACCTATGAAGGTCGTTATGTCTCTGGTGTCGCTGCGGGGATGGCCACCAAAACCAACACGCTGGGCTACATCGCAACATTCCCGATTCCGGAAGTGATTCGTGACATCAACGCCACCTATCTGGGCGCGAAGAGCGTCAATCCAGACATCAAACTGAAAATTGTTTGGGTCAACACTTGGTATGACCCAGGCAAAGAGTCGGATGCAGCGAACGCACTGATTGACCAAGGCGCAGACATCATCATTCAACACACCGACAGCCCAGCGCCACTGATTGCCGCTGAAAAACGTGGTGTGATGGGGATCGGCCAAGCGTCTGACATGAGCCATTTTGCGCCGAAAGCGCACATGTTCTCCGTGCGTGACCACTGGGCGCCGCACTACATCAAAACCGTCGAAGGTGTGATGGATAAAAACTGGAAGCCACAGGATTACTGGGGCGGCTTGAAAGATGACGTACTGCAGATCGTGTCAATCAACCCTGACCTCCCTGCTGAAATCAAACAAGCTATACTCAGTACAGAGGACAAAATTAAGTCTGGCGCTATCGTTCCGTTTACCGGCCCGATGAATGACAACCAAGGCCATTCCGTGATCGCTGCGGGTCATTCTCTAACCGATAAAGAACTTGCAGGCGTGAACTGGTACGTCGAAGGTATCGACGCCAAGATCCCTAACTAATCTCACTTCCGGCTCGCGTCTCCTGCTCACGGTGCGCGAGCCGTTTTTTACCTAGCAAGTTGACCAATTGGACAAGTTTTAAAGACAGAGGAAGTTATGTTAGAGCTCATGATTAACAGCGAGGTGATCAGAGTGGAATCGGCCAAGGCGGATACCATGCTGCTCAACTATTTGCGCGAACAAAAACAGATGACAGGCTCTAAAGAAGGATGCGCCAGTGGCGATTGCGGTGCCTGCACCGTCGTCATGGTCGATCTGGATGAATCTGAGCGCCTTCGTTATCGTCAGATCAACGCCTGCATTACACCAATTCATGCACTGCATGGCAAACAGATCAGGACTGTTGAACATCTCAAACAATGTGACGCGTTGCACCCGGTTCAGCAAATGGTGGTCGATAAACACGGCACGCAATGTGGCTTTTGCACGCCGGGGATTGTGATGTCGTTGTACGCCCTTTCAAAACAAGAAACGGCTCCCGAAAACCCCAGCGATTTTCTCGCCGGAAATTTATGCCGCTGCACAGGCTATGGCCCGCTGATTGACGCCGCGAACACCATTGCTCACAGCCAAATTGAAGACCCACTCAGCCGTGATGACGAAACCGTGAAACTCTGGCTCGGTTCTGTGGCCGAAAGTAGTGAGCCGCATTACGCGCGTCCAGCTAACCGTCAAGCGTTGGCTGAAGCGATTGCCGCCATGCCGGATGCCAAAATTATCGCAGGCGGGACCGATTTATCGCTCGAAGTGACCCAACACATGAAGTCGCTGCCTAAACTCATCGATATTTCACATGTGGATGATCTGCTGGGGATTTCTGAAACCACGTCAGGCTGGCGAATTGGCGCTGCGGTGCCGATGAATCAGGTTCACGAGTTCGCCAAAGCGCATTTCCCAACCGCTGATGAAGTCATTGAACGTTTGGGCAGTTTAACCATTCGTCACCGCGCAACGCTCGGTGGCAGCCTTGGTCATGCCTCGCCGATTGGCGACATCGCCCCGCTGCTGATCAGCCTCAATGGTCGCATTGAAGTCGATGATGGTGAAACTCGCATTCTGTTTGCACCCGAAGATTACATTACCGGCTATCGCGAAACGGTGTTGAAACCCAATCAATGGATCAGCGCGATTCACTTGCCGCGTTTGGCGCCGAATCAGCATCATGCGATCTACAAAATCAGTAAGCGTTACGAAGACGACATTGCGACCGTGACGCTGGGCATCAATATGACCATTGCCACCGATGGACGAGTGAAGCACTGCATCATTTCAGCAGGCGGGGTTGCCGCGAAATCGGTGCGACTGCATGAGCTGGAAAAAGTGTTCGTTGGCCGCCCATTGTCACTGCCCATCGTACACGCTGCAAAAGCACTGGTCCCCACACTCATTCAGCCGCTGAGTGATGTGCGCGGCAGTGCTGACTATCGAGTGAAGTTGGTACAAAACCTGCTGCAACGCTTTTATCTGGAATCGCAACACGTTGAAACAAGGTTGGTGCAACATGCGTAAGTTAACGTCGATTGAATCCTCACACACGCAGCCGCACCCCGCGTTCCAGGTGGTTGGGCGTTCTCACCAGCACGAAAGTGCCGAAAAACAAGTCAGTGGTGAAGCGCAGTTTCTGGATGACTACGCCACGCCGCGCGGTTGTTTGCACGCAGCCGTCGTCACCAGCGCGATTGCTAAAGGCCAAGTCAGCTCGGTGGATCTGAGTGCTGTCAGTCAGGCCGACGGTGTTGTTCGAGTGCTGACGGCGGATGATATTCCGGGCGAAAAAGACATCGGAACCATCTTTAAAGGTGACCCGTTGCTGATGCTGAACGGCGAGATTCGTTATTTCGGTCAACCCATCGCTTTGGTGCTGGCAACCAGTCATGAACTGGCCTGGAAAGCGGCTCGTCTGGCGAACGTCGAATACACAAAAAGTGACAATGTCACTCTAAGTTATGCGGAAGCAAGCCTTCACGAACCTTTACTGGCTCGCCATCAAATGGGCCCCAATCCCGATACGACGCTGTTCGACCAAGCCGACATTCACCTTGATGGCGACCTACATGTGGGCGGTCAGGAGCACTTTTATCTGGAAGGCCAAGCGAGCCTTGCTGAACTCACTGAAGATGGCGGCATCTTTCTGCGTTCTTCAACCCAAAACCCGTCGGAAGTCCAAAAGCTGGTTGCCGAAGTGCTAGCGGTTGATTTTAACCGAGTCACCGTCGATATGCGCCGCATGGGCGGCGGATTTGGCGGTAAAGAGAGTCAGGCTGCGCAATGGGCATGTATGGCGGCGCTGGGTGCGTTTCACACCAAACGTGCGGTAAAAATGCGTTTACCACGCGCCGTGGACATGACGACTACGGGTAAACGCCACCCCTTCTATAACCGCTATCAACTTGCGGCGGACCAACAAGGCGTGATCCAAGCCGCCAGTATTGAAGTGAACGGCATCTGTGGTCACTCGCCGGATCTTTCGGATGCCATTGTCGATCGCGCGATGTTCCATGCCGACAATGCCTATTCCCTCGGCAAGGCCACGGTGGTTGGTAATCGTCTTAAAACCGACATGGTCTCTCACACTGCGTTTCGAGGCTTTGGTGGTCCACAAGGCATGATCGTGATTGAAAAAGCGATGCAGGAACTGGCGCTAGCCACCGGACTCGATGCACTGGATGTGCGCCTGAACAACCTGTATCGCGCGGGCAAGAACATCACGCCATACGGGATGGAAGTGGAGCAGTATGACGAGATGCGCGGCATCATCGAGCAGTTAGAAGCTGATGCTGACTACCGCGCGCGCCGCTTAGAAATCGAACAGTGGAACATGCGCAATCCGGTGCTGAAAAAAGGTCTGGCGCTTACCCCCATCAAGTTCGGTATCGCGTTTACCGCTACTCACCTCAACCAAGCGGGCGCGCTGATTCACATCTACACCGATGGCACGTTGCAGGTGTCGCACGGCGGGACGGAAATGGGCCAAGGTCTGCACACCAAAGTTCAGCAGATTGTGGCGCAGTCGATGGGGATTTCGCTTGATAAAGTCCTCGTCACATCAACGCGCACCGACAAAGTGCCAAACACCTCACCAACCGCCGCCTCTTCAGGCGCTGATCTCAATGGGATGGCAGCTCACAATGCGGTGATGACCATCAAGGAACGTTTACTGACGTTTGCTCGCGAACATTATCACAGCGATGACCTAGATATCGTCAACGACACTTTAGTCGGTGCCGCGACCCCTGTTTCTTGGGCGGAACTGGTGCAACAAGCCTACATGCATCGCGTGTCGCTCTCGGCCAGTGGCTTTTATCAAACACCAAAAATCGGTTACGACCGTGCCACCGCGACGGGTCGTCCGTTCTTCTACTTCTCGCTCGGGGCCTCTTGCTCAGAAGTCACCATTGATACATTGACGGGTGAACAGCACGTGGATCGCGTGGACATTCTGCATGATGTGGGCAGCAGCCTTAACCCGGCGATTGACCGCGGCCAGATCGAAGGCGCGTTTATTCAGGGATTGGGCTGGCTGACAACCGAAGAATTGGTGTGGGCCAAAGACGGCCGCCTGCTCAGCAACAGTCCGATGAATTACAAGATTCCGACCATTGGCGATTATCCAAAACAGATGCAGATTGCGCTGTATGACAAAGCCAATCCGGAGCACAGCATTTATCGCTCGAAAGCCGTTGGTGAGCCCCCGTTCATGCATGCGATCAGTGTTTGGTGTGCCATTTACGATGCAGTGGCGTCCATTTCTGAGCATCGCTGCGCGCCGCACCTGCATGCGCCGGCAACAGGCGAAATGATTTTGAGCGCCTGTGAGCATCAACAGCAGTGGCTTGAAAGCCATCCAGTGAAGGAGAACGCCGATGTCATTCTCTCATAACGCCTTTTTGGCAAGTCAGGGCCTCAATTGGCTGGCGGCATGTCAGCAACTCGAACAGCGCGGCGAAGCGTACTGCATCGCAACGGTTGTCGCTTATGTCGGTTCCGTGCCACGTACCAGCGGTGCCAAGATGGTGATCACAGAGACGGCGCAGTTTGACACCCTAGGCGGTGGCAATCTGGAGTTTCAAGTCATTGCGCTGGCGCGTGAACATCTCAAAGCCAAGCACAGCGACGTCACGATTGAACGCTTTTCTCTCGCAGCAGATTTGGGGCAATGTTGTGGTGGCGCGGTGCAAGTGATGTTCGAGTACTTTCAAACGCAAACGCCGCAGGTGGTCATCTTCGGTGCAGGCCATGTGTGCCGGGCGTTGACGAGTGTGCTCTCAGAGTTACCGTGTCACGTGAAAGTGGTAGATAACCGTGCTGAGTGGCTCACGCCGCTCGCTCAACTTGGCGTCGAAACACACCATTGCGACGACCCGCGTCAGGCGATGACCAGCCTGAACGATAACGCCTATCTCATCATCATGACCCAAGATCACGCGTTGGATTTCGAATTAACGCTGTCTGCGCTAGAAGCACGGCGCTTTGCGTTTGTGGGTTTAATTGGTTCGCAAGGCAAGCGTCAACGGTTTGAGTTTCGTCTCAAAGAACAGCTGAGCAATCCGGCATGGATTGATGCCCTGACCTGCCCAATCGGCCTCCCAGATGTACAAGGAAAGTTACCAATGCAAGTGGCCGTATCTATCGCGGCGCAATTGATTGGCCTGTTCGCTAATCAAACACCAGCGCCATCAAATGGTGATGCGCAGTGGCAGCAAGCCAACCAAGCGCGCAAATCACTCAAGGAAACGCACGAATGAACTCCACCCTGAATCAACTCGATTTGAGTGAAGAACAGCTGGCACAAATTTGTACCAGCAGACGTTGGCAGCAACTTATGCAGGCGGCGATGCCGTTTGCGTCGGCCGCGGCATTGAACGATGCCGCAGATGCCGCGTTTGCCCAGCTTGATGAAGCCGATTGGCTGGAAGCCTTTGCCGGACACCCGATGATCGGCGACATGGCAAGTCTTGAGAAGAAATACGCGCAGGGTAAAGCGCTGAGTGCCAAGGAACAAGGTCAGGTTCAGCTGGCGTCCAATGAAACGCTGCAAGAACTGGTGGCGTTGAATCAACAATACCGCGCGAAGTTTGGCTTTATTTTCATTGTCTGCGCGACCAATAAAAGTGCCGACGACATGCTGGGCCTTCTGAAGGCGCGCATTCACCGAACATACCAACAAGAGCTGCAACAAGCTGCAATTGAACAACAAAAAATCAGTCATATCAGAATGGAAGCGTATCTATGAATCAATTAAGTTGTCATGTACTCGACACCGCCAATGGCCGCCCGGCCGCAGACATTACCGTCAAGCTGTTTCGCTTGGGCAGTTTTGAGTGCCTTGCTGAAGCACAAACCGACCAGGATGGCCGAGTCAAATTTGCCGAGGTCGCACTCGATACGCACAACTACACGCTACGATTTTTGGTGCAACCCTACTGTGAGGCGCAATTTGGACAGGCATTTTTCCCGATGATCGACGTTCATTTCACGGTGAGTGAAACGCGCAACTATCACATTCCATTGCTGCTCTCGCCTTATTCCTACTCGAGTTACCGAGGCAGTTAATATGGTGAAAGACAATTCAGCATGGCAAGTTCACCGGGGAAGCATTCTGCACTTTCCTGAAGTGACATTGTCACCAAAAGACAACTATGAATACTGGAACGACGGTGTTTTAGTCATTGAACATGGTCGCATACGGCATGTGGGTGATGCGAAAGCGTTCTTCTCGGTGTCGGCCAATAAAGCGTTGCTGATCCAGGGCAACGTGGTCCAGCATCGCGGCTTATTAATCCCCGGCATGATTGATTCGCACGTGCATTTTCCGCAAGTCGAAATCATCGCCAGCTACGGCAAACAACTGCTCGACTGGCTCAACACTTACACGTTCCCGACCGAACTTCGCTTTTCCAACTACGACTACGCAAAAGTTCAGGCGCAATTTTTCCTGCAACAATTGTTTGCGCATGGGACGACCACGGCGAGCGTTTACGCGACGGTGCATCCGCAATCGGTGGACGCCTTTTTTGAAGCAGCCGAGCAATATGATGCGCGCATGGTTTGCGGCAAAGTGATGATGGATCGCTTCTGTCCTGACG
The DNA here is from genome assembly GCF_052076135.1 of Vibrio sp. Vf1514. Lineage (NCBI taxonomy): Bacteria > Pseudomonadati > Pseudomonadota > Gammaproteobacteria > Vibrionales > Vibrionaceae > Vibrio > Vibrio sp. Vf1514. Next base: position 735,477 of record NZ_CP197268.1, on the reverse strand, counting down.
CGCTGCAAGACACGCCTGAATCGTCGTATCGCGACAGCAAAGCGCTGATCGAACGCTGGCACAATCAGGGCCGTGCCCTGTACGCAATTACGCCGCGTTTTGCGCCAACCAGCACGCCGCAACAGTTGGCAAAAGCCGGACAGTTGGCCGATGAGCATCCGGACACCTTCATTCAGACTCACTTGAGCGAAAACATCAACGAAGTGGCGTGGGTGAAAGAGCTCTATCCGCACGATGCTGATTATTTGGGGGTGTATGAACGCAATCATCTGGTACGCGACCGTGCGCTGTTCGGCCATGCGATTCATCTGAGCGAGCGTGAACAACAAACGCTGGCCAGTAGCGGCGCGTCTATCGCCTTCTGCCCGTCTTCCAACCTCTTTCTCGGCAGCGGCCTGTTTCCGTATGACAAAGCGAAAGATGCCGGGATTCCGGTGTCGATTGCCAGTGATGTGGGGGGCGGCACCAGTTTGAGCCTGCTGCGCAATCAGGCAGATGCCTACAAAATCTGTCAATTGCAAGGCGTCAGCCTCGATGCGTTTGAATCGCTCTACCTCTGCACGCAAGGCGCCGCCGCGTCAATGGGACTCGATCACCTGATTGGGAATTTTAACATCGGCACTGAAGCCGACTTCATCGAACTCGATCTCACTGCATTTCCAATGCTCAAACAGCGCACATTGCGTTGTCAGGATTTGTCTGAGCAGCTTTTCGCCCTGATCACCCTTGGCGATGAGCGAGTGATCGAGAGAACTTACGTTCATGGAAAATTAGTCTATCAAAAGGATATGGTGTTATGTGGCCACAACTCTACGAATGGTTTGCGTTATTCATCAAATGGTTTCATGTAATTTGTGGCATCGCATGGATTGGTGCGAGCTTCTATTTCACGTGGCTGGACAACAGCTTAGAAACCCCGCCGCAATGGAAAAAAGACAAAGGTATTAAAGGCGATCTTTGGGCTGTACATGGGGGCGGTTTCTATGAAGTGGCCAAATATCAGGTTGGCCCGGAAAAAATGCCGGAGAAACTGCATTGGTTTAAATGGGAAGCCTATTCGACCTGGCTGACGGGTTCGGCATTGCTGATTTGGATGTATTACTTCAACGCGCAAGCGTATCTGGTCGACCCACGTGTGATGGCACTCACCTCGCTGCAAGCGGTTGGTGTGGGTGTGGGCGGTATTTTGCTTGGCGTCGTGGTGTATGAGGGCTTGATGCGCTCTCCGTTTGGCCGCAATACGCTGCTGTTCAGTGGCGCGTTAATCGCCTTTGGCGCGCTGTTTTTCTATGGATTTACGCACCTGTTCAGCGGCCGCGGCGCGTTCATCCATATGGGGGCATTAATTGGCTCCATTATGGTCAATAACGTCTTCCACAAGATTATTCCGGGTCAGCGCAAAATGGTTGCGCAAGTAGCCGCGGGTGAACCGGTCGATCCTGCGCCCGGACTGGAAGGTAAACGCCGCTCGATTCACAACAACTACTTCACACTGCCGGTGATTTTCCTGATGATCAGCAACCATTACCCGATGGTGTATCAACATGCGCACAGCTGGTTGGTGGGAATGCTGATTCTGGTGATCAGTGCGTATATTCGTCACTACTTCAACCTCAAACATGCCGGTGAGAAAAAACCGTTCGTGATGTTTTCTGGTGCGGCCGCGATGTTTGCTCTGGCCGTCGTGATTAGCTGGCAAGCGACCGAACAGATGCATATGGCGAAATCAAATGCGCGTGAAGCTGCGCCTGCCAGTGCGACGATCACAGCGTCGCTCAATGCGGATCAACACATTGCGCAGCAGATCATCGAACAGCGGTGCAGCCAGTGTCACAGTGCCACGCCAACGGACGACATCTTCAAAGTGGCGCCGAGTGGCGCGGTGTTTGATAGCTGGCAGGACATTGATCGCTGGAAATCACGCATCATTGCTCGCGCCGTAGACAGCGCAGATATGCCGTTTCTCAATAAAACCCAGATGACGGACGAAGAACGCCAGCAGCTTAAGCAGGCATTGTCCGCACTCAACTAATTGAAAAGACGAAGATAAACAAAAGCCACTTGGAGGAACCAAGTGGCTTTTTTATCGTTGATGGACAACCCACGGGGCGGGTTCAAGGAGAAATTAAGTGACCAGAATAGTGACTTAATTGCTCACCGAGGAGACCTGCTGAATCAATGCTGCCAGAGACAAATCCGGCATATTGGACAGCGCGATCACCACCAACGCAATGATCATGAAGGTTGGAAATAACTGCATAAAGTAGGAAAACAGAAAGCCTTCACTGTAATCTGAAGAGGAGTATGTCTTTTTCATCACTCTAGCCTCGCGCTCCATTGCCAATGGAGACAGTTGACGTTGTTGCGTTCGTTTCAAGCATGGTGATCGCTTGCCACTCAAAAACACCCATCAAGACGATTGAACTGTGTCAATTTCGTGCCTTTCCCGCTTCATAGAGTGACTCAACCACACTGAGCACCGTGATCGTTTGAGTGCGTGACGAATTCATCGTGCTGCTCACACCGGGTGACCACCGTCCCTCATCTTCTCTGTTGAAGAATGATATAAACTCTAGCGCATATTTGTGGGCTTTCCACTAAATACAAATAGAATCCATTCTTATTTACGATTTATCAGTTTTGAGAATTATTGCATTCAATGTTCACGCACAATGCGTGGCTAAGCGAAGTGTAAAGCAATGTAAAGTCCCGAACCCTTTGTCCAGTCATCGCTCCAATGCTGGGTTCAATCATAAGAACGACATTCAATATTCCAATCAATGAAGGACGAACACATGAAATCTATTTCGCTTTTTGCCTTATTGGGCTGCACTTTGTTGTCGGCGTCGGCCATGGCTCAAAACCAACCGAGCGATCGCCCGGAGATGGGACCGCCTCCGAGCTTTTCGGATATGGACAGCAACGGCGATGGCGTATTGACACAAGATGAAGTGCAAGGCCCCATGCAGCGTGATTTCAGCGACATGGATAGCAATAGTGATGGTCAGTTAACCGAAACCGAAGTGGATACGTTTATGAAGAACCATCGACCACCACAGCGTCCAAACCACGATGAATGACATCGGATTGCGAGAGAAATAGAAAGAGAAAGAGAAAGCCCGGTTATTACCGGGCTTTCAGTTGAATTATCCGATGATGACGGTTAGCGAAAGCGTTTCACCATCTCAACAAAGCAGTTGAGTGCGGTCAGCACATCAGCTTCCATCACCTGCTCTCGCGGATGGTGACTGATCCCTTTTTCACAGCGCACAAACAGCATGCCAATGTCGGTGAGTTTGGTCATCGCCAGCCCGTCATGCCCTGCACCACTCGGTAGAAAACGGGGCGCGATCTGAGTGACGGTTTCGACCACATCCGCCCATTGTTGCTGAAGCTTCTCACTGCACAACACCGCTTCCGCTTGGTAGATGGTTTGGTAGTCAAACCCCAAGTTGCGATTGCGGGCAATGTCTGCAAGCTGTGCCAACAAATCAACTGTGCATAGTTCTAATGTGGCTTGCGACAAACTGCGAATATCAATCGTGAAACGGGTGTCGCCAGGAATCACGTTCACTGCGCCCGGCAACACGTCACATTGCCCCACGGTCGCCACAATTCCATGCTGCTGCGCGAACGTCTCGATGCAGGTGATCATCGCCGCGGCGCCGCACAATGCATCATGGCGCAACTCAACGGGCACAGTGCCCGCATGGCCCGCCATACCTTTCACTTGGCATTGAAAGCGCTTCGCACCAGCAATCCCGGTGACCACGCCGACTGGCAGATTCTCCGCTTCCAATACTGGGCCTTGCTCAATGTGCACTTCCAGATACGCCTGCGTATCTTCCGCCAAACGCGCATCGCAGCCAGCCAGTTGTGGATCCAGGCCAAACGTACGCATCGCATCTGCCATCGAGATGCCATCAGCATCTTTCACGTCCAGCCATTGCGGATGAAAGCATCCAGCCACGCCGCTGGAACCTATTAACGTGGTGTTAAAACGGGAGCCTTCTTCATCGGCAAACGCAACCACGTCGATATGAAATGGAAACGCTTCATCCGCCAGTTGAGCAAGCGTTTCGATGGCCAACAGTACGCCTAAATTGCCGTCATATTTGCCTGCATTAGTGACGGTGTCACTATGAGAGCCGAGAATCAGCGTCGGTTGGGTCGGATTGGCGGACACTTTACGCCCCCACTGATTACCGACACTGTCTTGCCAGGTTTCAAGGCCCGCATCACGCATCCATTGCGCCAACTGGTCATGGGCGGCGCGATGCTGAGGCGTCAGATAGGCGCGCGTGATTGCGCCCTCGTCAGCGCTGAATTGAGCCAGCGTGTCTGCTTGCTCCATCAGCTTTTTCGCCTGCTGCGCCATGGTATTTTTTTCTGCTGTAATCATCAGCGCTCCTTGCGTTGATTCGCCAAACTCACGTTGTATTTTGTATCCACCTGACTGGTGTGATTAGGCATAGAATTCCATTGCCGCAACGACGGATTGCCCCGGCACAATCGCTGCTTTGTGTTTGATCAGAATCGCTTCCAGCGCTGCAAGCGTTGCCAGCACGCATTCTTGGCGGGCGTTGTATCCCATGGTTCCGATGCGCCAAATTTTGCCATGCAGCGGACCAAACGAGGTGCCAATTTCAATCCCGAAGCGTTGCAGCAGCTCCAGACGAATCGCATCACCATTCACATTGGCCGGAATGTAGACGCCGACCACGTTGTTCATTTTGTAAGCTTGGTTGCCGAACAATTCCAACCCCATGGCACGCAAGCCAGCCGCCAGCGCATCCCCTGCTTGTTGATGGCGTGCAATCACCTTGTCTGCGCCTTCTTCGAGGAAAAGGCGCGCACATTCACGTGCGGCATAGAGCATCGACGTCGCTTCCGTATGGTGGTTCAACCGTTCCGGGCCCCAGTAATCCATGATCATCGCCAAATCGAAGTAGTTGGACTGAATCATCGCCTCTTCGCCTTGAGTGTGGTGGTCAGCACGAATCCCCGCTTCGACGTGTTTACGGCGATTAATCACGGTTGCGCAGCGATCGCTTAAGGTAATGGGCGCTGAACCGGAAGGCCCGCCAAGGCATTTCTGCAAGCCAGCCGACACCGCATCCAGATGCCATTCGTCGACTTTAAGATCGTTCCCCGCAATTGACGCGGTAGCATCACAGTAGAACAGCACGCCATAACGCTGACAGATTTCGCCCATCTCTTTGAGCGGCTGATTCATTGTGGTGGAGGTATCGCCTTGCACGGTCGCGAGCAGCTTTGGTTGAAACGCTTTGATTGCCGCTTCGACTTTTTCCGGCGGGCACACTTCCCCCCATTCGATATCGATGGTTTTCACTTCAGCGCCAACGCGCTGTGCTATTTCACACAGCAAGTGACCAAAGCGGCCAATCACCGGCACCAGCACCTTGTCGCCGGGCTGTAACACAGACACCAATACCGCTTCAATGCCGGAGCGCGCCGTGCCATCCACCAACAAGGTTTGCTGGTTTTGGGTCTGGAAAACACCGCGATACAGGGACTGCACCTGGTTCATGTAGCCGGTCATGACCGGATCGTACTGGCCAATCAGAGACTGAGAAATGGCCTGATGAACGCGTGGGTAGGCATTGATTGGTCCCGGGCCCATCAGCAGACGCTGTGGTGGGTTCAAGGTTTCAAAAAGTTCGTTTTGGGCGGTCATGTTATTCTCCAAGTAAACTGGTTCCATCACTACGAGGATCGCTGGTCGCACACGCCTTTCCATGCGTATCGAGAATGATTGCGCCAGCGTGTCCCATGAGTTCGTTGCAATCGGCCACAAAGGTGACGTCGTGGCCACGTTGTTTTAAGGCATCGCCATATTGCTCATACAGCGATTGTTCAAGTCGTAAATTGTTAGTGCTGTTGCCCCATGTGCGGCCAAGCAGCCAGCGCGGCGCAGCAATCGCATCACTGAGCGAGAAATTTTGATAGTGGTAGCGGCTAAACAGGCACGCTTGCGTTTGTGGTTGGCCTTCGCCGCCCATGGTGCCGTAACTCATGCGGCGGCCATCGGCGAGTTCGGCATAGGCCGGATTCAAGGTATGGAACGGCTTTTTACCCGGCGCCAACACATTGTGGTGACGGGCATCGAGCGAGAAGCTCTTCGAGCGAATGTTCCACAAAATGCCCGTTTCTGGTAAAAACACACCCGAGCCGAACTCCCAATACACGCTTTGAATGAAGCTCACCATGGTGCCGTATTGATCGCTGGCGCCCATCCAAATGGTATCGCCCGGTTTGGCCTGATGCGGCCAAGGCAACGCCTCATTTAAGGACACATTGGCCGCACATTTCTCGACAACGGCGTCGATGAGCCATTCCTGCAACGGCTGGCTTAAAAATTCTTCGTCGCACACTTCGCGATCGCGAATGATGAAGGCTTGTTTGGTCGCTTCAACCAGCAGATGAATGTGGTCGACTTCGCTTTGCGCTTGCGACGCCAGCCGATCGTAAATCGCCAGAATCAGCAGTGATGCCACACCTTGCGTGGGCGCGCCAAAGTTGTATAGGCGCCCTTTTGCGGTATTAACGGTGAGCGGAGCCATCACTTTTGCCTGATGAGCGTGAAAGTCGTCCAACGTCAACGGACTGCCTGCGGCTTGCAGCTCTTTCGCTGCGGAGGCGGCGATCTCGCCACGATAGAAATCATCCAACCCACGTTCAGCCAGCGCTTGTAATGTGTTGGCCAGCGCCTCGTTCACCAAGGTATCGCCGACTTTGAGTGTTTGCCCCTGCTTGAGAAAGTTCTGCGCAAAAGCTTGCAATGAGGCTAGACGTTCAAAGGTTTTTTCGCTGGCGTTGACTAAGCTTTGCGTCACTTCCACACCGTCACGGGCGGCATCAATTGCAGGTTGCAGCAGTTCGGTTAACGTCAATGTCCCCGCATCTACTTCCAGCGCTTTTTGCCACGCTGCAATGGTGCCGGCCATAGTAATCGCCGAGGCCCCACCGCTGAATGGCAGTTCATCACCCAGCGCGCGATAGTGTTCAACATCCACATTCAACGCCGCGGCGCCGCAGCCATCAATGGCAACGGGTGTCTGGCCTGCTTTGGCGATCAGCCAAAAACTGTCGCCACCGATGCCGTTCATGTGCGGGTATTGCACTGCAATCATCGCGGCAGCAGCGACCATGGCTTCACTGGCGGTGCCGCCAGCGTCGAGAATTTGCTGACCGACTTGCGCGGCCTTAAAGTGCGGGGCAGTAAATGCCGTTTGATGCTTCATTCACGTTCTCCTTAACATGCGCCGTTGTGAACGGCTTCACCCGTGACAAGCAGCGTCTCTTCCTGATGAGGCAAACCCATCAGTGAGATACCGCACGGGCCTTCTAATAATTCTTCCATGGGCAGATGGAGTTGCGGTAATCCCGACAGTCCTGCAAGGCTGGTCAGCCCCATCAACTGCGAGCGATAGACCGCCAGTTCATCAGCCGGCATCGTCAGTGACGGCGGGCCCGATGGCGTGGTCGGTATTGCCCACAAGCAACGCTGTTGTTTCAGGTGTGTCAGTAGCTGTTGCTGAAAATCCTGTTGTCGTCCTTTCGCGTGGTCATACTGCTCACAAGTGATAGTTCTGGCCCATGTCACGCGCTCCCCGATCGCCGGATCCAGACTGTCGCCATACTGCGTGAGCCACGCATCGTGATGTTCGATAATTTCAAAACCTTGAATGGTGCGAAACAGTAAGCTCAGGTCCGTCAGTGACCAGCCATTTTGTGCCAGAATATGGCCTTGAATGATCTCAATCCCCGCGCGTCGACACTGCTGGCTCAAACGTTCAAGACGAGCGGCGCTCATCACCGCTTGGCACTGCGCATCGAGATAAACGCGCGTCACTCGTTCGCCGGATTGACGACGTGCCGCCAGCACCGACCACACATTGCGCATCAAGCGTAAGTCACGCGTGAAAATGCCGGCGGTATCGAAACTTTTCGCTAATTCAAAACAGTGGGACAGATCAAGCGTGCCGAGGGTTGGACGCAAGCCGAACAAGCCGCAATAGCTGGCCGGCACGCGGATTGAGCCGCCCGTGTCGGTGCCGATAGCAAAGTCGCAATCGTTGTTCGCCACTGCGACCGCGCTGCCACTGGATGAACCGCCGGGAATACAATTCGGCGCTTTCGGATTGATGGGCGTGCCGTAATGACTGTTCTGACCATTGAGGCTGTATGCCAGCTCGTCGGTTTGAACACGGCCAACGCATTCAGCGCCTTGACCGAGCAGCGCGGTGATCAGTGGTGACGTGGCCGTCGCAATTTGATGGGTTTTCAGCCAAGTGGGATTGCCAGCGCCTGTGGCGTAGCCTTCGACGTCAAATAGATCTTTGAAGACAAATCGGGTGCCAGAGAGCGTTCCCTGCGCGGTGGCGGGCAGCGTGTCTGGCCCCTGAGCGCAATAAATACGAGCGTCCTTACTCATTCTGTATCCTTCCGTGGTGTTCCTTTTAGGCGCTGAATCCGCAGCGCCTAAGCTTTTGTTGATTTTTTGAAGCGATTTGCAGCGAATCGACTGATGCTGCTTAGTTGGTCACCGTCTTCAGGGATTCGCTTTGGCGCGCGTAACGGTTCGCCAGTACTGCGCAGTAGAAAATCTGAATCGGGTGATACAGCATGATGGGCAGCAAAATCATCCCCAGCGATGGATCCGCGCCGAAAATCACCTTCGCCATCGGAATGCCCGCGGCCAGTGTTTTCTTCGTCCCACAGAACACAGCCGCCACTTCATCCGGCAGCGTAAATTTGGTGCGGCGTGCGCCCCATTGAATCAGGTGCACCATAAACAGCAGAATCACGGTACAAATCGCAATAGAGCTGATCAGCAACCCCATCGAGAACTCGCTCCAAATGCCATTCACCACGGAATCACAGAAGGCGTTGTAAACGATGAGAAGAATCACGTATTTGTCGACCTTATTGACCACCGCTTTATGACGATCCACCCAAGCGACTAAATAAGGACGCATGAGTTGGCCCACAATCATCGGTAACAGCAAGAGTTTGGAAATCGAGACCACCGAGTCCAGCAAATCCAGTTGTACGCCTTCAAATCCCATAAAAAGTTGAATCAAAAGTGGTGTGATGAACACGCCAAGAATACTGGAAAGTGATGCGTTAAAGATTGCGCCCGGAACGTTCCCTTTGCCGACACTGGTCATCGCCACTGATGACGAAATGGTGCTTGGCAGAACGAGTAGATAACAGAAGCCAAATGCCAGCGCCGCAGGCATATAAGCGAGGAACGCCTCACCAAAAATGACCCACAGGATCGGGTAAACCACGAATGTCGCGATTTGAATGTAAATGTGTAGACGCCAGTTGGTCACGCCTGCTTTGATCGCTTGAGGCGAAAGCCCAAGACCGTGGAGGAAGAAGACAATGGCGACACCGACGCCCGTCAGTTGATCCAAGTGGATCATGCCACCGGAACGGCCAAATTCAGACGTCACAGTCGCCAGCAGAATGGCAACCACCATCCCGACCAGAAACCATTCCTTTTTGATTTTTGCTAATACATTCATGTCGTTATTTTTGCTCTTTGTTATGTTGTGTGATGTTACGTTTGAATTATTCCACTTCGTTCAATTGCGCATAACTGTGCGAGATATGGCGACTCAGCTGGGCGGCATGTTGTCCGAGGTGACGATACACTTTGTTAACCAAATAGGATATTAAGCTCATAGGCACGGCATAGCTATCCAAAGGTGCCTGATTATTCATATGACACACTAAAAAATGTGCCACAGCATCGGCATACTTCTGACCGGATTGGTCGGTGATCAGTAAACACGGCTTACCGCTCAGGTGATGAATGATCTTTTCAAACTGTGCAACGCGTCTGCGGATACCAATCACAATCACAAAATCGTCGTCCGCAATCGAGACCAAATCTTCTCCCAAGGTCTGGCCCGGCAACGGCAGCAGTTCCACGTTAGCGCGGCACTGCATCAGTTGCTGACGAAAATGCATCGCCAGCGGGTAACTGTTGCGATAGCCGATGATTTTCACCCGTTTGGCGTTGGCGATGGCCTCAACCAGTTCCGAGACATCCAACGTCGCTAATTGTGCCCATAGTTGTTCTAAGGCGCGCATATCGTGTTGAATTTCTGGGTCTTCGATGTTGGATGTTAATACCGGAATCCCCTTTTCTCGCTCCTGCATCAGTTCCTGACGAAGTGCAACATGATCCTCATAACCCAGTTGACGAATAAAGCGACTCACACTGGTTTTCGATACCGAGCAGGCTTCAGCGATTTCTGCCGTCGACAGCATCAAAATCTTTTCCGGATTCAGTTGCAGATAGTCTGCCACTCGACGGCTGCTTTCGGTCAAGCGTGAATATTGCTGGGTAATTCGTTCACTGAGTGAGTGGTGAGTATTGGTCATGCTGACTCCATCAAGATGATTAACGAACGGCGGACAAAAAGCTTTGCAGCTCTGAGGTTTGCGGCGCTGCAAACACGGTTTCACTCGGCCCGGTTTCCCACACTTTCCCCTGATTCATGAACACCACGCGGTCGCCCACATCGCGGGCAAAGTTCATTTCGTGCGTCACCAGAATCAGTGTCATCCCTTCCGCTTTCAGTTGTTCTAGCACTTTCAGCACTTCGCCAACCAGCTCCGGATCCAGCGCTGACGTGATTTCATCACACAACAGCACTTTCGGATTCATGGCTAATGAACGTGCAATCGCCACGCGTTGTTGCTGGCCGCCGGACAGATTGGTCGGATAGGCATCAAACTTATCGGCCAGACCGACTTTTTCGAGCAGTTCACGGGCCAGTGTTTCACACGCTTCACTGCTTTTCTTTAAGACCAGCTTTGGTGCTAGCATCACGTTTTCGCCGACAGTCATGTGCGGGAACAGGTTGAAGCTTTGAAACACCATGCCCACACTGCGGCTCAAAAGGCGCAATTTGTAATCGTCGTTTTCTACCGCTTGACTATCTACAATGATCACGCCTTCCTGGTAATCTTCCAAGCCATTCATACAGCGCAGCAGCGTACTTTTCCCCGAGCCACTGCGGCCGATGATCGACACCACTTCACCCGGGTTGATTTTTAAGTCGACTCCTTTCAGGACGTGGTTTTCGCCATAATATTTATGGACTTGTTCAACACTAACGAGCGACATGGTTTCGAGTCTCCAAATATCGGGCTAACGCAGAAAGCGGAAAGCAAATGGCAAAGTAAAGCAGTGCAACCAGCGCGAACACTTTGAACGGCTGGAATGTGGCGTTGTTGAGCATGGTGCCGGCTTTGGTCAGTTCAACGAATCCGATGATGGATGCCAGCGCAGTGCCTTTAACAATCTGAACCGAAAATCCGACCGTTGGCGCAATGGCCAGACGCGCGGCTTGCGGCGCAATGATGTAACGCATGGTTTGCAGATAGCTCAGCCCCAAAGTGCGGCACGCTTCCCACTGGCCTTTCGGCAGTGATTCGATACAGCCGCGCCAGATATCGTGAAAAAAGGCGCTGCTGAATAACGTTAATGACAACACGGCGGCTGTCCAGGCACTGACTTCCACGCCCACGAGGGATAAACCAAAGAAGGCGAGAAACAGCTGCATCAGCAGCGGCGTGCCCTGAAACAATTCCACATACAGCTTGATGACGCCGGTAAACACGGAGTGTCGCGTGCTACGCAACAAGGTAATCAACAGTCCGAGCAACCCGCCGCCGACAAAAGCGATCAGCGACAGTGCGACGGTCCAGCGAGCGGCCATCAATAGGCTGCGAAAAATATCCCAATCGGTAAATTGCATCATGGTGGCGCTCTCCTACAACGACGGGTTCTTAAACGCGACACGCTTCACGAACGCAAACATCTGACGCATCACAATCGCAAGCACCAGATAAATTGCCGCCGTCAGCATGTACGATTCAAAACTCAGAAAACTGCGCGACTGGACGAAGTTGGCCGCAAACGTCAGATCTTCCACCGAAATCTGTGACACCACAGCAGAACCCAACATCACAATGATGCACTGGCTGACAAGCGCCGGATAAACACGTTGATACGCAGGCGGAATCACAATGCGAGTAAAAATCTGCATGCGGGTCAATCCCAAAGTTTTCCCTGCCTCCCACTGCCCTTTTGGTGTCGCTTCGATACCAGCGCGAATGATTTCCGCCGAATAAGCACCCAAGTTAATCACCATCGCAATCACGCCCGCCTGCCAGGCGCTGAGTTTGATACCGAGTGCCGGCAGACCAAAAAAGATAAAGAACAACTGCACGATAAACGGGGTGTTACGGATCACTTCGATGTAGCAGGTGCAAACAAACTTCAGCCATTTGGCCTGACTGTTTTTTGCGCCCGCACACAATGTACCGAGCAACAGTCCGCCAACGGTTGAGATGATGGTCAGTTCTACGGTGGTGCCCAACCCTGCCACAAACTGTGGCAGGTAAGGCGTCAAACCGCTAAAGTCCAACTGATAGCTCATGCTTCGTCCTTCACGTTACGCACCCAGATCCGCAGGAAACGGTGCTTTCAGCCATTTTTGCGAGAAGCCTTCCAACACACCGTCTTGTTTCGCTTCGGTGATCAGACGGTTCACTTCTTTTAGCAGTGCGTCTTCGCCCTTCATCACACCCACATAACACGGTGAGTTTTTCAGCAGGAACTTCGTTTGTGGCGCTTTGGCCGGATAACGAGTTGCGATTTCTGTCACCACCAGATTACCGGTCGCAATCAGGCTCACCTGACCAGACAGGAATGAGGACAACGTGGCGTTGTTATCTTCAAAACGTTTGATCGTGGCATCGCTCGGCGCAATCTTGCTCAGTTCCAAATCTTCCACTGAGCCGCGTGTCACACCGATGGTTTTGCCGCTCAGATCCTGCGCGCTGGTCACCGCTTCATCCGATGAGCCGAATACGCCGAGATAGAAAGGCGCATACGCCGCACTGAAGTTGATCACTTTTTCACGTTCCACATTTTTACCCATGCTCGAAATCACCAAATCCACTTTACCGGTTTGCAGGTAAGGAATTCGGTTCGCACTGGTGACCGGCACCAATTCCAGTTTGACATCGAGCTTTTGGGCCAGATACCCGGCCATATCAATGTCGTATCCGTGAGGCTTGAGGTCAGTCCCCACAGAACCAAAAGGCGGAAAATCTTGGGGAACCGCAACTTTCAACACCCCTTTCTGTTGGACAGACTCCAGTTGGTCGGCTTGCGCGGTGGTCGCACCGAACAACAGGCTGGCAGACATGAGCACACTCGACATTGCTGCAACTATTTTCATTGTGAATCTCCTTATCGATAATGAAACGTTTGAAACATCTATCGAGTCATTTGCAACGATTGCGCCAACTTAAGATAAAAATAAAAACCGTAACGATTTTATTAACTTAGAAATAATCATCGGCGTTTACGCCTTGAAGAATGACGTCTATGGTGGAACTTTTGGTGCAAAATCGATCAATGGTGGTGCAATCGTTTCAGCCCCACTTCTGTTCTTTATCCGGAAGCAAATCTGCGTTAGCGAGTCTATCGCTGACTGGGAATTCCTTTTTCATCACGTCGCATCCTTGTTTTCACATTGTATACAATCGTAAATACAAGGAGCGTGCCAAAATCGAAATGTATTGAAATCACTGGCTTTCGGTGATGATAGCCACTTTGAACTAGACTTAGAATGCACCACGAAAGTTCAGCGCGCCACATGTTAGTGCATAAAATTTCAGCAAATTGGCGATTCGAAGTTGAGAATGACGGATTGATTGGCCTGTAGACCTTTCACAACATGGTATACATATTGCAACGGTAAGTTGTATACAACAGTAAAGAGAGTGCGTATGTCTAACGACGAAAAAATTTATCAAAAGATGCTGAAAGCGATCGTCGAGCACCAGCTTCCCCCAGGCGAAAGACTGCCAGAAGATAAACTTTCAGAAGCGTTCGGTGTGAGCCGGACGGGCATTCGAAAAGTGCTGCAACGTTTGGCGCTGGAGCGGTTTGTGGTCATTCAGCCCAATAAAGGCGCGCAGGTGAACCGCCCTAGCCGCCAAGAAGCGGAAGAAGTGTTGGATAGCCGCATTATGTTGGAGCCGCTTCTGGTGCCTGAAATCAGTGAAAACTGGAATCTGAAAGTCGCGCAGCATTTTCGTGACATGGTGGCGCTGGAAAAACAGGCAGAGGATGAAGGCAATCTCTCTAAGTCGATTCAACTGACGGCGAAGTTCCACTATGAACTGGCGCGTATGGGAAACAATCAGGTACTGGCAGAGTTTATTGAGCAGTTGTGCTACCGCTCATCGCTCGTGATAGCCGCCTACGGCACGCGTGAAAGTGTGAGCTGCGATTGTGGCGATCATGTTGAGCTGATTGATCTACTCGACCAACGCAAAGTCAGCCAAGCACAAGAGTGGATGCGCCACCACCTACTTCACATCAAACAGTCGATCTCGTTAACCGGCAAACAGGATGCTCAAGTGGACTTTAACTCGCTGTTCGCGCAAATGGATTAATCAATGAAAATTCAACTGATCAACCCCAATACATGTCAGGGCATGACCGACAAAATAGCGCTTTCTGCACAATCTGTATGTTTATACAGTAGTGAGATCATCACCCGCAATCCAGCGCATGGCCCGGAAAGTATCGAATGCGCCTTGGATGAAACCATTGCCGCCGCCGCGCTGCTCGATGTGATTGCACAAGGTGAAGCAGAGGGCGTTGACGCCCATATCATCGCCTGTTTTGGCGATCCGGCGATAGATGCCGCGCGCGAACTGGCTTCAGTGCCTGTCATCGGCATCGCGGGCGCAGCATTTCAATTGGCAAGCTTAGTGTCACACCGCTTTGGAGTGGTGACCACCATGTCGCGCACGCTGCCCGCAGCGGAGCATCTGCTGCATCGTTACGGCTACCATCATCTGTGCTCAGGCGTTCGCGCAACCGACATCGCGGTGCTGGATCTGGAGCAGATTCAGGCATCGGCCTATCAACAGTTGTTGCAAGAGTGCCGGGCAGCCATCAGTCAAGATGGCGCGGAAGCGATTGTGCTCGGCTGTGCCGGGATGTCTGATTTAGCGGCTGAACTCTCTGCGGCGCTCAATGTGCCGGTTATTGATGGTGTGGCGGCCGCCGTCAAATTGGCCGAATCATTACACGTACTCAAACTCACGACATCCAAAAGCGGCAACTACGCCGCGCCACTTCACAAATCATTTCACGGCCGTTATCAACATTGGAGCCGTTAAGTCAGTGACAAGGAACTTCGATATGGAAATCTCAAATCCTCGCGATTACATCGGCTACGGCCGCGACAATGTACCGGATGCCAACTGGCCAGGCGGCGCAAAAATCGCGCTGCAATTTGTCTTGAACTACGAAGAAGGCGGAGAAAACTGCGTCTTGCACGGCGATCCGCACGCCGAAACCTTTTTATCGGAAATTGCGGGCGCCGAGCCGTTCCCCGCTCGCCACATGAGCATGGAATCCCTGTACGAATACGGATCGCGCGCTGGGGTGTGGCGCATTCTTAACGAATTTAAAAATCGGGAATTACCGCTGACCATTTTTGGTATTGCTACTGCGTTACAGCGTAACCCGGAGGTAACACAAGCCTTCATAGAAGACGGGCACGAAATCGCATGCCACGGCTTAAAATGGATTCATTACCAGAACATGCCGATCGAGCAAGAGCGCCAGCACATGCATCAGGCGCTCGAGCTGATTGAATCCCTCACGGGGAAACGCCCAATCGGTTGGTACACCGGCCGCGATTCCCCCAACACCCGCGAATTGGTCGCGGAACAAGACGGTTTGCTGTATGACTCAGATTACTACGGGGACGACCTGCCGTTCTGGACCCAAGTGCCAGACAACAAGCATCCCGGTTCAACGCGTCCGCATCTGATTGTGCCCTACACCTTGGATACCAACGATATGCGTTTTTCCTCCCCTTATGGGTTTAGTCACGGGGAAGAGTTCTTTCAGTATCTCAAGGAGAACTTTGACTGTTTGTACGCAGAAGGTGCCGAGAAACCCAAAATGATGTCGATCGGTCTACACTGCCGCGTCATTGGTAAGCCCAGTCGTTTTATGGCGTTAAAGAAATTCCTCGATTACGTCGCGCAGCATGAGGGTGTTTGGGTGGCGACTCGCGAACAAATTGCTCGTCACTGGATTGCGCATCACCCGGCTTAACCCGTTGATTCTGTTTTTACAAACCGCCGCGACGCCCTTCCTGTCCGGCGGTTTTTTTATGCAACCCAATTTAATGCAAGTGCACCACAATCGAACAACATTTCAGCGCCAACATTCGTGCGTGATAGCCTAACTCGCTGAATTACCTTGACTAACTGGTCAGAAATTTACTGGCATAGTGTTTGCTGTATTGATGAAAAATATGTCAACAATATTGTATACAAGGAAGTCAGTATGTCTCACAAGGAAAGTCACGACCTGATTTACGGGCTCGACGATAAGCCAACGCCCGGCGCAGCACTGTACGCAGGCCTGCAACATGTGCTGGCCAGTTTTGTCGGAATCATCACCCCTACGCTGATTATCGGCGGTGTGTTGGGATTGGGCGATCATGTGCCTTACCTCATCAGCATGGCGCTGATTGTGTCCGGTATCGGGACGTTTATTCAAGCGCGCCGCATTGGGCCAATTGGTGCAGGCATGATCTGTGTGCAAGGCACCAGCTTCGCGTTTTTAAGCTCGGTACTGGCAGCAGGCTTTATCGCCAAAGCCAAAGGCGGTGGCCCGGAAGAGATCCTGGCGCTGATCTTTGGCGTCTGTTTCGTTGGGGCATTTATCGAAATTGTGCTTTCGCAATGCATTGGCAAGTTACGCCGCATCATCACGCCGATGGTTACGGGCATTGTGGTCACCACAATCGGTATTTCCCTGATTAAAGTCGGCATGACGGATTTAGCCGGCGGCGTCAACGCACCCGATTTTGGCCAATGGCACAACTTAGCGCTCGGCGCCGTCGTGTTAGTCACCATCATTGCGCTTAACCGCTCTCGTCATTTGATGGTGCGCCTCTCTTCGATTCTGGTCGGCATGGTGTTGGGTTATGTGGCCGCCGCCAGCACGGGCATGGTGCATCTGGGTCATGCATTTCAGCAGCCGTTGGTCAGTATTCCGGTGCCATTCAAATATGGCTTTGACTTCGACTGGTACGCGTTTGTGCCAATTGCCGTGATTTATGCGATTACGGCGATTGAATCGACCGGCGATATCACCGCCAACTGCATGATCACCAAACAGCCCGTCACTGGCCCGGCGTATTTAAGCCGCGTGAAATCCGGCATTCTCGGCGATGGCGTGAACTCGATGCTGGCCGCGGTATTCAACACCTTTCCAAACACCACGTTCAGTCAGAACAATAGCGTGATTCACCTGACGGGCATCGCCAGCCGTTATGTGGGTTACTTTGTCGCGCTCATCCTGTGCGTATTGGGGTTGTTCCCGATGATTGGCGCGATTCTCACCACCATTCCCAAACCCGTGATTGGGGGCGCAACCTTGGTGATGTTCGGTACCGTCGCGGCGGCAGGTATTAAAATCATCGCGCGTGAGCGTTTGGATCGCCGTAATCTGATGATTCTGGCTGTGTCGTTCGGGATCGGTTTGGGCGTGATGCTGGTACCAGATGTGATGAAAGCGATGCCCAAGTTGCTGCAAAGCGTGTTTGGTTCTCCGGTGACCACCAGTGGCATTGCTGCCATTGTAATGACCTTAGTGCTGCCTGAACACGAGACAAAAACAGCGTCCACATCAGCGTCATCAGTGGCTGCCGTCAGCGAACGCTGATCCAGCCTGATTCCCATACTGCCAAAGCCTGCGTTCAAGCAGGCTTTTTATTGCGTCTGATCGGGTTTCTCCCGCCGCGTCAATTTGCTAGAGTCGCACCACATTCATGACGTTGTAGATGTGAACAATGGAAGAGATTTATTTTGCGGGCGGCTGCCTGTGGGGCGTTCAAGAATTTATGCGCCATTTGCCAGGCGTGATACTGACCGAAGCCGGACGCGCCAATGGCACCACCGAGACCACACAAAGCGAATATGACGGCTACGCCGAATGCGTGCGCATCCAATTCGATCCCGCGCAAGTCAGCATTGCGCAGTTGATGGATTACTTGTTTGAAATCATCGACCCTTACAGCATCAACAAACAAGGTATCGATGTTGGCCCGAAATATCGCACTGGCGTTTACAGCCACAACCCGCAGCACCTAAAACATGCCGCCGAGTATATCGCCAAACGCCCGGATGCCGACCGCATCGCGGTTGAAGTGCTGGCGCTGACAAACTACGTAAAAAGCGATGATGAACATCAGGATCGCCTGACGCGCTTCCCAAGCGATTATTGCCACATTCCACTCGATGTGCTGCACAAATATCGCAATCCGAAGCAATAACAGCTGGTTAGCGACGAAGGGAGATCCAAATCTTCTTCATTCCGCAACAATTCTGTAAGACGGCGACGTTACTGTACAAAGGCTTAAACACGAGTCTTGTTTACGCATTACTCCATTTAAGGTCCATGTCCTTTTCTTACACCGCTTCTCTTAGGTACACGCCAGCCCCCTGGCGTGTTTTTTTGCGTGTCGATGACGCATTGAATCAGGTGCGAATTGAATCAGAAGAAACTGATGGGAAGATAGAAGTCAATTTCAAACCGCTCATCTTCAGCCAGAAAATGGTTCTTGTGATAGTGGACATAAGCGGGTGTCGAACGCAGCTTATAACCCGAGGTGGGCAGCCATTGCTCAAAGATTTTGCTCACTTGTGGCAGCAACTCACCATACACGCCATGCAGCCGGAACATGGCATGTAACCCGCCCGGAATCGTCATTTGATTCACCACGCCACGTACTTTCAGTGGTTCCTCAATTGCCAAACATGC
This sequence comes from Vibrio sp. Vf1514, assembly GCF_052076135.1. NCBI lineage: Bacteria > Pseudomonadati > Pseudomonadota > Gammaproteobacteria > Vibrionales > Vibrionaceae > Vibrio > Vibrio sp. Vf1514. The sequence continues at coordinate 716,555 of NZ_CP197268.1, read as the reverse complement.
CACGTATCGACATTGATTCAATTCAACCCAAGCGGGATTGGAGTGATGCAGGCCAAAATGCTGATCAAACGGGCGCCCCTCTTCTTTCGCCCACGCTTTCAATACCAACCACGCGCGCTGGATCGAACGGTTATAGCCTTGATGGCGCACGTATGCCGTGAAACGCTCTTTGGTTTCCACTATTTTCGGTGTCGGTAGATCGAGGTTGGCAACGCGATTGTAGCCCGCCGCCACTTCGGGATCCTTCAAATAAGGTTGACTGTCGAGGTGCTGCTCACCCAGTCGCCAATTGCCCGGCGACATATGGAACGTTGCCTTAAACGCTTTTGAGAATGAGGAAAGCGAGCTAAACCCGCACTTGTTGGCGATATCAATCACCGAGGCGCTGTCATCAAACATTAATTGATTGGCCGCGTACTCCATGCGCGTACGGCGAATGTATTGATGAATCGACTCACCGACAACCTGTTTAAATACACGATGAAAATGCTGTTCTGAATAGGCCGCTAAGTCCGCCAGACGTCGAGCGGATAAGTCATTGGTGATGTCTTGATGGATATAATACAAAATATCGTTAATTCGAGAGACGTGCTGTTGATTCATCGCTGAGATCGCATAAATGGACAAGTATTTGAGCATAAATGGACAAACAAAAATACGCAACGAGTCGTACTATTCGAAAGATAAAAAAAGCATAAATACAGGAAGCACATATGGAAATCGCCCGTTCACTGCAACAGATCAAGTCCTCTTACATCCGTGAAATTTTAGCTGCGGCAAGTGATCCAAACGTCATTTCTCTTGCTGGCGGTTTGCCAGATGAAAAAACATTCCCCATCGATCTGATGCGCGACACTTTAGCCGGTCTTGCAGAAAAACCTGAGGTTTTTCAATATGGTGCAACCGCAGGTTATGGTCCACTGATTGCGTTTTTGAAACAGTACTTTGATTTGCCAGCAACCCACGATGTCATGGTGTGTACCGGTTCTCAACAAGGCCTCGATTTGATTGCTCGCGCCTACATCAACCCTGGCGATAAAGTCGTGATGGAAGCCCCGAGTTACTTGGGCGCAATGCAGGTGTTTGGTTTGGTGGAAGCCGAAATTGTGACGGTAACACAGACGCCGCAAGGCCCTGATTTGGCTGAATTGGAAGATGTGTTCCGCAATCAACACCCGAAAATGTTCTATGCGGTTCCCGACTTTCACAACCCAACCGGCATTAGCTGGGCGTTAGAAACACGCCAAAAAGTGGCAGCACTGTGCGAAGCATATGATGTGGTGATGGTTGAAGATGTGCCTTACCGCGAGTTGCGTTTCCAAGGTAATGCTTTCCCGCTCGTTTCTGATTTTTGTCCAAACAAATCGATCGTACTGCGTTCTTTCTCGAAAATTGCATCACCAGGCCTGCGTTTGGGCGCGGTCTCTGGCCGCAGCGAATACCTGACGCCGATGATCAAAGTGAAACAAGGCGCAGATTTGCACTCCAGCGTACCGATGCAAGCATTGTTGCATGCGCTATTGGAACATCCGCAGTTTCCTGAGCACCTGACGCGCATTCGAGAATTGTATCAATCTCGCAGCCAAGTGTTGTGCCATGAGTTGAACAAACAATTGCCGGCTGGCTGTGAGGTGTACCCGGTGGACGGTGGCATGTTCGTGTGGATGACGATCCCACAATGCGACACGTTTGAACTGGCTAAACAGCTGCTGGCGAAAGGCGTGGCGGTGGTGCCAAGCCCCGTATTCTATCCGAATCCGGATAACGCCCCTTCCGCACTACGTTTGAATTTTACCAACTCCACACCTCAAGAGCTGGCTGATGCCGCCGAGCGCCTGACGTCGGTCCTGCGCACGCTATAACCGTTCGCGATGACACATGAAAAAGCCCGGACAATGCCGGGCTTTTTTGTGCCAAAACGTCTGTGTTAGACTCGATTTAAGCGGTGCGGGGCGTAAACTTTTTCGTCATACCATGACTTGCCGGCGCCACCAGCGTATAGCCGAGTTTTTCATAAAACTCGGGGCGGTCGGCAATCATCGACACGTACGATCCTTCCAGCACCACGGATGCGAGATAACGATCGATGTATTCCATGATTTCTCGTCCAAATCCGTTGCCTTGGTAATGCGGATCCACAGCAACATCGACAATCTCAAAATTACACGCACCATCACCGACCACGCGCCCCATGGCAATCAACTCGTCGCCATCTCGAATGACAACGGCGTACAAACTATTCGGTAGTGCAGTGGTGGCCGCTTGTAACGACTTTGGGGATAAGCCTGCTTTGACGCGCATCTCGCAAAATTCTGCAGGGCTTGGGACTTTCTCTTCGTATGTTATGGCCATTCCTTTACTCGCTCTGTGTTGAATCTCGAAACCCGGTTACCCGTGAACAACCGAAACGTGACAATGTCACCATGAATTCCATTGAACCTGTTGATGACGATTGACTTCCTTATGACGTAAAATCAATTACATAGTTAACGATTGTGGTAACAAGGTCAATGTTCATCGAACGCAGAATGCCGCATTGTTTGTAACGATTCTTAAACGGTCACGCTTGGTGTGACACCGTGCTAACGGTTTGAAATCTCACAAGGCGAACGCGTTTACAGCGCCTTTAACTCGCCAGGTTGTGAAGCCATTCGACGATGTTGTCTGCTAATTTTCGGAATCACCATTTTTTCGATATCAGATACTAAAATGGCTGATTTATCCGCGTAAAAAAGCCCGGTCAATGCCGGGCTTTGGGTGCAACGAGATTCAGTCACCCTTACTTAAATAAGCTGAACTTACCGGTGAACTCTTTCAGCTCAGCGGCATCACCAAACATACAGATACCAAAGTATTCGAGATCCTGTTCTGCAGTTTCTGCGGTCGCATTCACTTGTTCTTCAGACGAGCCGACGATCATGGTGTTTGTAAAATCCGTGAATGGAAGACCGCGTTGCAGTAGTTCTTCACGCACTTTTCGAATTTTATTAGAGTTGTCTGCTTTCAAGACGATGAAAGGATAATGAGAAATGGACGGATGCGTGCCGCCATCTTTATCTTGATATTGTAGAAAACAAAGGTCATCGACCGCTTCAATTTGACCGACTAGCCCCGCTGTCATGTGGCCCAGCGCGTTAAACAGGCGTCCCATCTCCACTTTTTTATTCAATACCGCGATAAAACGTTTTGAGCTTTCATCAGGTAACGTAGAAAAATCAATCATAACGATCCTTAATTCTTTTCAATGAACACCACAAGGGTGTGAAACCATATGCGACCCAAAAGACCCGTATTGAGAACACGGCCAACTGCATGGTGGGTCGCCGTTGAAAATTGTGCAAGCCGCCGCCGAAAACGCTTGGTTGAGTGACATTCGCTTGAGGCACGGGTATGCGTCGGCTGCGCAGCATGCCATCAATAACGCGATGAGACATTGATATCGCAGTAGTTTATCCAAGGTTTAAAGCGAAAGTCTATCACGTGATGTATCTTTCCCCTTGTCAAAACCATGTATAGAATCCGGCGTGAAAAAGGGGCCAAAAGCCCCTTCACGTGAAACCGCTAAGAACGAATTACTTGTGACCGATGACAAAAGCCATTTCATCGCCGTCACTAAACGGCGTGCCTTTCAAATCACTGAACTGTTTTTTGATTTCAAGGCCTGCGGCTTCTAATTCTTCACTCAAGCGCTCAACTGAAAAATGCTGAAGCCAATTGTAAACAGTCCAAGTCTTACCCTCTTCAACAATGACATATTGATCAAGCGTCACCGATTCATCGTCATAATTGAAGGAAGATTGAATACACCAGTAATCGTTGTGGCTCCAGAAGCCCTGCATGGCATTTTTCTCAAGCAACAACGACTCACGCTGTTTTAGAAAACGTGTCGTTGTGTAGACATCAAGCGCAATAGAACCATTCGGCTTCAGTAGCGATTTAAATTTTTGCAGTAAAGCCAACCGCTGAGTTGGATTGAGCGCGCAGAAGTCGCACATCACTAACGTAATCAAGTCAAACTGACGCGCATCTTGGTATTGCAGATAATTTCCGTAGTGGTATTCAATATTGAGCTGTGCCTTTTCGGCTTGCTCAATGGCGTAGTTCAGTGAATTTTGAGAAAAATCCAATCCAACCACCGTTCCAATACCATTGGCTTTGAGGCGATGTGTATACAGCCCCGGACCACAGCCAAAATCGATCACCTGAGACGAGTCATCGAGCAAAAATTCCTGCATCAACCACGCCACAGAGTCATTGATGAAAGCCGCCGTTCTGGAAGCAAGGTTTAGATCCGGGTTTAGGTGGCATTCAAGCATATTTTGCGCGATATGGCGATCGGTCCACAGCACGTCAGCCGTGTATTGAGACCAAACGTTAGGTTTCGCAGTGGCCTCATTCATTCTTTTAAACATGTTTGTCATTCCGATTTTGATCGATTGTTTATCCATACACGCACAAAGGAAAGTTTCCTCGACGCTTGGATGTGACCAAACACTCTCATACCTTTCATTTCATTGATCATCGCGTCCTATTGCTCGAGATTCATTGAGAACCTTAATAGTTAACTGCATGTTTTCACTTGCATTTACTATACAGAGTTCCACTTTTGAATAGTCGACGCTATATCAAATTCAAGGCATATAATTGAATGAAATAAGACTTATATTGGGTATGAGGTCGCTAATTGGTATCGAGTACTTCGACCTCCGGCGTCGGATTTGACTAAGCAACCCAATTCCACCAGCGCGGCCAAATGACGGGTTGCGGTGGGTTTACTGACTTTTGCTACTTTGTGGTATTGCGAGGTGTTGATGCCCTGCTCAAAATCGCCATCCAGCATTCGATTGAGCACTTTGGCTTGCTCGGCGGTTAATTTGGTTTGATCCACGTTGCGCCAAAAGTGAGTTTTAAATAGGGTTTGATCGATCTCTTTCAGTACCTCGGCAAAGGTTTCGTCCAATGTATTGAAGAACCACACCAGCCAAGCGGTGATGTCTAAGTCGCCTTTTTGCGTTTGCTCTAGGATGTCGTAATAACTTTTACGGTTAGCAAGAATACACACCGACATGGCGTAAAAGCGCACCGATTGTTGTTCAGCTTGCGCCAGCGCCAAGTCAGTCAGCAACCGCGTGATGCGGCCGTTACCGTCATCTAGCGGGTGCAGCGTCACAAACCATACATGGGTGATGGCAGCACGGATCAGTGGATCAAGCGACGCTTCGTGTTTTGAGTCATTAAACCACGCGATGAACGTGGCCAGCTCTTGGTCCAAACGCGCCCGAGCCGGCGCTTCAAAATGGATCGTCGGCTTATCAATGCGTCCAGACACCACCTGCATCGGCGCATCACCTCGGAGTTGGCCGCCAACGACAGGATTAAACAGCGTGTAGCCTTCGGGAAACAATCGATCATGCCAGTGCAATAGGCGTTCTAATGTCAGCGGTGCATCCAAATTTTCCACCGCATCGAGCATGATTTCCGCCAAACCATCGGTTTGTTCTGTCGTAGGAAACGGTCTTTCTTCCGTCAAACCGAGTCGGTTAGCCAATGAGGAGCGCACGGAGAAAGCGTTGAGGGTCTCCCCTTCAATCGCGCTGGAATGCACGATGTTCGCCAGTAAGGTATCCAGCATGCTCTGTTTTTGATCAGGCGACTGGCTGGTGATTTTGCCCAGCAGAATGCCTTGATTCAGACGTGTTTGTCTCACCATCGGGGCAATCGTGTTGGAATCCCAGGTGAAGTGCGGCCAGTTGTCCTGCTGCCAAATCCACATAATGCGACCTCTGATGCGAAAGTTATCGTTATTCACATCAAAATATAATGCGATTAAATCACTTAATCAAATCATCATGTGATTCGTTTAGTCGTTTTATTCGCCTCATTCACTCTCTCAAATGAGTAAAACGCCATCTGGCCTAGCACTTCGCGGGCGTAAGAGCGATAATCCCGCCATTCGCGAGCAATCGCTCCAATTGCAATACAGAAGTAGAACCCCGTCATGACAACACAATCAACGGTCATCATTGGATTGAGCAATCCGAAAAGTCCAACCAATGTCGGCGCAGTGATGCGCGCTGCCGGTTGCTACAACGCAACACAAGTGCGTTACAACGGCACACGTTATAATCGCGCAGTGAAATTTCAGACCGACACGCACAACAGCAAAGCACGGATCGCCCTTGTGGAAATGGAAGACCTGACCGCAGACCTTGCTCCCGATGTTGAGATCGTCTGTGTCGAGTTGGTGGTTGGTGCAACCGCACTGCCCCAATTTGTTCATCCGCAAAACGCGATTTATCTGTTTGGCCCAGAGGACGGATCGCTGCCACAAGACGTGGTCGACCAAGCGCATCACGTGGTTTACGTTCCAACAAACGGCTGCATGAACCTTGCGGCAACAGTCAATGTGGTGATGTACGACCGATTAGCGAAAACGCTCGGTACGATCGACGATCAAGCGCAAATCACGGCCAATCGCGACAACAAAAACCGTTTAAAAGTCAAAACGCTCGCGTAAAGCGAAAAAGGGCCGAAAGGCCCTTTTGTTTATCTGCTATCAACACAAGCGGATTTCATTTCACTTGCTGCATGGCTACTCAAGAATGCGACGATAAAGGAAAGAGAGCATGCTTTGCGCGCCATTAAAATCCAGCAGCAATAACGCCGTGATCAAGGTGACCATCAGTGGCGTGATGAGCTGTGACAAGCAACGGGTTGACGGAAAACGCTGCATCTCGTCATCGTTCAACCGAAATTCACGATGAAATTCACTATTGATGTAGCGCTGTTCGGGATAAGCCGGCGTTTGATGCGTATTCGCCGCAGGCTGCACGTTTTGCTCCGCCACTTCCACCAACTCTTCCAGTGGAATGACTGAATACACCGGATCGACTGGCGCAATGAAACGATAACCAATGCGCGCTTCTGTTTTAATGTATTCGGGATTTGTGGCCTTATCTCCCAACACCTTACGCAGTAACGAAATAGACTGCGTTAAGCTGGAATCATCAACTTTATTGCCGCGTTCAACCCACACCTGTTGATAGATATCTTCTCGACTCAGCACCGCGTTGGGATGGCTGGTCAGTAGCGTCAGAATTCTGGATTCATTGTCGCCAATAATGATTTTTTCGTCGTACGCATCCGTTAAGCTTTTTTCGACCGCATCGAACAGAAAGCGAGAGTTGATGACGACTTTGTCGTTAGGTGTTTCCATTGAATAGCAACCTCAACTAACCGTATTTTTCATAAAGTTGTTTCAAGGTTTGATTCACTGAATCATACCATTTGAGAATATCGCTATTTGTGTAGAATCTTGAATGACTTTATTAGAAAAATGAATAGGTTATTTTTATTAGAGTTAGATTTGGTACTTTCGTACTATTGCCAGCCAAAACCTGACTAGCCTTGAGCTGGCAATAGTTTAACCTATTTTTTATGCAAGATGCGATTGAAAAAATGACGTCATTTTATCGAACGGGATCACGTCCATTTGATCGTACAAATCGGTATGGTTTGCCCCCGGAATGATCATCAGTTCTTTCGGTTGGGCGGCCGCTTCGTACGCGGTTTCGCTGAAATAGCGAGAATGCGCATTTTCACCATGAATGAATAACACCGGACGCGGTGAGATCTCGGCGATATAAGTCAAAATCGGCATGTTCATAAACGACAGTGGCGTGGTCAGTGTCCAAGCCGCGTTCGAATTCACCGCGCGTGGATGGAAGCCACGTTCAGGCGATTTGTAGTACGCTGCATACTCCACCACAAATTGTGGCTCTCCCCCTTTTAACTCAAGCGATACTGGGCCATAAGCGGGTTCACCTTGCTCGGCATCTGCCCAACGTTGTTGGCCGAGTTGCGTTAACGCTTGTGTGCGTTGCTCCAGCGTCACGCTGTCGTTATAGCCTTTAGACATCACGCGTGTCATGTCATACATGGTGCTCGCAACAACGGCTTTCACACGTTTGTCGATGGCAACAGCGTTCAGAGCCATGCCACCCCAGCCACAAATACCAATGACGCCAATACGTTCACGATCAACATTCGGCAGTAGCCCCACAAAATCAACAGCAGCGCTGAAATCCTCAGTGTTGATGTCTGGAGACGCCACATTGCGCGGTTCGCCGCCACTTTCACCAGTGTAAGACGGGTCAAAGGCAATGGTTAGGAAGCCACGCTCAGCCATGGTCTGTGCATACAAACCGGAAGACTGCTCTTTCACCGCGCCAAAGGGGCCACTGATGACCAATGCCGCCAGTTTGCCATGGGTTTGTTTCGGTTGATACACATCGGCCGCGAGCGTAATGCCATAACGGTTTTTGAAGGTCACTTTCTTGTGGTCAACTTTGTCGCTTTTCACGAAAGTTTTATCCCATTCGTCACCTAAGGTGAGTTCAGTTTGTGCCATTACTTTGTGTGAAGTCATTGAGCCTACTCCTAATGCAACTAAGCCTGCGCCGGTTAATTTGAGTACGTCACGACGTCCTTCATTTGGCGCTTTTTCTGCATTGGCAGCGGCGGTCATTTCGCGTTGTGTTGTCATGATTAACGTCTCCGTAAAACAGTGAATTGGCGTTTCGATAGCGCTATTGTGTCAAAGGAATCCCCTGAACCTGTAGCAAGATTGTCTCGACTTATTGCCTATTCTTCCAAACTTGCTTTATGGTTTATTGCCAACTCAAATACTGCTCGTCAGTGACTTTCTCTTTCCACACCACATTTTTCCCGTCCGCAGAAGCGGTCACCACCAGGTGCGTCATGGCCGCATTCGGTGTTGCGCCGTGCCAATGTTCAACATTCGGCGGACACCACACGCTTTCACCTTGATGAAAGTGGATAACTTTGCCATCGCGTGTTCCCGTTAAGGCTTCGCCTTGCGTCACAATCATGTGCTGACCGGCCGGGTGCGAGTGCCAAGCGGTTCGAGCGCCGGGTTGAAACGTCACGTATGCCGCGCTGTAATGAGCGGTTTCATTCTCAGGAAACAGTATGTCGACACGGACTTTGCCAGTGAATAAGTTCTCTGGCCCTTCAAACGATTGCAAATCTTGCGCGCGATACACGTGCTGCGCATTGTCATCTGCAGCATACGCGTTGTTGAACGTGAAACTTCCGACGGTCGTTGCTGCCACAAGCATCAGCGAGGTTGTTTTGTTCATCATCTGCTCCTTTGGGGATATCATTGAACTGGGGATGTCATTGGATTGGGATTGATTCGATTAAGGTGTGTTTTTTAAGACGTGTTCCAGAACCTGTTGAGCGTTTGCTGCAATCTCAGCACCACACAACACATCCAGCACGGCGATAAAATCCGTCAATTCGGCTGGTGACACGCCGTTATTCATGCTGATGGTGTAGTGCGCAGCGAGTTGGCTATTGACGCCGCTCATATTGGCCAACGCAGCAATGGTGGCCAGTTCACGCTGTTTCCAGCTCAACCCATCGCGCTCGAAAATGTCGCCAAACAAATGCGCTTTGAGGTAGTCAGCCACTTGCGGCGCGAAATCAAACAACGGGCCTTTGACTTCGGCACCCACTAATCGAGTTTGGTTGGCAGCGCCAAATGCCAAGGACGAGACATCGGTTGGCAACGGGGACGACGCTTTGCCTTGCACATCGGTAATGCCTTGGCTTTGACGCTCATCGAGCACCGTCATAAAGGCAGCTAAGCCATTCAAACTGCGAGGAAAGCCCGCATACGCGTATAACTGAACCAACACTTCTTTGAGTTCGTTAACCGTTAAACCTGTATTTAACGCCTCATTCAAACTGACTTTGAGCTGTTCGATATCACCGCTAGCGGTAAATGCCGCAACAGGGATCAAGGCGCGATCTTTGGGACTCAACGCATCTGCGGCCGAGGCGTTTGTGGTAGCGGACCACCAGGCCAATGTCAGCATGAGGAGCGAGCAGAACTTTCGAAAACCGGTGAGCTTCAACATTCTAAGTACCTTCCATGAGTAAATGTGGATCGGGAAATGAGTGATCCAATTTACCAAGGCAGGTCGCGCTAACCATTGCCTAGAAACTTCTATTTATTGCCTATTCTTCCTGAGCAAATCTTTTTTTGAGAATCATGAATTCAACGCAAACACAAAGTTACAATCATAAACATCCTGCACATTGAAAGCCTATCGAACGGGAAACGATGCAGATACGAGCCCGTTGAGCAAAACTCCAAACTGAATGAAGCATAGAATCAGTCTTTCTTTCAAAGTGCTCGGCCTAACGACCGAACACTTTGGCTAAGAAATCATGTTCCATGATCTACTGACAGACCTTAGAGATCTATTAGTTTAGGGAGCGTTGAATAGTATTGCTCCACCTCTCATTAGCTAATGGTGATTTACCCACTTATCGAACTCGTTATGACTCATACAGTAGTACGGGCCGACCATTGAATACTTACGCTTAACTAATAAGCGGTAACGTCGGTTAATCCTATAGCTCAACCACCTTTTATTTCGTTGTAGCACTTTAGTTCTGGTGCCTTGACGAACCTCACCTTTAAATATTTTCATGATCAATAACTTTGCCATTTCCATGGTAACTGGAGATGCCTTAGAAGCAACGAGCTCTATTTCAACGTCGCCATTAACGTTTACATATTTCGAGATCATATCACCTCCTACTTATAACGTTGCGCAAACTTGGTAACGTCAAAGCCCGTCTCTGCTAAGGCTGTTTCTATTTCTGTAAAAATCAAAGGACGACTCTTAAAATAGCCATCTGAACCGTTACCATTCTGGAAAAAAGAGCCGTCCGGGCTAAGCATTAGGTAGGAGTTCGTCATTGAGTCATTACTCTCAACTGACATCAAATGCGATATAGATTGGTGACGTTCAACGAAAGCATCAAACTGCTCGTCGCGAATGGTTTGGATAGAATCAAAAACAGGTAAAACTCGCAAAACTTTCCACTTATCAGGCTGAATAGTTTCCATTAAAGTGTTGAAGTCTTCCTTAGTATTAAATTGATTGACGACCGTATTAATTTTTAGTTCTGTCTGAGGGGAAACCGCTCTTACTTGCTGAAAAATTGATCCTAGACGTTCTGCAGATAATATCTTACCTGATGATGTCGAACGCCCTAATTGCTGCTGAACCTCTGGATTACAAGCATCGTAACTAATACCCAACATTTGAAGTTTATGAGAATGCTGAGCAATAAATTCGTCAGTAATTAAATGAGCGTTAGTAATTATCGACACATCAAAACCTAGCTCTCTTGCATAGTCTAACGCCTCAATAAAACGTTGCTTTAGCAGTAATGGCTCACCACCCGCAAAGTTCAATCTAACGCGTTGGTAACCCAATTGTTGCTGAATGGAATTGGGGGAAAGAAAGTAGTCGGCTAATCTGCTTAGCATTAACTTCATGTCAGCCATGTTTCGATGAAGCTCGTTTGGTTTTGCCCACTTTGCGTAACAGTAATGACAGTCGTAATTACATTTTTCTGTGATGTGATAGTTGATAACTAATTGTTTTGCATGATTCATAATCACTACTCCTTCTGGTTGTCAGGAGTAGTGTTGATTTGTGCACTGCACAAAAAAGCGTTTATTTAGTCAGGCAGGATACTTAATAAAGAATGAAAAGATTCGGCTTCCTGAAAGTCTTGGCGAACTCGTATAACGAGCGTAGCTAACAGATGGTCCTCAGCCATTAGTCTCGAATCTATTTGGTCAGCAACATTCACTGCCCCAACAAAATCGTTTTCCAATAGGCAAAGAAGCAATGACTCTTTATAGGTAAGGGCTAAACGCTGAGAACGAAGTAACCGGTACAATAGCCCCGTATTTGCGATATCCATCTGCGGTAATCGCTGCTCTGTAAACGGGCTAGTGATTCTTTTCTCACGTAATTCAAATTTTTCATCACTAAGTTGAATTAGAAAAAGCTGTGATTCATTGATCAACTTTGCTCTTTCATTCACAGATTGCGCTTCAAATAAGATTTCTTCACACAGTTTAGCGGCTTTGGTTCTCGTTTTTTCGTTTTCAAAGATATCTTTTACATACTTGGTATCATTGAAAAAAGCATCCAAGACTAAGGCATTAAATAAACAATCAACTGCTTGTGATTTGAGCAGATTTTTACCTCTCTTCCCCAGTTCAGAATCAGAAAATCCATCATCAACCACTGCCGATGATGGAATCGTACCATTGCGTAAATAACTGTTCGCTTTGGAACGGAGATGCTTACCATCAACCCCAAATAGCTGTTGAACCGCCTGATTGGTATTGACTAACGGCATACAATATCTTTCAATAATTTTGTTTCTGAATAGTAACTATCTTTAATCGAAGCAATCACTTCTGCTGAGCGATAGACTGAATTAGTACTATGCCCATAACGACAAGTATTATTGGCATGCATTACAGATCCTAGGCAGTAGCCAGCACGAAAGCTTTCCTCTTTTGAGGTAGTTAGGTAAGCTGCAAAACGTGGTTCATCTTTCTTTTTATATAACTCTATGTATTCCTGGCATGACGATACTAAAAACGCAACATCTCCTGGCTTAGCAGAAGAGTGTTCAAAGGCATAGCTCATTTGCCCTACCGATAACAAAGAAAGTCCAGCTAAAAGATGGATACGTTTCATTCCGCTGCCCCTTCATTAACAACGGGCGCTACTTTCATAACGGCCTTTTGTGGATATTTTCTCAAACGACTATAGCTGTATAGGAGTGCCGTAGACATGAGCACATAACTGACTAAATCAATCAATGGCATTTTATTAAAATCATCAATGTTGAACTCAAAAAGCAGAACTGCGACCACCCCTACAAGAAAAAAAACTAATATCACATGAGCTTGATGCACCCAGGGGCTGATGAGTTTACGAATAAAAGGAGCATCGGTGCAGCAACAAAGTTTTATATAGTGATATACAAACATCACCAATGAAATAATAAATAGAGTTTCGATCAAATCCAATTCTGACACTGAATATGAATATTCAAACATTGCTGGTGGCAAAAATTTATATATCGATACCCCCAGAGCAAACATACTTAATAACCAAACCCATTTAACGGTGAATTTTAACCATTTCCAAATTAACGCACCTATGTATTTATTGTTTTTCATATCATCTATCCAACTATTTTATTAGTAATACACCCTACATTTTCCTCTCCATTCTTCTTTGCAAAATTAGCCAATCGACAGCCTCTTAACGAACCTAAACAATTGGTTCTAGCAAAGTTTCGGCAGAATCATCGTATCATTCTACGAGAAAGTTCATCACGTAGGCTTTGTTACTTACCTCTGAGAGGATGCATGGCTGAAATATGTTGATTAAACCTGAAACAAAAGATAGTCCAAGTGTTGTAAATTTATTCCGAGGCTTAGGCATATCAACTTCCCTGGATTAGTTTTCCACCTAGTAGCTGTTTTGCTAGATACATTTCCGTCTCTGATAGAGAGTGATTAAAATAATAATCCCGTATGGAGTCGTTATGAGGATTCTCTAGCTCCCCAAATGCTGTTCTTTCGCGAAATACTCGAACAGCTCACTTAAACCAAATGGTATCATGGCAATTCTTTGTATAATAAGCACCATCAACTTATATCTTCATGATTTTGCGACGTATCTCTTTTACTTAGGCATCTATACTACAAATATTTGTGGGTACTAGTATCGACTGCGATATGTAGCTCGCGCCAACCTTTATGTTTCCAGTCAGTATCCCTTGACCTTCCATCAACGTTGAGGCCAATCACATCAATGACTAGACGCAGTATCGCGCCTAATTCTAGTTTTAAGTAAAACCTCAACATCTTTATCTTGACGGTTCATAAAACTATAGTTTGGACAAACTAGCAGAGTGTTGGCCAGGTTAAATCGTAGATTTTGGCTTAGTTCAATCGAGTTAAGTAGCCAAAGCATTCGTTTATCGGCATCTAACCCCTAAACGCCACTTAGCCATCAACAAAATAAGCGATGTCCCATAGCTTGAACTCTAAACACGACAAAACACGCCATGAAGCGTGAGGGGACTGATTAAAACTTAGGGATGTTGTATCAAGGAAAGCACTTGGAGCGGGCAGCGGGAATCGAACCCGCATCATCAGCTTGGAAGGCTGAGGTAATAGCCATTATACGATGCCCGCGCATCGAAGCGATGGGTCTAATATGCCACAGGCTCAGAAAAAGAAAACCGTTTTTTTACTAAATTGCGTTCGTTTGCATAGTTAATAAACAATTGTACATCAGCGAGTTAGGAATTGGACGTTTTCGCGGAAACGTTGGTGTTTTATCAACCAACATCACCCGACATCCACCAACATCAACTAGTCAACTAATGGCGGCCACATTCACCAACAGGGCAAATTGTTTATTTCTTCAAAAAACATCAAAGCCTCCACAGGGAGGCTTTGGGTTCGCTGTATGATCTGCGTTGTTTATTGCAGACGCGTCGTCGCGACGTAGTTCTCTAGCTCTTGATTGGACACCGTCGTGACGTATTCGTTATTCACATAAAACGCCACGCCCGCTTCCATTTTCTTACCGCGCAGTGTTTCTTGTGTGCCATCGAGGTAGGTCACATCCATCTCAATGGTGTGTTCGTCAATCTGTTTCCATTGGGTGTCTTTGATGGTGGAGTGATTGCCGAGTGGCGTCTCCGTCAACGAGCTATCCAATTTGTCGTTCACTTTTAACATGGTATCAGCCGGTTTATCGACCACTGCAGGTGATTTACCTGAGATGGGGTTGGTACCGGTCCAGAACTCCACGGCATTGACGATAAAGAGGTCGACAATTGAGGCAATACCGTACACCGGCGAGAGTAACAAGAACAAGCCTTCACGGCCGTAGCGGTTATCCACCACTTCCAAGTTAAACTTGGTCACAAGACCCGTTGTTGCCATTTGTCCCATACAACCGGTTAAAGAGCTAATGCCTAAGCCGACAGCCATTGCCATCACTAACGATTTACGTTTCATATCCTTCACCACTGATTTTGTTGTTGTTTCCCTTATTCAAGGTAGACCATAGGTATACATGTGTTTGGTTTTTCCACGAAAATCGTGTTTTTTTTGAACCGTGGTTCTGCTTTGAGAACAAATGCAACGTGTTGGTGATGAAAAGTGCGGCGTTCACCGCCCTCACCTTCAATCGTTCAAATCAAAGACCATCGACTCATTTCACGCTGAACTTCTTCTTCTGACGCGCTATGATGACTGACCCCTTAAGCGCAATGCCGAACAACAGAGACTTCATGCCCACACTGCCCGTTTTGCCCGACGACTATTACCTGACGAACTTTAAGAAGCTGACCGCTCATGCAACAGAGTGGTATTTCGATTTATTGCACAGTGATGAGCAGCGCTGGTTGCACGATTTTGATCGCCTGTCCCACGATGCGCAGTGTCTGCTGGTTCGCTTGTTGTCACGCAAAGGCAATTGGTTTCGCAGTGACAAAACTGAATATCGGGAAATCCGCCATCAAGCCCAAGCGTGCCAAGAGTTGTCCGAGAGCGGTTTTGTGGTGTTGAACCCAGACATCGATGCGGCAACGTTAGCCCGTGAGCTACTGACCAAAGCTGAGCTCCTCACCAGTTATCCCCACCTGCCCAAGCAGTTGAAAAAAGAGGCCCTGATTGCCGCGCTGCAAGACGAGCCACCCACTCAGCCGGTATCACTGCCGTTTACAGTCATCTATCTCAATCAAGGCGAAATGATTGCACTGTTGTTGATCCTATTTTTTGCCAACACACATCAAGATTTTTCACAGTTTGTACTCGACGACCTTGGCCTGAATCAATTCGAAGACTATCAACTCAGCCGCGAACGCCGCTTCTTTCAGCATCGCGACCAAGTGGATGTCCTGCGGCGCTTAACCCACATTCAAGCGCATTACGAAACCTGTCCCAAACCGACGCCCTCCGAGCTAGACGATTGGGTGACGTTGCTACCAAGCGCTTGTGACCACCCTTATGTGGAGCGAAAGCGTCAGCATGTCATAAATCAGTTAGCGCGCGATTACGAACGGCACAGTGCGTTTGACGCTGCCTTGGCGCTCTATCGCCAAACCGAAGTCATGCCCACTCGTGAACGACAAGCGCGAATTCTGGATAAACTGCAAGATGTGGATACCATGAGTGACATTGTCACGAATATGTTGTCTCAGCCACGTAATCATTCCGAATTTGAAGTGGCCGAAAAGCTCAAGCAGCGCGTGTTGCGTTTACAAGGTCAAACCGTACCTCGCAGCGCCAAGCCAAATCATCAAACGCGGCATCTTACGCTGGATCTATCTCAGCAGCGGGTCGAACTGGCGGTGAAATCTCACTTCGAGCAACAGGGTTATCAGGTCTATTACCTGGAAAATCAGTTTCTCAATACCCTCTTCGGCCTCTGTTTTTGGGACGCGATATTCGCACCAGTGGAAGGCGCCTTTCTCAACCGCTATCAACACGCACCGCTGGATTTGTATCACGACGATTTCATCGCCAAACGCGAACCATGGATTCAAGCCGCCTTTGAACAATTGGCGCGCAGTGGCGTTGCACCGTTGTGGGCACGCTGGCAAGAAAAATACGCCTTCGCAAACCCATTCGTGTTGTGGGCCGACTGTGATGAAACCTTGTTTACGTTAACCGACCAAGCGCTGCCAAGGTTACTGCTCGCCGAACTGTTTCGCGTTCAATTGAGCGACCTCAAACTCTATCGCAACGGCATGCCCGATTTGATTGTGTTCAAAGACGGGCAATTTGAATGGATAGAAGTCAAAGGCCCGGGCGATAAATTACAAGACAATCAGTGGCGTTGGATGGCGCAATTTACCCGCTTAAACGTGCCTTTTTCCGTCTGTTACGTGAATCATTCCACCTAAAAGATGGTGATCTGCGATGCTCTTTGCTTTAATTAGGGCAAATTTAATCAATAAGATAACTGAATGAAGTTCCGTAAATTATTCGTTGTTGGTTTGGTCACCCTCTTCTCGGGTTGTGCCGTTCTCGCGGGTCTGAACTATGACCAGATCTTTGGTAAAGCTGAGGTTCGCGATCGTCAAGCGCCGATCGCATCTGCACAAGCCCACTTCTTTCTCGACCAAGTCAAACCCATTATCGACAAACGCTGCGTGGTGTGTCACGCCTGTTATGATGCGCCGTGTCAGTTAAAAATGTCCTCGGTGGAAGGCATCGATCGGGGCGGTAGCAAAGACATGGTCTACCAAGGCACCCGTTTGACCGCGGCAACGCCCACTCGCCTGTTTGAAGACGCTCAGTTGACCGAAGAGTGGCGCAAGTTCAATTTTCATCCGGTACTGAATGAACGCGACCAAACGCCAGAAGCCAACCTGCAAGCGGGGTTAATGGCGCGCCTGTTAGCACAGAAAGAAGCGCATCCATTGCCGCAACAAGATCAATTGGAAGGCTTTGATTTCTCGACGGATCGTGAACAACAGTGCATCACAATTGAAGAGTACGAATCATACCAACATAACTACCCGAATTGGGGCATGCCCTTTGGTATGCCAAACTTAGCGAAAGGCGAATACAACACGCTGATGACGTGGCTTGAAAATGGTGCCGTGATGAACGAACACGTACCGTTAACATTAGAAGAGCAGTCGTTGGTGAATCGATATGAAGCGCTGTTTAATGCTGATGCGTTGAAAAACCGCCTCGCATCGCGCTACATCTACGAACATTTATTCCTGTCACACCTCTATTTTTCGGACATCAAGACCGACGATGGTCGACCACGCTTCTTTAGCATGGTGCGCTCGGCAACGCCACCCGGCGAGCCTGTGCAACGCATTACCACGCGCCGTCCATACGATGATCCTGGCGTTGATCGCGTGTACTATCGCCTGATTCCAGAACAAGGCACAATCGTCGATAAGACGCACATGCCGTTTGCGCTCAACATGAAGCGGATGCACGATTGGAAAGCGTGGTTTATCGATGCCCCATACGCGGTTGATGCATTACCAAGCTACGATCCACAAGTGTCAGCCAACCCGATGACCGCCTTCATTGAGCTGCCGGTCAAAGCCCGCTTTAAGTTCATGCTCGATAACGCCCAAAACACCATCATGGCGTACATCAAAGGGCCGGTCTGTCGTGGTCAGTTGGCGTTGAATGTGATCAACGATCGCTTCTGGGTGTTCTTCCTTGATCCCGATAAAGCTGATTTGCCCGAAGTGAACGAGTTCTATCATTCACAGGCCGAAAACCTCAAACTGCCCGGCGAACTGGAGAGCAATACGCTGCCGCTGAGCAACTGGGTACGCTTTTCGAAGCAGCAGGCGCGCTATCTAGAGGCAAAATCTGAATTCACAAACCGCTGGTTCAAAAACGGAACGCATCTTTCCACAGACGTGATTTGGGATGGTAATGGCACCAATCACAGCGCGGCACTAACGATTTTCCGCCATTTCGACAGTGCCTCCGTGGTACAAGGCTTAGTGGGCGAAAAGCCGAAAACCGCTTGGGTGATCGATTACGCGCTCCTAGAGCGCATTCACTACCTGCTGGTGGCCGGATTCGATGTCTACGGTAACTTCGGTCATCAGCTGATTACCCGTATGTTCATGGACTTCTTGCGTATGGAAGGTGAAAGTAACTTTGTCGCCTTGCTGCCGCGCGATGTGCGCCACCAAGAGATGTCGAGCTGGTATGCGGATCAAAGCCCGCAGTTTTCTGATTATCTGCTGCGCAACGTGAAACCGTTCGACCAACCCACGCAAGTGCACTATCAAACCACCGATTACAAATCAGAGCTGTTTGATAAACTGCGTGAGCATGTTTCCCCCATTCTGACGCCGCGCTACGACATCGTGGATACAGGCTTCACGCCAACACATGAGCAGGCGCTGGCCAGTATCAGCCGAATCAAAGGCGAGGGCCTGCGTGCGATTCCGCAAATCCTCATGATCATGATCGAATCGGATCAAGGACAACCTCAACTGTTCACGTTGCTGCACAAAAATGCGCACACCAATATCTCGAGTTTGTTTGATGAAGAGAACAATCGGGACTATAAAAACGATGATCTCACGATCGTTCGCGGGGTGATCGGAAGCTATCCGGCTGCGTACCTAAATCTCAAAGAGCAGGACATTCCGGAATTGGTTGAACGTTTGCAAACCCTCGACAGTGAAGACGATTACGTCAAGCTATTGGATCGATTCGCGATTCGCCGCAGTTCACCGCAATTCTGGCCGTTCAGCGATCAGGTTCACGCTTGGTATCGACACGATCAACCTATCGAATTTGGTCTACTTGACTACAATAGATTTGAGAATCGATAAAAACGCTCAACTTCACGTTTAGTCATCAGGAGGTGCGAGATGAACATTCGAGAAAACATTGATGCATTGGAGCAACAAATTTATATCGCTTGCTCTGAAGGGGACTACGACACCGTCAACATGCTGGAGCAAAAGCTCGAACGCCTACGGGGAAAAATAGAGCATCCGTTTGACGAAGACCCCTATTCGCTTGAAGGTCGCACCTTTATGGATGACGACTGGCGTTAACGAAGGGAGCCTGATGGCTCCCTTTTTCATCCCTCGCGGCTCTGCGCGCCGACATCACAACGAAATCACCTGACCCAAAAACACACTGTATTGCAATAATGTTAAGTGGTTCATTTTGTTTCAAAGTTTGTTTTCTAGATGATAATACCAAATAAAACCTCAAAAATAGAAATATCCACCATTCACTGATTAAAGGGTTGCCATGTTATAGGGCATCCGTTTATAACAGTTTCACACAGGGCGGATTCACCTCCCGATTTTTCTGTCAGTCAGGATTTTGTATGTCAGCCATCGCATCCACAATTTGTTCGCAGCACCGTCGCCGACAAGTGATCGCAGCCGACCTACTCCTCCTGCTCTCTCTGGAACTCAACCGGGGCTGACAGGCTATTTTATTTTTCTGTCAGTGAGAAGTAACTGGCAGAGTCTTCAACTACTCACTTGCTGGAAACTTCAAAGCTGACATCTTTGAGGAAGACTATGTTAAGTGCACGCAACATCGCCGCTTTGGGCTTTATGACCTTCGCCATGTATTTAGGCGCCGGCAACCTTATCTTTCCCCCGTTTTTGGGCTATCAAGCCGGTGAACACCTGTTTCAAGGCATGGCTGGCTTCCTATTAGCCGGTGTCGGTTTACCCGCCTTCGCGTTGGTGATCGTCGCTCTGGTCGGCGGCTCTGATAACCTCACTGCCGTGCTGCCGCGCCGCTTAGCCACTGCATTCTGGATCATGGTGTTCATCGT
Source organism: Vibrio sp. Vf1514 (assembly GCF_052076135.1). NCBI lineage: Bacteria > Pseudomonadati > Pseudomonadota > Gammaproteobacteria > Vibrionales > Vibrionaceae > Vibrio > Vibrio sp. Vf1514. Next base: position 696,312 of record NZ_CP197268.1, on the reverse strand, counting down.
CATTGGTCCTGCATTTGTGATTCCCCGTGCAATTACCGTGGCGTACCAATTCGGTTTCAGCCCATTTTTTGGCGACCACGCGCTCGTGCCATTTTCGATTGTCTTTTGCGTGGTTGCGGTGCTGTTCTCGCTGTATCCGGGGAAATTGGTCGACAACTTGGGTAAGTTCTTAACGCCTGCACTGTTAACGATTCTGATTGTGATGGCGATGGCTGCCCTATTCTTCCCTAATGAAGGTGTGTCGGCCGCGACAGGCGCTTATGTCAAAGGGGCGTTTGCTGAAGGGGTGACGCAAGGGTACATGACCATGGATGCATTGGGTTCCATCGGGTTTGGTTGGGTGATCTTCCGCGCCATTAAAAGCATGGGCGTGAACAACCCTAAAGCCATCACCAAGTACACCTTAATTGCCGCGTTGATGTACGCCGTTGCGATGGCGCTGGTTTATATTGCCTTGGCTTACATCGGCGCAACCAGCAGCGGTGAATTCACCAATGGCGGTGACATTTTAACCACGTTTACCACTGAGCACTTCGGCGTCTTTGGCACACTGTTACTCGGCGCCGTGATGGTCTTGGCTTGTTTGACAACAGTCATCGGTGTAACGACAGCGGGCAGTGAATTCTACAGCCGTACGTTTACGAACGTGTCGTACCGCAATAGCGTTTTGGTGACGATGATCATCTCGGCTTTAGTCGCCAACATCGGTTTGGAACAACTATTGGCGATTACGTTGCCAGCGGTTGTCGCACTGCACCCGATTGCGATTGCCCTGCTGTTTATTGCGCCATTGCAACGCATGGTGTCGATGTCAGGCGTGTTGGCAACAGTGGCAACCGCATTGGTTTTTGGTGGTTTAGACGCACTGCATATTTTGGGAAGTATGCCTGCCAACGTTGACGCGGTGTTGAGCCAATACTTACCGCTGTACACCTACTACGCGGGGTGGATTGTTCCGACTGCCGTGGTTCTCGCACTGGCAAGCGGCCTGTGTGCATTGGCTCGCCCTGCCATGGCCCGCGCAGTCACCGACAACTAATCGTTGAGTGAAACGCTCGCTATCAAAACGCAAAAAGCCCCGAATTTCGGGGCTTTTTTCTGTTCAGCGCAGCACTCAAACTTTGAATTTGCTCAGAATATCTTCTTGTTGATGGATGCTTTCCATCTGCGACTTCATTGCGGTGCGCACATCTTGCGAACCAACCACAATCTGCGACGACAAATCCTTAATTCGATAAGTGTTGTTATTGATCTCTTCCGCCACCGAGCTTTGCTCTTCCGCCGCCGCCGCGATTTGGGTGTTCATGTCGTTGATTTGCATAATCGCCCCCTGAATGCGTTTGATTTCCGCATTGGCTTCATGCGCATGTTTCACCGCAGATTCCGCCGTCACTTTGCTCAATCGCATCGCATCAGACACCGCGCTACTGCCTGATTGCAGTTGCGAGATCATGTCTTGAATTTCCAGCGTTGAGTGCTGTGTCCGTTGCGCCAGCGAACGGACTTCATCAGCAACCACCGCAAAGCCGCGGCCAGATTCACCGGCACGTGCCGCTTCAATCGCCGCATTCAGTGCCAGCAAGTTGGTTTGGTCAGAAATATCGCTGATCACTTTCAAAATCGATTCAATGTTATTGGCGGCAATCGCCAATTGCTGCGCTTCGTTCACTGCAGAATCAATACGGCAAGATAACTCATCAATCGATTCAGTGGTGGCGACCACGACACTTGATCCGTGTTCAGCCGCTTGTTTCGCTTCTCGGGCAGATGTTGCTGCGTTCTGGGCGTTGCTCGCTACATCCTGCGCGGTCGACGTCATTTGATTCATCGCCGTCGCCAGTTGTTCCAGTTCGATCAATTGCGAATGAATGGACGTTTCGGTTTTCTCACTGTTTTCCGAAGAGATACGTGCGCCGCTTAGAATGTCTTGCGCAATCAACTGTGTATCTTGAATGCGTTTTTGCAGATCCGCGGTAAACAAGTTGAAGCTGTTTGCCAGCTCAGCAAATTCCTGATCAGTATCGGTAGGAAGACGCTGCGTCAAGTCTCCTTCGCCCGATGCGACGTTTTCAATCGCATCATTAACTTGAGCAAGCGGCTTCATCAGCGCACGCAACACCATCATCAAACATCCCATGCTGACGACAACCGCCAACACGGCAAACCAAAGTGAGCGGCTCAATAATGCACGCACGGGTTGATAAGCAATTTGCTCATTCAGAATCGCACCGACGTACCAATCATGGCCTTCAATTTTGCTGAAATCTAGCGTGTGACTGACGTGGTTAAGCATGACGTGACGCACATTTTGCGTGACATCGACGCCACCCAGAAATTCAGACATCGGACGCCCAGTGTACTGCTGCTCAGGATGAGTCACGGTCATCCCATTCGACGACACAAGGAACACGTAACCAGCACCGAACAGATCCACGTTGTTGATCATCTCAGCCAAGCTCGACAAATTCATATCAAACACGGCTACGCCGACAAAATGGCCTTGCTGGCGCAACGGCACAGCAATGGATGCCACCATGTCTTGGGTTTCTAGATTCAAGTACGGTTCAGTGAAGACCAGGCGGTTTTCACGTTTCGCCAAGCGATACCAAGGACGCGTTCTCGGATCCCATGCCGCTGGCAATTTAAGACTGTTGTTATTAAAAATATAACTGCCGTCAGCTTCAAATGCAGCGCCCGCAATACCGAACGTGCGAGTGATTTGCGGTTGCATCAGCACATTGAGGATCGCGTCTTTGTCGAAGTTTTGCTCCATCAACGAGACACTGTAATTAACTAACGATTGTTTGGCATCCAAGATTTCCTGGGTTGTGTTTTTCACCCCCCCCACAATTTCATTCACACTACGTTCGTATTGCGAAGTCATTTCCTTTTTGACTAAAAAGTACTGTTGGGTACTCATCAGTCCGACGGTCACCAGCAGCAACAAAGAAGAAGCGGCTACAATTTTGTGTTGAAATTTCATTCGATGCCTTAAGTTGAGATCATACAAAACGGCCACAACGTACGAGCAGACCGTTTAAGAGGGCGCAGCTTAAAGCTTCGCCACATTCAATTATTGTTCTCAATCAAGTGTTACCAAATTATCAGAATTACCCTACAAGCAAGGTAATACGCATTACCTCAAATCCTTCATCTTGGCGAAAAAAAAGAGCCTTTCGGCTCTTTTCTGCGTTTACACGTTTCTATCGTTCACCATCAAATATTGATCGTCACAATATCGATCGTCACGGGCATGCAGCTTAGAAGAAGCTGATTGCGTTGCGACCGCCCTTCTCGTGCTTTGGCGTGTCATCTTGTCCATTCGATTGCGACGCCCCTTTCGCTTTGGGGTCTTTGCGAGCGGACTGGGACAATTTGTGGTTCGATTGTTTCCCGCTTGACGATTGACTCTTGGACTTTTTGCTCGGCGCGTTTTTCTTAGATGCCGATGCTTTCTGTGATGCCGCTTTCTTTGGTGCGGAAGCTTTCTTTGCTGCAGGCGGCGTGGCCGCTTTGGGCTTCTCTACCACTTCAGTGACGGGCGCATCGCAGATAATCAAGTAGTACTCTTCGTTGAATTCCACTAAATCGCCATCATAAAGCTTACGGCGCTTGCGCATTTCAAGCTCACCATTGACGGCAACGTAGCCTTCCGCAATGGCATACTTCGCCTCACCGCCACCGCTGACCACGTTCGCAATCTTTAATACTTTGTACAATTCAACCGGCTGAGCATCAACTTCGATGCCAATCGCTTCAATTTCAACTTCTTCATCGTCCCACTGTGGGGTTTCAAATTCATTCATTTCGGTGTCTCAACAACATTTGGCGCTAGTGTAACGTGCAGTCGATGATTAATAAACGTAATCCTTTGCGTTGAACGATTTGCGTTCAGACAAACGTTTTCGCTAATTTGTAGCTAAATTACATAATTCTTATATACAAGACTTTTCATTTATCAATTCACCAATTACTATGCATGCACACGGATAATATTTTGTTTAATGGAAGGAGTGCCATATCAATCATAATCAGAAAACATAACTAGGATAGTCTAATATGCCTAACGTTATAAACCGCGCACTTATCGTCAATCCGTATCCCCTAGAGCAGCACGCTCTTGAAGATATCGTGAAATCCACGAACTTGTTCCAACACATTCACTTTGCGACGTCCGCTGCAGAAGCGTATCGCGTGGTGAGCCAAGTCCCAGTAAACTTTGTTCTACTTGAAGTCGAAGCATATGATGCCAGCGGGCTCGACATTTTGCGTCGCCTGCGAGCAAAAGGCTTTACCGGAAAAATTTTGTTTATCAGCGCAATCGATAAAGCCATGTATTCGAACGCAACCCATAAGCTGGGTGCGAATGGCTATCTGTTGAAAAGTGAAGAACTGCCCGTGATTCAGGAAGCAATCACCAGCGTGATGCGCGGCTACAATGTGTTTAAACATGAAAGCCGCAACAAAGAAAGAGATGGCACAGAGCTGTCTAAGCGAGAAACCGTGGTGTACCACTATTTGCTGGCCGGGATGACCAACAAAAAGATCTCGGAACTGCTGTCGATCAGCAGCAAAACGGTCAGCACGTATAAAACACGCATTCTTACTAAATACGGTGTGAAATCAGTCATCGAGCTGATTAATCAAGCCAAAATTGCGGCTTAATCGCGAACATGCTAGAGCGCAGCGTTCGCCAAACGATCATTAAACAGCTTCTTGACGGTATTTGCGGATTGATACACATCCGCACGTTCTTCTCGACTAAACACAAATGACTCTTGCACAACCTGCTCACATTCAAAGATCAACTTACGAATGCTCACTGCCGATAGAGACACCGGAAAACCAAACTCCATCGCTTTGAGCATCGTTACCGCCATTCTTGGGCACTGTCGGCGCTCTTGATACTGCGTAAACGCCATCTCGATGCCCTGAATCCGGTTATCTTCGTTCAGCGTGCTCCAGGTGTGTCGCACGTTATCCAAACGATTGGTTTCCGCCTGGCACTGCTCGTTTAAAACTTGGAGCTGCGTGCGAGTGACCAGATAGGCAAACTCCGTTTGATCAATCGGCTGAACCGGAATTTTTGCCAATAATGATCGACATAAATCCACCTGTTGCCCCAGCAATGCGAGCTGCGCGCAGTACAGTTGCAACTCAAGACTAAAACTCGGAAAGCGCTTGGCCGTGTGATACAGCTTGGTGCGAAACAGTTTATAACTGCCAGAATTCAGGTCGTAATGCATGTCAAACAAGTTCAGATATTCCGGCAATTCAGGCAACACCTCTTCATGCCCTTCCAAGCGTTTCATGTCCTGCTTGATGTTACGCAGATTGCGTAGCGATTGTTCGTTGAGTTCTTGAATGCTCAATAACGCATTACGAATCACCGGCACATGGTTCACCAGACTATCCCGATACGTACGCTGAGCCATCATGCGATACTGCGAAAACAGCTCGTGCGCCTTATCGAATTGACCATTTAACTCACACACGCGCGCAAAGTTCTGAAGCCTGTCCATGTTCTGCGCTTTATCATACGCCGATTTGATTTCATTCAGCGCATTGACTTTCTGCCCTTTGAGCAAACACAACTTGGCCATGCATTCATGCAGAACGGGGCTGCGATTGAATTTGTAGCGGTCCCACAAGGCGATGTATTTGGCGGCGTTGTCGTAGTCACCTAAAATCAGGCAGGCAGAAACAAAGCCGGAAATCGCCCACATGGTAAGTTGCTCATTCAAACTTTGCTCATATAAGGTTTTGGCCTCTTCGACAAAGCCATTCTTAATGTAAGTACTGCCCTGCAGGCGTTTCAAAAATGAGCTGTATTGTGGGTGCGTTTGTTCTGCAAACTCAAATGCGCGCTGAATGTCATCATAATCTTTCGATCCATCCAGCTCGTAGAGTTCACGTAGCACCAGTTTGCGCGCGAACGCGCGCAAGATTCGATTTTTAACCAGAAACACCGAATACGGTTTAACGATGTATTCGTCGGGTTCCAAATCAACAATCGAACGGACGCGCTCCATTTGCTTTTCCCCGGTCAACATAATAAATGTGCACCAAGGCGGAACAAGGTCGAGATATTCGATTTCCTCAAAAATCTGCTTTCCATTCAGGTCATCGCCAAAATTGTAGTCGCAAATAATGAGTTCGATAGTCTCCTCACCCAATAACTTAATTAATGTTTTTGAATCTTTGGCAGTAAATATGTTCTCAGAAACAAAACCCATTTCTCTCAGTAATAGTCGAATATTAGACAATACCAAAGGGGAATCATCGGCCACGAGTACTTTAATATCTTTTAATAATTGCGGTGTCAGATTCATAGCTTCCCTTACACAACGCTCACTTGTGCATGTATTGGATTAGATTGTTTTTCAGAGTACAAATTAGAATCAGCGCGTTTTAACGCTTCTTCAAATGTTTCAGAGTTCATTAATAGTGTGATGCCTACAGAAATACTGACATTTAATTTATATGACGAAAACGTGGTGCCCATGACCGCTTCTTTCAAACGTTCGGCCAGAATAATTGCGTTATCCAGATTACATCCGGGCAGCACTGCCACAAACTCATCCCCACCCGTTCGAATCAGATAATCGTTCTCGCGAAAGACTTGGCGCATACCATAAGCAATCTGCTTGATCGCGTCGTCTCCCACATGGTGGCCGTATGTGTCGTTGATTTGTTTGAGTTTATTCCCGTCAATGGCCATGATCGCGGCGCCAAAAGCTTTGAGATCTTCCGAAAATTTCTGATCTTTGAGCACATTTCGGTTGAGCAGACCGGTCAAATCATCCAGTTTCACGTTTGACTCTACTTCAAACAGTTTGCTCCTGTTCATTTTGAGTGTTCGGAACAGGTAGATGACGTAAGCAACGCCCACCCACATCACAACAAACAACCACATGAGTCGGAAAACGATCCAGACAAATGGCACTTTATACACATAAACCGTTGAATTGTCGGCGATGTATTCCTTGGTCGACGCAATATGGTCCATCAACGAGTTGCCGTAAGTCAACTCGTTGAAAGTGACCGCATTTAAAACATGCGAACTGATTCCTAACTGGCTCAAATCGAAAAATCGGGTGAGGCCCACGTCAATATTTAAATCACCCACAATTAAATTGTGTAAAAACACTGGGCTAGAAATCGTGACATAGAGATTATCCGAACCCTTTTTGTGATAAACACGTGAGACCAAAATCCGGTCTGATAACCGGCGTTCAGGCGCATTGATCGTGCACACGTAATCGCTACCACACTCTTTGACGATCGACACTTCGTCTTTGTCCGATGATGTCATATCGCTCAAATAGGACCGGTAATACATGACATCCACCTGAGGCAAAATGGCCGGCATCGTGGAGACAAGAAATTGAAATTCGTTTGCTAATTCAATATCAATGTTGGTCGGTTTAAGATTCTTATGAAGATTGTATTTGCGGTTTTCAATATCTTTCAATGCACTTAAATCGGTTTTTTTAATCGAGTCGGTTTCTTGGATTTTATTTTCCAATATACGGCTGGTTAGGAACAGCGTTTGTTTGTACTGTTCCATCACATTGACAAAATTTTCAAACTCATGATTACGACGGTCTAAATAGGACTCTGAAAATATAATCAGAGTCACTAAATAAGCCACGAGACTAATCGTAAAGCTATGAATTATAATATCTGAAAGATACTTACGGTTGATGTCTTTCATGACTAAACTCAGTTAATAACGCTATCATTCAAACTCATCAGTTCAACAATCGAATTCACCTGATATTTATCAAGAATACGGCTTTTATACGTACTGATCGTTTTGGGGCTGAGCGATAATATTTCTGCGATCTCTTTATTACTTTTACCATCGACAAGAAAACGGAACACCGCGAGTTCTTGTTTCGACAGTTCAACATCCATGGATTTCGTATCGGTGGTCACTTTGAAAAAGCTATAACCATTTAGAATGCACTCCACGGCATCTTGTAAGATCGATAAATCCTCAGATTTACTGATGTAGCCATCCGCGCCGACGCGCATTGCGGTTTCAGAATACAAACGGCTTTCACTCGCTGATACAAATAATGTCTTACCTGTGAATCCTTGCAGTTTCAGCCGGCGTAGCACTTCGAAACCGTCCAGCTTAACCAGATTGACATCCAAAATCAGAAAATCTACTTGTGTTTGGCGCAGTTTTTTAACTCCAACGAAAGGATCACTTTCCACCAGCACTTCCGTAAAACGGGGATTGCGGTCTAGAATCTGCTTCATCGCCATACATACCAAAGGGTGGTCATCAAGAACCAAACCAGTAAGACCAGATTTTGTTGTTTTATACATGACTTAATTCACTACCATTAAAATGCTCAATGGGACGCGGCTTCCCAGTGTAATAGCCCTGACATAGGTCGATGCCCAGCAGGTTCAAAAACCTCCATGTATCACTATCCTCAACGCCTTCCGCAACAAGACGCATGTTTAGTTGTTTTGCCATTCTCACGATGACATTCAGTATCGCGCGTTTCCGTGTGTCTTTATGGCTAGACACAATCAGTGCGCGGTCAATCTTCATCTCGGTAAACGGTAAATCCGCCAATTTCAGCAGCGATGAATAACCGGCACCGAAATCGTCGATGGCCAGCTCTACACCGTTGAGTCTCAAACGGGCAAAGTTCTCCACCATGACCGAGTCATATTGATAAACCTCCATTTCTGTCAGCTCGATAATCAGGCGACTGGGATTAAATCCACGCTCGCGACAGCATTCCAACACGCGTTTTGCAAATTGGGGGTCAGCAAAATTTGTATGGGTTGCGTTCACCGATACCGTTCCGAGAAACTTCGCTTTCGAAAAATCATTCAGCGCTTGCTGCAATACATAAAAGAACAAGCGGTTATGCCAATTGGCTTGCTCGATCAGTGGCAACAGCAAATACGGTGTTAACACGCCATATTCCGGGTGATACCAACGAATAAGCGCTTCATAGCCACCAGCCACACCATTTTTGAAGCGGCATTGCGGCTGATACACATTGCGCAAATGCCCGAGCTCAAATGCCTCATCCAAATCGTCAACAAATAGCGAGGGCAGCGTTTTGGGGCAATATTTTTCAGTGTTTGGGGAACCTACGGTTTGTAACACCGATTTCAGGCACTCCGATGTGACCGGTTTGGGTAGCGATGCCACCAAATCCAGTCCCAGTTGCTGGCACATCATCGCTGCCAGTTTAAGGATGTTTTCGTCATGTCCGCTCAGCAAACACAACCGTCCGGTATACTGACGCTCCGCTAATTCACTCAGCAGCGCCAAGCCATCCATTTCCGGCATTTCCAGATCACAAATGATCAAGTCGAAATTGAATTTTTCGCACAGCGCCAGCGCATCACGGCCATTGTGAGTCACATGAATTTGAGTGACGCCAAGCTGGCTGATCACCACCTTGAGCACACCACAATGAAGTTGGCAATCATCAACAACTAAAACCAGTTGAGATGCAGAATCAATGTTCATGAAGCCACTCCTCCGCGCGATGAATCGCCGATGTCATGATCTGAACCAGTTGGTCCAATTCAGTCTCGTACGCTTGAGCACCACGGCTCGCGCACTGTTCTAAGTGCTCTGCAGCCAAACGAATGTCGTGCTCCCCAACGGTGCCCGCGCCACCTTTAATGCGGTGGGCTAAGCTTTTGACCTGTTTGGGATCCATGCGTTGGGACAGCAATGAACCCAGGTCGTCTTGCATACTGCTAATAAAAACCTCAACTAACATTTTCGCGTCTTGAGGCTCATAGGCTTGCCACCAGCTTGATTCGCTCTCGTCACTGCGATTGGGCAGAAATTCCGCCAAAATTTGATATAAGCGATTTAGCCCGTACGGCTTGTAAAGCACCGTGTCGAAGCCGGAAAGCAATGCACGTTCGTTGGCGACACGGGAGTCTTCCGCGGTACAGCCAATAATGGCTTTGTTGGAAAACTGCGGAAAATGGTCGCGCACTAAACTTGCCAATTGATACCCGTCCATCACCGGCATGTGACAATCCGTCAGGAGTAAATCGAAGTGGTCAGGGTGATTTTTGATTTGGTCATACGCTTCTTGACCATTGCTCACCACCTCCACACTCAGGCCAAAAGACGCCAATTGACGGCTAATCACCAGTTGGTTAATCGGGTTGTCCTCGGCGACAAGGATATGGCCGACCAATTGGCCGGTTACGACCTCTTCGTCGGGTTCATTGTCAGAGACGTTTTTGAGGACATTCCGTAGTAAATCGGGGAAGAATGGGCTCACGCTCAGTTCAACCACATTGTTGGCACGTAAACTGAATCCATTCATGTTGTTGCGCAGGATCACCGTCATATCACGAGGACGATCGTTCGACACGGTTTGTCCGTCGTCATACACATCAATACCGCCTGATGACGCATTGTTCTCTGCTTTCACACCCCACGCGCGCAGCCACTGTTCAATCAAAGGATGGCTTCCGTGGTAGTGCACAGGCGTCTCTGACAACGGTGCTTTAAAATAGCTTTCCACTTGAATCGGAATGGTCACCTGAATACTGGTGCCTTTTCCTTGTTCACTGTCGATGGTGATGTCCCCTTTCATGACTTTCACGAGGTCATGCACAATCGCCAGCCCCAAGCCTGTGCCACCGTATCGGCGTGCAATCGTGGAGTCAGCCTGAACAAAGGGATCGAAGACAGTTTTTAGAAATTCAGGAGACATGCCCTCGCCGGAGTCACTGATATTCATCACCATGTCACGCTCTGTCACATCGATATCGACACTGACAAAACCTGACTGGGTAAATTTGATCGCATTTGAGAGCAAATTATTGATGATCTGACGCAGGCGGAGCGAATCGACGATAACGGTCTTCACTCGGCCCGGTGTCCAGTTCACGTGAAAATCCAGTGATTTTTCGCGCGCCGCCGTACAATGCACACGCAATAACTCGCCAATCTCATGCAGCAAGTAACACTTCACCGAATCAAGTTCGAGTTGCTGCGCTTCGAGTTTCGAGAAATCGAGAATATCGTTGACCAACAGGTGCAAGTGATGCGCCGATGACATGACGTTATTAAGAATCAGTCGTGTGTCTTCATTGGTTTCACGAATTTTCAGCATCTCCAACAAGCCCACCATGCCTGCAATCGGTGTTCTCAGCTCATGGCTCATGCTGGCCAAAAACCGTTCGCGAGACAGCACTGCTTTTTGCGCCACATTTTTTGCCTGACGCAGATGACGCTCTTGCTCTTTTTGCGCCGAAATGTCGTTCACCACAGTCAGAATGAATTTCTCATCATTTTCCCCGCCTCGTAGCTGCGTGCGACGATAATTCACGGTGTTCATACCGCTTGGACAATCTGTCACATCGACGTCATGTCGTGTCACCGTTTGCCCTTGTAGAACCGTATTAAACTCGGCCACGTTTTCAACCAAACACGCCGCATTCGCTGCATCGGCGCGCATGCTGCACGGTGAACATGCCCCCGGCCCCGCGCCCTGACAATTGGTCAGCAGCAATTGATAGTTTGCGTCATGAATAAAAATTCGATTAGGTAACCCATTAATGACGTGTTGCAACAGTGCCAACTGCTCTTTGCTGTGCAGTGCATCTCGCTCTTGAATCGAGACTTTCAGTTTCAGGTTTTTGCTCCAAAGAAACCCGATGAACCCTAGCAGCATCAAAACAGATGTCAGAATGGCTGAGCCGGTTACCACCAGCGATTTATCCACTCCATACACGATGTTGAATGGGCTGTAGCTGTTTTGTAGACGCATGATATCGTTGGCATCCACCGAGGCCAGCATGCCTGCCAGAATGCCTTTGAGTTCAGTGTTGTCGCCGCGAATCGCCATCGCGATTTCGATCACCTTGTCTTTGCCTTTGTGCACCACAAAGCGATCTTCCCCGCGCTGCGACAGCAGGTATTCAAGGATGTCGTGGCGAATGTACGCACCAGTGAGCTTGCCATCTTCCAGATCGTGAATCAGCGAGATCACGCTGGTGTACGTCGCCAAATGCTCACCAAACACTTGATCTTTCACATATTGATACGTCGGGCTGTCTGAAAACAGCACGCCGACCTCTGCGTCGTTCGCTTTCTTCACGCCCGGTAGTTCGATGAGGTTATACGTGATCGACATCATGGTGTCGGTCACATACATCCAGCTCGGATTGTTTACCCCTTTGACCACCATTGGTAACACGTCAATCTCGCCATATTTCAGCATCTCGACAGGGCCTAACCCCTCGGTTGCAGGCACGTAATCGAAGTTGAACGCGGTTCTTGCTTCAATCAGTTTCAACATGTCATTCAGGTAGCCACCGTAATGGCCATCACGATTGCGATAAAACAGCGGATACGCGTCGTTCCACGCGGAATAACGAATGGGTTTCAGGCCGGCGTCTTTGTAATTCAGCGCCGCCATGTCTACTTGGTGATAAGGGTTCGACGAACGTATCAGCGACTGCTCGCTCTGACGACTGAGAACGTTGTCGATTTCTTCAACCAACGCTTTGAAATGAGAAGACGCCGCAATACGCACCTGCTGTGGTTTGCCCCACGCAGGCAGGTCAATCTGACCCAAGGTATTCAGCGGATGCTTGACCGATGTCAGCAACGAGCTGTAGCTTTCCAGCACCGCATCAATTTTGCCATCTTCTAGGTCATTCGACAGGCTAATGAAATCTGGCACTTCAATGACGTGTAAAAAGCCCATGTCGGCCAGTTGGTCGCAATACACCGCACCTTTGATGCAGCCCCAGGTCAATGAATCGGGCGCCCAATGGCTAAGGTTCTGGTTGCGATACCACACGGCGGTCGAGCTGGCATAGAGCGGCTCACTGTAAACCAAATGACTGCGATCACCTGCAAAAACGCCGACGGCGACATCCGCTTTTTGGCTCTCGATGGCACGCTCAAGCGACGCCATGTCCGAAAACAGCTTGTACTTGGGCGTAAACCCGATCTCGCGCGCTAATGCTTCAATATAATCGGTATTGATGTCTTTTAAGGGGTCTTGTCCATCCAATTGATGCTGTAACATCGCCACGGTCAGTGAATTCGCTCCCGTCTGCCCAGCAGAAAACGCAAGCGCAGGCATACTCAAACAATATGCTGAACTTGAAAAAGCAGAGATGATTAAGGAGATAAGTAGTTGTTTCACTTCCGTCTCGATGTTGTAACTGGCAGACGGCGCAAGAATAGAATTTACGGAAAGAATGTCAAATGTGGGTACCCATAAACAAAAAGACTAATGCACTGTATTTACAGGATATTTTCTTTGAATGTAGGACTATTCTGATAGAAAGTTCAGACTTAAAACGGTGTTTCATTGATCAAGGTCATAAGCCGTAGGACACGACTTACAACCTCTGACAGAAGATTACTGAAAGGCTGGACGTTGTTGAATTTGCTCAAACCAGCGCGCGATATTTGGGTATTGCGCTAACGGGTTGAGTTCCAACGCCTTTTCGGCAAAACCAATAAAGATAAATGCCGTGATGTCTACAATCGTGAAGTATTCAGTTGCCACATAGGTTGATACCGCGAGACGCGCATCCAATTGCGGCAGAAAACTGGCGACACGCGCTTTGCTCTCTTCGCCCCACGCAAACACACACTGCTCTCGGTCTTTGTAGATGCCAGACAGATTACGAAACGCCTGAAAACCCGCATACAACCCTTGGAATTCGGTCACGCGATGCCACATTTCGACTTGCGCTTTATCCAATGCGCTACGGCCAAATAAATGCAGTTCATTGGGCGTCGATTCATCGAAGTATCGGCAGATGGCGACACTCTCGCACAAGGTCGTGCCATCATCCAGTTCTAACATCGGAACTTTGCCATTCACGCTCTTATTTTTGAACGCATCCGTCAAATTTTCTCCGTCGCGTACATTCATTGCAACGCGATCAACTTCCACACCCAGCTCTTTAAGAAAAATGCTGACGCGACGGCAACTTGGCGTGACGGCAGTTTCGTATAGCTTCATAAAACTTCCCTTTTATCTCTTTTTCAGAACGATCGTTTAGGTTAGACTCTACCCGTTAACTAAACGATCAGTCAAGAATGAATTTGTAGGGAATAATCCATGGCTCGAAAATGTAATTTTGACCGCGATGAGAAACTGACTCAGGCCATGGAGCTGTTCTGGCAGCGCGGCTACGCCAATACGGCGATTTCCGATTTGGTGGATGCACTGCAAATCAACCGCTTCAGCCTCTACAACACCTTTGGCGATAAACAGAACCTTTACTACGAAGCGTTGGATCAATACCTCAACACCGTGTCCTTGCCGGGGTTGAGCGCGTTACGGAAAGATGGTGCGTCGCTAAGCGCCATTGAGACATTCCTCAATCAGTTTGCCGCGCTACAACGCAAACGCAGTTGCGGCTGCTTCATTCAAAACGCGCTGGTTGAACATGCAGGCCATGACGACAAAGTGTTGGATAAAGGACAAATGCTGTTTGATGAGCTGCTTGCACTACTCGCTCACGCCATCGACAATGCGCAGCGCGACCAACAGATCTCCCCTGCTGTCGAACCTAAGGCGCTTGCCCAATTGATCCTAACCCAACTACAAGGCATGCGCGTGCTGGGTAAAGCCAAACGCTTTGACGACTTGGACCAAGCGACTGCCGCGCTACTTCAATTAATTCGACTCAACTGATTCAATCTCATCAATCCAAGGGGCATTCAGATGGTAAAAGTGCGGGCCACACGCCTCACACAAGGCGCAGATTTAAAACAATCGATCATAGCATTGGTGCAGACGCACGGTATAACCGCAGGTTCAATTGCCTCATGCGCGGGGTGTTTATCGCACCTGAACATTCGCCTCGCCGACAGCACCTCAACGTTATCGCTGCAAGCCCCGTTTGAAATTGTCTCCCTGATGGGCACCTTAACGCCGCATCATCTGCACCTGCACATTGCAGTCGCTGATTCACAAGGCAAGGTTTTGGGCGGTCATTTGCTGGACGGCAATCTCGTCAACACCACGGCGGAGTTGATTGTGCACGACTATCCGGATTTGGCGTTTGATCGCGAGTACGATGCGCACACCGGTTTTACCGAGTTGACCATTCACCCCAAGTCAACCTGATGTCACATGCAGCAAAAAGCCCGGATTAACCGGGCTTTTCTTTGGCTGAACACGAAGCATTAGAACGACGAGAGTCGCACCAACTCTTGGGTATAAGGGTGATTAGGATGCTGGAACAGGGTTTGCGTCGCGCCCTGTTCGACAATCTGCCCTTGCTTCATCACGATGGTGTAATGGCACAGTGATTTCACCACATTCAGATCGTGGCTGATAAACAGATAGGTCAGGCCATATTTCTCTTGCAGTGATTTTAGGAGATCCAACACTTGTGCTTGCACCGTGCGATCCAGCGACGAGGTCGGCTCATCCAGCAAAATAAATTCGGGTTTGAGCACTAATGCGCGGGCAATTGCAATGCGCTGGCGCTGGCCACCAGAAAACTCATTCGGATAGCGATGACGCGTCTCGGGATCCAAATCCACTTCGCGCATCGCCTCACAAATCGCGTCATCAATCTGTTCATCGCTGAAATCGGTGTGCACATGCAGCCCTTCACCGATCACCTGAGCAACCGACATTCTTGGATTCAAAGCTGAGAATGGGTCTTGAAACACCACCTGCATTTTGCTGCGATACGGTAACATGCCTTTGCGATCAAGTTGCTGAATGTCCTGCCCTGCGTAATCAATCACGCCTTCTGAGTGCACCAGTTTCAAAATCGCCATGCCGGTGGTGGATTTCCCCGAACCACTTTCGCCAACCAAGCCAATAGAGTGCCCTTGGCGCAGCTCAAACTGCATGTCGGTCACGGCTTTGATGTGACTCACGGTACGCTTAAATAAGCCGCCAGTGATGGGAAACCACACTTTCAACCGATCAGTTTTCAGTAGCACTGGGCTTTGATGATCGGCAGCAACAGGCAAACCCCGCGGGTCCGATTCAATCAGCAGTTTGGTATAAGGATGCTGCGGCGACGCAAACAACGCTTTGCATTCGTTCTCTTCAATCAAACGCCCGTCTTGCATCACCGCGACACGGTCAGCAATCCGGCGCACAATACTGAGATCGTGCGTGATAAACAGCATTGCCATGCCCAATTCGTGTTGCAGTGATTTGAGCAAATCGAGAATTTGCGCCTGCACCGACACGTCGAGCGCGGTAGTCGGCTCGTCAGCAATCAGCAGCTCAGGTTCGTTGATCAGCGCCATCGCAATCATCACACGTTGACGCTCACCGCCAGAAAGTTCATGCGGATAGGCGTTGATCTTGATGTGGGCGTTACGAATCCCCACTTTTTCCAACCAACTGATGGCCAGCGATTCTGCTTTTTTCTGGCGCATACCGCGATGAATTGCCAACGTTTCCACCAACTGTTTGCCAATTTTGTGCAGCGGATTGAGTGACACCATCGGCTCTTGGAAGATCATGCCGATTCGGCCACCGCGAATGCCGCGCAGCTGACGCTCAGAGCATGCCAGCGTGTCAATGCCTGCAAAATCGATTTTACCAGCCAGATAATGCGCCGAACCTTTGGGTAGCAATTTCAATATCGCGTTCGCCGTCACCGATTTTCCTGAACCACTTTCGCCCACCAGCGCCAATGTTTCCCCTTTTCGAATCGATAACGACACCTGATGCGTCACCGGTTCAATCGCGCCAGCGCGCCCAAAACCGACCGAGAGGTTGTCAATCGTGAGTAATGTGTCGCTCATTAACCTCTCCTTTGCAAATGTGGGTCAAACGCATCGCGAACCGCTTCACCAACGAAAACCAATAACGTCAACATCAACGACAAAACGACAAAAGCCGAAATGCCAAGCCAAGGCGCCTGCAAATTCGCCTTCCCTTGTGCCAACAGTTCCCCCAGCGACGGTGCCCCTACAGGCAAGCCGAAACCGAGGAAATCAAGCGAGGTCAGCGTGGTCACCGAACCGGACAGAATAAACGGCATCATCGTCAGTGAGGCGACCATCGCGTTCGGCAACATGTGACGCAGAATGATGCGGGAATCACTCACGCCCATCGCTTGCGCTGCGCGAACATAATCAAAGTTACGACAACGCAGAAACTCGGCGCGCACCACGCCCACCAAGCTCATCCAACTAAAGAGCACCATGATGCCCAGCAACCACCAAAAATTGGGCTCAACAAAGCTCGACAAAATGATCAACAAGAACAGCGTTGGCATGCCAGACCACACTTCGATAAAGCGTTGGCCAAACAGATCCAACCAACCGCCGTAATAGCCTTGCGTCGCACCGACCACCACACCAATGAACGACGAAACGATGGTCAACACAAAACCAAACAACACCGAAATACGAAAACCATAGATGATACGCGCCAGCACATCGCGCCCTTTGTCATCGGTCCCCAACCAGTTCACAGCATCGGGGGGCGAAGGAACAGAGCCAACGATGTCATAGTTAATGGTGTCGTAGCTAAACCGAATCGGCGCCCAAATGATGTACCCTTTCTCTTCAATCAGGTCGACGACGTATGGATCGGTGTAATCGGCTTCGGTTTCAAACTCGCCGCCAAAACGGGTTTCCGCGTACTGCTCCATCACCGGGAAATACCAGTGATGGTCGTAGGAAATAAACAGCGGTTTGTCATTGGCGATGCCTTCGGCAAACAAGCTGATGAAAAACAGCAGGGCAAAAATCCACAACGAATAAAAGCCGCGCCGATTCGATTTAAACCGCTGCCAGCGCGCAGCATTCAGCGGATTCACTTTCTTCTTTAACAGCGCCATTTAACGGGCCTCAAAATCAATGCGCGGATCAACCCAGGTGTAGGTGAGATCCGAAATAATGCCGAGCAACAAGCCCAATAACGTCATGATATACAGCGAACTAAACACCACCGGATAATCACGTTGAATGGTCGATTCAAAGCCAAGCAGGCCAATGCCTTCGAGCGAAAACATCACTTCAATCAACATCGAACCGGTGAAGAAGATGCTGATAAACGCGCTCGGAAAACCAGCAATGATGATCAACATGGCGTTACGAAACACGTGCTTATACAGAATTTGACGCTCGTCGAGCCCTTTGGCGCGCGCGGTCACAACGTATTGCTTGTTGATTTCATCCAGAAACGAGTTCTTTGTCAGCATACTCAAGGTCGCAAAACCGCCGATCACCATGGCGAAAATCGGCAGCGCCAGATGCCAGAAATAATCGATGATCTGTTGATACCAGTTCAGCTGCGCGAAGTTGTCCGACACCAAACCGCGCAGCGGAAACCAACTGAAGTAGTTCCCGCTGGCAAACACAATGATCAGAATGATGGCAAACAAGAAACCGGGAATCGCGTACCCGACAATCACCATCGCGCTCGACCACACATCGAAGCGCGAGCCGTGATGAATCGCCTTCATGATGCCGAGTGGAATCGAAATCAGGTAAATGATGAGCGTGCTCCATAACCCAAGGGAAATGGAGACCGGCAGGCGCTCGACAATCAAATCAATGACGTTCCCACCGCGAAACAAGCTTTCACCGAAGTTAAACGTCACGTAGTTTTTGAGCATGTCGAAGTAGCGTTCATGCAATGGCTTATCAAACCCGAACTGACGTTTGATCGCCTCGACCACTTCGGGATCCAACCCACGCGAACCTTTGTAACCCGACGGGCTGCCGTTGTCGATTTTCGACATATCGACTTCCTGACCACCGCCCGAAAAGCGTTCCATGATGCCGTTGGAATGCCCTTCCAGATTGGCGATGGCCTGTTCAACTGGGCCTCCCGGCGCAATCTGAATGATAAAGAAGTTAATGGTAATGATCGCCCACAGCGTTGGGATCACCAACAACAAACGGCGAAGAATATACGCTGCCATAACTGCCTCTTAGCGACGTTTTTCAGGTAACTTCTGGGCTTTCTCTTGTGAGATCCACCAGGTATCAATGCCCAAATCGTAGGTTGGCATTTTAGCCGGGCGTTCAAACTTATCCCATGTGGCAACACGGTACATGCTGGTGTACCACTGCGGGATGATGTAGAAATTCCATTGCAGAATGCGGTCCAACGCTTTACCGAGCGATTTTAGTTGCTCTGGATCCTCTTGATGCTGCGCAATCTGCAAGGTCAATTCATCAATGACGGGGTCGGTCACGCCAGCCGTGTTGTACGTCGAATCGATGTAGTGTGAGTTCCACACAATCATCAGGTTCGGGCTTGGGAACGGATTGGCAGAATAAGCCGACGACACCATGTCGAAATCGCGATCACGCAGGCGTTTGATGTATTGAGTGGTGTCGACGGTACGAATCTTCATGTCGATCCCCATCAACTTGAGGTTCTTTTGCAGTGGAATTGCAATACGCTCGGAGGTTGGGCTGTAAATCAGCAGTTCAAACGTCATCGGCTCACCGGTTTGGACGTTGGTCATCACTTTATTTTTCAGCTCCCAACCCGCCTCTTTCAGCAGCTTAAACGCTTCACGCATCTGCGGACGAATACGCCCGCTGCCATCGGTCACCGGTGGCTGGAACTCGGTGGTAAACACGCGCGGCGGAATCTTATCTTTGACCGGATCCAGCACCGCAAGCTCTGCTTTATCAGGTAATCCTTTGGCTTCGTACTCGGTGTTTTGGAAATAGCTGCGTGTGCGCGTGTACTGGCTGTAGAACATGTTTTTGTTCATCCATTCAAAATCCATCGCGTAGTTCAGCGCTTCACGTACGCGTACATCACTAAACACCGGACGTTGAATATTGAACACAAACCCTTGCGTGGCGGCAGGTGCGTTGTGAGGGATCTCTTCTTTTTTGATAAAGCCATTGTTGAAGTTGACCCCCGTATAAGACGTTGCCCAGAATTTGGCCTGACTCTCTTGGCGAATATCAAACTCGCCCGCCTTAAACGCTTCAAGCATCACAGTATCGTCGCGGTAATAATCGTATTGCACTTGTTTGAAGTTATTGCGCCCCACATTGACAGGCAGCGATTTTGCCCAATAGTTATCATCAAGTGTGTAGGTGATACTCTGCCCCGGTTTGAAATCCGCAACGCGGTATGGGCCGCTGCCGACCGGTGGTTGATTCAGCGGCTCAGACAAGCTTTTGTCTTTCCAGAAATGCTCGGGCAGCACACGCGTTTGCTGCGCAAAGCTAAAGAGTTTGTCTCGGTTCGGCTCTCTCATTTCAATGCGCACGGTTTTATCGTTCAGCGCCTTCACCGATTTGATCTCTTTGTAATACACGCGATATTGCGGAACGCCTTCGGTCATGAACTTGTTGAAGGTAAATTCCACATCGTGCGCCGTAATAGGGACACCATCTTGAAAACGGGCTTTCGGGTTGATGTCTAGCTCAAGCCAAGTGTAATCGTCGGAATAGCGTACTTTTTCTGCAATCAGCGGGTAGTAAGAGTCGATTTCATCAGAGGGCGAAAACATCAATGAATCGTAGAGTTCGCCGCTGGCTGCGGCCGCCACACCACGTGAGGCATAACGGTTAAAGTTATCGTACGTGCCCACCTGACCGTAGGTGACTTTGCCGTATTTCGGCGCATCGGGATTCACGTAATCAAAGTGAGTGAAGTTAGCGGGGTACTTGGCTTGACCAAAACCGACCAGACTGGTGGTTTCGATGACGTTGGCGAGAGAAACGTGGCTAAAGACAGAGAGTGCCACACCCAACGCGATTGGTTTGATTTTGCCCATGAAAGAATCCTTCTACTTAACGTCGTGCTGCTCCACCGTGCGGCCAATTCAAGACTCAGCGACAAATCTGGCAAGATGGAGAAGTCATCGGTTTTGTTCCCGTCACTGAACCGACAGCGCGACGCATCGTCACCTCGGTTCTACGGGTACATTTCTTATTAATAATTCAGCTACTTGGGTAAGTATAGAGAAATTTATCGATTACGAAACTGCTGAAACCTTATAGACACGCCAAGCGGCGGCATAGTTCAAAGATTTCAGCAGTTGATGGGGGTAAAGCGGGGAAAATCAGAGCAGTTCTTTGGCAATTAAACGCAGCAAGAAGGTTTCGCGTTCGATGCTCATGCCTTTTTTGTCACTGTTTGCCATGGTCTGTTCGTTGTGCGCAATCGCGTCACGAATGTTGATCCAAACCGGTTTCATGCCGTTATTGATCTCATAGGTTTCGTAATTGGTCTCCCCCAATTCACGGTCCACTTTGCAGGTAAAACAGTACGACACCATGTGTAGGATGTCCGCATCATCCTTGTACCAAGGACGAAACTCATCATAGAGGCCAAAGGCTTTGATGTTGTGAATGTTTTGCGCGCCCGTCTCTTCTCGTAGTTCGCGCACCAACCCTTGCAGGATGTCTTCGTGCTCATCCACGCCGCCGCCCGGCAAGGTGTAATCGTGATAGCGCTCGGTATAGAGCATCAGAATCTCTTCGCCATCCAGAACAATGGCGCGTGCGGCTTTGCGTTGCAGAATATGGTGTTGACTCAGTGGCCCCACTTCCGGATGCGTAGCAATATGTAAATGTCTCATATGGCGTCCCTCTAGAAATTTCGGCGCTTACTTTATCAAAGTGAGGCATAAAAAAACCTGCCGCCGCAGGCTTTTTTCATCATTCGTATTCATGCCAATGATGGATTGATGATCGCTTAACCATCTTTGGTGATCTGCAAAATCAATTCGCGCTCCACCTGTTCGGCTTTCTCGACCGGAATTTGACACGTTCCCGCCGCCGCATGACCACCGCCGCCGTATTGCAGCATCAATTCACCAATATTGGTGTGCGAGCTGCGATCGAAAATTGATTTTCCGGTTGCAAACACGATGTTCTGCTTTTGAAAGCCCCACATTTTATGTATTGAGATATTGCATTGCGGAAACAGCGCATACACCATAAAGCGGTTGCCCGCGTAAATCACCTCTTCATCGGTCAAATCAAGCAGCACCAAGTTATCGTGAATACGTGCGCAGCGTTGAATTTGCTCTTTGAACAAGTTTTCATGGTCGCGATACAAGCCAATGCGCTCTTGCACATCCGGCAGCGACAAGATCTGGTCAATCGTGTGATTGGCGCAATAGTCGATCAAGTCCATCATCAGGTTGTAATTGGAGATACGGAAATCGCGGAACCGCCCCAGCCCGGTACGTGCATCCATCAAGAAATTGAGCAGGTTCCAGCCTGTCGAATCCAACACTTCATCGCGGCTAAACTGCGCAGAATCCCCTTTGTCGACCGCTTCCATCATTTCCAACCATTGGTCGGGAAACACGTCCAGCCCCCCATAATATTCCCACACCACCCGTGCCGCCGATGGCGCGTCAGGGTCGATAATGTGATTATGGCGTTCACCGGCATTGCGCAGTGTTTCAGAATGATGGTGATCAAACACCAAGAAAGCATCGCCGACATACGGCAAATTAGTGACAATGTCACTCTGCGTCACCTCCACCTTCCCGTCTTGCATGTCTTTGGGGTGGACGAACTTGATGTCGTTGATGAGTTGAAGTTTTTTAAGTAATACGGCGCACACAAGTCCGTCGAAATCGCTGCGTGTCACCAATCGATACTGTTTCTCTGTCATGGGCTGATCCCCTAAAATGCATGCACCACTGCCGCGTGAAAACAATGCGGAAACCAAAAACAAGGTCAAAATTTGGCACCAAGATCAAAGTGCCTCATGAAATAATTCTAGACAGCATCCCGCTTTTGACAAATTTGAAAATAGTCACAAAAGGGGTAATTTCGACAAGCTGAAACCTTGATCACACCTTAAACAGTTGTTCGAGGCAACTGCTCGGGGTCAAAGTGACGATTGAGAGCGGTTAAGTTCTGATGCAACGTGCTTAAGGCATGCTGCACCACATCTGCTGATGCATCGGGGGCGGTGTCTAACATCGCGCGCTCGATATCAAACAGCGCAGTTAATACCTCAGGGTGTTCGCCGCGTTGTTGGCACACCGTTTGTGCCAAGCTGATGGCGTTTTCCGCAATGCTGAACGGCACCTCACGAACCTGAGCGAGTGGGCGCTGAAACACACCACGAACCACCCCTTCGAGATACACACGATAGGTGGTGATTTCGTCCATCAATAAAAACAGCGCCGCGCGATCGCTGCAGTGGGGATACGGTGCCAAAATGTGATGCTCAAGCTGCGGATCGATATGAAGCGTCAAACCTTGCGCCGCACAGCGCTGCTTGAGCACGCGCAGCAACCCTTGCTCATCCATTAAACGTTGAATTTCAAAAATGCGTTTGAGGTGATAATCGTTCGAGGCAAAAATGACATCAATCTCACTGCCTGCGGCAAAGATCCCTTGTTCCCTCAGGGTTTGCGCCATACATTCGATGTTCTCAATGGTATTGGTTGATGCTTGCTCCAACACCAGCGTCATCTCATTCGGGTTCAAACCGAATTTTTGACTTTGCTGAATAAAGGCTTCAGCCATGGCAGAGGCTTCTGACACCTGCTGCCCGTCGGTACATCCCCCGCAAAACCCAATGATTGGATGAGCGAACTGCTTCGCGGCAAGCCATGCCACCAGCGCTTGGACGCGGCTTTCTCCTTCCGCAGTTAACTGGTTGTTCACCAAACGTTTTCCGAGCACCAGAATCAGCGAGTGTTGCATGGGTTCGATTTCCTTCCTTTCAGGCGTTGAGGGCGTAGAGACCTTGAGATAGTGCAACATATTCAGCGTGTTGGCGAGCGCACTGTGAGATAATTCTTGTTGAGTCGCTGTGTCATTGTGTTCAATGATGGAAACGATATGGGTCATATATCGACTGTTAATGGGTCATTTGGTGTTAAGTGTAAATTTAGGTAAATGACAACAATTATCATTGCCGAAGTCAGCAATTAACGTTAAGGTTACAGCCAATATAAAGTCGTTACATTGATGAGCTACTATGCAAAATAAACCACAAAAACGAAGCTTCCATGCTCTAACCGTCACAGATTCCCAAACCATTTCTAAGCATTTCCAACGCATCACGCTACAAGGCGATGCCATCGCTCACTTTGGTAAAGAGAGTGAAGGCGGCTACATCAAACTGCTGTTTACGCCCGATGGCGGCACGGATATCAGCACTCTAGGCGATGAGGCTCGCCCCCTGATGCGCACCTACACCATTCGTCAGTTTGACCCACAAACCAACAGCATTGTGGTCGACTTTGTGCGCCATATTACAGAAGACCAATCGTGCGGCTTTGCAGCGCGCTGGGCCGAGCAAGTTCAAGTGGGTGATACCATTTCGCTCGGTGGCCCAGGGAAAAGCCAAGGCCTCAATACCGAAGCAGATTGGGTCTTTATGGCAGCCGACATGACTGCCCTGCCTGCACTTTCCGTCACGCTCGAAAACTTAAGCGCCAACACGCAAGGTTACGCAGTGATTGAAATCGACGATGAAGACGACAAGCAAGCACTCAACGCACCAGCGGGCGTCAAGGTCATTTGGAGTGTTGGCACGCCGTTAGTTGAAGCGGTGAAAGCGCAGCCTTGGCTTGATGGACAATGTTCGGTGTGGTGTGCGTGTGAATTTGAATCGATGCGCGCGCTGCGTCAATACTTCCGCAATGAGAAAGAGATTGACCGCGAACACATCTACATCAGCAGCTACTGGAAAAACGGCGTCAGCGAAGATGGTCACAAAGTAATTAAACGCGAAGACGCAGAAGCCAACAGCTAGGCAACCGAACCTTAAGAAGTGTCACAACACTTCCCCCCTCAATGGCCTTCGGGCCATTTTTTATGTCTGCTACCGATTAATTTTTATGTCTGCTTCCTGTTGATGTCAGGAACAACGACAAAAAAGCCAGCGACATGGCGCTGGCTTTCGATATCAACATTTGGCTTGAATTAGATCTTATCTGATACAGCAAGAACGGCTGCCAGCATGTCCTGACCAAATAGCACACTGCGTTCTGGCGACCATCCGTATAGCGGATCCGGATGATTATTGTGATCTTTAAATGGCATTTCGACGGTGTAAGACAGGCAGTGGAATTGCTCGGCAACCCAATTCGAGCCAACCGTCAGATTCGCTTTGCCCGCTTCGTCTTTGTCGTAGCCGATGTCATCTTGAAACTCTGGCGTAATCGTCAGCAGTGCTTGTTTGAATGCCGTTTCCAATGCCGCCAGTTCTTCATTGTAAGAAGGAATGCCTTCAGAACCAGCCACAAAGTTGTATGGAATCGCTTCGTCCCCGTGGATATCAAGGAACATGTCGACGCCGGTTTGCAGCATGCGCTCACGCACCAAGTAAACTTCCGGGCTCTTTTCCATCGATGGCGTTTGCCATTCGCGGTTGAGGTTCACGCCGACCGCATTAGTGCGCAGGTGACCACGCACCCCGCCATCCGGGTTCATGTTCGGCACCACGTACAGCACCGCTTTTTCCAACAATGCGCGCGCCACGGTGTCGTTGTCATCCAACAGACGCTGAATCATCCCTTCCACAAACCATTCGGCCATGGTTTCACCTGGGTGCTGGCGTGCAATCACCCAGATTTTCTTTTTGCCTTCATCTGGCTCACCAAACGTCAGCAAGCTCATGTCGTTGCCGTCGAGTGTATGACCCAGCGTTTCCAACTGGCAATAGTGCGCGCTTTGCGCCATGTGCAGCAGATCAAGGTGACGATCGTAGCTGTACGGCGCAAAATACGCGAAATAGATAGAGCTGCGCTCAGGGATCACCGTGAATGTCAGGGTGTCGCCATCAAATTCAGACGGAATGCGGAACCACTCTTCACGATCGTAAGACGCCACCACATCGTAGCCCTGCCAGCCTTCCGGATACGCCGATTTGGCCAGATCGAGCAGTTTGATGGTGTGCGATGCTTCGGCTTGTGTTTCGAGACGAAAGTGGAACCATTGATAGAACTCCGACATGTTATCGTTCGGGATCTTCAGTTGAATATCGTCTTTGTTGTCCGCGCTGACAACGTGAATGCTGCCGCTGTCGAAGTTGCTGAATATTTTCATGAGGGATTCACCTATTGAATCTGAACTGAAGCGCAGAGGCTATCACAAATGAGAATACGTCCCTATTACTTTGCGCACATTTCCAATCGGTGGCTGGCAGGAATCACTGTTTGAATACGCGCTTTGAGGACGTTTATACTTTGCCCAGTGTCAAAACGATCCCGGAGAGGATCAACACCACGCCCGCGCCGCGCGTGTAGTGCCATTTCTCTGCCAGAAACCACACGCCCATGAACAAGCCCATCACGATACTGATTTGGCGCAGCGCCACGACTAAGCTGACGTTGTCGGTCATGGTCATGGCAAACAGCACCAATCCATAGGTCGACGCCATCATCACTCCGGCCATACTCGCGGCTTTACGGATTTGCCATGCGCGCTGTAGCTCTTTACGGTTGCCCGTCACCACACACCACAAAATCACCGGCAGCACCATGGCCCAGAATTGAACCCCCAGATAAAAAATCGCGCTGTAGGAGTTGCCCAGCACTTCGCCTGCGGCTTGAGTCAGTAAAAGCAGTGCCTCTTTATCAATCACGGAATAGCCCGTCGTGCCAAGTGCCGCCACCAAGGCCCACAACACCCCGACATTGAAGTACGAGCGCGGCGTAAACTGACGAAACCCCGTGAGCGGCACCAGCATGCATCCCAACGTGATGAGTACAAAACCAAGCCATTGGAATTGCGTTAAGGTGTGGCCAAGCCACATGCTGAGCGCGCCGACCATCATCACCGGCAGTGCGCGTGCGATGGGGTAAATCACGCCCACATCGGCGTGTCTATACGCCACAATCAGTCCTACCAGATAGACCATCTGCGCCAAGCCGCTGATGAGCAGCAAGCCCCAAAATGCCGGGGGTAGCGTTGTCCAGCCAACGGTCACGAGATACCAAATGAGATACGGCGTCAGCAACAAACACGCGGAGAGACTGGCCGCCATGGTAAACGCGACGCCTGAACCAGCGTGACTTTTGCCCAGAATGTTCCAGCCTGCGTGCAATACAGCTGAAAAAACCACTAACCCTATCGCTAGGACGTCCATGGCAGCTTCCTTACTTCGAAGAAAAAGGCTCCGTGCGGAGCCCTAAGACCTGTTCGTTTTGCTTTTAACGGCTCAACTGCGCGACCGATTCAATGCTAATTGCATCATGACGCCAATACTCAATGTCGCAGTCAATCAAGTCGCCATTTTGGTTGTAGTTCACACGCTCCACCACCATGGCGGGGGTGCCCGCGGTGGCCCGCAGCGCCTGCGCAGTCTCGCCCAACAAAGAACTGGTCGTGATGCGATAACGAATGGTTTGATACTGGGTGCCAAAGTGCTCGCGATAGATATCCGTCAGTGAATTCGACAAATCGAAATCAAGCAAATTGGGAAACAGTTCCGGGCGAATGTAGTTGGTCACATACACCACAGGACGATTTTCCAGATACCGCACTCGATCGACGCGATACACATCTGAAAATGGTTTGAGGTTCAGTAACTTGGTCGCCTGTTTGTTGGCGATCACCGCTTTGGCGCTCAAGAGTTCCGTGTTCGGTTGGCGATTTTGCGCCAATGCCATGTTGGTGAAATTGAGCGTTTGGGACGGATCGTAGCGCAGCGTCTCTGGTGAGATAAACCAGCCGCGGCGATCTTCTCGGTAAATTTTCCCTTCCGCTTCCAACAGCGACAGCGCTTCGCGCAGCGTGACGCGCGTGGTATCGAACGACTCGGCCAACTTTCGCTCAGCGGGTAATTTCTGTCTTGGGGTGAGCATGCCCGCGTCGATTTGCTCCACGATGGCATCTTTAATTTTTACGTATTGCACGTGATTCCTTATTACTCGTTTATCACTCAATCGCGGTCATTGAACCTTGAACTTTGGGCTTAGCGCTTAGCGTTTGCGCCAAGCTTGGGTGCGTTTGGTCAGCAGCCTTTCGGTCACCAGATGCACGACTTTCGCCCCTGCCGCTGAGCCCATGATCATCACGGCCATCGCCGCTGCGGCGCCCGTTTGCCCTGCATCGTCCATATTCAATACCGAGACCGATGCCGGGATGGTGTCTGTTGAGTAAAGAAATACTACCGCAGAAGTGGTGGTCAATGCATTAATAAACAGATAGCTAGCGATGTCCAGTACCGCAGGCAAGCACACCGGGAGGGTCACTTTAAACAGCAAACGATATTGCGGCAGTTTAATCGATGCGGCCGTCGCTTCAATTTCCCCGGGCAGTTGTTTAAGGGCGGTCAGCGCCGTCATGTGCCCCACGGTGTAGTAATGCACGATGGTGTTCACCACCAAAAATGCCATGGTGCCGTACAGCACACTGAGCGGATTGGCGGCATCGTTAAAATAGAAAATGTATCCCAACCCCAGCACCATGCCCGGCACCGCCATCGGCACCACACTCAGCATCTGCATCAGTTGGCGCACCGGCGCAAAGGCGCGGCCTTTTTCGATGCCATACGCACCAAGAAAAATCACCACCGTGCCAATCAATGCGGTAAAGGTCGCCAGAATCAGCGAATTGAAATATGGGCTCCAGCCGTAGGTGCTCATCTCCGCAAAGTTGTAGTTATTGAGCGTCAGCGCTTTGTTCCATGGCCAGAACGTCACCAATGAGCCGTACACCGCCATGCCCAGCACCAACACAATCGCGCCACACACCGTCAGGCAATAGAGAAAGCACAGTGAATCACGCACGCGATTTGGGCTCGGGACATACGCGACGGAGCGGGTATCAAACAAAGTCTTCTGCTTTTTCTGCACCCAACGATCGGCGATAAACGCCAACGCCGCCGGAAGCAGCAACAACAAGCTGGTGACCGCGCCCATGGCAAAGTTTTGCTGCCCCACCACTTGTTTGAAAATGTCGGTGGCCAAAACGTTGTAGCTGCCGCCGATGACTTTCGGCACCCCAAAGTCACACACCACCAGCGTGAACACCACGATGAGCGTGCTGATCAAACCGTATTTGGCGGCGGGCAACGTCACAACCAGAAAGGTTTTCCAACCGGGCGTTTTCAGCGCGCGCGCCGCTTCGTATAAACGCGCGTCAGACGTGCGCAATGAGGTATTTAAAATCATCAAGGCATGGGGAAAGGTCCAGAAGATCAACCCAAGGCTAATCCCCATCAATCCATACACCGATTCACCGCCAAGCCAAGACTTGAAGATGCCCTGATTGCCAAACAGAAAAATCAGGCTTATCGCGGGCAACAACGAAGGCGCCAAAATCGGCGCGCTGCCCAGCACTTGAAACAGCCCCTTCATCGGCATGCACGAACGGCTTAACGCGTAGGCATAACCAAATGCCAACGTCGACACCACCACCGTTACCAGCACACCGACGGTGAACGTATTGCCCATCGACTGCCACAAAGCGTTGGAGGAGAAATACGTCGCAAAGTTTGCCAAACCGACATACTCACCGGCGCGGTTTTGTACCGATTTGACCAACATGGCCCATAACGGCATCAAGATGAATAGCCACATAAACAACAAGAGCGCGGTCAGTGTCACGCCCAAAATCAAGTTGTCGCGACTGATGCGTTGCCACCAGCGACTTGATGTGGCGGCGGTTGCGTTGGATAAAATCATAGCGTTCACTTTCTCACCTTAGGCAGCATCGCGCGTTGTCATGCGGGTTGGATAGACCTGAACCACGGTGTCGCGAATCGCCAAATGACGCACATCACCGGCTTGAATCGCGCTATCGACAACGTGTTGCACCGAGAGGTCCACATGTACCGCTGGTAACGACGGTTCATCCTGAAAACGGCACTCAATACGATAAAATGCCCCCAGAAATTCCAGCGATACAATCTTCACCGGCATGGCGTTGCTGTTGCGTTCCACAAACGCCAACTGTTCTGGCCGCACGGCCAGTTCAAAGTGATCGCCCTGCTGCACACTGGCATTGCCAATCGCAGGCAAGCTAATCAGCGACTCGGCAACGCGCATTTGTAGCGGCGTGGTCATCGACGCCGGAATGAAATTCATGTGACCAACAAACTGCGCCACAAATCGGCTGGCCGGTTGCTGGTAGATCTCTTGAGGCGAGCCAACCTGCTCAATGACGCCGTGGTTCATCACCACAATTCGGTCGGCCATGGTTAACGCTTCGTCCTGATCGTGCGTCACCATGATGGTGGTGATCCCAAGCTTGCGTTGCAGACGGCAAATTTCATCGCGCAGATGGGCGCGAACTTTGGCATCCAGCGCCGACAAAGGTTCATCCAGTAGCAATAGCCCAGGCGACAGCGCCAATGCACGCGCCAACGCGACACGTTGTTGCTGGCCGCCGGACAGTTGATTGGGGAATTTTTGCCCTGAAATTGGCAAACCGATGGTATCCAGCCACTCATCGACT
The DNA here is from genome assembly GCF_052076135.1 of Vibrio sp. Vf1514. Classification (NCBI taxonomy): domain Bacteria; kingdom Pseudomonadati; phylum Pseudomonadota; class Gammaproteobacteria; order Vibrionales; family Vibrionaceae; genus Vibrio; species Vibrio sp. Vf1514. The sequence continues at coordinate 665,972 of NZ_CP197268.1, read as the reverse complement.
TTTTCTAACGCCTCGCGCGTCGAGAGTCCCTGATTTTTCAGGCCGATAGCAATGTTTTCTTGCACGGTTAAATTGGGAAACAGCGCGTAAGATTGGAAGACGATGCCGAAATCACGCTTTTCAGGCGGCAAAAAGGTCATCTCGTGCTGGTTTTGAAAAATGGCGCCCGATGTGGGTAAGTCTAATCCGGCAATGGCACGCAACAATGTGGTTTTGCCACAGCCCGAGGGGCCAAGAAAGCAGACAAACTCTCCTTGCTGAATGTGAAGGTCGATACCTTTGAGCGCCGTAAACTGGCCAAACTGTTTGATGACGTTGTGAATTTCTAAATAAGGCTGTGAGGTCATAACAAGATCCTTAATTTGGTATAGTCCAAATATAGAATCCCTATATGACACTGTGGTGACGATTTTATAGACGTGAGATGACAGGAATGTGTCAGTCGATTATTCAGCCAAAAGATTGCCGTACATGTGACGCAAAAAACGAAAAAAGGAGGCCAAAGCCTCCTCAATCATGCGTTGACGAACCCATTAAGATTTAGGTTCAGACTTCGCATCAAACTTCTCAGACCACGTTTTTAGCACGCGGGCGCGCTCGTTGCCCATCTGCGCAAAGTCCATCTTCGCCATCGCTTTTTCGACGTTCGGATAGTTCGCCACGGTTTTGCTGACATCTTTATGGCCCACAACTGGATACATATCAATGTACAGTTCGTTGGCTGCTTTGGAGATGGACCAATCCACCACGCGTTTTGCCGCATCCGATGCTTTCACCAGACCGACCGCTTCCGATTCCCAGCCGATGCCTTGAGGAATGATGACATCCAGTGGCGCGCCTTGCGTTTTCAACTTCGCGCCGCGACTTGCCATCGAAATACCAATCGCCACTTCACCCATGCCCGCTTGAACGCACGGTTTTGAACCCGAATGGGTGTAATGCGCGATGTTTTGGTCCAGACGCTGCATATAGTTCCAACCTTTATCTTCTCCCATATTTTGCAGCCAAGCCGACACCTGCATGTAACCTGTGCCCGAAGATGCTGGGTTTGGCATCGCGATGTGGCCCTTATAAATAGGCTTGGTCAGATCTTCCCAACTTTTTGGTTTTGGCAGATTCAACTGTTTGGCAACCGCTTCGTTGAAACACACTGCATTGAAGAACGCGTCATTGCCGTACCACGCCTGCTGACCTTGCGGATCATTCAGGTTAGCGCGCAGTTCATTCGCACCTTTCGGCGTGTATGGCTTCAAAATGCCTTCGTTTTTCAGCAGTGCCATCGACGAGCCCGCCAGCCCCCAAACCACTTCGGCGCGTGGGTTTGATTTTTCAGCTAATAGCTTGGCCGTCATGATACCGGTCGAATCACGCACCCACTTAATTTCGATATCTGGGTTCTCTTTTTCAAATGCAGTTTTGTATTTCGCCAAAATGTCGGTTTCGAACGCGGTATACACCGTCACCTCTTGCGCTGCGTACGCTTGCGCCGCAAACAACGCGACCAGTGAAGCCAGAGTTCCTTTCATAAAACGGGTTTTCATCGTTATCTCCAAGTTGTAGTTAATTTGGTATGTACCAGATTTATTTTCTACGCTAATCCTGTTATGTGACGATTCAATGACGTTCATTTGGCATTTTTGTGAGCATTTCATACTTACATTCGCGGCATGGCGATCCGTATAGCCGTGACGGAAGATGTTAAAGTTTTATGAAATCCGAGTTGGTTGCCTTTACCGAAGCGATTTTTCCTTGTTAGAGTAACGTCAAATTATTGGTATAGTCCAAAACGGAGTTCACATGAAAAACGACTACTTGCTGCTCACCCCTGGCCCCCTGTCGACCACAGAAACTGTGCGCGAAGCCATGTTAAAAGACTGGTGTACGTGGGATGACGAATACAACAAAGACATTGTGGAAGTGATTCGCCAAAAATTGGTGGCGTTGGCGACCCGTCACAGCGGATACACCTCAGTGTTAATGCAAGGCAGCGGCACCGCGTCGGTCGAAGCCACCATCGGCAGCACCTTAGGCCAACACGGCAAGCTGCTGGTCGTTGATAATGGTGCGTACGGCACCCGAATCGCGCAGATTGCAGCATACCTGCACATTGATTGTGCCATCGTCTCACCCGGTGAAACTGCGCAACCGTCTCTTGAACACATCGAAACGTGCCTTCAGCAAGATGCCACCATTACCCATGTGGCCATCGTGCATTGTGAAACCACCACCGGCATGTTGAACCCCATCGCGGAGGTCGTCGCGCTGGCAAAAAGGTACGGCAAAACCGTGATTGTGGATGCGATGTCGAGCTTTGGTGGCATTCCGATGGATATCGGCGAGCTTGGAATCGACTTTATGATCAGCTCAGCCAACAAATGCATTCAAGGTGTGCCGGGATTTGGATTTGTGATTGCCAAGCAGAGTGAACTGGAACAATGCCAAGGCCAAGCCCGTTCACTGAGCCTCGATTTGTACGACCAATGGCAGTGTATGGAGAAAAACCACGGCAAATGGCGTTTTACGTCGCCAACTCATACCGTGCGCGCGTTTTATCAGGCGCTGCTTGAACTGGAACAGGAAGGCGGCATCGCTGCGCGTCACCAGCGTTATCAAACCAACCAAACCACGCTGGTGCGCGGCATGCAATCCCTTGGCTTTACGCCCCTACTCGATGTGTCGCTGCATTCGCCCATCATCACCTCATTCTATTCCCCCACGCATCCGGACTACCAATTTGCCGAATTCTATCAGCGCCTGAAAGCGCAAGGGTTTGTGATCTATCCGGGGAAAGTGAGCCATGCCGACTGTTTTCGCATCGGCAATATCGGGGATGTTCATCCACACGACATTGAGCGCCTGATTGAAGCCGTGCAAAACGCCATGTACTGGAACGTAGCCTCATGAGCCACGCGAAATCCGAAACTCATTGGCGCAGCGAGGGCGACATCAACACCACGCCCGCACGCGAGCAATGGGGTCGCAACCTGCAACACCCCGACACGCGATCGCTGCTTGAGCGCGATGCGAATGTGTTTCTTCATCAGGCGATGTCGACACCGTGCCTCAACGCGCTGGGTGCCGCGCGCGATGTGTACCTAGACGACTTGGCTGGCAAACGCTATCTCGATTTTCATGGCAACAACGTGCATCAGCTGGGGTATAGCCACCCGCATGTACTCGAAAAAGTGACTCAGCAAATGCAAACCTTGGCGTTCTCGCCGCGCCGATTTACCAATCCGATTGCGGTGGCATGCGCCGAAAAACTGACTGAGATTTGCGGCGGTGAACTCAATCGCGTGCTATTTGCCCCTGGTGGCACCTCGGTGATTGGCATGGCGCTGAAACTCGCTCGCCACGTCACACAGAACTTTAAAGTCGTGTCGCTGTGGGATGCGTTTCACGGCGCGTCACTGGATGCCATTTCTGTTGGCGGCGAAGCCTGTTTTCGCCACAACATGGGGCCGTTGCTGGCGGGCGTCGAGCGCATTCCTCCAGCGGTGAGCTACCGTGGCGCTTTCCCTCGCGAAGACGGCAGCGACGTTCACTACGCCGACTACTTGGAATATGTGATTGAAAAAGAAGGCGGCGTTGGCGCGTTTATCGCTGAAGCGGTGCGCAATACCGACGTGCAAGTGCCCAGCCGCGCGTACTGGAAGCGCGTGCGTGAAATCTGCGACAAACACGGCGTGTTGCTCATCATTGATGACATTCCCAACGGCATGGGACGCAGCGGCCACTGGTTCACTCATCAGGCGTTTGATATCGAACCGGACATCCTGTGCATCGGCAAAGGTTTGGGCGGCGGCATCATGCCCATGGCGGCGCTGATCACCAAAGACCAATACAACACCGCTGCTGCGGTGTCATTGGGGCACTACACACACGAAAAAAGCCCGCTGGGCTGCGCCGCTGCGCTCGCCACCATCGAAGTCATTGAACAGCAACAGCTACTGAGCAAAATACAACGCGACGGCCACTATTTGCACCAACGCCTACACGCGATGAAGCAGCGCTATGCGTTGATCGGCGATGTGCGCGGCATCGGCTTATTGTGGGGCGTGGAGCTGGTGAAAGACCTCACCAGCCAACAGCGCGCATACGATGAAGCCGAAGCGGTGCTCTATCACTGCCTCAACCACGGATTGAGCTTTAAGGTGTCGCAGGGGAATGTGATTCAACTCAGCCCTCCGCTGGTCATCGAGCGTGCTGAACTTGATGACGCACTCGCGATCTTCGAATCCGCACTCCAAGAAATCAGCGCCACATTTGGCTACGCCATCAAGCATTCGTAAAGCAAACCGTTCATAAAGCAAACCGTTTAAGGAAACCATCATGCATTCACCAATTCAAGCCGTTATTTTTGACTGGGCTGGCACCATTGTCGACTTCGGATCTTTCGCCCCAACAACGATTTTCGTCGAAGCCTTTCAGCAAGGTTTTGATTTTGAAATTTCACTCGATGAAGCCCGCGTGCCCATGGGATTAGGCAAATGGGATCACATTCAGGCCGTTGGCCGACTGCCGGACGTGACGCAACGCTGGGAGCAGCAAATGGGCCGCGCCATGAGTAGCGCGGACATCGATGCCATTTACGCCGCGTTTATGCCGCTGCAAATTGCCAAAGTGGCGGATCACGCCGCGCCGATTCCACACGCAATTGAAGTGGTGAACGCGCTTAAGCAACGTGGCATCAAAATCGGCTCTTGCTCCGGCTATCCGCGCCAAGTGATGGATGTGTTGATCCCAGCAGCAGAGGCATACGGTTATCAACCAGATTATGTGGTCGCAACCGATGATCTGCCGCAAGGGGGTCGCCCTGCGCCGTTCATGGCACTCAAAAATGTGATTGAACTTGGCGTGACGGATGTGCGCGCCTGCATCAAAGTCGATGATGCGGTGCCCGGCATTGATGAAGGCCACAACGCCGGTATGTGGACGGTCGGATTGCTGCTGTCGGGCAACGAAGCGGGACTCACCGAACAAGCGTATCTTTCTGCCGACGAAGCCACACTCAACGCCGCCCGCGTTCGCGCTCGCGACAAACTCTCACAAGCCAATCCCCATTACCTGATTGACACCATCGCCGATTTTCCGGCCGTGGTAGCGGATATCGAACGCCGATTACTCGCGGGTGAACGCCCCTAAAAAAACGGGCCTTGGCCCGTTTTTTGTTTCCACAACCGCGTTGATGTGAAGCGCAGACTTTATGCTTAGAACACTTGCAAACGCACGATCAGCTGCGCGAGCGTGGCAGCACCGTGCCCAGTTAAGGTGTACAAAAACACGGAAAAATTCGCCAGTGCCGTCAGCCAAAAAATCAGTCGAAATGGCTGTTCTAACGTTTTGAAACGCAAAAAGGCCTGTGCCATCAACGCGCCCGGCCAGCCTCCCAGTAACGACAACGCGTGCAACAACCATTCCGAAATGCGCCATTCATTGTTGAGCATGGCGCTTTTATCAAACGCATACACGACATAGGTGATGGCGCTGATCAGAATGTAAAACAGCACAATGATTGGCGGGTAGTTCACCAGATAAATACTGGCAAAAAGGACGGTGATGAACCACACTGACAAAGCGAGAGATAACCCGTAAACCATCGGTCGTTCAATGTCGATCGCACGCAAAGAACCGTTGGACTCTTTTGCCAATTTGAAGTGAACCGCTTCGTTGATTTTTGGCCGTCGGCCATGACCTTGCACATCGGAAATGTGAAAGAAGATTTTGCCGCGATAGTTATCGACCGTGATAAAGCCGTACCCTTTCGCGTCATTCCATTCTGAAATTTTGCCTGAAATAGCCATGTTAAACCCATACTCATCCCGCCCTGTCTACTAGGGCAGCACGTATTTCGCCTAGCCGTCACTTTGCTGAATAGTCATTGGTTTGATGCAAAGCTCCTGAGGGCGCTCACACGACCTCAAGTAAAGCGTAGTCAGTACTCAGAACGAAGATCAAGCCAAGGATCACCTTTTTCTTCACTCTGCTGGGGGGCTGAAGGGGTGGATAAAAGAACATCACTATTTACAAACATACACAATTTATTACTTAAAAACTGTGTGCATATCGATTGAATTCTTAAATTACAAAGACTAAGGTTTGAGCTACCACCTTATGAATTCGATAACCCTTGTTGGTTTTATGCCGCCCTGACCTGTCAGGGCGGTATTTCTTTTTGGAGAAAATAAATGCCGAATCACCATACCATCGTGGTTTCAACTCTGGACATGGACCGCATCAGCGCTCTGCTGGAGAAGATGCCCAAACTGTCACCCGAATTGGAAAAGCTGGAAGATGAACTCGACCGAGCAACCATCAACGAACCGCAGGACATGCCAGACAATGTTGTGAGCATGAACTCAACGGTGCGTTTTAAGTTCACCGGAAAAGACGAGATCATTCAGAAGAATCTGGTCTACCCACACGAAGTGAAAAATAGTGACGATATTTCGATTTTTGCCCCTGTCGGCAGCGCATTGCTGGGATTAGCGGCCGGTCAAACGTTAACATGGCCAATGCCTGGCGGCGCTGAGAAGACCATTGAGATTATCGAAGTGGTGTATCAGCCTGAACGTGAAGGCGATTTCAACCGTTAACAGCGGGAATCCGGTGCAAAGTGTTCGCTTTGCACCAGGAGCGATTTAAGCAATCAGAATCTCTTTCAATTCATGCAGTGAACGCACTTCATAATGTGCATCGATACCTTCGGGTTTTGGCTGCTGATGTACATTCAACCAGCATGTTTCAATCCCAAAATTCAGCCCACCCAAAATGTCTGAATGCGGGTTATCCCCCACCATCAGCACGCGCGCTTTTTCCGGGTTGCCCATCACCGCCATCGCATGTGCGAAAATCCCTGCGTCCGGTTTCGCAATGCCAACTTCTTCCGAGATCACAATGTGGTCGAAATAGTCTTTCATGCCCGTTTTGGTCAAACGCACATCCTGTAATTCCGTAAACCCATTGGTGATAATGCCCAATTTGGCTTTGCCTTTGAGGGCTTCCATCAGCTCTTTGGCGCCGGGCAGCAAGGTACAAATGTCTGCCATTGCGCTCAAAAACGCACTATTGAGTTCTGCGGTGGTCGTTTCCAGTTTTTGTGCCCAAGACTCAAAGCGAATGTGCTTGAGCTCGGCCGCGGTAATGGTGCCGTTTTGATAATCCACCCACAACGGCTTGTTGACCTGTTGGTAGTGGTGAAAGTCTTGTTCAGTAAAATCCACGCCTTTGCGCGCGAACATCAGCTGCATCCCTTGAAAGGCATCGAAATGAAACAGGGTCTCGTCAGCGTCAAATAAGATCCAATCGTACTTCATGTTGGTTTCCTCAAAATGTCGCGCTCAGTCTAGATTGTTTTCCGTTAGATGTTAATCTCTGTGAATGGAAACTTTTTGTTAAGAATATCTCAACAATGATGGATAACACATTTGCCGCCATTCCGATTTTCGTTGCCGTCGTAGAATGCGGCAGTTTCTCCAGCGCCGCCGAGAAACTCAGCATCACCAAGTCTGCCGTGAGCAAACGCGTGACGCAACTTGAAGATGAGTTGGGCATTCGCCTGCTCAACCGCACCACGCGTAAACTGAGCCTCACTGAAGCGGGCGAACGCTATTATTACCATGTGTCCCAAGCACTGAGCTTTGCACAGCAAGGCAGTGACGCGGTCACTGAACTACAAGGTGAACCCCAAGGTAAACTGAAGATCACAGCGCCCATGTCGTTTGGCGTGTTGCATGTCGCGACCCTCATTGCCGAGTTTCTCACCCGCTACCCGAAAGTCGAAATCGATCTGCAATTGGAAGATCAGATGGTCGATTTAGTGCAAGGCGGCTTTGACCTCGCCATTCGTATCGGCCATTTGCCAGTCTCTAACCTCGTAGCCAAACGATTAGTGCGCTGTCGTAGCGTGTTGTGCTGCTCACCTGATTATCTCAGCCGGCACCCTGCACCGCAGAAACCAGCGGATTTACTGCAACACAACTGCTTGGTGTACTCGTACTTTCGAGGGGGCAGCGAATGAACCTTCACCCAAAACGGGTCGGATTTCAAAGTGATTCCAACCGGGAACCTCAGCGTCAACAACAGCGAAGCGATTCGCCGCGCCCTGCTTGATGGATTGGGCATCGGCCAACTGCCAACTTTTTTGGTAAGTAAAGACATTCGCGCTGGTAAGCTGCACGCCATCATGACCGATTACCCGCTGCCCGAGCACGCAATTTACGCCGTGTTTCCCGAACGCAAACATCTGCCGCACAAAGTGCGCGCTTTTATGGAGTTCATTAGCGAAAAACTAGGCACCGATCAGCCGTATTGGGATCAACGCATCTTCTGAGCAGTCAATCTCAGAAAACACTAAGGGACAGTGATTTAGCGCAAAGACCGAGGCTCATGCTGGGCTTATAACGGGTGTTTTCCCCAACGTCGGAGTCATCGATGAAACACTTCTTGCCTTCCTCAGTCATGCTGATGCCTTTCGTGGTGAAGCATTATCCCGAAACGGATGATGAAATTCGCGACGACGAACAACAACATGAATCATCACCTCAACTAGACTTAGAAGATAAGCAAACATCACCTGCAGAATCAGGCCGAAAGCGCAAGAAAGACGCCGCCGTTTAGACGATTAAGGAACCGACCGATGAAAAAAGTAGCTGTGATATTGAGTGGATGTGGTGTATTCGATGGCGCCGAAATTCATGAATCGGTGCTTGCCCTCCACGCGATTGAAAAACATGGTGCCACTTGGCACTGTTTCGCGCCCAACATTGATCAAATGCACGTGGTCAACCACCTCACCGGCGAAGCCACGGATGAGAAACGCAACGTGTTGGTTGAAGCCGCTCGGATTGCCCGTGGTCACATTGAAGATGTGGCTAAACTCAAAGTGGACGATTACGATGCGCTGCTGCTACCGGGTGGTTTTGGCGCAGCGAAAAACCTCACCGATTTTGCGCTCAAAGGGTCTGAATGCAGTATCAACACCCACGTTGCCACGGCGTGTCGTGCCTTCGCACAAGCGGGTAAACCTGCGGCATACCTTTGCATTGCGCCCACCATCATTCCCATGATTTACGAACATGGTGTGGAAGGCACCATCGGCAGCGATCCAGACACCGCCAGCGCGTTCCGTAAAATGGGCGGCGAGCACGTCACCTGCCCGGTCGACGACTTTGTGTTCGACCAAAAACACAACGTCCTGTCCACTCCCGCGTACATGCTGGCTGAAAACATCTCTCAAGCCGCAGCGGGCATTGATCGCCTTGTCGCAGCGTTAATCAAGCTTGCCTAATCCCACGCAGGCGCTGACGCTCAGCGCCTATTTTCTTTACACCCTTCCCCAGCAAATTCCGTTGCAGACGTTTGATCAACATCAGGAATGGTTTAGAATTCCGGCCTTGCAAAACAATCGTCTCGATAATTCCCCTTTACAAGCTCATATTTAAAGCTATTATCGCGACGCAAACGTTTTCCTAACCAGTTTCATCGCCATGATGAGGGTTTTATGCTGCCAGATATCGAAATTTGTCGCTCCACGTCGTTGACTGCTATTGAGCAGATCGCCCATCAAGCCGGACTGCTCCCTGAAGAGTTCCAAAGCCAAGGCCGTTATAAAGCCAAAGTCTCGCTTCACTGTCTCGACCGCCTACACGATCAACCTGCCGGAAAATTCATTTTGGTCACCGCCATCACGCCAACGCCGCTGGGCGAAGGCAAAACCGTCACCACGATTGGTCTGGCGCAAGGTTTGGCTCGTTTACAACATTCGGTGATGGCCTGTATTCGTCAACCGTCGATGGGGCCGATTTTCGGCGTTAAAGGGGGCGCTGCCGGTGGCGGTTATTCACAGGTTGCACCGATGGAAGAGCTGAATCTGCACTTAACCGGCGATATTCATGCCGTGACGGCCGCGCACAACCTCGCCGCCGCAGCGATTGATGCGCGCATCTACCACGAGCAGCGCCACGGGTATGACGATTTTGCAGCAAGAACAGGCATGCCTGCCCTGCGTCTTGACCCCAAACGCATTGTCTGGAAGCGCGTGATGGATCACAACGATCGCGCGCTGCGCATGGTCACTGTCGGACGCAATGAAGCCGGCAAAACCATCAACGGTTACGAGCGTGAAGACGGCTTTGATATCTCGGCCGCTTCGGAATTGATGGCGATTCTTGCACTGGCAAAAGATCTCACAGACTTGCGTCGCCGCATCGGCAACATCGTGGTCGGCTACAACCTAGATGGTCAACCGGTGACCACCGAAGATCTGAAAGTTGCAGGCGCCATGGCCGTCAGCATGAAAGAGGCGATTCAACCCACCTTAATGCAAACTCTGGAAGGCGTGCCGACGCTGATTCACGCCGGTCCATTTGCCAACATCGCGCACGGCAACTCTTCCATCATTGCCGATGACATCGCCACACGCCTCGCCGACTACACCGTAACAGAAGGTGGTTTCGGCTCTGATATGGGCTTTGAAAAAGCGTGTAACATCAAAGCCAGCGCGTCGGGCAAAACGCCTGATTGCGCAGTCATCGTTGCAACATTGCGCGGCTTGAAAGCCAACTCCGGCCATTATGATCTGCGCCCAGGGCAACCAGTCCCTGAAAGCCTGTTTACACCCGACCGTGACGCTTTAATCGCGGGTTTTGAAAACCTCAAATGGCACATCAACAACGTCAACAAATACGGCATTCCTGCGGTCGTGGCGATTAACCGCTTTCCGCAAGATAGTGATGAAGAGCTGGCGCAGCTCAAACAGATGATTGAAGCGCTGCCCAACGATGTGCTGGTGGCCCTGTCGGAAGGATTCGCCAAAGGTGGAGAAGGCACACGCGAACTGGCCGAACACGTGGTCACGCAGTGCAGTAAATCCGCACACTTTACGCCGCTGTATGCACCCGACGCCCCGTTGCTTGAGAAACTCAAAGCGGTCGCAATAAAGGGCTACGGCGCAGGCTCCGTCACATTGAGCGACAAAGCGCATGCACAGCTTGAAGCGCTACAAACTGGCGGGTTTGGTCACCTCTCCGTCTGTTTGGCAAAAACGCCGCTGTCGATCACCACAGATTCGGCGCACAAGGGTGCGCCCAGCGGATTTGATGTTCCCATTCGCGAGCTGAAACTCTGCGCAGGCGCGGAATTTGTGTATGCCTTATGCGGCAACGTGATGACCATGCCGGGGCTGCCCGAGAAACCAGCGTTTATGGGGCTAGATATCGACAACCAAGGCCGCATCATCGGCTTGAGTTAAACACTCAGGCCACATCACCCCATTGAAGAGCTTCGCCACCGCGAAGCTTTTTTCTTTGCATTCGATTTGAAATTTTTCCGACCGTGTGCCGTTCTTTTCGTATATCCGTTCAACAAAACGAGTAAGAACCGCCATGAAACGCATTACGTTATTTTTGTTTGCCTTACTGGTCGCCGTACCACTTTCTGTATCGTTTTTCTCCCAAGCAGACACGTCTGCCACCAGCAAACACGCCAGTCATGAAGAAGTCGCAACACTGGCCGGTGGCTGCTTTTGGTGTACTGAATCTGACATGGAAAAACTCGACGGCGTGATTACCGTTGTCTCAGGGTATTCCGGTGGCCATGTCGATAATCCGACCTATAAGCAAGTCTCGTCAGGTTCCACCGGTCACATTGAATCAATTCAGGTCACGTATGACGCCGACAAAGTCAGCTATGAACAGGTATTGGACCATTTCTTCCGCCATATCGACCCCACCGACGATCAAGGTTCATTTGTTGATCGAGGGAACCAATATCGCCCGGCGATTTTCTATCATAACGCGCAGCAAAAACAGATTGCTGAACGCTTTATGAAAGCGATCGACGAGTCTGGTGTCTTCAAAAAACCGCTCAAAACCGAACTGATCGCCTTTAAACAGTTCTGGCCTGCTGAAGAGTACCATCAGGATTTCTACAAAAAGAGCGCCCTGCGCTACAAATACTATCGCTACGCCTCTGGCCGCGATCAGTACTTAGATACGATTTTTGGTGAAGATCGCGTTGAACACCCCAAAACGCTGCGCCAAATCATCGATGAAAGCAAAGGCATCCGCAGTGCGAAAGCTTACACTCGCCCGTCGGATAAAGAGATTCGAGCCAAACTGACGGATTTACAGTACTACGTCACGCAAGAAGAAGGCACCGAGCACGCGTTTAAAAACGAGTATTGGGATAACAAAGCGGAAGGCATTTATGTCGATATCGTTTCCGGCGAGCCGCTGTTCTCATCCACGGACAAATATAAATCCGGCACGGGTTGGCCCAGTTTCACCAAGCCAATTAACCCAGCGTATATCGTGACCAAAGACGACAACACCCTGTTTTACACTCGCACCGAAGTGCGCAGCCGCTTTGGTCAATCCCACTTGGGCCATGTGTTTAATGACGGCCCTGCGCCGACAGGTTTGCGCTATTGTATGAACTCCGCTGCGATGCGATTTGTGCCTAAAGCGGAGATGCAAGCCCAAGGCTATGGGGAATACTTGAAACTGTTCAAATAAATACTGAACGTGATGTGGTGACAAATGAATTGACCACCGCAGCATGTTGATACCTAAGCGCCCGGTCACGTGTTTGACTGGGCGTTTCAACTTGCACTTGTAATATCTACTTCAAAGCGACACACGATGAAAGCTCGATGCAGGAAGGCCATGACATGCTGTTGATGCCACAAGCCAGTGAAGCGTAAAAAGCGCCATTCGCTTGACTATCAGAGACAAAAAAGGACATCCTCGGATGTCCTTTTTCATTGAATATTTGTGTACTTACCGCAAGCCGTGCAGAAATTCAGCGCGGGTTGCGGGGTTAGACTTAAAAATGCCACCAAGCGCCGTGGTTGTGGTTTCGCTAGTTGCATCCATCACACCACGTGATTTCACGCAGTAGTGCGTCGCATCGATGGTGACGGCCACGTCTTCTGATTCCAACAGGGTTTGCAGCGCAACCAGAATTTGTTGCGTCATACGCTCTTGCACCTGCGGGCGCTGCGCAAAGAAACGCACAATGCGGTTAATTTTCGACAGGCCGATAATTTTGCCACGCGGAATATACGCCACCGCCGCTTTCCCATCGATGGTCACCAAGTGGTGCTCACAGGTACTGGTCACGGTAATGTCTTTCACACGCACCATTTCGCTCACGTTCATCTTGTTTTCGATGACCGTAATTTTCGGGAAGTTGTGGTAATCCAGACCAGAGAAGATCTCATCGACGTACATCTTCGAGATTCGATGCGGGGTTTCTTCAAGGCTATCGTCAGTGAGGTCCAGTCCTAAGAGAGTCAGAATTTCACGCATATGGTGTTCAATGCGTTCTTTTTTCTCATCTCGACTGATCGTGTTTGGTTGCATTGGTGTTTCCAAACCACGACGTTCCAGCGCATCTTTTACTAACTTCGCGGATTCGCTCAAACCTGACATTACCTTACCTCATATTAACCCTTTCGGATGGCTGACAAGGATACTCGGATTTTTTAATAATTACACCCATATTTTATCGGTGGACATTATTGCCACTGGGCTTTGTGTGCTAAAGTACTCCTCAAAAATGAAGACCATAGGATTTCATCATGGGCTGTTGTGACGCTCCCGGCTTAATGCCAATTGAAGACGCGCTGGACAAAATGCTCTCGCGCATCACTCCGATTCAAACCACACTGACGCTTCCCCTTGCCGACGCACTCGGTTTTGTCCTTGCTGAAGATATTCTCTCTCCGATTAACGTGCCGCCGTTTGATAACTCCGCGATGGATGGCTATGCCGTGCGCCGCGCCGAATTGGCCACCCAAACGCCACTGCCGGTCGCGGGCAAATCGTTTGCTGGCCAACCCTTTGACGGTGAATGGCCAGCCATGAGCTGTGTGCGCATTATGACCGGGGCAAAAATTCCGGACGGTTGCGATGCGGTGATCATGCAAGAGCAAGCCACGGTGTCGGAACAAGGCGTCACCTTCAGCCACACCGACATCAAACCGAATGACAACATTCGTCCGACCGGTGACGACATTCACCAAGGCGATGTGGTTCTGAATCAAGGCGCGCGCCTCACACCCCGTGACATTCCGATGATCGCCACACTTGGCGTGGCCAATGTGACCGTTTATCGCAAACCGAAAGTGGCATTTTTCTCAACCGGTGACGAGTTGAAACCACTGGGTCAACCGCTGGATGCAGGTCAGATCTACGATAGTAACCGTTACGGCATTAAGCCGCTGATTGAAAACTTCGGCTGCGAAGCCATTGATCTCGGCATCATTCCTGACTGCCCTGAGACGTTAAAAGCCACGTTTGAGAAAGCCCAAAGCTTGGCGGATGTGGTGGTCACCTCTGGCGGTGTGAGCGTGGGCGAAGCGGACTACACCAAAGATATTCTGGAACAACTGGGGCAAATCGGCTTCTGGAAACTGGCGATTAAACCGGGTAAACCGTTCGCATTTGGCGAACTGGAAAACGCTTGGTTCTGCGGCCTGCCGGGTAACCCAGTCTCCGCGGTTCTGACCATGTACGTTCTGGTGCAACCGATGCTGGCAAAACTGTCGGGGCACTCCGAATGGACAGCGCCTGAGTCAATTCCGGCCATCACCCGCACCACCTTCAAGAAAGCCCCTGGGCGCACCGATTACCAACGCGGCATTTACCGCATCGAAAACGGTCAGTTCGTGGTTGAAACCACTGGAAACCAAAGCTCCGGCGCATTCCGCTCGATGAGCTTGGCGAACTGCTTTGTGGTGCTCGAACGCGAACGCGGCCGAGTCGAAGCTGGCGAAACCGTCAACATTCAGCTGTTTAACGCAACCTTATACTAGGAGCTTGTGTGGATATTCTCAGCGACTCAGAAATGCTGCGTTACAACCGTCAAATCATTCTCAAACAGTTTGATTTTGATGGTCAGGAAGCGCTGAAACAGAGTGCCGTATTGATCCTCGGTGCAGGCGGCTTGGGCTGCGCGTCCAGCCAATATCTGGCCACAGCGGGCGTGGGTCAAATCACGCTGATTGACAATGACACCGTGGAGCTCTCCAATCTGCAGCGTCAGGTATTGCACCATGATGCCAATATCGGTCAGTTGAAAGTGGTATCAGCGGCTCAATCGCTGCAAGAACTCAACCCGCACATTACCATTGAAACCGTCGCCAAGCGCCTGAGCGACGACGAGCTGGAAGCCCTGATTGAACAACATACTTTAGTGTTGGACGCTTCGGACAACGTCGACACGCGTAATCAGTTGAACCGCTTGTGCTTTAAAACCAAAACCCCACTGGTTTCCGGCGCCGCGATTCGTATGGAAGGCCAAGTGAGCGTGTTTACTTACCAAAGCGAAGACGAACCCTGTTACCAGTGCCTGAGCGCCCTGTTTGGCAACGCTGCGTTAAGCTGCGTCGAAGCTGGCGTGATGGCGCCCGTGGTTGGCATCATTGGCGCCGTGCAAGCGATGGAAGCGATCAAAGTGCTGGCCAATTACGGCGCACCGATTCGCGGTAAAATTCTGATGTTAGATGCCATGAGCATGTCTTGGCGTGAAATGAAGCTGATGAAGCTGCCCACTTGTCCGGTGTGTCACTCCTAATCGACAGGCGCAATGAAGCGCCTGTTTTTATTTGGATTCTTTGCCAGAATTGAGTAACGTAACTCATCACACCCAATACAGGATGAAGTGGAATGTCGCCATTAGTTACCCCAGCTTGGCTCGCAGAAAAACAAAACGATCCACGCTTAGTCGTGCTCGACGCCAGCATTGATTTTCAAATTCCGAGCGAAACCGAAAAGGACAAAGTCAATAAGATTCCCGGCGCGCGCCGTTTCGATTACGACAGCGTGTTTTGCGACACTGAATGCGACCTTCCCCACATGATGCCCACGGAAGCGCGCTTTAATGAACTGGCGCAGCAACTGGGACTCCACCAAGATTCCATTATTGTGGTGTACGACAACAGCGGCACATTTGCTTCGCCTCGCGCATGGTGGATGTTTAAAGCATTTGGTCACAATGACGTCTACATTCTCGATGGCGGACTGACTGAATGGAAAGCCCAAGGTTACACTGTCACCCAAAGTTACGATAATTCATATGCGCCCGGTCACTTTGCCGGTACACTCGACCCGCGTTTCTTTGTCGATGCGAACTACGTGTTAAGCAAAATCGATGACGACAGCAGCCTGACTGTCGATGCGCGATCCAAAGCCCGTTTTCTGGCACAAGTGGCCGAACCTCGCCCGGGAATTCGCAGCGGTCATATTCCCGGTGCATGTTGTCTGCCGTTTGCTGAGCTGATGAACGGTCATCAGATGAAATCACCAACGGAGCTGAAACCAATTTTGCAACAAGCGCTCATTCGTCCAGCCGATGAGTATCTGTTCAGTTGCGGCTCCGGTGTCACCGCCTGCATCGTATTACTCGCTGCCACCCTCTGCGGCTACCAGAATCTGGCCGTCTACGATGGTTCTTGGACGGAATGGGGTCAGCGCCACGACTTACCGATTGAGAAGTAACTTCTCAAACAGCAAAAAGGCCACGTTCATGTGGCCTTTTCATTTCGCGACGAATATAGCAGCACACTATTGAGTATCACGCATCTGTTCATCTAAGTTGAGCACCGTCAGCGCGTTGGTCACGCTGGTCGCTATCACATCGATGGCGCCAGTGCGCAGTGCACCAAGCAATGCCAACGGCTTACTGTTCTCGGCGGCAATCGCGATCACTTCGGCGATGCGGCGAAATTCTTCAATGCCCAAACCAATCACGCGATCGCTCATCACGGTGTTGGCAATCTCGCCATGCACATTAAAGAAGTCGTATCCTGCGAAATCGCCGACCACGCCTTGCTTAAGACGCGACTGCACCACTTCATCCGGCGTAAACCAGCCCAAATCGACCATGTAGCTGTTTTCACTCATATCACCAATGCCGACCAAGGCGATGTCTGCTTTGCGCGCCAGATCGAGCGTTTGCTTGACGGTGGCGTTTTGCATGAAAGCCAGTTTCTGCGCGCGGTTCTCGGCATACGCTGGGGCGTACAAGGTTTCTGAGGTACCACCGTACTTCTTCGCCATCTGACGACAAATGTGGTCGGCGTTAAACATCCCCCCGCGTGGGTGAATGCCGCCGATGCTGCACACGAACTTACAATCACGCGGCGTAATCACGCCCACATGATGCGCCACCGAAGACACGTTGCGCCCTTGGCCGATGCTCACCACCATGCCATTCTTTAGTGTGCTGGAAAGGTAATTCGACACCAACCCCGACACTTGTTGGCGCTGCAACTCTTCGTTGGGCTGGTCTAGCGCCACCAACGCCCGCTTCACACCAAAGCGTTCAATCAAACGCTGTTCAATCTTGGCACTGAACACCGGATGGTATTTCACGGTGATCTCGACAATGCCCTCATCACGCGCCTGTTTCAGCATGCGCCCCACTTTGGCACGCGAAATCGCAAACTTCTTCGAGATCTCTTCTTGAGTTGCCCCATCTTGATAGTAGGCAACGGAAATCTCCGTCAGCAAATCGGTGTTTTCCACCGAAATATCTTGGTTCGAACCGCTCATGTCACGCTCTCAATCATTACGTTGCTCAGCATGGTATCGGATACTGAGCATCTGCTCATTGACGTAGCATATGTTATAGCGCCAAATGAATGCAACATTTGCTCACAACCAATACATTTTCTCACCATGATTCTCGCTGATATTTTTGCCTGTCAAAGTGCGGTAAGACTTAGGCAAACGTTTCTTTATTTGCCTTGGCTGGCGTCAGATAAAATTAGTGGGTAAAAGTCGGCAGAAAGGGCAAATCACGATTGACTTTCAGCATAGATAGGATAAATATGGATGCATCATTTACTCAACGAACGAGCAAATGTTCGCTACAGTTGCTCGGTCGCTGAAAAACATTGTGTTAGTCATAAGTAGGCTTGCCATCTCATGGCAATTCGCTTATCTAACCTGCATGCAAATGCCCAGCGAATCGCTGGCCTAGCCCAAAGAATAGGACGATCGAAATGAGCAACAAATTAGAGCAACTACGTAAACTAACAACTGTTGTGGCTGATACTGGTGAAATTGACGCGATCAAAAAATACCAGCCAGAAGATGCAACAACCAACCCTTCTCTAATTCTTAAAGCCGCTCAAATTGCAGAATATGCCCCACTGATCGATCAAGCGATCGAATACGCGAAATCACAAACCAGCGACAAAGCAGAACAAGTTCAAGAAGCGTGTGACATGCTGGCAGTGAACATCGGTAAAGAAATTCTGACCACCATCCCAGGCCGTATCTCGACTGAAGTTGATGCACGTCTGTCTTACGATACTGAAGGCAGCATCGTTAAAGCTCGCAAACTGATCAAAATGTACAACGATGCAGGCATCTCAAACGACCGCATCCTGATCAAACTGGCTTCTACTTGGGAAGGCATCCGCGCAGCGGAAGTGCTGGAAAAAGAAGGCATCAACTGTAACCTGACTCTGCTGTTCTCTTTCGCCCAAGCGCGTGCTTGTGCTGAAGCCGGCGTGTTCCTGATTTCACCATTCGTTGGTCGTATCATGGACTGGTACAAAGCAAAAGAAGGTCGTGACTTCGAAGCGCAAGAAGATCCAGGCGTACTGTCTGTGTCTAAAATCTACAACTACTACAAACAACACGGTTACAAAACTGTAGTAATGGGCGCAAGCTTCCGTAACATCGGCGAGATCCTAGAACTGGCTGGCTGTGACCGCCTGACTATCGCGCCATCACTACTGGCTGAGCTAGAAGCGGCTGAAGGCGACGTGGTTGAGAAACTGGTTGATTCGAAAGGTACACAAGAACGTCCAGCAGCGATGACTCACTCTGAATTCCTGTGGGAACACAACCAAGATGCAATGGCGGTAGAAAAACTGGCAGAAGGTATCCGTAACTTCGCAGTAGACCAAGGCAAACTGGAAACCATGATCGCAGCGAAACTTTAATCGCTCGACAACTTCCCGTACAGGGAAATCAAATTCAAGGGGAAGCGCCCGCTTCCCCGATTTATTTTCGACTATTCATTTTTAAATCCTAACGACTACGGAATCTATTATGAACCGCAAACAACTGGCTAACGCAATCCGTGCACTGAGCATGGACGGTGTACAAAAAGCTAACTCTGGCCACCCGGGTGCCCCAATGGGTATGGCTGACATCGCTGAAGTACTTTGGCGCAGTCACTTGAACCACAACCCACAAAACCCAAAATGGTCAGACCGCGACCGTTTCGTGCTGTCGAACGGCCACGGCTCGATGCTGATTTACTCATTGCTGCATCTGAGCGGTTACGATCTGTCGATTGACGATCTGAAAAACTTCCGTCAACTGCACTCAAAAACCCCTGGCCACCCAGAATACGGTTACGCACCGGGCATTGAAACCACCACAGGTCCACTGGGCCAAGGCATCACCAATGCTGTGGGTATGGCGATTGCTGAAAAAGCACTGGCAGCACAATTCAACAAACCGGGCCACGACATCGTTGACCACTTCACTTATGTGTTCATGGGTGACGGCTGTCTGATGGAAGGTATCTCACACGAAGCGTGTTCTCTGGCTGGCACATTGGGCCTTGGCAAACTGATCGCATTCTGGGATGACAACGGCATCTCGATCGACGGTCACGTAGAAGGCTGGTTCTCAGACGACACACCAAAACGCTTTGAAGCCTACGGTTGGCATGTGATTCCTGCAGTTGACGGTCACGATTCAGATGCCATCAACGCAGCGATTGAAGCAGCAAAAGCAGACCCGCGTCCAACGCTGATCTGTACCAAAACCATCATCGGTTTCGGCTCACCAAACAAAGCGGGTTCACACGATTGTCACGGTGCTCCTCTGGGCGCTGACGAAATCAAAGCCGCGCGTGAATTCCTGGGTTGGGAATACGCACCCTTTGAAATCCCTGCCGACATCTACGCGGAGTGGGATGCCAAAGAAGCTGGCGCAGCCAAAGAATCAGCATGGGATGAGAAATTTGCCGCTTACGCAGCTGCTTACCCAGCAGAAGCTGCAGAATACCAACGCCGCGTAGCGGGTGAAATGCCAGCCAACTGGGAAGAAGCCAGCAGCGCGATCATTGCTGAACTGCAAGCGAACCCAGCAAACATTGCATCACGTAAAGCATCGCAAAACGCACTGGAAGCATTTGGTAAACTGCTGCCAGAATTCATGGGCGGCTCTGCAGACCTTGCACCGTCAAACCTGACCATGTGGTCTGGCTCGAAATCGCTGGAAGCAAGCGACTTCTCAGGCAACTACATCCACTACGGCGTGCGTGAATTTGGTATGACCGCCATCATGAACGGTATCGCACTGCACGGCGGTTTCGTGCCTTACGGCGCCACCTTCCTGATGTTCATGGAATACGCGCGTAACGCAATGCGTATGGCTGCGCTGATGAAGATTCAAAACATCCAAGTCTACACGCACGACTCGATTGGTCTGGGTGAAGATGGCCCAACGCACCAACCGGTTGAGCAAATCGCTTCTCTACGCCTGACGCCAAACATGAACACATGGCGTCCATGTGACCAAGTTGAATCAGCCGTGGCTTGGAAACTGGCGATTGAACGTAAAGACGCGCCAACTGCACTGATCTTCTCGCGTCAAAACCTTGCGCAGCAACCTCGTGATGCCGAGCAACTGGCGAACATCACCAAAGGTGGCTACATCCTGAAAGATTGCGCAGGCAAACCTGAGTTGATCCTGATTGCCACTGGCTCTGAAGTCGAGCTGGCGGTGGAAGCTGCAGCGCAACTGACTGCCGAAGGCAAGCAAGTGCGCGTGGTGTCGATGCCATCGACCGATGCATTCGACAAACAAGACGCTGCGTACCGTGAATCCGTACTGCCTGCAGACGTGACTGCTCGTATCGCTATCGAAGCTGGCATTGCCGACTTCTGGTACAAGTACGTTGGCTTTGGTGGCCGCATCATCGGTATGACCACCTTCGGCGAATCTGCGCCGGCTGGCGAGCTGTTCAAACTGTTCGGTTTCACCACTGAAAACGTCGTGAACACTGCCAAAGAACTGCTGGCATAAGCTCAAGCATTTCGCACACAGAAAGCCCCGCTCAATGAGCGGGGCTTTTTTTCTGGTTTTTTTTAGTATGTGGATTAGTTATGTGCAGTGTGATAGCTCAGCCGATTAATGTCCGCTGTCACGAAGCGCCTCAAGCTGGTTTTTCAACAACGCAGGCAACGTATAGAGCAACAATAAACGGATCGCGTGATTGACCATCACAAACGCAGGCTCCAGCCCTAACAGCAATGCCACAGCCGTCATGGCTTCCACGCTGCCCGGCACCCAAGATAGCAACATCACCAACCAAGGCATCCCCAGCGCAATCGACGCAATATAAGACGTAATCACAGCCACTAACATGCCAATGAATGTCACCATCACACCTGCTTTTGAATAAGAGACGGCTTCTCGCAACGTGGTTTCCGCCAAACGAGCACCGATCAACACGCCCAGCAACGCGGTAGAAAACAGCACCAACCACACTGGAACCGCTAATGTCACCGGCGCCATGATGCCGTTACACGCAGCAGCAATCACCAAGGAAGCAATCATATAAGGCGCAGGCACGCCGAAACGTACTGAGAGTTTGCCACTCACCATACTGATGGCCACAATCCCGGCCAGCACGCTCCATTGTTCCAAATTCAGCGCAACACTCTCTTTGACGACTTCAGCGGTATTGCTGGAGATGACCCCAGCCAGAACAATCAAGATGATTAAACGTACCGAATGGGCATAGACCACTTTCGGTGACGGTTTACTCTCCGATTCACTGATCACCAGAATGGCTGCCATTGCGCCCGGTACTGCCGCCAAAAGCGATTCAAACGGACTCCACTTTTCGCGCTTATGCAACCACCAAAAACTGCCGCCAGTTTGCAACATGAGGCACACGATCAACCCCAAAATGACCGGCAAGCTGATGGTGTGAGCTAACTCGGCAATCGAGATCGTCGCACCAACACTGATGCCCAACACGACTTGGATAAACATCAATAAGGTTTGTGGAATACGCAACGCATGGTTAAACCGCTTTCGCAAAAGAATCACGACAAAAGCAGATAAAAATAGCCCCGTTAGCGGCAAGGTAAAGCACTGTGCAGCCAAGGAACCCATCGCAGCAACCACAAGGATCTGCCCCAGATTGGTGATAGAAGATCGTTTGAACATGATTCGCTCTTGTTAATACTACCGGCAACGATTGCGCCGCCGCTTAGACAATGGTGAGAATGGGCGTCTGTTATCCATGGCATGAACAATGGCGACGCGAGACAGCGTCGTCATTCTACGCCGAACAGCGCAACATTGCATCGCGATGGCACAACTATGCTGGCCCCGAGTCTCTCAAGCACGGTGACAGCAAGCTTTTTAACGCCTGATTAAGATACGTGGTCCGTTGCGGCAAAACGCGATGGCGTTTGTGAATCAGATACAGTGTTTCATACACCTGCGTCTCGCGCTGGAGAACAGCGATACGGTCTGCATCCACAAAGCTACTCACGGCAGATTTAGGCAACAACGTAAAGCCAAGGCCTCGCGCCACTGGCACCAAAATCTGGTTAATCTGATTGACGTAGCTACTCACGTGAAGCTTGGCAGTATCGACTTGTCGCAACTGCTCGTCATCACAACGAGACAAGTACAGCGACAAATAATGTTCCGCATCGGGATGGCTCACTAACCCGAGTTCCAACAGCGTTTCTGCAAGGTTCGGCGTTTGTTCATACGCTTTGGGCACCACAATGAACAGCGGCTCTTGGCCTATTTCTTCCACTTGCAACAAACTTTGATTGGGTACGTGCGTCACGATACCGACATCCGCCTCACCGCTTTCGACCTGACGCATAATGCGTTGATTCGGCGCCGCCTCCACTTCAATCGACAAGCCGCGATGACGCTGTTGAATATCGAGCAGTTGCGGGTATAGCGTTAACGCCATCGCACCGGAACACGCCAACTTGTAGCGCCCAGAAAAGGGATCATCTTCACCCAATTGAATCAACAGATTCCGCTCGCTTTGCGCTTGCTGGCAGGCATATTCGTACACCAACCGTCCTTGCTCGGTGATTTCAAACGTCTTATTGATGCGTTTGATCAACGCGTGTCCACACGCCTCTTCCAACTTGCGAACGTGCTGACTCACGCCTGGCTGCGTCATAAACAATTTGTCAGCGGTTTGAGTAAAGTGGCCGGTTTCAATCAACGTTTTAAACGTCATCAGCCAGTTAGGATTCAACATGTACTCACCATAACAATAAATTATCAAACGAAGAATATATGATAATTATTCTACGTTTTAGGCGTAAGTTAGTCATCAACCGCCTTCAATTCCCCTTGGATGACCTGCAACGACGCAAGAAACGTCAGTCACCGGTTGGCCATACCCGGTGACTGCGCTGTTTAAGCACGGCTTTGACGAGCAGCCAACCATTTTCGGTTGCACGCTTGATTCAATTGACCGCACAGCACGATGACGACCGCGCCAATCAATACCGGTGTGATCAAAAACGACCAACTTTGCGCTGTGAGCATGATGAGCAGCGGATTCGCCCCCGCAGGCGGGTGCGTCGTTTTGGTGGCGAGCATTAAACTGATGGCAAGCCCCGTTGCCAATGCCAAACTCCACGGCTCCACTGGCAATCCATGGACGAACGCCAATCCGACAGTCGCGGTAATCAAGTGACCAAAAATCACATTTTTCGGCTGCGCTAGCGGGCTGTCTGGCACGCCAAACACCAACACAGCCGTGGCTCCGAATGGCGCCATCAACCACAAACCCGCACTGCTCCATGCATCCGCATACGAAAGTAACCCGATGGCGCACGTCGCCGCACACCCTGCCAATAAAGCGGACTTCAAATGATTCATTCTATTTCTCCTTGTGGGTAGACCACTCTGTCTACCCAATTAAAATAGACAAGTCTGTCTACCTGTGTCAACATCAATTTTGTCGACACAGGAGCAAAGCATGAGTGATAAACGTGAACAGTTGATTCAAACCGCATTGATGCTGTTTTACCAACATGGCATTCGAGCGATTGGGATTAACGAAGTATTGAAACAATCGGGCATTGCGAAAAAAACGCTCTATCATCACTTCAGCAGCAAAGACGAGTTGGTATTGGCTGCTTTGCAGTACCGAGATACTATTTTTCTTGATTGGCTACGTCACGAAGTCACCCATTTGCGCCCGGGTATCGAAGCGTTGCAAGGCTTGTTTCACGCGCTTGATCGCTGGTTTCACGACGATGTGCCAGCGCTGCAACCGTTTCGCGGCTGTTTTTTTATCAATACCGCTGTCGAATACCGCGACGACAACCCCACCCTCGCAGCGTATTGCCAAGCGCATAAAGCCAAGGTTAGAAGTATCGTGCGTCACTGCCTGACAGGCGAACAAGCGCGTCAAACCGATTTGTTGGACACGGTGTGCTTATTGAAGGAAGGGGCGATCGTGACAGCGCAGGTCAATGGCGACATGAACGCCGCCAGACCGATCCTCACGATGTTGCCTAGGTTGTTAGGTTGATCACGAGTGTGCGACCAGATTGGTGGGTTGCCCTTGAGCAAACGCAATTACGTTCGCAAACGCATGCTTGAAATAGAGCTCGTAACTTTCACGCTCCACGTATCCTAAATGGGGCGTACACAGAACATTGCTGAGCGCAATCAAAGGTTGAATCGTGGCATCACATGGCTCTTGTTCGTAGACATCCACCGCGGCTCGCCGAGTTGGACACTGGGTCATTGCACGATACAACGCATCGGGTGCCACCAGCTCAGCGCGGCTGGTATTCACAAACAGTGCATTGGGTTTCATTCGCGCGAGATCCGAATACGTCACAATACCCCGAGTTGCCTCATTGAGTCGTAAATGGAGCGAAATGACATCTGATTGCGCAAAGAACGTCGCTTGGCTCTCTGCTGCCACAAATCCGTGTTCACCCGCCAGCGCGCATGACGTCTCACTGCCCCACACCAGAACCTGCATGCCAAACACTTTGGCGTATTGTGCGATCATTTGGCCGATCTTGCCGTAGCCCCAAAGCCCAAGCGTCTGCCCTGCAAGCACCCGTCCCAATCCCAAGTTCCCATTGTGTTGCCAATGGCCTTGTTGCAACTGAGTGATGTACTGCGGCAGATGACGCGAAGCAGCCATGATCAGCGACCAACACAGCTCCGCGGGCGCGGTTGGCGAGCCAACCCCTTCCGCCACTTCAACGTTGTATCGGTGGCACAACGCAACATCAATATGATTGCTCACTTTGCCCGTTTGACTGATGAGTTTTAAGTTCGGACAACGCGCAAGCAGCGATTCAGTGATCACCGTTCGTTCGCGGATCAACACCACAGCATCAAATGGCGCTAACGCCAAAGCCAGCGCCTCTTCACTCTCGAACGTGTGATTAAACACCGTCACCTCATAACCCGCCAATTGTTGGAAGGTTTTCAGCTCACGCACGACATCTTGATAGTCGTCTAGAATCGCGATTTTCATCATCATATATCCGTTTGTGTCGCCCTACGCCCTATGATTGGAGGGTGGAGATTGGCGTTGTCATGATCAGCAGATGATCGTTATCGGGTCTGCTCGTGTTCAGCCGACATCGGTTCATGCGGTGATACATCGGCCGATTTGTGGATCAGGTATTCCCCTTTGCCAACGGTAAGCAAACTGGTGGTAAATTCATCCCGTTGCTCAAAATAATCGACAAAGGATTCGATTTCGCTGGCATGTGAAATAGCATTATCCACCACAATCACGCCTCCCGGTTTTAAGCGCGCCAGCACCGGTGCAATCAATTGAAGATAGACGCTGCGCTGTGTATCCATAAACACCAAATCAAGCTCGTGTGGCACGTTGTGGATTTGCTCAAGCACATCGCCCACCAAGATGTCGATGACATGCTCAACACCAGCTCGTGCGAAATTGGCTTGTGCTTCCGCCACCTTGTGTTCGCTGCGCTCAATCGTAAAGATCTGCCCATCATTCGGCAGCGCTGCAGCCAGCCACAACGTGGAATAGCCGTTTGACGTGCCAAGTTCGAGAACACGCTTTACCCCACCGCTTTTGACCAACCAATAGAGCAATTCGCCGGTATCACGCGTGATATTGAGGTATTTGAATTGGCGATCCGTTTGAGTCGCGTCATTGTCTGCCCCTTTTTGCTCCAGCTCGCAAAGCAGTGTTTGCATCGCTGGGCTGAGTTTATTTTGCATCGTGAACCTCCCTGATTGTGCTTGACGTTATTGCAACCAATGAAATGAACGGCTTAAAAACGCGCAGCCATTCGCAGTAATCCATTCACCATGCGCCATCACAATTTGCTCCGGTTGCCACGCGAGCATGGTCTCAAGGTGCTGCTTGGCCTCACGTTTGTGGAACGTGAAACTCAAACGCCAATCGAGCGGCATTTTGCCGTGTGGCGCCACCACGCCCGCTGCTTTTGCCAAGGTCATCTTCCAGCCGCCAAAGGATTGCGGTGAAAAGTTTTCAATCAGATCGGTCACGATGAGGGTTGAACTGGCACGATGAAAAAAGACCGCTTCTTGCATTACCTTTGAACCGGTAAACAGCAGGTAATGAATGTCCGAATCCCACGGATTGTCCAACTGGGCATCCAAAACGCCATCAAAGCGTAAATCAGGACGTTTTGCGATCACCTGGTGCGTGCCGTAGGTCAACGCATGAGGATAAGCGAGCTGCCAATCCTGCACGAACAAATGATGCAGATGATTGGGCGCGATGAGGAATGCCACATCGCCCAAAGCATCAATGGCGCGTTGCAGCTCGGGCGTCAGTCGAATCGGGCTATGAATCCAGAGTTGGTCGTTGCTGAGTTTAACCACCGTCATGCGCGTGGTATAAGGCAAGGTAAAAAAAGGCACGGCATCGCCGTCCACAATCCAAATTTGTTCACCGATGGCTTGCATGCAGGCATCTCTCCGTTGGCGTGTTACGCCGTCAGTTGATTCACAATTTCTCTCACAACCGGCATCACAGAAACGACGAGCAACGCCGCCATGACCCAGTTAAACCATTGTCTTTGCTTTGGTGATTGCAACCACTTTTTCAACAGCGAACCAAACAGCAACCACACACCCACGCACGGAAAAGAGACGACAAAGAACGTCGCAGCAATCATGAGATTCTGAGTTACAAAGTTAGCGCCAACGGTGGTAAATGCCGCAATTGCACCGGTTGCAACAACCCATGCTTTGGCATTCACCCATTGAAAAAGTGCACCTTTAAGAAAGCCGAACGGCTGGGTTTGGGGAGCGGTTTGAATGGTATTCGAAGCGCGGGCAATCAACACCGCAAGATAGAGCAAGTAAGCTGTTCCAACGCATTTAATCACCACGTGCAACAGCGGAAAGCGATCAAACAACTGGCCAAATCCCAACCCGACCAGCAGTAACATGACGGTAAAGCCAACACAGATGCCCGTCAGCAAAGGTAAACTCTTCTTCACCCCAAAGTTGAGTCCTGATGTCATCACCATGATGTTGTTGGGACCGGGGGTCACCGACGAGGCGATCGCAAACAAAATAGTCGCCCATACATACTCCATTGCAGCCTCTCCTTCGTCGTCAATCAATCCATCAGTTGGGTGCGGAACCAGAGGTTTCAATCCAATACCGAGCCAATTCGCACTCAAAGACCTTTCCCCAAACCAAGCTTTCAAATACACCGCCATTGTTTTCGATGACGCCTCTGGAAGCCCAGTTGTCTGAATCGGCGACCAACAAGGCCCGCTCAATCCCTAAGGCGTGTGCTTGGCGAAGCGCGAGCGATAGCATATGGCTACCAACCCCTTGTCGTCGTTGTGATGGAGCAACGTCATAACCGATATGCCCGCATTCAACACGCAGAAAGTCATTTTCTATATGGTGCCGCACACGAATCGCCCCCAAGATTTGATGCGCATCATCCACCAGCCAGAAATGATTGCAAGGCACGTATCCGGTCGGCAAGCCAATCCCTTGTGCTTCATCATTGAGCCGTTGAACGTATTGAGCAAATGCATGCTGACTCGGCTCATAGTAAGCCGAATTTTCCGGGTCATGATGCACAAAATCTTGATAGAAAATATGAAATGCAGATTCGTAGCACGGGTGCGGCGCAACTAACTTCAAAAGACCCCCTTGGGCGACAAAAAGAGCCCGAATTCGGGCTCCACCTTTCGCAATCGTATCGGGTTACAGTTTGACAACTTCACCCGTGAGCGCGACACCAGCAATCACAGCGCCAGCACCACATTGAAAAGTATCTTCACTGGACGTGAGATTATTTTTGTAGTTCGATTTGATGTTAACGACAGCATTACCACCTTCTTTGATGGCGCGGTCTTTCAGCGCGATCATGGCTGAGAGAAAGACCCATTGGCACGCTTCTTCATCGCTTTTGTTAAAGGCGTTGGTTTTCTTGTTGGTTTTGAACTCACCCATCGTTTTCAGTACCGCTGGATGCACTTGATCACCAAAGAAAAATTGAACGTCATCACCCAATTTGGTTTGGGCAACCTCTTGGTTTAAAGCATCTTGAATCGAGTAATTGCCCACATCATCACGAGCAACAGCAGAAGCGGAACAAAGCACTAACGTCGATAAAATCGCAGGAAGGATCTTTTTCATTTTTTATCCTGAAATGAAATATGTAGAACGGCAACAAACTTGTTGTCTTAAGAAACTTCTACCATATCGATTTAATGTCCAGCCTGCAAACAACTTATTGATGAGACAAATCATTGACAGGCTAAGCGTCTCACTTTCGTGACGCGGCGTGAGTGACGAAGACGCCTGAATTAGTCTGTACTTTGGCAAATTTCTAGGGTGGTCATCGCCTTGATCGGCACCCGGAAACTGGAAATATGAGACAGCACAAACGAATGGTGATGACGAATCAGTTCGGCAGAGGCATGGGGCTTGTCATGCGTGGTGTGCGCATCCGTAGCCAGTTGAATCGCATAACCCAATGCCGCAGCGCGACGTGTGGTGGTGTCCACACAAAAATCAGAAGCGTACCCACAGATCACTAATTCATCGATATCCTGCTCTTCCAGCAAGCAACGTAAATCTGTGTGGTGGAACGAATCCGGCGTGGTTTTACGCACAAACAGATCCCCCTCTTCGGTGTTCAAATCATGTTGCAGTTGCCACCCTTCACTCTCGTATTTCAGCTCTGGGTATTCTGGCTCTTCGTGTTGAATGAAGATCACCGGATAGCCTTTCTCCCTTGCCCAATGACTCAGCGTGTTGATGTTGTGCACAACATCTTTTGCCGCGTAGGGCTTTGGCACCGGCTCAAAAAGGGATTCCTGAACATCAATAATCAGTAACGCTTTATTTTTCATACCACATCTCTCTGACTCGTTTTGTCGTCATTCTAACAGCAGTTCAAATGACGAAACTTTCTCTCAACAAGCATAATTCACCGAAAGCGATCCTTCATTGTTGAGTTTTGTTCCAATCGTATTCCATCTGGTTCGCCGTGCGCTCGGCCAATGCCATTGAGTCGAGCACCGAGACCAAATACAGGCTCATGTCGATCCCTGCGGAAATGCCAGCCGACGTGGTGATGTGGCCACTGCGCACCCAACGCACATCCGCCTGAACATCCAGCGCTGGAAACATCGCTTTTAAATCAGCAATATCTTCCCAATGTGTGGTAACCGATTGATCGGTCACTACACCGGCCTTGGCAAGCAGAAAGGCCCCCGTACACACCGAGGCCACTTCGCTTGCGTCACGTGCAACCGCGCGGATCCAGTCCACCACCTCGGGCTTGTTCAACTCCGCGGTGTGCACGCCACCTACCACAATCAAAACATCAATTGGCGGATGATTCTGGAAGCAGTAATGCGGATTGACGCCATAGCCACCGCGCGCGTTCACCAACGTGTCGTGCTGAGCCACGAAAAAGACACGCCAATCGTTGCCAGCCAAACGCTTCGCCGTACTCAGCACTTCAAATGGACCAGAAAAGTCGAGCACTTCCGCTTCGTCATAAATGTAAATGGCGATATTCATCCTTGAATCCTTGTCTGTTACAGCACGATTTGCGTGGTGACTTCAGTTTTGACCGAATTCGCGATGAAGCAGTTTTCATGCGATTGATGATGCATTTTTTCGAGCATCTCCACGCTGGGTTGCTTCTCTCCTGAGAAGATGACTTTGGGTCGCAACACCACCTGAGTGAGTGCCGTTTTGCCTTCTTGATTGGGCGCCAATGTACCGATGGCCTGATCTTCATACGATTCGATCACATAACGCTTTTTCGCCGCAATCGACAAAAACACCAACATATGACAACTCGACAATGCCGCAATCATCGCTTCTTCCGGATCGACATTCTCAGCCACCGACAAGGGCAACGGCACAATATGAGGTGATGCCGAAGCAGGTACCGTGACACCACCATCAAACTGCCATTCATGGCCTCGACTGTATTGGTTGTCATGAAACACTTCGCTTGGCTGACGTTGCCATTTCACGGTTGCGCCGTACTGCGACATGCATTGCTCCTATCGATTTAGGTTCTTGAAACAGTGGAGAGCCACGCACCGGCGCCAACAAACACCCCGCCCGTAAGGCGGTTGAACAGTTTGGCGCGCCCTTTGGCTAGGATCCATGTGGAGGATTTTGCCCCGAGATACGCGTAAACACAGAGCCAAGA
Source organism: Vibrio sp. Vf1514 (assembly GCF_052076135.1). NCBI lineage: Bacteria > Pseudomonadati > Pseudomonadota > Gammaproteobacteria > Vibrionales > Vibrionaceae > Vibrio > Vibrio sp. Vf1514. The sequence goes on along the minus strand of NZ_CP197268.1, from coordinate 635,255 downwards.
TAGCTCCATCACCATGAACGTTGAGGCAAAAATAAGGTATTGAGTCAGCAGCGCTGCGTGAGGGTCAATGAACTGTGGAAACAGTGCAGTGAAAAACAGAATGGCTTTGGGATTACTGGCACCGACAATAAAACCGCTGACATAATGCGCGCGGTAACCGGCAACTTGGTTCGCTTCACCATTGACCATATCGTATTGATCTTGCTTTGACGTCAGCGCTTTCACGCCAAGGTAAGCCAAGTAAGCGGCACCGAACCATTTAACAACATTGAAGATCACTTCTGACGAAGCGATGAGCACCCCAAGGCCGGTGAATGACAAGGTCATGATGCCGGTAATCGCCGTCAAACTGCCCAGCGCGGTAGCAAACGCCCGTCGCCAGCCAGACACAACACCTTTGGTCATACAGAGTAGCGAACTTGGCCCCGGCGATGCCGTGAGAATAAGCACAGCCAAGGCAAAAACCATCCAGGTTTCGAGTGACATAGGAAACTCCTTTTCCAGTCTGTTTTAACAAACGTTCATTCGGCCGGCATGGCCGATGTGATGCGGTGAATCATTCACGCGCGCAAATTCAACCATACGCATAAAATGATGCCATGTTAATTCATTTATACCGCACGCTGCATCAAGGCAGCGACAACACGCCACTGGCATACAAGCGTTGGTACTCCAGAATTGCCAATCGGTCCGCATCCGTTTCAACGGCGCTTGGGTCAATGTCTGCCCAAAACACCGCTTCCGCTTCATGACAGGCGATCTCGCCGCACCATTGCGGAATCACATAGTAATGCAGCAACTGTAATTCTCCGGTTGGGTGATATAACGAACAGAGATAGACCGATTGTTGTGGCAATACCGCGAGTTCTTCATCCAGCTCGCGGAGCAAAGCATCCGTTTGGCTTTCACCAACCTCAATGTGCCCGCCCGGAATCGCCACCATATTGGGATCATGCGTTTTGCTGGCTGAACGCTTTTCCAGCAGGATTTTTCCATCGTTGACCAGCATAAACGACACACACTCAAACACGTCCATGGAGACTTCCTTCTTCGATTGACTGCGGGACTGCCCCATCACGCCATGCTGGGATGAAAACGACTCCAGCTCAACAGCAGTAAGCCTGCGAACGCAATCCAGACCAGCGTGGCTAAGCTGAGCGTCCACACCAAATTAAATTTGTAGCTGAAATAGTACACCGAGAGCAAATAAGCGCCGTAAGGGATCAACGAATACAACCCAAACAACGCCGTGACACGCAGTTCATCCATGGTTCGCTCGGTACCGACAATGTAGTGCGCGATCAGCGCAAAGGTCGGAAACAACGGCACCAAACCGGAAATGAAAAAGCTTTTACTTTTCGACAACAGCGCAATCAGCAACACCGCGAATGCGCCAAGTAGGCATTTAAAAAATAGAGCGACCATGGTTCATCCCTGATAACCGAGTAGCGTTGAATTCGTATGACCTCACTATAGGGGGATGAGACACGATGTAAAAACAAAATTATCATCATGTGAGAATTTTGTTTTTATGTCAGATAGATTTCGACGCGTTCTTTGCCCCCACCGATGTTTTTACGTTTGAGGCGAATCGGCCCCACTTCACCGGTGCTTTTGAGGTGCGTCCCGCCACACGGCACTTTGGCAAAGCCTTCCACTTGCCAATAGCGACGCTCTTCGGCTTCATCGGAAAAGGCGCTGAGAATTGGCGTATCTTGCGCGATCAGGTGATTGGCTTGCTCTGTCACACTCGGCAACAGCGGCGCAATACTCTCCGGCCAATAGAAGTCGATACGGCTTTTATCTTGGGAAATGTGCGCGCCAATTTTCTCAACGTTTGAAAACTGCTGGTAAAACAGCTCCAGAACCAACTCGGCGGCAAAATGCAGTTTCATGAGCTGATAGCGACGCGGCCAATCAATCTTGACCCACACTTCTTCGCCCACGGAGAAAGCTGGCGTTTGCTCGAGCGTGTAACGAATCGTGCGTCCTTGTTTTTCAGCCTTGAGTACAGCGATCCCGGCAATGGTGCCCGTATCGCTCTCTTGCCCGCCCGATTCAGCATAGAAAATGGTTTCTTCCAGCTCGACCTGATCGCCTTCGAGCCAACTCACTTTGGTCAAATGCGCCGTTTGATAGGGGTTGACCCAAAATTGCTTCTTACACATTCCTTGTGTCTCTTCTGTTACGCTTCTGTGCTTATGCTTAATGAAACATACTTCATCAATAAGCGTGATAAAAATGCTTTGAAAAAATAGGGGTTAGAAAACGGTGATGCAATCATGACTCGCAACGTCTTACTTTAGCGGCTTTCCACCGTCGCGGCGACGGCGGACGTTGTTTTTGCATCCCACGCATCCTGTTCCGCTTGCAGTGTCATTTTCTGCTGCGCTTTAACATCATCCCAGGAAATGCCCTGTTCAATGGCTCCCACGCGCTGCTCATATTTCTGACACGCACGAGCAATCACGCTTTCCATTTGAATCTCGCTCTCCTGCTCTAGCGACAGCAACAGATTGAGATAATCCCACAAGACATCCCCCAGTTCTTCTTCCAAAAAGCAGCGCCGTTGATGCGGAATCTCATCCTGCACTTCTTGCAGTTCTGAATGTATTTCCGTCAGATACGTTTGCGCGCCATGAAACCAATCACTGGATTGATCGATGCGGTTTTTACGCTGCGCAATCGCCAATAACGCTTCAACATTCAAGCCCAGCGTCTGTGTTAGTGTTGCCATTGACCTCTCTCTTCAAGAATCACTTTGGCATTTTGTACCACGCGTAAAATACCGTTTTCCAACACTTGGTATTCGGTATTGCCGTTCACAAAGTGATAGCCGAGAAAACGACACGGCGTTTTGCCATCTTGACACATCATGTGCAGCGTCTCGCCTTTCAGAGCAATCAGCTTACCACTCTCTTTTGCACGCCCAACGTAAGTGACATTGTCACAAGAAACATTACCTTCTTCGCATTGTGGTGTCACTTCGATGACATAATGCGGCGTTTCTAACGTGGCGCTGAATGCTGGCATCGCCATCAGCGCCAGAAAAGTACACCCTAAAAAACGTTGAAATTTCACTCAATATCTACTCTTTGCTTGGGGTTGAACATAGCTAATTTGCATTCACAACGCCAACCATGCAAGTGCTTGCGCCTCATCTTCAAAAAAACGAATGTCGCCTGAGATAAACCAACTGCCAATCTTGGCCGCTAACTCTTGCCAACCGGGCTTACCATACAGCGCGATCTTATCGAAGTCAGAACCGTATTTGAGGCCGAGCTTAAAATCATCCCACGCTGCACGCAGTTCCCAGCCGTGCAGCGCTGTGGCATCAAACAGTACTTTCACCTTCGGTTCATTCACTTTGACCAGCGCCGCCTCAAGCATCGGCGTCATGATTTCATAGTCTTGATGCGTCAGGGTTCCCACCGCTTTGATGACCACGAAAAACTGATCGTCGATTCTGTCTAACCCAATCGAAATGCCGTGTCGTTGCACACTCATCACACCTCCTCTTGCTGAATATGGGGCGACTTGGCCAGTTCGACCCAAGTCCCCTGAGTGAGCAGTTCCAACTCGTTTGAGTGTAGTTCAAACAAGGAGTTCGGCGTGCCAGCGGCCGCCCAAATTGCATCATACTGTTTGAGTGATGGGTCAAGGATGGTCGTCACTTGCGCATGATGGGCGACCGGCGGCACACCACCAATGGCGTACCCGACTTTCTCGCGAACAAAATCCGCGTCCGCTTTGCTCAATTTGATGCCCGTCGCTTGTTCAACTTTGCGTGTACACACCATGTTTGCACCCGAGGCGACGATCAACACCGGTTCACCAGTCGCTTTGTTTTTAAAAATGAGCGATTTGGCAATTTGCCCGATGTTGCATCCAACGGCTTCAGCCGCTTCGGCTGCGGTGCGGGTGGATGCCGGCATTTGCCTGACCACAAATTGTTGACCGTGGCGAGAGAGAAAATCCTGCACACGTTGCGACGAGGATTTCAGTTCCTGACTCATGACGTTGACTTCCTTGTTTAGTATTGAATGACCAACATAACGTGCCACTCACTCGGCCGCAACCCGTTTAACGTACGCTTCGCGTTGATTAATGCGCATCGGTCACTGAACGTTTATCGCACTGGCTTCACTTGTTTCAACATAGGGTTTGAGCTCCACGACGTTGCCTTCAGGGTCATCAAGGTACACCGAGCGACCAAAGCCTTGCGCGCCATAACGTTCGGCGAAATCAGAATGGGGAATGTGGTGACGGTCGAGAAATGCCGTCAGTTCAGTTTCATCGACGGACGTAATCTGCAAACAGAAATGATCGACGTTGCGTCCATTTTGCTGTGGCGCTTGGCCGCCCAATTGCCCGAGTTCACTGTCCACCGTCACAATGTCGATCAACGCATTGCCAGCGCGAAGCTGAGTAAGCCCCTGCGCCAATTCGCGTTCCAGCTGACAGCCAAGTAAGGTTTGATAAAAATGCAGCATTTGATCCAGCTTGGTGGTACGCAGCACCACATGATCCAAGCCACGAATGTTGATCATCATTTGCCTCCAGAACTTCCGCTTCCCATGTTCGCGATAACCGCTTGTACGAGCGCAGCGGACCGTTTCGCTCAGTTATCGCCACGACGTAGGCCTCCTTTGTCACCATCCTTTTGATTTGAGCAGAAATGACTTCGCCAACGTCACACTAATCTCTACAATAGCGCCTCTTGAACGACTTTGCTGTGAATGAATGAAACTGAGTAAACGCCTGCAGACCATTGAAAAGCTTGTGACGCAACACTATGACCACATTTGGGATTGTTGCTGTGACCACGGATTTTTGGGAATGACATTGCTACAACGCATGGCAGAGACTCATGTGCATTTTGTGGATATCGTGCCCGATCTTATGGCATTGGTGCAGCAGCGGCTTGAGTACTATTTTCCACTAGATAGCGGTTTTCACTGGCAAACCCACTGCCAAGATGTCGGCGCCTTGCCGTTGTCTGATTATGCCGGAACCCATTTAGTGATCATTGCCGGTGTCGGCGGTGATTTGATGTCGGAGCTGGTCAGTCGCGTGACAACCGACCACCCCAACACGTCCATCGAATTTTTACTGTGTCCGGTGCATCATGTTTACACGTTGCGTCAGCAGTTACATCAACTCGGCGCGCAGTGCATCACTGAAACGCTGCTGGAAGATAACCGACGCTACTACGAAGTGCTGCACGTGGCCGTCAACAGCGACAGCCCAGTGAATGACCCAATCTCGATGGTCGGCTCGCAAATTTGGCGACCCAACAACGAATATCGCGACGTTGCTCAACGCTATCATGCCAAGTTGCTGGCGCATTACGCGCGCATGCAGCAGAGCACGCCTGAAAAAGTAGCGCCAATTTTGGCAGCCTATCAGGCCGTTCAACTCGGCAATTAACGTCCACCCGCCAGATCAATAAAGGAGCCGGTCACATACGAGGCTTCATCCGACAACAACCATGCGATGGCGTTGGCAACTTCTTCCGGCGTACCACCACGCTGAAGCGGAATGTTGGGCGCTAAGCGATCCACGCGTCCCGGTTCACCGCCATCGGCGTGCATCTCGGTATAGATAAAGCCCGGCCGCACCGCGTTCACGCGAATGCCTTGTTCTGCAACTTCGAGCGACAACCCTTTGGTCAAAGCATCCATCGCCCCTTTTGAGGCTGCGTAGTCGATGTATTCAAACGGCGCACCGCTGCGGGAGGCCGCAGACGACACATTGACAATTGCACCGCCGGATGGCATTTGCTTGAGCGCTTCTCTGCAACAGAGAAAACAACCGGTGACATTGGTGTCCAGCACATGACGAAACCGCGCGACGCTCATCTCCACCAAACGGCTCTGTTTGTCCAAGATGCCAGCGTTATTGACCAAATGGGTCACAGGCCCAAAACGCTGCTGCGTCGCCGTAAACAAGGCGATAACGTCCTCTTCCTTGGCAATATCCGCTTGCATAGCAAAAGCGCGGCCACCCGCTTGCGTAATGGCTTCGACCACCTTGTCGGCACTGGCGCGATTGGCGCGATAGTTCACGCAGACCGCGTATCCTTGTTGTGCCAGCAACAGCGACGTTGCGGCACCAATTCCTCGGCTTCCGCCGGTGACAATAACGACTTGATTCATACTCATCCTTGAAACTCGTCCCTCTATTTTTGCTAGGACATGTGGGTTTGATGTTGTTCAAACAGCGTGCGATACGCGCGATGTTCTCGATCCTGTTCTGCTAAACCAAACCGCGCAGCCAGCTCAACCAATTGCGCGCGATACATCGCAAGTGCGCTTTCATCGTCGGTCATGATTGCAAACTCAGCAAACTCGCCAATTCCCGGCAACACATCCACGGTGATATGGAACTCGCCGACAAAATAGATACTGCGCGTCTTTTGCATTGTCAGAACGCACTCATACCCCATGGTGATGAGCATGTTTTTCGCCGTATCCACATCGGTGATATTGGTCGCCTGGCAACAATCATCCCCCGGGCCTTTGACGATCCACAAACGGATGCCTGATGGCTGCATGTCACGAATGCACAACGCTTTGTGTTGCTCACGCAACGTGCGCTGCGGCGTATCGAAATAATCATCACGTTCGTGATTGTCTTCCAACATCACGTCATGAGGCATCTGGCTGAGCTGATGAAGAAACTGCGTTTTGGAAGCGATGCGATATTTCAGCTCCACTTCATAACGACCGGAAAAATGGGATTGACTCATCAATGAAAGCTCCTATCACACTCGGGCAAGCCGGCGCGGCTGAGTGCGTACAACGAGAGAATTGAGGAAACGCGCGTCCGAGGAATACAGCACCTTAACAAAAAGGCCGCATGAGTTGCAGCCTTCTTATCCTTATTGCTCGGTCAGATCACGGGTCATAAATTTGCTGTTGGGATCGGGTTTGTAATTGGCAAAAGGCTCGCAATAGCGAAAACCGTTTTTCTCATACAGCGTGCGCGCTGGCAGAAAAAACGTTTCAGAACCAGTTTCCAGACTCAACGTTTGATATCCACGCGCCTTGGCTTCGTTGATCAAGTGTAACAACAGCTGCGAGGCCACGCCGCGATGACGCGCCGCAGATGCCGTTCGCATCGATTTGATTTCTCCATGCTGTGCGTCCAACTCTTTCAGCGCGACGCAACCAAGCACTTCGCCATCATCTTTCGCGGCCCAAAATGTAATCGATGGGTGCTTCAGTGCCTCAACATCCAGCGCGTGTACACTTTCTGGAGGCGATGTGGCGTACATGTCCGCCAGATGCTCTTCCAACAAACGAATAACGCCAGATTCTTGTAGATTATCGACTGCAATGTCCATTGCTGATGTGTCCTTGATGACTTCGAAAAGAAGGTCACATTCTTTATCGCAACATCCATCCCGTCAAGCATCATGTTCACCAGCGCGCTTCACTTAATCAATTGTAAAATCGGTTTAAATTCTGCGGCGCGGCAATCCTCCACCAGCTCATACAAACACATTTCCACCGACGTTAACTGCGCGCCTTGGTGAACCATTTTCTTCAGCCCCAAGGCAAGATTCGCCTCACTTCGCGAAGAAACAGCATCCTGTACCACTTCAACATGCAACCCTTCTGCGAGTAGCCCCGACACCGTTTGATACACACAAATGTGCGTTTCGATGCCGCACACCAACCAGTTTATCGCGCCAGCCTGTTGAATCGCTTCCACAAAAAGGCGCTCTTTACCCGCGCCGAAATGAAACTTCTCAATCGGTTGGGCGCTGCGCGACAGCAATTCGGCCAAGTCAGGATGCGTTTGCCCCAATTTGGCCGCGTTTTGCTCAAGCCAAATGATGGGGAGTTCCAACACCTGCGCGCCTTGAATCAGCGCGCGAACATTGCGGATCAATGCCTCGCTTTGATGAACGATTTGCGCCAACTTGCCCTGAATGTCGACCACAATCAATCCCGTATTGTGTTTCCCTAGCATCGCGAATCCCTACTCTTCAATGAGTTCTGCCAATGAGTGGATGACCGCCCCTGAATAGGGCTTGCTGGCCATTTGATGTGACGGGTTGTACCAAACCGCCTGCATGCCAGCATCTAACGCAGGCAAAATGTCTTTTTCGAGTGTATCGCCGACCATGGTGATCGCGTCAGCACGTACGTTGAGATGATGAAGAATGGTGGCAAAAAATTCGGGCGTTCCTTTCGCAAAACCCAACGTCTGTTTGCAAAAATAACCTTGTATGAAGTCATCTAACCCCACCCGTGCAAACGCCTGTTGAATATCCGCTTCGGTCGAATCATCAGCATTGGTCGCGACATAAACCTGCGCGTGTTGGCTAAGCATTCTTAAGGTTTCAAGCGCCTGTGGCATAGCTTCCACACTCGGCCAATCACACATTTTGCCCTGATATGATGGCATGTTCACCATCAAGGTATCACCCCAATCAAATAGATAAATGGAGGTCATGTTTGCCTTTCCTTAATTGAGCGCTGAACCCAATGCATCCCTTACTCGCTCAGCGTCTGTAATTTTTTCTGATCGAGAGACTTCTCGAACGAATCCATATCGCTTTGTACGTTCCGCGCCCCCATCAGTTCAGCAAAAGCCACGTCCTCAACCACACTGAACGCTTGTTAAATTGCCGCAGGGCTATATTCGCTGTACGCCAGCTTCGTTTGTGCGTAGCAATCTTCTGTTTTCCTAGAACCGATTGCGATCGCGGTGCCACCTAAAATGCGGAGTTGGGCTGTTTGAGAAACGCCAGCTCTTCTTCAGTCGATGGCCTGCCTAAAATGGCGTTTCGATGGGGATAACGGCCAAAACGCTCAATGATCGCTTTGTGCTGCATTTCAAAATCGAGATTCACTTGCTCGCCCAATTCACTGTAAAGATCCATCGCGGCGGCGTGGATCAACCGCGATTCACTGTGCATGAATGGCAAATAAAGGAAAACTTGCTCCGTTTTGTTGAGCTGCTTGTGAAAACCCTTTTCAATCGCAAACTGCGCCAAAGTGAGCGCTTGTGGATCCTGAGCGAATGCTCTGGGCGTGTCTCGAAACATGTTGCGAGAGAACTGGTCGAGAACAATGACTTCCGCCAAAGCCCCCTGTGGACATTGTCGCCAATGAAATAGCTCCCCTTTTACCGCCTGCTCATGCAGCGGCGTAAAGCGATCGCGCACTTGATCATCAAGCGACACCTCTTTTTTCCACCACATCTCTGGGGTCAGTTCGTTGAACCAAAACGTCAGAACACTTTGATACATGCCACGCTCCTTATGGTTGAATTAAAAGTATATACGCAGACGACGGAAGTGATTGAAGAAACGCGAAAAATCGGCGGAGATTCTCATGATAGATCAAGATGCATGATGTGTTGTGGGCCAGCAGCGCCGCCGAGATACAATTCGCCGTCATCGACAAAACCACCGTGAAGATAACAGTGACGGGCTCCGGGATTTTTGCAATTGACGGTCAGATAAACGCGCGAAAATTGCGGATAGCTGCTGTGCAGATACGTTTTCATGCATGCCGCCGCTTGCTTGCCATAGCCCTTCCCTTGCGCCTGTTGCGACACAAAAAACGCACGCAGTCCTAGATTGTGCGCACCAGCAAAGTCGTATTGCAGGCTGTACGTCGTATCAATAAGGAAAAAACCGACCACGTTGCCATTGGCAACCAAGACGTGAGGATGAATTTGGTCGTCGATATTAACGAGAATCTCGTCAATGGTACCGACAAATTTGAGTTGGTCATCGGCCACCTTCAACTCGGCAACTTGTTCAAGGTGTTGTGGCAACATGGGCTGGAGCGTCAACATATTCGCGTCCTTTCGCGGTGAATCATGGCGAATATCCTAACGTAAGCAAGATGTTAAATTAACCCCGAATGCTCAGGTTGCGGCAAACGATGCGGGGAATTTACGACGCTCCAACAGATTGAGAGCGAATAAACAACACTTTCATCAGAATGATCTTTACCTTAGCCTCCCGAGACCGTGTGCGGGAAAAGGCGAAGCCACGGACGCTTTAGGCCGCCCCATGCCTACCGAACAATCAAGGCGTGGCTGGTTTTTGCAACACGACGCCCAGTCGCCCTTTATCGCGGCCGCCATCGGGTTCATTGACCAATTCATGGCGCAAAATACGAAATCCTATTTCGCGGCAGTGATGCAGCAGCACGGCAACAGGAAATGCATCGTAAAAAAACTCATGGCCGAGCATGACATCCGTAAACGGCGGTAGATCATCGTCGCTGCCACCGCTCGATAGAATCAACACACCATCCGGCTCAAGCGCTTGAAACGCTTTGCGCAGCAGTGGCACGTGTTCCTGACGCGAAAGATGAAACAAGCTGTCCCAGATAATCACACCATGATAGCGTTCGGTCAGTTCAAAGGATTCCAACTCGCTGCAAATCCATTGGTGTTGCGGCATGGCTGAACGCGCAAGATCGAGCAACCGTTCGGAGCGATCCACGCCAGTTACCTCAAAACCACGCGCGTTCATCATGGTATCAATCGGTACGCCATGGCCACACCCTAAATCCAAGATGCAGCCATGTGGCGGAATATAGCAGCGAAATAACTCAAACAGTGCGAGATCAGGCGGAGGCAGTTGCGTGCGGAGTCGGTGCCACGCTTCAGCAATTGGGTCATAATCCGCTTTTGGGGTTGGTACGTACATGTTCTTCACAGACCGTTCATTGACGAACGTTGTCCCTCCGTTTTATTTCAGTTCTTGAGCAGACGACATCACCCATGCACTGTGATGTTGAGTGAAACCAATCTTGGGGTAATACTCAACCGCTTGAGGCGCCGCCAGCAAAATCAGTTTGCAACCGGGCTTTAGCGCGGCAAACGTATGCTCAATCAACTGCTTGCCGATACCCTGCGCTTGAATGTGCTCCGACACGGCAAGATCCGACAAATAACAGCAATAGCAAAAATCCGTCACCGAACGAGCAACACCCACTAATCGTTCACCTATCCACGCCGTGACAAGCAAATCCGCATGCGCCAACATGCCTTCAATGCACGCGCGATCGTCCGTTGGTCGGCGTGGCCCTAACGTGGTTTCATTGAGCAGTGCAATAAATTGAACAGCGCTGATTGGACGCCCGGTTTGATAGTCGACGTGCATGGGTCACTCCTTGTGATAAGTCGCGTTATGTCAGTGAGTTACCAACATAGCGCCGCTTCCATGCGCATACAACCAAGGATCGAAGAAATATCACAATATCCCCAATGTTTCTCTGTTTTTAGATTGATGAATTCAGACTAGACTGTAAGAAGACTTCCATCTCTCCCCCAACACATCGGCATGGTGCGGCACGTCGTCGCACTGCCAGTGGCTATATCATTTAGAACGGGGAAACACTTCCATCCAAATGAAGGAAATATCATGATCAAGCAAGGACAACACCTGCCAGAAGCAACACTCAGCCAACTGACAAAAGACGGTATGGTTCACCACAACGTGAACGAACTGTTTGCAGGTAAAAAAGTGGTGCTGTTTGCCGTACCTGGTGCTTTCACCCCAACGTGCTCAGAAGAGCACTTGCCAGGTTACGTCGTTCAAGCCGATAAACTGAAAGCCAAAGGCGTCGACATCATCGCATGTGTTGCAGTCAACGACGCGTTTGTCATGAAATCTTGGGGCGAAGCACAGAATGCCTCTGAGTTGATGATGCTGGCGGACGGCGATGCAAGCTTTACCAAAGCACTGGGTCTGGAAATGGACACCGCTGGATTTGGCGGCGTGCGTTCACAGCGTTACGCCATGATCATCGACAACGGCGTCGTCACCACATTGAACGTCGAAGCACCAAAATCATTTGAAGTCAGCAAAGCAGAAGCTATTCTTGCAGCGCTGTAATCGTTGAAACAAAAAATTGAGACAAAAAAGGAAGGCTGACTGCCTTCCTTTTTTTATTAGCTGAATAAATAACTCATGCTAAATAATACACCGAGATAGTAAATTAAATGTATATCTCGTTCAATTCCTATTATTCATAATCGATTGTGACAATGTGTTTTCCATCATAACTGACGACCATTCCGGTTCCGGCAACATACCCAAGATTATTGGATTGAGATTGCCGCGCAGTTATTGTTAACGCATCAGCACCTTCTGAATTTCTTTTATATCCGTGACAATCCGATACCCCCATTGTTAATTGGGTTATATCATGATTGTTCAAGCGATATGCAACTTCACCTTTCGTCGTAATACCATTCGGCGTCACGGTTAAGTCACGTATTCCATTCGTCGTTACATTGCAAGTGGGCTCATTCACTGCGCCACGAAATTGAATCGTTCCAGCGGTGTTACCAGTAAAACTAGCAGCCCAAGCCATTGAAGAAGAAAGTAAAAGTACCACTAAGAGCAAAGTTGATTTAATGTTCATGCTATCTCCTAGGATATCTCTGTAAGACATGGTTAAAGAGTAGTCCAATAGCGTAGATAGACTTTGATTTGAAACAATAAATATCATTTTGAATTGACATCCTTATCAGAAAGTTTGACTCATGTTGTTTTTAAGACAAGAGATAATAAAAATAACGCCGTCCTATTATTATTTTGGCAGAAAAAACGTGCCTCTATTTCATATTTCCTATACGAAACAAGACATCGTTTTAAGTCTAGTCAAAAATAAGAAAGTTTACTTTAAATCTCCCAATATTTAATTATTTTCGCTCGATAACGATTGAGCGTTTGCACGTTTAACGGCTTTCAGTACGATGCCACCCAGCACCGACACCGATAACCCGCATAAGATGAGTAGCGCCCCTAAAACTTCTAAATGGCTCATGGTTTCATTTAGTAGCATGCTAGAACTGACCATGCCAACGACCGGGATCAGCAACGCAAAAGGCGTCACCGAAGCCGAAGGATAATGGTTGAGAAGCCATCCCCAAATCGCAAAGGCCACCAAGGTGGAAATGTAGCCGACATAGATCACCGACCACCAGGATTGCGCCGTGGTTGCCGCCAATACTGCCAACGGGTCACGTGTTTCCAGAAGATACGAAATAGCAAACAGCGGCAAAGGCGGTACAAGGCTCGCCCACACCATAAAATGCAGCAGATTGACGTTTTTAATTCGCTTCATGATCACGTTGGAAATCGACCAAAACAGCGCTGCGCACAAAATCATGGTCACGCCGGTCATCGTCACATTGCCGTTTGCAGCGAAGAAAAACAGACTAAATCCGATTGCCGCAATCGCGATCCCCAAACACTGCGCTTTGGTGATTTTTTCTTTGAGCAGCAAGACACTCAGGAGGACGGTAAAGATCACTTGCGCCTGCAATAGCAAAGATGAAATGCCAGCAGAAGCATCACTTTTCATCGCGACGAACAAGAAACTGAATTTAAGGACGCCGAGAAATACACCCACGCCAATGACATTCCATACCGAGGTTTTCGGAAACGGAATAAAAAACACCGCTGGAATCGCGACAATGAGAAAGCGTAACCCCGAAAACATAATCGGCGGCAACTCATCTAGGCCAAATTTAATGACAGAGAAATTGAGTCCCCAAATCAGCACCACCAGCAGTGATGCGAAAACACTTCGACTATCCATAGTTGTGTCGTCCCTTTACAACAGATGCGTGTGACGCTTAACGTGGGTCACCGCGATGACTTAGCGATCAGCAGGATGGTTGACACCATCATTGGTGACAACATCCCCTAAATCGAATGGATTGACGCCGTCCAAACAACCGACATTGTACCCATATTGGTGAGGATTAGACCGGCGCTGATGATGCGTATAGATGCCACACACCGAGCAAAAATAGTGTTTGGCCGTGTTCGTATTGAACTGGTACAAGCGCAGCGCTTCCTGCCCTTTCACAATGCGTATTGCATCCAAAGTGACGGAAGCGACAATCGCGCCTTTGCGTCGACAAATCGAACAATCACAGCGACGTGGATCCACGATGCCATTCGGTAAGCTGAGTTCCAATTCTACCGTCCCACAATGGCACGTCGCGCGGTGCTTTTCCTGAATCGTTGTTGGGCCAACTTGTTTAATCATTGTTCCTTCCTTAGAACCAAAATCTTGCTTATTGAGGCGATGCTCGCTCCGCCAGTACGTCCTTGAACGCAAACATGCCGTTGAGCGCTGCCGGGAAACCCGCGTAAACCGACATCTGGACAATCACTTCCTTGAGCTCATCTTCGGTACATCCGACATTTAATGCAGCATTCAGATGAACCTTTAATTGCGGCGTGCAATGCCCAAGGGCGGTGAGTGCCGCCACTGTGGCAATTTCACGCGACCGCAGATCCAAACCGTCACGACGATAAATATCACCAAACGGATACTCAACCGTGTAGCGCGCCAAATCCGGGCAGATGTCCTGCAAGCTTTCCATCACCTTCTGACCAGCTTCACCATCGATCTCTTTGAGCTTGGCCAAACCGGCCGCAAAGCGTGTATGTTCCATGTTGATTCTCCTGTGTAGACAACAAAAGAACCTTACATGTTAGAGTTCACTCTAAGTCAATGGCCATCCTGCGTTTTGTACCATTCAATTTTGGTATCCAGCGCTTTCAGGTGATTCAGCTGCACATCAAGATGCGCTTTAAGTTGTTTTCGATGCTCTTCCAACAGGTGTTGGCGCTCAAAGTGGCTTACTGTGCCACAAGCGCGTAGCTCTGCATACCGTAAAATGTCACTCAATGGCATTCCAGTTTCTTTCAAACGCACAATAAAGCGCACCCATTCAACCTCTTTCGTGGTGTAGGCACGTCGGCCACTTGGTGTGCGCTGGACATTTTTTAGTAGTCCGATTTTTTCGTAATAGCGCAGCGTGTAGGCGCTCAAACCCGTGAGTTCGGAAAATGCTTTGATATTCATGGGAGCCTCGTTCAATCGGATCGTGGGCGCAGTGTCACTGCTCATAGATGAGGTGAGAAAAACAACGATGGTCTGTGAATGCACGGTATCGAGAGCGCGATGCCTGACAGAAGCGCGACCGTTGTTTATCGTCGAATTGGTGGTCATGATTTCGAATCGGCGTACATTGAGGTGAACCGAACGGTTCACCTCGCCGTTGTCACTCAACCAACCTGCTTCATACTTGCTTGTCGAACGCAGGAACCCCTTCGGGGAGCACGACCCAACTGAGCTTTTCACTCACCCAAACATGAGCTTGGGGTTCAAACAACGCATCGTCTTTGAGACCCACCGGTTTGAGCTTGAGTTTGATCAGTTCAGGTTGCGCCGGGTTGATTTGATAAATGCGATTCCCACAGGTGCTGCACGAATAGCCGTCATTTTGATTTCCGCTGGCCGCAACTCGCCCCCATTTGTTCATCTCGCCACTAAATTCAATGGCATCTGCAGGAACCATCGCGGTTACGCTAAAAGGTGCCGTCGAGAGTTTCTGACACTCCTGGCAATGACACGCGATCACTTTTTTGGGCGCAGTAAAGAGTTTGTAGCTTACCTGTCCACACTGACAAGACGCTTCAATTGGGTAGTCCATACGTATTTCCTATCGATAAAGGTTAAAGCGCATTTTCGATGTTTAAGCGGAGCTCAAACACCAAAGAAAGTGTGTAGCACGTCATCATTACTCACCCTACAAAAATGAGCGACGGCCAATTGGTAAAAATAATGTTTCATTTTTAACAGATGCACAACTTAAATTCTCGCCATATTTTAAAAATGCGAATAATGATAATGATGTAAGGAAGTTCCATGAAAGTATTGATTCAGTACACACAAACCGGCATGTACAAAGATGATGCTTGGGAATCACCAGCACTTCATATGAAAGGCCAGCTACACGCTGTGTCGCCTTCGTATGCCGTTCAGTTGATCCAACGCAATCAGGCATGCCTGTACACAGATGAGAACAACAATCTCGTCATCGACTCATGATGACGTGGGTTTATTGCCTTCGGGGAATGATTGCAAATCACGATGTACAGAGTACCAAGTTCTACGCTCAACGCACTTGGTGCTCTCTTAGGGAATCCATGATATCGGCGCTAAACCGGAACACACCAACAGGAGTAAGGTTTTCATGGATAATTCAATAGCAGCGACTCATTACACTGCATGAGTCGCTGTTTTTTTCAGGCTTCCGCACTGGTAGGGTCAATTACCGCATTCACCGGGTAGATTGCACTGACCGGGAACTCTCCCATCTCCGCATGCTTGCGAATCAGCGCTTCATCAGGTGCAATATACACACAATACACTTTATCCGGCGTCACGTAGCTCTCAACCCACTGAATTCTCGGGCCCAAAACTTCCAATACGTTACATGATTTCTGTGAAATGGCTCTGAGATCGTCCTGCGTCAGGCTACCCGCCCCCGCAAGATCCCGTTCAATAACATATTTAGGCATACTTACCTCCTGTTTGTACCCGGTAAGTATAGACCAGCGATCCCGTGTTCATCAGTTGACAGACCAGTCACGGCAAGGCTTGAGCGCATAGTGGCATAGTTCAACGGCGGTTGAATTTGGCGCGTTTCCTGGCAGCACAGCGCAATAAAATCTCCGCCTTTTCAGGCTCGCTTGATCGGTTCCAGGCCAAAATTTCTTCTAGTGTACGAAAACAGCCCAGACAGACATCGTTATCATCCAGGCAACAGTTACGGATACAGGGAGACGGAACAGCCGATTCGGGCTCAGTGTTTGCCATGGCGATTAAACCAGCGATTTGGTCAGATAATAGCGTTCAGTGGACACCGGATGATCGTGTAGGATCATCTGCACTTCGTAACCCAGCTTTTCATAAAACGGTTTGGCTTGAAAACTGAATGTATCCAGCAGACAAGCGTGGCACCCTTTCTCGCGGGCAAACGCTTCTGCTTGCAACAACAATTGGCTGCCCAGTCCGCGACCTTTGCCGTTTTTGTCGACCCAAAGAAACTTCACCATCAGCCAATGGCCAAAAATTTCACCATAAAGCCCTCCCGTTTTGACACCGTGTTCATCTTCTGTGAAACAGGCAATATCGGTACGGTACACATCGCCTAAATGAGGAAAATTGTGTTCACGTAAGCCATTTCGGATGATCTCTATTTCGGCTTCCGTTGGTGTGGTGGTGATGGTCACTGGCATATTCACTTCCTGGTCACGTTATATTCGCGTTGCAATTCATCGAGATACCATGCCACCTGCGTATAAAAAAAGCCAGACGATCAACGCTGGCTTTTTGAGAGTAAATCAATTTAGCAGTTGCCTTTTTTGGCCTGACCTGGCGGGCAAAAATGACCACGATCCTTGCTGTGTGAATCACCAGAATGGACTTTCACGTCGACGTCATCAACGCGCCCTTCAACACGCGTGAGTTGGCAGCCAAACAGGGTGAAAGACACAGCAGCAATTAAAAGATAGTTTTTCATCGGACCTGACTCGCTAGTGAGTTTTATATCGATATTTGATATTGAAAACTATAACCAATGAAAGTCCGGTGAATGTTCACGTGACGTTAGCGCTTTGGTAAACATGCTCCTCACGTCCGGGCATTTACACGCTCAACCACGCCGGTAACTCGCGTTTGGTCCAACGTGCAAAGCCCATTTTCTCTCCCGCATAGAATCGTCGATACGCATGAACGGCATCACCCGGTATTTTGTATTCATCCGGCATGGCTTGAGCAAACTCAGTCAAGCCCAACGCCGGATAGGTGTGCTGCTGTATCTGCGCTAATACTGCCATGGATTTGTGGTCTGCTGACTTATCATACCGGAACTGATATTCTGCGTTCAGCTCGCGCACTAACTCCGTTAACCATAGGAAATTGTCGTAAGACTCTTCAACCCACAATACACACGGATGTTTCATATGGGTCGATTTATAAGGCGTTTCAAATCCCTTCTTGTTCAAAGCGGTACATAGCAATTGCACGCTCTCAAGAATCATTTTCACCACATGTTGGTCGCAATGATATTGCGCGCACAATTTGATGTCGTTATCCAAAATAAAGATATTCACGCTTGGGCTCCCATATTGGCCGATGCTACAAACGTTCTTAATACGTCATTCCAGCGTATGGGATCGCTCCGTCAGTTTGATTGCTCTATTTTTCGGCGCCAACGGGAGCCAGCAACACGCACTGCGCGAGTGATTGCGTGACGGAGCGCTGTTGATACCAATTGTTAAACACCAATTCACACGCAGACAGTGTCATTCGGCCGAACACATGGTGACGATAGCGCTGGCAAAGTTGAAGCAACGCCTCGGTATCGTTGAGAGGCGCGCGAAAACGCACAGCAGACGCATGGGCCGTCACAAGTTTGTAGCGGCTGTCAGCCGTCGTTGGTAACCCTGAACGCTGGAGTTCATCTCTAAGGCGTTCGCGCAAGGCGTTCAGCCCGTTTCCTTGCGGAAACCCTTGAATCACAATGCATTCAGGCGAGGCGGTCACCCCACGAAATTCAATGTCGATGGGTTCGATATCACGTAAGGCGTGTTGAAAAACCGCAGCGTAACGGGCAACGTCAATATCGGCGAGCTGAAAGCCCGCCACACAAGAGATCACCGACAACAGCGTGATATGAAGTTCATTTTGAGGATAATAATACTGCTCAGGTTCCTGCGTTCTAACTTGGTCAAGAAACGCCTCGATATTTGCCGTTAAAGACAGGCACTCAAGTGGCGACACGTTCCGTAATCGATTCTGCCCTAACTGATAATGTCGTGACTCATCATGTGGTGCCCGTCGGTGATGAAACTGACTGTTGGAGTGCAAATACGCCAACGCCGTTATACCTCGGCGCGTATCGCTTTGATGAGTCAGATAAGGGTCTTGGACATAGCGGTTATGACGCATCGCGTCACAAAAGTTGTCCCACATGTGTTGGTAGATAGATTCAATCATGACAAACCAATAGATCGTCTCGCGGGGCGTCATCATAACAAAGCAAACGAGCCAACAACGTTAACTGTACGGCAAACTGCCATCGTTTTCAGCCACCCCATCACCAAGTGCGTATTCAGACCACAACGCGCCTGAACCAATCAGGTCAGGGGCGTGATCAGGAGAACGTATTGATGTACAACGCTTCAACTTTGTCTCTGGCCCATTGCGTTTTACGTAGAAACTTCAAGGACGACTTGATTGATGGATCGTTATCGAAACAGTTAACACGGACTTCGCGATACAACCCGCTCCAACCATAATGCTCGACTAAACGCGTGAGGATTTTTTCAAGGGTTAACCCATGCAATGGATTGTTCGGTTGTGCTTGGTTCATCAATTCTATTCCAATCGTCAAATCAGCCGCAGCGCAATGCTACGGAGCAAGGCGGCAGTCTAACAGATCCCTCGCGTCCACCCCATGTCTTTTATGTGCGGCCAACGGGCGTAACGACATTCGTTGACTCAAACAGAGCGGCCCCGACCAAACCACAGCGCCAGTGCCAGTGCCAGTGCCAGTGCCGAGGCATCAGTACAAAGCGACACATTGCGCACATCACGTCACTCCAGTATTGGCATCAGCGAATTCAACTCAGCACATCCATACTCTTATCCATGCATTTACTAAATTAAATCATTTGTTACATTTACTAACAATAAATATAATAACCATTCTTATTTGATGTAACAGAGATATTCATTGATGAAAAAGTTCCTTCTTCTCCCACTTCTGCTGAGCGCGAGCCTACCGGCTTTGGCTGATACCCCAACGTTTGAAATCACCATTAAAGATCATCAGTTCAACCCGGTGCACCTCGAAATTCCAGCGCATCAACAGGTCAAGCTGGTCGTTAAAAACCTCGATGATACGGCCGAAGAGTTTGAAGGCGAAGATTTTCACGCGGAAAAAGTGGTTGCGGGCAATAGCCAAATCACCGTCTTAGTGGGACCTTTCGGCCCAGGCGAATTCGAATTCTTTGGTGAGTTCCATGAAGACACCGCTCAAGGTTCACTGATTGTAAAATAAGCGAGGACAACTCATGTTGAGTTCAGCCATTATCGTCTTTCGTGAAGTGTTGGAAGCGGCATTGATTGTGACCATTCTGATGGCCGCAACAAAAGGCTTACCCGGTCGTACGCGTTGGATTTTCGGTGGTGTCACTGCCGGCTTGTTTGGTGCTTTGATCGTCGCATTTTCTGCTGGCGCCATTGCATCGACGTTCGAAGGCATGGGCCAAGAGCTATTTAACGCTGGGATCTTGCTCACCGCAGTTCTCATGCTCGCTTGGCACAACATCTGGATGTCGAAACACGCACGCGAGCTGGTTGCCCATTTGAAACAGGTCAGTTCGCAAATCAACGACGGCTCACTGCCATTGTATTTTCTTTCCGTCGCAACAGGATTAGCGGTGCTGCGTGAAGGCTCGGAAGTGGTTCTGTTCCTGTATGGTATTGCCGCGGGAGGTGACTCCGGTTTATCCATGCTAACGGGCGGCGCATTGGGCGTCATTGCCGGTGTAATTGCCGGTTCCCTACTCTATTTTGGGTTACTCCGCATTCCGACACGTTGGTTGTTCCGAGTCACAGGCTGGATGATTCTTTTCTTAGCCGCAGGCCTAGCCGCTTCTGCAGCCGGTTATTTGATGCAAGCAGGAATCCTCACCGCGCAGGCGCCACTGTGGAATTCGAATGCGATTTTGTCGGAGCGTTCAATGCTGGGCCAATTGCTGCATATCTTAGTCGGTTATCAAGCCCGCCCAACCGCAATTCAATTAGTGTTCTATGTGGTGACGATTCTCGTCATTGCTGTAGGCATGCGCTGGGCAAGCCGCTCGGCTCCAACCCAAAGCAAAGCATAACGCTTCACGATTTATCACATGTTTATGGCTCCTGATTGAGGGGCCATTTTTGTTGCTAGCGTATATATCTTGAGGGCGTTGAATGTGCAATCGGTTGGACGAAAACCTTGGTCAAACACAGAAAAACTGAAGGTGGGTTGGCTCACTTTAAGACATGACTTTGAACAGAACAATGGGGCAAACAGAACAATGGGGCGAGATTCGTCGATGACCACGAAGGTCCATGACAAGGCGGCCAAAAACACGTGTGTGAGGAAATGGCAGGCAAGAAAAAAGGAGAGCAGATGCTCTCCTTCCTCTTAAACCTGAACTGCTAATTACAGAGCAGCTTTCGCTTTTTCTACAAGAACAGCAAATGCTGCTTTGTCGAATACTGCGATGTCGGCCAGGATCTTACGGTCGATCTCGATAGATGCTTTCTTAAGACCGTTGATGAAACGGCTGTAAGATAGACCATTTTGACGAGATGCTGCGTTGATACGTGCAATCCACAGTTGACGGAATTGACGTTTCTTAGCGCGACGGTCACGGTAAGCGTATTGACCAGCTTTGGTAACTGCTTGGAAAGCTACGCGGTAAACACGTGAACGTGCACCGTAGTAACCTTTAGCTTGTTTCAGAACTTTCTTATGACGTGCACGAGCTTGTACACCACGTTTTACGCGAGGCATTATGCTTCTCCTAAACTAAACGAATTAAAAACTAAAAACAAATTAAGCGTATGGCAGACAACGAACGATACCCGCAACTTCACATTTAGGAAGAATTGAGTTTGGACGTAGTTGACGTTTGTTCTTAGTTGTACGCTTAGTCAGGATGTGACGTTTGGTAGCGTGTTTGAACTTAAAACCACCAGCAGTTTTCTTGAAACGCTTAGCAGCACCTTTGTTGTTTTTCATCTTAGGCATGATGAATAACTCCGCATTGTAGTAGTTTAATAAACAACGTAATTAGGG
Source organism: Vibrio sp. Vf1514 (assembly GCF_052076135.1). Lineage (NCBI taxonomy): Bacteria > Pseudomonadati > Pseudomonadota > Gammaproteobacteria > Vibrionales > Vibrionaceae > Vibrio > Vibrio sp. Vf1514. The sequence goes on along the minus strand of NZ_CP197268.1, from coordinate 613,547 downwards.
CGAATAAACCCAACCGCGTTACTTCAAGTAACTCGGCCAGGTTGATTACTTGCAAGCCGTTAATTACTTCTTCTTAGGGGCTAGAACCATGATCATCTGGCGACCTTCAATCTTCGTTGGGAAAGATTCCACAACAGCAAATTCTACTGTGTCTTCTTTCAAACGATTCAGAACGTCAACACCGATGTCTTGGTGAGCCATCTCTCGGCCACGGAAGCGAATTGTTACCTTCACTTTGTTGCCTTCTTCAAGGAAGCTAGTCAGGTTGCGTAGTTTTACCTGATAGTCTCCAATATCAGTCCCAGGACGGAATTTAACTTCCTTAATCTGGATCTGCTTTTGCTTCTTCTTCTGCTCTTTAGCAGCTTTGCTCTTTTCGAAGAGGAATTTGCCATAGTCCATCACACGACAGACTGGTGGCTCGGCGTTAGGGCTGATCTCGACAAGATCCATACCAGCTTCTTCGGCTGCTGCTAGTGCTTCTTGGATCGAAACGATACCAACAGATTCACCATCAGCGCCTGTTAAACGAACTTCACGAACGCCACGAATTTCACCGTTCAAACGGTGCTGGTTTTGTTTGGCCGGTACTTGGCCACGTCTTCCGCCTTTAATAGTTTATTCCTCCAGATTTAACTTACGGCTAGCAATCTCGGTCTGGATATGCGATACGAAGTCATCCAGTTTAAACTTACCAAGATCTTTACCTTTACGTGTACGTACTGCGATTTCTCCGGCTTCCATTTCTTGGTCGCCACAAACCAGCATATACGGAACACGCTTTAGAGTGTGTTCGCGGATTTTAAAGCCTATCTTCTCATTTCTCAAGTCCGCTTTTGCTCTAATACCACATTTTTGTAGCTTTTGAGCCACTTCCTGAGCGTAATCAGCTTGTTTGTCAGTAATATTTACGACAACTGCTTGCTCTGGAGCCAACCAAGTCGGGAAGAAACCTGCGTATTCTTCGATAAGAATACCGATGAAACGCTCGAGTGAGCCTAAAATCGCACGGTGAATCATCACAGGTACAAGACGCTCGTTGTTTTCACCGACGTAAGTTGCGCCTAAGCGCGTTGGCAGGTTGAAATCGAGCTGTACAGTACCACATTGCCATGCACGGTCCAAACAGTCATACAGTGTGAATTCGATCTTAGGACCGTAGAATGCACCCTCTCCTTCTTGGATTTCGTATGCGATACCCATCGCTTCCAGAGAGTGTTTCAGTGCTTCTTCAGATTTGTCCCAAATCTCATCACTACCTACGCGTTTTTCTGGGCGAGTAGACAGTTTCACTGCGATATTGTCAAAACCAAATGTGGTGTATGTGTCGTACACCATCTTGATGCATGATGTGACTTCTTCTTGAATTTGATCTTCAGTACAGAAGATGTGTGCATCGTCTTGAGTAAAGCCACGAACACGCATGATACCGTGCAGAGAACCTGATGGCTCGTTACGGTGACATGAACCGAACTCCGCCATACGCAGCGGCAAATCACGGTAAGATTTCAGACCTTGGTTAAAGATCTGAACGTGACCTGGACAGTTCATTGGCTTAATCGCGTAATCGCGGTTCTCAGAGGATGTTGTAAACATCGCATCTGCGTATTTGTCCCAGTGACCTGAACGTTCCCACAGAACGCGATCCATCATCAGAGGACCTTTCACTTCTTGGTAACCGTATTCATTCAGTTTGTGACGAATGAACACTTCCAAATCACGGAAGATAGACCAGCCATTATGGTGCCAGAACACCATACCCGGTGCTTCTTGCTGCATGTGGAACAGGTCAAGTTGCTTACCGATCTTACGGTGGTCACGCTTCGCAGCTTCTTCCAGACGAGTCAGGTGAGCTTGAAGTGCTTTCTTATCGTGGAAAGCTGTACCGTAGATACGTTGTAGCATCTTATTGTTGCTGTCGCCACGCCAGTATGCGCCTGCCACATTCAACAGTTTGAAGTGTTGGCAGAAGCCCATGTGTGGTACGTGCGGGCCACGACACATGTCGATGTATTCTTCATGGTGGTAAAGACCAGGACGATCATCGCGAGCGACGTTTTGATCCAAGATTTCCATCTTGTATGGTTCTTGACGCGCTTCAAATGTGTCACGCGCTTCCTGCCAGCTGACTTTCTTTTTAACAACCTGATACTTGGTTTTCGCCAGCTCTTTCATGCGAGCTTCGATTTTCTCAATGTCATCTTGTGACAGAGATTCTTCAAGATCGATGTCGTAGTAGAAGCCGTTGTCGATGGTTGGACCGATCGCCATTTTCGCTTGTGGGTAAAGTTGCTTCAGTGCATGACCGAGCAAGTGAGCACAAGAGTGACGAACAATTTCCAAACCGTCTACTTCGTCTTTCGCGGTGATGATTTCAAGGCTTGCGTCGTTTTCGATCAGATCGCACGCATCAACACGAACACCATCTACACGACCTGCAATGGTGGCTTTCGCCAAACCAGGACCGATAGATTGTGCCACTTCTAGAGTAGAAACTGGGTTGTCAAATTGACGCTGACTGCCGTCAGGAAGAGTAATAATAGGCATGAGATATCCTTACAGTGGTGTTGCACACTAAGCAACACATGTTCAGTTTATTTAAGTGTGAGCCGTCGATGATCACTCGGTAACACGAATACCGGATTATCGACGGAGAACGAATTGTACCTAGCTCACATAACGAATGTAAAGTAAGAATATTTCAAGAGAAAGAAAAAACCCGCATCAACAATGCGGGCTCTCTTTATTTATCGCGATACAAGCAAATTATGCTTCAGTGCGGCGACGGCTGTGACCACGTTCACCACGGTGGTTACCACGGTTATCGCCACCACGGTTACGGTCGAAACGACGTTCACCACCTTCGCGGCTACCGCCTTCACGGTTACCACGGAAGCCACCTTCACGACGGCCGCCTTCGCGATTTCCGCCTTCACGGTTGCCACGGAAACCACCGTCACGACGGTTACCGCCATCACGACGACCACGTGATTCGCGGAAGTCATCGAAGTCACACACAACAGCACCAACTTCTTTCTGACGAATACGCAGTTTGCGTAGTTTGCCAGTCACGTCTGCAGACATTGTTTTAGGCAGCTGAACAAACGTGTGGCCTTGCGCCAGTTTGATCGCGCCGATAGAACCTTTTGTCAGGCCCAGTTCGTTCGCGAGTGCGCCAACGATGTCTTTCACTTGTACGCCTTGATCACGGCCTACTTGCAGCTGGTAAGTTTCCCAGTCTGTGTTTGCAGTATATTCACGACGACCATCACGACGATCACCACCGTTTTCACGACGTTCACGACGACGCTGTTTGTCACGCTCTACAGCTTCGATCATTGGATCTTCACCCACGTAGAACAGAGGACGTTTGCCTTGTTGACGTTTCAGCAGAATCGCAGCCAGCGTGTTTGCATCGATTTCCAGAGACGCTTGCAGTTTCTCAACCAACTCAGCAAATTTCTCTAGAGAAGCGTGCTCTTTCTCAGCTTCCAGCTCAATCGCCAGTTGGCTTAGACGTGCTTCAGCCACTTTATCGCGGTGTGGAAGTTGGATTTCTTCCATTGAAGAACGTGTCACACGCTCGATGGTACGCAACATGCGGATCTGGTTAGTACGAACCAACAGGATCGCTTTACCTTTACGACCAGCACGGCCAGTACGACCGATACGGTGAATGTATGATTCTACATCGAACGGAATGTCGTAGTTGAATACGTGCGTGATACGTGGCACATCAAGACCACGCGCCACAACGTCAGTCGCAACCAGAATATCAATCACACCTTGTTTGATGTGATCAACAGTGCGCTCACGCAGAGACTGAGGAATATCACCGTGCAGTGCCGCTGCTTTAAAGCCACGTGCACACAACCAATCCGCTAGGCGCTCGGTGTCTTGACGAGTACGTACGAATACGATTGATGCATCCGTTTCTTCAGTTTCAAGAAGACGAGCCATTGCTTCATCTTTCTCTACGCCTTTTACAACCCAGTACTGCTGCTCTACTTTTGCAACAGTTTGGTTTGAACCGGCAACGTCAACGCGTGCTGGATCACGTAGGAAACGATCAACGATGTCTTTTACCATCGGTGGCATGGTTGCAGAGAACAGAACGCGTTGTGCTGTTTCTGGTGCTTGTTCCATGATCCAAGTCACGTCGTCAACGAAGCCCATTTTCAGCATTTCATCTGCTTCATCCAGTACGAATGTATGACATTCGTCTAGGTGCAGACGTTCACGGCTGATCAGGTCTTTTACGCGGCCTGGAGTACCCACAACGATGTGTGCGCCAGATTTCAGAGCGCGCATTTGATCAACGATAGATGCACCACCGTAGATCTCTAGAACTTTCAAGCCCTTAATGTTTTGGCCCAGATTTTTAACTTCTGCCGCAACCTGGATAGCCAGTTCGCGAGTTGGAGCCATTACGATTGCTTGCGGTTTGTACTGATTCAAATCCAATTTGTTCAGTAGTGGCAGCGAGAACGCTGCAGTTTTACCCGTACCTGTTTGTGCTTTACCTAGTGCGTCGCGGCCTTCCAGAAGAAGAGGAATTGCAGCAGCCTGAATTGGAGTTGGAGAAACGAAGCCCATATCGGTTAGGGCAGAAAGGATGGCACTGTTAAGTGCTAAGTCACTGAATTGAATGACAGATTCTTGCATGGGGATCCCACTAAAATAATGAATAACCAAGGTCCCACGTGCTTTACCATTCCAACTAATCCAAGAAAGTTGCTGAATCCGTTCAGATGCGGACGAGTATCAAAAAGCATCAAGCCACTAGGGACATCTAAGGGAGGCGGATTATTCCCTAAACACATAAAAAAAGCTAGAAAAAATTGAAATTCATCACAATTTTTTCTCAGTAGTGATAAAATGCCGCCTCAATAACGTGCTAAACACCTTATTTCCAAGAAATTCGCTGATTTAATCAGCAATTTAGCCTGGTCTATTTGGCACTGCTATACACGTTTCCGGTAGTAATAATCATAGTCAATGATTATAGTGTGCCCAGTTAATCGAGTCAGATATTAAAAGATGTTTCAAGATAACCCACTACTTGCCCAATTAAAGCAACAGATTCAAGAAAACCTGCCGAAAAAAGAAGGTCAAATTAAAGCGACCGATAAAGGATTTGGTTTCCTCGAAGTTGACAGCAAAACCAGCTTCTTTATTCCACCACCGTACATGAAAAAATGCATGCATGGTGACAAAGTGGTTGCCATCATCCGCACAGAGAAAGAGCGTGAAGTAGCGGAACCTCAAGAACTAATCGAACAATCTCTGACACGTTTTATTGGCCGCGTAAAACTTCACAAAGGCAAACTGAACGTTGCACCGGATCACCCACAATTGAAAAAGATGCCAATCAAGGCAAAAACGAAAAAGGGTTTGAATCCAGAACACTTTCAAGACGGCGACTGGGTCGTTGCTCACCTGACTCGTCACCCGCTGAAAGACGACAATGGTTTCTTTGCTGAAATTTCAGAGAAAATCACTGACGCCGATGACAAGATTGCACCTTGGTGGGTCACGCTGGCAGAAAACGATTTGCCAAACTGCGAACCGGCCGGTATCGAACACTGGGAATTAAAAGACGACGCTGATCTCACGCGTGTCGATTTGACAGATGTCCCATTTGTCACCATCGATGGCGAATCGACTAAAGATATGGACGATGCGCTGTACGCGAAAAAACTGGACGATGGCAGCTTCGCCCTGACCATTGCTATCGCCGACCCGACCGCCTACATCACCCCAGAAGATGATATGGACAAAGTAGCGCGCGAGCGCGGCTTCACTATCTATTTACCGGGGCGCAATATTCCAATGCTGCCACGCGATCTGGCTGACGAACTCTGTTCGCTGATCGAAAACGAAGTTCGCCCTGCCCTGTGCTGCACCGTCACCGTTGATAAAGATGGCGTGATTGGCGACGACATTCGTTTCTTTGCTGCCAACATTAAATCGCACGCGCGTCTGGTTTACGACCACGTATCCGATTGGTTAGAAACCGGTTCAAGCGACGCTTGGCAACCGACTGATGAGATCGCGCAAGTGGTACGCGACCTATACGAGTTTTCTCAAGCGCGTGCCAACTGGCGTGAAACACACGCGGTCGTCTTCCCCGATCGTCCCGACTACCGTTTCGAACTGAGCGAAGACAACGACGTAGTGGCAATTCATGCCGACTCGCGTCGCACCGCAAATCGCTTGGTTGAAGAATCGATGATCACCGCGAATATCTGCGCCGGTAAAACACTGCAAGCGGCGTTTGGCACGGGTGTATTCAACACACACGCAGGCTTTAAGCCAGAAAAAGTTGCCGATATCGTTGCGCTGATGAATTCGCATGGCGCGGAATGCAGCGAAGAGAGCGTGAATACCGTAGAAGGTTTCGCCGCGCTGCGTCGTTGGTTATCGACTCAAGAAACATCTTACTTGGACAACCGCATTCGTAAGAGCCAAAGCTACAGCGAAATCGGCAATCAACCATTGCCACACTTCGCTATGGGCCTTGATGTTTACGCCACGTGGACGTCGCCGATTCGTAAATACGGCGACATGATCAACCACCGAATGCTGAAAGCACACATTCTGGGTAAAGAATCGGTCCAAAAGCCAGACGAAACTGTGGGCGAAGAGTTGGCTCTGCATCGTAAACACCACAAGATTGCTGAACGCAACGTTGCAGACTGGTTGTATGCACGCACGCTGGCAGAAGAGCCAGTAAAAGAGACACGCTTTACTGCGGAAATCTTCGACATCAACCGCGCCGGCATGCGTGTACGTTTGCTTGAGAACGGTGCAATGGCCTTCATTCCTGGCGCATTGATTGTCAACAACAAAGAACGTATCGAGTGCAACGGCGAAGATGGCACGGTGTCTATCGATAAAAATGTGGTTTACAAACTGGGCGACACACTGGAAGTCGTGTTGACCGAAGTGAACCAAGAAAACCGCAGTGTCGTGGCCAAACCAACGCAAGTGTTTGCCGAAGCGCCGAAAGCGCCAGAAGCTTCACAAGAGCCAAGCCAAGCGTAAGCGCGACACGATCAAAAAAGGCATTCATGATGAATGCCTTTTTTATTGCCTGAAATAGATTCGTAAACCCTCAAGACCAAAAGTACGCTTTCGGGTCCTTTTCCACTTCTCGAATCAACGCGGTTAAATCACCACTTTTGGATAGATACGGATACGGAACCCATTCCGGCGTTTCGCCCGAACCCGATGGCACATACAACGCCCACAAGTTCGACTCTTCTTCCCAGATCACTTTCGCCACTGGGCTGGTGTAATCGCAATGCGCAGAGTCCAACTTAAAGTGGCTCTGCATAAACTGGACGCCATTTTCGATGGATTCAAAACCGGACTTACCCAATTCAGCCGGCAAGCTCTGATTTCGATTGTCGCACACCAGTGCCGCTCTTCGCTCTATCTGACGCTGCAGTAAACTAATGACCGCCATAACTCCCTCAACGCCTTTCTCAACCAGCTAACCGACTCAGTATCTCCTGAAAGAACTGAATTTTCTATGATCTCAATGTGTTTTGAGTATAACCCATCCCGTTTAAACTGGAGGCATTTCACACTATCAGGCTTGCACAAGACGACGATTCACAAAATTGTAATCTAAGCGACATAACATAATGCTTTGTTCGATTACCTATTTTGGAGTTCACTTATGCTACGGGTCGCGCTTGCTGCTCTTTGCTCACTCTCACTTTTGACCTCTTTTGCGCAAGCGAGCGAGATTAATGTCTCCGGTTCTACATCTGTTGCTCGCATCATGGATGTATTGGCTGAGGAATACAATGCCACTCATCCGAACAGCTACGTCGCTGTTCAAGGTGTTGGCTCCACAGCCGGAATTACATTGCTGAAAAAAGGCGTTGCTCAAATCGCCATGAGTTCACGTTACCTCACCGAAAGTGAAGAGGAGGAATCGCTCAACTCTTTCCTACTCGCCTACGATGGCCTCGCCGTGATCGTTAACCGCGCCAACCCTGTCAATAACTTATCGCGTGAACAGTTGTATGAGATTTACAAAGGAACCATAACCAACTGGAAACAAGTGGGTGGTAGCGACCAAAAAATCGCAGTGGTTACGCGTGAAGCCTCTTCTGGCACGCGTTACAGTTTCGAAAGCCTACTGGGGCTGACCAAAATTATCAAAGACCGTTTGGTGTCTGATATCAGTCCAAACAACTTGGTGGTGAACAGTAACAGCATGGTCAAAACGCTAATTAATCACAACTCGCAAGCCATCGGTTTTGTGTCCACAGGATCTGTCGATAAATCGGTCAAAGCGATCCAATTCGAGGGCATCGATGCGACATCAAAAACGATTGCCGAACACAAATACGCTTTGTCTCGCCCATTTTTGGTGTTGCATTACAGCGAGAAAGCCAGCAAAGAAGCCAAAGCCTTCCTCGACTTTCTGCATTCTGAACGCGCGAAAGCATTGATCGTTGAATACGGCTACATTCCCGTTGGGGAATACAAATAACAGGCACAAAAAAGGAGAGCCAATGCTCTCCTTTTTTAATGCTCGACACACTTAAAAATGCAGTTGAATCACTGAGACCACAACACACCCAGGGCGGCGAACACCTTCGATCTCAACCTTGATTTCACGTTCAATCTCAAGGCCTTTCTTAATCGGTGTGACTTTAGACAACGTACTCACTGCGCGAACTCGGCTGCCAGATTTCACCGGATAAGGGAAACGTACAGAGTTGAGGCCAATGTTCACTACCAGCTTTGCGGTCGGGAACAGTGAGTTATCCGCATCCACGCTATCGGTTAACTTAGGCAGTAACGCCAAGGTTAAAAAACCGTGTGCGATGGTGGTTTTAAATGGTGACTCAGCTTGTGCTTTGTCTGGGTCAGTGTGAATCCATTGCATATCTTCCGTGACAGCACCAAATTGGTTAATACGATCCTGATCAACGAGAATCCAGTCACCGGTATGGATCACGTCACCAATTTGTGGCACCAATTCATCGTACACCACCTGCGCTTCGGGTTTTAACACGATAGGCTCGGGGATTTGTACGTCTTCATTTGCCGGCTGATGGAAATCTTTCACCCAAGTGAACAGCTGGCGATTATTGGCTTTGCCTAAGAATTCGTCCCAGTATTCACGCATAGCAGGAGAAACCCACTGCTTAAATTCAGCGTGTTTAACAAGATTTTCTGCACGATGTTTAAATAGATCCGCGACTTTCATAAAACCTCATTCTTAACTAAGAAGAAATGCTAATGTCCTAATTTTGAAGTACTTCACAGTAAGTCGCAAACACTTTCGGGCGTACAGTCGTATTCTCAACCTTAATTTATTTTTATATATCAATACATTACCAATAAAACATTATTTTATTAGCACTTCACAAATTAGAGTAAATACACCATTCTTTTGTGCAAAGTTTCGACACAGTTAACGACCCAAGTTCTGCATTTTGATGGCTAAAACTGCGCAAACATTGGCCAAATGGGCATTTTTTGCCCTTTATTTTTGTTGGTCGATGACACGCTCAACACTGACGCACCTGCTGGTTTACTGAACATGCGGCGAGCGCACAATTTCTTCTTCCACCCAACGCAGTAACTTCTTAATCGCTTTCGATAACACTTGGTTTTGGCGCACAATGTAACCCAAACTCGCAGAAGGAAATGTCGGCAACGGCGTGATCGTCGATTGCAGGTTGAGCTTCGGATGGAGCGAAAAGTCAGGCACAATCGCGATGCCAAAGCCGGCTTCTGCCCAATCAATCTGTGCGTCCACACTATCGACTTCCATAATGCGATACTTGGGCAGTTTTAGATCAGGCAGCGCAGGATCCATCAAATCCCGCGTTCGCGTATCGTGACCCAGAAGAATCAATGTCGGCGCTTCAAGGTTATCGACCTGCTCCCCTTTTTGCCACGCTTCAAGGCCGTTTCCTAACGCGCACCATGTGACCTGTTTCAGCTCCGTAAAATGCAGCGGTTGACTCTCCTTTTGCGCCATCACAAAACCGAGATCGGCTTTCGCACTCTTCACGGAATCTGACGCCTGTGTCGATGTAGTATTCAGCAACGTTAAATCAATACCGGGAAACTCGGCTTTAAATGATTGAAACGGCCCAATCAGTAACCAACGCGAAATAATATCGCTCGCAGCAATCGTGAGCGTGCCTTGGCACAAATCGTTAATCGCATTGAGGTCCGACTGACAGCTTTGTAGTTCCATCAATGTATTTTGCGCACTTTGCAACAAGCGTTCACCCGCTTGCGTCAGACGAAACGGATTACGTTCAATCAGTTTGACGCGCGTACTTTGTTCCAGCTGTTTGATGTGTAAGCTCACGTTGGGCTGAGTCATGTGCAGTTCGTTGGCCGCCTTGCCAAAGTGCTCCAAACGAGCCAGCGTGACAAACGTGTTGAGCCAGTTGAGATCCAGCATATCCGCTCCTTAACCATCTATGATGCCGAAAATGGTGGTGTGATCATTGAACGCGGTCAAATTATCTCGATATGAGTTCCTTATCAAGCTCATAATGATTATTAATTTTTCTTATTCCCGATCCCCCCATAGGATAAAAAGGTAACTTTTAAGGAGATCAAAACATGTCGTCTATCGTTGTAGTTGGTGCTAACTGGGGTGATGAAGGTAAAGGCCGTATCGTGGACTATTTAGCAGATAGCGCCGCAGCCAGCATCCGTTTCCAAGGCGGTAATAACGCCGGTCATACCGTTGTGAATGATTTTGGTACATTCAAACTGCACCAACTGCCAAGCGGCGTGTTCAACCCAGGCTGTATTGCGGTGCTTGGCCCTGGCATGGTGATCAGCCCTGCGCCATTGTCTCAAGAAATCGCAGAAGTCAAAGAAGCTGGCGTGAACGTCAACCTGTGCATTTCAGACCGCGCCACGCTGTGTCTGCCTATTCACGCACTGGAAGATACGCTAGAAGAATTACGCCTTGGTGATGGCGCTTACGGTTCAACGCGTCAAGGCATCGCACCTGCATACGGTGACCGTGTCATGAAGAAAGGGATTCTGGTTGGTTGGTTGAAACAACCTGAAGTACTGCGTGAACGTATTCAATTCATGCTGGACTGGAAACTGCCGCAATTAAAAGCGCTTTACCCAACTTTCGAATTTACGCAAACCGCACAAGAAATGACAGACTGGTTGTTGGAAGTTTCTGCCCCATGGCGCGATGCGATTTGTAACGTCAGCGAGCCATTGAAAGCGCTGCAAGCAAAAGACGAAAATCTACTGTTTGAAGCCCAATTGGGCGCGGGTCGTGACCTCGTTTACGGTGAATACCCATGGACAACCTCTTCAAACGTGACAGCAGCATACGCAGGTTTGGGTAGTGGTTTACCAGCACTTCGCCCAGAGCGCATCATTGCGGTTGCCAAATCATTCAGCTCTTCTGTCGGTACAGGCACTTTGATCACCGCCATGGAAGAGCAAGACAGCTTCCGTGAAGCTGCGAATGAATATGGCGCGGTCACGGGTCGTCCACGTGATATGGGTTATTTCGATGCAGTGGCAACACGTAACGGCGTTGAACTACAAGCTGCAACAGAAGTTGCACTGACTAAACTGGACTGCCTAAGCGGCATGCAAGATCTGAAAATCTGCGTGAACTACGACGGCGACCATAGCGAAAACCCAATTTGGCCACAAACGTCTGCCCTTGCGCCAGTTTACGAACAAATGGAAGGCTGGAGCGAAGACATCACCGGTTGTCGCACCTTTGAAAGCTTGCCAGTTGCAGCGCAAAAATACGTACTGCGTGTTGAAGCACTCATGGGTGTGCCCGTGAAAATGATTTCAGTGGGTCCAGAACGCGCGCAGATGATTCTGCGTTAATCTGCCCCAAAAGAACCAAGCCAAGGCCGACGATGACGTCGGCCTTTTTGTTGTGTTCAGCCCCACCGGCCTCGCGCCAACCTTGCTTTCAAAACAAAATTCGTAAAAATGGTTATAGACTAGTCAGTTAGCACAATGACGTATTTACAACATGGTTATCCGCGAGTATAGTTCTTCGCACTTACGGAGAGATGGCTGAGTGGTTGAAAGCACCGGTCTTGAAAACCGGCGATGGTTAATAGCTATCCTAGGGTTCAAATCCCTATCTCTCCGCCACATTCGAAAAGCCGCTGATTCGTCAGCGGCTTTTTTTTTTTGCGACGTAAAGAAGACTAAGCCAGCGCTTTGATAATCGCTTCTAACTTATCCAGACCTTCATTCAACACATCCAATTCAATGGTCAACGGTGGTAACAATCGAATGACATTGCCTTTCACTCCGCAAGAGAGAAGGATCACGCCATGTTGTTGCGCGTTGTCAATAATCGACTTCGTGAACTGTTGCAACGGTTGACCCGATGAAGGGTCCGAAAACTCAATTGCCATCATCGCACCATGTGCGCGAACTTCACTGATTTGAGGAACCAGCGTTTGTAACTTTGTTAATCGCGCATGCACAACTTCACCAATGTTTAGTGCTTTATCGCATAAATTTTCTTCTGCAATGATCTTTAAGACTTCAAGCCCTGCGACACATCCCATCGGAGAACCTGCATAAGTTCCACCAAGGCCACCCGCAGGTGCTGCATTCATGACATCGGCTTTTCCGACCACGGCCGACAGCGGGAAGCCACCAGCAATCCCCTTCGCCATGGTCATCAGATCCGGCTCAATATCCAAATACTCCGTCGCAAACATTTTCCCAGTACGAGCAAAGCCTGATTGAATTTCATCCGCAATCAGCATGATGCCATACTTGTCGCAAAGCGCGCGTAAGCCCTGCGCAAATGCCTTAGGCGCTTGATAAAATCCACCTTCCCCTTGAATTGGCTCGAAAATGATTGCCGCAACGCGCGTGGCTTCAATGTCACATGCAAAGAGGTCTTCAAGCGCTTGCAAACTCTGTTCAACCGAAATGCCATGCAGTTCATTGGGATATGGTGCATGAAAAATCTCACCGGGAAATGGGCCAAAGCTGGCTTTGTAGGGTGCAATTTTCCCAGTTAGTGCAATGGTTAAATTCGTCCGGCCATGAAATCCACCTTTGAACGCAATCACACCACTACGCCCGGTATAGGCCCGCGCAACTTTTACCGCATTCTCTACCGCTTCAGCACCGGTTGTAAGAAAGACGGCCTTTTTCTCTGAAGGCCCGGGCGCAATTTGAGTCAGTTTTTCTGCCAGCGCCACAAATGACTCATATGGCGTGACTAAGGCACAGGTATGCGAGAAATTGTCGAGTTGCGCTTTGACGGCTTCAACAATCCGTTTATTGGAATGTCCGGTGTTATTGACGGCAATACCCGATGCAAAATCGATGTATTTATTTCCTTCCACATCCCATATTAAAGCATTTTCTGCCTTGGCAACGTAAATGGGATATAAGGCGCCCATCCCATTTGAAAATACTTGGTTTCTTCTTTGATGTAATTGCTGATTATTCATGATTCATTCCTTTCACGTGAGAGTACCCTCCACTAAATCCATTTTATTTAGCAGATATACATTAATTTCTATTTATCTTTTATCGTTCAATCATGGTTGCCGCATGATGCTTTAATACGAACACAGAGCAGTCTGAGTGACGTACAATTTTTGCAGCCGTCGAACCATTAATATATGAACTGAGCTTTGGCGATTTTGAGACCATAACGATGGCATCAACACTGGATTTTTTCGCTTGTCTCAATATTTCATCCGCGACGACACCATTGCGAATCATTGCGGATCCCCGATTGGACCTTGGAACACAGTGCTTGAGTATTTCTTTTAAGCTATCGAATGCATGCTGATGTTGTTTAGAAAAAACGCTGTCTGACACCGTTGGTGCCAAACTGTGATGCGTTTTAGCATCATCGACATAGACGATGTCGATCACGCCACTAGGTTCGATGAGCGCAAGGGCCACCTCCACTTCCTGCTTCACCATATCAGTGAAGGAAAGATCAATGGGAATTAATACACGTTTAAATATCATATTAATTCTCTCCCATAACCATATTGGGTAGCCACATAACAACTTCAGGAAATACCATACAGAAAACTAACACGCATAGTTTTAATGCAATAAATGGCAAAATAGAACGATAGATATCCATCATGCTCACATCCGGAGGAGCAATCCCCTTAAGGTAAAACAGTGCAAAACCATAAGGCGGTGTTTGAACAGCGATTTCAATATTTAATATCATTAAAATACCGAACCAAATTGGATCATACCCTAACGACACGACAATTGGCGTAAACAGCGGCGCGCACATTAAAACGATGATTAATTCATCAATAATAAAGCCAAGCAACAACATAATCACTTGCATGAGAATAATGACGCCCAGTGGTGGTAAACCAAGATCTTCCGTGAGTTCGGAAACCATGGTTTGCACCCCACTCAACATGTGGAAATTGCTAAATAAAGATGCGCCTAAAATGATCCACATCGACACACTCACGAGCATCGCTGTTTCAAAACCAGACGATTTAAACATTTCAAACCGAAAACGCTTAAAAACGAACGCCAATAAGATAGCGCCAACGACACCAATAGCGCCCGACTCCGTCGGCGTTGCAATACCCGCAATAATACTCCCCAGTACCGCCACAATTAAAAGTAGAGAAAACAATCCATCACGGGCCGTAATCAATTTTTCTTTTCCGGACATTGTACTTTCATGCCCAGTATGAAGCGGGGCTTTTTGGGGATTGATCTTACAGCTGATAATGACATACGCCATCAATAGCAAAATGGAAATTAGGGCAGGAATGATCGCAGCTAAGAACATACGCCCGACGGAATTCTGTGTTGTGGCGGCATACATCACCATTGGAATACTTGGTGGAATCAAGATGCCAAGCCCCCCACCAGCCATAATGACACCCAACGCTAAACGTTTGTCATAGCCCCGCTCCAACATCGGTTTGAGCGCAATACTGCCTGACGTCATGATTCCAGCACCAATGATGCCAACCATGGCGCCGATCATGGAGCACACCCCGATCACGCTCACCGCCAGTGAACCACGAATGCGGCCAATCACCATTTGGCTGGCATTGAACATTGCATCGCCAATCCCTGAACGCGTTAACAGCTGTCCCATATAAATGTAGAGTGGGATCGCCAGCAGAACAAAACTGAAAAAGTTACTCTCTATTGTCGTGGGAACTAAGTTAAATATGCCTTCCCCCCACGTCATATACCCCATTCCCATGGCGATGCCGCCTAACGCGAGCCCCACAGGCGCCCCGAGCAGAAAGAAGGTCATGACACATCCAATGAGTAACAAAGTTAAGACTTCAATGCTCATGCGTCCTCCACTTCAACGAAAGTTTCACAATTCTGGCGCGCATTGGACTCGTGTTCGAGTAGTGATTTGCCCTTCACTAAGTAATATAAATCTTGGACTATATCGCTGGACAATTGCGCGATAAAACAGCTGCAAGCGACGACGAGCATGACCCAGAAATGTGCCATTGAAGGGGCCCATTCCGATTGGCGACGATAATTAAACTCTATCGCCTCATCCAATTTGCCGATGGCCATACTCAACACAACCCAAAGAAAAAAGATCGCTAACGAATACGACACAAGATTAAACAACGAACGAACACGCACAGAGACCTGTAGATACAACACATCCACATTGATATGTGCTTTGTTTTGTTGAGCCAGAGCGCCACCTAAAGCCGCGATATACCCAAACAAGAAAAGGGAAACGTCATACGCCCAAACGGTTGGCTTTCCCAAGGCGTACCTCGCGAAAACTTCAAAGGCAACAGTTGCAGCAAGAATTGGCATCAGAAAAGACGCTGAAAGGCCTATCCAATGCACTATTTTGTTTACACCTTGGCAATAACTGGCAAGTAAAGCACTCAGCATAAGTTCCATCTCTATTAGAGTTACAAGAAAGAGGGGGCGATGCCCCTTCTCTGATTGATGATCGAGCGCGATAGGTTGCTGTCGATCATCAGATTCACTGGCTCATTGAGAATTTTGAACAATCTTCACCAAGCGTTGGCTGTAAGGATCGGACTCTGCGTATTCTGCCCAAAGCGTTGAAGCCGCTTTTTTCCATGTCGCAACATCCTGTTCGCTGGGTTCTGGGCTCCATAACATGCCTTTGGCTTCCATGTCTGCAATGGCTTGTGATTCCCACAGACGTGACTTCGTCATCTGTTCACGAGCATGGACTGCACTCGCAGCACGCACGATTGCTTTCAAGTCATCGCTGAGTTTATTCCACGCATTCTTATTGACGACGATAGGCAGGGTTTGTGCACCCGCGATAGGCAGGCGATACATGTATTTGGCCACTTCGACATGGTTTCCATCACGGTGGTCGATAATATTGCTACCAATCGAACCATCGATCACCCCAGTCGCCAAACTGGTATAAATTTCACTGTACGATAGCGAAGCGGGAGATGCTCCGAGTTGACGTAAAAACTTGCCGTAGGCTCCCGGTGCACGAATTTTCATGCCTTTGAAGTCTTCAAGTGAGTTAATCGGCGCTTTGGTCAGCACATAGACGGGGAGTTGAATATAAGGTTCGAGCCAAACGAGATTTTGCTTGTCATAGGCTTCTTTGAGTACGTCTCCCCAGCCTCTTTCGTGGAACAGAGCACTTAATTCACCCACATCATCGGTCATTCCAGGTAAACCGACTTCAACCACACCGGCGGGAAACTCTCCGGCATGCATCGGTTGAAAAGGCGCCCCCATCGTCATCAATCCGGATTTAACCGAACCCAATACGCCTGTTTGTCCAACACCTTCACCGGCATACATCACTTGAACAGAAATCCGTCCGTTTGACATCGCTTCGATGTTGTCAGCGAAGCCTTTGTATACTTCACCATATGCGGTTCCACGCGGATATAAATTAACAAAGCGCCAATTATGCTCTGCTGCGTATGCGTGAGAAACAGTAAAAAAAGTACTCGATATCGCAAGCGCGCCAACTGCGATGTTTTTCATCAAGCTTCGCTGTTTTAACTTATTTAAGGTTTTAAACATGAACTTTCTCCTTTCGTTATTCTGTTTGCTCCGGCTAAGCCAGTAACAACAAGCGATGACCGATTCGTCCTTAGTTGTCATTGCATTAACAACAATCACATTTCGTTTACATGTTTTAAATTCAAACTTTTCTACTTAAAGGTTTATTGGCATCAAACTAAGTGGGGAGCCATCATGTGACTCCCCTTGAGGCCTGTGTTAGGCACAAAAAAAGCAGCACTCCGGTGCTGCTTTAAGAAAGCATGAATATCAAAAACGGCACGACACCGATTTAAATGCCATGGCATAAATATTTGATTTCCAAGTAGTCGTCGATGCCATATTTGGAGCCTTCTCGACCACTTCCCGATTCTTTCACACCGCCAAACGGCGCAACTTCTGTGGAAATAATGCCTTCATTGATCCCCAAAATGCCATACTCAAGCGCCTCACTCATCCGCCATACTTTTGCATGATCTTGGGTATAAAAATAAGCGGCCAAGCCATAGGGCGTATCATTTGCACGGCGAATGACGTCCTCTTCATCACGAAAGCGAAACACGGTCGCTATCGGGCCAAACAGTTCTTCATGAGCAATTGCCATGTTCTCTGTGACATCCGCCAAGATGGTCGGTTTGTAAAACTGACGGCCGTATTCGGAACATTCCCCCCCAAGCACCAATCTCGCCCCTTGTTCAATGGCAGTCGTGACTAGCGCTGAAACTTTATCCATTGCTTTTTGGTTAATCAGCGGGCCAATATCTGTGCCGTCACGAAGTCCATCGCCAATCGATAATGCTTGAACTGCACGCGTGAATTTGTCCATAAACTCATCGTAGACCTTCTCATGAATGTAGAAACGGTTAGTACACACGCACGTTTGGCCTGCATTGCGATATTTTGAGATCACCGCGCCCAACACAGCTTTATCGATGTCCGCATCATCAAAGACGATAAAAGGCGCATTTCCCCCCAGCTCTAAAGAGACCTTTTTCACCGTATCGGCCGCCTGTCGCAAAATGAGTTTTCCAACGGCTGTCGAGCCGGTAAATGAGACTTTTCGCACCAATGGATGGCTGCACAATACATTGCCGACAACCGAGGGACGCGCCGTTGTCACAACATTAATCACGCCGTTGGGAATACCAGCCAGCTCTGAAAGTTTCGCCATGGCCAAGGCGCACAGCGGCGTGTCTTCACCGGGTTTTATCACCACCGTACAGCCCGCTGCCAATGCTGGGCCCACCTTGCGCGTAATCATCGCCACCGGGAAGTTCCAAGGCGTGATGGCCGTGACCACGCCGATGGGTTGCTTCATCGTCATGTATCGGTTGTGAGGGTTCGCCGCCGGAATCACATCGCCGTAGACTCGTTTTGCCTCCTCGGCAAACCACTCGATAAACGAAGCGCCGTAAAGCACTTCACCATACGCTTCTTTGTAGGGTTTACCTTGCTCCGTGGTCAATAGCTTGGCAAGTTGGTCGGCATGTTCAACGATTAAGTCGAACCATTTTTTCATCAGCCCAGCGCGATACTTCGCCGTTGTCGAGCGCCAATCTTGAAACGCATTATATGCGGCCATCACCGCCGCTTCGGACTCTTTCTCTCCCATATCCGGAACCGATGTGATCACCTGCCCTGTGGAAGGGTTTATCACGTCAACGTATTTCCCATCGATCGCTTCAATCCATTCGCCATTGATCAAGCCACGAGATAAAACCAAATCTGCCATGATTTTTATTCCTAAAAGTTATAAACATTAACGGTGTCAAAGATAAAAAGAACACATCGCGTACAATAACTACGAGATACAAAAATCATAACAAGCTCTTGAGGCATATAAATATACCTCTATAAACGTAAGGTTTTACGAGTATAAAACAATGATGAAAAACGCAGCACCTATCGGTGATTATGAAATAAAACAATTAAAGATTTTTAAAGTGGTTGCCGATTGTGGTGGTTTTTCCGCAGCAGAGACTGAACTCAATATCAGCCGATCTACAATCAGTATTCATATTTCTAATTTAGAATCGCGTCTAAACCTTACGTTATGTCGCCGTGGGCGCTCAGGCTTTGCGCTAACGGAAGAAGGTGCTGTTGTGTACGAGGCGACCGTCAAGCTCTTGGGCGAACTTGAACGATTTAGAAATATTATCAGTCACTTGGATGTACAACTTTCGGGAAGTCTCACCGTTCTTTTCAGTGATAATATCAGTTTGGATGCGCGGGCAAATATGCCAGAAGTCATTCGTCAATTCACAAAGGTCGCTCGCGAGGTCTATTTAAATGCTGACGTAGCTAAAATGACCGAAATAGAACGTAAAGTTCTGCAAGAAGAAGCAGATATTGGTTTTATCCCCTTTCACCGTGAACTGGAAGGCTTAGAATATGAGCACATTTATACGGATATTTGCTATCTCTATGCAAGCAGCGACAATCCTCTCGCCCAAATGCCCCAAAAGGAATTGAATGATGACATCATCAACGCCTTCCCAGTTGTTTATGCCGGTATCAAAAGCCAAGAGTTACTCAATGCACAACTTCCGAAAATGAATTTAAAAGCAACCGCCTACAATTATGAATCTCGTTTAGCGCTGATTTTGTCCTCTAAATTCATTGGTTATCTACCTGAGAACTACGCGCAATCCTATGTCGATTCCGGCCAACTGATTGCTATCACACCAGCCACGCAATATTACCATCTGGAAATCATGGCCATTACCAAGAAAACAAACTCAACCAATAAAATTCGATCGTTATTTATTAAAACAATGCGAGACTTTTATCTTAATAAAAACACACGGGGTGTCATGAATAGCACGAAAATATCGTCATCGATATAAAAAATAAACACAAAAATAGAACGATTTGTCGGGCGTTGCTTATGACGTGATGGATGAAATTTACTCCCCCCTTTCGTCTTAAGTCGTACGCCCCAGTTCAGCATGATGTTTTCACCTTAATTGCTGCTTGTACGTGACGACTCACCCAAATAATACGCCCACCCACTCAGCCATTCCGACACAACAACCCCGACCCTACGACTATCGGCTATTACTCCGCGCCGAATGAACATGCTATAACCGATTACGCGTTAACAAATTGTTATTTTCAGGCAGGTATTGTTTGGAAATCAATATTGTGGAATGGAATACCCTTTGGGTGAAAAGGAGTTTAAATGTCGATCTACGAGAATGGTCTTGCTCAATGTGAAGTGAATCATATTGCCCTCACGCCATTGAGTTTTTTGGAACGAACCGCCGCTATCTACCCGAATTATCCTGCCGTGATTCATGGCACGATTCGCCGCACATGGGCCGAAACGTATCAACGCTGCCGCCAACTCGCATCCGCGCTTGCAGGCCGTGGGGTGGGCAAAGGCGACACCGTTTCGGTCATGCTGCCTAATATTCCCGCCATGTTGGAAGCCCACTTTGGAGTGCCGATGATCGGCGCTGTCTTGAACACGTTGAACATTCGGTTAGATGCAGAAACCATCGCGTTCATGTTGAACCACTGTGAAGCCAAAGTGCTCATCTGTGACCGTGAATTCCATGATGTGATCGCACATGCATTGGCGCTCATGGACACCCCGCCGTTGGTGATTGATGTGGACGATCCAGAATACGGTGAAGGACAAGCCACCAGCGAGTTAGATTACGAGGCCTTTCTTGCCGAAGGCGACCCAGCATATGAATGGCAGTGGCCCGAGGACGAATGGCAAGCCATTTCGCTGAACTACACATCGGGAACCACCGGCAATCCGAAAGGTGTGGTTTACCACCATCGCGGTGCTTACTTAAACTCACTCGGAAATCAGATGACGTGGTCCATGGGCAATCATCCTGTCTATCTTTGGACGCTGCCCATGTTCCATTGTAATGGGTGGTGTTATCCCTGGACAGTCACCGCCTTGGCGGGTGTACATGTCTTTCTTCGCCGAGTGGACCCGCAGAAAATTCTCACGCTCATCCGCGAACATCAAGTCAGCCACTTATGCGGCGCGCCCATTGTGCTCAATGGGCTGATCAACATGCCAGAAGATGCCAAAGCTTCAATTGACCATCCCGTCAATGCCATGGTTGCCGGCGCCGCACCACCAGCAAAAGTCATTGGTGACATCGAAAAAATGGGCATCAAGGTCACGCATGTTTATGGCTTAACGGAAGTGTATGGCCCAGTGACGGTTTGCGCATGGCATGAAGCGTGGGATAGCCTCAACCTTGAAGAGCGAGCCACGCTGAAATCGCGTCAAGGTGTACGCTACCCCACACTTGAAGGTGTGATGGTTGCCGATATTCAAACCTTTCAACCGGTCACAAAAGATGGCAAAACCATCGGCGAAATCTTCATGCGCGGCAACACCGTGATGAAAGGCTACCTCAAAAACCCCGATGCAACCGCCGAAGCCTTTGACGGGGGTTGGTTCCACACTGGTGACTTAGGCGTCTGCCACCCCAACGGCTACATCGAGATCAAAGATCGCTTGAAAGACATCATCATCTCGGGCGGTGAGAACATTTCCACCATCGAACTGGAAGATGTGCTTTATAAACACCCCGCCATTCTTGAAGTCTCCGTGGTCGCAAAACCCGATGCACGCTGGGGTGAATCGCCCTGTGCTTTTATCACGTTGAAGGAAACAGAATACGCAACAGAACAAGAGATCATCGATTACTGCCACGAACATTTAGCAGGATTCAAAGTACCGAAGACGATTGTCTTTGCCAACCTCCCCAAAACGTCGACCGGGAAAATCCAGAAGTACGTCCTTCGCGACTGGGCAAAAGCCATCTAACGCCAAACGCAATGCGGGAAGCCTTGCTTCCCGCGAATCTGAACAATAAGCCATCACAAAACATCCGCCTCGAAATAAATTCCCGCCAAATATCGCTTTCCATTCTCAAATAACCCAGATTAATAAGACGGGTAAAACCGAAGCAAAATGTGTCTAATACTTTGCTTTGAAGAGCGCTCTGCGGTAAAAAGCGGAGTATCCTTAGGATTAATGCGTTACGATTCATTTCTATGAGTAATCAACCGAATGCACGTCAGCTGATTTCATGTGAAGAGTGTGGCCT
Organism: Vibrio sp. Vf1514; assembly: GCF_052076135.1. Taxonomy (NCBI): domain Bacteria; kingdom Pseudomonadati; phylum Pseudomonadota; class Gammaproteobacteria; order Vibrionales; family Vibrionaceae; genus Vibrio; species Vibrio sp. Vf1514. Next base: position 591,444 of record NZ_CP197268.1, on the reverse strand, counting down.
TGTGGTTCGCATCCCTGACATTGAACCAGGGCAAAAAGCGCAATGCCCGCGCTGTGCTCATGCGCTGACAAAAGTGAACGCCAAACCTTACCAAAGTGTCATTGCTGTCTCTTCGGCGTGCTTGATCATGCTGGTACTGAGCATCTCCTTCCCATTTATGTCGTTCAGTGTCAAAGGGTTGTCTCAAGAGATCACCTTATTGCATGCTGCAAAAATGTTGGCCGAATTTCAAAATGTGTTGCTGGGTAGCCTGCTACTGGCCACGGTGATCATCTTGCCAGCGATTTACGTCGGTTTGATTCTGTTTCTCCACCTTGAAGCGCTGAAAACACGCAACCATGTGTCATCGAAAAAGCAGCAGCGAATGGCGAAGATCCTGTGTCGGATTCTGTTTCGCGTCCAACCCTGGCTGATGGTGGATGTGTTCTTGATTGGCGTATTGGTGAGCCTCATCAAAATAGCGTCCCTTGCGGATATTGGTATGGGAAGTTCATTCTGGGCGTTTTGTGTTTACACGCTGTTGGTGGTGAAGTGTATCGCCATGGTGGACAAAAGTTGGTTGTGGGGCCACTTTATTCCCGTCGTCGAATTACCGGATGTCAAAGAAGGCGACACGCACCACAGCCACAACCATGTCGGTTGCCATACGTGTCATCAAATCAACCACATTGACGACAAACGCTGTGTGCGTTGCCAAAGTCCACTCCACAAATACAACCCAACCGACAACTTACAAAAAGCATGGGCGTTGCTGTTTGCGTCCGTCATTTTCTATATTCCCGCCAACCTCTATCCAATGATGTATACCGTCAGTTTGGGGCACGCCGAAGGGTCAACCATCATCGAAGGGGTTATCTTACTTTGGCATTTGGGCTCGTATCCCATCGCCATGGTCATTTTCTTTGCCAGTGTGTTTATTCCGATGGCTAAAATGCTGACCCTTGCGTGGCTCTATTTCCAAGCACAAAAAGCACAATATCTGCCGCCGGAAGAAAGCATTACTCGCTTGAAAATATACCGTTTAACCGAGTTTATCGGCCGCTGGTCGATGATCGATATTTTTGTTGTCGCCATTTTGGTTGCCCTGGTGCAATTGCAAAATCTAATGGCGATTTATCCGGGGCCCGCTGCGTTATCGTTTGCTGCAGTGGTCATACTCACCATGCTTTCGGCCATGATTTTTGATTCGCGTTTATTGTGGCAACAGCCACAAAGTGATGTCCCAGAAGCGATGCCTGAACACCTACAAGAGAAAGCCAATTATGAGTGATGAGAACAAAACAACCGCTCAAATAAAACAACAACGGCAGATATCTGCTGTCTGGATCATTCCTATCCTGGCATTGGTCATGGGGGCTTGGATGCTATTTCAGTACATCAGCAGCACAGGCCCGCAAATCACGTTGCAATTGCCAACAGCCGATGGGATTGAAGCGGGGAAAACCGAGATTCGCGCGTTGAACGTGAAAGTTGGGGTTATCACCCAAGTGACGCTCAGCGAGAATTACGACCACATCATCGCCAAAGCGCAAATGAACAAAGATGCCGAGCGAATGCTGAGGGAAGATTCCATGTTTTGGGTCGTGAAACCTCGCATTGGCCGCGATGGCGTTTCGGGCTTGGAAACCTTGCTATCGGGCGCGTACATTCAGTTGCAACCGGGTAAGTCGGCAGAAGAAAAAGAACACTTCACGGTGTTGGATGTCCCACCTGTCGCCGCCCCGGATGCGGAAGGTCGCCGTATTGTCTTGACGCACCGAGAAGCAGGCAAACTCGGCGTGGGTGATCCCGTTATATTTAAAGGCTTTACGGTTGGACGCGTCGAGAAAACCAGTTTTGATGTGGAAACCCGTCAGGCGTTGTATCAACTGTTTATCTTTAAACCTTATGACAGTTTAATCCGCACCCGTTCGAAGTTTTGGCTCAGCTCTGGCGTTGATCTCCAACTCAATACGGAAGGCTTTGAGCTCAAATTAGGCTCACTGGAAAGCCTGCTCACCGGCGGCGTCACATTTGATTCCGTACCGGGCATGGATTCTGGCGATCCGCTCACCGAAGATATGACCAACTTCCGCCTCTACGATGATGTGAAGCAGTTACGTGAAGGAATTTATGATGAATACATCGACTTTGTGATGCTGTTTGATGAATCCATTCGCGGCCTGAAAGAGAAAGCGCCAGTTGAATACCGCGGCTTGCGGATTGGTACGGTGATGAAAGTGCCTCTGCGTTTTCCGACTCAAGAAGAGAGCTTTTCGGTCAAACGCATTCCGGTCTTGGTGCGTATCGAGTTGGGCCGCTTGTTCGATCACTTCCACACCGATTCAATGGATGAGTACAGCGAAAAACTCAAACTGGAGTTTGCACGAGGCCTGCGGGGCACATTGAAAACCGGCAGTTTGATTACCGGTGCGCTGTATATCGACACCGATTTCTATCCTGATGCCGCAAAATACGAGCCGAGTGAGTTTTTGGGATTGTCTGTCTTCCCGACCATGCGGGGCGGATTTGCGCAGGTTCAAAAACAAGTGAACGACTTCCTATACAAGATCAACAAGTTGCCAATGGAAGATACACTTGAGTCCCTCAACCAAACCCTAAAAACCTCTGAACGCACCTTGGCGTCGGCGGAACGAATGGCTAACAGTATCAATAAACTGCTGAACCAAAACGAAACGCAGCAGATCCCAGCGGACATTCGCCAAAGCCTGCAACAACTGCAAAAAACGTTGGACGGCTACGGCCCGAACTCCACCATGTATAGCGACATGGAATCGACATTAAAAGAGCTAGAAAAAGTGATGACTGAATTTAAACCGGTGCTAAAACAATTGAACGACAAACCAAACGCCTTGGTGTTCGGGGTGGATGACGTCAACGATCCGGTTCCCGTGGGAGGGAAGAAATAATGAGACGAATCATGTTCTTAGCAGCTGCGTTGCTGGCAGGCTGCAGCAGTGCACCGGAGATCACCAGCGCGCTCTATCTTTTACCGCAACCGGAATCGCAAACGCAAACGGCTGAAGCGGTCACCGAACGTCCACTACTGGTGGTGCGCCCGGTCGAATTGGCCAGCTACCTCAATAATCGTGGCATTGTATATCGCACGTCAGAATCCCAAGTAATTCAGGCCAAACACAATCAATGGGCGCAAAATTTGTCTGAACAAATTACTCAACGGGTCATTGCCGACTTGCGTCAAAAACAGACTCATTATTGGCCAGTCACGGTTCATAACCTGCTCGACCAAAGTAGTGACGACAAACTGCAACTGAGTTTGAATAAGTTTAATGGCAACTATCAAGGCAATACAGAAGTGGAAGGCGAATGGATGTTGATTGAAACCAATGGCAAAGTGAAGCGCCGCGCTCCGGTGAAAATCTCCGTACCGCTGCGAGATGAAGGCTACGATGCGCTGGTTGAAGCGTTAGCCGCCAGTCTCGATGACCTCACCGATGCCATCGCGCAACAGCTATAATATCGCCACATCACCATGATCAATCAGGGGAGCGCCATGCTCCCCTTTTTTGTTTGTCACCCTTTCTGTCGTAACGGATTGTCGAAACGATCTGCCAGCAAAGTTTGCCGTCACATTCAATCCCCCGCTGTGGGAGCTTCATAAAGCATTCACGTCACACTGTCACGCCGAATCCACTCTCGACACATGCATTTTCGCGGCGCATGCATTGATAACAAGGCTGATTAGAAAAACGGATGAAGCGGCATGGACGCTTACCGATTCTATTCAACCGGCTGACTGGTGATGACCGTGCAATCGAGTTGATGAAAATGGTCACTGATGGTGTGGCTATTGGGAGAACACACTAGGTAATCAAGGCGTTCAGATGGCAAAAACGGGTACGGCGCTAACGCTTCCGCTTTATCTTCTGTGCACAGTGCCACCATCGCGCCACCTATCGAGGTGACATGGCGTTTAAATTCGGCATCTTGATAATGAATGGCACTAAATCCGGTTTCCGACGACCAACCACAAATGCCCATGAAACAGAGGTCAAAGCGAAACTTTTGCAAAGCTTCAACCGCCGTAATGTCCACGGCGCCGCCGACGCTGTCATCCAGCTCTCCCCCAAGCAAGATGGTGCGAATCGATTGTCGCGCTAGTAATCGCATGGCGATCGCCGGGCTATTGGTCACCACAGTCAGGCCCATGGTATTGGGCAGCAGACTGGCGAGCAACATGTGGGTGCTACTCGCATCGAGGAAAATCACGTGATTGGCTTTGATGATGGATAATGCAGCAAGTGCTAACGCCTGCTTTTCGCTATGGCGATTTTCCAACCGCTGCTCTTGCGTCCCCGTTGCGGGCACAAGCGAAAGCGCCCCACCATGAATGCGCTTGCACAATCCTTCATTGGCCAGAAACCGCAAATCCCGACGAATCGTGGCTTCGGTTGAGCCCAATTGCGCGGCCAAGTCAGTTGCCATCACTTTATGATGCGCGTTCAGTAAATTGAGAATGAGCTGATGACGTTCTTCTGGTGAAAATTTTTCCATAATTGTTATCGAGTCGGCCGCAAGTTGACCCAGTATAAACGAACATGGTGGATGTTCATATCTGTTCACTTGTGAACAATCTCTTTTTCGTCCCTCAAGCGGTTCCTATGACCAGCGTGTTTTGTCCATTCTGCTTTCGTCCGTTCTACGAACGGTAGCGGCTCGCGTTTTTGTATGTCGTTCCTTGCTCATCAGCGTCAATCGCCGCATCAAAAAATAACACATATGGACATTAAAATGTTTATCTATGTTCATTTGTTGTTTTTTCTGTATACTCAATCACGCTTTATTTCGCGTGACGCGTTCATCATGTCACCCGTCCGTTTTATGGTTAAGTAAGGGCATCGAGCATGACTGAGTATGAAAAAATGCTTTCCGGAGCGCTGTACAATCCGGCCGATCAACAGTTGAGTCAACTGCGCGAGCAGGCACGCAATTGGCTTCATCAATTCAACCACGCCTCCGCTGAGGACGCCGAAACTCGAGCGAACATCTTGCACCACTTACTGGGTCATGTGGGAAGCAATATCTCGATCCATCCAAATTTCTATTGTGACTATGGCTGCAATATCTCGGTAGGCGATCACTTCTTTGCAAACTATGACTGTGTAATTCTAGATTGCGCTGAAGTCCATTTTGGTGACAACTGCATGCTCGGGCCACAAGTTGGCATTTACACTGCGACTCACCCACTCGATCCCATTGAACGTGCCAGCGGTGTCGAATCGGCAAAACCCATTCACATCGGCGATAACTGCTGGATTGGTGGGCATGCGACGATCAATCCCGGCGTCACGTTGGGCAATAACGTCGTGGTCGCCTCGGGCAGTGTCGTCACCAAGAGTTTTGGCGACAACGTGGTGATTGGTGGCAATCCAGCTCGCATTCTTCGTGACATTCCATGCACGCAAACATCCCAAGATGCGACCGCTGGCACCACAGCAACTGGGAGCCCGCAATGACACACGATAATTACATCGGTGACTTGGTGTTGAGCGAAGCGCAGATCAAAGCTGGCGTCACACGCGTTGCTGAGCAGCTCAATCAACAATTTGATGAGGCTGTGATCATCACCGTGGTACCGGGCGGTATTTTATTTACAGCGGATCTGGTGCGACAACTGTCCTTCCCTATCAGCATGGATTACATCTCTTGCCCACACACGCCGGGAGAGCGAAACAACCGCTCCAAAATTGAGTATCACCAAAATGTCCCAATCGCGGGGAAGCATGTCATTTTGGTCGATGATGCGATTGAATCCGGAGGCACCATGAAACGCCTCAGCACATACCTCATTGAACATTTTCCGATAAAATCGCTCGCCATTGCGACACTGTTTGTGAAACCTAGTCGTGTTGAGATTCCTGTGTCACAGTATTTTGCGTACGACATGGATAGCGATGAACTGTTGGTGGGTTACGGCTTACCGTGGCATGACCACTCGCGAAACTTGCCTTTTATTGCCAAAGTGAAGCAGACCACGATGGGGTGAAATGGCCTGACCTCTCGTTGTCGTTGAATGCTTTGAGATGTGGGGCAACTGACGCTACAATCGCGTCTCTCACCCTCAAGGCGATCAATCATGTTATTTAACAACGATATAGATGAAATGATGAGCTATTTAGAGCGGTTCTGTAAGGAACCGCATATCCAAGCGCTCGACAATGTTTCTGACGATCAGATCAACCTACTTCTGGATGTCTTAACGCTCGCCCACAAGTTGCAGAGCGATATCTACGCGACTGACAATCGAAGCAGCTCGCACTTTATTGGCATGGGCGTTTTTTCGCTCACCCAAGAGCGCCCGCCGCAAGGAAACCTATTTTTCAAAGTGGAACGTGACCAACTTTACCTGACATTTGAACTGGAAAGCTGCGGAGAAGAAACGCGGTTAACGCCGCTTCGCGTGATTGATGCCCTCGTTTACCTTTCAGAAAAACAAGGGCACGGGTTCTTGCCAGAACACTATTCCAGACCGGTTTAGCCCATCGCTGGCATCTTGGCTAGTCAGGTAACTGATTCAGAAGAATTGTCGGCGTGAGGATCTGAGGCAGCTCCTCTGGTGCATCGACCCCTTTTCGATACCACAGATAGAGCGGCACGCCCGAACGCTTGTGCTGTGTCAGGAACTGCGTGATGACACTGTCGCCATGGGTCCAATCGCCGACCATCGTGACCACGCCCTGTTGCTTCAACGCTGCTTGCACGCTGTCTCGCGCTATCGAGGTTTTTTCATTCACTTTGCACGTCAAACACCAATCTGCCGTGAAGTATAAAAATACATCGTGTTCCGCTTTTATCGTATCCAACTTGGCTTGCTCAAACGGTAGAGCATTGGATTCGAGATGAGAAGACTGTGCCAAAGGCTCTGAATCCCACGAGACCATCACCAACAGCGACATCAAGCTCAACACAATCGCTGGCCACCAGCGCATTTTGCGTTGTGACACCTGCCATAAACCGGTAAGCCACAAGCCAAAGGTAGACAGCATAGTCGCCGCAATGACCAACAAGATGAAATCGCTGCTGGTCTGGCGCATCAATATCCATAACAGCCCCAGCACCGTGACAAACATAGGCAGTGCTAGAATGCGTCTTGCGGTGACCATCCACCCCCCCGGTTTTGGCAGCATTGTGCGCAACCTTGGCACAAAGCTCACCAACAAAAATGGCAACGCCATACCAAAACCTAATCCGGCAAAAATCATCAATGCACTGACCAGCGGCAACACCAAGGCGGCACCTAATGCGGTGGCCATGAATGGCCCCGTACAAGGCGTCGCGACAAATGCCGCAAGGACACCGGTCCAAAAATCGCCTTTGGGTCCTTTGGCGTCTTGCAAGCGCGACCCCGAAGTGAGCGTTCCAATCTCATACAACCCTGCCAAGTTAAAGCCGATCGCATTCATCAACAGAATCAGCGCCGCGATGACAACCGGGCTTTGCAATTGAAACGCCCATCCGACTTGATGACCCAGCGATCTGAGCGCCAGAATGACGCCCCCCAGCACCACGCACACCAAGACCGCGCCGAACGTATAGGCGAGTGCACCGGCTCTGGCTTCTTTTTCAGAACCCTGATGCGCGATACTGAGAATTTTCAGGCTCAAGATTGGAAAGACGCACGGCATAATGTTGAGCAACAAGCCACCAGCCACAGCGCCCAGAAATGCAATCATCGAGAGCGCGATGTCATTGTTCATCCATGAATCTGGCTGACCGGACAACGCACTTGACGCGTCGATGCGTTCGGCCTTGAACCGCAACGATATGTCACTATTGAGCACGAGAACGCCTTCAAACAGATCGCCGTCCGCGTCGCCTTTCGCCGTGCTCATCATCAGGCGATCATCATTTAACGTGAAGTGTTGAACGGCGCTGTTAGACATCAAATCGTTGATGATTGGGTACACGTGCACGTTCTTCATATCGACGTTGTTCAGATAAAAAGAACCGGGTAATGGCAAACGCAATGTCAACGTCTCGTTGCTGGTGTAAAACTGCCCGGTTTCGTGCATGGGTTTGGGGATTTTCGCTTGCCACTGATTCAATCGATTTTGCAAGGCGCTCGCTGCCGTGCCATCACCAACCGTCAACGTCACGCTTAGTGACTGACTTTCCGGTAGACAACTTTCTGGGTTACATACCAAGTAATTGAGCTCAAGCGCTAAATCGACCGAGTCGCCAGCTTGATAGTCGTTACTGATCGTCAGCGGCGCCAACAACACGTATTCACCGTGGTAGATGTAATTCATTAAACCACTGGTGAGCAGTTGGCTTGGCGCCGGGTAGGCAAATTCGCCAACGGTCACGCCTTTCGGTAAAGACCATTTGAAATGATTGGCAAAACCAGCGTCACCTGGGTTTTCCCAATACCCATGCCAGCCTGCTTGTGGTGTCATTTTTAACGCTAATGTTTGTGTTTGACCCGCGGACGGATGTTCAGACGCCGTCATAATGGCAGCAGACAGTAAATAGTTTTGGCCATCATTCGGGTTACTCAACGCTTGAAATGAAGCCATTATCCAAGCGGAAAACGTGATGATACGGACGAAAAGAGCAATATACTTCATGGTTTTCATCTCTAATAATTCAACGAATGGCTGTTATGATTCATTTGAATAAAAATAACAGCCATTTTTTTGGGGTACTTTATATTTTAGAATTTCACAATGAAGTTAAAACATTTTCAAATTCACTATCTTGCACTGAAACTTTCGATTCAATACGTCCACTTTTGTCCATTAAAATAATGGTTGGGATTTGGTTCACGCCAAATGCTTCAAATAGTTTCCCATCACCGTCAAATACAATCGGCAAACTGGTTCCATAACTCTTTTTATATTCGTGCAATTCAGCCACAGAAGACCAAACATTGGTAGAGATCGAAACCCACTTCATATTGTTTGATTTGGATTTCTCCTCTAGCAGTTCGCGGACCTGAGTACACGCCTTTGACGATTCCGGCGCGGTCTCTTCCAAATACCATTCGCACCAGGGGCCAAAAAAGACCAGCCCGACTTTGGCGCTATTGTCCTCGCCAAACTTCAACTCGATGTTGTTGTCATTGATCGTGGTGAACGCTAAATTTTTTAGCGTGTCGCCAACTTGATACATATGCGCATCCGGTGCCGACGAGTGAGCGATGCTCACCTTGTCGACGGTGGACTGGTGGACGGTAGACTGGTGAATGACACGCTCAAGTTGGTTGTGAAAATTTTCGTCATCGACATGACCAAAGTAAGAAAATCGGCCTTGTTTATCAATCAACACATGTTGCGGTGTCACTCTCAGTTGAAAGGCTCGAGCAAGTGTTCCATCATCAATCACCGTCGGCATCGTCAGCCCCATTTTTTTCAAAAACGGTTTCACCGACTGCTGGTTGTCATTGATGCCCGTATTGACCGATATCACTTCGATTTGATCGTGATATTGCTTGTATATGGCTTCAAACCCGGGCATTTGCTCACGGCAAGGGATGCACCATGTCGCCCAGAATTTGATATAGACCGGTTTCTTGCCATACATCTCGCTCAAGTCAATCGTACTGCCGTCAATAGTGGTGATTTTCATTTCGGGCGCCGGTTTACCAACCAAAAATTCGCCCGCCGACTGAGCACGACGTTGACCGTCAGCGGCATAGTCGATCTCTTCCGCGTGTGCTTGCTGATAGAAAGGCGCGAGGCTGAATACCGCCGTCACAAAGAGGTTTAAATATTTTTTGTGTATAGGCTTCATGTTGAGCATCCTATTTAAAGTGACTTTAAAGGTTTAAGTAAGAAAATTGATAATCATTGGGTTTTGATGACGTGTTCTTCTAGATGCGATAATAGTTTTTGACGAATGAATTCAATATTATTTTCGATCACCTCATGAGAAGACACGGTACTTTCAATTGCAAAGAAACTGACACTGTTGATGCCAATCGTGCTGAGTATTTCTTTCATATACGGTGTGAAAAAATCAGGTTGATACGCATTATTTCCTGAAAACGTCCCACCGGAAGAAATAAGCACATACACCGGTTTATCATCTAATAATCCCAATTTTCCGGTTGGCGTGATGGCGAACGTCTTTTGAGCGCGCACTACATGATCCACCCAGCTTTTTAACCCGGCAGGCAGAGAGAAGTTATGCATCGGAGACGCCACGATCACCAAGTCGGCTGCAATTAAATCATCAATCAATCGATTCGATACAGCCAGGCTGCCCGTCGACTCATCGTGCTGCTGTTCAATGCTCGCCACGGAGATCGAATATTCGCTATCCACCTGTGCCAGTCGCGTCACGTTTTCTTCCGTCACGCTCACAGGCGTCAGCGTCGACACACGCTGAAGCAGTGATTGCGCAAGGGCATACGTCGAGGATGTTTGTTGCCTCGGGCTACTGTTAATCAATAGTATTTTCATATTGTCTCCAAAACTTCGATAGTCACGCCGTATTGGTAGTGATGTTACAAGCTAATATGGCTTACAATAAGAGCCATAAGTTTAAGATTTTTATGGACCATAATTGGATATGCAAAAAGGCCAGAACAAACTGTTTGCCTACAAGCTGGTTTACAAGCGGATTCACAGCGCGATTTTAGAAGGTGTACTCAAACCCGGTGAGCGAATCCCATCGGCACGAGCTCTCGCCAAGGAGATGGGACTATCCCGTGGCAGCGTGGAAGAAGGCTACGCCCTTCTGAAATCCGAAGGTTTTATCGAAGCCAACGGGCAAGCGGGAACACGAGTCAGCCAAAGCGTTATCGAACAACCGAGGCCGTCTTTAAGCGAAGTGACGGTGCGTCAGCCTGGCTTTTCTGCCGACCCGCAAACAACGGATATCCTCCCTTTTCAGCTTGGCATTCCTGCTCTGGATGCTTTCCCTTTTAAAAGCTGGGCGCGCATGGCCGCAAGAAATGCGCGTCATACCGCGATAGAGAACCTGACGTATCCTTCTGTATATGGCTTGCCAGAACTGAGACTTGCGATTGCCCAATATTTGAACGTGTATCGCGGTGTGCAATGTCAGCCGACGCAGGTGTTTATTACGTCCGGCTATGTGAACTCATTAAAGTGGATCACGAAGGCCTTGCTCTCTGTCAATGACAAAGTGGGGGTTGAAGACCCGGGTTATCCGTTCACCAAGTTGATACTGGAAAATGAGCGCCTGACGCCCGCGTTTGTGCCCGTCGATGACAGCGGCGTCACCATTCCTAAAGATCGTGGCATCAAAGCGCTCGTTGTCACGCCAGCACACCAAAGCCCAACGTGCGTCTCGCTGTCACTGCAACGACGCCAGATGTTATTGGATTGGGCAATCACCCAGAACAGCTGGATCATTGAAGACGACTACGACGGCGAATACCGCCACACCGGCCTGCCGCTGCCCGCATTAAAGAGTTTAGATAGCCAAGACCGGGTCATTTACTCGGGGACATTCAGTAAAGTGTTATTCCCTAACCTCAGAACGGCCTATATTGTGGTTCCGCAAAACTTGGTGGATCGCTTTGAGCAACTCTCCGATTTGTATGCCGGCAATGTCGCTGGCTTAACCCAACTCTGCATTGCCAACTTCATGCAAGAAGGACACTTCAGTCGTCATATTCAACGGATGCGCAAGTTGTATCGCAAACGCAGAGAGTTCACGGCCAGATTATTTGCTCAATATCTGGGAGATAAGGTGTTCATCGAGCCTCAACCCGGCGGCATGCACATGATATTGAAATTCAACGATTCCAGCTGCGATGACGTCGAGATAGCCAAAACACTGTTGCGTAATGGGCTCTATTCTCAGGCGCTGTCGCAGTGGTCTTCAACGCCAATTCATCCCGGCCTAATTATCGGCTTCACCAATATCAAAACAGAAGAAGAATGCACCGCACTGATATTCAGACTCAAAGCACTGCTTTAACCTGCCCCATCTATCTCAGTTTATCGAATATAAACCAGACAAAACGCGTACACGGCGTTTTGTCTGCGTGATTTACCATGTAGTAACGTGACTTATACCCAAGGGGCAAGCGGATCGGCCTGTTCCATGATCAGGTCCAGTTCTGCTTTTGGCGGGTAAATGAGTTCATTGGTGATGGCGATTTTGATTTTTTTGGCGTCTTCTTTGATGGATTTGACTTTCTGATCCCAGCCTTCAGTAAACACCGCGCCCCATGAACCGAGGTCCAAACACGTCACATAGTTTTCTTGTTTGTAAGGCAAGTAATCACAATCGAGTAAGCTCGCGGCGACATTATGCCCGGCGAATTTACCCATTAATATCGCATGCTGACAGCTCATCAATGCATGATTGCCTTTATCATCCGTTGCAGCATAAGCCACATCACCAGTGGCGAAAATGTTCGGCTGATTGATCACTTTCAACGATGACTCAACATGTAGCCTGCCCTGTGGGCCTTGCTGTTTTTCGAACACGTTCGTCAAATCGTTCGCTTTGACGCCAGCGGTCCAGATGACGGTCTTGGATTGAATCTCTTCACCAGAACAGAGTCGTAGGCCGTGTGCAGTGATTTCTTCAATCTGTGCATTCAGCATCCATTCAATCTCCAGCTCGTCTGTCGCTTGTTTGATGACATCTTGCAACGCTTGACTGTAATTGGTACCAATCTGGCCATTGCGCTCCACGATGATGACTCGAACTGGCTCACTCTCCCCCAACAGCGCTTTCAGTCTGGCAGGCAGTTCTGTCGCGATTTCAATCCCGGTAAATCCCCCACCACAAACCACAACGGTATTGCGAGCCTGAGAAGACGGCTGATTTGCCAGGCCGTTGATGTGCTGTTCCAAAACTGCGGCGCTGTCGATTTGGTCAAGGTCAAACGCATGTTCTGCAATGCCTTTCACCATATCTCGGCGTAGATTCGAACCAGCAGCTAACACAAGTCTGTCGTAGTACTTGGTGACTGAGCGCTGATTTTCATCCACATAAACCACTTGTTGGGTATCCGATTCAATGTTGGTGACCTGCCCAACAACGAATTTCACGCCCATCGTCTCAAATACTGGCATCAACGGAGAAACCAGTGTCTGTACTTTTGATTCATAAAAGCGCGGGCGAACACGCAGCTCTGCAACAGGTGCGATGACCGTCACACTGACATCTTCCGCTTGCTTCAACTTTGCCAAACGCGCAGCACTGAGCGCTGCCCACATGCCCGCAAAACCGGCGCCAATAATCACTATTTCTTTGCTCATGTGAGATTCCTCGTTCACTTCTGACTCATCATTTCGGCGCAGCATACAAGAAAAAATAAACTGCGACAACATTGGTCGCAGTTTATTTTTTTGCTCGATTTCTTTATGCTTGTCGCAAGAGAGTGATTTACACTGCCAAGTCATTAGAATCAGAGGTTAACTCATGGCTTTTTACAGCTCAGGCGTTGAGTATGGGATTCACTGTTTGGTGAATATGGTTGATGAAGACGGCGAACCAAGAGAAATGTCCGTTCGCGAAGCGGCCAACTTACAAGGCGTCCCGTATGATTATTTGGGCAAAATCTTTACCAAGTTCTCAAAAGCGGGGTTAGTCGAGAGTTCTGAAGGTCGCAAAGGCGGTTATAAGCTCGCCAAGTCGCCAGCAGAGATCAGCGTGCTTGATATTGCGATTGCGATTGATGGTGAGAAGTCGATTTTCGACTGTAAAGAAATTCGCCAGCGGATGAATATCTTCACGGATGACGTGCCCCAATGGGCGTGCGAAGGAATGTGCGGGATTCATGCGGTCATGAGAAAAGCTCAAAACCAGATGCAGCAAGTCTTGGCTGAACAATCCATCTTAATGCTTTCAAAACAAATGTATGTGAAGGCACACAATAACTATGCCGTTGAGATCAAAGAGTGGATTGGTGCGAATCGAAAAACAGAGACGAAGGGCTGATCATCGAGCCCAACCCCTTGGCGCTCCGTTTAAACCTCATCAAGTGTTTACCTTTCCGTCGTGTGTTGTGTCCGTGCGCAGCACGCGGTGAGCATATGTTCACTTGGCATTGTTTCAAATTGCGGAATTCCGTCGTTTAAGAACCCCACATCCCAGCTTGCATGACAACCGACATACACATGAGCAGCAACTTTTGTATCGGCAGGGTCAGACAGCAAACCAGCAGGTACCCAATATGAATCACCGTTCGAGCTGATATTGGGTACAGGACTACCACATTGAGAACAAAACTCAGATTTAAACCCCGAATTAGTAGAAAAAGACTTAATTTGATGCTCGCCAGTACACCATTTAAAATTTGATGCTTTGACAATCAAAGCCGAATTGGATGAAGAACCCGACACCTTTCGACACAATGAACAATGACATTGATAAATGAGTGGTAGTTCGCCTGACAACTCAAATGAGATCTCTCCGCACAAACAATTTCCTTTCAATTGAATAAATCCTTGTTAACTAGTAAATAAAGCCCGCCTAAGGGGCACAAAACTCAACCACAACAGCCGTAACGACCTCAGTTCATAGGGACTCACCATGCGTTAACAGTCCCTTGAGCCATTCGTTATACGAAACTACGACTTAAATCCCCAAGCCGCATCAACAAGCTTCACCATCAACTCCTTGGATACCCCACTACTGTCTCGTTCGGGCATGTATTCAACAAACTCTGCTCCAATAAACTTGTCACTCGAGGCGATTGAATGAACTAAATACAGGGCCTCTCTTGCGGTTAAACCACCAACATTCGGCGTAGCACATGCTCGAAATAGAGAACCATCTAAGACATCGTAATCGAATGACAGGTAAATACCGTCATACGCTCGCTCCAATTTTTCCATTAAGGTTCGAACGACAACATGAAACCCTTGCTGTTCGATACACATCATGTCGAAGCTGGTCATATTGAGTTTTTGAATGAGTTGATGTTCACATGGCATTAAATCTCTGACGCCCACATAAAACACGTCTTGAGGGTTTAAAGTGATATCAGAAGGTATTGACCAACCATTGTGCGGATATTGATTCATTAATAATGCTAACGGCTTACCGTGCAAATTGCTGTCGCGAGTGTTGTTGCAATCAGCGTGAGCATCAACCCAAACAATTGCAATTTTTTTATTTTTGCCCTTTTGATAATGGCTTAGCACTGCTTGAATTGTACCCATCGCTATCGAGTGGTCGCCACCAATTGTTATGGGGACCCGATTATTCTTATAACTTGCCAGCACCTTTATCGTTAGGTCGTGCGCGTAAACTCGCAATGCTTCATCTTTGTTCCCGCAGGAAATCAATGAATGAACCTCATCGGAGATGACAACATCGCCTTGGTCAATGATGTCAGCACCCCATCGGTCATTTCTAACTTTGATCCAGTCCGTAAGGCCTACCCATGACATTTCATCCATTCGTCGCAGACCATCAACCGTATTTTCTTGAGTTGTCACAAAACCCAGTTGATTGAAAGGTGCTCCGATGATGTCGAAATGTCTTTTCATGTGTACTCCTGTACTTACCTAATTTCGTATACCGCCGCATTAAGGGACATCGAAACCATTGTGTCGTAGACGCTTAAGCTAATTCAAACTGACAACACCGAGCGTTGTGAATCCCTCTTGAATGCTTTGTTAGTTGCGTTCTAACCACTCAGAACGTAACACTCCATATTTGACGGAATCATAATACTCGCCATTGTAATAGCGGACTTTTCGTAGCCTAGCTTCTTGCTGAAAGCCTAATTTTAAAGCTAATGACATCATTCGAGGATTACCCGACCAAGTCGTAAAACCAACCCTTTCAATTTCCTTACTTTTGAACAGATACGAAACCCACAACGGAATCGCTAACGCAGCAATGCCTTTACCCCAATACTCTTTATCGTAAAGAATAACACCAGCTTCAAGCCAACGAGTTTCTTCACATTCCCAGTAACAACTAACCATTCCCACTGGAATATCATCGACTGTAATCAATTGCGAATCTAAGCCCGATAAAAGACGCTGAAATGAAGCGTTTTCAAACTGTTCTAAGGATGGATGTGAGTATGGAAAATAAGGACCATTGAACTTAGTCCATTCGTCATTTGAGATAACCAAAGCATGGATAAAATCCAGCTCATTTTCTCTTGCAGGTCTAATACTTACTTTCATTTCTTACACTAAACCTCTTGATTCTTGGTAGCAAACTAACACCCGCATAAGGGGTGAGCAACGCAATACAAATGTGACTGCATTACGCCTTAACCACTCAACAAACTGCAAACCCAAAATGCCACGCGTACCGAATCTGCTTGAACAGTTTGTTATACAAAATTTCACACGACCTACTTTGAATGTTGTCTCCTCATCCACTCATGGCAAGCGTCACTCATTGTTAAACCCACCGAACTTTTCATCCATTGCATGAAATCTCGGTCGAATTTAAATTGCTCACCAAATTTAGATTTAAAATAACGACGAACGTTTTGAGTTGTCTTGTAACTATCTGTAATGACTGTATCGTCATCAATGTCATTTTTATGCCAATCAACCTTTGCCATAGTCTGATTTCTCCATTTGGTATAACGCCGCGTTAAGGGGGGGGGAATTCCGTATAAAGCTACCTTCCGCTGAACGCTTTGTTATGGCACTTTACCTGTAGTGTTGCTGACACCAATTTTCCCAGTTTGTTTCGCCCAAAAGCTTTCGAGCCTTCATGGTGCGAAATACGTTGATATATCCCATACAAAGACCAAATAGAGATGCTGAAACAAGATACGCTACCCAATTATTTGGCTCTGAATGCCAAAAAAATACCCACATCAAAGCTCCCCATAATAACCCCATAAATAAACCATATGTAATGAGTATTTTTGCAGGAGATTGAAAAACTAGAGGCTTTTGGGAAGGGTCTTTATACCTAGACCAAATAAACGCTGTTGGCTTAGTTAAATCTGCTGGGACACCCTTTTCAATTAGGTGTTTTTGAATGAATTCAGCCTTTTCCATCTTCGCCTCACTATGCATACGCTAGTTGGAATTCTATGGCGTTATCAAAATTTATCGAGAATGATGATTGAAGTGCTGCGACTGACTTCAAAACCTGACTGCGCCATAACGCGCGTTAAGTAATGAGCATCGCAGACCACCCAACCTAAATCATTTGCCGTAATCACTAAAGCTGAATCAAACCGAAAACGCCGAGCGTTGCAATCCCGCTTGAACGCTTTGTTAGCCGTTTCGTTTTATGCCAAGGATAGCCCACCATCAACCACAAGCGTGTGGCCAACGATGTAGCTGGCTTTGTCTGAGACCAGAAACTCAATGGCATTAACGATTTCGTCTGCATGACCAAAGCGTTTGATAGGTACCACCTCTGAAACTTCACTGCGAATGTTTGGTGAGTCCAATTGCTTGCTTTCCCATCGTGGTGTCCATGTCACGCCTGGAGCTACCGCATTAATACGAACTCCAGAGCCAATACATTCTAAAGCAACAGAACGGGTTAACCCTTCAAGCGCGTGCTTGGACGCGCTGTACATTGAGGCATTCGGTGTCGGTCTTAGGCCATTCACAGAGCTGACGTTAACAATGGCGGAACCCGCATTCATCAGTTTTAACTCATGCCTTAAGCACAAGGCATGAGACCAAAAATCGACATTCAATGTTTCCTGTAAAGAAGAAACGTCAACTTCTTTAAATTGACCACCGGATACCAAAGCCGGTGACGCATTATTCACCGCGATATCCAAAAAGCCGTATTGATTCTTGATATGGTCGAATAGCTTTTCAAGCTCAGATTCTGAGGAAATATCTACAATTTGATAGTCCACAACGCTTAATTGTGGAAATTCATGCACAGACTCCATCCATGACTGTTCAGCACGAGAGCAGGTTATCACTTGATAGCCCAAGTCCACGAATCGCAGAACAGCTTTCAGCCCTATACCTCTAGAGCCTCCTGTGACCAATGCTACTTTCACTTTAGACTCCTTTCTTGTTTTACTGACTGACAGCTAACGCCGCGTTAAGGGGGGAGGCGCGTAATAACACCTTGACCACTAAATTCAACGCATAGTAAAAATGCCACACGTTGTGAATTCCTCTTGAACTGTTTGTTATATGCCCGAACTCATTGTGTATTCTGGATGTCCAGTGTGCTCATCCAATTGCTCGCTCAAGACTTTGAAACCTTGAGACAAATAGAATTGATAACTAGCCTGATTTTCCTTGTATACAGCGAGACTCAATTCAGCCCTCTGAGTTTTAGCATGACTCAATAGTTGCTTACCAATGCCTTTGCCTTGAAGCTCAGGAGAGACAAATATAGCAGCTAGGCTATTTTCATATAGTGCGTAAAAGCCGACTACTTTCGACTCAACTTCGTAAACGTAGGTTTCTGAAGCTGGAATGTAGATATTACGCATGTTTTCTACTTGAGATTCCCAGAACTCAGGCGAGATGAAATCGTGAGCTTGAACTGACGCACTAAGCCAAATTTCAAGAACTGAATCCATGTCATTTTCGTTGTACTTTCTTATCATTTTAAAGCTCTAAATAGCCGAATTTATCGGGGCAATATAACGCCCAATTAACGGGTAAATGCCGTACAAACTAACCTTTCGCAGACCGCTTTCACCACAAAAACTCAACGCATACCAAAAATGCCACGCGGCATGAGTCCCGCTTGAACGCTTTGTTATGTAGCCTGTCTTTCAGCTTCAATTTACCACCCAAGAAAAGCCGAACAAACAGCGAATCTTGCCGCAGCCAAATTACCTGAAGTGGTTCACGAAATTGGGTAGACAAAAAGACCAGCTCCCTGGGATTCAAATCTACCAGAGACAAAGATCGCTTTTGTGTAGGGAAAACGTAACGAACGGAACCGACATTGCACACAGAGGTTTCGATAACATAATGCTTGCCACACCTTGCGCAACCGAACCGTCCACGCGCCGTTGGCCAAAGACTACTAGATATAAACACCAAGATTGAGAAAGCTACATAACGCCGCAAGAAGAGGCGCGCGTTAGCGCGTCCTTCTTGCTTGCCTTGTTACAACTCTTCTGGGTCAGCACTCTCCCATTCCGGACAGTGCATTAAAACTGGAGCTTTGGATTTGGTATTCCATAACGCGGCATCTCTACCCCAGTAGAAAAAGTGAGCAGTTTTGCCACTATTCAGCTGCTTCGTATTCTGTTTTCCAGATTTCGAATAAACGACAACTAAATCTCCGGCCTCAACGTATTCATCTGGGAACCAGAATGTATTATGAACACCAGTAGTAACAGAACCTTCACGATAGCCAGCCCTCAAAAGGAGAAAGTCGCCTACATCGCAGTCCGCAATAACTTTCATAACTAATCGTTCTTTTTCGTAAATACCTTTGTCTGCAATAGACTGTATTTTAATTTTCATGACTTCACCGCCTTAGCGATGATGCCGCCTACAATAAGCACACCACCAAAAATAATCGCAATCCAGCCTGAAGGTTGGTGAGCCCATAATGTAGGAGCGTAGCCTAGTGATGCTGCTCCAACCGTCATGCAGACACCAGATATTATTTCTTGTGAAATGCTAGTTTTCAGCTTTTGGTCAAGAACTGCCTTAGCTTTGTCTACTTGATAATACTTATCCTGATAATTGACCAAGTCAATATTTTCTCTTTCAAGTCTTTCTATCTCATCGATCAGTAGCTTCTGAACCGCGGGGGAGTTCAGCTCCTCTTCTTCGAGCTCTCGCCTTAATTTTGTAAAGCTGCGTCTCTTACTACCTTTAAGAGAACCACTTTCATCCCCTCCTGCGGATGGAGCATCTTCTTGTGGCTCTAAATCTTGATCGCTATTCATCGTGGCTCTCTTATTGTGTGGTTGTAACGCCGCATTAAGGTGTGAGCGGCGCTTGGCTATACTTGAGCGAAGCGAAACTGCCAAGCGTTGCGAATCACTCTTAAATGCTTTGTTAGGCATTTTTATCGTGCGAGAAACATTGCCTTGTCACTGTCCCCCACTTGTGGTCTTCATATACATCTTCAATATAGTTTTCAGACGTGTAATCCCCAACTACATCACGCCAGAAACTGATAGCATGATCGGCACCAGCGACCTGCTTGATTTCCCATGAACCACCGAGTTGTTCAAACAAACTGAAAATGAAATGTTTACCCACTTTGTTTTTGCGGAAGCAAGGTAAAACATAAAAATCGCAGATTTCGAATTCTTTTGTTAACTTCTCGTCTATTGCTGTCAAAGCAGCAGGAAGTCCATCAATGTAGAGTAAGTAGCCTGTGACTGTTCCATTTAGCTGAGGATAAATCTCGAACAGCCCATTCTCATCAGGCTTATCATCTATGATTCTAGAGAATTCAGCACCATACGCTTGGTAAAGGTTGGCATAAACATGAGCATTGGTATTGTTTACTTTCACTATATTCATCATGTATTCCCATGATTAACGAACTTTGTTCATCATACTACCTTGGCTTTGTTTTTCAGAGAACAACCAGATACAAGTGAATCGCATATTGATGCCTAACGCCGCGTTAAGGGGTGAATGCCGCACATACCAAGTTTCCGCAGACCACTTTCACCACCAAAACACATTGCAAACCAAAAATGCCGCGCGGCATGAGTCCCGCTTGAACGCTTTGTTATGTAGCCTGCCTTTCAGCTTCAATTTAACCACCCAAGAAAAGCTGAACAAGCAGCGAATCTTGCCGCAGCCAAATTACCTGAAATGGTTCACGAAATTGGGCAGGAAAAACGGCCAGCGCTCTTGGAGTCAAATCTACCAGCGACAAAGATCGCTTTTACGCAGAGAAATCTAACGAACGGAATCGACATTGCACGCAGACGTTTCGATAACATAATGCTCGCCACACCTTGCGATAGATGAACTGTCTGCGAACCATTTGCCAAAGGCAACTGGATATAAACACCAATATTTATAAAGCTACATAACGCCGCGTTAAGTAGTGAGCAACGCTACCACCTGACCCAAACCACTGCACTTTAAACACAAAAGCCAGTTTAAACTGAGAATGCCACGCGTTGCGAATCTGCCTTAAACGCTTTGTTATGAGTCAACTCGAAGCGACAGAGAAAGGAAGTTTTCATCGCTTTCAGTCACCTCATATCCAAGAGATTTATAAAACCTTACCGCTGACTCATTTCGAGTAAAGCTTGATAAGGTTACGTAACTACGCCCTTGCTCTCGCGCTATTTCTTGAACCATATTCATGACCCTTTCACCCAGTTTTTGATTTTGAAATTCTGGAAACACAATAAGTAAATGTACATGAAATGCATTGTCGTAAGGCTTGAAGCATAGCATTCCAACTTGTGTGTTATTGAGATAAACCCAATGAAACCAATGCGGCTCATAGTCACTTTTTAAACGATTGGCCTGAAACTCGTCACACCAACCAAAGACGGCATCGACATGCGAATAAATCCCCTGTTTCACAACAGAAAATAGACTTTCAAACTCATCACTTTCTATTTGTATTAATTGAATATCCATATGCCTCATAACGCCGCGTTAAGGGGCACTGGCACGCACTACAAACGTGACCGCATTACGCCTTAATCACTAAACAAACTGCAAACCAAAAATGCCACGCGTGCCAAGTCCCGCTTGAACGCTTTGTTATGTAGCCTACCTTTCAGATTCAACTTACCACCCAAGAAAAACTGAACAAGCAGCGAATCTTGCCGCAGCCAAATTGCCTGAAGTGGTTCACGAAATTGGGTAGACAAAAATGTCAGCGTCCGTGGATTCAAATCGGCCAGCGACAGAGATCGCTTTTGCGTAGAGAAAACCTAACGAACGGAATCGACATTGCACACAGACGTTTCGACAACATAATGCGTGCCATACCTTGCGATAGATGAACTATCCGCGAACCATTTGCTAAAGACAACTGAATATAAACACCAAAATTTATAAAGCTACATAACGCTTAGAACAGTTGCAAAATATATGGCGCTATATTTTGGGAACCAAAATTCGTGACATATATTTTGTCAATTGCTTCGCCTTGTTATGCATTAAAATCCATAGTACTTACCAATTGCTGTAGCAAGTAAACTACCAGCGATTCCAATATTAATATCCCATGCCGTAGACGCTGCTTTAGTTACCATTCCACCGATCCAATTCGAAACAGACTTACCAAACGAACCTGATTGAATTTCAACACTTTCACGATCGTCTTCTATAGCATTTTGCAGAGAAATTATGTCACTCTCACTCACTTTATGGTGCTTTAATACCCTGACTAGTGAGTCGAAGTCATTTTTTTTAACATTATTTCTGACATTCTGAGTATTAGAATCACCAACAACAATAGTCGCGTTGTCACCAAAAACTGCATTATTAAATAGATCCGACACACCAACCTCTTTTGCTCTCATTTTCATTTCATCTAAGTTCATGTCATTCGGAAATTTTTCAGATAGTTCCAATACAAAATCTAATAACCGAGACGTAACTTCTGTTAAAACCTGAGTCATTGCGCCTGCAGAATGAACTCCCCACGCACTTTCAACACCATAACTGGAATCTAACCCTTTAGATAATAGGGAACAAAATTCAGGTGCTATTGTAACTCCTAAATCCGACTGCAATGCATATTGTTCAATCACTGCGATACTATCCATTAAATACTTAGTTTCTAACCTTTTTCGAATTTTTTCATCCAAGTGCATAAGTGGAATTTGTTGATTTGTATACCGATATACCCCATTGGTTACATTTCCTTTTACGGTAAGATGAAGTACTCGATATTCAGGTAATAAATTTCGCTCTTTATATCCTTTTAATTCACTATCTACCCATTCAGAAAGCTCTCTTTCACCCAGTTGATGAAGTAATACTTTTGTCTTTAATAGGGCAACATTTAAGTTTCTTTCACTAGAACTTAATAAATCAATAATTTCTTGAATTAATTTCATACACCTACCAAATTTAAATTTAATGCATAACGCCGCATTAAGGGGTGAACAACGCATTCCACCCAAACTAAGCCATTGTGCCGTAAACACTAAAGCCGGTTCAAACCAAAACTGCCAAGCGTTGTGAATCCCTCTTAAATGCTTTGTTATGTGCGTTTTCCCAGCTTAACTCTTGATGCTGCCCTATTGGCTAAACGTAAACTTTTCAACTGCTCTTTTCGCATTGCTTCTTCGTCTGGATAAACTTCAAGTATCCAGTGCCGGAACCCAATACCACAAAGCAGCCCACCCAATGCTGCGATCACGCCACAAAGATAAGGAAAATATTTCCTATCTTTACTCACAATCTCAATTTTCCGATTTTCAATAGCAATACGGTCTTCTTTAACACTGTCGGGCAAGTCATCTTGAGCTTCAATAATCGAAATTTTCTCAGCTGCTTGGAAGACAATATCGTTGTATGTGTAAGTTTGGCTAAGTAAGAAATAAAGACTGAATACGAAAACAACAGCACCAACAATTGCCATTAACTTATACGGGTTGTCAGTTGGCACACTTAAAGATGAGTTCATACTCAATACCTCCTTTTATCGATAGCACATAACGCCGCGTTAAGGGGTGAGCAACGCAATACACAAGCTTCCGCATACCACCTTAAACACTAAAACAAACGCATTGTGAAAATGCCACGCGTTGCGAATCCCTCTTGAACAATTTGTTATGTACGTTGTACCAAGCGCACTGGTACCCAACCAATTTCACCCGTTGACCTCGAAACTCGATACCACTCATTGAGTTCAAACAGCACTAACAGCTTTTCACCAATGACTGTATTGAGCTCAACATTGTCATAGTCTTTAAGCAAAATACCTTCTGAGATTCCTTCAATCTTTTCGATATATTGAACTGGAGCCCAACCCCGCCCCCCTTCGCTACTGGTTATAAAGATCCAATTGGGAAACTCGTCGTCAATTGCACCAAGAGCTACTTTATCACCTTGTTTTAGATAAAACGGATTAGGATATTCTGAGACGTGTTTTTCAGTAGCTACTACTTCCATATTTTCTCCAAAGTACATAACGCCGCATTAAGGTGTGAGCGACGCTTGGCTATACTTGAGCGAAGCGAAAATGCCAAGCGTTGCGAATCACTCTTAAATGCTTTGTTATATCACATGCACTAAAATGTAATTTTTACATTTGAACTGGGATCTTTATTAAGTAAGTAATCAACCTCTTCAATAAGGTTGTCATTATCCCTAACAAAGTCATTTAAAGTACTAATAGAGCCAATAATTTCCATGTACCCTGAATTTTCATCATTCTGAATTCTATATAAAGTGTTATTTTTTTCTGTAACCACTTCATACGTTAAACCATATGATTCAGATAATTTCTCATCATAATCATTTAGTTCTTGAGATATCATTCGAGCTTTTAAACTGTCGATGCTATCATAGGCTGTAATTACAGCCTCTTTAGCGCTATTAGGATTTCTCTCTTTATCTGTCCAAGCCAATAAGCCTTGGTAAACTTCTTTATCGCCATTTTCGCGGTCGATTGTGATGATAAGATATGGAATCCTTTGAGAAGATGAGTGTTTTTTAAGGTCATACATTAAGCCAAAAAAATTCAAAGGATTATATACATTAATATCCGCGACATCCTTTGTTCGTAACGTATTTAATATATAGTCTACTTGGTTGCACCATCGATAGTTGGCAGATAAAAATTTATTAAGCTTTTTCCTAACCATATTAAACTGATACTCTCTACATGGCGTAGTCTTAATGTTAAACCCGTAAGGGTGATCACCTGTAAAACCACACGCCATCGATAGCATATCATCACTATCAAATAAAGCATCTGAAAACATGTCTCCAACGCCTAAAGGCTCACCATGGTTCCATGTACTTAAGGTGTTATTTAAACTATGTAATGCAAGACCTGTATATTCACCAACACCATAGTTCAATCTAACTTGTTCGAGCAAAATTTTACTTCTTAATTCATACTCAGCTCCATCCAATTGCCATAAGTTCAATATACCTTCAATATCGAAGTGATTGTCATTTAGCTCCCTTACTGGCAGTGAAGATATTTCGTTATATAACCTATCGGTATCAGTCGTAAACATAGACCAAGAGAACCCATATGGGTGGATAATATTATTATCACCACCCGTGTAGTCCATTTTTATAATAACACTATTACAAGAAGGTAATGATTCCAATGTTGACGTAAAATCAGCATATGCTTTATCACGTTCATTCTGTTCACTGAACTCAAAGAAAATAAAGTTTTTTAAAGGGCTTAGATCACCACTATTATATTTAGGGACAATTTGTTGAAATATAGGTTCTTCATTAGGCTTGTACACTATACTATAGCCTTTAAATTCATATTGAGAAACCCGTGAGTATTCATCAAATGCTTCTTCAAGTTCTCGCCAAACGGTTGAGATTACTACACATCGAATTTGACTTTCTTCTAATCTATTCTTGTTTTTAAGCATGTTTGCATACTTCATTAACTGTTGAATAGCAGATCTAGCCGTCTGATCACTTTTTTTCAATTCAATTAGAGTAAAACAACCAAACTCATCTTTCGCTAATATATCAACATAAGCAGTTCGACCATTCGGCATTTTTATGTAATGCTCCTGCGCCACAACTTTTAAGTTGGGATCAAGGGTTTTTATATATTCTGCTATGTTTTCTCTTATTTCTGATTCTTTTATCTTCATGATATTTCCTAGCCACGATGTGATATAACGCCCAATTAAGGTGTGAGCCACGCTACCACGACACTAAAATTGAGCGCCGTAAACACTAAACTAGACCCAAACGAAAAATGCCAAGCGTGGGGAATCACTCTTAAATTGTTTGTTAGCACTCTATTTGAAGAGTTGTTTTATATCGACTTGAGAGAACTTCGATAGGTTAAGCCAGCCAATCAATCTACCTACAGCAGTCAGATGGAATTGACCAATTCCACATTTATCTATCAGTTCTTGTAGCTGAGCTATACCATGGTAATTATTGTCCTTTGCATAACTAATTAACTGTCTACCATCTTTGCCTTTCAGTTCAACAACATCTTTTAAAAATGAAGGAGTTACCCCCACGTGCCTAATTTGTCTTGTATTTATAGCACCAGAAACCGAAATATATTGTAAATCTCCCGAAGTTATTTGAGAACAATCGCTAATATGATTCAGAGTTTGAGTAAGCGTTTGGTTTATAACATTCAAGTTGTTCACGTTAAAAGCAACTTCATTAACTAACACCTCTAAGCTCAAATAACTAACATGTTTTTGAGACAAATTTGGCAAAATCCGTCTTGCTTCCGCAGCAATCAGTTCAATTAACTCAGGGCAATCTTTAGCCATCATTGTGCAGAACAACTCGCACAATAAATCAACGTTGCTTTTTTCCCCTTTTCTTGCTACATCAACAGCCATCGCTTGCATTTCATACTGCATAGCTGGTTCTGAAAACTTACTAGGGTCAATATCAGCCTTATGTTTTTCAAACGAATTTTTTAGCTGATTGAGCATCGCTTCAACACGACTATCGGCGATCTCTTTCGCTTCTTGTTGGATTCTAGGAAAATTAAGTTCAAACAAGTCCAAGAAGATTGCTCGCAATTCTTGATAAGGGGTAATGGTTACATTACCACCGGCTTGAATAGCTGAGGAGTTTTCTCCAACATCTAGTTTCTGTTTTTCAAACATTATTTATTTTGTCCTATATTTCCATTCATGTCGCCACCGACTTGTATACCTGTACTACCATCACCCACTTTCATTTTCTGGGTAAGAGCTTTGCTATAACCCTGCTTGTAGCCAATAAACCAAAATAAAATACTCGAACCTATGCCAGAAAAGACCCACTCATAGTTATTTTGTAAAAACTCGATCATATTTATTACTCCTTGAGTGCTAACGCCGCGTTAAGGGGTGAATGCTGCACAAACCAACCTTCCGCAGACCACTTTCACCACCAAAACTCACCGCAAACCAAAAATGCCACGCGGCATGAGTCCCGCTTGAACGCTTTATTATGTAGCCTGTCTTTCGGATTTAATTTACCACCCAAGAAAAGCTGAACAAGCAGCGAATCTTGCCGCAACCAAATTACCTGAAGTGGTTCACGAATTTGGACAGACAAAACGTCCAGCGCCCTTGGATTCAAATCGACCAGCGACAAAGATCGCTTTTGTGTAGGGAAAACCTAACGAACAGAACCGACATTGCACGCAGACGTTTCGATAACATAATGCTCGCCACACCTTGCGATAGATGAACTATCCGCGAACCATTTGCCAGAGACAACTGGATATAAACACTAAAATTCATAGAGTTACATAACGCCGCGTTAAGTGGTGAACAACGCGACCACTGAACCTAAACCATTGTGCCATAATCACTAAAGCTGATTCGAACTAAAAATGCCAAGCGTTGTGAATCCGTCTTAAACGCTTTGTTATATGCCTTTACGACTTACCCAAATATTGCGTTAAGAAACCACTAACTTGCTCTTGGCAGAGACCCACATCGACCTTAACGCCCGATTGCTCAAGAATAGCAATACCCTTACCACTATTTCGCTCATCGGGGTCAAGCAATGACACAACGACATGCTTTATGCCCGCCTTTACCAACGTATTTGCACAAGCCGGAGTTCTACCAACAAAAGAGCAAGGCTCTAAAGTCACATAAGCTGTTACACCGTCCATTGAACCTTCGTAACCATTTAGTGCTTCAACTTCTGCATGGTTTCCACCTATAGCTTGTGTAAAGCCTTCAGAGATCACGAGGCTATCTTTGACTAAGACACAGCCAACTGGCGGGTTGGGAACACAATCAGGTAATGCTTTCCTAGATAATTCCAGCGCTCTAAGCATATATTTTTCCGACATTTTTCCGTATTCCTCCTTCGGACATATAACGCCGCGTTAAGTGGTGAACAACGCAACCACCCAACCTAACCCATTGTGCCGTAAACACTAAAGCCGATTCAAACTAAAAATACCAAGCGTTGTGAATCCGTCTTAAACGCTTTGTTATGTGCATATCGGCGACGTTTACGCTAACTTTCTCTCAGTTTTGCTATCGAAAGACCTGCAATGCCTGCCAACGCCCACTTGGCCGATGAAATAAACCAATAGAAAAAGTTTTCATTGGAACTCAAAGTAGAAGCAACTAAAAAAATGCATGCTGAAAAGAGCAGTATAAACACCCACCACAAGCCTTTCGGCTTTAACACCTTTTTTAAAAACACTTCAATGGCAAAGCCCACTGAAAGTGCTATCAGAAGAGAAACACCGAAGTTAAGCCATACACTTTCAAATAAGTTGTCCATTTCACTTCCTGTATGATCGTGATTAATTCATAAAAACAGAGACTTATAGATTCACATATCGTTTAATCAAGCTTGGCTCATGCACATAACGCCGCGTTAAGGGGTGAATGCCGTATAAACTAACCTTCCGCAAACCGCTTTTACCACTAGAATCACTGCAAACCAAAAATGTCGCGCGGCATGAGTCCCGCTTGAACGCTTTGTTATGTAGCCTGCCTTTCAGATTCAATTTACCACCCCAAAAAAGCCGAACAAACAGCAAATCTTGTTGTGACCAAATTACCCAAAGTGGTTCACGAAATTGAGTAGGCAAAACGGCCAGCGTCCGTGGATTCAAACCAACCAGCGACAAAGATCGCTTTTGTGTAGGGAGAACCTAACGAATGGAACTGACATTACACGCAGACGTTTCGATAACATAATGCTCGCCATACCTTACGATAGATGAACTATCCGCGCACCTTTTGCCAAAGACACCTGGATATAATCACCAAAATTTATAAAGCTACATAACGCCCTGCTAAGGGGTGAGCAATGCACTGCAAAAGCTACCGCATACCATCGTAGTCACGAAACTCACCGCATGCTGAAAATGCCACGCATTGCGAATCCCTCTTAAGCAGTTTGTTAGGTTTTTGGGACTCGAAGTACTTGAGTAGTTTTTCTACGCTGAATTTAAGTAATAACCGGTCTATATCAGTAAATTCCCCTTCATGTATGATTATTTCATTTAGCTGGTAGCCAGAATCTAACTGGACAAGGTATTTTTTGAAATCGATTTGCTTCTTAGTGTCGATGAAAATTTTCGCTAGCTCGGGTTCATTTATAGTAATTGAATCTATCTGCCACTTAAAACCTGTCCGTTTGATCACAAATAGATCTGTTACATAGTCGAAGTCATTTAATAGCTTAAAAAAACTACTTTTCTCAGTCTGTGACAGGTTTAAGCTAACCCTTATCCCTTGATTATTGGTAAAAGGGAACCAGTAATTTTCTTTTTTGAGATTGATGGAAAAGTTGCCACCGTCAAGTAAATCAAATCTTTTCAGCAAGCTAACAGTGAAAACAAACATATCTTGATCACACTGTGAATCGAAGTTTGGGTCGTTACCAGCAACAACCTTAATGCATTCACTTGAGAAGTCTTCATTCTTAAGCTTGATAAATAATTCACCTATAATCTCGTCTGCACGACTGTTTTCACCAGCAACACTTACTAAAAAAAAGAATGACACCACCACTGCTAAAGAAATAACTCCAAATACCTTGTTCATTAACAATCCTTTGAACTAAACCTAACGCCGCGTTAAGGGGCGAATGCCGCACATACCAAGTTTCCGCAGACCACTTTCACCACCAAAGCTCACCGCAAACCAAAAATGCCACGCGGCATGAGTCCCGCTTGAACGCTTTGTTATGTAGCCTACTTTTCAGCTTCAATTTACCACCCAAGAAAAGCTGAACAAGCAGCGAATCTTGCCGCGCCCAAATTACCTGAAGTGGTTCACGAAATTGGACAGACAAAAAGACCAGCGTCTGTGGATTCAAATCGACCAGCGACAAAGATCGCTTTTGTGTAGGGAGAACCTAACGAACGGAACCGACATTGCACACAGAAGTTTCGATAACATAATGCTCGCCACACCTTGCGATAGATGAAGTATCCGCGAACCATTTGCCTAAGACAACTGGATATAAACCCCAATATTTATAAAGCTACATAACGCCGCGTTAAGTGGTGAACAACGCGACCACTTAACCTAAACTATTGTGCCGTAAACACTAAAGCTGATTCAAACCAAAACTGCCAAGCGTTGTGAATCCGTCTTGAACGCTTTGTTAGGTGACTGTGCTACGTAGGCCAATTAAGTTACCAAACGGGTCTTCCAATTGGCACATGACTAAGCCGTTTTCAATAGCCATTGGGCCGCGATAAAGTTTAGCCCCTAGAGATTGGAAATGTTGCAGTGACGTCTCAAGTTCGACTACCGACCAGTATAAAACTGTTCCACTTTTGCCTACCCCAACCTTCGAATCAGCTTGAACTATTTCGATTGAAAAACCTTCAAGTTCAAGCACTGTAAAGTCAGAATCTGGATGGTAAATGGGTTTCGCAGAAGGAAACGCATTTTGATACCAAGCAAGTCCCTTTTCGACATTTGGGACATGGATAAGAATCGCAATTGGTTTCAAGTTTTCCTCCTGTCACCTAACGCCCAATTAAGGGGTGAGCAACGCTACCACCCAGCCTAAAGCATTGTGCCGTAACCACTAAAATTGAAGTAGAAGCAAAAATGCCAAACGTTGGGAATCCCTCTTAAATTGTTTGTTAGCTTTCTTTACTTAACAATACAGGTATATCTGCAACGACCACGTTCAGATGCGTCAATGGCAATCTGTTCATTGTCAGTTTCAATTCTATACTCAAAGTAATAGCCACCCTTACTCGGTTCCGAATAACAAAACTCATCGATAAACTCAGCATTTAGCAACATTGATTTATCATATTTTCGAATAGGTGCCTCACGTGAGTAACACGCAACAAACTCACTATTGATTATTGTATTCGGTAACTCAGCGATACAATTTGTTATATAAGTATCACCTGATTTCCAAGCGACGGTAGGATTGAGAATTTTTGAGAAATATTTTATTCCAGATTGAGTCTGACTAAGCAACTTAGGATCTGAGATTTCATCCACTTGGCTTGTAGTGATTTCACAGGTTTTTGTCACCCAAAAAAACGACAGATCAAAATTTACACTATGTATATTTTCACTTGCCGAAATCGACAGCGATGAGAATAAAGCACCACTGACACCCAACAAATACCACTTCAAATTTGCCTCGTTAGTACTACAAACGAGTTTGAAAGCTAACGCCGCATTAAGGTGTGAGCAACGCTCCCACTAAAACTAACCATACCACCGTAAACACAAAACCCAACGACGTAAAGAAAACTACCAAGCGTTGGGAATCACTCTTAAATGCTTTGTTAGCCTTCATTCGCATAGGACTCTGCATATTCTGGAGAGCCAATGCCTCTGTACCCTGTATCAGACTTTGCGTTGCAAGATGGGCACACATATTGGATAAAGCTACTACCTTGAACAGCGTTCAGAATCGATTTTTTCCCATTTGAGAAGCAATTAGCACAGGCGAAGTGTGCAGGCTCACCATCCGATTCGGATTGTTTTAGAGCGTAAACCTGTGATGGAATTCGCCAAGGAGCTACAAGAACATATTTGTTTTTAGTTTGATTCCAGTCACCTTTATCTTGTAACTGTCCTTCCAACTCACGAATTCTTTCCTGTAATTCAAACTGTGCAGCAGTTGCCGACAGAGCATTACTTTGAGCTTCTAGTAGAGCTGTTTGGAGAGCGATTACTTTATTTTGTATATCGGCTTCTGACTTCATTTCTGAGATACTCTTGGATATCTCTACTGCCGTTTTTAAGCTAGATATTGCTCCCTGTATTGCGACTAAATCCATTATGTACTCCAAGTTTTAATATGTAAGGCTAACGCCCAATTAAGGTGTGAAGCACGCGACCACAGAACTTCATTTAACCACCGTAAACACTGAACTAAAGCCAAACCAAAAATGCCAAGCGTGCTGAATCACTCTTAAATTGTTTGTTATGCCTGTCCCTTTGCTATCGCAAGTACATGTTCAATACTATTTATCAATGATGCTTGATGCACTGAAAATTGGGTATCAAGTGGTGCCTTCAAGTTGTTATATGTTCCAAAGTCATCTTTGTTTGCTGTAACAAATATAATTTTGTCATTAAACCCTTGAGCTCTTAACTCCTTAGATAGTTCTAAAAAGCACTCGACTATTTCACAGTCTTTTGGCTCAAGTTTGCCTTTTCGAGCAGGAGCTTCTAGTTTACGAACCCGTTGCATTGCTTTAAGAGTATGATCATTAGTCCTTTCAATACAGCGACAAGAATTTAGAAAGCTCTCTGACAAAGATTTTACTTTCGTCGATAAATCAAGAGATGCAAACTTTGGTGGTAAAGAGTAATTAGTGCTTAAAACTAAGTTAGTAACATTAATCGTTGAACTTACACTACGATCTAACTTTCTGATTTCTTTGTCCATAGTTGAAAGAACAACCTCAATATTATCCTGCCATTCTTCTTGAACATTCTGGCAAGATACTAACCAACATGAAGCCCCATCAATTTTCATGAGATCTAGCATATTGCTTGCGTAGGAGTCGGACAGCCCCTGCAAGTGAAGAGAGTTTAAAATATCTAGTATGGAACATGTATCAAAGAAGAACACTGGATGTTCGTCTTTTAACAGTTCAGTGACGATTTGGGTTATTGATAAATACATGAATCATTGCTCCATGTACTTGATTAAGTCTCTTGCGAATTCATATTCTATAACCAACTTTTGTGCTGAACTCTCGCTCCAACCTTGCTTACATAACACACGAATTAGATCAGATGAATTTACGTACTGATTTTTTTTACATGTTTCAACAATAAATGCAAACCATCTATTCTGATCGCAAGGATGTGAGCTTCCTGTCGATTTGTTTGCTAATAACGAGAAACTCTCAAGTAAATTTCCAGCGTTCTTCCCAACAACATCTTCTACTGTTAACGAATCAGAGGTTATCTCAATATCAATATCGAATTCGATAGCTACTGGTTTTAAACATGAATCATAAAAATCAGTAATTATTTCATTATATTCTTTATAGCTTAACTGCCCTTTTTCTAAAGGTACTACGTTAGGGATATACCAAGTATTTTCATTTTTCTGGAAAATACTCAACCCAGCATCAGGCAAGGCGGTATCACCGGCTCTTTTAAAGCTAAAAGCAATTTCCCCTAAATATTTTGAGTTTTCTTCACTTTCATATGAGCGACTCCAATAGGTTTGAGTTCTATCTGTCAATTTTGAGATAAATTCTACTATTGATTTATCTCCTAATTTTATAAAGACATCTTTAAATGTTTCCATTTTCACTCCAAATGTTAATAATTCCACAAAAGGCATAACGCCGCGTTAAGGGGTGAATGCCGCATAAACCAACCTTCCGCAGACCACTTTCACCACCAAAACTCACCGCAAACCAAAAATGCCACGCGGCATGAGTCCCGCTTGAACGCTTTGTTATGTGTTTAGCTCTTAGCTTGTTCTGGAAGCCTTTCGTAACTAGGTACATCACACAATTTCATAGACCATTTAGCGCTACTACCAACAAAGATTTTAGCAGTAGGCGGAATTGGAACTGGACTATCGAGGCTACCAGCCGGAACCATTACGCTGTTAATACTTTCTGCAAACGTTGGGATTGCAGACCCGCATTTTGAACAAAAACTTTTTGCATGAAATGAATTTGGATGCTTATACGTTCTGACATCACTTTCACCGTTTAACCAAGTTAAGGTGCCAGCTTTAGCAAACAAATTTGCACCATGAGCCGAGCCTGTACCCTTTTGGCAACGAGTACAATGGCATAAAAAGAAAGACTGGAACTCACCTAAAAGCTCATACTTCACACTACCACAAAGGCATGAACCTCGATGTTTATTCGTCATAAAAGCCTCCTTTCTTTCGATTACACATAACGCCGCGTTAAGGGGCGTTGGCACGCACTACAAACGTGACCGCATTACGCCTTAATCACTAAACAAACTGCAAACCAAGAATGCCACGCGTGCCAAGTCCCGCTTGAACGCTTTGTTATATAGCCCGCCTTTCAGCTTCAATTTACCACCTAAGAAAAGCCGAACAAGTAGTGAATGTTGCCGCAAGCAAATTACCTGAAGTGGTTCACGAACTTGGACAGACAAAACGTCCAGCGCTCGTGGATTCAAATCGACCAGCGACAAAGATCGCTTTTACGTAGAGAAACCTAACGAACGGAACCGACATTGCACACAGAAGTTTCGATAACATAATGCTTGCCACACCTTGTGCCAACCGAACCGTCCACGCGCCGTTGGCCAAAGACAACTGGATATAAACACCAAATTTATAAAGCTATATAACGCTTTGCTAAGGTGTGAGCAACGCAACGAGCAAGCCTCTGCATACACCTTAAACACATGATCCAACGCATAGTAAAAATGCCATGCGTTGCGAATCACTCTTAAGCAACTTGTTAGCACGAGACCTCAAAGTTTCTTGATTATATTTCTACTTTGCGTCTTAACTTGGTTTTTGTACTTAGATAATTGAACTCGATGATACTCAACGGCATTCAATACATCATCACGAGAGGAAGCGAGAGACTTAATATCATTAGAGTAATTTCTCAATTCGTGAGATAAATCTTGCAAGTCATCAATGATCACTTGCTCGCCATTTTTTAGTTCATTTATAAGGTCGGGCAACTCTTGGTAATTTGATAGTGAAACTGAAAACCTTGTCGGATCAAATACCTGATCAAATTTGTCAGCTAGATGATATAACCCCGCACATATATGATGTTCTTTGAAACTATTCATAAGAGTACCATCAAGATCAGCCAAGTATCTAGCAAGCTCATTATCGTCGATTGAAAACTTTGCACCCACGAGATATGAATCAGCTAAATCCAGTGCCCTAACTAATTCTTCGCTCAATTTACCGACTACGTCGATTATTTCTTTTCTACAAGAAGCATTTGTAGATGCTCCAAGTGAAATTATCGCTTTGGTTGATTTAATAAATGTCTGAAAACTCATTATTTCCTCGTTCGTGCTAACGCCCGCTTAACTTGCTGCCAACTGTACTGCACTCAAACGGACCAACGTAATCACAAAAGCCAAACCGAACCAAAATGCCATAGGTTGGCAGTCAGGTTGAAGCGATTGTTAGTTTTTTAGCTTGCACGGGGTAAGTTGTATCGAGAAATCACTTCTCCTGATAGATGCAGTAAATAGCCTATCGTCCAACCCTTTAGACTTTGCTATCTTATGAAGCCTGACTTTATTTCCTAGGCTCATTTTTTCACCAGCTATAATTCTATTTATACACGACTTGCTGTAGTTAAGCTTGTTTTCACGTGAGATCAGGCGCAATTCATTTTCGTACTCCCAATCAACATGTTTAGTAAATAGAAAGTCATTAAGCGTCAACGTCGATCTATCCTTAATAGTTGACTTAATAAATGTTTCAAAGTCAGTATTCATATAATCAATTAAATGACAACCAAAGAAATTATCCCCATTTTCATAACTCATTGAATTCAATAGCAGGTCAAGTTCAAACTCTATTACAAAACCTCGCAAACCACTTGCATAGTGCGACCAAAGCAAGCGATTATCCAGTGGCTTGGGATCGCATGCATCATGCGATAAGCAATGAAACTTAGACGTTTGAATAGTATTTGCACTTGATACTGTTACTTCGTTCAAGTCATTGCATACGTTTTCAATTTGGCTATCTAACAATTTGCTTAAGTCTAAACATGAAACATCAGCTTCTTGTTTGCTATTTTCATCTCGATATGTAATCTGCGGGTTGGATTCTAGAAATGCCTTAATTTCCTCAAGGGAGAAATTTTTAAAATCAAAGTCTTCCTTTGAAATTACATTCTCAAATGGATCATTAAAGGCTTCTAGTCTACTACACCATAAATACTCTTCTTTAAACCCAGTAAGGTTATGTCTCTCTTTTCCAAAGAACCTATATACAAAGTTTATATTATTAAACTTATCGGAATCCATAATCTTAGTACCAATTTTAGAAACTAACGCCGCGTTAAGGGGCGCAGGCACGCAATACAAAAGTGACCGCATCACACTTTAACCACTAAACTTACCGCAAATTGAAAATGCCACGCGTGCCAAGTCCCTCTTAAACGCTTTGTTATAACTTAGCTGCTCGCTCTAACTCTGACTTTGAGAAAAGCGGGAGAAAGTTTAAACCTAGAGACTCCAAGTTAGATCGCCCTGAACCTTCTCGGTCGATTACGCATATTACATGGTTTACCAGCGCTCCTAGCTCGCGAAGTGCTTTGACAGCGTCAATAATTGCACCACCTGATGTAACAACATCTTCGACGATGACAACTTCTTTGCCATTAATGTCGCCGCCTTCTGCTAACTTACAAGTACCATATGATTTAGCTTCTTTTCGAACAAACAACACTTGATTGTCAGTAGCAAGCGAAAGTGCTGTAGCAATTGGGATACCACCCATTTCGAGGCCCGCTAGTTGATCGAACTTTTGTGGTAACAATGCTGATAGATGCTGCGCTATTGAACGTAATACTCTCGGATTTGCTTCAAATAGGTATTTATCAAAATACTCTGTTGCTGTTACTCCAGAACGAAGTAGAAACTCGCCTCTAATGTTTGAAATATTATAGATTTCTTTAGCCAACTCTTCCCTGTTCATTTTTCCTCCATACTTGTTGATAAGTTATAACGCCATGTTAAGGTGTGAGCAATGCAATACCCATGCCGCCGCATACCACCTTAAACACTAAACGCAACGCGTACCGAAAATGCCACGCGTTGCGAATCACTCTTGAACAGTTTGTTAGGCATTTTTTACCGCTAAACTCTGACTATCTTGTTTGAATTTTACAATTTTCATATACGTCAACATATACTCTTTGTCACCTGTACAAATAGCATCCCTAATGTGGTCGATAAAATCATAAAGAACAGCACGCCATTGAAATGAACTATAGTTGAATACATTTTGAGCAATCATTGTTGTTGTCAAAATAGAATTGTGAATTACGGCGATTTGTGAGGGGAATTTATCTGCGGATTCAATTCCGGTAATAGTGAAAAAATCTTGTTGCCCGTCGTTTGACATCGGATGAACATGCATAGATGCAAGGTCATAACCAAATTTATATAAGAAATCCATTCCGATTTCCTTTGCAACACTTTCTGCCTTCGGGCGATTCCATTTAGGTTTTGCTTTTTGTACAGACTTAACCTTTGCAGCAAAATTGTCATTAAAATAGTACACTTGGGATGTTTGCTCAATTGGAAATCTCTTGTCACTTTTTGCTAAGTTGTGCGCTTGAAATTGCCTGTATATAGACCAATCATCAAATAACTCAAATTCATCGTGTTTAGCAATGTGCTCTAAATGAAAAAACCGGTCCATTTGTGCTCTATAAATAGCCCAACAATCTTGATAATTTTCGATTTCCCATAAAGCAAAAATGCCCTTCAAACTCATAGATGTTTTGGCAAGAAAGTTACGCAACATTGTATCTTTGATACTTAGATCAGGTTCTTTTGCGAATTCAAAAAGTAGCATACCGCACATAGTTACCAGAGCATCTTTAACATCGTTATATTCTTCAATCGTTCTGTATTGGTCCATATCACTTCCTGATGCCTAACGCCGCGTTAAGGGGCGCAGGCACACACTACAAACGTGACCGCATTACGCCTTAATCACTAAACAAACTGCAAACCCAAAATGCCACGCGTGCCAAGTCCCGCTTGAACGCTTTGTTATGTAGCTGACCTTTCAGCTTTAATTTACCACCCAAGAAAAGCTGAAAAAGCAGCGAATCTTGCCGCAACCAAATTACCTGAAGTGGTTCACGGAATTTGACAGACAAAAAGACCAGCGTCCGTGGATTCAAATCGACCAGCGAAAAATATCGCTTTTGTGTAGGAAGAACCTAACGAACGGAACCGACATTGCACACAGACGTTTCGATAGCATAATGCTCGCCACACCTTGCGATAGATGAACTATCCGCGAACCATTTGCCTAAGACAACTAGATATAAACACCAAAATTTATAAAGCTACATAACGCCTTGTTAAGTGGCGCTTTCGACCAACTCACAAAGCCCACCGAACTTCCAAATCCAAACGACCACACCTCTAGCGTCCACTTGAACAACTTGTTATGTGCTTTGAATCCAAAAAATTAAGTGTAACCAAAAATCTCACCTGAATGTTCTACATCAAAATCTATTATTTTGCTTTCTTCTTCACGGATAAGCTTATCAATAAACTCAGTGCATGATTCAAAAGAAACTGAGTGATGAGTATTGACAAACAAAAGAAGATTAGACAGAAGACTAATTGCTTTCATATGCCCATTATTAGCTGCATGTAAATAACTAAAAGTTGAAATAATGTTTGAATCTATTGACTTTGCTTTGTCACTGCAATCTAGTTGGTCCCATTTATCAATTGCAGACATTTGAACAAAGGTGAGCATACACATTAGGTTTACTTGCATAGCAAGCTCTTCTGACTCCCGCTGCACATCCGGTGCAAGTTCACGCACTCCATCGTCATATAGTTCAAATGTTGTTTCTCGCAATCTTCTATATAACCCTACAGACCGACTAAGGTTTGACAACAATTCACTGAAGTATTCTTTTTCTACTTCTAGGTTTCCATTTGTTAATGAGGCAGAGGGAAATATTTGGCGATATAAACGATCTACAGAAATACTAGCGTCAATATTGATGACAAACTCTTTAAAATGCGCATAGTGATCAAGGTAATTTTTCTTCCTATTTTCACTATATGTCAGCTCTAACTGCTGCTGAGATTTTTCAAGTTGAAGATTCGCTTTCTCTATCTGTAAAGATGTTTGTTTCGTACCATGAATTCTGCCAATCAGTACACCTAATGGGATTGATAAAGTACTTACGGCAAGAGGCAACCGGCTTATATCCATAAACCTCACGTACGCAGCCTCTGAAAACTCGAGTGTATAATTTAGCCAAATAGGCAATCCTAAACCTACAGCTATCGCAAGAGGCAGTAGCACTGATATCCAAAATAATGGCTGTTTATCCAATCCCAAATTAGGGTTTAGTTTTAACCAATTAAGCATGTGGTTTATCTATCTCATTAATTATAATACATTGTGACCTAGCACATAACGCCGCGTTAAGGGGTGAATGCCGCATAAACCAAGTGTCCGCAAACCACTTTCACCACAAAAAATCACCGCACACCAAAAATGCCACGCGGCATGAGTCCCGCTTGAACGCTTTGTTATGTAGTCTGCCTTTCGGATTCAATTTACCACCCAAGAAAGGCCGAACAAGCAACAAATCTTACCACAGCCAAATTACCTGAAGTGGTTCACGAAATTGGACAGGCAAAACGGCCAGCGCCTGTGGATTCAAATCGGCCAGCGCCAAATATCGCTTTTGTGTAGAGAAAGACTAACGAACGGAACCGACATTGCACACAGACGTTTCGATAACATAATGCTCGCCACACTTTGCGCCAACCTAACCGTCTACGCACCGTTGGCCAAAGACAACTAGATATAAACACCAAGATTGATAAAGCTACATAACGCCCAATTAAGGGGTGAACAACGCCTCCACCCAAACCTAAAGCGTTGTGCCATAAACACTAAAACTGGAGTAGAAGCAAAAGTGCCAAGCGTTGTGAATCCATCTTAAATTGCTTGTTATATGGTGTTTACGACACACGAATAAAAGAAGAAAAGGTGGCTTCAACATCGTTTCTGTCACACCACAATTCTAACTTCCCACGTTCGTGCGATATTGCATAAGTGTTGTTGCCTAAATCGGCGACAATTAGAGTTGGCCATATGAACTGTATGTTCCCCGATTGGTCAATAGTAACTAGATTTGTACCGACCAAATTTTTCTTAAAATCATCTAATGTTAAACCTGCTCTTGTACTGAGCTCTTCTACATAGCCTCCATTAGAATCAATGTATCCAAACATTCCTATCTGTAGGATGACGCTGTGAAATAAGTCATCGACAATTACTGGCTCCCAAGGTACTAGCCTTTCCACGTCACGTAGTTCACTTTCCTTTAAGTCTAAAGATGAGTATTGCCATCCTGACATACCAGAAGCTTGGTCTTTTACTAGCTTTCCTGACAGCAAATTCACCATAACATCTGCATCCATGTCATCTCCCCAAGGCATAGCTAGATTGTAATAGATCGATATTTTGGTCCAAATCACCTCAATCATCAGATACACAACATTATCTCTACTAGAGCAAACAACTGGCCAAAAACCATCGTCAAATCTTGGCGCTTTAAAGGGCATACCGGTCGTTTTTGCTAGTGAAAAGCTATCACTAGTAACAAGGTTTGGCATGTATGGAACCCCAAAACCAGGAACTTTAAGTTTGTCTTCCAAGTAATTCAAAAATACGTTTCTTAGGCCACTTTCTGTCTTATAGCCATTGTAACCATGGATTATTTTAATTGGTGAATATGTATCTTGAACCAATGTGTAAAAGATAAGCGCATCTTCATCAGTCATCGAGTGAATGTCAGAGTACTGACTAGGTGCCGGCTTGCCTGTCAACTGAGCAAATGAACGAGCAGCATAATCAATATTTATACTACCACCATTTTCTAAATGATTTTCGAAGTATTGTGAATATGAACTAGTAATCCCAGACAAATGTTGATACGCATCTTCAAATGCATCTTTGTTTAAAGTTTTCTTAACTTCAAAAACGACCAGTACATCTTTAATGTGGTACTCATACTTTCCAGTGAACCCAAATTGACGTCCCTCACCATGGACTAGCATTCTGTCAATTTCACCTGACTTGTACCCATTATCGTCATAAATAAATCCACCAACCATCTTTAAATCTAGGTTAGGTGGCAACATCCGTTTTACTACATGCTCAGTTAGCGACTCATACATATCACCCAAAGTTGGGTTGTGATTGTAGTCAAACTCTTCATATTTCGCATTTTCTACCTTAATAATATCTAACAAAATGTCCGATAGACTTGCTACATTACTTCTTTGTGGAACAGCCATTTTTTTCTTTCTCGTTATTATCTTATTACGCTTAGATCGAACCACTGCTCGAATAGTAGTTACCCCAAAATACTTCCGTCTAATATTCTGATTTTTATGTGACTTTCTCATATTAAATACTTCTGATTATTTTATGACACCATATAACGCCGCGTTAAGGGGTGAATGCCGCACACACCAACCTTCCGCAGACCGCTTTCACCACAAAATCAACGCATACCAAAAATGCCACGCGGCATGAGTCCCGCTTGAACGCTTTGTTATGTAGCCGGCCTTTCAGATTCAATTTACCACCCAAGAAAAGCAGAACAGGTTACGAATCTTGCCGCAGCCAAATTACCTGAAGTGGTTCACGGAATTGGGTAGACAAAAAGACCAGCGCCCGTAGATTCAAATCGACCAGCGACAAAGATCGCTTTTATGTAGAGAAAACCTACCGAACGGAACCGACATTGCACACAGACGTTTAGATAACATAATGCTCGCCACACCTTGCGCCAAACGAACCGTCTACACGCCGTTGGCTAAAGACGACTGGATATAAACACCAAAATTCATAAAGCTATATAACGCCGCGCTCTGCGGCAAATTTTTAGCGTAGCGAAGAATTTGTCCGTCAGCAGCGCTTTGTTAGCTGATTCATAATTGGCAGATACACTCTTCATTTGTACTGTAACCTTTAGCTACATCATTATGGTAGGAAGCCAGCCATTTATATTTATCTTTTACTTTATCATTCGGTGCTGATTTGGCCGCAGACTCGATGTTTCTCGCATGTGTGGAAAGCCATATATCTACGTTTTCACGATAACCTGCAGCCATAATCTCATCTTTTTCATCAGGAGAAGCCTTTCGATATGCGTTCATTTGTTCTGTTGATCGATGCCAGTCCAAAGCTTCAACACATATTGATATGTAGTCTATATAGAAGAAATCTTCTTTGTCTGATGTATACTTTCTAAACATGCCTCTAATAGGATCATAATCTTCACTATATAAGTCTCTGTGACTATGTTCCGAGAAGTATTTATATATTTCCTCACAAAGTGCAATCACTGGAACACAAGCGCTTTCTTCTCTCTTAACTGCACCAACCATACTTTGACTAATTAGAGTATGCCCTTCTTGATACCACCATCCTAACTCTAACCCTCCTCTGATGAATAGTGAGGCCTGAACACAGTTTCCTTGAGCATATGCAAA
Source organism: Vibrio sp. Vf1514 (assembly GCF_052076135.1). NCBI lineage: Bacteria > Pseudomonadati > Pseudomonadota > Gammaproteobacteria > Vibrionales > Vibrionaceae > Vibrio > Vibrio sp. Vf1514. The sequence continues at coordinate 549,266 of NZ_CP197268.1, read as the reverse complement.
ACCAGCTAACTCACTCATAATGGGATCAAAAGTCCCTGAGTATTTTGTAGACTCGGACTCTAAGGGAAGATTTACAACTACACAGTCAGAAAAAGCGAGGACAGTTGCACTGTTAAGTTGTTGTACTTCCGCTGTTAGTTCGTCCTCAGTTTCAAAGTCGAACTCATTTTGAATCTTCTTGATACTCGAACGTATATTTTCAATATCTTCTACTGTCTCGGCATTTTTAACTTTTTCACCAAACCCTAGGATGTCAATAAAACCTGTAATTCCAACAGATAGATCTTCTTGATTCATAATCATTCCATATTTTACGAGCTAAACGCTGGGTGGCTCGGACAGCTAACGCCGCGTTAAGGGGTGAATGCCGCACAAACCAACCTTCCGCAGACCGCTTTCACTACAAAAATCACCGCGTACCAAAAATGCCACACGGCATGAGTCCCGCTTGAACGCTTTGTTATGTAGCCCGACCTTCAGTTTCAATTTACCACCTAAGAAAAGCCGAACAAGCAACAAATCTTACCGCAGACAAATTACCTGAAATGGTTCACGAACTTTGACAGACAAAAAGACCAGCGTCCGTGGATTCAAATCGGCCAGCAACAAAGATCGCTTTTGTGTAGAGAAAACCTAACGAACGGGACCGACATTGCACGCTGACGTTTCGATAACATAATGCTCGCCACACTTTGCGCCAAACGAACCATCTACGCGCCGTTGGCCAAAGACAACTAGATATAAACACCAATACTTATAAAGCTACATAACGCCCGCCTAAGGGGCTGGCAACGCATTACACTAAACTCAAACACAACAGCCGTAAACACCACGGCTCAATGGGACTAGAAACTCCACGCGTTGACAGTCCCGCTTGAGGCGTTTGTTATGTTTTAGGTTCGTACACAAAAGCTTTTATTTTTTCAGTTTGAGAAGATGGTAGCTGAGTCATTTTTTGAGGAAAACCATCATTTGATCTCAAAAACTCAAACAGAGACCAATCAGAATTCCTATAAATAACAAGAATCGGCTCATTAATCTTGTCGTACTTAACATTAATTGGAATTGTAAAATCCCCACTTGTGCTCAATTTAAAAGAGATATCTCTGTTTGCTAAATTCTTTATTTCATAGAAACCTGAACTCGATTTAGAGTAAACAACAAGTTCATAATCAGAACCATCGATACCTTTTTCAAAATTAACGTTACCTTTATAAGTAAAAATATCATCCACTTCAATAACACGAAAATCATAAATATTAAATATTGCATCTTGAGCAGGAGCAGGCAAAAGGTAGCTGTTATTAAACAAATTTCCCGTGTAATACTTCGCATAAGGGAAGATAACCAATGCTAGCCATGAACAGAAAAGAGCAAGTACAACTGTACCTATAGCACTAGTCGTTTTCTTTTCCCCTGTATACTTAATTAATTGCCGAATACTGGAATAAGCAAAGTCAGCAGCAATCCATAAACAGATAAAGTAGAACAGGATGGCAATGATAAAATCACTAATCACAAACTCCATATTGGCGAACTCGCTTAGAAATGGGCCGGCAACAAAAGTTGCAATAGACACCCCTAAAATAGTCGACAGATTTGAGGCAATTGCGAGTTTTTCAGTTGGACTTCCTTTTACAAAGTCTTTAATTATTTCTTTCATAATTCAATCAGCTAAAATTTTTCCTATATTTTATGAAGATAACACGCCACGTCAAAACATAACGCCCTGTTAAGGGGTGAGCAACGCAATACCGATGCCGCCGCATACCACCTTAATCACTAAATTCAACGCATAGCGAAAATGCCACGCGTTGCGAATCCCTCTTGAACAGTTTGTTAAGCCTAATTTTTAGATACCACCATGTCTTTGGGCATAGAACACAAAGTCGTCAATCGTTTGTTCAACCTTTTTTATTGCCAATTCTTGTGTCCAACTACTTTCTACATACGACATACCGTCTGTAGATGTATATTTTTTACGGTCATCATTCATAAATTCTTTTGTGAACTGAAAACGATCAGAACTAAAATCTTGGTGGAAAATTATTGTATAGAAAAAACCATTTGCGTTTTCTAAAGTGAAAGAAAAACTATAGTCATTAACGCTACACGATGCATTGATATCTCGTTTATTACACTGTTCGACATAGTCATTTAACCTAGGTTCAAGTTCTGAAATCTGAACTTTGAAAAAGTCTTTAAGTTCTTCCAACCTTGATTTAGCATTTTGCTGACTTTGTTTCTGTTCATTTATCTTTTGATCGAGCTTGTTGAAAAAATCTGACATAAATGTTCCTTATTTAACTTAATCTAATTAGGCTTAACGCCGCGTTAAGGGGCGAATGCCGTATAAACCAACCTTCCGCAAACCAAAAATGCCACGCGGCATGAGTCCCGCTTGAACGCTTTGTTATGTAGCCGACCTTCAGTTTCAATTTACCACCCAAGAAAAGCTGAACAAGCAGCGAATCTTGCCACACCCTAATTACCTGAAGTGGTTCACGAAATTGAGTAGACAAAAAGACCTGCGCCTGTGGATTCAAATCGACCAGCGACAAATGTCGCTTTTGTGTAGGGAGAACCTAACGAACGGAACCGACATTGCACGCAGATGTTTCGAGAACATAATGCGCGCCACACTTTGCGCCAAACGAACCATCTACGCGCCGTTGGCCAAAGACAACTAGATATAAACACCAAGATTGATAAAGCTACATAACGCCGCGTTAAGGGGCGAATGCCGCCTAAACCAACCTTCCGCAGAGCGCGTTCACCCCCAAAATTACCGCAAACCAAAAATGCCGCGCGGCATGAGTCCCGCTTGAACGCTTTGTTATGTAGCCTAACTTTCAGCTTCAATTTACCGCCCAAGAAAAGCTGAACAAGCAGCGAATCTTGCCGCAGCCAAATGACCTGAAATAGTTCACGAACTTTGACAGACAAAAAGACCAGCGACCGTGGATTCAAATCTACCAGCGACAAAGATCGCTTTTGTGTTGGGAGAACCTAACAAACGGAACCGACATTGCACGCAGACATTTCGATAACATTATGCTCGCCACACCTTGCGCCAAACGAACGGTCTACGCACCGTTGGCCAAAGACAACTGGATATAAGCACCAAAATTTATAAAGCTACATAACGCCGCGTTAAGGGGCGAATGCCGTATAAACCAACCTTCCGCAAACCAAAAATGCCACGCGGCATGAGTCCCGCTTGAACGCTTTGTTATGTAGCCTGACTTTCAGATTCAATTTACCACCCAAGAAAAGCCGAACAAACAGCAAATCTTGCTGTAGCCAAATTACCCAAAGTGGTTCACGAAATTGGGGAGACAAAACGGCCAGCGCCCTTGGATTCAAATCGACCAGCGACAAAGATCGTTTTTGTGTAGGGAAAACCTAACGAACGAAACCGACATTGCACGCAGACGTTTCGATAACATAATGCTCACCACACCTTGCGAGAGATGCACTATCCACGAACCATTTGCCAAAGACAACTGGATATAAGCACAAATACTTATAAAGCTACATAACGCCGCGTTAAGGGGTGAATGCCGCACAAACCCACCTTCCGCAGACCGCTTTCACTACAAAAATCACCGCATACCAAAAATGCCACGCGGCATGAGTCCCGCTTGAACGCTTTGTTATGTAGCCTGACCTTCAGCTTCAATTTACCATCCAAGAAAACCGGAACAAGCAGCGAATCTTGCAACGTCCAAATTACCTGAAGTGGTTCACGAACTTTGACAGACAAAAAGACCAGCACCCGTGGATTCAAATCGACCAGCGACAAATATCGCTTTTGTGTAGGGAAAACCTAACGAACGAAACCGACATTGCACACAGACGTTTCGATAACATAATGCTCGCCACACCTTGCGCCAATCTAACCGTCTACGCGCCGTTGGCCAAAGACAACTAGATATAAACCCCAAGATTGATAAAGCTACATAACGCCGCGTTAAGGGGTGAGTGCCGTATAAACCAACTTTCCGCAAACCGCTTTCACCACTAAAATTACTGCAAACTAAAAATGCCACGCGGCATGAGTCCCGCTTGAACGCTTTGTTATATAGCCTGCCTTTCAGCTTCAATTTACCACCTAAAAAAAGCCGAACAAGAAACAAATCTTACCGCAGCCAAATTACCTGAAATAGTTCACGAACTTTGACAGATAAAACGGCCAGCGACCGTGGGTTCAAATCGACCAGCGACAAAGATCGCTTTTGTGTAGGAAAACCTAGCGAACGGAAGCAACATTGCACACAGACGTTTCGATAACATAATGCTCGCCACACCTTGCGATAAATGAACCATCCGCGAACCATTTGCCAGAGACAACTGGATATAAACACCAAAATTTATAAAGCTATATAACGCCGCGTTAAGGGGCGCAGGCACGCACTACAAACGTGACCGCATTACGCCTTAACCACTCAACCCAACGCAAATTGAAAATGCCACGCGTGCCAAGTCCCTCTTTAACGCTTTGTTAAGCGCTGGTTTTTTTGGCTGTTCTATATCTATAGGTTTCTTGGTTGCGTAAAATCCGAGCGATACAATCCTGGAATCCCATCATAAGGTGGTAAGCGTTGTGATTATGGTAATGTATAGTTTTTTTATGATTTGCATATTTAACAAGGAAACCTACAAATGTAGGATGTTCAGCACCAATTTGGCTGAATGACTCATCATGCATTAGTGAATGTTTGAAGCCATTGAACAGATCATTTGAGATTTCTAGGAAATTTGTTGTGTCCTGTTCATATTCTTCATTACCCATAATGATGCCCTTAACGGGTGTACTCTTTGCTTTTGGTGAAAGCACTGAACCGATGGATTCATGACCAAGGGTTTTAGTTTTTTCAAATGATGAAAAATTCACCATTAGATCTGTGAGTTGGACTAATGAATCCAATACCCTACGCATGATAAAGATAATTGATTCCATCTCAGTCTTAAACTCATGCATCGTCGAAGGGCTAAATGTTGCTGTCCCCTTAGCTGGCGAAAAAACAGTATTATTCCCGCCACCTTGCAATATTAGGCGATGCATTTCTACGCACTGGTGGAATTTTTTGTTAATAATAATTAGAGATTGATGAATTCTCATGCCAACTAAACCAGTGTTACATAGTTGAGGCATACTTGGGTATTTCATGAAATCATACATGTTAGGCTCGATATATTGGAACGTGTCCATTTTTCGTCCTGCATCATAATTAATTTCTTCTACAGTAGGTCGCCAAAAATCATCTTTGACTATTTTCCACTCATCATTTTCAAAGATGGGAATTTCATCAGCATTGCACTGTTCCAATGGTGGTTTCTTAACAGTTGAACCTGCTGGTATTCCATACCCTTTCTTGGCATTTTCTTCATCTATATCATTCCTCTCCTCTGTACCGAGGTAGAACTTATAATACGGTTCATAATGATAAAGTTGCATTCTAACTCCTATGTGAAGCGCTTAACGCCGCGTTAAGGGGTGAATGCCGCATAAACCAACCTTCCGCAGACCACTTTCACCACCATAACTCACCGCAAACCAAAAATGCCACACGGCATGAGTCCCTCTTGAACGCTTTGTTATGTAGCCTGACTTTCAGCTTCAATTTAACCACCCAAGAAAAGCCGAACAAGCGACAAATCTTACCGCGGCCAAATTACCTGAAATGGTTCACGAACTTTGACAGACAAAAAGACCAGCGACCGTGGATTCAAATCAACCAGCGACAAATATCGCTTTTGTGTAGGGAAAACCTAACGAACGGAACCGACATTGCACGCAGACGTTTCGATAACATAATGCTCGCCACACCTTGCGATAGATGAACTATCCGCGAACCATTTGCTTAAGACAACTGGATATAAACACCAAAATTTATAAAGCTACATAACGCCGCGTTAAGGGGTGAATGCCGCATAAACCAACTTTCCGCAGACAGCTTTCACAACCAAAGCTCACCGCAAACCAAAAATGCCACGCGGCATGAGTCCCGCTTGAACGCTTTGTTATATAGCCTGCCTTTCAGCTTCAATTTACCACCCAAGAAAAGCTGAACAAGCAGCAAATCTTGCTGCAGCCAAATTACCTGAAATGGTTCACGAAATTGGGTAGGCAAAACGGCCAGCGCCCTTGGATTCAAATCGACCAGCGACAAAGATCGCTTTTGTGCTGGGAGAACCTAACGAACGGAACCGACATTGCACGCAGACATTTCGATAACATAATGCTCGCCACACCTTGCGCCAAACGAACCGTCTACGCACCGTTGGCCAAAGACGACTGAATATAAACACCAAAATTCATAAAGCTATATAACGCCGCGTTAAGGGGCGAATGCCGCAAAACCAACCTTCCGCAAACCGCTTTCACCACAAAAATCACTGCAAACCAAAAATGCCACGCGGCATGAGTCCCGCTTGAACGCTTTGTTATGTAGCCTGCCTTTCAGCTTCAATTTACCATCCAAGAAAAGCCGAACAAGCAGCGAACCTTGCCGCAGCCAAATTACCTGAAGTGGTTCACGAAATTGAGTAGACAAAAAGACCAGCGCCCGTAGATTCAAATTGACCAGCAACAAAGATCGCTTTTGCGTAGGGAGAACCTAACGAACGGAACCGACATTGCACACAGACGTTTCGATAACATAATGCTCGCCACACCTAGCGATAGATGAACTATCCGCGAACCATTTGCCAAAGACAACTGGATATAAACACCAATATTTATAAAGCTACATAACGCCGCGTTAAGGGGCGAATGCCGTATAAACCAACCTTCCGCAAACCGCTTTCACCACAAAAACTCACCGCAAACCAAAAATGCCGCGCGGCATGAGTCCCGCTTGAACGCTTTGTTATGTAGCCTGCCTTTCAGATTCAATTTACCACCCCAAAAAAGCCGAACAAACAGCAAATCTTGTTGTGACCAAATTACCCAAAGTGGTTCACGAAATTGAGTAGGCAAAACGGCCAGCGTCCGTGGATTCAAACCAACCAGCGACAACGATCGCTTTTGTGTAGCGAAAACCTAACGAACGGAACCGACATTGCACTCAGACGTTTCGATAACATAATGTTCGCCACACCTTACGATAGATGAACTATCCGCGAACCATTTGCCTAAGACAACTGGATATAAACACCAAGATTGATAAAGCTACATAACGCCCTGTTAAGGGGTGAGCAACGCAATACCGAAGCCGCTGCATACCACCTTAATCACTTAAACCAACGCAAAGTAAAAATGCCACGCGTTGCGAATCCCTCTTGAACAGTTTGTTAGCTGCTTAGTACACTTTGCTCAGCTCCTTGCGCCACTCAGGCTGACTGTCCTCAAATGCCCAGTACGTTTCCATTTTATCTATTTGATTAGATGTGAATGTAAATACACTTGTGGCATAAAAACTATTTGGACAAGACGGGCTCACCACGTAAACAATACTTATGACTTTATTCGAACCCGTACTTTCAATGTGCCTAACTTCAAACGTCCAGTCCTTGCCAAAGACCTCGTTTACAGCAATAAACTCTTCCACGCTTTCATAGTATTCTCGACTTGTTGGCCAGATAACTTTCAGTTTGTTGCTAAATAATGGTTTAGCCCCTTCATAGTCACCAGAGCTAAATTTTGACCACAGACTATTAACGATTTCAATCTGATTCATAATACTTTCCTTGTTACGAAAACTCTGATGACAGCTAACGCCGCATTAAGGGGTGAACAACGCCACGACCAAACCTAAGCTATTGTGCCGTAAACACTAAAGTTGATTCAAACCAAAACTGCCAAGCGTTGTGAATCCCTCTTAAATGCTTTGTTATGTGACTAGAGCCTTTGATAGGCAAATTGACCGTTTTACACCAACGTATTTTCCATATGCACCTGACTCTGAATAAGAGTTACGTTTATAGAAGTTCACCGCTTTTGAGTTAATTCTACGTGTAGACAGGACGGCTTTTTTATAACCTTTTTCAACCGCATAACATTCTAGTTGTTTGAGTAAATAACTACCTGCGCCAGGTTTGTTTGAGTACATTCGCTTTAATTCACAGACTTCATTTTGATGGTGCCTAAAAACCCCACACGCTACAGCAACTTTGTTTAGGTAGACCACAATACATCCATCTTTCGACGAATCGAAAGCATCAGATGAAAACGAGCTTTCGCCAGAATCATTAGTGATCTGGCTAAGTGATGAGTTCAATTCAGCCACGAGTGACTGAAAATCAATATTGCTTGGTTCTACTTTCTTGTGTTCGAATCTCATACCTGTCACATAACGCCGCGTTAAGGGGTGAATGCCGCACATACCAAGTTTCCGCAGAGCACTTTCACCACCAAAACTCACCGCAAACCAAAAATGCCACGCGGCATGAGTCCCGCTTGAACGCTTTGTTATGTAGCCTGCCTTTCAGCTTCAATCTAACCACCCAAGAAAAGCCGAACAAGCGACAAATCTTACCGCGGCCAAATTACCTGAAATGGTTCACGAACTTTGACAGACAAAAAGACCAGCGACCGTGGATTCAAATCAATCAGCGACAAAGATCGCTTTTGTGTAGGGGAAACCTAACGAACGGAACCGACATTGCACGCAGACGTTTCGATAACATAATGCTCGCCACACCTTGCGCTAGACGAACTAACCGCAAACCATTTGCCAAAGACAACTGGATATAAACGCCAAAATTTATAAAGCTACATAACGCCGCGTTAAGGGGTGAATGCCGCACAAACCAACCTTCCGCAGACCGCTTTCACTACAAAAATCACCGCATACCAAAAATGCCATGCGGCATGAGTCCCGCTTGAACGCTTTGTTATGTAGCCTGCCTTTCAGATTCAATTTACCACCCAAGAAAAGCTGAACAAGCTGCCAATCTTGCCGCGGCCAAATTACCTGAAATGGTTCACGAAATTGGGTAGACAAAAAGACCAGCGACCGTGGATTCAAATCGACCAGCGACAACGATCGCTTTTGTGTAGCTAAAACCTAACGAACGGAACCGACATTGCACACAGACGTTTCGATAACATAATGCTTGCCACACCTTGCGCAACCGAACCGTCCACGCGCCGTTGGCCAAAGACAACTAGATATAAACACCAAGATTGATAAAGCTACATAACGCCCTGTTAAGGGGTGAGCAACGCAATACCGAAGCCGCCGCATACCACCTTAAACACTTAAACCAACGCACAGTAAAAATGCCACGCGTTGCGAATCCCTCTTGAACAGTTTGTTAAATGCTAACCCACCACGCACACAAAGCCGCTAATAATGGAAATAGCAACTCAGCTTTTAACAGCCAAAGTGTACTGATCGGCGTAGTAAGAAAACAGAATAAGATATTGGCTCGACTTAACTTCACACCAATATCTCCGTGTCCGACACCAATGGAGGTCCAAGCTCCAGTGCTTGCCGTTGGAGTTAAGAAGCCTTTTATATCGGCTTCTGAAACTCTATCTGTCGTTGACCCCGTTTTTGCTTGCAACTTTCTATTAATTTCGCCAACTAGCAGGGGATGTTTCTTAAAGCCTTGCTTTAAGCTTGATAAAAATAGCTTCAAGTTGATGAGGCATAAAGCAATACAAAGAACTCCAACAAGGTGCCGCAGAATTTCCGTAACTTCCATACCCTCATTTTGGTTGATAGTTACAATACCCAAGTTTATGTCGATAGCATTAAATAAATCAGGGTTGACGATCTCACCATAAATTAAAATGCTCGCTATCGTGTAGATACTTACTGCTAGTTTACTGATGTTCAATTTTCCTCCTAGCATTTAACGCCCAGTTAAGGGGTGAAGCACGCAATACCGATGTTACCGCATAGCCCTTCAACACCGAAACCACCGCATACCAAAAATGCCACGCGTGCTGAATCCCTCTTGAACTGTTTGTTATGTTTAAGATTCAACACCTTACGTTTAACTGAACCGAAGTTTAACCCTACTTACATTTGTAAACAAAACCAAAAGTTAAAAAACCGCATCAAATCATAAAGTTGACTAAATTAAACTTTGAAAACAGGCAACACAAAAACTGAAGTTCTAACTTAAAGATTGAGGAAAATGTTCGGAAAACAGCGTCAAACGAAACTAATTTGCTAAAAGACCAAAACAGAATGACTTTGGGAGCAAAGAAAAGACACAAGCTATTGATTTTAAGTGATTAAACATAACGCCGCGTTAAGGGGCGAATGCCGCACAAACTAAGTTTCCGCGGACCACTTTCACCACCAAAACTCACCGCAAACCAAAAATGCCACGCGGCATGAGTCCCGCTTGAACGCTTTGTTATGTACGTTTCACTGCGACCACGGAATATGTATGCCAATGCTTCATTCTACCCAATGAAGTTTTCGCTGTTTCATCACGTTCAAAGAACCTAACTATTTCAAAATCCGAGAACAGAGCCTTTACTTCTGATTCCGACAACGATGTTGTAGGGCTACGATAGTTGTTAGCCCAACTGTCTTTGAAACCCATGAAGTCACCAGCAAACACCCCACCGATTTCAATTGAAGATCTGATGTTGCTCCAAGTCGATGCAAATTGGTTTGGGTCAGCGAAGAATAAACTTGAGTTTGCGATAACTACACCAGACTTTGGATAGTCGAACGACTCAAACGAGGACGCTGAAATATCCACTAATGACATTGACCCGAACCTATCTCTACAAATAGCGACTGAATCAGGATTAATATCGAAGCCATGAACTTGATAACCCTGTTGAACGAGGTATTCGATATCGCTGCCGGTTCCACAACCACAGTCAGTGGCTACTTTGAGGTTTGATTCATTGAGTCTGACAGCAAATTCAGTACGTTTTGAATGTGGGCGAGATAGTGCCTTTTCGTAGTACTGACGCCAAATTTCAGCATTTTCATCCATAAATTTCTGATTTTCCGTAAAAGTACATAACGCCCTGTTAAGGTGTGAGCAACGCAATACCAAAGCCACCGCATACCACCTTAAACACTAAAACCAACGCATAGTGAAAATGCCACGCGTTGCGAATCACTCTTAAACAGTTTGTTATGTGTAATTATCCATGTTGACTATTTAGTCTATCCTTCTAGTGACATCAAACATCTCTGTTGCATTCCAAAATATATATTCATCGAAAGGTAACATGCTTTTCTTCGTAGACTTAAAAATCACTCCATCAAATGAACCGTAAATACCTTGCAAACACAGAAGCAAACCGTTTTCATCTTGAACCCAAGTATCATTACTTGGAATATTTGGATCTAATTTATTTAAAGTTTCACATAGTTTCAGGAAACTAAAATCTACAGTTTCGACTACTCTTAGTGTCTTTTTAGGTCTTACACAAAAAAGTGAACGATATAAACGATTTTCATAAACAACTGTATTGTTTATATAGTCTTTATTATCACGGATAAATGCGTAATCTATAGCTCGAAACAAGCCACTTGTGAACATCGCATTTGGTCTGAGTCCCTCTATTTTACTATCTGAGCGTGCGCCATGGTAAAGCTTTGTTTTTTCATCAATGTCGATTATCTGAAAGTGGCTTAGCCATATTTCAGCCCATTTCTTCGCAATTTGGTTCATAACTATCCTTAAATTTCACATAACGCCGCGTTAAGGGGTGAATGCCGTATAAACTAACCTTCCGCAAACCGCTTTCACCACAAAAACTCAACGCATACCAAAAATGCCACGCGGCATGAGTCCCGCTTGAACGCTTTGTTATGTAGCCTGTCTTTCAGCTTCAATTTGCCACCCAAGAAAAGCTGAATAAGCAGCGAATCTTGCCGCAGCCAAATTACCTGAAATGATTCACGAACTTTGACAGACAAAAAGACCAGCGTCCGTGGATTCAAATAGGCCTGCAACAAAGATCGCTTTTGTGCAGATAAAACCTAACGAACGGAACTGACATTGCACGCAGACGTTTCGATAACATAATGCTCGCCACACCTTGCAATAGATGAACTATCCGCGAACCATTTGCCTAAGACAACTGGATATAAACACCAAAATTTATAAAGTTATATAACGCCGCGTTAAGGGGCGAATGTCGTGTAAACCAACCTTCCGCAAACCGCTTTCACCACTAAAATCACTGCAAACCCAAAATGCCACGCGGCATGAGTCCCGCTTGAACGCTTTGTTATATAGCCTGCCTTTCAGCTTCAATTTACCACCTAAAAAAGCCGAACAAGAAACAAATCTTACCGCAGCCAAATTACCTGAAATGGTTCACGAACTTTGACAGATAAAACGGCCAGCGACCGTGGATTCAAATCGATCAGCGACAACGATCGCTTTTAAGTAGGAAAAACCTAACGAACGGAAGCAACATTGCACACAGACGTTTCGATAACATAATGCTCGCCACACCTTGCGATAAATGAACCATCCGCGAACCATTTGCCAGAGACAACTGGATATAAACACCAAAATTTATAAAGCTATATAACGCCGCGTTAAGGGGCGCAGGCACGCACTACAAACGTAACCGCATTACGCCTTAATCACTAGACAAACTGCAAACCAAAAATGCCACGCGTGCCAAGTCCCGCTTGAACGCTTTGTTATGTGCGTAGTTTCAATCAACTACAAACAACCTAGCCCCACATTTTGTAGAAGAACGATGAGCCTCAGCGTTGTCAGCAACTTGATAACTCATTCCTGGCTTTAGAACAAAAACACGCCCATCTTCAAGTTCAGTGGTTAGTTCACCTGACAAACAAAACAAAATATGCCCTTTCGAACACCAGTGATCTGCCAGATAGTTTTCAGAATAATCAACCATCCGTACACGAAGTTGACCAAAATGTTTGGTACGCCAGTAGGCAACTCCCATTTCACCTAAATGTTCCGTAGCTTCTACGTTACTCCAATCAGTTACTCCGAAAGGAATATTCTCAATATCCATATTGCCCACTCATTCCTATTGATTGCTAAAATCACATAACGCCGCGTTAAGGGGCGCAGGCACGCACTACAAACGTGACCGCATTACGCCTTAATCACTAAACAAACTGCAAACCAAAACTGCCACGCGTGCCAAGTCCCGCTTGAACGCTTTGTTATGTAGCCTGCCTTTCAGATTCAATTTACCACCCAAGAGAAGCTGAACAAGAAGCGAATCTTGCCGCCCCCTAATTACCTGAAATGGTTCACGAACTTTGACAGACAAAAAGACCAGCGTCTGTGGATTCAAATCGACCAGCGCCAAATATCGCTTTTGTGTAAGGAAGACCTAACGAACGGAACCGACATTGCACACAGACGTTTCGATAACATAATGCTCGCCACACTTTGCGCCAACCTAACCATCTACGCGCCGTTGGCCAAAGACAACTAGATATAAACACCAAGATTGATAAAGCTACATAACGCCGCATTAAGGGGCAGCCAACGCTACTACCAACTCACCGCATAACAGCGGAATCACAAAAACTCACGCATAATAAAAATGCCACGCGTTGGCTGTCCCTCTTAAATGCTTTGTTAGGTTTTGGACTTCAAGATTGCATGTAGTTCATTTACATACCTACAAACTACCGGCTCTAACCGCTCAAAAGAAGCAGTTAAGTCTGTTAACTCTTCACCACATTGACCATGTTCTGGATAATTTTCTGCTAACTGTTGACTAATTACACCTTCATGTTTAATGGCATTATTTATCAACCGCAACTCGTTTACTGCATCGAACTCCGGCAGATTTTTTACCTCTTGTGGCAATAATTTCACTAGTACATCCCAATTAGAGGCTTTTCTTGCGCTATCTGTAAGATTGAAAAATCTCACCAGTTCTTTGTGCTTAAGTTCAAGCTTCTTATAAAGAGCCAAAATGCACAACTCGCTAGCCAAGTCGACAACACTAAACATATAAATTGCATCATCTTCAATCCATGAACTGTGCATATGCTTATGTTCTTTAGACATAAATTGCATGTCGTCGTGTACAGCACGTGCTTGATCAATTTTCGAAAACTCGTTGTCCACAGCACTGGAAAAAATTTTCCTAAAGGAGTGGATAATCTCTGTATCTAGAGTGGATATATACTGCTCAACCAAATCCTCAAAAGATGAACTCAACTTACTCTCCTTAAAAACCTAACGCCGCGTTAAGGCGTGACGTAATGCGTGCCATACTGTGAGCGAAGCGAAACTGGCACGCGTTGCGGAATCGCTCTTGAACGCTTTGTTATAACTCAGTTCCCGCCAAACTAATTCTATTCGCCAAGCTTAAGGAAAGATCTATATAAGCCTCAATAGGCATCCCATGAAGATTAAAATCTCGATCATGTGCCGCCTTGTTTCTTAACACTCTGAGCTGATTAAACATTTTGACTTCATTTTTGGTCAATGCTAATTCGGACAACTGTCTTTGCATACTTAAAGGTGATTTACCACCGTGTTCGGACTGTTCTGCTGATAATTTGGATATCGTAGACGCGGATGCATGCTCTATTTCCCGAAATGCTTCTAGTACTGCCGAGCGTGGAGAAATATCAGCTAATTTCAACAAGAAATTATACCGCTCCTGAACTTCGTTAGTTACGGGGGCCTCTGGTTGATTATTGCCTTCAGCTTCTTGTTCTCGGACTAGCTTACTTACGCCTTCTGCGAACTCTAACTCCGTATCTTTATGCTTTAGCTTTTTAATTCGAGGTAGCAACTCCGATATTTTATCTTTCAGTTGAAAAGCGATTACTGCTACGACTAAAGGCCAAGCTACTGCCTTTACGATTTCAACTGTGAATGTTTTCCAATCCAACTTAATACCTTCCTCGAAATAGACAATGAGTTATAACGCCCTGTTAAGGGGTGAGCAACGCAATACCAAAGCCGCCGCATACCACCTTAAACACTAAAACCAACGCATAGTAAAAATGCCACGCGTTGCGAATCCCTCTTGAACAGTTTGTTATGTGCGTGCTAATTGAGGTACTTTTGCCAATGCTGCTGCCCTTTCAAAACTACTCTGTAATCTTCGTAGTCCAATGAGCTGTAGAGCTTTTTAGCTGCAAAATTATCATCACCGACCTCTAATGTGATTTTGAGGTAATCATTATCACTACAATACTGTTCGATACCGTTCAGTTGCGCCTTGCCAACACCCTTACCACGAAAGTTGTCCGACACCATAAAATCATGGATATTCATCACTCTTTGCGCACGATAAGTTGAGAACGATTCAAAGCAAACTGCAAAACCAGCAGGCTTATTGTCGACAAAACTGATAAATCCGTGGAAATAAGGCAACGCAAATAGCTGAGCAATTACTGAGAGATCTAGTTCAACTGAGAATCCAGACAGATACTCTTTGAACAGAGTCTCGAATATACTTTTGTCCTCAATGCTTTCTGTTTCAATACGCCTGATTGTGATTTCCATATTCATTTCCACCAAAGCACATAACGCCGCGTTAAGGGGCGAATGCCGCATAAACCAACTTTCCGCAAACCGCTTTCACCACCAAAACTCACCGCAAACCAAAAATGCCACGCGGCATGAGTCCCGCTTGAACGCTTTGTTATATAGCCTGCCTTTCAGCTTCAATTTACCACCTAGGAAAAGCCGAAAAAGCAACAAATCTTACCGCAGCCAAATTACCTGAAATGGTTCACGAAATTGGGTAGGCAAAACGGCCAGCGCCCTTGGATTCAAATCTACCAGCAACAAAGATCCGCTTTTGTGTTGGGAAAACCTAACGAACAGAACCGACATTGCACGCAGACATTTCGATAACATAATGCTCGCCACACCTTGCGCCAAACGAACCGTCTACGCGCCGTTGGCCAAAGACGACTGGATATAAACACCAAAATTCATAAAGCTATATAACGCCCTGTTAAGGGGTGAGCAACGCAATACCAAAGCCGCCGCATACCACCTTAAACACTAAAACCAACGCATAGTAAAAATGCCACGCGTTGCGAATCCCTCTTGAACAGTTTGTTAT
The DNA here is from genome assembly GCF_052076135.1 of Vibrio sp. Vf1514. NCBI lineage: Bacteria > Pseudomonadati > Pseudomonadota > Gammaproteobacteria > Vibrionales > Vibrionaceae > Vibrio > Vibrio sp. Vf1514. Next base: position 533,293 of record NZ_CP197268.1, on the reverse strand, counting down.
GTGCGTGCTAATTGAGGTACTTTTGCCAATGCTGCTGCCCTTTCAAAACTACTCTGTAATCTTCGTAGTCCAATGAGCTGTAGAGCTTTTTAGCTGCAAAATTATCATCACCGACCTCTAATGTGATTTTGAGGTAATCATTATCACTACAATACTGTTCGATACCGTTCAGTTGCGCCTTGCCAACACCCTTACCACGAAAGTTGTCCGACACCATAAAATCATGGATATTCATCACTCTTTGCGCACGATAAGTTGAGAACGATTCAAAGCAAACTGCAAAACCAGCAGGCTTATTGTCGACAAAACTGATAAATCCGTGGAAATAAGGCAACGCAAATAGCTGAGCAATTACTGAGAGATCTAGTTCAACTGAGAATCCAGACAGATACTCTTTGAACAGAGTCTCGAATATACTTTTGTCCTCAATGCTTTCTGTTTCAATACGCCTGATTGTGATTTCCATATTCATTTCCACCAAAGCACATAACGCCGCGTTAAGTAGTGAGCAACGCTACCACCTGACCCAAACCACTGCACTTTAAACACAAAAGCCAGTTTAAACTGAGAATGCCACGCGTTGCGAATCTGCCTTAAACGCTTTGTTATGAGTCAACTCGAAGCGACAGAGAAAGGAAGTTTTCATCGCTTTCAGTCACCTCATATCCAAGAGATTTATAAAACCTTACCGCTGACTCATTTCGAGTAAAGCTTGATAAGGTTACGTAACTACGCCCTTGCTCTCGCGCTATTTCTTGAACCATATTCATGACCCTTTCACCCAGTTTTTGATTTTGAAATTCTGGAAACACAATAAGTAAATGTACATGAAATGCATTGTCGTAAGGCTTGAAGCATAGCATTCCAACTTGTGTGTTATTGAGATAAACCCAATGAAACCAATGCGGCTCATAGTCACTTTTTAAACGATTGGCCTGAAACTCGTCACACCAACCAAAGACGGCATCGACATGCGAATAAATCCCCTGTTTCACAACAGAAAATAGACTTTCAAACTCATCACTTTCTATTTGTATTAATTGAATATCCATATGCCTCATAACGCCGCGTTAAGGGGTGAATGCCGTATAAACCAACCTTCCGCAGACCACTTTCATCACAAAAATTCAACGCATACCAAAAATGCCACGCGGCATGAGTCCCGCTTGAACGCTTTGTTAGCTGATAGATTTGAAGAAATCAGCCATTAAGTTGCCCATTAAGGAAAATGGTATAGGCTTTATGCCTTCAATAAAGTATTGACCAAAAGACTTCCTTTCACTGTCAGCAAACTTTGGAACAGAATTTAGTGCATTTAAGCCTTTTTGTGTAAGAACTATGTGGCATACGCCACTTAGTAACTCATGTTCGACAATTATAAATCGTTCTTGGTTTAACCACTTTATGGTTGCATGGCAAGTGGTAAACAAAGCCCTATCTGTTAGATCACTATCTTCGCCATCTGTGAAATAATCTCTAACTCGTGTTGCAATCAGATTCGGATCTACGCTTGCAGTATTCGGAAAATGTTCCAAGCTAGTGTGCATGATTTCTAGCGCAGCGCAGTTAAATATATCTAAGTTTCTCATTTTCTATCTTCTTTCAGCTAACGCCGCGTTAAGGGGTGAATGCCGCATAAACCAACTTTCCGCAGACAGCTTTCACAACCAAAGCTCACCGCAAACCAAAAATGCCACGCGGCATGAGTCCCGCTTGAACGCTTTGTTATATAGCCTGCCTTTCAGCTTCAATTTACCACCCAAGAAAAGCTGAACAAGCAGCAAATCTTGCTGCAGCCAAATTACCTGAAATGGTTCACGAAATTGGGTAGGCAAAACGGCCAGCGCCCTTGGATTCAAATCGACCAGCGACAAAGATCGCTTTTGTGCTGGGAGAACCTAACGAACGGAACCGACATTGCACGCAGACATTTCGATAACATAATGCTCGCCACACCTTGCGCCAAACGAACCGTCTACGCACCGTTGGCCAAAGACGACTGAATATAAACACCAAAATTCATAAAGCTATATAACGCCGCGTTAAGGGGCGAATGCCGCAAAACCAACCTTCCGCAAACCGCTTTCACCACAAAAATCACTGCAAACCAAAAATGCCACGCGGCATGAGTCCCGCTTGAACGCTTTGTTATGTAGCCTGCCTTTCAGCTTCAATTTACCATCCAAGAAAAGCCGAACAAGCAGCGAACCTTGCCGCAGCCAAATTACCTGAAGTGGTTCACGAAATTGAGTAGACAAAAAGACCAGCGCCCGTAGATTCAAATTGACCAGCAACAAAGATCGCTTTTGCGTAGGGAGAACCTAACGAACGGAACCGACATTGCACACAGACGTTTCGATAACATAATGCTCGCCACACCTAGCGATAGATGAACTATCCGCGAACCATTTGCCAAAGACAACTGGATATAAACACCAATATTTATAAAGCTACATAACGCCGCATTAAGGTGTGAGCAACGCTAACACAAAACTAAACCAAAGCACCTTAAACACAAAACCCAACGATGGAATGAAAAATGCCAAGCGTTGGGAATCACTCTTAAATGCTTTGTTATGTTCATTTTCTAGGATTGGAATAAAGCTGAGAATCTTGCTGACCATTGTTTAGCATATTCGTAGTTACCAACCGACACTTGAATTAGAGGTGTATCAGGGTCGCTAATCGTGAACTCTAATTTGTTATTGATTAGTGAGTGCTTGTGTCTCCCGTTAACTGTTTTATTCTGTTCTGTATATGTATGCTGCCAGCTGATCACTTTACTAAATTCAATTTTTTTACTAACTTCCACACCTACAAATGCGAGCATTTGGTTAGATTTATCAACTAAGACAACATAAGGTCTACCAACCATCTTATAATCTTCAGAGAAACCTTCACTTTTAAGAGTTTCAATCAATGCTGCACGCTTTTTACGCGCCTTTAATTCTGATGAAATAATAAACACGACTAAAATAACAACGCCTAAGCCCACTAACCATTCCATTTGTAACCTCCAATACATGAACATTTATACACTTCACTAGAACTAAGCCTAAAGTACTAATATCAATACAGAAACTAAAGCTTATATAGGACGCAACTCAATGCTTTCATTAGAAATTGTGAGGATATTCAAAGTACTAGGTGAACATAACGCCGCATTAAGGTGTGAGCGGCGCTTGGCTATACTTGAGCGAAGCGAAACTGCCAAGCGTTGCGAATCACTCTTAAATGCTTTGTTAGGCCTCATCCGCGAGGTGCTTCACCCATATTGTTACACATTGATCTTTCAGACGACATAACACACTGCTGTCAATTGCCTTCTCAGGTACATTTGCATTTAGATACTCGTCAATCAGTAAAATTGTTTCTATTGAACAAACTATATGAATCGAAAATAGAAATTGACTCAAGCCACTGTTGAATTGGGGCGTAAGAGTTCTTAGTAACGGCGTCAGCAATGCTTCGCCATTATCATAACTTCCCTTCGTGATATGAGATAGAAACTCACTATCAGACAAGTGAGCCAACCCTGTTAAATCACTATAAATTCTTCGAAGTTTTTCATCTAAATTAGAAATTCTAGGTGTTTGCTTATCTATATACTTATCTTCTAAGATCTTTTTAAGCTGAACCATCGTTTCTATACTTGAACGAAGTAATATACATGATTGAACATAGGAACCTTCAAATATCATTGTTTTAATTGGACTCAAACCCAATGTAAAAACAGATAGGATAGATTCGAATTTTTCTCTGTTGCTAACTCCTGGCAGACCCGAGTTGTTTAAAATTAAATGACCATGACCTTCCCAATCAGTAGTAGTCATTAGCTCGAAATTATTCCATATTGGATGTAAAGTATTACTTACAGCATGAAATACTTCAATGTAAGTCCTATTTAGATCGGAAAGCTCGTGTTCTGATCGAGTTACACATTTATTGCGGGCTTTTTCTTGGCAAATTCCAAGAGTAGTAAATTGTTTTTCCATACATATCCCATAGAGGCCTAACGCCGCGTTAAGGGGCGCAGGCACGCAATACCAAAGCTGCCGCATACCACCCTAATCACCAAAAACCAACGCATAGTAAAAATGCCACGCGTGCCAAGTCCCTCTTTAACGCTTTGTTATAAACCGATTTCGATGAAGTGATCTTTATAAGCCATATTGAGAACTATATTATTAAATACCCACTTGATATGGGAATTTTCACCTCGTCCTTTTTTGGATCTTTTTCGAACGTACCATATACCAAAAAATATATACTCAGCCCCAACTTTAAAGTACTTCAAAAGCCGTGGATCTTTAACTGTAATTTCAGGTGTTGGTTTATTTATGACACCTTGCTCATTCACTTCAATGAATGGAGATTCTAACTTGATTTGATAGTATCGAAATTTTTCTGTTGGTGGGCTAATTTCTTTTATGTGCCCTGATATCGCCAAAGGCGGTGTTGTTTGCTCAGGTTTATAGAATTTCAAAAACTCAAACAAATTACTGACATCAAAGAAGAACTGATTCCAAGGTATTTTGTGCCCCTTAAAATCAAGTGTCACTAAAGAAGAAAGTTCTTCTTTTTCTTCACATAACTCTCTTAGTTCTAGTATCTGTTTTAGTGTGCGCAAATAATTTGTTAAGCGTCCTTTGTTTGAATACTTTTTGTCTTGTTCACCTGCAGATCCCCAACTGGCTCCCTTACGTTTCACCTGATGATCTGTTAACTCCCATAGGGCTTTCAATAGTATGTGTAACCGAAACTCATATTGAGATGCTGAAACGGCTCTGAATACTTCAGAGTCCGATCTTTTAGCAACAAGTTCTAATCTTCCAGATAAATCAAATTTGCAACCTAAGCTATGTTGCTCATATCTCTTTAGTCTAAAACAAGGTGCGATTTCTACCGTTTTTGACTCATACTTCCTGTTATGCCTTTTGACAAAGCTAAGTTCTGCGCTGCACCCATCGATGCAGCAATAAAGTTTACCAAAAGGCTGTTGTTCAAAGCCTAAAGCGGACACCAAAGTGCCATTCGCTCGAATCGCTTCTGGAATTTTGCTACCCACTATTCCTCCATAGGTTTATAACGCCGCGTTAAGGGGCGAATGCCGTACAGACCAACCTCCCGCAGACCACTTTCACCACAACAATCACCGCAAACCAAAAATGCCACGCGGCATGAGTCCCGCTTGAACGCTTTGTTATATAGCCTGCCTTTCAGCTTCAATTTACCACCTAAGAAAAGCCGAACAAGCAACAAATCTTACCGCAGACAAATTACCTGAAATGGTTCACGAACTTTGACAGACAAAAAGACCAGCGTCCGTGGATTCAAATCGGCCAGCAACAAAGATCGCTTTTGTGTAGAGAAAATCTAACGAACAGAACCGACATTGCACGTAGACGTTTCGATAACATAATGCTCGCCACACCTTGCGCTAAACGAACTGTCCACGAACCATTTGCCAAAGACAACTGGATATAAACACCAAAATTTATAAAGCTATATAACGCCCGCTTAAGTGGTGAGCAACGCTACCACGACACTCAATTAATACACCGTAAACACAAAAGCTAAATCAAACCAAAACCGCCGAGCGTTGCGAATCCGTCTTAAAGCGTTTGTTATGGCTTTGGACTTGAAAGGTACTCTGCAGCAACCCAACCTTTAGCCCCATTACCTTTAATAAGCACCCAACTGCCACTTGTTTGAATAACCTCAACCTTGTCCCCAGCAACCACTTGATTGATTACCTGTGAGTTAGCCGTTGGTTCAGCTCTTACACGTAAACTTTTAACTTCAACGGTACTAAACGAGGTGACTGTTTCAGGAGGAGAACTAAAAAAGTTAGCTATTAATAAGAAAGCTACAATAGTTAGTAACGTTTTACCTAATAAGGAACTACCTTTACCAGTGTTTGACGAGACTTCCTTTGTATTACTGCTACCCGTTAAATTCTGACTATATGAAAGACCGGAACCGGGAATTCCTACCGTTGTTTTCACTCCCTTTTTGCCAACATTCACCGTAGCACCCGGCTTTCCGATTGAGGTGCTAACACCACTTTTACTAACGTTAACATGAAGTCCTGGTGCAATTTTTATACGTTTCCGAAATTTGAATCCCATAATTCCCTCTCGACAGCCAAACGTTGAATATCGTGTGAGCCATAACGCCGCGTTAAGGGGTGAATGCCGCATAAACCAACCTTCCGCAGACCACTTTCACCACAAAAACTCAACGCATACCAAAAATGCCACGCGGCATGAGTCCCGCTTGAACGCTTTGTTATATAGCCTTCCTTCCAGCTTCAATTTTCCACCCAAGAAAAGCCGAACAAGCAACAAATCTTACCGCAGACAAATTACCTGAAATGGTTCACGAACTTGGGCAGACAAAAAGGCCAGCGACCGTGGATTCAAATCGACCAGCGACAAAGGTCGCTTTTAAGCAGAGAAAACCTAACGAACGGAACCGACATTGCACACAGACGTTTCGATAATATAATGCTCGCCACACTTTGCGATAGATGAACTATCCGCGAACCATTTGCCTAAGACAACTAGATATAAACACCAAAATTTATAAAGCTACATAACAATTATTATACAGACAGCTTCACCCCGAACTTGTCTATATAAGTTACTCTTTCCAAACTTCACAAACCATGCGTAACTCCCAACAAACCAAGCATGAGAGAAGTTTGATTTTGGATTGCACAAGTCACGAAATGCTGCCTTTGTCTATTTAATATCCTTTCCGCGTCGGCTTACAATAAACTGTATATTAAAACAGTATTCGAGATAAAGATGAAATCACCGTTTTTGACCAGTTTGACTGAGTTCATGCAAGTACGTCACTACGCGCGTAAAACGATTGAAAGTTATTTGTACTGGGTGGTTCAATACATTCGTTTTCATGGTAACCAACATCCAAACAAACTTGGTAACCGCGATGTCGAAGCCTTCTTGTCAGATCTAGTGGTCAGCAAACAAGTTGCGGCATCGACCCAAAACTTAGCGTTGAACGCTTTGGTATTTCTCTATAAAGAGTTTTTGAAAAAGCCGCTCGACATCGATTTGCGCTTCCGCCATTCGAAAAAGCAGCGGAAACTGCCAGTTGTTCTCACACCAACGGAGATCAAAAAGCTGTTCGCGGCCATTCCAGCGCAGACACTACTGCCTTATCAATTGATGTATGGTTCCGGGTTACGTTTGATGGAAACCATCAGATTACGAGTTAAAGATATTGATTTCGACTATGGTGCCATCAGGGTTTGGCAAAGTAAGGGCGGAAAGAGCCGCATCGTCACACTGGCGAAAGAGCTTCATCCCCTACTTCGCTTCCAAATCGAGACCGTGAAGCATTTATATACTCAAGATCAACTGAACCCAAATTATGATGGCGTCCAAATGCCAAACCGACTCGCCGAGAAATATCCGTCTGCGTCGAAGAGCTTGGAATGGCAATTCCTCTTTCCAGCCAAACAGTTGTGTCGATATGGCGACGAGCCGGCTTGGTATCGCCATCATCTACATGAAACCACGCTGCAAAAGACGATAATCAAAGCTCGTTTTACTGCTGAAATTGCGAAGCCGTTGTCGTGTCATACCTTACGACACTCATTTGCCACACACTTACTCGAAGCGGGGGCCGACATTCGAACCGTGCAAGAGCAACTGGGCCATTCTGATGTCAAAACAACACAAATTTACACGCATGTGATCGAACGCGGGGCCAGCGGCGTCAGAAGTCCATTATCCAACTTGTTCATTGGCAACACATCGCCCAATGTTTAACGGCATGATTAACGGTATACTTGATGGTATGACTGCTTGATTTTAGGCACGCTACCGCCACACCTTGTCCGGAGCCAAAGCCATACAGTTGCAATTACCTGCATAGTGTATCTCACAATACCGACCTCAATCCTGCGGTAACTTAACGAAAAGCGATGCAACCTAAAATTAGATGATTGCATACGCTAAACGTCCATTGGCGGTTTGAGCCGCGACGTTGAATATTTGAGGCGTATAACTAATCGCGCATGAATACACCCGCTCAAATCGACCTGCTTTCACTCAATGACGTCATCACAATCTCGCGTTGTACACCCGATTCTTGGGCAAACGTTGCGTCATGGCTAATCAGAATAAAGCCGCCGGCGTAGTGTTGTAGCGCTTGTGCTAGCATGTGTTTGGAATCAAGGTCGAGATGGTTATCCGGCTCATCCAACAACAGAAATGGTTGCGTGGGCTGATGGCTGGCAATGAGCATCGTGAGTTTCATCTTCTCGCCACCACTCAGTACATTGCCTTGACAAAAGACACGATCATGACGAAAGCCGATGCCGGCCAACACGGTACGCGCATCACCTTCTTTCATTCCCGCGCACTGTTGCAGCAGATTGTCTAACACCGATAACTCGTCTCGAACTGCGCCAAAATGTTGGTCGAGGTAATACAACGCGGTATTTAATCGCAACTCACCGCTTGCCAGCGGGAGGTCACCCAATAAGGTTTTGAGTAACGTGGATTTGCCGCAACCATTGCGGCCAGTCAGGTGAACTTTGTCGTTCGCATGCAGCGTAAATGTTTGAGGGGGCACGTTGCCAAACATCAACTCGGCGCCGATAAGCGTGATCACATTGCGGGGTTGTGGCGAATGTCCTGTCAAATAGAGTATTTGGCCTTTCAGTTGCTCCTTTCGCGCCTGTAACCGTTGCGCTTTGGCGTGCAAATCGCTTTGCCGTCGCTCTTCATTCTGGCGGCGATTGGCCGCTCGCGCTGTTGCTTTATCTTTTTTACCATCGAGCAAAATGGTGGCCTGACTGCCCGCTTTGCGCAATTTGTTTCCTTGCGCGGCTCGTTGCTCTGCCTTTTCGCGATTCCGCTGTGCCTGCGCTTCGAGTTGTTTTTGCTGCTTGCTCACGCAAGCCAACTGACGCTCAACCGCCTGCACCTCACTACGCTTTTGCTCGGCATACTTCTCGTAATGACCGCCGAACACGCGCAAGCCAAGGCCAGACAATTCCCAGATTTCGTCCATATCACGCAGCAACTGACGGTCGTGACTAATAAGCAATATGGCGCCCGAAAATGTTCGCATGGTATCCACCAGCCACTGCTTGGCTTGAGTGTCGAGGTGGTTCGATGGCTCATCAAGGATCAGCAGCGCTGCGTCGCTCGTGAGCAGTTGCCACAATTGAAGCCGAGCAAGTTGCCCACCACTGAGTTTGGCGCATAAAAAGGCTGGATCGGGTGGCAAGTTCATGGCAACCAGTTGTTGGTTCAGTTTCGCAGGCAGGTCCCACGCATCTCCCACGAGATCAAACCCATGTTGAGAGCAATCACCCGATTCAATTCGTTTGAGCGCATCAAGAACGGCTTGCAACCCGAGAAACTCCGCAATCGTGCAAGTGCCTGATCGTAATTCAGACGGCAGTTGACGATAAAACGCGACCGAATTGGGCCGTACGACGTGGCCCGTTGAAGGTTGACGTTCACCGCATAGTAAAGCAGCGAGCAACGATTTCCCTACGCCATTTCGCCCGACCAACCCCACACGGCGTTGAGTCATAGAACACGAGATGGATTGAAACAGCGTGTCGCCGTTATCGAATTGATAGCTAATTTGAGTGGCTTGTAAAAATGGCATCGTTTGCCTCCTGTGTGACAGGGGCAATAGCCGTAGCGGAATGCGGTTGAACACATCAATCGATGCGCGCAATGACAAGCAATGTCGGAAAGTGAGCTACGCCTACTAACCCTGTGTATCCAAAAAATAAAATCAAACATGGATGACAGGTTTAGTTGTTCATATTGGCGTAAACTCCGAAAGAAATGATGGCGAAACCTTAACCAACTTGCCGTCATTGCGTCAAGTTGATTTTCGTGCCTATCGATTGAAAGCCGATACCATCGTGCCCTTAATCGGCTCGTTCGATAGTGACACTCATTGAGCCGTTACTGGTCAAGCGATCCAGGCCACCATCCAGTTGACCTAAATTGATCAGTCCGGAAGCATAACCAAAGTCTTTGTAGAATATGACTAAGTTTCCCCACGGCGCGTAATAAGCAATGTCACCAGCTTTAGATGCGGTGCCCGATGGCGCGCCTTGGGTGGTGAGTTTACGGGGCAAATCGGCAATTTTCTCCGTACGCGCGTAATCTTCCAGTTCAAAGGTCAACGGCAGTTGACGAAGGAAATCCTGCGTCGAGGGTGAATCGTTGAGTGTTGCGGTCACGGTGCGATCGTCAAACACGAAACGGATCTTCATGGTGTGTTATCCTTGGCCGAGCGCAATGTTCGCGCTCGCCATTTTGATTGTCAATGTACTGAGTAGAAACAACCCAAATCGCAATAAACGTGAGCGTTTTCTCATTCAATGTCACCTAGTTCAATTGGCTGATCACCGCGCGCAGTCGGTTCAGTCCATCCATCAATTGCTCACGTGGGCAGGCCATATTGAGGCGCAAATACCCCTCACCGGCGTCGCCATACACCGTGCCCGCATTGAGCATCAGTTTACCTTCTCGGCGTAGTCTTTCCGTCAGTTGTGTTGAGCTCATTGCGAGGCTGCGACAATCAATCCACGCTAGGTAAGTCGCTTGTTGCTGAGTCAGTTGAAGCTTCGGTAAATGCGTGGCGATAAAATCGCGTACCAGTTCGTAGTTCTGATGCAAATACCCAGTCAGCGCATCCAACCAAGCTTCACTGTCGTTGTAGGCCGCGATCAATGCGGTGACACCAAACGGGTTCACATCACACACTTCGTGAATATTAAGCGCGCGATCCACACGGGCTCTGATACGATCATCCGCTGCGATGATATTGGCGATTTGCAGCCCAGCAATATTGAATGACTTGCTTGGTGAATGAGTCGTGACACTGTGACGCAGAAATGCCTCCCCCAATGCTGCAAACGGTTGATGCGTTTGCCCCGGGAACATCAGGTCGCAATGAATTTCATCACTGATCACCATCACACCATGTTGAAAGCAGATCTCGCCCACTCGTCGTAGCTCTTGCTCACGCCACGCACGGCCAACCGGATTGTGCGGATTACACAAAATCATCGCCGTTACGTGGGGTTGCGCAGCCACTTTCTCCAGATGATCAAAATCCATTTCATAAAAACCATCACGATTAATGAGCGGATTCTCCACCAGCTGGCACTGCATGTTACGCACTGAACTGAAAAAGCAGTTGTACGCAGGCGTTTGCACGATCACACCATCGCCGGGCTGTGTCACTGCTTTTAATATCGCCGATAACGCAGGCACAACACCGGAGGTGTATAAAATCCATTCACGCTGCATCGCAAATCCGTGACGACGTGTAAACCAGTCAATCACCGCCTGAAAATACGCATCTGGTACACTCGCGTACCCAAAGATGCCATGGGCGACTCGGCGTTGCAGCGCATCAATGATGGGCGGAGCGGTGCGAAAATCCATGTCTGCAACCCACATCGGTAACACCGATTCATCATGGGGACTGTCCCATTTAGCGCTACCGGTGTGATGTCGATTGATGATGGTATCAAAATCGAATGTGCTCATTACGCGCCTGCCTTGGTTTGCGTTTCGATAATACACGCCTTTGGATCGCGGCTATGTTCATCAATGATGATTTCGCCGATCGAACGTGCTTTGATGTAACCCGACAAAGGGTTCTTCACGCTCATCATGTCAGAAACGATCTCCGCGTGCAGCGTGGCATACTCAAAACAGAGATCAGTCTCTTCCATCACGCAGTTTTCCATCACCAAATCCTGCGCATAACATAAAGGTTGTTCACCGCGAATGGTGCAATTCACCAAGCGCAGATTTTTCGAATGCCAGCCCAAGTACTCACCATCAAGCACACTGTCGTACACCGTGATGTTTTCAGAACCCCAGAATGCATCTTTTGAATCCAGATATGCGTTACGAATCGTGACGTTTTTGGCATCTTGGAATGAGTAGTTGCCCTGCAATTTAAAACCGTCGATCTCGACATTTTCACAGTTCATGAACACGTAATCGGCGCCACGCATTTCAACATTGTTGAGTGTCACATCATTGCACATCCACAACGTTTCACCGGCATTGGGGAAGCGCGAGTTTTCGATATGTAAATGGGAAACGCGACGGAACATTTTAGGCGCTTCCACCACGCAGTTTTTCATAGTCAGATGGTCGGTATACCAAATCGCGGCACGCGCGTAGACGGTGAACAGACTTTGTTCCAACAAAACGTGGTTGCTGTGCCAGAATGGGTATTTGCCCATAAATTCGCACTGCATCGCTGTCATGTGGTGGGTGTGCTTCATCGCCGATTCGCCCGGATAGAAACGCACCTTGTGCAAAAAGGTGTTGCTCGCTGCATACAAAGGGCGTTCGCCTTCGTAGAAACGGTCGGAGATTTTCTCTTGAGTCTGAATGACGTTTTTCATAATTAACCTGAGCTTAGCGAGAGTTCGGAAAGAAAAGCGCCAGGCGGATGCTGGCGCTGGGATGTGAATTTAACGCTTACAGTGCGTTGTATTCTTCATCAGAAACGGGAGCGCACCATTCGTTGCTGGCACCTTCCGCTGGGATTTCTACCGCAACATGAGCAAACCAGCTGTCTTTGGCCGCGCCGTGCCAGTGTTTCGTACCCGGTGCAATGTGAACCACATCGCCAGGGTTCAGTTCTTGTGCTGGTTGACCGGCTTCTTGATACCAACCGCGACCACCGGTCGCCAGCAAGATTTGGCCGCCTTTGTGATGAATATGCCAAAAGTTACGGCAACCCGGTTCAAAGGTCACATTGGCCACAACCACCCCCGGGATATTCAGCAAAGCAAGGTAGCTGGTGCCCGTAAAGTAGTCGGCATACGCCACGTTCTCTTCACCAAAATCAAAAATGCCTTTGCCGTTAAAATTGCCGGCTTTCAGTGCTTCTGGGATCAATGTTTTTGCTTCATGACTCATCGTAAACTCCAATCATTCTTTGTTGTGTTCATCGCATCTGCGTGGGATACCGGGTTTAATGTCGTGCCGCGTTGAGCACGTCGGCAGCATTTGCAGCAACCCGTTCTCCGCATGTATCGCGAATCACATCGATAAATTCGTCAAGTTGCTTCGTTGTCACACCATTGTTCATCGCAATGCCATAGTGCGCTTGAAGCTGGGCATTCACGCCACTCATATTCGCCAACGCAGCAATGGTCGCCAATTCGCGCGCTTTCCAACTCAATACATCGCTTTGAAAGATGTCGCCAAACAAGTGAGCTTTCAAATACGCATCAATTGCCGGTGCAAACTCAAACAAGGCGCCCGTGACCGCTTGACCCACCAGTTGCGTTTGATGACGCGTGCCCACGGCCAAGCTGTCGCCTGGAACCATCGCCAAGCCGTCTTCGCCGTTTTCATCCACAATGCTGCGTTGTTTGCGTGATTCCAGCACCGCCATGAACGCCCCTAATCCGTTCAGGCTGCGTGGAAATCCTGCGTATGCATAAAGCTGAACTAAAACGGCTTTGATCGCATTGACCGTCAGCCCCGCATCCAACCCGTGTTCAAGACTGTTTTTGAGGCACTCGATCTGCCCGCTGGCGGTAAACGCCGCGATCGGCAGTATGGCGCGTTCTTGATTTGTTAATGCTTGTTCAGTTGGATGGTTCATCGGCATCTCCGGTATGGCAGGTAAAACACGGCATCGGTTTGCGAGAAGCAACACAAGCGATGTGTGTCTCGCCAAACCGTGAGGCTAATTTACGCCTTCTTCGTGACTTCACGTTAGCCTATTCAACGCTATTTATTGCCCATTCCTCCAATCAATCTTCAAGCCATGGGAAAATGGATGACCGAAAAACCACCGCTACCACAAGAGAGCAATAAACTTAATACGTTGATAAATAATTAAATATTATTGAAAGCATCACGCCTTGACCGAATCAACACGCTAGACAGGTGAGGCATCGCTGGCATTCTGACCGGCCAAGGGGCTTGCCTGATATTCTTTACATGAAGTGATTTGATGTTATAACTACAGCATTCAATTCGCGCCAAAGACCGCCAAGGTCATCTCGGGAGCCGCAATGAAAGAACCCCATTCCATGGCAAAAACTATCGAAACTTTTGCTCGCTAAATCGACAAATGGACTCACAACACCAATCAGTTTGATACGGAAATTCCCGGTGTACGACTGAGCCATTGGAACGCCCCGACACCGCCAACCAGCTACACGCACAAATCAAGTATCTGCTTGATTGCTCAAGGGAAAAAACGAGTCCTACTCGGCGAAGAAAACTTTGTTTACGATGCCAATCATTTTTTGATCTCATCCGTTGATCTCCCCATCATCGCCAATATCATTGAAGCCACAGAAGAGACGCCGTACCTTGGGTTAGTGATGGAAATCGACTTGCATGAGATCTCGCAATTGATCGTCGAAAGCGAACTCGCCTTTCCGCACAGTAAAGCGGCACAAAAAGGCATTGCGGTGGGGGAATTGTCAGAACCCTTATTGGATGCGTTTGTACGCCTGATGGCACTGCAAGACGACCCGGCGAGCATCAAGATTCTCGCGCCAGTGATTAAGCGAGAGATTTTTTATCGCCTGCTCACCTCCGAACAAGGCGCACGTCTCAACCAGATCGTGACCGCGGGCAGCCACAGCCATCAAATTTCTAAAGCGATTGACTGGTTGAAACACAACTTCGTCAAACCGCTCAGCGTCAGTGAGCTGGCCTCTTACACCGGAATGAGCAAGTCAGCGTTTTACACCCACTTTCGTACCATGACATCGATGACACCGCTGCAATTTCAAAAGAAACTACGGTTGAGTGAAGCCCGTCGTTTGATGTTGACTGAAAATCTCGATGCGATGGAGACCACATTCCGCGTCGGCTATGAAAGCCCTTCCCAATTCAGCCGAGAATACAGTCGCCTGTTTGGTGCGCCACCCTCAAAAGACATTAAAGCGCTGCGAGAAGCAGACATCGCCTGACCTCTCGCCTACCGTCAACACGAAGCCGCTGAACAATCAGCGGCTTTTTTGACTCATCTATTCTCCCCAAAAAGCACAGCGAGGCCACCGCTTTTAGAGAGAATGTCAGAGAGACAAGGCGTACAGATTAAGCAATTTTAAAGCGGCTCACCAACTCGTTCAGGTGCTCAGCCAGAGTGGCTAGCTCTTCACTGGAAGCTTTAGTTTGATCCGCCCCCGCCGAGGTCTGCACCGACAGATCTTTAATCTGCACCAAGTTTTCATCCACTTCCCGTGCCACGACAGCTTGCTCTTCAGCAGCACTGGCGACGGTCGCATTCTGGCCGTTGATTTCACTCACCAACACCGAAATTTCTTCGAATGCCACACTGGCATCGTTCGCCACCGTTAAGGTTGAGTTAGCCAGCTCATTGCTGTGTCCCATTTTGCTCACAGTCTGGCGAGTTTCCGAGCTCACGGCGGTAATCATGGTTTCAATATCCGCTGTGGATTGTTGCGTCCGGTGAGCCAGCGCACGCACTTCGTCTGCCACCACAGCAAAGCCACGACCATTTTCTCCGGCGCGCGCCGCTTCAATCGCTGCGTTCAGTGCCAACAAGTTGGTTTGTTCAGCAATGGCACGAATCACGTCCAGCACGGTGCTGATATTGGCTACGTTATCGGAGAGCGCCAACACGCTGTTTTCCGCATCTTGCATGTCCATTTTCAGCAGTTCTAGCGCGCTGATCGTTTCTACGATTTTCGATTTGCCGATCTGCGTTTTATCGTCCATTACTTCCGCGTTCGCACTGGTCGCGCTGGCGGTCCGAGCGACTTCTTCAATCGCCGAAGTCAATTCGCTGACGGCCGTTGCCGCCAGGCTCAATTGATCGCTTTGCTGGGTCACAATCACGGAGGATTGATGCGTCACCACACTCAACTCTTCTGATGTCGCGGCAAGCTGAGTGGAAGAATCGCCGATCATCGACATCGCTTTAGCAAGCTGTTGTTGCATGTCGGCCAATGCGCGCAGCATATCCGCGGCTTCATCGCGGTGTGGATCAGACAGTTGCTGCGTCAGATCTCCCGAAGCGATTCGCTTGGCCACCTCAACGGCATAGCTCAAAGGTACAATCAGGCTGCGGCTGTAAACGTATGCTAGAACAACAATCACCAAAATGGTCAGCGCAATGCCGATGTACACCAGCTTTTGAGCCAGAAGATGACTAAAAACTCATGAATTATCATTTAAAACAAATAGTTAGTATTGATTTTATGTAGAAATTAAACATTAAGCCACCGACGTCTAATGCTAATGATTTCGGTGGCTTAATTTTAGTTTTTGGGAATATTAAATTTGATGAAATTGATGCAACCAATGGAAATCAGTTATCACCAATACTCTCATCAAATCGCGCTTTGCTTTCTAATATTCCGTCGATGACGCCTTTCGGATCTTCACAGTTTTTGGTTAGTTTATTCAAAAAATCAACATCAACACTAGTGTGTCGAACGCCGTTAAAGTAGTAATTAAATTCATTCATAAAAAACTCGACTGATTAACCTGCGCTATAGCGCAGAACACAAAACACTAAATATCAAGACTCAAGACTCAAGACACGAAGGCGGAGCGAAACCCGCGGCCGCTGCTCGTGTGCGAACGAAGAGTGTTGCAGTTCAGCGCCGCTGGTCCAGCATCGGGCGCACCGTCCCAGTAGCCACCACGGATCATGAGGCGCTCGCCATCAAGATTCCAGTAAAAACGACCGCCTAGCACGCTAGTACAAGCAATCGGCTCAATCATCAATTTTTGCAAGCGCTCGTTGCCAGCATAGCCAGATTCTTTCGTCATACTGCCCCAGATCTGGTTTCCTGGGATTAACGTCGATGGCGCAACGTTGGTAAATTGCCCCGCTTCACTAATGTACACACCTGTTGCAGACCACTCTGCCTCTGGTTGTCCTGTATACTCAGCAACGATGAATTGGCCGTCAACCATCTTTATGCCATCAACCCATTCCCATACGTTCCCCACTAAGTCCATTACGCCAAATGGCGTGCCATCATGGCTCCATTCCATAGGGCCACTTCCTGTCAACGTATATGCTGACCCGTTTCTGTCATTTGGCACTCTTCCATCCGCTCTTCTTCCAAATTCGTCAGGATTCGAGTGAGATCGGCCATATTCAGTATTTCCTCTTGGTTGGAATCCACCAGCGATCATATTCCAGCACAGCATTGCCCAAATTTCTTGGCTGATCATGACTGAATTTGAGTTTAGCTCTTCGCTTCTGGCCCTTGCATTGTCCGCATTGATACTAGTCCACGGAGTTTTCCCAGCCTGTGATACTGCTTTACCCCCGCTATTGCTTGCCTCATAAACAGGAACATCAACATATGGCCTTAACGTCAGGTCTTGTCGAATGAAGCAATCAAGCGGCCCTGTGAACGGGCAATCTGTAATGTTCAGATCTTCAAACGTGTGGATTGGAATCCTGCGAACAATTTGTGAATTACCAAAATTATCAATGATGATTGTCCACTTTGACCCAGAAATATTCTCTAAAGCTTGAATATACGCAGCGTTTGAGGCTGCGGTAATCGCTGATGCGGCTGCTTCGCTGGCTGATGTCTGGGCGTCATTTTTATATTGCTCAGCTTCACCGGCTGATGATGCAGCCTCTGCTGCGATTTCTTGCAGTTGGTTAACAAGATCCGGCGTTGGCTCTGTAGACGAAAGAAGGAGCAAGGAAATCAGGTCAATCTCAACTGGAGATCCGTCACCGACTGATACCGTACCTTGCGTAACATACGTGCTGGTGTTCTCGTATTTTATGGCAATCAAATGCTGGCCATAGACAAGCTGGAAGTCATAGCTCCCGCTGGCGTCTGTAACCTCTGATTTGTTGAAACCCTTTGTTGTGCTGCCAAAAGGAATTCTTGAAACAATTCGAATTTCAGCGTTGGCCCCAACGCCTTCGGTTGGGTCTTCCAATGTTCCAACTACTCTGATTGAAGACATTCTTCACTCTCCTGATTATTGTCTGGATGATCCGACGGTTTAATTTTGTTGGCGTCAAGCACTTTGAATATTCTTGCTTGCATTCCAGCAATCAGCTCGTTGGTGAGTCGATTGCCAGCATTAGACAGAAGCATTTCAGTGATTTCTTGTTGTGGTGTTTTCATGCTACTCCTTATAAGTGACAACCACTCCCGCATAATCAGTCATATTCATCGTTCCTACTGACGGATCTGCTCTAAGCCTTAACTCTATGGTATTCGTTGTATTTGCCGAAAGAACTACAGCCCACTTGGGTGTTGAAAATGACCCAATTAGGCCGCCGAACGCTATCGTTTTAATCACAGAGCCATTTAGAATGAAGTCGGCATACCCAGTAGTTCCAGCCAAAACCTCACCCCAAACAACGGTTCTATCATATGTTGCTGCAGGTATTGCTATTGAGTAAGCAGTAATCGTGGCAGCCGAAGTTTGAGTTGTTTCGTACGCGTAAGTTTTTACGACGTCACCGATTAGGTTATCTACATAAACTTGCCCTTTAAATACTCCCGAGTCAAAATAGACGTCGCCAGATTTTTCAATCCTCCACCCAATAAAGTCCCCGCCGTTCCAATCCCAGTCGTCAGATTGCAGAGTGTCAGTGATTTTGGCGAAATTAATTGTTGCATCACCAATGATCGCGGCGTTCAAAATCGCAGTATCATTGACTGTATCGAAAATAAACGGCGCATGGATTTCGCCATCAATGGTATTGAGAAAACCAACCGTGTCGGCCATAACAAGAAATTCAGAACGCGTTTGCCCATCGGCGCCAATTGACGCACCAAGACCAATACCAGCCTGAACTACTTTCCCATCAGCTCTTACCTCTGTTTTTACCTGCCAGTTTGCGTTTAGAGCGCCGTCGATATCAGCAAATGCTTGTGACGTTTGTTGGATTAGCGCTTCATTGTCATCAACTACAGATTGCAGCGTTGTGATCTCCTGAGACAGAGCGCTGTCACCATCGGCTCGCGCTGTGGCTTCCGTTTGAATCGCGGCAGTATTTCCGTCAACAGTAGACGCAAGCGTTGTGATCTCCTGAGACAGAGCGCTGTCACCATCGGCTCGCGCTGTGGCTTCGGTCTGGATAGCGGCAGTATTTCCGTCAGCTACAGAGGCTACCGTGTCAATTTGACTTGCTAAGGCTGAGTCAGCGCTAGTTCTCTCTTGGATTTCTGTGGATATTTGAGTATTTACCCCATCGATATCTAAGTTTATGGCAGCAACCGAATCGAACAGATCTGAAACGTCAATTTCAATTCCATCAATAGTATCAGTCAAGCTTTGAGCTAACTCGCTTTCACTAATCTGCCCTTGTAAGTAATCAAGGATATCAGATGCGCTTTCTGATGACTTGCCGTAGGTTCCCGCACCGGTAGATAGTGGCATCCACTCGCCAGCGAGCCCGTTCTTATCAATCAACCGCGCCCAAAACCACATTTCAGTTCCATACCCTAGGCCATTCACGGTAAATGTTGTTGCCGGGTAAGCTGCGAATGTCAGAGGATAGCTGGCCGAAAAATCATTGTTCAGACTAGCGCGAATCTCAATTTGGCTGATAATGTTTGCCGTGTCTGGATAAGACCATTCCAGCGTAATTGCCATGACTTGGCCAGTAGCGGACAGCGTTGTTACCGCCGGCGGCGCGCCGACAATACCATCAAGCTGAGTTGCTGATGAGTATGCCCACAACGATGGCACATCGAGAGAGTTAATCGCGCGAACCCTTACAATGTACTCACCGGCAAAGATGTCGCTCAATTGAATTGTGCGCGTACCAGTGCGAGTAACTGACACCCAATCACCGTTGTCACGCTTCCATTGCACGTCATACTGAACTGCATACTCAGGAGCATCCCAAGTAATCTCTGCATTCTGGCGCGTGGTGCCTTGCTTGAATGTGTTGAATTGTGCGATCTGGATGTTGGTTGGCGCATTTTGCGTTCTTGGCGGTACGACGGATACCGGCAGCGGGTCGATCCTCACGCCATTATCAATCGCCGCAAACTTTCCGGGGTGATGGAATACGCAGTTAACGTCATATTGAATGCCACCAGATTCAGACACGGAAATAACGCGAGCTTGTTGCGTCACCAAGTCATCGGCGTCTATCGACCAAACCGACTGTTTTGACGGTTCAGAAGAGAAATCCGAATCAACGGTTATTTTTCTCCCATCAATGCCAGAAACAAGCTTTGACTCATTGGCGCCGGAAGGAAGGTTGACGTTAATCGTGTCGCCAATCTTGGCAGGATGCTCCCGATCGGTGACGATGAAGTTTGCACCGGATTGGCTAATTCGCCCTCCGATCTGCCTGCCAGCGCGGTTTCTGTCGGCAATTTTAATGATAGAGCCCGGCTGTGGGATAATCCCATCCAGACCGACACTAAATGCTACGGTGCCAGTTTCCATTCTCGATGTATAGAGAAGATAAAGCCCTATGCGCTGCGCTTGGCCGCGTGACGTGCAACCAAAAGCGATGACTTCCGTTTTACGGATTCCATACCTGGCGATCCCGTCTGAATCTTCAACAACTTCAACTTTTGACTTGTAGAAGTTCGATGGGTCATTCCACGATACAAGCGCAACCGTTTTTCGCGTCTTTAAATCCGAACCGGCATATTCGAATTTGCCGTCAATGACGTTGGCGTTTGTGTAGTTGTAAACCGGATCGCTCGGCATATCAGCCACTGGGACTACTTGACCATCAGACCAGTAAGCCATGCCGCGGAATATACTGGACAAGTCGTTCAGCACGCGAAGCGCATCTTGCGCCGACTGAATGTAGCAGTTGCAGACAAATCTTGGCTCTAAACCGCCCTGTCCATCATCGACCATCTGATCGCAATAGGCTCCAATTTGATATAGAGCATAGCGGTTTGGAACTGTTATGGAAATATACTCGCCCAATCCGTAAAGATTATTGGTAAGCATGTCGTAAAAAACCCAAGCTGGGTTATTGCTGTACGCACTTTTGAATGTGCCATCCCACACACCGGAATAGGTGCGCGTCTCAGGGTCGTAATTTGAAGGCACGCGAATAATACGGCCCTTCCAGTGATACGCCCTGGTCGGAATGCTTTGAAATTGCTCCGCATCAATCTTTACACCGATCAGCGCTGTCATCGGGTGTCGAAACTTTCCGTCGATGACTTCTGCATACGAATCAAGGTAGATGGCGTCCTGTATTGTGGTGCTGGTTGATTCTGCCGTGATTCTTCGTACTCTAACCGTCCAGTATGAATTTCCAGAAGGGAGTTCAATGCGGTGAGTTCGCGTGTACCCGTTCACCGTCTTACCGTTAAAGCTGGTAGTAATCACGTTTTCAAACGCACCGCCACCGCTTGAAATGTCGATGGCGTATTCAACCTTGTATCCAACGCGGTCGCCAGCGTTGTCGCCAGAGTCATACGTTTTCAGCAACTGAGGCACGTTGATACTGACTCGAACTGCAGAAAGCTCAGAGCCGTTGATCTGCTGCGTCCACGGCGTTGACGTGGTGATCTCTGTTCCAACAGATGTCACGCTGACAGATGCGGGAAATCCTGCGATGTGCTCTTGGTCAATTGTGCCTACTCGGTAATCTGACTCAACGCTCTGAAAGTTCAGTGACCCATCTTCGTTTTGGATTGGTGTTCCATCGAGATAGATATCACGAAGTGGCTGACTTGGATGTGCAGGGCCGTAAACTTCACCATTGGAAATAACATCGAGAATAGCCGCGTAAGAAATATTGTGCAGGCTGTCTGGCGTTTCAACTGGCGTGCGGGAGCTTCCGCCAGACTTACCGCCACCGCCAGATCCGAATACCTTAAAGCCGCCTTTTCTTGGTTCTGTTTTTATCATTGCTGACTCTCTGAATACATGTCGCCAGAAACAGTTACCGATCCAGTAATTAGCTCGCCATATAGCACCGGGATGGGGTTACCTTGCGCTGTGACGTTGACTGGGCCGTTGAAGTTGTATGAAGCGCCGTTGTCTGCTGATTCTGTGCCTGTGTTTCCGTCAGGCACTTTGACCATGTACTGCACTGCACCGCCGACCGCAAGAGCCAAGCCCGGCGCAAATAGTGGCGGATACCAAATTGATGCAACCATAAGCGCAACACCGGCGATGACTTGAATGCCGCGGCCTGAGCCGGAAATAATCGGGGCAATCCTAATATCTTGACCACCGGCAGGCGCATCCAAGCAGTCTTCGGTGATATTTTCTTTCCCAATGAATACGGCGTAATCAACGCCATGATCTCGACTCTCCATCATCTCTTGCTTGAATCCGGGGATCATTGAAGATAAAGCGGCTACAGCTTCAGCAGGAGAGTTGCACACAAACCGGTGAACACGTCCAAACTTCGCACCGAGTTTTCCATAAAGGCGCACTGTTCTAGGTGTTTCATTTTGCATCTTTGTACCTCACTATCATTCTTGTGACGTCCTGCCAATAGCCAGAATAAACCACCCTTTCTGATAATCTAGGCATCGGATGGTGAAGCATAGCGTTTGGTACTTGATGAAGGTCAGATTGCGTATTCAATGTGCAATCGCCGATATACACGCCGCCATGATTTGTCTTTTCGCTGCGATACTGCATCAGTATTACGTCGCCAAATTTAGGCTGGCCAGTAACTTGGTAAAAGCCAGCCTTCCCAAAGTTTTCAAGATAAAGCTCTGGTGATGGCTCTTTCTGCCACCAGAAGTCATCACGCTCAAAATCAGGAATGTCGATACCCATCTCGCGCTTGTAAAAATCACGGATTAGGCCGTAGCAATCCAGCGAACCATGGAAAAACTCGCGACCAACGAGCGGCGCTTCATAGCCAGATGGCTCAAATGAATGCCATTGAGTTACGCTTGGGCGTTCTTCGGCAGCATCCCGGCTAACCGACACGATATGCCATGGTAGTTGCGTTTGCTCACAACTGACCTTGTCTGCCTCAGATGGATGCGCATCGCGATCAATATGCGAATGAACGATGGATAAAATCTGGCCTAAATCTGACGCGTTGGCGTAGTCTTCTGCCGAGAGTCTGAAATCAAGATTGTTTTCAGCAACGTTTCGGCACGGTATGTATTTTTGCTTTCCGCCGATCGCAACAATTACCCCGCAACATTCACGGGGATAATCGGCAATAGCATGCTTCTCGATAGCGTTCTTGATGTGCTTTCGCATTAGCTTAACCTGTCAGCAGATGGGAATGACCCGTAAGAAAGAGGTGAGTTTTCACCAAAGCGCTTCTTGCAATCCGAAACGCGACCGCCGCACTTATCAAGCGATGGATCGGCGACTGGGTTGCCGTCTTTGTCAAAGTAGTTCGTGCCGGTATATCCGCACCCGGCGCCGCGGTATCCGCCGTAACCAGCCGAGTCCATCACAAGCCAGCCGCATACGTTGGCAATCACCTGCCTGCGAGGCAATTGAACACCATCGAGCGACATCGGGGAGGCAAGAACAAACGATACAGCTTCTGGCGTCTCTCGCTCTTTCTGGCTAACTATCCACGTCTCAACTGGGAAATGCTCATCAGGGTCAGCGGTTGGATTCACGCCGCCAAAGTTCTCAGCATCGAGGTATTTCGCAAACGTCCGGTGACGAATAAGTTTCGCACCAACCAGATCATCAAATGCCAAGCACAGCGCTGTGACAACGCCTGTCACCTTGTTACCGACTCCATCCTCGCCAATGTTGCCAACGGATAAAGAGGGGTTTGGTTGCTGAGTATCACCGGTGCGCTCAAATCCTGACGATTCAATAGCCCATGGGTAATAGGCGCTACCCTGCCAATAGATGATCGAATGGTCATAATTGTGAAAACGCTGGATATCGCCACCAAGTTCGGTCATATCCAATTCATAAAGCGTAATGAGATTTCCCGGCACAAGTTTTTGAACGTCTTCTAGAATCATGGCTCAAACCTCTGATTGAATGTGCAATCCAGCGACCAAATCCCCGTTGAGCGACCGTTGTGTGAAATGTTGCTTTTACTGTAACCGGGGCATGTCCAGAGAAGCATCTCTCCGTCATAGTCTTTCGGCGTCCAGTGGAACGGAATAAATCCGCCATGCTGGTCGATAAAGTCCATGATCGCCTTTATCTTGCTGTAGTCGCCTTTGAATTGAAGAGAATATGAATCTGACTTGGTGTTGATGCCATCGCCTACTTCTTGCAAATACCCGTCACCAAATTGCGCAGACAAGACGCGAAAAGAAGAAGACCCCGAGATTTCAATCAGCGGGGCCCATTCAAATATTTGTGGCATAGTCGAATCATCCGTTCTGTTTGTACTGCCAAAGAGCGCCACCTTGGCGCATTGACTGTGATTGCAGTTGCTTGAACTTGGCATCGACGAACTGGCCGATCTCTTTGCCGAATTGTGCCATCATCGAACCGCCGTCCGTGGAAACTGACCCGTCGCTTGAAATGTTGACCTGAATGACGGTGCCGCCACTTCCAGAGGCATCCTTATTGCTCACGACTTCGCCACGCGTGTTCGGCAACATATACTGCTGGCCATTCGCCGCGTTGAACACTTCCGGCGCCCCGTTCTCGTTAATTCGGTACATGTCGTTGGCTTGAACTGCGCCGCCATACAAGCGCCCACCAGCAATCGCCGTACCTGCGATAACACCAGCTGAGGCGTAACCCATAGCCCTGATTGCATTTGATGTTGCCGCAGCACTCATCCCCATAATCCCGGCGTCGTGAGCCAAAACCTGAGCTGCCGCTAATTCAGCTGACACAATTGCCTGAGCAACTGCGAACGCCTTATTTACAGCAAACATGGCTTTGTAACCGCTTGACTGTTCGTCCATTGAGGCAAGCATGTTTGACGTAAGTGACTGCATGCCGCTAAACAACTGGCTGTAAATATTTAACTGGGCGTTTGTCGCGTTACGCTGCTCTTTGACTTGGTCATCTAGCGCCTTTTTCTTCTCGTCAGCAATTTCCTGATCGATAGCTTTGATTGCATCGGCGTGTGCTTGTGCGTCGCCGATCTCAAGCTCTTGGTACATCTGAATCAGGTTGCGCTCTCGGTCAAGCCTCTCAAGCGCGGTTTCTTCGTCGTATGTGCTCGTTATGGTTCGGCTAAACCCAGTTGCTTCGGTATCCGCATTTGTTGAGAAATCTTCATCACCAAAATTCTTGATGAAATCCTTTGACGCTTTTTTGGAATCCCTTTCTGCTGCGGCTCTGTCTCTTTTTGACTTGGCTAATGCCTTTTCAGATTCGGCCTCTTTGGCATTGGCAATCATCTTGTTGTAAGAGGTCTCCATAGACTTGATCGTTTCTGGAGTCGCTCCTTCTTCTGTTGCTTTTTTGATCGCAATGGCTTTTTCAAGTTCTAGTTGCTTAGAGCGGAGTGATTCTGACTGCACGGCGAGGCGTTGAGATGCCTCAGTCCATTTGTCGATAGACTTTACATTGCTATCAAGCTCAAGGGCGTTTGACTCAAGCTGTTTTGTCATGTCCTCGATGCGCATTTTCCCTTCTTGCACGGCAGTGACATATTTGTTTGTTGTTGAAATTAACGCTTGCCCTGCTTCTGAATTGCTCAGCCCAGCAGCTTGCGCTTCATTAAGTGATTTAGAGTAAGCGTCAACGCTTTCTGGCGAGAAGTTAGCATTTACCATGTCCATGGCAGACTTTTTGACATTGTATGCGAGCTTTGCGAAGCCGTCAGAATACTGGCCGAATGTGTTCTTAATGTCAGACCCATACACATTGGCGCCGACACCAAATGCGTCATTGATCGCATCAGTAATGCCTTTACCTGAGATGCTGATTGCTCGCTCTTGCTCTGCGATTAGGTTGGCAAGCTGAATCCTTGCCAGTTTTTCAGATGCATTGGCCAGTATTTGAATGCTCTGAGAGTAGCCGTCAACTCCGGTTGCAGATAGCGTCATAGCTGCACGCACACCTTCCGTGGCATCCTCAAGCAGCTTCATCGCATCTTTGCTTTCAAATAGGTTTGGCAGCAGCATCCCAGCCAAAGAAGCGCCAATACCAACCACGGCACCTAATAGCGGCGCGCCAAGGACGAAGCCTAAGTCGGCAGATTGTTGTGAAAGCGCAAGCATGACGTCTTGCCCGCCTTGAATCTGCCCGATTAGTTGCTGGAATTGGATACCAGCCTGACCAGCTCCGCGCCCCATGCCTGCAAGGCCAGCTCTTACGCCTGTAGCTGTTTTTGAAAGCTGAATGTGTCGCTGATTTAGCGAGTCGGTCATGGCCATCAGCTTTTGCATTTTTGCGGTCGCTTCCGCATTCACATTGCCAAATTGATCGATGACAACGCCAGCCTTTGATACGCTATTGCCCGCTTCAATCAAGGACTTTGTATATTGCCTTGCCTGAAGATCAGTCTTAGCCATAGATGTTTGCATTTGTTCAAGTGAGTCTTTCATCTCAGTCGCAGAGTCGATCGCCTTTTGTGTTTTTGCGTCAACTGTGTAGTAGACCGTACCTGCATCAATTGCCATGACCCCTCCGGGCAATAAAAAAACCCCGCCGAAGCAGGGTTTGTTAATCGTTAGTTCTAGTTAGAACGAGAATCCCATTCCTACAACCCACGTTCCGACTTTTACATCGTTGAATTCTGAATACTCATACGAACCATCGATGGCAAAATATTCGTTCACATTGATCTGTAGCCCGCCACCATAAGAAAATGACGTATCAGAATCTTTGGCTGAGCCAAGATATGACACTGATGCTTCTGCTTCTCCCTTTGCTCCACCAGCCATCAGATAAACGCTAAAGTACTTGTTAGCTCTGAACGTTGGGCCGACCATAAATGACATATAGTCAAGCGACGCGCCAATGTTGACGCCGCTATAGGTTCCGCTCTTGTTGTAATCGGTTTTTGTGTGCGAAATAATGAAACCGTACTCTTCATTAAACTCCATGCGATATTTTACGTTGAAGCCGCCAGTATCATCATCAAGCTCATACCCAAGGCATTCAACGCTTGAATGCGCATAGCCGGCAGATACAGTTTGCTTGAATTCTTCAGCATTTACAGAGAGGCTAGCCAATGCAGCAACAAGCACCGCAAATTTTGATATCGTTTTCATTTATTTTCCCATGCTCAAATTTATATGCATAAAGGCTAACATCAAGAATTAACAGAGAGAAGAGTAATTAATTTGATTTATGACCGCGCTTACGTTGGATTTTCTCAAACCAATCCATCGTTGCGTCGTGTTGTTCTTTGGTCGGAGCTTTCGCTCCCGGCTTGTTGCTTTCCGGCTCAGGAAACTTGGCACGCATCGCGCCAATCAGACTGGTCATTGTCATATTCCACGCCTCTCTTTCTGAGACGCCGAGGTGCGCCATCGCCAGGTTAACGTGAACATCAGACTTAAACTCACTGGTGTATGTACTTTG
This sequence comes from Vibrio sp. Vf1514, assembly GCF_052076135.1. Taxonomy (NCBI): domain Bacteria; kingdom Pseudomonadati; phylum Pseudomonadota; class Gammaproteobacteria; order Vibrionales; family Vibrionaceae; genus Vibrio; species Vibrio sp. Vf1514. The sequence goes on along the minus strand of NZ_CP197268.1, from coordinate 505,886 downwards.
ATCTTCCTCTTCCCGCCTTATCGGCTCCTGTGCGCCTGTAATCCCGTGTGCCAAAAGAGAGCGAGCAATCGCCAGAATATCGCTCATCGCGGCGGATTTTTTGACGTATTTACGCTTTTCATTCAGGTATCCAAAAACATCTGACAAGTCATCATCAGTGCAACAGTTAACGACGGCAAGCGCCTCTCTGAATTGCTTCCATCGCATTTTTTTGTCTGAAAATTCTGACATCACCAATGCGTACGAATCGATAATCTCTCTCGGCGAACCAATCTGAGACATTGCATATAGTGACGGTCTTAGAATGAACGTTTGACCTTTGTAATGAACACCAATTTCGCCGATCTGTGTCAGTATCACTTAATACCTTCCTGTCTGCTTTGGTTGATTAAAGCCCCTTTCGGGGCTTCAGTTGAGATTAGGCGACGGTAACTGCCACCGTGTCAGTGATTAGCGTATCGACTGGCGACTTGACAGTGATGGTCGCCGATCCAGAACCGATTGCAGTAACTACGCCGTTTTGAGTTACGGTGGCGATCAGAGGGTCATCAGTTTCGTAAATCACACTTTGTGGCGCACTGGTAGGGGAAACCACCGCAGCAAGACCCGCCGTCTCACCAACAGCCAGAGATAGTGTTTCTGGGTAAGCAGCAACTGAAACCGGATCTGACGCGTCTACGTCTGGCGTATCTTCAACCATCAAGCCGAAGTCAGAAGCAGTTGCAGCCGCTTCCAAGCTGAATGTAACTACGTCGTCGTATGGCGCCGATCGGTTCATCGTTGAAAACAGCATGAAACAGGTGAACGTTAGATCAGGGAATGTCATGCGCATCCAAGCAACCGGTTGACCGCCTGTTGCGTCTGGCTTTGCAACGTGTTTAGTGATCTCAATTAGGTTAGCCGAATTTGCCCCCGACGCCTTACACACGCCGTCACCTGAAATGGTCAAGGTTTGGAATGTTGCCAAGTTTTCACGCAGCGCGCCAACAGAGTCTGAGTCTGTGGCGTCTGTGTTGTCCCAAGAAAGGTTAAATTCTTTGGTTCGCAGCGAGCCAAAAACTTTCCAGTCGGCAGAAGCCGGAACTGCGTCGCCACAAGCAATCGCATATTCAAGCACTACGTCGCGGCCAACGTATTTCGTTTTATTACAAGCCATTTATGGCCTCCTAGTAGATGATTTGAAAATCGACAGAGACCCAAGCCCTGTTTTCTTCGGTGTACCCCGGCCCGTCGGTTCAGTGATTGCTCTTATAGATGCGGCACCGCACGGCGGGTCGGAATTAATCGACATATCAATGATGCTTTCAATGTCTGCAAGCAGCTTGCTGGCTTGATTTCTTTCGCCCCGATGGCCGAGAAGCATGATTTTGAATCGTGGCCTGCGAATATCCATGTCAACACCAGCGCCACCCATGCCAAAGATGCAGCAAACAAAGCCGAGAGATTCGGTTTCAACCCAAGCGCCCTGTGAGTACTGGTAGTCAGTTCCGAGCAGCGCCTCAATCCAAGCCTTTAGATCGTTAAACACGGTATACCCTCTTCAATATCGCCGGTATTTTTGGTTGCAGTTGCTGGAACCCTTTTGTCAGCCATTGCGGTTCAGCATCCGGATCCCAGTAATTTCCCTGTAGCGTTCCGCCACCAAACTGAACCCCTTCACGGGTTACGCCAAAGTGAGCGCGTGGCAGGCCTTTCAACTTGCCCGGCATTTCGTGAACCCAACCGGCGTATTTGACCGTATACCCGATGTAACCAATCATTCCGCCAGCTTGCCTTTCAAATTGCGGCGCGTACTGGCTGTTAATTAGCGTACTGGTATCAACTGGCACCATCGTTTGAGCAATTGCACCGCCTTCGCTAAGAATGGCGTATATCGCCGCCTCAGTGCGCTCATCTTCAATCGTGCCGATGATTCTCTGATAGCCAGCCTTTACGGCGTCAATGCCTTTTATCGTCATAACTCAGTCCGGATAGTAATCGAGCGGTCCCTCGTAAATCTCAAGCCTAGCAGCGAGATACTGGGATGCATCGAAGGATTCAAGTTCAAGGAGGATATAAAGCTCAGGCTCATAGATGTGGTTACCGCCCATTGGTTGGATTGGAATTCCTTTCCCTTGATTCTGAATGTTTGTGATGGCGTTGATGTTTGCCGTGATCTTGTTTGTTTCGATAGCAAGATTTGCAACCGGCGTGACAAAGGTTATTTGCGCGCCAGAATACAACTCGGTTTCTGGCTGCTCACCAAATCCAGCAGAATGAAAGTTGTACCATTTATCCGGCGTTCCAAGGGTTACGTCAGACGCCTGAATCTTATAGGCGCGACCGATTAGCCCGCCTCCGGTTGCACCGAGTTCTCGCGCTTTCAGATCGATGTATTGAGATCCGACTTTGATAATCGAGTAAAACTTATCGCCTGCGCTGGTGGCCTGAACAATTCGCGACGCTTCCCACTCAAGCTTTTTCTTTTTGTTTACCTCTGGGTAAAACTGCGCAATGACCGCACCCTGACCCGTTTTCATTTTCTCGAAAACGTCGCCGCTTTGTTCATCTGGCAGAAGGCCGGCAATTACTCCAATCTGAACAACGCCAGAAACAGAGCGTGCCCAAAGAGTGTCGCCAGTGTTTAAGTGGTATCGCTGCTTCTCGATAGGATAAAGCGGATCGCCTTTCTCATCTGGCGCAGGCTTTGAATCTGCGACGATAAACTCAACAGTATTCGACTTGCTTCGGTTGACGAAAGAGCCGTGCTGGCCAGAGTTAACCTGCCGGTATTCGTAACCAACAAGATTGACAATTAGCGTCATAGATTCACCTGAAATACGGTCTGACCGCCCTGCTCTGGAAATACTGCGACCGACTTGACGCCTTTTAGCGTTCGTCCATGCTGATCATGCACCTTGTAAACGCCACCCGGCTGCAAGATGGCTGTCAGTTCGATTTCGGTGTCGGGAATAACGTCTGGCTCATCGAGTATCTGTTTAAGATTTCTGATAAGCGGAGAGCGCGGATCTTCGTCGTGCTCATCGAGAAGCCTGTTCATAGCCTCTTCAATAACGTGTTTTGCATTCATTACGTCACCACCTTGTAATCTGGCGTCTCACCAAAAAAGCTCATATCCCACTCTGTGACATCTCTGATTTCTTCAAAGTTGTCTTTGCCATTCAGCTTGATGAGGTCTAAGTGTTTTGGCCGAGCATCTTCGGTGTAGATGATGTTTTTAGTCACAAACTCAGCGCCATTGCTGTCTCGCATCTGTTCGGACTTTGCTTCCCAAGTACACGCTATTTCGTATTCATCGCCATAGATTGACTGCTGCGTCCACTGGTCAAAGCTGACAAGAGGCCGAACAATCGCTGTGTTGGTGTATGACCAATTGGCAGTGTTTGACATTAGTGACAGCCCCCTTTGCCAACCCATAGCCCACCAAATGAACTTACCGTAGGATCCGATGGGATTAAATCAACAGCGCACCCGCTTTTGTCCAAAGACCGAAGGAGGTTTAATTGCCCTTTCCAACGGTCTGCGAAGTTCTTGTACTTGAACGAGCGTGACGCTCCGCTTGGTGCCGTTTGGCTAGATAGCATCTGGTCTGATTGCGCATACGCAAGCAGTGAGATGAGGTAGCATTGAATAAGCAAAGCGGTATTCACGGTGTAATTTGCATCAAGGCAATCTTGGATAGAGTTTGCCTGTTCAACCCATGCATCAATAATGAAATCCGGTGTTGAATCGGTATCGATGCCTTGGGACTTTAAATACTGCTTTGCTTGTTCTGATGTGATCATGATGACCTCAATAAAAAGCCCCACCGGAGTGGGGCAATAGTCGTTATGGCAGAAGTTTCACCAAGTCTTCAAGTGATGCTCGTCCGTCAAACTCGATGCCGAGTTCTTCAAGCTTTGCCTTTACTTGTTTCTTGTCTGAAGTATCAATGTTGACCTTTTCAGATGTTGCACCTGTCGTTGCTGGTGTCAACTGCGCAGCCAACTCTTCGGGCAATGGTTTAACGTTAGCTTTCAGCGCAGGGTGAAGTTTGGCGAATTCAACGACATCGCCTTTTTTTACGCCTACCCATGGGATTTCAACGATGTATTTCATTGCCTATCCCCTTAGCCCATGTCCGCGCCATAGACAACACCTGAACGGCCTGCGTTGTCTTTCTTCACCTGCATACCCATAGCGCCCATAATCTGGAAGTTATAGTTGCTGTTTGGCATTGGGCGAGGAAGCGGAGTAATGCCGGTTGTCATGCCGATCAGCGGAGTCACCGTCGATTGCTTGCGCTCATAGCCCAAGAACTCGTTACCGCTCATTGCATAGGTAGGACGAAACTCTCGAATCTTGCTGCGAGAAAGGATTTCTTGCATCACTGTACCCATGCGGACGCCGCTAACAATATATGGGCGACCAAGGCGAGCAAAAAGCTCATTTGATACCCATACCACATCATATACGCTTACGTAGTTTGCTGTAGCATTGGTAAAGAAAGCGCCCTCAGTGAAGAAAGAGATGAGCTCTGCATCAGTTGCATTAACAAGGTCAATATTTGCTCCTGACGCGCCAAGGTTGATCTTCTTGGTGTTGCGGTGATTGCGAAGACCTTGGCCAGCCTTGCTATCAACTTTAACGCCTTCTGCGCCGTCAAGCGCATAGCTGACCAACTTCTCGTTGTACACCTTGAGTTTTGCAGCCTGAGAATCAAGCACCAAATCAAGGCCAACTGAGCTTAGGCCAGCAGCGTGACGCCAGTTAACACCGAAACCAGCAAGGAACACTGGCACCGGGTCGCCGTCAGAATCGTAATCGGTGTGATCGAAACTGAATGGCGCCTGACCGTCGATAGTGATTGAAACGTCATCCGCGATGTTGCCAACGATGTTGTATGACTTCACGGTTTTCCCGATCGGCAGTGTGGTTTGGATTGCAAGCAAATCCATCAGCATTTCCATGCCGATAGTTTCTTCACGAGACTGAACGACCATGCGGTCAACTTCTTGCCAGAACTCACGGGCGTAACCGGCCGCAGCGTTAGCTTGAAGCATTTCAGGTGTCATGTGCGCTTGGTTGGCTGCGATCATGGATCGCATATTGGCGCTCATCATGTTTCGAGTCGCCCACAGGTCATCCCAGTGACCTTGAACGTTGCGGTTAGCCGCTAGTGTTTCACGAGTAAAAAACATTTACCTTCTCCTGTTATGCGGTAACGGCAACGCCGCTGCGGAAACGAACACGGATGATGTCGTCGGCTGTCAGGGTAACTTCGTCCTGAGAGTAGCCAATAATGACGTCCGTACCTTCAACGCCGATCGCGCCTTTGCCAGATGTACCAAGCTTGATCGGCGTGTCTTTCTTGTACGCGCCTGCAGGGCATAGCAAGCCGAGTTCGCGGCCTTCTTCTACGTACTCACCGACACCTGAATCACCGGATGGGATTTCATCGGCAACACCCAAACCTTGATGCGCAGCCGGATGCATCAGATAAATTCGACCAGACAGAACCGATGCAACAGCAAAGGCATCGTTAGAGTCGATAGTTGCGAGAGTGCCAGGAAGCGTGTTAGCAGCAACCAAGCGCGTTTCTGTGACGGACTTTCCGTCTAGGTTAATACGACGATAGCGCATTGTTCACCACCCCTTTTTATTGTGGAAAGTATTCGTCGGCCTTAGGAGCGCCGGTTTCTGGTTGCTCTGTTGCCGCATTGGTGCCAAGCGGCGCAGCAGAACCACATTTCTTGAACATTTCGTCAAGAGCATCACCTTGCAGTGAGTTGGCGACAACTTCACCGAACTGCTTTGAGACAGCGTCACGCTTGCGCGCTTCTTCTGCGTCGTGGTTGGCAGTCAGAACCTTAAGTTGCTTTTCGGTGTTGGCCTGTAGAGCGTCGATCTTGTCGTTAACTGGTTTCAGAGCTTCTGCAACATTCGCCGCCAATCCCTTGCCAATTTCGCTGATCAGCTCTTGTTTCTCTTCTGTGGTCAAAGGCATGTCGCCCTCCTGTTGGTTTGTTGCAGGTTTTTCCTGCGGATTGAATAAGCCTTTTACTTTGTTGGCGACGACACTTACCCACGATTCAGTTCGCTGGACGTCAGTGCCTTCGTCGTCAAAAATAATCTTCCCGCTTTCGGATTTGTATCCGTAAACTTTCGCCTTGCCGCCGTTGGTGATGACAATCGCCTGAGAGCTTGTGAAGTCTGCCACCCATGCGTATTCATCATTGCCCGGTGCAAATTTATCTTTGGCCGCTTTCTCTAATCGACGCTCAAGTTCTCGAAAGCTTTCACCGACGAGCACACCAGAGTTTGCAGATAGCTTTAGTGATTTCGCCTTGTCTGCGTTGACCATTAAGCCAACGCCTTGCTCCGGTGTTGCTGCGCCAACTTCATTCAGAAGAATTGCGTCATGATCAACTGCCTTGATGTCTGCGACCCACTCGGCACCGGCTTGCTTCTGTTCTTCATTTGGCTCAAGTTGTTCAAGGAAAACGGCGATACTGGTGTGAATCGGTGGAACATCATCGCCGCGCTCAATGGCTTCGACGCGCTCAATAAGCTCTTTGCCTTTTTCGCTTTGATTGGCGACTTCAATATCCACCCACTTTTCGACATAGACGCGGTTGCCGGACTTCTTCACGTTTCGGTTCCACGCGCCGACGTGGCCTTGATTGATGCCTTCTGCGCTAAATGCAGAAATGAAAGCGCCATCAAGTGTCGGGTGTCCAAGCGGGGCAAGCGTACCTTCAAGGCCTTGGTAGTGCTTGTCGATTTGCTCTGCCGTGTATAAGCCGCCATTCATGATCACGTTTGCAGGAAGTGTGTAACTCGGCAGTACCCAGTGTTCACGATTGTTGTATGTCTCTCGACGGATTGATTGACTGTTAACGCGAGTGGTTACATTCACTTGAATGCATGACTCACGATTGACCGCGAGTGATGAGTTAACGACAAGTGAAACTTTTGACTTTTTCATTTCATCCCCTAACTGCATCAGTGGCAGCATGAATATTTTTTATTGGTTGCGAATTTTGATTTCTTCAGCATCTTCTCTGCTCGGTCAATGATGCTCTCATTGATTGGGTTGCCTTCATCGTCAACCAGAACCGCAACTTGGCTGCACTTACAGTTAATCGAGTTTGACCCCATTGCGTACCAATCCCTCACTTCATCAACAGTGAATAGTTTCGCGTGCCGCTGCGCATGAGTTATTCGCGTCGTCGGTGACAGGGCTGATAAATGTAATTGCATGGTCGTCAGTCCAAACCGCTCTTGCGCGCTTTCAGATTCATCCCACCTTGCCCGTCGCAACGCAGTGGTAATTTCAGTCCGAGCGATACGATTTGCCCGATACTCTTCAAGTCCCGCTCTGACTTTCAGCGCCCTAGCAACTTCTGATGGGTTCAGGCCTCTCGCGATGCCGTCAGTTAAAACTCTGGCCATGTCGGCTTTAACCGTTGCCGACAGACCTTTCATCTCTTCGAATACGCGAGACTTAACCAAACCGATGCGAAGCCGGTAAGGATCTGAATTAATCAGCTCTCTCAGGCTCTCTACTTCTGCTGCGTAAGCTGGTGATTGAGCGGATAGGTTGGCGAATTCCTGACCGGTTCCGCGCTGGTAAGCTACTGACACGTACTTTTCATAGAGCCAAGGTGATTGCTGACCGCCTTCAAGGAGAATCTCATCAATCAACAAGTTGCCTTGCGACAAGATGTAGTTGAGAGTTGCTTCATCGAGTTCGTATGTGTACCTAGCATTAACCGAAAGCTGAGGGTTTAGCCTCTGAATTAACGCTGGGTACTCCCTACCTATTCTCGATAGCTTTTCCTTGTAACGAAGCATTGCGCCACGCTCTAGCCGATCGACTCCAGTCGGGTCTTCGATATTACGCGGAAGTATCGGCCCCTTCGGTTTCGTTGCCATTGTCTAACTCCGGGTCGGTATCTGGCAAAGCGCCGGTATCTTCCATCGACTCAAACCCAGCAGCGTTTCTGATTTCGTCATCGCCGAAAATTGGCGCGCCGCTTGATGTTGACTTGTCGTTGATTTCAGTCATGACTTTTGCGTTTGCCAGCTTGTCACTCTGCGTCGCCTCATTCAGATCGTCCCAAATAACTGAGAAGTCACTAATCTGCTTGATTGATCCCATGCCAATGAGCTTATCCACCAGCCCTTCAATTTCGCTACTCAGATCCATTTCTCTGCGCGACTGGCATCTTCCGTTGAAGTACTTGTTATCTTCGGTGCTTGACCGCTCTGCCTGCTGATTACCAACGATAATTCGGCTAGGGGTATCAACCGACGCCGCGAATGTTTGAAGGTTGATGTCATAAGTTGGCGTTGGGTCTGGGATGTTGGCGACAAGAGGCGTTACGGTTGCCCCCTGCGTTGTCATCAGAACATCATTGCCCTTGTTTACCTCAACAGCGACCTCATTGAATTTATCCTGAAGGTCACTAACGCTGACTCCGTACAGAGATGCGAGGTTGTTGAAGTCGATCTCTTTATCGAAGTTGACGTTTAACTGGCGCGCAGCATTCTTGAGGAATGACTCACCGGAACCGCCCTCTACCTTCTCGATATTGGTTAGTGCGTTATATCCCGGCTCAAGAAACCCGATAGCGTCGATCGTGTAATCACCGACGATAAATACACGATCCGGATGGACGTCAAACAACTGTTTTCCGCCACTGGGCAATGTGGCGGTATATGACCACATTTTTGGCTGTCCGTAATTCTCGCTGTTAATGTCGGTGTCGAACTCTTTCACCGTCAGGCAGTTTGCCCAAGCAACCGTGAACTTCTCGATACCATGGCCGCTGCTGCCTACTGGTTCACTCCACTTCTTGCTATCACGAACGTGAATCAAGATGCCAGCATATCGGCCTACAAGTCGGCGCCTGTCTGCTTCAGCGAATGCGGACCATAGTTTTTTAGTCAAAACCTTCTTGGTCTGCTTCTCCCACGTGGTCAATTTCGATGACTCGTCCTTTTCTTCGCCTTCGATAACTTCGGGGAAAGATGACCAGCACTTATTGACCAGCTTGTTTACGGCAGAGAACGCCAGACCACCGCGTCGATATGCGCCGTAAAGGTCATGAAAGTCTATGGTTTTCTTCCATCCATACTCACACCAAGCCGACGACCGCTTATGGTCCATCCCCATCGGCGCAAGCAATGCCTCACGCGCACGAGAAACCGGATTACTTTGGTAGCTATTCGCGGCAAGCATACGAGCATGATTGACTGCCATTTCTAACTTTTCGCTCATGTTTTGTATTCCGTCCGTTCAAGTACGCATCGCTTTCCACTGGGTTCATACAGTGTTTTGTTTGTGTCATAGATGACTTCGACACTCGATAAGTTGGGATCGCGCCAAAGAAGTGTTTCACTCGCTGGATAGGTGTTTACCGCAGTTTCTCTCGCGCAAGTAATGCAGCGCGCACGCACAATCAGCGAGACGGAGCCGTCGCGCGATTTTACTTTGAATAAAGCCATGGTTATCTCAATCGTTTTGGGATCATCATTCCGAGCGCCTGTGGTAGTGCCAGCGCCGTCAATGCATAAACCGTAGCGTCAAGTCTGTCTGGTGACTTCTTGGCGGTGGTTGGAACGTATTCCATCATCTGGTTTTCAAGGGTATAAAGATTTCCGCAGTGCGCGACGCGTCCTTGTTCATACAGTGCTGATATTGGCTCAGCGCGTGCAAACTTGCCCTTGTTCGCGTGGACACGGATGATTCGCCCCTTAAACCCTGCATTCTTGAGCGTGTCCTCTGCCATGTCGCCGCCTTGGTTGGTTTCAATGACTATGGAATCAGCATTATGCGTTTCGTAGGCGAATATCGCTTTTTTAGCCCACCCCGCCGGAGAGAACTTACCGCTGTAGTCTGCATCAACACTAAACAGTGATTTGTCGCCTGCGCCGTACGCACTGGCCACAGAAATCCCAGTTTCATCGCTTTCATCGCTGTTTGATGCTTGCGGGTCAATTGCGACGACGGTTCTTGTTCTTTCAAGGTGTATCTGAAGCTCACGTGCTGCCGCGATCATTGCTTCGTTCCAAAGCGCTCCTTCCTCGTTGAACCGGCGAGGCCTTTGCATGTACTGCGCTTCTGCAGTTCTTCGGTGAGAAAACAGCGCAGTCCTGTGCGACTCGTTGTGTTTAAACGGCCAAAGCCATCCATCATCAAGCCCGTGGTCTATTGGTATCGCGTGCGTGTTCTCCGGGTACATAACCTCGTAAGGCAAGCTGTTATCGATAATCACCGGAAGATTCAAGTGATGCCATTCCTCGCCAGATCCGCCACGCAGCAGATAACCGCTAAGGTCGTTGTAGTGAATGCGCTGCATAATCACTATCATTGGCGTGGTTTCTATCGCCAAGCGAGACTTGATGGTTTCGTTAAATCGATTATTTACCCCATCCCTGACAACTTCAGAGAATGCATCATCCGGCTTTACCGGATCGTCGATAATTAGCGCACCCTGCCAACCTGGCTCCATATGTCCAGCACGAAAGCCAGTAACCTGACCAGCAGCGGAAGACGCGTAAACACCGCCGCCGTGCTCATTCCACCACATCGCCTTGCTGTCTGCGTCATCTCGCAAGCTCATCGGCCACATTGCCTGATACGCCTTTGACTTAATCATCCCCCTTGCGGTTGATGAGTTAAGCAGCGCCAGGTTGTGCGAGTAGGACAGGTGCATGAATCGAGCGCGATTGTTAAGCGCTATTCCTCGGCCCATCATATTGATGGTTGCCAGCTCTGTTTTTGTGTACCCGGGCGGAACGTTGATAATCAGGCGGTTAATCTCACCATCGATAACGCGATCAAGCGTTCTTTGAATGACTTCGTGGTGAGGCGCGACAATCATCTTGCCGCCAGTGCGTTGTTTAAAGAAATACCGTGAGAAATAAAGCCCGTCTTCTTCGCACTCTAATTTTCTCGCGTAATTCCTTTGCTCAACAGTCGTCATCCTCCAACATCTCCCGCCGAGCTTGTTTATATTCGTCTTTGCTTAGGGTTAGTGTTTCGATTGGGCCACCGCCAGCACCAGAATGCTCATGCTTCTGTTTGTTCGTATAAGAGTCGCCACACTCTTTTGCGGCCTGTTCTATCAACTGAGCCGTGAGATTGTAGTTTCTCATTGTCTCAGCGCGAGCGGCCATGCGATCAAGCGTTCGCAGTCGATACGCCTTGTTGGCGATCGGGATGTCTGAAATTTCGTTTTGAAACCGATCTCTTGTGACTTCGAACAACTCAACCCATTTTTTCGAAAGCGACTTACCAGCGGCCTTCGTTGGGTCGTATGATTGAATTTGCTGTCTTGTTAGGCTTAATCCGAACTGTTCTTTGACGGACGATGAGACTGTTTCAAGAGAGTCGTAACAAGCCAAGGCTTGCACGATAAAGGCTTTGACCTCGTTGTTCAGTGCAGCCATAAAATTATTACCGTATATGTCAATCTATCGTTTAAGCCAGTTTCATAATGCAGGTTCCGCACGCTCTGGCGATGTTTGCTTTGCCAACCTCTGGGCTTTTGCTCGCAGCCTGAATCATTTCTTTCACATCGCTAGTTGCACCGTAACGCCTTACAACTCCATGGAACTCTTCGACGTCATGGCCTCTAATGCAAAGCTTAGGTAGGCCTTCTTGCGTGAACTTGGGCGCTCCGAACTCATCTAGCTTTTGCGCAATGTGGTAGAGCTCATGTTCAACCAGTGCACAAAAATCAGTGTCTGTGCAAACTGAGCAATAATCCGCAGCGAGTGTGATGATGAATTGCGGGACATGGCCGAACCATTCGACCATCTGCTGCTCTGCTCTGGCCTTTTGCCAGCCGCCGGCGCGAATCATCACCTCTTCACACTGCCCGAGAACATGCCGCCCTTTCTTCTCGAATGTGCTTGATGCCCACATGAATTTGATATCAGCATCGATGAGATGGAAGTGATCTTCGTTGTAGAGCTCGCCGCCTTGACTGAGTATCTGGCTGGATACCCATTCCATCACGTCGTTGGCTGGCTCTATCTTGGTGTAGATATTGAGCTCATCAACCAGCGACGATGGCGGGAGTGGCCTAGCAATGGTCGTCATTTAGAATAATTCTCTGGTCGTTTTTGTATAACACCCGATAGCGCCGAGACTGCACACTATTGAAACTGGAATAAATCTCTGAAAAACACACTCAACGAATGCAGTTTGCAGAATTTTATAAATCGCACACAAGGCGACACCTCACGGCGTGGCCTAATGCACTTCTCGTCTATTTCCGAGCTGCCAAGATAGATCACCCCCCTTTATCAGAAGTGATTGAACGAAAGCCCTTCGGTAGCGAAAGGAAAAGCTCTCAGCGTCTCCATGGGAGATTCTTGAATGAGTTGCCGCGCTTGCGCAGGTTCATGTCTCTGATGTGCTTTTTGTTCTGGTTCTGCTTTTTCACTGATTCACCAGGCATTGGGTTTTGATGTAGTCCTGCAAATATCTGGTCTGTTGCAGGTTCTCCGTCATCATTTGTCGGAGACGTAGATAATCTTGCTGAGCTGCTTCGGTAAGTCGTGCGGCTGTTGCATCGCCCACGCTTCCGGTGCCGGGCTTGTCGGGCATTGCTGCTGGACAATCTGCTTTGACGTACACCCGCTCAGGGCCAGAGCCGAGGCGATCGCGCAGATTATCAATTTCTTCCTGCGCCGCTGTGAGTTCTTCTGCATGCCTTGCCCCGATTTCGTTGAACGATTTGATTTGAGCGATTTGCTTGTTGTTGAGGTCGATGAGTGAATCGCGCTCTGTTGTCATCTGGTTAAGTTCCAGCCTTGCTGACTTGAGTCGTTCACGCTCAACCAAGTAAAGGGTTGCGCTAGTGATAAACAAAAGAGCTAAGACTGCCAGTAGTGTAGATTTCAATTGCGTCAACATTTTCACCGGCGTCCTTCAGTTTAATGTAGTGCCCAAGCCTGACATCGACCGATGTAAACGCAAACTTGCACACCTCTTCCTCAATCTCTCTGCGATTCATGAGGCCTTTCCACTTCTTGCCACCAGCGTAAACCCACCGTCGTAACTCTTCGCAGGCTCCAGTAATCTGCCCTGCGTTTAGCTTTTTCAGCAGTGTCGATCGAGAAAACGCACCAACACCGACGTTGTACGTGAATGAGTAAAGCGCAGCTTTGGTCGATTCCGGAAGCGCAGGCTTGATTAAAGGATCGACACCTCTCTGAACAATCGCCAAGTCTTCTTCGAGAAGCTGATGACACTCTGCCTTGGTATATATTTTTTCTGGAATGATGTCAGAGCCTGTGTGCCCGTAACACACGGTAAGAACGCCAACTACGTCGTAATAGGGTTTGTATTCAACGCCTTCAAACGGCATCACCATTGCAGCCGCGATAGCAAGAGCGGAAGCGCCGGACGCGACCAAGGCTCTAACTGTGCTGCTAATCTTGCCCACTTCCGTAATCCTCGCTGAATCGCTTCTTCTGCCAGTACCAGTTAATCGCCGCAGTGATGATCATACCTATTGCGCCGATGATTACCGTCCACCAGTCCGGAGAGATTCCGGACACCCATGCGAATAACCCGCAAAACCACGCCCACGCATACGACAGAGAACTGGAAATTTTTTCATTCATACGCATACCCACCCCCTGTCGGAGTGCCCTTTATTCTGAAAATTAACTGACGAGAAAAAGAAAAAGCCCAGCGAAAACGCCGGGCTTTGTTTTATTTGATAGCAGCGGGACAGTGCGACCGCCGTAGCTTTGATACTGTCAGACTATGACAAAAAATTCGTAACGAATAGAGCTATTTTGGCTTTTTTATCAATCTGAGCAGAATTTTAGCTTTGCCCCAACCTCTTCTTGAGCAGCCAAAGCCCCTTGAACAAATGTCTCCATCAGCATCAGGGCATTGCGCACTTTCCCCTCAGAACACTTCTTCCTGTCGGCCTTAGTCGCTCGCCGTGCTATTTCGCAGTTGTTCATGCCGTACACGTAACTCAGAATGAAGAATGACATTGGGCGCGGGTTCTTCTCGTCGTACATCTTCATCACGATCTTATCCACGGCCAGCGCGTCGTCATCCGTCAGCGTCTCGAAGTATGGTTTCGCTTCTTCTGGAATCACATTCGACATACCTGGCGCTTCGCGGTACCAATCGCAGTTTGTGTGATTATGTGACCAGCTCCCCCAAGCTCTGAGAATTTTGCGTGTTGTCGATAAGTCTCTCATGCGATCACCATCAGTCCTTTTTCGATTAGCTTTTCCTGAGTCTCTTCAATTCCACGTAGTTTGTCTGCGGCGTATTGCTCACGACCTGCTGAGTCAATAACTGCGTGACAGTTCGAGCATGCGTAAACAATCATGTTGTCTCCGCACTTGATGCCCATACCGCGACGGACGCCAACATGCGCAGCGACAGTTGTTTCAGGATTGAAATTACAGACCCCGACAAGGCGAAGGGTGCAATCTTCGCCACGGGCTGAGTTCATGATTTTACGACTTCTGGCCAGCGTCATTTTTTCAACCTCTCTCCGAATGCTGCTGACGGAACTGTTTCATCAACACACTCCCCACATTTTCGGCAGCGGAAAACACTCATTCCATCAACATCGTATCGTTCAGGATCCAAACCCTCCGGTAACTTTTCATCAGGATAGAAAGGCCGCTTCCCATCTGTCCTTAATGTTCTTCGATGACAGCCAATCTCAACACTGATCGGTTCGCCACAAGTGCAAACATCTTCGATAATATTTCGCATATTCATCTCAAAACCCCATCAGTTGATTGACGGCATTCTCAAGCTGGCGCTTGTCTTCAAATACCGTGCTCAATACTTTGTTCCAGATAACATCAAGAACGCGCGAATAGACTTGCTCAAACTCGTTGTCGTCCATGCTGGCAAAGCTGATTGATTTCGCTTTGACCTTCACGGTTCCGTCGAGGTTATAGGTCACATCCATGAAACCAGCCAAGATGGTGATCTGCTCACGAAATACGTCGAAGTTCTTCACAGCTTTGAATCCTTTCCACTGCTTTTCTGGTGGTGACCAATACTCAAACCCAAGATTTAATAGCGCGAAAAACTTGCGATGAAATTTAGGATTGCGCTTCTTGCTGTATTCGCACTCGATAAGAGATCCGAGCGGAATTTTTTTCATCAGGTCGGAGTCGTCAGTCCCGAGCGGCTTAAAGCCGCCCATGTCTTTAACAAGGTGTAGCGTTGCCATTGCGCCCCCCCCAATCCGATGAAGCCGAAATACGCCGCCGATCGAGAGTCATCGTTACTTGCCCCTGTCCATCCGGTTGCTTTCTCAAACAGAGACTTTTCAGCCTGAGACTTCCAAGCGCTGCTTATGCGGTGCCGAGTGTATCCAATCCCAATATGGTCAAGCATGCGCTCTAATTCCTGCTGAGCTTGCTGAACCATGCCGATAGAACGGTTTACCGCCGTCGCTGCTTTCGCGTTCTTCACGCCGCTTTTGGCAAACCGCGCATTGTTTCCGCACACGTTCTCGATATGTGCGTGAATATGGCCTTCCTTCTTCATTCCGATAAGCAGATCCATGAAGTTCATTAGCGTCATGGATTTGCAGTGGATGAGCTTGCCGTTTTTGTAAACGGCAATGCCTGATTTGTTGGAGTCCGGATCGATTCCGATGGTGTAGTTATTCATAGCACGATTTCCGATATCTATTGGCCATCACAAGAGAGCGTCGGTATTCTGCTTTCTCCCACCATGCGCCAACTGTAGGCCATGAGTAATCCATGGTGTCGAGCAATACGTTCAATAGCGTCAACGAAATAGCGTCTGATATTTTCGATTGCTCTCTTTCGGCTTCTGCAATTGCAATTTCTTTCATTGCGATGAGTCGGTTGTCTACAATTGAATTCACGACAGACACAAACAGATATCCCAATACGACATGCCACCATTGCAGCGCTTCGATTTGCGATTGGTAGTCAGAGAGAAAATGTTCAATCATCTTCACCACCCAAATCAACCACAGTGATAACCAGCGCTTTCCCTTCAAGTAACGCTGTGAAATGACTGGCTTTTGATGCTCCATACATCAATCCAGTGCCAACCAGTGCGGACATGCCAACAATGCAGAATGCGTACAACAGAGCAGACCATAGGGTTTTCAGCGCCTTGTTCATCACTCATCCTCCCACTTATCCGCATCATCGCGCTTTGATTCACCGGAAATGACGTAAAACACATAGGCAACAGCACATGCGATAACGTATGCCGTGACCGTTTTGTATTCGCCCGAAATATCCAGCTTGTTAACAAAGGCACCGATCGTCATAGCAACGACTGCGAACGTGAAAAACAGGGATAGGGTTTTAATCTTGTTCATAGCGCACCTACCAGTTAATTGGTTCGAAACGGATGATTTCGCCATCCTCACCGCGAACAACGAGCAGTTTGATGTCGTAATCTGAATGCTTGTCCAAGCACTTGGCGATCACTCGGCGATTGATTCCCGTCATGCGAGAAGCTTTCGACTGATTGCCGTAGTAGAACGGCATAGCTTCGCTCATTGTCGTGACTTCGATGTTTTTGGTTGGGATGATTGGTTTACCCATTGGTCGTTACCCCTATTTTCTGTAGCTTTGCCATTCGAACGGGATCCATTTCCCGCCGTTGGTTCTCATTCGGTCCATGATTCGGACGCCGAGCACTGAGTTGAGTGATTGGTCGTCCGGATTGTCCGAACCGGCTGGCAAGTTGGTCAGCATGCCAGTTGGTTTAAATCGGCAGATGCGCTGATCGATGATTTGGTTTAGCGTCAGCTTTTCTGCGTCTGAGTTTCGTTGAAGCCCGATTTCGTCCAGTACCAGCAGGTCAAAGCCGATCATGGAGCGAATAAACTGGTCTTCGGTTATCTCGCTGTCCTTCTTGTAGCAAGCGCGAAGTTTCTGCATGAGCTCGTTTACCGTGATGACCAAACAGGAATAGCCCTTGCTCATCAGCTGATTGCAAATTGCTGAGGCCATGTGGTTTTTCCCCGTTCCCGAGTTGCCGCCGAAAATGAACCCTCCCCCGTTGTTTATGTGAAAATTGTCGATGTACCATCTTGCGAATTTCACAGCCTTGGCATGCTCCGGCGTGAGTATTTCAAAGTTCTCAACCGTGCAGCCTTGATGCATTGGCAAGATGCCTGAGCGCCCGACAGTGCGTGATGCGCGGTGTTCTTCAAACTGTTTCTTGAATATCTCCGGCTGTTTCGATTCGTCCTGTTCGCGCAGTCGCTTCAGGTCTTCCCACGAGTATTTGTGGTTGCCAGTTGCTGCGCGGCGCTTGATTTCTTCCAGTCTCGTCACCTGAATTCCTCCCAACCCTTCGGCCCAGTGAAGTCGCTGCCGACATAGTTAACGCCCTGAGGCTTCCCTCGATTCACATTCGCCAGCCATTCAATCTCAAACCCCTGCCATCCACGCTCAACGCAAAGGCCAAGTACATCATCAACGCTCATGCCGAACTGCTTACCAGCGGCCACCAGCTTCGATGCAAGGCGATTGATCACCGTCTGAGTGATCGGGGCGCGTTTTTTGTCTCGCATGGCTTTCCAGTCTTTGAAAATCTGCTCGCTTGGTTCTGAAGGCCAAGCAGAGAAATCCAGCTTTGAACTTTTTGGTTTACTTTTTAAAGGTTCATTGACTGGTTCAATAGAGTGACTGGTTCTGGGTGCATCTCCTGCACTAGGGGGTAGTGCATCTCCTGCACTAGGGTGGTGAATCTCCTGCACTACCCCTAGTGAATCTCCTGCACCACCAAAATTGATGATGTAGATATTCGAAGCATTACCTTTAGCGCCGCCTTTTCTAATCTCCTTGCGAAGTAATCCGGACTTTATCAGTGCGTCAATATGGCTAATCACAGAGCGCTTGCTTATTTCGCACTGATCGGCAATGTACTGATATGAAGGCCAGCACTCGCCTTGGTCATTTGCGTTATCTGCAAGCTTAATGAGCACCAGCTTTCTAAGCGGATTCCCCACTTTGCACTTCATAGCCTTGACCATTAACTCCATGCTCATTGGTCGTTACCCCTACTGCTTTGGGTTTGGAAATACTTCATCAAAAGAACAACCTGCACCGAGCTGATTCAGTGCGTTAACGATGTTCCAGCACTGATTGAAATCGGGAGTCCTACGGCCAGACTCGTAGTGGTAAACCGCTGCGGTCTCCGTGCCGATGATTTCCGCAAGGTCTTTGACTGAAATATTCGCAGCCTCTCTTACCTTTCTAATTTGTTGCATTGTCAAACCTCAGATTTTTTCCGTACCATCAATATACATAACGTATAGATATATAGCAACAGAATGTACAAAATGTGCGTTGATTGATTTTATACATTTTGTACATTGGTTGTTATGAAGATGAATTGGACTGATCTGGTTAAAGCCAGACTAAAAGACGTGGGCATGACCCAAGAAAAACTCGCTGAGCTGGTAGAAGTAACTCCCGGCGGGATGGGGCATTGGTTAAATCAAAGACGAGAGCCGTCACTAACTCAAATCGCTAAAATATTGAGCGTTCTCAACCTCGATACGCTAACTCTGCATTCAGATGGGACACTAGAATATCCAGATGAAGGTTGGTCTAACCTATCAAAGATTGACATTCAACCTACGTACCAGAAATCGTTCCCTGTGCTGAGTTCTGTTCAAGCTGGCGCTTGGACTGAGGCCTGTGAGCCGTACACGCTCAATGAGATAAGCGAATGGTATGAGACGACTGAAAGGACAAGTGAGCGCTGTTTCTGGCTGCGAGTGGAAGGCGACTCAATGACATCCGCTACCGGAGTCAGCTTTCCAGAAGGAACGATGGTCTTGGTTGATACAGAGAGAGATCACCAAAACGGATCGCTTGTTGTTGCTAAGCTTACTGATGTGAATGAGGCGACATTCAAGAAGCTGGTCATCGATGCCGGACAAAAATATCTAAGGCCGCTTAACCCAACCTATCTCCCAATAGCCATTAACGGTAACTGCAAGATTATCGGGGTCGTTGTTGATGCGAAGCTGAAGTTGTTTTAACAATCATAAAAACAGGGATTTTATGAAAAATTTTTTCGTTTTTTTATTACTTTCTATTGTGATTTCCGGCTGCTCTTCAGTACCAAGTGTTACTCAGAGAATGGGGGTTGATTTTCAGGGAGCCGTTTATAATGACATTACGAATCAATATATGCCTCAAATGACATGGGCGAAAATATCATCGCATGATGAGGGCGGTAGAATTGAACTAGTTGAAGTCAGAGTTGATCGATATGGTAGCGGAAGTAATTTTTTATATATAGATCTCGACAATATAGACAGGCACATTGGGGCGGTTGATAAATATCTAAAATGGGAGAAGTTGGCCAGTAAGAGGAGAGAGTTGGTCGATAAGGAAATTGACAAAATACCGTCTAAATACTTGAGCTACAACATCGAATATTCATTTCATAGTGGAAACGAGACTAATCACTTCCTTTCAGTTGATCATGGTACTAGTTTTGCCACAAGGGGCATGTATGCTATCTACTTCGATAGAGAAAACGCCATGAAATACAAGGAAATGCTTGTTAAGTTTAAAAATGGCGAATACCAATTGTCTGGAACCGTCTACCAATAATGGATATAGAATAAAACAGCCTCCCGAGTGAAGGGAGGCTATCTAAATTATAAAATACCTTCAGATACAAACTTTTGGTGAATCCATATTTCACCAGCCGGAGAGAACAAAGCTTGAGGATAACCAACTTCAGTTTGCTTCATTTCACCAAATCCCCTATCAACAAACCACTTTTGAAACGTTCTCCCGCGTTTTACTGATTTGTTGTATACATCAAGATCTTCAAGCTGCTTGTTTAGCCATACAGCAGATTTACCAAACTGCTGAGCAATTTGGGTGGCATTCATTAAAGACTTTCGTTCAACCAAACTCTCTACAAACTTAACTTTTGGAGCTGCTAGTTCAAGTTGTCTCGCTTGATCTGAGGCCAGCTGTAAAGCTTCAGAAAAGGTTTTAGGTAGATGTAGTTGATTGGCCTCTTCAAGCTCTTGCCATCGGTCTACGAGACGAGCCGTAAATTCTGGTGATAGTTGGGCTACGACGATATAACTATCACGCTTGTTTACATTGTATACAGTGAGCGGCCTGCCGCCTTGTGCGCTGGGCTTTTCCTGCGTTGCAGTAAAACCTATTACACCTGAATTTTTCATCCTCTCCATGGAAATCTTCACATTATCGTGACGACTTCCTGTCAACTCCGCAATCTCGCGGCTGCTCATGGTTAGATTTTGGTCGCGTGTTGTTATGTGCATGATCGCACCTCTCATTGGTTGAGTGAATTTTTTTGGCTTCGTTACCTCCAGAAAGTGAACACCGGGCAAATTGGTCGTTTCCCTTATTCAGAATCTGGTTGCCGAAAGGCAGAGATAATCATAGATCAGATCACTGTCTATGCAAACAGGTATGATCAATTTTCGACCATAAGAACCAAAAAGCCCAGCACGAGGCTGGGCTAGATGGGGAGGTGGTAACGACCAAGAAACAACCTCCGAGAGGTAACGACCAATAAATTCACATTTACCAGTCTGTGAGCCGCGACCAAGCAACTCACTCGTCAATATTACTCAAAGGCAGTTGTTATTACAACGCATTGCTTAATCTAAACACTCGCTACGGCGGGTTTTTTATTTCCTTTAATTTGTGAGAATCATCACATTGCGTATATATCGAAAAAATAATGTACATTTTGTATTGACAGTGAAATGTACGATTCGTATATTTGACTCATCGGTTAGCCGATACGCTCTTTAACAACACGAACCATGAACGACTACCCGACTACCCGACTTGTCGGCTAGGTCACTCCGAGTAAACCAGTGACGGAGGACAGAAATTCACTGAAACAGACCTTATTCACCGATGCGGCGACCGGGCAGCGCAACCTATAGATAACGGAAGCGCGCATGCTGGATGGCTTAACCGAGAGGATGACCCGATAAGTGAATAAGCCCCGCCAGTCTCGGCGGTGTGGTAGAGACAGAAAAGAATAACCAATAATCCGAGTTTTCTTGCTGTGATAAGCGGATAGAAAACAAATCTGACTCCGATAAATCGGGCGTGAAGCCGACACGTACAAATGCAAACACTTACTCAGTTGGGAGTAAGTCCAGTAATCACATACAGGTGAAGTGCATTGGCAGTGCGCTGAAAAAGAGCTGGCATCCCGAACTAGGACGACGACATATCTCGGATTATTTTTCGCTCTGGAAACAGAGCCAATTTGAAACGCCTTTGGCTACCCATAGAGCTGATTGACCTCTTGTAATGACGGTCAGAGGCGTTTCAAGTTGAACGGGTTCTTTGGTGAGCTGCTTAATCTTAATTAACGAATCTGGTGTTTTTTATGATGGTGGCAGCTCAACCAAAGCATCTGGACATGCTTGTGCATCAAGACGGGAACGGTGTGTCGCCATGCCAATCCGCGCCAGTTTCACCAGACTGGAAGCTGTAAGCTCAGGTAATAATCCATTCGCCTGAGCCGTAGACGGGCAGCAATAATGCGACGGAATGGGCGAGGCTCTCCTTAACCTCGTGACCATTACGACAGTGGGAAAGACTACGCTTTAAGCGCTGCGCCATGTGAGGTAAATCATGAAAGTTGATTGGAAATATTTCAGCCAAACTGATGGCTACAAATCGCTGAAAGCAGCGTATATGCGTGACGTTAAACAAGCTGGAAACGAAAGGCGACCAATGCGCAGCAAAGAAGAGTTTTATAAGCACTTCCAATGGGTTGTTAATCGCTGCGTTCATTATGCTCACGCACTAAACAAGAAGCCTTGGGAAATATTGGATGAGTGGGAATTGAAGCGCGATCATTGGTGGTTGAACTTCTATCAAGAATCACGACAACCGAAGATTAGACCGACGTCAATATCTCGCAAGCCAATGGGCATTAGAGGCATCAAGAAGCATTACAAAAGTGGTCGCTTTCCAGATTCGAACACGATGGTAAACAAAAGAATAAGCGATCATCTTAAGGACAAGAGAACAAAGAGTCCACGCTGGAGCGCAATGCGCAAAAAGTGGGGGCATTAACCGAGTCTGTAAGTTAGAACCTCGAAGGGAAACGCTCATTTGGACGAACAGGTAGAGCTAAGTAATCCTGTTGTGAGCAAGTACCAGATTGGCTGGGGAAAAGCATCTGAACTCTAATAACGATGTGTAATATCCGCCTTGTGTAGACCGAGTAAACCGATACCAGAACACACCTTCTCGCGCTAACGTGACGACAGTTGTTCTAACAGGGTGCTGGTATCACCATTTTCAAAGCAAACTTAGATAGCTGCCATTTACCGACGTATCGGGTGATGGGGAACGAGAGTTTGCTTTCAAAATACGCCCCGTAAACCAGCACCGACCTTCTAAGTCGGTACGTAAAAAGCTGGAAGGACGTGAGAGGTTCGATTCCTCTACGGGGTGCCACATTCGGGTAACGACCAAACCACCCCGCCACTGTGCGGGGTTTATTTCACCAGATAGAAGGTAACGACAATGAGTCAATGTAATTGCTTTGATGAAATGCTTGAAAAAGTAGAAGTAGCAGTAAAGGAACAGATGAAAGACACGCCTATGGTTAGCGGCTCTCTTAAAGTTGACTGGCAAAATCGCGTGTTCTTTCTTGGCGGAAAGCCATCAGCACCAGTAGCGCTCTATGTGAACACAGAGTATCGACCACTCAAAAAGAGCGGCGAGCCAGCAAAGAACGTGAAGCACCTGCAAAACGGCTTCAAAATGTCTCACTGCCCTTTCTGTGGCAATAAGTACGATAGCGAAGAAACCAAAAACCCCGCATAAGCGGGGTTATCGGGGAGGCGGTAACGACCAAGAAACAACCTCCATGCCGCTAAGCGGCAGAGGTAACGACCAATGAACACTGTCATCAGTCTGCGAGCCGCGACCAAGCAGCTCACACCGAAAGGATACATCAGATGAATATTCTTAGTCTAGTTCCAGAAAGCGAAGAATCCGCATTTAACGCCTACATCGATAACGGTTTAATCCGCATCAAATCAAACCGTGATTTCTGCGGCCTGACGATTTCAGCATTTGTTGACTGGATGTTTGAGCAAGACTTGCCGCGCCGAATGATTGTAGGCCTAGTTCGTGAAGTTATGGCTACACAATTCGATCCATTGATGAGCAGTCACAAGCTCATGCCGCTTGAAAACTTTCAAAGCAACTTTCATGAACTGCTTAACCGGTTTATTCAAGAACACGAGTCGGCGGTAAAAGACGAATATCTCGCTGAAAAAAAACAGCAATTCGAAGATCACTTAGCCACCCTATTTGAAAACCTAAAAATCTCAAACCACTGAGGTAACGACCAATGAGCACAACACTTGATGACGTTCAACGGAAGCTGGCCGAACCGTTCCATCCTGACGAAGTTGAATGGCGAGTTCAGCAAGCCGGATTCCCAGCATCAGGAAACCCTTACTGCATGGTTATCCCATACATTACCAGCCGAGCAGTTCAGAAACGCCTTGATGACGTTTTTGGCGTATTCGGGTGGGAGAACGCATACAAACCAAGCCCTGACGGAAAGGGATATTTGTGCGGTATTACGGTTACTATTGGCGAAAAGAGTGTCACAAAGTGGGACGGCGCCGAATACACAAACATCGAAGCACTAAAGGGTGCCCTATCCGACTCGATGAAACGCGCAGCGGTTCAGCTTGGGATTGGTCGTTACCTCTATCAACTTGACGCCGTATTTGCTGTTTGTGAAGAGGTGAAAACACGGCGTGACGCTGTAAACTTGCACGTTCATTACCCAGACAAGCGCAACAAGCAAAACGCCAGATACATTTCTTGGTGCACTCCCGATCTTCCGCCATGGGCAGTGCCTCAAAAAGATTACACGCCTTTCCTCAGTGCAATCCAATCATCTGAAACGATGAACGACTTAAGAGCCGCATTCAAAAACGCATACCAAGCAGCCCAAGTGAATCGGGATGACGATTTTGAGTCACAAGCCATAAAGGCCAAGGACAAACGCAAAGAAGAAATTGCAGCAAACCTGACTCAGTATCGAGATGGAAAGATTACTGAGCTAACAACTTGGGTTACCAACGAAGCAAAAATGTTTGCTGAGCTTCCAACGGAAAGCACGATCAATAATTTCTCTTTGAAGATAAGGAACGAGCTTACCCAAAAAACCAGCCAGTTTGACTTTGATTGCAAGCAAGCATTCGACGAACTGGATCGCCTAACAAAAGAACGAATTGCAAAAGTGAAATCCAAGAGGTAGCGACCAATGAACACAGAACTAATCACCATTGAACAGATTGAATCAATGAAGCCAAATAAGGCCATTGAGGTTTTAAGCGACTACGGCAACATTGAGCACATCATTGAAGAAGTGCAGAAGTTGGCATTGTCTCACATTCCAGACGTTTCGACAGACAAAGGTCGAAAAGAGATCGGAAGCGTGGCCAACAAGGTGTCTCGCTCAAAAACGTTTCTAACGAAATGTTGTGATGACGCAGTCAAAGAGTACAAAGACAAGATCAGCAAGGTTAATGAGACCAAAAAAACCATCACAGAGAAGCTTGACGTAACCCGTGATGAAGTTCTGCAACCTCGAAAAGAGTGGCAGGAAGAACAAGACCGCATCGAGCAAGAGCGAAAGGACGAAATCAACTTGCGCATCCAGAACATTCGCCAGCTTGGTCAATTTTCTGAAACTGACTCAGTTGAAGAATGCTCAAGCAAAATTGAAGCGCTGGAAGCCATGGATGTTTCGTCTGGCTTCGATGAGTTCGCTCAAGACGCCGCGACAGCAATCAAAGACGCAATCAAAGCACTTAACGATCGCGTCATCTTCTTGGTTCAGGAAGAACAGCGTAAAAAGCAAGAAGCCCAGCTATTAGAGATTAAACAGTCCCAAGAGATTGATAATCGACTGAACAAGCTTCAAATGATCCCACTGAACCTCATGGGCAAATCGTCAGCAGAGATTGAGGCCAAAATTTCAAGTCTTGAAAGTTTCGACATCAACGAGAGCGAATTTAAGGACCGCACAGAAGAGGCAAAGGAAAAGGTAAAGGTTGTCATTTCTCAGCTTTCTGTAATGTCCAGCCAAGCGAAGCAGCTTGAAGCAATCAGCAAGCCGGAGTCAACTCAAGCGCCGGAACCCCAATCGGTAAAAACTCAGCCGTCACGAATTGAAACAGCTCGCCAAGTCATGGCCGAAGCTGAATCGGCACCGGTGAAAGCCTTCCAGCCAGAAGCAGAACAAACCATCACGATTGCAAAGTCAGAATACGACGAGCTATTGCGTAAATCTGACTTGCTTGATGCTCTTTACGCAGCTGGTGTTGATAACTGGGACGGATACAGCGAAGCGATGAAAATGATCGCTGAATAACAACAGGGGCTTCGGCCCCTCTTTAGTAGGTAACGACCATGGTCCAAGGTGAATATTATTTACACGAAAACGGAAGCTTGATTTACAAGCCTCACGGTGGAGTTCAAGCAAATAGCTCATTCGTTAAACGCGTATGGGACGCGACACTGATCGGCAGAACGCCTCATGAGTTTGTTGGATGGCTAAAAGAAGCATTCAACGCCGGAGCAAAGCGAACTGAAATTGAACGATGCGCTAATGCAAACAACCTTTCTCAATACGTTAGCGATTGGGAAAAGAAAGTTTTTAACGAAGGTAACGACCAATAAAAACAATCACATTCTACGACACAGAAACAACAGGCCTACCGAACTGGAAAGTCCCTAGCGATGACGAAAGTCAGCCGCATATCGTTCAGCTTGGT
Organism: Vibrio sp. Vf1514; assembly: GCF_052076135.1. Lineage (NCBI taxonomy): Bacteria > Pseudomonadati > Pseudomonadota > Gammaproteobacteria > Vibrionales > Vibrionaceae > Vibrio > Vibrio sp. Vf1514. Next base: position 480,051 of record NZ_CP197268.1, on the reverse strand, counting down.
GCCATCGTCTGCAACGCAGAAACGCGCGAAATCATCAAGGAAATTGACGTAATTGTTAAGCCTGACGGCTGGACTATTCCTGATGAAGTTGCTGCGATCCACGGCATCACTACTGAAATTGCTCTTGAGAAAGGCATTCCGGAAACAGATGCGATCAAGATGCTGCTTGATGAGTGCTGCGGTATCGGCGAGCGCGTTGCTCATAACCGAACATTCGACCAGCGCATTGTCCGTATTGGATTGAAACGCCACGGTTTCAGCGAAGAGAAAATGGATATGTGGGCCGACAAAGACGACCATCACGACACCATGCTTCTCGCTAAGCCCATCATGAAGATGGAGCCAAAAAACCGCTACGGCTACAAAAGTCCAAAGCTAGAAGAAGCCTATGAGCACTTCACTGGTAAGAAATTAGAAAACGCTCACACCGCCATGGCAGATGCTCGTGCGTGCATGGAGGTGTATTGGGCAATTAAAGATCTGGATGGCAACGATGAGCAATGAAGACATTATCGCCAACCTGACCAAAAAGCTCAGCCAATCAGAAGGTGATAAAGCGGAACTCGTTTCCGCTCTCAAATCTCTGCTGAATGGCACCCTATCCCGCAATGCAGTATCCAACGCGAGAAAAGTACTGGAGAAATACAGCCATGAATAAGAAAACTATCAACTTCACTGCTGACAAAGTGACTCATCAAGGCGTTGAAGTTTCAGCCGAAGGCGTTCCGGTTGAGGACATCGTTAAGTCTATCAACGAATACGACGCCGCCGAGCATATGAATACTGGGCTCCTGCTTGGTGCCATCGGGAAAGATACGGTGACGGCTTGGCTGGAAAGTCAGGGCTATCAGGTAATTTAACGGGCGCATTCAGCGCCTTTTCTTTTTGAGGTAACGACCATGACTAACGAAGAAATCGCCAATGCAGTTGATGGCGTTATGGCGCTGCGTCCGAAATCTGGCGAGATTGTTTCAGCATCAGATCGCCGCCGGATTGATGTTGCAAGACGCCGACGCCAGGCGGAAAACGCAATCGAAGATTCAAAACTTGATCGCGGAGAACTCGAAACGCATCCGGTTCATTACTTCCACAATACTGACGCAACGAAAGGCGGAAGAAAGAACCCGCAGTTTAATCAGCGCGGGAGAGAGTGAGAATGAACCAATACGCCAAAGCTCTGATTGAAACTCAGAGCCAAGAATCACACCAGTTGAAGCAAATAGGCGACCAGTGGCAAACACCAAAAGCGCTCGCGTGGGGGTTGTTTAGCTACTTCTCGCCACGCCTTGGTTCAATCGTTCTCGATATCTTTGCTGACGATTGCAACGCCCTGCTTCCTAACTATTACACCGCAAGCGATAACGCCTTAGCGCAAGACCTTGCGGCCGACCTTAAGCGCATTGGCGGAAGCGCTGCATTTGGTAACCCTCCCTACTCCCGACCATTCATGGATGATGAGCAGTACATCACTGGCATGACGCACATCATTGAATGGTGCATAAAACAGCGCGACCAAGGCGCAAAAATCATGCTGTTGATTAAAGCGGCCACATCTGAGAAATGGTTTACGGACAAAGCTGACTTTATCCAGTACATCGAAGGCCGAGTCGCGTTTGAAGCGCCGGACTGGTACAAGCCAGCGACTGACAAAGATAAACCAAGCTCTGCCGGATTCCCTTCGGCTGTGATGATTTTTGACTGTGAATGGCAGTGGGAACGACGCCCTGTTGAGCGCCTGAGTCGTGACGACTTATTGGCACAGGGTAACGTTATGTTGGAAATGATGAATAAGCAGGTGACGGCATGAAGATTTACTGCTGTAACTGCGAGCGAGATATCGAAGCTCGACTAACGGACGGTTCCGAGATTTACCCACACCGATCTGACCTTTACGACCTTCCATTTTGGAAATGTGATAGCTGCGGACATTGCGTTGGGTGCCACCACAAGACATCCGACAGAACCAAGCCGCTTGGGGTTATCCCATCGCCAGCGATAAAAGATAAGCGCCAGCAAATACACAAGCTAATTGATCCGATATGGCAAACAGGCCGAGTTCGTCGCGGTGACATCTACAAGATGCTGCGCGAGTCTCTTGGTCGTGAATATCACACGGCACACATCAAAACGACCGAAGAAGCAGATCGGATTATCGACAAGGTGAAAGAAATTCGCCAATCAGTAGGGATGATTACGCTATGACCAAAAAACAAGTTGCGTGGACGGTAACTGACGATTCCACGCCAAAAGCATGTGTCGTTTTTCACCATCACGGATTGGCCGCGCGCCGCCTTGGTTCCTGTGAACTCGGTGAAGATTTCGAAGATCTTGAATGCAAACGCTCGCCAGAATTCGACCACTTCGCGGAAGCTGGAAAGGTTCCAACTCAGGCGCTATTAGATGCTGGCTGGTGGTTTGAATGCCATCATTGCGGAAAGCGGATTCCAGATGAAGATTTTCGACCAATGGAAAATCTCGTTATTGATGGCGATCGCGTGTACTGCAATGAAAAGTGCAAGTGCGGACACGACAAAGAAGTTTCTGACCGGAACCATAAGTTCGAGCTATTCAAGGACAAAGTAAAATCATTGCGACCTGATTTGGAATTCACCGAGTTTCAGGGCGGACATCCTTGGATAACGAACGTAGCGAAATTCACCTTTCCCGGCGCCAAATACGGCGGAAGCGCAAGAGATCATAAAGGCGATGGAAACATTGAATTCTTTATTGCTGGTGGCGATATGGATGCTTGGGACCAATACGAAGAACAAAGAAAAGGCAAGACGCTATGACAACACCACTATCAGACATGCGCGGCTGTAAGTCGCTGCATGAATACGCCTCCATGCTTGAGCGCGAAAACAACCTTCTTAAATCGAAACGCGCAGAGTTGCGTGAATACTTGGAAGGTATGTCTAACGCAGCGCGTGAGAACGGCGCTATGGCGCATTCAATTGCGATTGATGAGGCTATTGATCATCTTCATGACAATGGTTTTCTCGATTGCGGCGATGAAGAAACCAAGCCAATGCAAGCGGTAAGCGAAGCGGCAATCGCTTGGCTTTTTGACAATCATCCTGAAATTTATGCGGGGTTCTATGAGCGAATCTAATCCATACTCAACAGAAGGTTACATGACCTACATCGTAGAAAGAAATGGCAATGACCTTCCATTTAACCCAAAGCTGATCGCAAATGGAAAGGAAGTGAAAATTGTTGCCGCATCAATCTATCACGAAAACAACGTCACTCGGCGCCTTTCGCACTTGCTTGGCAAAATCCTGTGGGATCATGATGAATGCATCAATGCAGAATATCTGAATAAGATCGGGTTCTCTCGTGAAGATGCCAGTCAGCTCTCAATGCAGATAGACGGCCTTGAAAACATCAATCCACCTCACAGGTGGGAAAATGAATAGTAAGCAAGCATACCGACCAAAGGGCAGCATGTGCGCAGCATGCAAAAGCCTGAACTCTCAATTCAAACACACCTGCCCTTTCCCGTCCGAATTTAAAACCATGCCTCAAATCGGCAAAGACAGCGATGGAATGATCGTTGTTCGTTGCACTGGATTTGAGCGAACTTAGAAGGTAACGACCCATGTTCCCGAAAAACATCATCATCTATCGCGTTAACCGCGACATCAAATTCGACCCTGCCACGCTTGAGCAACAACTGGCCGAATTCAATCTAACGCCATGCGGTAGTCAGGACAAGCAGAAGTTCGGCTGGGTATCGGCGCTTCCGGCTTGTGAAATGTTCACGCATGTATGCGGTGACCGAATTCTAATCCGCGCAGGCAAAGAGGAAAAGATACTTCCGACACCCTGCATCAAAAAACTGGTCAATGAGCGCGTTGCAGTGATGGAAGCGGAAGAAGGTCGGCCGCTTAAGAAGCGCGAAAATGACGACATTCGCGATGAAGTGGTTATGGATAAGTTGCCAACCGCATTTGTCCGCGAATCGTTCACAAGCGTGATTATCTATCCTGAAAGTGGCTTTATCGTTGTTGATGCATCCAGCCACAAGAAAGCCGAAGATGTTCTTGCTCTGCTGCGCAAAACGATGGGTAGCCTGCCAGTGGTTCCGCTCATTCCGCAAGTGGCGGTTGAAACCACTCTCACTGAATGGGTGAAGTCTGGCGAAGTTCCGGCCGGATACACCGTCGGCAATATCGCAGAACTGAAATCCATCCTTGATGATGGCGGCACGGTTAAACTCAAAAACGAAGAGTTAACCTCTGATGCAGTCCACCAGCACATCGAAGAAAACAAGGTGATCACCGCGCTTGAATTAAACTGGCAGGATCGAATCAATTTCGTCCTGAAAGACTCCATGCAAATCGCGCGCGTATCGTTCTGTGATGAGCTTCTTGACCAAAACGAAGATATCCCACGAGAAGACCGCGCCGCGCGTCTGGATGCTGATTTTGCGCTTGCATCCGGTGAAGTACTGGCGTTTATCAATTCGCTTGTTGATGTGCTTGGCGGAATTGGTTCTGTAGATGATGAGATTGAGCAATCCGAACAGCGTTTGCACAAGAAAGATGCCGCTATGCTCGAACAGGCTATCGAATTCGTCAAAGAAACCCGCCGAGCCTCGGTGTCAGCGCTGCAACGCAAATTCAAGATCGGATACAACCAAGCGGCGAGATTCATGGATGCTATGGAATCGATGGGCGTGGTTTCAAAGCCCGGCCACAATGGTGTTCGAGAAGTTCTGCAAATGTAACGACCACGGGCGCTGTATGCGCCCTTTGTTTTGAGGTAATGGCCGATGAGTGATTTAAAACCGTGTCCGTTTTGTGGTGGTGAGGCAGTCCATTGTAGAACAGCAAAAGCGTACCATGTTTACTGCTCTAATTGCGGCGCAGACGTAATGCGATCCACATTATCAGCGATGACAACGAGTCAGATTAACAGGATTAAGATTGAGGCTTTCGAGAAGTGGAATGCCAGAGCAGGCGGCGTTCAACCAACCACCATCACTAAGCAACGTGATGAGTTGGTAAAATTGTTTGAAGGCCTTGAGCGAGTAACCGACATCTGGCTTCCTTCCCATGTTGATAATGAACACATCGGTGAAGCTGAGTGTTTGCACAGATTTCGAAATGAATATCTTGCTCTTCTGTCGGAGATCGACAAACAAAAAAGCTCAAATTAAACCAATCAAACATAGGGCTCTTCGGCGTCCTTTTTATCGGAGGCGAAATGGCAACCTACGTTTCACTCAAAGAATGGGCCCAAAGTAAATTTGGATACGTGCCTACTCCTGCAACGCTTTCACTGTACGCACGAAACGGCCAGATATACCCTAAGCCCGTTAAGTTCGGCGGTCGGTGGCGAGTTGATCCAGAGGCTCAATTTCTGGAACTGCAACCGGCCAATCATGACATATCAAATCCATTGCTGGGGAGGATCTTAAATGGCGGCTAGGCCAAGAAAGTACAAGCAGCATGTCGCAAACCTATACCAAAAAACAGACAAGCGGAACGGCAAGACCTATTTCACATACAAGCACCCGTTGACCGGGAAAATGATTGGCCTCGGGTGCGACAGAGATAAGGCATTTGAAGCGGCGAGACAGGCGAATATCTTGATCGCAGAACAGAAGCTTGAACAGCTCAACTTTACAATTCAGCAGAACCCGAAAGCGGTTAAGGTTGTCGGCCTGTCGGCTAAGTCATGGGTTTCCCGGTACCAGAAAATTCAGCAGGAACGCGCAAAGTCTGGCGAACTGACAGAATCGACGTTGAAAAACAAAAACTACCTGGCGCAGATGTTTGCCGATCGGTTCGGTAACCGCGGCATAAAGGACATATCGACCAAGGACATTGTTGATGTTATCGACGCTTACAAATCAGAAGGTAAATCGGCGATGGCATCGAATATCAAAAGCCTATGGGTTGACCTGTACAAAGAGGCCCAGTACGCAGGAGAAGTTGAACCGGGCTTTAACCCTGCCATTCACACGCGAAACATCAAACTCACTCCACAGCGCCAACGAGTGAGCGAATCTGACTTGATTGAGCTGATGGATACCGACCTGTTCAAGTCTCGGCACTATCTGCGCATGGCGGTTAAGCTGGCCATAACAACGGGATTGCGCCGGGCTGACATTGCCGATCTGAAATTCAGTGACGTGAAAGGCGATCACCTGTTCGTATCGCTCAAAAAGTCAGTAGGTAAAACGAAGCTGGCCTTCCCTCTTACGTTGACTAATCCGTTTCTTGGGCAGTCGCTTGGGGAAATCATCAAGGAATGCCGATCAAGTCGGATAGTGTCGAAGCACATGGTGCACTCATCGGAGAACGTCGGGCGTGCGAAACGTGGCGATCAGATATCGCTATCAACGCTGAGTAAGTCATTCATGGAAGCAAAGCGGGGGTGCAGCAAGTCAGTGGCTGAATCGTCTTTTTCGTTTCATGAGCTACGTTCATTTGCCGAGCGAACTTATCGAGATGCTGGCTACGACACTAAGGTGATACTCGGCCACAAACACCAAGCGATGACCGACAAGTACAATGACGATCGCTCGGATAGTTACACGTACATCGTGGCACCAAAAGCGGCGAATTAACGCGCAGTTTTGGGGAAGTATTTTGGGGAGATTTTGGGGAAGAAAATAACCGTTTTTAAATCAATCAGTTAAAACAAAGCTACATTGTGAGCCACAAGGTATGTATCGGTCGCGGCATCGTTGTCGATGTTGACCATCTTGATTTGAAACTGTGCGTAACGATCTAGTACCGCTTCAATTTTGTCGATCAGTGGCACAACCACATCTTCACGATAACGGACAGAGGCGTCCAGCAGGCCCTGTTCGGTCAGCGTGAACAGTTGTGGCAGCGCATCGGTCAACTGACCATGCAATAAGGTCACTTCCTTCAAGATGTTTCTGGAATCTTCATTACTCGCCAACTGCGACATTTTTAGCTCAGCGGCGTCGTAATCTTTAATGATCGCTTTCATGCGCGTTTGAATTGCACTTTGCTGCGCCTGAGTTTTAGCATCAGAAAGCTCACTCACCGCAACTTGGGTTCGTAAAATACCACGACGCAAATCGGCTACCGTCGCAACGGCAGGCATGCGTTGTAATGTCAGTTGATCTGTTGAGTCGTTGAGACGAGAAAGCTGAGAAACCGAGAATAACCCCAATATCAGCGTACAAGCACCTAGCACACCAAACGCCAAGGCACTTCTTAATCCGATGCGAATGTTTCTGATCATATATTCCCTTACAAAAGTCAGTTAAGCGAAGGCGCGGTGCACGCCTTCTAAAACCGAGTTTATAAAGGAATTTTTTGGGGAATCTTTTGCGCAAACCACACTTCATGAAAGATACATACGTTTCATAATGAAACTTCGTTTCACCTCACAAATTGTGTGGATTATCAATAGCCTTTAGCCCTTGTATTCCAAGGCTTGAAGCACGCCAAAAGGGATTGAAGCGCGAGATCGCAGTGTTACTGTCACACCTCACGGAACAGGTCTTATCACCCTATCAAATGGATGCTAAACACCACATTAGCGCGAGCCATTATTCCCCAATAGAGGCAAGCGCGCCATCATGGTTTTCAGCGCCAAAGCATCCCATGGTAGATGTTCTGCGATACCTAACCCCACCACATCAGCCACCCCCGCCATGTCTGTCAATGCGTCAATCACTTGTGTCATGCTCAGTTTGCCTTTCGCCACGCCATCGAATAACGCCGGATCATCAGCCACGTTGGAGAACAGCAACGCACGGAACAAATTCGGATCAAGCACATCCAAATCCAAGTGAATGGCAAGATGCTTCGCGCCCGTTGAACGGAACCAATCAACCAACGGCTGGCTCCCCTCTGCTTGCAGTTGCTGCGGAGAAACATTCGCTAAGCCCAACGCGTTCATTTGTTGCGCTTCCCAACTGGTCGGCTCATTGACCCCCAAATAGCAAACATTGCGAGCGTTCACCGGTTTTGCCACGTAACTACAAAATTGAGCGTCGCCGAGGCCAAGCAGGTTGCCCAGTACCATCGCATGCGCATGACTGAACTGCGCCGGCGTCATGATGTCGGGATGCGCATCGACCCACAAAATGGCTAAATCGCCCTGATATTTCTCGTTCAGGTAGGCAAATGGGGCCAAGTCGACCAAGCAATCACCGCCCAGCACAACAATGCGCTCGGGTTGATGGCGCTGGATTTTTGCTTGAGCATCTTCGAGTTGTTGGATCAGTTGCGGCCGTGCCAGCACCCCATCCACCACTGCCAGCGTTTGGCCTTGCGGCAACGCCACGTCGACAGTTTCAACCGGCCCGTCATGTTGTGGCGCTAACCAATTTAACAACTGCGCGCCCAAGAAATAGGGTTCGTTGTTGCCCCCTTGCCACTGTGGAAAAATTAGTCTCAACGTATTGGATTGGCTCATTTTGACTCCTTGCATAAATATGAAAGCCACACGCGCTGTTTGTTTTTGCGGAGATGAACGTCACGATTTGGCAAAAGCTGCGTGCGGTGCGATACAAGGAATTATGCAAGCGCTGCGGGGGCGTGCGTTATTCTGAGCCGGACAACCGATGTGCTGATACGGACAATTTAGGCGGCTGAATCACGCATTTGTGAGGGCGTCATGCCGTATTTTTCCTTAAACAGTTTGTTGAAATGAGGCAGATTTGAAAATCCCTGCTGATAGGCAATATCGCTGATGGCCATCTCTTGATGGGTAAGCAACATACGACGACACGCTTTTAATCGTTGCAGCCAAACCCAGCGCATCACCGACGTATTCTGCTTGGCAAACAAGCGACTGAGCGTGCGCGCCGACATGTGCAAATGGCTTGAAATCGATACGACACTCAACGCGGGATCGCCCAACTGCTGCTCAATATAATGCTGCGCAAGTGCCAAATTATTTCGCTTGTCGCGTTGCACCAATGCGCTGGCGTCACCCGACGCGGCCTGAAACGCCGTGCCCAGCATCATCAAAATGGCGCGCAACATTTGATCACCAAACACCTCTTCTTGCTCTTCGGTCAACCAAGCCTGTTCAAGCATGGCGGCCACAAACGAGACCAACGGCGCGTCCCGCTTTAAGGTGACATTCAACCATGCCTCACAATCCTTGATGTGCTCACGCACCAGGGCGTGCGGCACGGAAATGACAATCTGGTTGTCACCTTGAGGGAACGTGTAACGAAATGGCTGATGATTGTCGTACATCACGATATCACCCGCGTGCTGCTCTGATGTCACGCCAGCTTGCGTCAAGCGTGCCAACGGACACAGTGATAAACAGATGAAATAATCGTCGCTGTATTCGACGTCGTCCATCTCGCCATATTCAATCGGTGTCGAACGAATGCGCGAGATCAAAGCGCTGCGCCCTAAGCTTTTAACATCTAGCTCGCCATGGAACGCCTCCTCAGACAACATTCGGTTGTGGGTGGGCGAGGCAAAGGTTCGTTCCACGTTGTGTTGCCAGTAGGCAAACCCTTCTTGTGCTCTCACATCTTGTGTCGAAAAACTTCTGCCCACGTGCGATTCCTTCCCCTTATCCTGTGTGCTGTCGATAATACCTTAAGCCGCACGCGAACCAAACGATGGTCCTACTCGTGCGATATGCCAGTGTGTCTCATCGTTCCATCGACCTACGCGGCGCAAAGCAGGTTGGCGCTCATGCTGCGAGGCGACATATTGACAACATATTTGTCTGCATTCATCAATTCACGCAGAAAATCACGTCAAATCTGTGCTCGTCATGGGTTTATATAAATTCATGAAATGTTCAATTTACAGCGTATTTCACTATCTTCAAGCCCAATCCCCCACCACAAAACGATGCCCGACAGCGACGCTCATTTCATTCAATCGATCCATTGCCCGCTCGCTCAGAACAAATAATCACCAACAACGTTCGAATGATGCACGCCTTGCGCAAAAAGACGGCAAAGTAGCGCAAATGCCTTAGACCAAGATGTTGAAGCGTCATTCGCCAACGCCTCACCGCACGGAATTTATGAAACTCCTTTTTTTCATCCATCACTAGAATTTTATATAAGCACCGATTCCATCCAAAGAACAGCATATTGATCAACATAAATTTAACAGAATAATCAATCAGAATTACACCAACATCACAGTTACATAATCTACAAATAACTAACACAAGCAATGAATTTGCTACATAATAGCCAGCAACTAGGAGTTATGTTCTAAAGACAACATCAATCGCAGGAAGCCATATGATAACCGCCCAAGCCCACATTGATCTCAACGCGCTCCAACACAACTATCGTCGCTTGAAAGCATTAAGCGGTTCGCAACAAGTGGTGGCGGTCATCAAAGGTGACGCGTATGGCCATGGTGCCGTGCAACTGGCCAGCGCGCTGCCAGATGCTGATCGCTTTGCCGTGTCACGTTTAGAAGAAGCAGAAGAACTGCGCCTAGCGGGCATCACTCAACCTATTTTGTTGTTGGAAGGCTGCTTTTGCGCAGACGATTTGAAACGCGCCGCCGAGCTCAAACTCGACACCACCATTCATTGTGAAGAACAGCTACACGATCTCGAAACCAGCACGCTGGTACACCCAATTCATGTATGGCTGAAAGTCGATACGGGCATGCACCGTTTGGGCGTGCAGCCCTTTCAAGTGCCCGAATATGTATCGCGCATCGAACGTACGCGCAAGCTGAGCGAAAAGTTAGGGTTCATCAGCCACTTTAGCTGCGCTGATGATATCAACCATCCGACCACGCAGCGCCAATTGGCCTGTTTCAATCAAGCGACTGCGCAATACGATGGTCCGAAAACTATCGCAAACTCTGCTGGCATTTTGTTTTGGCCAGAATCGCAATTCGACGTTGCCCGTGCGGGCATTGCCCTGTTTGGGATCTCACCCAGTGCCGAACACACGGGCCGCGATCACGCGCTGGTGCCTGTCATGACACTCAATACCCGGTTGATTGCCGTGCGCAAACATCAGGCCAGTCGCCCAGTGGGCTATGGCGAAACTTGGCACGCGCAACAAGATACCCACATCGGTGTGATTGCGATGGGGTATGGCGACGGTTACCCACGCAGCGCACCAAGTGGTACGCCGGTCTTTGTCAATGGCCGGCTGGTGCCTATTGTCGGGCGTGTCTCTATGGATATGATCACCGTCGACCTAGGTCCAGATGCAACCGATCAAGTAGGAGATGTGGTGGAGATGTGGGGGAAAAACCTGCCCATTGAAACCATCGCGAACCACGTTGGCACCATTCCTTACGAGCTAACCATCAAGCTGACACCGCGCGTCCACCGCCATTATCACCAAGCGCACGGCGTGGTGATCGACATGACGCAAGCGTTGTCAAAACGCGAAACACCGCCCGCCCGTATGTTGAATCAGAAAGGTTCGTTGTAGCGAGGCGATCTGTCCCAATTCACTCATCGTCCCATAAGCATCATCGCCAACGAAGCATGCTCACCCCATGAAAGCCGCTGCCCAGCGGCTTTCGTTCATTTGGGAGCTTTCGTTCATTTTGGGGAAGAGGTTACATCTGAACCCACACTTGAGGAAACGTCTCGCTACTGGTTTGAATGTTCAAGCTGACCAGCGATTCGTTCTCGGTTTCCAGCGTCACCAGATTCACATGCCCTGCTGCAGCGCATTGATCATCCGTCAGTTGCATCTCCACCAGGCCATTGACCTCAGTCGTCGCGGTCAGACTGCCGAAGCTTTCACAACTTGCGCCACTGACGGTAAGTGCGCCGCTGTCATCGATGTTCATTTGCAGCAGTGCGTCGTTGTAACGCGCCTGATAAGTACCGGTAAAGCTGGCAATATCAACGCTCTCAGCAAAGACCAGAGACAACGTCGTTTCACCATTGCTGTTGGTACACACCAGCGCAGCGGCGCTCATTTCGCAGCTTAACCCCACCGCAGAAAATACCAGCAGACCTTCACTGCTGCTACCCACATACGAAGCTTGATGCTCACGTTCATCCCACAGCGTCAGTAACGTCGTAGAATTCTGCACCACAATCTGCGCTGAGAGCGGCACCGTGTCATCACGCCACACCACACTTTCATACGTTCCCACTTGTATGGTGTCGTCGGTGGGTTTACACCCCCACAAGGCAAACACACAGCACAGTGCCATCATCCATTGTTGCTGTTTCATCACCACTTCCCTATTCCAAGCCAATCAAGCGCTGGCTAACCAACGCGACTTTGCCGCGCGCCGCCTGCACGTTGCCATCAATGGTACTGATGGTGATGTAACCTTCGTTAACCGCGATACCTTCAGAATCTTCACTGGTGTCACCAGCGTCACCGGTGGTGAAAGTCAGCCCTTGCTTACCAGATAAGGCGCTCGTTGCCGCCGCTTGCGCTTCTTCTGAAGTCATGCCGCCCGCAATCAGGCTCTGCATGGTGTAATACAGGGCAGTAGAATCGGTAGACAAATCATCACTGAATTTAAGCAGCGCACCGCCGCCGTTCCAGCCCACATCGGTAAACTTGTAGCCCATGGTGCTGTTCATCTCTTCCGGGGTATTGACGTTCAACCCAGTGTAAGCAGGCAATAGCGGTTGGCCCGAAGGTTGATTGGCCACCAATTGCGCGACAATCTTAACCACCACGTTCGCCACCAGTTGTGATTGCTCTGCGTCTGACGCGGTATTGGAATTGGCACTAACCGCAATAGCCGGAATGCCACGGCTGAGTGAAATCATCGCCGCACCGAGCGTGCCGGAGTTGTTGTTCATATAACCAAGGTTGTTCCCTTCATTCGGCCCCGAAATCACCAGATCTGGATCCTGTCCCCACACGGCCTGCGCGGCGACATCAATCCCGTAGATCGCCGCCATCACTGGCGTTCCTTCTGCGAAACTGGAAAACGCCACCGAGGTATCGGTGTCACCGACACAATATTCCTGATCCGCCGACTGGGTCTCATCAACCGACACGGGTTTGAGGAACGTCATCGCGCCGCCTTTGCCACTTTGTCCGGTACAAGGCGCCGACATAATCACATCGTGACCCGCCGCTTCGAGCGTACTTTTCATCACCTGAATGTTGGTGGTCTCCCAACTGTCGTCATTCGTCAGCAGAATATTGAGCGCAAAAGATGGGTTAGAAAGCGTCAGGGCGCCACACGCTGCCATCGCCAGGCAGACTTTTGAGAATTGCTTCATGATTGATCCATTTTTTCACTGTGTTGTCTTCCGCTCAAACGCCGTGTTCGAGCGGTCTGGACGTTACTTTTGCGAAAAAACATGACGCTTCGGTTACAACTTTTTAGTGGTTCAAGACAGAGATATCTTTAAAATATTTCCAATAAATTTCAAATAGTTAAAAATCTTCGACAGCAATATTAATCCGATTTGGAGATATCTTTAAACGGTAGCAGGACTGTGCGTTTTGATCTTTGCGGCCATTTTCAAAACCGCAAGCTTCCGTAAGCGTCTCCCCAACCACACCCAGCAGCGCTTCTTTGATTTTATTACGGTTCTGATCGAGGGTTTTGGCTCGCAAACCATGTTGTTTAAGCTCGCTGATCGCGCGGCCATGACCACCAAATTGCTCCATCAACGCAATCAAACTTTGCGCACTGCGCACATCCGGACGGTTAGCAGGCGGATTGCTTACCCAACCATCATCGCTCTCGCACTTGCGGCGCTGCGCGTACCACAACCAGTAAATTGCCGGCGTAACCGACAAAGGGATCATCAACGCATTCAGGCGCACTTGGAGTTGACCGTCATGAGTGATGAACTTGAGCGCCAACGGCTGCGAGGCTTGATTGAGCTGTTCAACCGCGTCTTCAATATTGTAGGAAGACTGACGGCTTGCGAGCACCGCCAGCAAATAATTGCCATCAGGTTCAGCGCTCGGCGCCGAGCCGCGAAAGTGCTGCAACGCTTGCTTCCAGAGCTTGGTATCGACACCTTGCTGAGACAACTGATGCAGCAAACGCTGATCGCTCGGCCTGAGAGGTTGCGGCCGCCAACGCATCAATAGAGAAGTCAGCCCCGCCGCCAACAGCGCAAGACAGCCCCATGGCAGCCACTGCACATCGCACTGCATGGCAAGGCGCAGCGCCCCACCCTGCGATGGCAGCTGAAGCGTAATCGGGAATCGCAGCCCGTTTGTTGCCGAGTTTGAAGACTCGAACCCGCACGTTGCCAGCACTTGCAACGGGTTGTGCCATTGCAGATGGCTCAGTACCTCTTGGCTTCGCAGCGCAAACAGCGCTTGGGTTTCAGCCTGCTCGCCCAATTCGGCGCTGTCTTGCCAAATCTGGTTACGGGCCGACTGGATCGGCCCATCGATGACCCGTTGCAGGCGAGCCTGAGTCAGCACTGCACTGAACAATAGAGACAAAAGCAAATAACACACAATCAAACCGAGCAGTTGAGCCATCTGCATTCGGTGGAAAAAAGGAATCGTCATCATGAGGAAAAAGCAGCCAATACGTGGTGAAGATGAGACTTCAATTGGTGGAGCACAGGTTCATCGCGCAGTGAGCGAGAGACATACCAGCCACCAGCGGAAATGCCCTGTGCGATCGTCGTTTGATAAAACGTATCGCCCTGATACAGCGGGCTATAATTGGTATCCGGAATGACATCAACCTCACCCTTCGTGAGCGCAGAAAGCATCGCCTGACGCGACGGATAACGGGTGACACGGGCAGCATGAATATCAATAGACAGTTGCGCCAGCACTTGGACCGGCAACTGATAGCCAGAGCGACTGAAGGTATCACTGAGCAGACCGATACGATGCGTCGCAAGAAATTGCGGTGTGATGGGCTCGCGGGCAAACCACAGCGCATCATATTGAGGCATGCGTAGCAGGATCTCGTAGTAACGCTGATAGTCTGGGCTCAATCCAGCCAGATGATAATCGCGCCCCCACATCACATCAAAATCCTGCTGATAGATCATGCGTGGCGTTAGTTCACCACGTGGCAACCACTGCACGGTCACATCACGAAAGCGGTGATTGAGCATAGGATCACTGCACAGCGTTGACAGCAGCGGTCTTGCCATGAAGTGCGCCGGGATCAATATGGTTAAATTGGGCAGCGCTGGGTCGGCGCGTTGTTCGGTGTGCACCGCGGAACAGGATAGCTGATTAAAAGCCAGAGTTTGGGGCATGGTGAATGTTGGTGCTTGCAACCAAGCCATCAGCCCGACACACAAAAGCAAGCTCACGAGGGTGTAACAGCGCGGCGCAGCGGGATGGTGCCAGAGCCGCGTCATGACGTCATTCATAACGGCGATACGTTCCTTCTTTTTGTGAAGAAATTACGCCAAGCTTATGAAATTAATATGACAATCCTCGATAATTTGTAGACGTTCACCGCAAATAGAGGCATGTTCTGCGATTATTTCTTCGCCGACATTTTGCGTCGCACCTGCCCCGGGGTTTCACCAAAAAAACGGCGAAACGCGTGGGTTAATGCACTTTGGCTGGAAAAGCCCACTTTTTCGGCAATTTCGATCAACGGAAGGCGCGTGTCCTGCAGCATCTGACGGGCACGCTTCATGCGCGCGGTAAATAGGTATTGCCCCGGAGTCATGCCTGCCGCTTCACGAAACAGTTCATGGAAGTGCCCGGCGCTGACGTTACTGACCGACGCCAAGCGCGACGTGGGCAACGCTTCATCAATGTGCTGTTGAATGTATTCATCAATCGCCACTAAATCGAGACGACCACGATGGAGGTAATTGACGTCCTGCTGATTGAACATGCGTTGATGCAAACTAGAAAGAAAGGTGGTGGTGATCCCTTCCGCGGCTTCGGGATAGGAATCCCAGACATCTTTCTCACGGTACATGTACGCTAATAAATAGCGCAGGCCGGAATCGATATCAAAATATTGCGCGGAATCGAACAGGCGTTCGAGTTTCACGCCAACGTGTTCGGTTGGAATGTCGAGAATAATGTGGCTGTTGTCGCCGATCCCTTCGTAAAAGTGCTCATCGCCTCCGGGAACCAAGCAACCGTGGAACGGGTCAACCTGGCCACCCCGCCCCTGAACTTCAAACGCTGCGCCACCACGATACGCAATCACAATTTGATGGTAATCGTGGTCATGATGAAGGCAACTGTTCTGTAGTGCTTGCGTCCGTATGCGAATAGCCATGATGAGCGTGGAGACATGTCCGACCAGGTTAAATAAGAATAATTCTCTTATAACAAAAATCTCACTTAAAAGACAAGTAATATTTCAGAAGCGTTTCAAATGTTAAACAAGTGCTGCAATTTGCGCAAAAACTCAGGAGTTTTAAACAAGAATCCAACATTCCGAGCTGCTTAAATGGAACAAGCGTAGGGAAACAATGCGCTGAGACCGCTTTTAATCAGGAAGAAAAAGAACAATGACAGCAACAATCACCTTTATTGGTGCGGGAAATATGGCCAGCGCAATTGTCGGCGGCTTGGTCAGTCAAGGATACCCAGCCGACCACATCACCGCGACATCCCCCGACACGGCCATGCTTGACGCCGTCAACACCCGTTTCGGCATTCAAGTCACCAGCGATAACTGTGCAGCCATCCAGCAAGCCGATATCGTGGTGTTGGCCGTAAAACCACAAATTCTGCGCATGGTGTGCGACGAACTTCGCCCAACCCTTGACGCTCGAGACGTGCCGCCGTTGGTGCTGTCTATCGCGGCAGGGATTCCACTTGACTCCCTGCAATCATGGTTAGGTGAGCAAGTACCGGTGGTTCGCGCCATGCCAAACACCCCTGCCATGATTGGTTGCGGCGCGACCGCATTAAAAGCCAATGCGTTGGTGAGCGATGCGCAGTGCGCGCAAATTGAGCAACTGCTGTCGAGCACCGGCATTGTCGAATGGCTTTCCGATGAAGATTTAATGGACGCGGCCACCGCCGTCGCGGGCAGCGCACCTGCATATTTTTTCCTCTTTTTCAAAGCGATGGAAGATGCCGCCGTGAAGCAAGGCCTGCCTCGTTCCACCGCGCGTAAACTGGCACTGCAAACCGGCCTTGGCGCTGCATCCATGGCATTAACCGGTGAGGATGAACCGGAACAATTGATGCGTAATGTGATGTCGCCACAAGGCTCAACGGAGCGTGCTATCGCCTCTTTCGAAGCTGCAGGGCTTCGTGACATCGTTGCACAAGCCATGCAGGACTGTGCCGATCGCGCCCGAGAGATGCAATCGCTCTTTGGCGAAAAATAAAAGAAATAGTTCACAGAATAGTATTCCAATAACCGACGTACCCGACACCGTCGGCAGGCAGCATGCTTTCCCCCACTTGCAGTGGCGTTGTATACGAGTGGGGAGATGCGGCCCCAATGCCGCAACCTTCGGTAACCGAGGTAAAACAACAACCCGTAAAAGGACTAAGTAAAGATGAAAGGAAATCTTCGTAAAATCATGAAGACCGCGGCGCTGGCTGCGTGCGTTTCACTGGCGACGTCAGCTGCGTACGCCGATGAATGGCGTATGGCAACACCGTGGTCAGGTGGCCCTTGGCTAGAACGTGATGCCAAGTTCTTCGCCGATAACGTGAGCGAGCTGACCCACGGCGACATCACGGTGAAAGTCTTCCCTGGCGGTACTCTGGGTAGCGCGCTGAAAGTGACAGACACCGTGAAATCTGGCGTCGCAACCGTCAGCCACAACTACATCAACTACGACTACGGTAAAGATCCAACGACAGCGCTGCTGGCGGGTCACTCGAGCGGCCTGACGCCAGAAGAGTTCATGTTGTGGATGTACAAAGGCGGCGGTATCGAGCTATACGAACAGTACCGTAAAGAGAAATTTGGTGTGGTCGCTTTCCCTTGTTCCATTCTTGGCACCGAAATTTTCCTTCACTCCAACAAACCCGTTCGCACCCTGGAAGACTTCAAAGGTCTGCGCATTCGTACCTCTGGTGCATGGGCAGAGATCGCCTCTCGCCTAGGCGCATCGACCGTGGTGATGGCGGGCAGCGATATCTACTCGGCACTAGAACGCGGCGTGATTGACGCAGCCGAATGGGGCAGCCCAGAGATGAACCGTCCAACGGGTTTCCAAGAAGTGGCGAAATACGTGATCCTGCCAGGGATTCACCAATCAGGTGGCGTCCTGGAGTGTCAGGTCAACCAAAAAGCGTGGGATAAACTGCCCGCTGAAGAACAAGACTTGATTCGTCAGGCAGCAAAACTGTCTATGTTCGATTCATGGTTATCTGCGTCTTACGCCGACCTTGATGCGTACAAAGAACTGGTGAACGGCAGCAACGAAATCGTTCGTCTTGATCCAAAATTCATTAGCCAAATTCTGGAAGAGACCAAGAAATGGGAAAATGATCATG
This sequence comes from Vibrio sp. Vf1514, assembly GCF_052076135.1. Lineage (NCBI taxonomy): Bacteria > Pseudomonadati > Pseudomonadota > Gammaproteobacteria > Vibrionales > Vibrionaceae > Vibrio > Vibrio sp. Vf1514. Next base: position 461,738 of record NZ_CP197268.1, on the reverse strand, counting down.
CAGCCGATAATGCATGGTTCAAGCGCGTGCTGACCTCTCAACGTGAGTTCAAAGAGCAGATCAAACTGTGGCCTGAATACCGTATGCAAATCGGTGTGACCGAAAGTTAATCTCCTCTGCCACAGCCGCCGCAAGGCGGCTGTCTGGTCTCTTTTTCGATCGTAATTAGGTTAACACTATGAAGTTGATTACCAGTATCGAGGCCATTACCCGCTTTGCCGGGCTGATTGCCGCTCTGTTGGTATTGCCGCTGATCGGTGCGCTCGTCACTGAAGTCTTCAGCCGCTATATCTTTGATTCTCCGACCCTGTGGGCGTTTGAAATCAGTTACATGGTCATGGGCGCAATCTTTATGCTCGGCCTTGCCAATGCATTGCGCCTTGGCCAGCACGTCAGTGTCGATGTGGTGACACTGAAGCTCAAACCTCGCGCCACTGCAACCATTCGCAGCCTGTGCTATTTGATGTTTTTACCCATCGTGAGCTGGATCAGCTTGGAGCTGTACCACTACTTCTACGAAGCCTTTGACAGTGGCGAACGTTCCGGCCGTTCTGCGTGGAACCCGGTGATGTGGCCTGTGTATGGCGTTTGGTTTATTGGTCTGGCTGTTCTCAGCCTGCAAGTGTTGGCGGAACTGCTGAAGTCCGCACGCATTGCGCTGGGCCACGAGGTAAATGTATGAGTGATTATTTATCCCTGTTGATGTTCCCGCTGCTAATTCTGTTTATCTTTGCGGGTTTTCAGGTCGCGTTTTCCATGATTTTGGTGGCCACCATTTTCGGCCTGATGCAGTTCGGCGACGTAACGGCATATCAGCTATTGAGCAAAATTGAAGAAACCGCCACCAACTCAATTCTCGCCGCCGTTCCCCTGTTCATTTTTATGGGTGCGATGCTGGAAAAATCCGGCATTGCCGAACGGCTATTTAAAGCCATCCACATGTGGACGCACGGCATGCCCGGCGGCCTTGGGGTTGGTGCAATTCTGCTGGGCACCATTTTCGCGGCGGCAAGCGGCGTGGTAGGTGCAACCGAAGCCGTGATTGGCATGCTGGCTATCCCCATCATGATGAAACACGCTTACGACAAACGTTTGTTGTCCGGCGTGATCTGTGCCAGTGGCTCACTGGGTACCGCGATCCCCCCCTCCATTACCGTAATTGTACTTGGCCCTGTCGCGGGCGTATCCGTCGGTCAGCTATTTAGTGGCCTGCTGCTTCCCGGCTTGATGATGGCCACGCTGTTTATCCTTTACGTGGTGATGTTGTCATGGCTGAAACCCACCGTGGCGCCGCGTCAGGTGGAAGATGGCGAAGGCTACAGCCTCAAAGACCGACTGGTGGCGACGTTCACTGCGCTGCTGCCCGCTGCGATTCTCATTTTCGCTGTACTGGGCACCATTTTGATGGGCCTTGCCACGCCAACTGAAGCTGCTGCGTGCGGCGCACTCGGATCGATTCTGCTGGCCGCCAGCTACCGTAACCTGACGGTTAAAGTCATGTGGAACTCGCTGATGAGCACCGTCAACATCTCAGCGATGATCTTGCTGATTGTACTTGGCGGGAATATGTTCGCAGGCGTGTTCTTCGCCGCAGGGGGTATGGCAACCGTACAATCGGTTCTGCTTGGCACTGGCCTCGAAGCTTGGGCGATTTTGGCACTGATCCTCATCATCGCGTTCCTCGCCGGATTTGTACTCGACATGATGTCAGTGGTGCTCATCGTGATTCCTGTCGCCATGCCTGTGGTACGCTTGCTTGGGTTTGACGAAGTGTGGTTCTGTGTGGCGTTCCTCGTGGTTCTGCAAACCAGTTACCTGACACCGCCGCTGGCGCCCTCGATTTTCTATCTGCGCGCCATCACGCCACCGGACATCTCTCTGCGTCACATGTACGCAGGCGTGGTGCCGTTTATCGTGATTCAGCTTCTGGTGCTCACCGCAGTTCTCGCCTTCCCCGCGACCGCGCTGTGGCTACCGGATGTGATGGGCGGCCCTGCGTGGGAATAAGATGTCTCGCGTAGAAATCGCGTTCTCCCTGACTGGCGGCTCTGGCTGCCAGTCGTTCTAACTCTGTGAGGTTTTATGAAGTTTCTCTCAGCCGACGTTGTCGCTCGCCATTTGCCGTGGACAACACTCATCGACAAACTGGATGATACGTTTCGCATGGGGGTCAATGCCCCAGCGCGCCACCATCACACCATTGAACGTCCCGACGGCGAAGCCACCATGTTGCTGATGCCCGCGTGGGAGCAGCAGGGGTACATCGGCATGAAAATGCTCAACGTGTTTCCCCAAAACTCATCGGTGGGCTTACCGGCCATTACCGGTTTGTATCTGTTATCGGAAGGCCAACATGGTCAAACGCTGGCGTGCATTGCTGGCAATGAGCTGACACGCCGCCGCACCGCCGCCGCATCGGCATTGGCGGCGCGTTATCTGGCGAAAGCGGATGCAGAAACTTTATTGATCGTCGGCACCGGCCAAGTTGCGCCAATGCTCATCGAAGCGCACGCGGCTGTGCGCCCGATTCAACGCGTGCTGGTCTGGGGGCGTAATCCTGACAAAGTGAAAGCAATGGTTGATGAGTATCAGGGTTATCAAGGCGCCGCGACCACCATCACGCAGATTGAGGCCGTCAGCGATCTGGCCAGCGCCTGCGCACAGGCTGACATCATCAGTTGCGCGACGCTCTCCAAAGAACCGATCGTAAAGGGTGAATGGTTAAAACCGGGCTGCCACCTAGATTTAGTTGGCGCCTTTCGTAAAGACATGCGCGAATGTGATGGCGACGCCGTATCGCGCAGTCAGGTGTTTGTCGATACCTGGGCGGGTGCCAAAGGCGAAGCTGGCGATCTGCATCAGGCGATGGCTGAAGGCCATTTCTCGATGGAAGACATTCACGGTGATTTGGAACAGCTCACTCGCCAAGAGGTCTTTGGTCGCCGTTCCGATGACGAGATAACCCTCTTTAAATCCGTCGGCGCGTCACTGGAAGATCTCGCCGCCGCCATCGTATTGTGGGAAGACTTACCGCAAGACTGATTTTCCTTCCGTCCCTTTCCTCACATGCGCTGACGTACGTGTTTGTTGTGGCACTTTTGGTTTAGGTTCGGTTCGCACTCACCGAACCTGAACACCTTGGTTTAGTAAACTTTTGTGCCCGACGGCACATTTGTATACCATACCCACCTCCGTATGGTACCTAGACCAAGAGACAACTTATGGACAACAGAAAAAACAGGTATCGTCAGGCGCATCGTGAGGCTTTTTTAGCCATTGCGCTGGCAGTGGGCTATTTCATCTGGTGGTATGTATCCGCCTACGGGTTTTCGGCGCCGCCGCAAGACACCAGCATGCCAGAACTCTATTTCGGCATGCCGCTTTGGTTCCTGCTTTCATGTGTGATTGGCCCAATCGTCTTCACGGTGCTGTGCGCAGTGATGGTGAAAGTGTTTTATCGCGATATTCCCTTAGATGTAAATCCTGACGAATCCAATGAATAGTCAACTTCTTATCCCTTTAGTTATTTACCTGATTGGCGTCTTTGCGGTCGCATTTTTTACGCGCCGCCACTATGCCAATGGCAGTTTTCTCAGCGAATACTTTGTGGGCGGCCGCAGCATGGGCGGATTTGTGCTGGCGATGACGCTTGCCGCAACCTATGCCAGTGCCAGCAGCTTTATTGGCGGCCCCGGAGCGGCATACAAAATGGGCTTGGGATGGGTGTTACTGGCGATGATCCAGTTACCGGCAACCTGGCTGACACTGGGCGTACTGGGCAAAAAGTTTGCAATAGAAGCACGCAGACACAACGCGCTGACCCTCAATGACATTTTGTATGCACGCTTTAAAAGTCGCTCAGTGGTCATTTTGGCCTCACTGTCGTTACTATTAGCTTTCTTCGGCACCATGGTCGTGCAGTTTGTTGGCGGCGCGCGCTTGCTGCAAACCGTGACAGGCTTACCCTACGAACAAGGCTTGTTGTTGTTTGCCTGCACCGTCGGTTTATACACCACCATTGGCGGATTTCGCGCCGTGGTGCTCACTGACACCATTCAGGGCATCATGATGCTCATCGGCACCATCATTTTGTTGGTTGGTGTGGTGCACGCCGGGGGGAGCATCGGCGAACTCATCACCAGCTTGCATGCGATCGATCCTGCGTTGGTGACGCCGTATGGCCCCGATCAATTCCTCAGCCAGCCGTTTATTCTCAGCTTCTGGGTATTGGTCTGTTTTGGTGTGATTGGTCTGCCACATGCGGCGGTGCGCTGCATGTCGTACAAAGACAGTCCGTCGCTACACAAAGGCATGGTGATCAGCACCATCATGATGGCGCTGCTGATGTTCGGCACTCATATGGCGGGCGCATTGGGGCGCGCGCTTGTGCCGGATGTGGGCAGCCCAGATCAGATCATGCCGACGTTGATGATGACTGTCTTACCCCCCATGGTCGCAGGCATCTTCCTTGCAGGCCCAATGGCGGCGATCATGTCGACCATTGACTCGCAGTTGATTCAGGCGTCTGCAACCTTACTCAAAGATCTTTACATCAACTACATCAATCCACAGGTGGTGAAAGAAGATCACGCCGAGCGCAAACTCAGCCGCATGTCGCTCTGGATCACCGGTATTTTTGCGTTGCTCGTGTTTTTTGCAGCAACCAACCCGCCGGACATGATTGTGTGGTTAAACCTGATTGCATTGGGTGGCTTGCAAGCGGTATTCCTGTGGCCACTAGTGCTCGGTTTGTATTGGGAAAAAGCGTCGGCCGCCGGCGCGTTGTGTTCCATGGTGGCCGGGCTTGCGGTTTACATCGGCCTGATGCTGATGAAACCGAATCTGGGCGGCGTGCACCCCATCGTACCCACGCTGGTGGTGGGTTTGTTGGCATTTATTGCGGGCAGTGTGCTGAAACCAAGACCACAACCGGATGCCATGCCATCCTAAACTCCCCCTTGAGAAGAGCGGCCACCAGCCGCTCTTTTTTATTGAAGCGCCCAGACAAATCGTTGCAAACGGATTGCCTTTACGGCGCGCGCTCCATAAGCTTGCTGTCTGGCGATGAAAACCGTCAGTGATGAAACCGATCAATGATGAAAACAGTCAGTGATAAAAACAGGCAGCGATGAACGCTGTTCGTGACGAAAACAATCAGGATAAACAATGGATAGGCTGCAATGCGATCGCATGTTTGTTGCGGTCATGGAACTCGGTAGTTTTGCCAAAGCGGCTGAACGTTTGGCGATCAGCAGCGGTCAGGCATCCAAGTTAATTTCACGCTTAGAGCAAGACTTGGGCGTGCAACTGGTCAAACGCTCCACCCGCTCACTGGCCGCCACAGAAGTCGGTCAAGCGTATTACGAGCGCATCAAACGCGTGTTGGACGATCTCGATGCGCTCGACGACGCCATTCGCAATGCCTCGCGCTTGCCTTCGGGTCGGCTGCGTATATCTGCGCCAGTGACCTTTGGCCAAAGCCAACTGGCACCGAGCCTGATTGATTTTTCTAAACAATTTCCCGACATCACGCTTGATGTCAAATTCTCCGATCGCAGCGTGAACGTGGTAGACGAAGGCTTTGATTTGGCGCTGCGCATCGGCAAGTTGGACGACAGCAGCCTGATTGCACGTAAGCTGTGCGACGTGCGCGTCATCACGCTCGCATCCCCTCATTACCTGAGCCAACACGGCACACCCACGCACATTCGCGATTTAGCGCAGCATCACTGTATTATCGACACCAACTTTCGCGATCCCTACCATTGGCCCTATCTCAACGAGCAAGGTCATGTGCACGATTTTGCCGTGAATGGTCGGCTCAAATTTTCCAATGCCGAAGTGTGTTTGAAAGCGGCCTGTGCCGACCTCGGCATCACGCGTCTGCCAACATTTGTTGCGGCCCAAGCGCTCAAAGAGCAACAACTGGTCGCCATCTTGCAGCAATACGAAGTGCCGCCGCTCGGCCTGTATGCGCTCTACCCGCCTGCCAAACATCTCGCTCAGTCATCCCGAGCCTTCATCGATTTTCTGGTTAACCGTTTTGCCAACGGCGCAGATTGGGAATAACCAGCGACGTATGCACCATTTCTTCCATATTGGAAGGAAATAACTTCACTATCGCCATCTAATCATTCATTTGGAAGTAAGCTACAGTCTCTACATCGCAAAGAAAACAGATTTGAGGTGAAACATGTTGGTGAATGGTCAATGGACAAAAGAGTGGCATCCAGTACAAGCGACAGATAAAAAAGGCGGTTTTGTGCGCCAAACATCCAGTTTTCGTGATTGGGTGGTTGCCCCGGAATCGTTAGCTGCAGGCGAAAGCGCCCAGTTTATCGCCGAACCCGGTCGCTATCACCTTTACGTGGCCTTGATTTGTCCTTGGGCATCACGCACTTTAATCGCTCGCAAACTTAAAGGGCTGGAAGACGTCGTGAGCGTTTCTGTGGTTGAACCGCAACTGCTCGACGAAGGCTGGCATTTTGGCGATTACCCGGGTGCCGACCGCGACGAACTGAACGGTTTTGAGTGGATGCACCAACTCTATACCCATGCCGATCCACACTTTACCGGCCGTGCAACCGTGCCTGTGCTGTGGGACAAGAAAACGCGCACCATCGTCAACAACGAATCCGCCGACATCGTACGCATGTTCAACAGCGGCTTCGGAGAACTGGCTAACCCAAATGTTGACCTTTATCCGTCTGCGTTGCGTGAAGAGATTGACGCCCTGAATGCGGAGATCTATCCAAAGCTCAATAACGGCGTGTACCGCGCAGGCTTTGCGACCACCCAAGAGAGCTATGAAGAAGCGTTCCACGATGTTTTTGGCATGCTCGATCAATTGGAACATCGTCTGAGCGACGGGCGCGATTACCTTTCTGGTCAACACGTTACGGAAGCGGATATTCGTCTGTTCGTCACGTTAATTCGTTTTGACCCTGCGTATCATGGCATTTTCAAATGTAACTTACGCCAGTTGCGTGACTACCCGTTCTTAAACGCGTATGTCAAACGCCTGCTGGATTTGCCGGGCGTGCGCAGCACTGTCAGCCTCGACCACATCAAACAAGGCTACTATTCCATTAAAGCGCTCAACCCAAATGGCATTGTGCCGGTGGGCCCGGACATGTCAGCGTATGGTTTGTAAGGTCCACGTGGCAACGTAAGTCAGTAAGGTGAGTCAGTAAGGTGAGTCAGTAAGGAATGAACATGACAAAGAAAATTGTAATTCTGCTGCATGGTGTTGGCAGCTCCGGTAGCGATCTTGAACGCTTGGGGGATTACTGGGCGCCATCGATGCCGGGCGTGATGTTTCTGTCGCCGAATGCACCTTTTCCGTTTGATCACGGTGGCGGCTATCAATGGTTCAGCTTGGATGGCATCAACGAAATTAACCGCCCAAGCCGCGTGCAAGATGCCCGTGTCGCCCTAGATAAAACGTTAAATGATTTGCTGCTGCAACACGGTGGCTCTTGGCAAACCGACGAGATCATTCTGGTCGGATTCTCTCAAGGCACCATCATGTCGATGGATGTATTGGCCAGCAGTCGCCTGCCGGTTCGCGCCATTGTCGGCTTCTCCGGTCGTTTGTCCTCGCCGCAACCCTACGACATCGACCGCGACGTGCCGGTGCTGCTGATCCACGGGCAAGGCGATCCGGTGATCCCGTATTCAGAAACGGAGAAAGCCGCCGCCACACTGGAAGCCGCCGGCGTTGAAGTCAGCACGTTCTTGGAACCCGGTATTCCACACACGATTTCTCAAGCAGGCGCCGATAAAGCGGCAGCATTTATTCGCCAACAGTTTGGCTTTGCCTGATCATCGCCAGCACTTAAAAACAGAACGGGCCTGAAATCATCAGGCCCGTCGTTTATCGTGACACGCTCGCTATCGTTAACTCAGGCTAGCAAGTCGCGCCGCAAAGCCCATAAAGAACATCCCCAATAAACCGTTCCCCAGTTGTGCCAGTCGCTTATTATTCTTAAACATCTGCGTCAGCGATGTGCCCAAGAAGATCAGCGCACTCAAGTAGGCAATACTGAAAATCTCCAGAATCACGGCCAGAATGAGGTATGAAATCCACGTGTGATCATAGGTGTAATCGATAAACTGGATGAAAAACGACACGTAGAACAGAATCGCTTTCGGATTGGTCAGGCTTAACGATAAGGATTTCGCAAACACGTGTTCGCTTTTCTTCGGACGCTCCACGCCCGATTCATCCTCACCGTCTTTACGTAGCAAAGAGTGCAGGATCTTCAAGCCGAGATACAACAAATACGCCGCACCCAAATAACGAATCACGGTAAACAACACGGGGGAAGTTTGAATTAAAGACGCCACGCCAAGGTATGACAATAAAATGAGCACTGCATCGCCAATTAATACGCCCGATGCCGCTTTATAACCCGCTTTGACGCCAAACGAAGAGCTTGATTTCAGGACATATAAAGAGTTCGGCCCCGGCGCAAGAATAATCATCGTTAATCCCACCATATAGGTCCAAATATTAATGACGCCAAAACTCTCTAACATGCTATCCCTCGCATTACCGCAGCAAATTCTACAACTGAAAGATCGTGTATAACGCAAATACTCAATGAAGTCGAGTACAAGAAATAACCACGAAACAATTAACCAATAGCGTAGACAAATACACTACCAGTGATGCCTTAATCGGTCATAAAACCTTGCCCAATCCCCCATTCTAGCTCACCCGTTATCGACTAGCTGATGCCCTCTCACACATACGCTCCGCTCACTGATCGGCATCTTGCCCCCGTTTATGGCACGCCGGTTTTCAGGAACAGGACAACAGACTGACGGAGATTTCACGTAAGTTAATTACACTTTATTGCCAATGATTGGCCGATTTTTCTTCTTTTTGTTGGAAACTTACGCAATTTTATTGATCTGAATCATTTCGAGGAGTAAAGTGTGACCGAAATCTCATTTAGTTATGTCGATTAAGGTGACGTTATGTACGATAAAAAACAATCTTGGTCTATCAACCTTCGCGAGTTATTCGGCATGCTGGCAATGTTCTCCGCGACCTCTTTGGTCGTTCTGATGCTCAGCCTGACCTGGGTTAATTTCTAAATTCAGGAATAACGCGCAAAGAAAAGGCACTGCTCTGCAGTGCCTTTTTCGTTTCAGGAGATCGAGGTCTCTTAGTTGATGGTTTGAATCTGCTCCAGCAATGGCACCAAATCGGGATTGTCTTTCTTGAACTTGTCGTATACCGGTTGCACTGCCGCTTGGAACTTCGCGATATCGCTCTCCACAAACGTCACGTTGTGATTGGTTAAATCCTGCGTCGCTTTCTCGACGTATTTCGCCCAGTTCTCTTCCTGAACTTTCACCGTCTCTTTCGCGGCATGGCGCACGGCTTCACGCTGCGCCTCGGTCAGTGAATCCCACACGCTGGTTGAAACCACCAGCACGTCCGGCACCATGGTGTGGTTGTCGCGCGAGAACACATTCTTCACTTCATAGTGACGTGATGAGTAGTAGGACGGCACGTTGTTCTCTGCCCCATCCACCACGCCTTGTTGCATCGCAGAATATAGCTCGCCGTATGGCAGTGGCACCGGCGTGCCACCGAGCGCTTTGATGGTATCGATAGACAGCGCCGAGTTCTGCACGCGAATCTTCATCCCTTTCAAATCATCTGGCGTTTTGATGGGTTTGCTGGTGTAGAAACTGCGCGAGCCCGCATCCAAGAAAGCCAGCCCAATGAAACCGGCATTGCGTGACGAGGCCAGAATCTCCTCACCAATCGGGCCGTTGAGCACCGCATCGTATTGTGCGCGGTCTTTATATAGATAAGGCAGCGACAGCAGTTTATAGTCCGGCGCAAAGGTGTTCAGCGTCGCCGCGCTGGCTTTCGTGAACGCCACTGTGCCGTTTTGTACCATCTGCAAGCCTTCAGATTCATCACCCAACGTGCCATTTGGGTACACTTTCACACGTACATTGGCCTCTTTCTTCACCGCTTTCGCAAAATACTCCAGCGATTGGTGAACCGGGTGCTCGGTTGGCAGCGCATGCGACAGTTTCAGAGTGGCAGCATACACGTTGCTCCCCAGCAGGGTTGATACCGTGCACGCCAAAAGAAGTTTGTTCATCGTTTTCATTTCACAGTCCTATGTTATTGGTTTTAATAGTTATATCCAGCCAGATGCGGCAACCATAAAGAAAGAGAAGGGATCAACGTCACAATCGCTAACGTGATGATCATGATCAGGAACAGCGGAATCATCTTCGGCACCACTTGCCCTAATTTCGTGTCGTACACACTACAGCCGACGAACAGCGCCGTGCCAACTGGCGGTGTGCAGATCCCGATACACAGGTTGAACACCATGATGATGCCAAAGTGAATCGGGTCGATGCCCATCTGCGTTGCGATAGGCAGGAAGATCGGCGTGAAAATCAGAACCGCCGGCGTCATGTCCATAAAGGTGCCGATGATGAGCAGAATGATGTTCATCAGCAAAATGATCATGATTGGGTTTTCCGATGCTTCTAAAATGAAGTCGGAAATAAAGGTGGGAATGTCGGCGTTCGCCATTGACCAGGACATCGCAGACGAAGTGGCCACCATCAGCAGAACGATAGACGTCGTCACCACGCTGTCGACCAAAATCGGAAAGATGTCACCGGTTTTCAGCTCTTTATAAGCAAAGCCAAGCAGTAAGCTGTACACCACCGCAATCGCCGAGGCTTCCGTCGCGGTAAACACCCCCGCCAGAATCCCGCCCATGATGATCACCACCAGGCCAAGGCTTGGCAGCGCATCCAAAATGACCTTACTGGCTTTTTCGTTGAACTCGTATTTTTCGCGCGGAATGTTGTATTTCGAACCAAGCAAGAAAATACCCACCATGATGCCAAGCCCCATCAAAATGCCGGGCAAGTAACCGGCAATAAAGAGGTACTGCACCGAGGTCGAGCTGACCAACGCATACAAAATCAAAATGTTGGATGGCGGGATCAAAAGCCCTGCCGGGCACGATGACACGTTCACCGCGGTGGAAAAATCGGCAGGATATTTGTGCTTGTCTTGCAGGGGACGCATGATGCCGCCGACCGCGGCTGCCGATGCGGTCGCAGAACCCGACAATGCACCAAACATCATGTTGGCAATCACGTTCACGTGCGACAGTGCGCCCGGCAGTCGCCCACCAAACAACATCGCGAAGTTGATTAAACGACTAGCGAGCCCGCCTCGGTTCATTAAGTTACCGGCGACAATAAAGAACGGCAGCGCCAACAAACCAAAGTTGTTCAACCCGTTCGCCAGTTTTTGGGAAATTAAGATGGCGGTTTTATCGAGTGGGAAATCGACAAATACCGTGAGAAAAGCAGCCAGTCCGATCGAGAAGGCGATGGGCACGCCCAAGATCAGTAATACGGCCAATGTTCCGAACAAAACGATCACCGGGAAAATATCGTAAAACATATCCGACGCGTTCATCAGGAATTCTTGTGAAAATAACAAATCCGTTAATGTCATGATGTCTGTTCCTAACGCGAGACTTTATACGCGGTGGTCGCTGCGAGTTTGAGTCAGAAAATAAATCGATCTGAAAATATCCAGAACACCAAAATAGGTAATCAACACGCCAGAAATTGGCACCACCAAATAGACATAGCCAATTAACAGATGATGACCGCCAATCACAATGCCCGGCGAAATTTGCCCGTTTGCGATGGTCGAACTCACCAATAAATAGCCGCCGTAAATAAAGGCCACGGTTGAGAGCATCCAATGACGAAGCCATTGCCCTCATTGCGAAGATTCGCGATCAACTTGAGAGATAAAAAAAGGATTTTAATTGCGACTGAATTACGCCATTGAGCCGGTTGCGGAAAACAGCCTGCTGATTCGTTTTGAGCATCAAGCGCATGCCGCGTTGTCCGTCACCATCGGAGAAATCGCCAAACGAATTCGTCTGACACTGGGGGATTACGTGATGAACGTGACGCCCTCCTACACCACCATTCTGATTGATTACTTGCCCTACCGTATCGCGCCAAGTTCATTCGTGAAACGGGTGATTCAGTGCGTCGAAAAAGCCAGCCTTACGGATGCGCAACCTTCGGCGCCGGTGGAACTGCCCGTATATTATCACCCAGAGGTTGGCCCGGATTTGGCGCTGTATCAGCAGCAAGGGTTAAGCGTCGACGACGTGATTGCCCTACACACCCGCCCAACGTATACCGTGTGCGCCATCGGATTTGCGCCGGGATTTGCATTTATGACCGATGTGGCCGAGCCATTACGCCGCCCACGCCATGCGACGCCAAGGCTTTCGCTGCCCGCCGGTAGCGTCGCCATTGCCGAGCAGCAAACAGCCGTCTACCCGAACGCTTCACCGGGCGGATGGAATGTCATCGGCAACTGTCCACTGCCACTGTTCACGCCCAACCACTCACCTATGCTGCCTTGGGAAATCGGCAGCCAAGTGACATTCCGCGCCATTGCGCGTGATGAGTTTTTAGCACTCGGCGGCATCATTGCGCCAGCACAGTTTCAAGCGGGAGGTGAACGATGAACGCCTGCATTCACGTGATCAAGCCCGGGCAACTGAGTTTGATTCATGATTTCGGCCGTTTTGGCCTCAGCCATTTGGGCATCTCGCAATCAGGGCCAGTGGATGATTATGCCTACAGTTGGGCGAACCATTTATTGGGTAACCCGGTAAACGCGCCCACTTTAGAAATCACCTTAGGCCAAGCCGAATTTGAGATTCAACACCCGTGTCAATTGGCCCTCACTGGCGGGGATTTGGCCGCAACCCTCGATGGCGAACCGTTGACGAACTGGTGTACATTTCGCGCGCAAAAAGGGCAACGCCTGAAGTTTGCCCTGCCGCGCAATGGCCTGCGTGCTTATTTGGCGGTGCGCGGTGGCTTCTTGGTTGAACAACATCTGGGCAGTGTATCGACGGTGAAAAAAGAGACTTTGGGCGGTCTGCATCGCGACGGGCGTGCCCTATTGGCCGGTGATGCACTCTATTTCGACTCGCATCCGTTGGACAATAAGCCGCTGCAAATGACGTTTCGTCTCAAACCGGATTACAACTTGCCGCTGCGGTTACGGGTCATTGAAGGCTATCAGAATGACTGGTTTGACAAAGAGAGTTTGCACACCTTTTTTACACGCACTTACACCGTCAGTCAGCACGCCGACCGCATGGGCTATCGCTTGACGGGCCCAGAAGTGCCTCCGCCCACCGAACCGATCTTGTCTGAGGGAATTGCGCTGGGTGCGATTCAAATTCCTCCCGACGGACAACCCATCGTGCTATTAAATGATCGCCAAACCCTCGGCGGCTACCCGAAAATAGGCTGCGTGGCGAAAATCGATCTGCCGCGATTGGCGCAAGCCAAACCCGGGCAAAGCGTGCGCTTTGTGAAAGGAGATTTAGAAGGTCTGCAAGATGTGTGGTGCCAATGGGCGCGCTTCTTTGGTTACTGATCGGCTCACGGTGACTGGCGACCCAGTGACAGCGACATCGGCATGACATCGACAAAAAAGCCCTGATTAATCAGGGCTTTTTATATATATTTCTCACAGCTTGTCTCGCAAAGCTACGCCATGCCGACCACTTTCGCCAACGCGGCTGGGTAGCCACGTTCTTGCGCCAGTTGCAACGCTTTACGCTCCACCTGCGCTGCAGACAGGCTCATGCTGACTGGATGCTGCGCCTCAATAGACGCTGTGGCATCTTCATTCGCCAGTTGCCACTCAGAGACAATTTTTCTCGCCGCTTCAAGTGCAGAGGAGCCTTTCACCACTTCAATGCGCGCATAATGATGGGCTTCAAAGGTCACATCAGCGGCTCGCAACGTGGCGTCATCGCCCGGGATCTGCTGCGCGCCAAATAGCGGCTTTCCGCCCACTTCGGCTCGAGCAAACGCGGGCACAAACTGACTCATATGTTCAATGGCGCGCTGCGTACGCTCACGCGTCGCATCTGCTTGCCAGCCTTGCGTGATCTTGTGAGTCAAGTATTCGGGCAATTCTGGCTGTGATGACATGCCGTTGGACGCCACCAAGCCATCATCAAAGAGCGTGATACCTTGCGTCATGCCGTGCAATTGGAAAACACCATCTGCATACGGGGTGAGCTGCGCCATACCTTGCGGCGTGCCGCGTGGCCCGTGGAAGATCACTTCCGGCCACTGCTGCTGACATTGCGGCCAGTGCGTCACGTAAGCGGCCTTAAACTCCACCAATCGCTGACGCTGGAAATGGGTCATGTCATCCACGGTTCCAGTTTCAAAGCCGCACGCGTTGATCAAATAGTCACACACCAACTGGTGTTGATGGCCGTCGGCATCCTGATACGTCAGTTGCCACTGGCCATCCACAAACGCCGATGCGATCAAGGTCGCGTGGGTCAAAACCTGACAATTGCTCAGCGACGCCAGCACCAATTCCGCACTGGCCGCTAAGCGAAACACGCTCCAGCCGTACTCTTGCACCGCAACCACCGGATACTTCAGCGCGGAAAGATCCGCATGCTGCGCAAACGGGATCAACCACTCTGCCATGGTGGTCGGGTTGTGTGGCTGCGCCTGGGTTGCTAACGCTTCCAGCTCCGCACGTTCAAACGTTTGATAGTAATCTTGCGGCGCGCCCAGAATCTCATTGCGAGGATCGTCTTTCACCAGCGCCTGATACGCGCTTTGAATCGCCACCAGCCGAGGCAAAATGTCCTGCGGTTGACCCGGGTCCGAATGTGGCACCGCAATCACTGTCGGGCGTTTATTCAACGTATGAGGATACAGCCGAACGGTTTCGATCGACTGTCTTAATAATTCGATGCACTGCTGCTGAGAAATTTCGCGGTACAAGTTGCCGCCTGCATGCAAGTGACAAATAGGAGGGCCATTGACTAAACCCGGCCCTTTTTCCAACAGCAGCACATTGAGTCCTAACTCACTCATGTGAACTGCTGCGGTCGCCCCCGCAACACCACCACCAATGATAGCGACGCTGGGTGACACGGTATTTGGCGTTGTTTGTAACATGTCGCTGCCGATCGTCATTTATTCGCTGCTTATTCTAATGCTTGTAAAACGCTATGAAAATCACATTTTTTACGCGGTCTTCATTCAATAACGACTCATTTATGTCGTCAATTTTTTTGTTACTACCCATCAATAGAGCTGGATCACTCTCTGAACAAATCAAGACAAAAAAAGCAAAAAAAAGCTTGACTCATTATTGCCAAAACCGCGTTTTCAGCCCCTTGTGCATAACGCAGGGTCTGGATCCTACGGCGGCACGGGGCTGGCGCGAAACTGTGAGTTATTAACAGGCTGAGTTATCCCAAACTTTATCCACTGTTTTTGTGGATAACTAAACTAATTACTCAAGTGAGGTCTAATTAAACGCTTTATTTATAGGAACTAATAACCGTTTGATGAGACTGCTCACAGCCACAGCAAGTGTGCAAAACGTCACCACAGGAAGCGTCAACCACATCACAAAATGCGCAGATGGCGTGAGCTCAAAACCAAACTTCATCACGCTTGCCACCACGGCGTCCGCACCGAGGCTCGCGACCAAACCTGCGATCAGTGCCATTAAGCCGTACTCTGCCCAAATGGTGCGTGTGACGCGGCGACGGCTCGCCCCCAGCGTGCGATAGAGCTGAATCTCTTGCTGGCGCTGGCTCAAACTCAAGCGCAGCAGCGTGAAGATCAACAAGATACCGGCCACCACGCCCAGTGCCGCCAACACGGTGATCGACCAAACGATCTGCGTCAGCAAGGTTTGGATCTTCGCCCCCATCGAGCGGATATCCATCAAGCTTACAGTCGGGTGGTTACGCGACAATTGGTTGAGCAATGCATCATGCTGGGGTTCAACCCGAAAGCTCACCAGCCAACTGCCGGTGATGTCTTTCATGACATCTGGGGTAAAGATGAAATAGAAATTCGGCTTCATTTCACGCCATTCCACGTGGCGAATGGTGTTCACCGTCGCTTCAATCTTTTGACTGTTGATCACAAACGTCAGTGTATCGCCAATCTTCAAGCCCAGATCGCGCGCCACATCCTCTTCAACCGACACCCCATCGTGCGTGGTCCATTGACCATCCAGCACCTCGTTGTAGCTCGGTAGCGTTTCCCCCCAGGTGAAGTTGAGCTCTCGGCGTAACGCATCAGTGCCCTCTTCTCCCTGAGTCAGGGTTTTGGCATCCACACCGTTGATATCAGCCAATCGACCCCGAATGATTGGAAATGCCTGAGAGCGCTCAATGCCAGCGTCATCAAGCGTTTTGAGATAAGCCTCTTTTTCATACGATGCAATATTCAGCGCAAACGCATTCGCGGCATCTGGCGGCAATGTGCGTTGCCAATCCGACAGCAGATCAGTACGCACTAGCCACATCACGGCTAAAAGCATCAACGACAGCGACAACGCGCCAAACTGAATACCGGTCGCGACACTCGAACGATTGATGCGGCTCAGCGCCAGTTTCATCGAGGTGTTCAACGGCAGGCGGCCAAGGGCTTTGGTCACCGCCACACTCAGCAGCGCCAAGACCACAAACAGCACCACGATGCCAGCGAGCACAATCCACACCAAACGGTTTTGCCAGTACACCGCCAGCATCGGCACCAGCGGCACCAGAATCAGCGCCACATTCCAGCGGTGACGACGCTGTTGTTGCGTCGCTTGCATCACACTCACGGCATTCACATTCAGCAGATGCCCCAGCGGAATGCCCAACGCGGGCACCGCAATCAACACGCTTGATGCCAACGCAACCATCACCGGTTTGTAACCATAACCCGGCAGCGGATTGGGCAGCAGATCCACCAGCGGCACCCGCAGCAGATATTCCAGCCCCACACCAATTACGATGCCAGCAAGAGCAGCAAACCCCAGCAGCATCAACACTTGAACAGCCAACCAGCGGAAGATCCAACGCTTGCTGGCGCCCAAACTTTTGAGCATCGCACTGGTGCGTTGACGCGTAGACACATAATGCTGACACGTCAGCACTAAGGTGGTCGCGGCCATAATGATGACGATGGCGACGGTCAGCGAAAGGTATTGCTGAGTGCGTTCAAACACCTCGTTGGTGCGACTGGCGCTGTTTTGATCGCGCCAACGGTCGCTCGGCGTCAGTTCGGTTGCTTTTTTCAAGGCCTCAATTTGCGCCGGTTCCCCATTGATAAACAAGCGGTAACTGACTCGGCTTCCCACTTGCAATGCACCGGTTTTGGCCACGTCCTGTTGGTGAATCAACACCGACGGCATTTGTTGAAAGGGGTTAAAACTCAGCCCCGGCTCTTCGACAATACGTCCACTCACCGTAAAGTCGGCATCGCCAATCGTCACGTTGTCTCCTATCGCGACATCAAGCTGAGCAAAAATGCGTTCATCGAGCCACAGTTGACCAGGCTGAAGATGATTAACGATGGTTTGACCGTCGGAAAGCTGCATCTCACCGCGAATCGGGTAATGGCTATCGACGGCTTTGACCGTCACCAACTGCATGCCGTTGTCGCTAAAGGCCATGGTCGCAAAGCGGGTCATGGTGGATGTGGTCAACGCTTGCTGCTCAGTCAGCGCTTGCAGCGCGGGCGGAATCGGGTTGGCAGAAACGAACACGCTGTCCGCAGTTAAGGCATCTTTGCCCTGCTTCACCACCACTTGTTCCATGCGACCAGCCAGCGCCGTTAGCGCAAACACGCATGCGATGATCAGCGTCAGCGCGACAGAAATAGGCCACAACTGGCCGTGACGAATCTCGCTCAAACTCCAACGAATGAGACGTCGATTAAGCGCAGGGGCCGAATGCTGACTCATGTGCGCTCCTCCAGCATGCCCGCTTGCATGTGAAAACGACGGTCACAACGCGCTGCCAGTTTTGGATCGTGAGTGACGAGCACCAGCGTGGTGCCATGTTTCGCGTTGAGTTCAAAGAGCAGATCAATCACTTTCGCCGCCGTCTCTTGATCGAGGTTACCGGTTGGCTCATCAGCAAACAGCACTTGCGGGCCAATCATGAATGCGCGCGCCAAGGCGACGCGTTGTTGCTCGCCACCGGACAGTTGGCTCGGCGAATGATGAATCCGATGTTCCAATCCGACAGACGTCAGCAGCGCAGTCGCTCGCTCGCGATCTTCCGCTTCCCCTTTCAACAAACAGGGCAGCGTCACGTTCTCCAAAGCCGACAGGCTCGGGATCAACAAAAAACTCTGAAACACGAACCCGACCGATTCACTGCGAATGGCCGCGCGCGCTTCGTCATCCAACGCGGAGAGCGCTTTACCCAGCAGATGAACTTCTCCGTGGCTTGGTGTATCTAACCCGGCAAGCAGGGTCATCAGCGTGGACTTGCCCGCGCCAGAGGTACCGACGATGGCAACACTTTCCCCCTGATGAATCTGCAGATTCACCTCTTTAAGGATTGTTAATTGCTCCTGATTGGTGGAGACTACTTTGGATAACGATTGAGCTGAAATAACAGGTGTTTGCATGATGAGACGACTTTCCTTGATTCTTGTTCTTTTCTTTTCTGCTAGCGCTAGTAGTAACACACTCTTAATACTTGGCGATAGTTTAAGCGCTGGCTACCAGATGCCGATTGAGCAAGCTTGGCCCAGTTTACTCAGCAGTGCGTTGGCGGGAAACGGCAAAAATGTATCGGTTGTTAACGGCAGTATTTCCGGCGATACCACAGGCAATGGCCTTGACCGTTTGCCATCCCTGTTGAAACAACATCAACCCGACACCGTGTTGATCGAGCTGGGCGCCAATGACGGTTTACGCGGCTTTCCTCCCAAAGTGGTCGAAAACAATTTACGCGCGATGATCGAACAAATTCAGGCCAGTAAGAGTCACGTTATTCTGATGCAAATTCGCATTCCGCCCAATTATGGCAAGCGTTACAGCGATGCGATCGCCCAACTGTACCCCACCCTGTCTGACGAAAAATCCGTGCCGCTGATCCCGTTTTTTCTAGAACAAGTCATCGTTAAACCCGAATGGATGATGAACGATGGTTTGCACCCTAAACCGGAAGCACAGCCTTGGATCGCCGATTTTATGGCGCAACAACTCGCGCCATTGCTCTGATCTTATTTTCACCTTTTCTTCCCCGATTCCGCGGCGTTCACACCATGCGGAATTGGCCTTCCCTGCTTAAAATCCCAGTTTTTAATGGTCTAGCTCAATAAAATTTACGCAGCTTTACGATATTGTTAACACTCCCCCTACTGTAATGTTTAAAAGGTGATCATCAATGCGCATTGAGCCCGTGATTCAGGGTGTAGTGGCCCGCACCGCTCATCCACTTGGCTGTGAACAAGCGGTTTTACAACAAATTGAGTACGTTAAATCGGCAAAACCGATCACACAGGGGCCCAAACGCGTTCTGATCCTCGGCGCCTCTTCTGGCTTTGGTTTGGCGGCACGCATTGCACTCACGTTTGGTGGTGCCAACGCCGACACGATTGGGGTCTCTTTTGAACGCGGCCCCTCTGAGAAAGGGGTGGGCAGCGCTGGCTATTTCAATAATCTGGCGTTCAAGAAATTTGCTGAACGTGAAGGCCACATCGCGGTCAACATCAACGGCGATGTGTTTTCCGATGCCGTGCGAGAACAAGTCGTTGAAGCGATCGAAACCTACTTTGAAGGTGAAGTGGATCTGGTGATTTACAGTATTGCCAGTGGCATGCGCCGCAAACCGGGCAGCGATGAATTCTGGCGTTCCGCCATCAAACCGATTGGTGACGCCGTTTCTGGCGCGACGATTGTGTTGGAAAACGACACATGGGTCGACACCACCTTGGAGCCGGCCAACGATGAAGAGATCGACAGCACGCTGCATGTGATGGGAGGTGAAGATTGGGAAAGCTGGATTGATACGCTGATCAACAACGAGTCCATCGCGCCAGGATGTAAAACCATCGCATTTTCGTATGTGGGTCCATCAATCACGCACCCGATCTATCTCGATGGTACGCTCGGCCGCGCAAAAATCGATCTGCATCAAACCAGCCATTCACTCAACCTGAAACTGGCAAACTTTGACGGCGGTGCCTACGCCACCGTGTGTAAAGCCTTGGTCACCAAAGCGAGCGTTTTCATTCCCGGCTTAAGCCCATACATGTTGGCGCTGTACCGCGTGATGAAAGAAAAAGGCACACACGAAGGATGCATCGAACAAATGCATCGCTTGTTCAGTGACAAACTCTATAGTCACACCAGCGTGCCTGTTGATGGTGAGCGTCTGGTACGTATGGATGACTGGGAACTGAACCCTGACACGCAACAGCGCGTGCGCGAAGTGCTTGCTGAAATGAATGGCAGCAACTTCCAACAAATGGGCGACTACGCGGGCTTTAAAGCCGAGTTCCTGCGTTTGAATGGATTTGGTTTTGACGGCATCGATTACGATGCTGACGTCGACCTAGAACGCTTTTAGACGCTTCGCCAGAGCCGAATGTCGAATCGGCGACAATTTCTGTCAATTTGTGAAGGTCCCGTGCATTTGCCGGGACTTTTTTTGTCGATTTGCCAACCCGTTCATATACTGTAAATACGTGCTGCAACAACGCAGCGCACGAAGGCTGAGCACGGATCGCTCAGCGGTTCCGCCGACGTTCAAAGGATGGGCTGTATGTCGAAAATCAATACACAGTCATTAACTGTTCCTCAAGAGATGCTGAGTGGCTGGCAAACCATCGTCAATCTGTTGGCCGATATCCTCCAGGTTCCCGCCGCGCTCATCATGCGTCTGCACGATGAAGAAATCGAAGTTTTCTGCGCCAACACCAATGTCAAACAGCCGTATCGCAGCGGCGATACCGAAGCCCTCGGCCAAGGCCTGTATTGCGAAACAGTGGCCAAAACACGTCAAGAACTGCTCATCCCAAATGCCTTAACCGACATGAAATGGCGTCATAACCCCGATATTTCTCACGGCATGGTGGCCTATTGCGGGATTCCGGTCTGTTGGCCCAATGGCGACCTGTTTGGCACCATCTGTGTGCTGGACAATAAAGCGAATGCCTTCACGCCCACGTATCGCAAGCTGCTGCAAAGTTTTCGTGTTTCGCTCGAATCGCAACTCACTGTGATTTACCAACATCAGAAGCTCAAACTGCTCAATGATGATCTGCAAGCGCGCATTCAAATTCGCACCCAAGATTTAGCCGACCTCAACTACTCCCTCAATCAGGAAATTGACAAGCGTAAAGCGGCGGAACAGTTAGTCGCGTTCCAATTGCACCACGACACCAGCACCGCTTTCTTCAATCATTCCGGTTTGGAGCGTGAAGTCGACAAAGCACTCACGCGTGGCGATCACGATTTGGCACTGCTGTATGTTGGCTTTGCCAACGCCCGTCATCTGCAATCGCGCTTGGGGTATCAAAATTGGGAGAAAGTGCTGAAGCGCTACCGCGAACGCGTTGGGCATTTTGAAGGCATTGAAATCCTCACGGCGCGCCCCACCGCCAACGATTTGGTGCTGTTGGTCAAAGCGCCATCCTTAGAGAACAGTTTGGAGCTGCTGTGCCATCGGTTGGTCGGCATTCACCAAGCCGAGTTTCAACTTGAGCAAGAACGCTTTCACCTCAACGCCTACATTGGCATTGCGACCCATGCCGACTCCGCTCATGCCGGAGAACTGATCCACTTTGCGTCCGAAGCCATGTTGGCCTGCAAAGATTCCGGCTATCAGTTCCACTACCATTCTCAATCCAGCGCGGATCAATTGGCGTCCGCCAATGCACTGGAAAGTTACCTGTTGCAGGCGTTGCAAAATGATGACTTAGCGCTCTATTTTCAACCCAAAGTGGATCCCCGTTCACGCCGTTGGTTAGGCGCGCAAACCGTCCTGCGTTGGAGCCATCCACTGCTGGGCGACGTCACACATGAAGCGCTCATCAACATGGCCGAACAAAACGGGCTGATGTTTGAAGTGGGTAACTTTGTGCTGCGCCACACCATTGAAATGGCCGGCCGCTGGCGTCACTCCTTCCCCTCGCTACGACTCACCGCTGCAATTTCGACGGGTCAGCTACAAAATGGTCAGTTGGCCCAACAGATCGAAGCCTTGCTTAACGCGCATGATGTACCGCCCGCGCAACTTGATTTGGAGATCAACGAAAATGCCTTGTTGTCCGATGAAGTCGTCGCGCGCAACACACTCAGCGCCTTACATCAACTGGGGGTTCACCTGACACTGAGCGAGTTTGGATCGGGATTTGCTTCATTCCATCACTTAAAACATTACCCATTTGATGCGATCAAACTCGACAAAACCTTTGTGCAGCAACTCACCCATAACGACGAAGACGAAGAGATTCTGCGTTCAGTCATTCACGTTGCGCAGAAACTGCATTTGCAAGTTGGGGTTGAAGGCGTCGACACCCCAGAGCAAGACACGTTTTTCATTGAAGAGGGGTGCGATATCGCTGAGGGGTATCTGTACGGACGCCCATTGCCAACCGAAGAGTTTGAACTGGTGATGCTCAATCAAAGTTATTCCTTTGCCAAATTGGGCGGCAACACCCATTTAGCATCAAAGTAGTTTCGCAGCTCGCCTCGGTTCCCCTCGCGCACGCAAGGGGGAAGCCAATTAAAGGTTTCCCCACTGCTTTGAATTGCTTATCATCCCTTTACTCTCTGGTGGGCGCTCCCTATAATCGCCCCCTTTTCTCTTTCTCAATGAGCGATAAACGAGATGGATCTATTAACATCTATACTGAAAAAACTCGAAAAACAGAACTACCGAGCGTATCAGCAAATTAAAGGCCAATATGATTTTGGTGACTACACCCTGTATATCGATCACGTTCAGTCGGATCCTTACGCTTCGGCCTCTCGTCTTCGCGCGACTCGTGCTTGGTCGCTCACCGGCCTTGATTGGTTGCGCGAGAAATCGCCGTCTTACCAACGTGCGGCGCGTGATTTTATCGCTCGTTCCTTTGCTGAATTTGCCAAACAAGAGAACTCCATTTCCATTTCGCTCAGTGGCCAGACGGTGCTCGACAGCACTTCCGTGGTGTTTACCGATGACGGAATCGAACTGCGTTTTCGCATGAGTTTACCGGCAGAGGGGCGTGATATTTTGGCCAAGAAAGCGCTGAATATCTTGACGTTCCACATGCCAAAATTCATTCGCCGCGCCACCATTGAACGTGAGCTGGATAAAGACGCACTGATCCACCACTGTGAGATCATCGAAGATCAGGACGCTCTGCGCGATCAACTGGCAGACCAAGGCTTGGTCGCGTTTGTTGCCAACGGGAGTGTGCTACCACGCCTTGCTGGTAACTGTGACCTGCCGATGAAAGACGCCGTTCCTTTCACTGCGCCAAGCGCACTGGAAGTGACGCTGACCACACCCAACCAAGGTGAGATTCGTGGTTTGGGGATTCGTCAAGGCATCACCTTAATTGTGGGCGGCGGTTTCCACGGGAAATCAACGCTGTTGACTGCGCTAGAGCGCTCGATTTACAACCACATTCCGGGAGATGGCCGTGAGCGCATCGTGACCGATGGCAATGCGATGAAGATTCGTGCCGAAGATGGTCGCTGTGTGCACAACCTGAATTTGGCCAACTACATCAACCACCTGCCCATGGGCAAAAACACCAGCGATTTCAGCACGCAAGACGCATCGGGCTCCACATCGCAAGCGGCATGGTTGCAAGAGTCCATCGAAGCTGGCGCGACCACGCTGCTGATTGATGAAGATACCTCTGCCACCAACTTTATGATTCGCGACGAACGCATGCAAGCGCTGGTGAGCAAAGGCGATGAACCCATCACGCCGCTAGTCGACCGTATCGGTCAATTGCGTGATGAACTCGGTATTTCAACTTTGGTGGTCATGGGCGGCTCAGGCGATTATCTAGATGTGGCGGACACCGTGATTCAAATGCACGATTACCAAGCCGTCGACGTTACCGAGAAAGCACAACAAGTGATCGCTCAGCACCCAACGGCCCGTCGTAACGAATGTGAAACGCCACTGGCAACTTTCCCTCCGCGCTCGTTTAACCGTGCCGCGCTACAAAAACTGCTGGTTGAAGGGAAGTTCCGCGTCTCCGCAAAAGGCGTTGATGCGCTGCGCTTCGGGAAAGAGTTTGCAGATATTTCAGCGCTAGAGCAGTTGGAATCAGCGTCTGAAGTGAACGCAATTGGTTGGCTGTGGTTCCAGTTGGCACAGTTGCCAGGTTGGTCAAAAAACCCAGCCAAAGAGATGGCAGAAATGCTCACCGAACAGTGGTACACCGCGATGCCAAATCACGGCGATCTGGCCAAGCCACGTATTCTGGATGCCATGGCTGCATTGAACCGCATGCGCAAATCGCAATTCAAAGCGTAAACGCCTCAGCGAAATCGGCTGGCCTTTGATGCGTTAGCGCATCCAACGTGTGCCCTCGAAAAGCTGAGAAGCGAGAGCCGCTGAGCCGTTAGAGCCGCTGAGAAACAATAAAAACGCCCGCAGATCTTGTCGCGGGCGTTTTGATTGGTATTCAAATCAGCAGATTAATACTCTTGACGCAACACATTCCATGCAGCGCATAAAATACGAAACTGCTCGGCGTTGCCATTGTCACGGTCCGGATGCCAACGCAGCGCCAGTTTGCGCCATGTTTTGCGAATCTCAAACGATGTTGCGTCGCTCGGTAAGTCAAACAAGCGCAAGGCCTCATGACGATTGAGGTGACTGACCGTTTCCCCCCCGACAAACCGACGATAGCGGGTCCAAAACTCGTTCAACAGTCGCTTCACTTCCCCTTCACTGGCCTCATAATGGGTCCAGTTGGTGTAGTAATCGCGCAAAGGCTCATCCGGGTCGATAACATGGTTGGCATTGCGAAACATCGGCATCAACACAATGTCCATCGCTTCCACTTGCAACCATTTTTGTGGATACAAGATTTCCTGCAACTGATAGAGCGCGTTCATGATCAGAAAGTTACGTTTAAACAAGTCTTTCTCTGGCGCATCATCGAGTACTGGCACCAATTCAAGTTCGCTCAAATGGGCGGCCAACGTGTGAACTTTCCAGCCCGATGGCTGTTGTTTCAACACTTCCAGAATCGGCCAAAGCAGCGGATTTTCCATGTACGTTTGGAAGGTCGCGCTCAGCGGTTGTGTATCAGACATACGATGCTCGTTTTTCAATCCCTGCATTAAATTCAAATCCAAATTGACCGATTTGTCGAGTCGCACTCCGTTTCACGATGCAAGTTTTTGAACTAGCGTCTGTTTCTGATGTAACGTTGACACAATAAAAAAGCCAGCACGTGGCTGGCCTTGAGGTAGATAACCGAGCGCGGTTAAATCACGCCCAGTTCACGTAAACGTTCCATCAGGTAGCTGTGCGCTGTGTAACGCTCAGACAACACCACTTCTGGCTTCGGGTGCAGGAACAGCGGCAGAGAAATGCGCGATTGAGTTTGGCGCTCACCACTTGGGTTTATGACGCGGTGCGTGGTCGACGGGAAGTAACCGCCCGATGCCTCTTGCAACATGTCACCGATGTTGATGATCAAGTTGCCAAAATCACAAGGAACATCGATCCAGTTGCCATCGCTGCCCATCACTTGCAAGCCCGGCTCGTTCGACGCAGGAAGCACCGTCAACAGGTTGATGTCTTCATGCGCTGCCGCGCGGATTGCGCCCGGCTCTTCATTACCACTCATTGGCGGGTAATGGAGCACACGCAGCAAGGTTTTCTCACTGCCATTGATCATCTCAGACAGAGCAATCGAAAAACGCGCCTGCACGTCTGCCGGAGCATGTGCTTCCACCCAGCTCAGTAGCTCTGCGGCAAATGCATTCGCACGGTCATAGTAGTCCAGAATCTGTTCTTTCAGCTCTTGCGGGATCTGACCCCAAGGATAGACGTGAAAGTACTCTTTGATGTCTTTCACGGTGTGACCTTTCGCCACTTCCGAGACGCTGGGAGGGAAATAACCGTCTTGTGTATCGACGTTAAACTGGAACTCATTTTTACGTGCGGAGGTAAAAAATTGGTACCAATTTTCGTAGATGGATTCAACCAGCTCTTTGGGAATCGGGTGGTTTTTGAGCACACCAAAGCCCGTTTCGCGCAGTGACTTTACAAATTGCTCGGCAGCATCCGGAGCAAGATAATCGACAGTGTCCAGTTTCATGACTTTACTTTTTTGTTATGAGAATTGAACGCGGGATTTTAAAAGTCACTATGGGGTAAATCAAACTTTAATGAAATGATCGGTTTTGAATGCGCTGAATCTGAGCGAACCACGCCAATTTCAACAGTAAACGTTTACGTCAGATGACTTTCCCGCGTAAAAACACAATTGAACAGCGTTCATAATAGTGGCACCATAGGCTCAGCACTTAAAAAAGGATTGATCACCCAATGAATTTTCCCAAAAGTTTGATTGGCTTTACGCTCGCCTACGCTGTGGTCTTTGTGTTCTCGGCCATTGCCCCATCGTCACGCGCGGTATGGATCGCCGAAATTCTGCCCGCCGTACTGATTTTGGTCGGCATTTGGTGGGCATCCACCCATCAAACGTTAAGTAAAACGGCCTACCTGCTGATGTTTATTTGGTTAACCCTGCATACCATTGGCGCAAAATACACATTCGCAGAAGTCCCGTTTAACTGGTTCAACCAACTGATTGGCTCTGAACGCAATAATTTTGACCGCGTCGCACACTTTGCGATCGGCTTATATGCTTATCCCATCGCGGAATATCTCATTCGCCGCCAACTCGCGAACCGCTGGATCGCAGGAGCGTTTGCGCTGTTTTGCATCATGAGTATTGCCGCTGGCTATGAAATCATCGAATGGTGGTATGCCGATTTGGCGGGCGGCGAGGAAGGCATCGCGTTTTTGGGATCACAAGGCGACATTTGGGATGCTCAAAAAGACATGCTGTGCGACACACTGGGGGCGATCACCGCGTTGTGCGTGATGAGCGTGCAGTGCCGAATGCAACCGCAGCGCTTTTCCGTGGCTTAACCGGTTATACCTCGTATGGTGTAGAAAATCACACGCATAGAACGCATATAGAAAAAGGAGCTGAAGCTCCTTTTTTATTTGGGTGATTCGATGTGCTTGAGCCCCTCGATTTGTATACGTGACCTGATCGGTTCGGGTGACTCGCCTGCTACCGGTTTTCTGTCGTCGGTGTATTTTGCTCAATCCATGCCAGATATGGATTGAAGCCATCGACAATCGGCACTTGGACAATTTGTGGCACTTCATAACAATGCAGCTGCGCGATTTCCTGTTCAAGCTCGGCATAACACGCTTGGCGCGTTTTGATGATCAGCAAAATTTCGGCATCACAGCATACTTCGCCATTCCACAGATAGTGGCTTTGAATCGGCATGGACTGCACGCACGCCGCCAGTTGTTTTGACAGCAGGCTATGTGTGATTTGCTGTGCGTTCTCCGGACGATTGGTGGTGGTCAAAACCATGCAGAATGCCTGCTTATCCATCGTGCTCTCCTCTCATCGAGTTCAATCGAAACCTCATCACTTCACAAAGCATATACCGAAATCGCCAGTGCGGAGAGTGCTATACCACCACGCTGCGATCTCAATCCCCCCATTCAACGATGCGGTCATTTTCACTGAGAATCAGTATGATTTTCATTCAGAACTTTAAAAGTGCCATCAGCCTTAGAAATAGAATAAATTTCTATGTTGTTTTTCAGTGTGATGACAGATTTATTTATGAATTCACTCTCAAAACCAGCACAAAACCCAACACTGTAACAGTACGGATTCATGATTCCGATTATTCTAGAAGCATAACAAATGAAACCCAACATCATGGCGCCACCGGCGAGCAGCCAAGGCTTCATCCATAAGGGTCAACATTCACGCTTTTATCGCTGCTGAGTAAGTTCATTATGACAAAATCAAACCATACCGATGCTTTATCGCTCGATTGCTGTCCACTTTGCCAACATGACGAATACCTGATGTCGGAGGATGGGGAAAAGTTTATCTGCGGTCAGTGCGGATTTAAAACCGACCATCTGAAAAGCATTCAACTGCAATTGATGCTGCTGCATCATTCATCTGCATTACATCGCACGCACTCGCTTCGCCCAACCATGCACTAAACTAGCGCGGCGTTTATTAGTGTTCAACAAACCGATGTGTTCACCGAGTCGCTCTGTTCGCTGACACGTCGCATTCGCTTAACAGACATAGTCCGTGAGTTGTTCTAATTTACTGAGGATCACCACGTCGTCGTGCGTGGTGCGGTTGGCCGGGCTCAACGGTTCCAACTGATACGTGGTCACGCCCGCTTGCACACCCGCTTCCACCCCTTTTGCGGTGTCATCCACATACACGCACTCATCCAACATGAAGCCCATATTCATCGCACAATAGCGAATCAAATCCGGTTCAGGTTTCCAACTGTTGGCTTCAAACGCCGAAAAGACTTTGCCATTGAAATACGGCAGCAAACCGGCCAACTGCAGCGTGGTTTCGATTTTATTGCGCGGCGCATTTGAGGCCACGCAGAACTCCACATTATGACGCGTCAGCGTCTCCAGCAGTGACAACACACCTTCCATCGGTTTCAGTTCATGAGCGAACAGCGTATCCAACACATCGCGGTAGCGCGCTTCCAAAACATCTAAATCCGCAGTCATGGACGCCAGCTCTAATGTGGCGGTCAGAATGTCCGCAATCTTGCCGCCCTCGAAGGTATCCGCGACATCGTCCACCGTCAGATTTGCATCTAACTCATTGAATATTCGAACAAGGGCTTCGCAACAAAGACGCTCGCTGTCAACCAACGTCCCTTCACAGTCAAAAATAACGCAGTTTGTTTTTTTGTTAGTCATATACGCTCCCCCTTTTCGAGCAGTGTATACGCATACAATCACGACGAAATAACACAACGAAGGAAATGAAACCGTTCTCACATGGTGAAAAACAATTTCCCAACCAACATCACTTTTCTGAACGTGAGTGGCCTAAGCTGTCTTAAAGCTGCAACATTATTGACGTTTATACTTCGAGGAACGCCTCGCCATCGAACGCATGGGCTTGGCACCACTTCGCCAGCACGGCCGCGGCAAACTGAGGGGCATCGGCGTAGGTTTGATTGGCATTCAGTGCGATATCCGACACCAACACGTTGTCGTCGTGTGCGGTGACGATCGCGGCCGCCACTGGCTGTGAGTTTTCAAACCCGACATACAGCGAGCAAGGCTCGGAGAAGATGATTTGGGTGAAGAATTCGACCAGCAAATTCTGCTCAGCTTCCGTCTCCATCTGCGCCGCTTGTAGCAGTGCAAACATGATGGTCAGGCGGTGAAAATCGACCAGAAAGATGTCATCCAGTGCCGTTGAACCCTGCGGTTGGCTGGCAAAGGGTTGAACCTGGCGAGATGCGGTGTGGGCTTGATAGAGCGCACGCCCCTTGAGGCTTTCCGGTGTCGGATACTCGACATCAACTTGGCTCCAGAGCCACTGATTTTTGATTTCAACAATCGCATGAGATGACGGTGTCATAAGGCGTACTTCTTATCGTTAGCAAAATATCAGGTGCAGATGGCGATGATTGCGCGCAGGCGAAATCGTGTCACAGCACCGAAAACCTAGAGTCTACCACAATTCGGTTCTGTCTTTCTCGTAACATACTGCTATCATGGACTCAACGTGAACAGTTGGAATAATAAAATGATCAAGAAATTAGCCGTAATTTCTTTAAGCGCGCTTGCCCTTGCCGGGTGTGATAACTCCGAAGTGGGCGACGTCAGCTTGGGTATGTTTACCATGAAAGATATTAAGATTGGCTCGCTCAAAGATGATGTGGTCACGGGTGTGACATGTCACATCGCTTCCATTGAAGCGAATCTGAGCTTTGCAGATCCAAGCGACAGCTCCATCTCTTGCCGTCAAACCGGCGACATTACGCCAGAGATGATCGCGCAGATTGATAAGAGCAAATCAGGTGAAGTGGTCTTTAAGAAATCAAAGAGTATTTTCTTCAAAACCATGAAAGTACGCCGCATCTACGATGCTGAGAACCAAACGCTGCTCTACCTCTCTTACACCACCAAAGAAACCGAAGGCAGTTTCAAGCACAGCTTGTCGACTGTACCGCTTTGGGGAACAAAGGCTTACAACGCCTTCCCCGCGACTGCTGAGAAATAGCGCACATCATGAATGCCCGCGACTCGTTCTGAGTCGCTTTTTTATGTCGTTAAAATGAAACTTTGCATAAATTTTTGTGATATCATCCGCGAAAATTCTTTCACAATGCCCACTTAACACATGAAGTTTCCTGGACAGCGCAAATCTAAGCATTATTTTCCGACGCACGCCCGTGATCCGTTGGTCAACCAAATCCAACAAACCCCACTACTCCATCGCCCTACGATCGTCGGTGTCGGTCAGACCATCGTTGATATTGAAGCGCGCGTGGATAATGCATTCTTAGACAAATACAGCCTGAGTAAAGGACATTCTCTGGTACTGGAAGAGAGTCAAGCCGACGCGCTTTACCAAGAACTGGTCGAACGGAATTTGATCACACACCAATACCCGGGTGACACCATTGGCAACACCCTGCACAACTATTCCGTGCTGGCGGACAGCAAATCGGTCCTGCTCGGCGTAATGTCGAAAAACGTCGAAGTTGGCTCTTACGCGTATCGCTATTTGTGCCGCACGTCGTCACGCATGAACCTCAACCATCTTCAAACCGTGGATGGCCCGATTGGCCGTTGTTACACCCTCATTTCTGAAAATGGTGAACGTACTTTTGCGATCAACGAAGGTCACATGAACCAGTTGCATCCTGAAAGCATTCCTGAAGACGTATTCGACAAGGCGTCTGCTTTGGTGGTCTCTTCGTATCTGATGCGCGGTAAGCCAAACGATCCGATGCCTCAAGCCGTACAACGCGCCATTGAAATTGCCAAAGCGAAATCGGTGCCGGTGGTACTCACGCTGGGCACGAAGTACGTGATCGAAGGCAATGAAACATGGTGGCAAGACTACCTCAAAGAACACGTCACCGTTTTGGCGATGAATGAAGAAGAAGGTGAAGCGCTGACCGGCGAAAAAGATCCGCTTCTCGCTGCCGATAAAGCGCTCGAATGGGTCGATTTGGTGTTGTGTACCGCTGGCCCAGTTGGCCTATACATGGCCGGTTATGTCGATGAAGCCGCTAAACGCGAAACCGAACTGCCGCTGCTGCCGGGCAATATTGCTGAGTTCAACAAATACGAATTCAGCCGCGCAATGCGTCAGCAAGACTGCGAGCAGCCACTGCGTGTTTATTCTCACATCGGCCCATACCTTGGCGGCCCCTTAGAGATCAAAAACACCAACGGTGCTGGCGATGGCGCGCTGTCGGCATTGCTGCACGACATGGCGGCCAACAGCTACCACTTGCGCAATGTACCCAATTCGGCCAAGCACGATCGACACTATTTGACCTACTCGTCGCTATCGCAAGTGTGCAAATATGCCAACCGCGTCAGCTACGAAGTGTTAACGCAGCACTCGCCACGTTTGTCACGTGCGCTGCCTGAACGAGAAGACAGCCTAGAAGAAACCTACTGGGATCGATAAATCGTTCACGAAGACTGGCATTCCACCACTCATATGGATTAGATTAGCGGCTTGTAAGCCGCTTTTTTTGTGCTTCAACATAGTCGACTAACACAAATCATTCTCAATAGATATTCAATGTGTTGAAAAGTATGGGTGTACGCACGCTTATCATTTACATGGAATTTCATAATTGAGACATTCTTTCATAAAAGATATAGTTGACGCCTAAAAGAAAATTAAATTAATAACTTTGTTATCAACGCCTTTTATTTTTTAACGTTGTTGCTTTAACTTTAGTGCTCAGAATCCGTATGGTTCAGTAGAGCTAGGTGCATTGATATGTCATTGACGCAGGAAAAACCCGCAGACGTGATCAATATGTTTTCAGACGTCTATCAAAAACGTTTGATGCATATCTTTGACGTATTCAGCGAGGGGATTTTTCACATGGATGAGCAGGGCTGTATGACATTTTACAACCCTGGCTTTTATCAACAATTTGGTTTCAATGCTTCCACAATCACTTTGAATGAGTGGTTCACTGTCGTTCACCCGCAGGATCGTGAGGATCTGGAAGCGCGGGTGCATCACCATGTTGCGAGTATCGGCCGAGCCACCGCGCAGTACCGAGCACGTAAAAGCAATGGGCAGTATGTTTGGATTGAAGGCACCGCCGTCACCTGCCAGCGGGATGGCGAAACGTTTATGGTCGGCAGCCATCGGGATATCTCTGATCAGAAGTTGATGGAGTCTTATCTCAATCAGGCGGCGTTTTACGATAACGTTTCAGGCTTAGCCAACGCGACCAAACTGCTCAAAGATATTGATCAAATTAAACTCGACGACCAAAAGTCGGGCACCTTGCTTTACATCCAAATTGACGACATCAAATCCTACTTGAACCAATACGGTACGGAAGTGGTGCAGCACATCTTGCATCATTTGATCTCCGCGCTAAACAGCGTGACCAATCCTGACACCGAATTCTATCGCGTTCGCTCCGATGACTTTGCCCTATTGCTGAGCCAAAACATCAGCCATGACGCACTGACCGCGTTGTGTCACGACATCTTGGATCGCTACGCAAAATCAGCGCAAGAACATGGGCACTTGTTTGGCGACAGCATGAGCATCGGCGTCTATCCTGAATTTTCAAATGCGTACAGCGCCGAACAGATCATCAATATTGCCTCACGCACTTGTCAGTACGCAGGTGAGAAAAAGCGCTCGCGGATTGAAATCTACAACGGCAAAACGCAGCGAGCGGTTGATCGCTTCTTCTATATCGAGCGCGGGCTCAAAGAAGCGCTGCAATCGCGTTCACTCTCCGTCAAATTCCAACCCATTTTAAATGCACAAAGCGGCCAAGTATCGAGCTTTGAAGCGCTGGTACGTTGGCGTTCCAAAGAGTTTGGCGAAATTTTCCCCGACGAATTCATACCCGTGGCCGAAGAGAAGGGGTTAATTACCGACTTGGGTTATCAAGTCTTTGAAAAAGCATGTGAATTCATCAGCCGCTACAACAAAGTCAACGGCGTGAACATTCGCGTCAACATCAACGTTTCGGTGTTGCAACTGCTCAATAGTACCTTCCCTTCCAACATCAAAATGATGGCCAGTGAAGCGGGCATTGATCCTCAATCCATCGTGTTAGAACTGACGGAAACCGTGATTTTGGATGGCAACAAGAATGCGCTCAATCAATTAGAAACACTGAGCAAAATGGGCTTTCAGCTCTCTTTGGATGATTTTGGCACCGGCTTTAGCTCCATTCACAGCTTTTTCGATTTGCCGTTGAATCAAATTAAAATCGATCGTTCTATGGCCACCAAAACTTTGACCAACCAAGCCTCCGAAGAGTACCTGAGCTTCATCATTCAGCTCAGTCGCAGCAAAGGCGTCGACATCGTGATTGAAGGCATTGAGAACAGTGACATGTTCAGGAAGTTTCGCGCAATGGGCGCGTCCTATTTGCAGGGCTACTGGTTCTCGAAACCGCTGTCGCTTGCCAGCGCCAGCCGTTACACACTGTCTAGCAACCTCACCACTGGTTAAACCACACGATGTGAACTCGCTCTGATTCAAAGCGATGTTCATAAATCCTTCATCTAAGTGACTGGATTTTAGTGAGATTGCTCCATAATATCGCCGAAACATACGGAAGTGTTTCAGGCGCATGATCCTCAATCAAACCCCAATATCCAGCTCATCATCCTTTCAACTGGAGGTTAAATGCCTTCTGTTTACGCTCGTCATCGTGTTCCTGATTAATACGCCGATGCGCTACGTAAAATCTGACAAAGAATCCGACTTCGCCGCGCAACTCAAAACGTTAGAAAATACCCTGATCCTCAAACGCAACCTAGCGTCGAGCTTCCTCGCCATCGGTGACTCGCACATTGCCACCCATTATTTTGACGATCCAGCGCCGTTTTTGGATCTCACCAATCAGTTGCTCGCCACCCAATCCTTGATCAAATCTATGACGATCGTGGCGAAGACGCCGCCCGTGGGGTATCGCTACCAACGTTGGATCACCACCTACAACCGGTTTTACAACAGCAGCCTCAATCGCCAGCAAACGCAACTGCTGCTCTCGCCGCAATGGGGCGTATTCACCGAGTTTAAGGCCATCTATCGCCATCAGCGCCACATCGGGTATCTGGTGTTGGAGATCGATCTCAATGAATTTTCTGAAATTGGCGGCGACAACATCCTGCTCATCAATCAACTCGGCACCGTCTATTCCAGCTCTCGCACCGGAATCGACAGCCTGAGCAATTTGGGTGATAGCTTGCCCCATGTATGGCAGGATTTACAACGCTCCAACCGCTTTGCCGGTTTATTTGAATACGATGATTTTAGCTTTATCTACCGCAAACTCGATCTGCTGAATGACGGCAAAACCTACTTGGTCAAAGTGGTCGATAACCATGAACTGGTACCGCCCTACTTCTACTTAATTTTGATGTTCGGCAGCATCACAGCGGGCGTGAGCCTCTACCTGTATCGCATTCGCAAAGATAAACAGGAACTGACGAAAATCACCTTCACCGACGAGCTTTCCGGGCTGCACAATCGCCACTATTTGAAAAAAGTCAGTCGTCAGCTCAAACCGCATCACCGGTATCATTTGTGTATTCTGGATATCGATCACTTCAAGTTGGTGAACGATAAATATGGCCATGACATTGGCGATCAAGTGATTAAGCGCGTGGCGTCTGTGATCAAAAGCCGCATTCGCTTATCGGATTATGCGTTTCGTTTTGGCGGTGAAGAGTTTGTGGTAGTGATCAAAACCGACTCTGCCGAACAAGCTGTGCGTATTTTTGACCGGATTCGCGAGGATGTGGCGCTGTATGTACAAGCGCCGAAAGTGACGATTTCAGGCGGTGTTTGGCCCGTCACCGAATCGGTGGATGCCGCAATCAAACACGCCGACCGTTTGTTGTATATGGCGAAAGAACAGGGCCGCAATACGATTTTGAGTGAAGCCGCTTAACCCGACGCGCACGCCACAATCCCAGAACCAATAATGCACCAAAGCTCACCATGTTCAGCGAACCGCCGCCGCCACTGTCGGATGTTGTCGTTCCATTGAGATAAGCGACCCGTTTGTCATCCGTGGCCACAAAATCTGGCGTTTCGCTGCCAGCCAGCACGCTGTTGATCCAACTGGTGTAGTCAACCACTTCGGTAAATACTGCATCGGCGTTGGACATGGTCCACGGGTTGCCGCACGTGGTGGGGCCAAAACTGACAATGCCCACTTGTTTTAATGTGCCGCTGTCATTCCAATAAATAGGGCCGCCCGAGTCACCTTGACAGGTGCCGTTGTCCAGCCCCGTGGTCACGCTGGTATCACCACCAAAACAGATCTGTTTGCTGGTCAGCGCAGTCAAATCCAGCTGACACGTCGCGTTCGAAACATAGTTCATGTCGGTCACCAGCAGGTCGTCGCTGTCATCGGTGCCGGTACTGGTATTGCCATGGCCGACGGCTTCAAACACATTGTCGTTGGTATTATTATCTGTGTTATCTGTTCCCAAGCGATAAGTGTCATCACTGGGGATATCAGTATAGCCAATCACGTTCAGGGTCGATTCTAACTTGATGATCGCAATGTCATTCGGCCACAGGTTGGTGGAAGAGTCTTCATACCCGGGATGATAATAGAACTCCGACGCTCGCACGGTTTCAATATTGCCGTTCGGGAAGGCGGATTCACTGTCAGTTTGCGCCACCACCGTAAACAAATTGTAGTTTTCATCCAAATTGCCGGAGCCATCAAAGATGCAGTGTGCGGCCGTAAGCACATGCGTCTCATCCAGCATGGTGCCGCCGCAATAACTGCCGACACCATAGACGCCATCGTATTCAATGCGGTCGTAATACAGGCTGACAAACGAGTCATACGTCGTCACCGAGGTCGTGGTGCCGTTAACGATGTATGTGGTCACGTCCGTCGTGGCTGCAAATGCGGGTACAGTAGCAAAGAAACTGGTGAGCGCCGCCAACGCCTTCCATGTCGTCATGTCGATATCCTTAAAGTAAACCTGCTCAGATAGTACTTGATACGTACCATTCAGCAACACTGGCCTTACGCGCCAGTCAAAGCGTCAATAAAAGTATGCATGATAAATAAAAAAACAGCCCCTAAAAAGGAGCTGTTGTCGCAAATTCAATCGCTTAGCCGCGGTAGTAACGTTGCGGCACAAACGGCATTTTTTCCACCAGCATCGGCAGCATTTTACCGCGCACTTCAGCAAACACTTCCGTCCCAATGGCCGCTAAGTCGGCACGCACATACGCCATAGAAACCGGAATTCCCGCAGTTGGCCCGGCAGTGCCGCTGGTCACGAGACCAATTTTTGCGCCATCAGCATCAAACAGTTCGGTACCTTCACGCACAGGCGCCTTAGTTTGACCAACCAGACCTACACGTTTGCGCGACACATCTTTTGTCGCGATTTGCGACAGAATGATATCCGCACCTGGGAAGCCACCTTCACGCGCGCCGCCCGTGCGACGAACTGGCTGAATTGCCCACAGCAGGCTGGCTTCAACCGGTGTGGTGGTTTCATCCAAATCGTGACCATACAGACACAGGCCACACTCCAGACGCAGCGAGTCGCGTGCGCCGAGGCCGATCCACTCCACTTCTTCAAACGCCGTCAAGGTGCGAGCCAACGCTTCGGCTTGGTCAGCAGGGACTGAGATTTCGTAACCATCTTCGCCGGTGTAACCACTGCGGCTTACGATGCAGTCGATGCCATCGATTTGCACTTGCTGGATATCCATAAACAGCATATCCGCGACCGCAGGTTGCAGACGAGCCAGCACGTCAGCCGCTTTCGGGCCTTGCAGCGCCAGCAGCGCGCGGTCGTCAATGATTTCCAGCTCGACACCTGATGGCAAATGCGCCTGCAGGTGATTGATGTCTTGGTCTTTACAGGCCGCGTTCACCACCACAAACAGGTGATCGCCCAAGTTCGCCACCATCAGGTCATCCAGAATGCCACCTTGCTCGTTGGTGAAGAATGCATAACGTTGTTTGCCTTCCGCTAAATCAACCACATCAACCGGAACAAGCGTTTCCAGTGCGGCAGCCGCCCCTTCACCGTGCAGACGAAGCTGACCCATGTGTGAAACGTCAAACAGACCCGCCGCTTCGCGTGTGTGCAAGTGCTCTTTCTTCACGCCCAAGGCGTATTGCACCGGCATGTCGTACCCCGCAAAAGGCACCATTTTTGCGCCAACTTCCACGTGAAGCGCGTGCAATGGTGTGATCAGGAGTTCTTGTGTCGCATGTTCTTGAGTCATTTTCTTCTCCATTAAGCCAGACTCCGTCTTTTGAGTGTAGCCGCTAGTGTTTAGCAAAAACTGTCGCAAAAGTGCGCATCAGGAAACCATGTTTCCAATAGTGAACAAAGATGCCCTTGTTTTAGCGGATTAACAAGTTCAAAACAGTGAGAATTGTCATAATTAACAACTCAATCACATTTAAAGCGGTAAAAGAAAAACGCCGCACTGACGACATTCTCATCACTACGGCGCATTTTTCTTCAATTCGCAACAAAAAGCAAACGGTTGCTTTCACTATAGGAAATTTTCAGTTTTTCACTTTATTTAGCCGTGACCCACAAGATCAGCGCATCTTCATCACTCACCGAAACCAACATATGCCCCATGTTGGCGTCGTAATACACACTGTCACCTTCGACCAGCAACACCGGTTCATAGAACTCACTGTAGAACATCACCTCACCTTCGAGGATCAACAGGAACTCTTCACCGTCATGGCGAACCCAGTCACCATACTCTTCAAATGCACGTGCTCGAACTCGGCTTTTAAACGGCATCATCTTTTTATTCGACAGTTGCGTCGCTAGCAATTCGTGTTCATAAGTTTGGGTTGGATGCGGTTTACCCTGCCCTTTCTTGGTCACATCACGACGGCCGCTTGCCATTATTTTTTTAGGCGGCTCAAAGAGTTGAGGCATATCAATTTGCAAACCATGCGCCAGTTTCTGCATGGCTTGAAACGTTGGCGAGATCTGTTCATTTTCGATTTTGCTGAGTGTAGAACGTGCCAACCCCGTGCGTTGACTGGCCTCTTCCAGCGTGATGCCAAGCTTGGCGCGAATGTCTTTAATGCGCTGGCCGAGTTTAAGCGGTTCGATCGTTTGGTCGCCGGATTCCTTGGCGAGCGTCAATGATGGGTACTCATCATAAATGTCTTCTGACATGCTTTCCCTCGAATATTTATTCTTCCTGTCGTAAAAAACATTGTTGCACGAAGCGACAGATTGATTAAAGAGCACAATCGGAAATAAAGCGTGCTTTAGGTAGCAAAAACCGAAACCGTGTTTCCTATAGGAAATTTTTGATTGATTGTTCATATCACAGGGAGTATGTTACGTCCTTGTTAGATGAAGAGATGCAAGTTACCGCGTTCAAGTGGCAAGGATTTAACATTTGGCTGCGGGTTTGGACCCTGTTTTTGGGGTCAGTTATCGGTGCAATCACCACGAGTCACCTCAGTGGCTCACCCGCGATTGAACCGATAGCCGTGATTAAGGAACAACCAACACATGCACGATTTTGCTTTGGCAGAATCGAAGAAGAAGGACCGACGAGCCGCAAGACGCTCAAACGCTCGTCAGATTATGGGAAGGTCATCTACCATGAACGCAAACGTGAACAAAGCTTACCAAAATCACAGCCTGGAGAGCTTCTTCTCCACGAACCTCGCTGCTACGGACGATGCGGTATTTGCCGGCATTCAAGCCGAATACACCCGTCAAAACGAACAAATCGAACTGATTGCTTCCGAGAACATCGTGTCGAAAGCCGTCATGCAAGCCCAAGGCACCTGCCTGACTAACAAATACGCGGAAGGCTATCCGGGTCGTCGTTACTATGGCGGCTGCGAGCACGTCGACAGCGTTGAAGCCATTGCCATCGAACGCGCGAAATCGCTGTTTGGCTGCGAGTATGCCAACGTTCAACCGCACTCTGGCGCACAAGCGAACGGCGCAGTGATGCTGGCGCTGCTGCAACCGGGCGACACCATCATGGGGATGTCGCTAGACGCTGGCGGCCACTTAACGCACGGCGCGCGCCCTGCTTTATCGGGCAAATGGTTTAACGCCGTGCAGTACGGTGTCGACCGCGCAACGTTGGAAATCAACTACGACGACGTACGCAAACTGGCGCTGGAAAGCCAACCAAAGCTGATTATTGCCGGTGGCTCAGCCATTCCACGCATCATTGATTTCAAAAAATTCCGCGACATCGCTGACGAAGTCGGCGCGCTGTTGATGGTTGATATGGCGCACATCGCCGGCTTGGTTGCCACAGGCGCTCATCCAAGCCCACTGCCACACGCCCATGTCGTGACCACCACCACACACAAAACCCTGCGCGGCCCACGCGGCGGCATGATTCTGACCAACCACGAAGAGATCATTAAGAAGATCAACTCAGCGGTATTCCCTGGCCTGCAAGGTGGGCCACTGATGCACGTCATCGCGGCAAAAGCGGTTGCATTTGGTGAAGCGCTAGGCCCTGAGTTCTCAAGTTATATTGATTCGGTGATCGAGAACGCAAAAGTTCTGGCTGAAGTATTGCAAACTCGCGGCTGTGACATTGTGACTGGCGGAACCGACACGCACCTGATGCTGGTTGACCTGCGTCCGAAAGGATTGAAAGGCAACGTGGTCGAACAAGCACTGGAGCGCGCGGGAATCACATGTAACAAAAATGGCATCCCTTTTGATGAAGAGAAGCCTATGATTACTTCGGGCATTCGTTTAGGTACGCCCGCTGGAACCAGCCGTGGTTTCGGTCGTGAAGAATTTAAACTCATTGGTGAGTGGATTGGCGACGTGCTGGATGGCTTAGTTGAAAGCCCTGAAGGTAACCCGGATGTGGAACAACAAGTTCGCAAACAAGTGAAGACGCTATGCCAGCGCTTCCCGCTTTACCAATAAACAGTTAATGACGCTCAAGGCGCATCAACGTCAAACCCAATTCAACGTTGATGCCCACCTTAAGCAGCAAATTCGATACATTTTGGAGATTATGCAATGGACAAAACACTGAAGTTTACAGACAGCCATGAATGGGTGCGCGACAACGGTGACGGTACAGTAACAATCGGCATCTCTGAGCACGCTCAGGAAATGCTGGGCGATGTTGTGTTTGTTGAACTACCCGAAGTCGACAGCGAATGCGATGCAGGCGAAAGCTTCTCACTGGTTGAATCTGTAAAAGCAGCTTCTGACATCTACGCGCCTGTATCTGGTGTGATTGTGGAAGTGAACGAAGACCTTCAGGATAGCCCAGAGCTAATCAACGAACAGCCATACGACGGCGGCTGGATTGTGAAAGTGAAACTGTCTGATGCAGCTGAACTCGACGATCTGAAAGACGCCGAAGAGTATCTGAGCTCTATCGAAGAAGACTAATGTCTCAGAATAAAGCTGCCCTTGCGGGCGGCTTTTTTTCAAGGGAAAGGAAAATGACTGAATTACTTCACAGCCTAAGCACTCAAAATGAGTTCGTTGCTCGCCACAACGGGCCTAACACCGCTGACCAAGCGAAAATGCTCAACACAATCAACGCGGCTTCTTTGGAAGCGCTGATTGCAGAAACCGTTCCAGCGAACATTCGTCTGGAAAAGCCAATGAGCCTTGCGCCAGCGAAAAGCGAAGCCGACATGCTGACTGCCATGAAAGCGTTCGCACAACAAAACCAAATCAAACGCACTTTCATCGGTCAGGGTTACTATAACACCTTCACGCCCAACGTCATTCTACGTAACGTGATGGAAAACCCGGGCTGGTACACGGCTTATACGCCTTACCAACCAGAAATTTCTCAGGGTCGTCTTGAATCGCTGCTGAACTATCAACAAATGGTGATGGATCTGACCGGGATGGAAATCGCGAACGCCTCTTTGCTAGACGAAGCGACCGCGGCTGCCGAAGCGATGGCACTGTGTCACCGCGCGGGTAAGAGTAAGAGCAATGTCTTCTACGTGGCAGACGACGTTCACCCGCAAACCATCGAAGTGGTGAAGACTCGTGCGGCTTTCCTGGGTTTTGAAGTTCAGGTTGGCGCAATCGATTGCCTTGTAGAACAAGACGTGTTTGGTGCGCTACTGCAATACCCAAGCACCACAGGCGAAGTACGCGATCTGACGGACATCATCGACAAAGCGCACGCCAACAAAACCTTGGTGACAGTCGCGACTGACCTGCTGGCCAGCACGCTGCTGAAACCTGCCGGTGAAATGGGCGCAGACGTGGTGATCGGTTCTGCGCAACGTTTCGGCGTGCCGATGGGTTACGGCGGTCCGCATGCAGCGTTCATGGCAACGCGTGATGCGTACAAACGTACCATGCCAGGCCGCGTCATCGGTGTATCTATCGATGCCAAAGGCAACCAAGCCCTGCGTATGGCGATGCAAACGCGTGAGCAGCATATTCGCCGCGAGAAAGCGACCTCCAACATCTGTACCGCTCAAGCGCTACTGGCAAACATGGCCTCATTCTACGCCGTATTCCACGGTGCTGAAGGCCTGCGCACGATTGCTCGCCGCACGCACCACCTGACTGCAATTCTGGCCGCTGGCCTGACCAAAGCGGGCTTCGAACTGGCGCACAACAGCTTCTTCGACACCATCACCATCAATTCAGGT
This sequence comes from Vibrio sp. Vf1514, assembly GCF_052076135.1. Lineage (NCBI taxonomy): Bacteria > Pseudomonadati > Pseudomonadota > Gammaproteobacteria > Vibrionales > Vibrionaceae > Vibrio > Vibrio sp. Vf1514. Next base: position 419,929 of record NZ_CP197268.1, on the reverse strand, counting down.
GCCAACACTGACGCGCTGTACCAGAAAGCACAGCAGGCCGACATCAACCTGCGTAAATTGCCTGTTCAACTGGGCATCAGCTTAGATGAAACCACCAGCATCGCCGATATCGAAGCGTTGTTTGGCGTGTTCGGCGTCAGCGAAAGCGTTGAAACGCTGTCGGCGTCGATTGAAACGAACGAGTTTGCTGCGATTCCAGAAAACTGCCGTCGTACGTCTGAATACCTGACTCACCCGGTCTTCAACACGCACCACAGCGAAACGCAAATGATGCGTTACCTGAAAAAACTGGAAAACAAAGACTTCTCTCTGACGCACGGCATGATCCCACTGGGCAGCTGTACCATGAAGCTGAATGCAGCGGCAGAAATGATTCCGGTGACTTGGCCAGAATTTGGCTGCATTCACCCATTCGCACCCAAAGCTCAAGCGGCAGGTTATGCGGCTCTGGCTAGCGACCTGAAAGCGAAACTGTGTGAAATCACAGGTTACGATGCGTTCTCACTGCAACCCAATTCGGGAGCGTCTGGCGAATACGCAGGTCTTGTTGCGATTCAGCGCTACCACCAAAGCCGTGGCGAAGGCCATCGTAACGTCTGCCTGATCCCAAGCTCTGCGCACGGTACGAACCCGGCAACCGCATCGATGGTATCGATGAAAGTCGTGGTGGTGAAATGTGATGACAACGGTAACGTAGATATCGCTGACCTTGCAGAGAAAATCGAGAAACACCAAGATAACCTGTCGGCCATCATGATCACCTACCCGTCGACACACGGTGTGTATGAAGAACAGGTGCGTCAGGTGTGCGACATGGTTCATGCCGCTGGCGGTCAGGTTTACCTAGACGGCGCGAACATGAACGCTCAGGTTGGTCTGACGTCGCCAGGCTTTATCGGCTCTGATGTCTCGCACCTGAACCTGCACAAAACGTTCTGTATTCCTCACGGCGGCGGCGGCCCGGGCATGGGTCCTATCGGTGTGAAATCGCATCTGGCGCCATTCCTGCCAGGTCACATTGAAGGCGGCCTGGAAGGCACAGATTTCGCAGTTTCTGCCGCAGATCTGGGTAGCGCCTCGATTCTGCCTATCTCTTGGGCTTACATCGCAATGATGGGCGCAGAAGGCCTGACCAACGCGACTGAAGTGGCGATTCTGAATGCGAACTACGTGATGGAGCGTCTGCGTCCTCACTATCCTGTTCTGTACCGTGGCGCGAATGGCCGTGTTGCGCACGAATGTATTATCGACATTCGTCCGCTGAAAGAAGAAACCGGCATTAGCGAAGAAGACATCGCAAAACGTCTGATGGACTACGGTTTCCACGCGCCAACTATGTCGTTCCCGGTTGCGGGCACGCTGATGGTTGAGCCAACAGAATCGGAAGATCTTGCGGAGCTGGATCGCTTCTGTGATGCGATGATCGCGATTCGCGAAGAGATCAACCAAGTTCATGCGGGTGTATGGCCACTGGCAGACAACCCACTGGTAAACGCGCCACATACACAAGTTGACCTTTCAAGCGACGAATGGGTTCACCCGTACTCGCGCGAGATCGCCTGCTTCCCTTCCGCGCAAGCGAAAGCCTCGAAGTACTGGCCAACGGTCAATCGTGTCGACAACGTCTACGGCGACCGTAACCTGATTTGCTCTTGCCCGAGCATTGAAAATTACGAAGAGTAATGACGCTTTTGATCACAGATAACCAAGTTGGAAACTGTGATAACCGAGTTGGAAACCGATAACTAAATTGGAAACTAACTTGAATTAAAAAGGCGAACCGTTTGGTTCGCCTTTTTCACGTCACTATCACCTAGAAATCACTGTCACCAAATTACAAGTAGATAGAACCCCGCTACATCATTTCAATTTCATCTTGAGTAAACCAGCCAGACTCTAAACTCTGAATCGCCACTGATTTCCTAGACGCCTTTTAGTTAGATAAACTAGCTAAAAAGAGGTGTCCATGAGCCATAAACGTTACCCCGAACAATTCAAAATCGAAGCAGTGAAACAAGTCACTGTTGCCGGCCATTCTGTTGCTGATGTTGCTCAGCGTTTAGGTACCACCACACATAGTCTTTACGCCTGGATTAAGCGCTATGGCCCTGACTCTGAGGTACACCTTCAGCAGTCTGCTGAGTCCGCAGAAATTCGACGATTACAAAAAGAGCTTAAGCGTGTTACTGAAGAACGTGACCTGTTAAAAAAAGCCGCGGCGTACTTCGCAAGCCACCCCGAGTAAGATACGCCTTTATCCAAGAGCATCATCACAGTCACTCTGTGCGACATCTGTGTCAGTTGTTTGATGTTCATCCGAGCGGGTATTACGCGTGGAGGAGCTGCGCAAAGTCGAAGCGACAACGTGACAATGAACGACTTACAGGCCAACTCAAACAATGTTGGCTTGAGTCTGGTGGCGTCTATGGATACCGAAAACTCCATCGAGATCTGCGTGATCTTGGCGAGCAATGCGGTATTAATCGTGTGCATCACTTGATGCAGAGAGCAGGATTGCGAGCGCAAGTTGGCTATCGAAACCCGAGAGCTCCTAGTGGTGAGCAACACGTTGTTACGCCAAATCGTTTAGAGCGGCAATTCGATCCATTAGCGCCCAACACGGCTTGGGTAACGGATATTACGTACATCAAAACGCATGAAGGCTGGCTCTATCTTGGCGCTGTAATGGACTTGTTCTCACGACGAATTATTGGTTGGTCAATGGGCAGTCGTATCACCAAAGAGCTTGCGTTAGATGCTTTATTAATGGCGGTATGGCGTCGTAAACCTGCTGGCAAAGTGCTGGTTCATTCAGATCAAGGAAGCCAATACACGAGCCATGATTGGAGTGAGTTTCTAAGCGCTCATGGTTTGGAAGGTAGCATGTGCCGTCGAGGCAACTGCCATGATAACGCGGTAGCAGAGAGTTTCTTTCAACTGCTGAAACGTGAACGAATTAAGCGAAAAATCTATGCGACCAGGGACGACGCAAAGATGGATGTGTTTAATTATATAGAGATGTTTTACAACCCGAAACGACAGCATAGTTCTAATGATGGGCTATCACCGTTAGCGTCTAAAAGTCGTCTACTGAAGTAGTGGCGATTCACAACAATATAGAGACAGTTACTCACCAATGACTGGTTGAGTTCAGAGCTTAAGAACATCAAAGCTACAAAAACCTAGTTGAAATATTTTTCTCAGAACCAAACACAGTATATCAACTTGAAAAATTAGCCAAAAGTCAATGGTGTAGTTATCAGTAGCTCTTTCGACTTGTTCCTTTCGATTGCAATCTCACATCGCCAACTTCACTTTGCAACATATAACATATCAATGTACCATCCCCCAACTTATTAGGCTTAGTAACAAGAAGTTAATTCAACCAATGCTATGTAATGCTGTTTTTGAAGGTGGTGGAGCAAAAGGTATTGCCCACATCGGCGCACTCAAGGCTATAGAACAATATAATTTGAAAATTGACAAATTAGCAGGGACATCTGCTGGGTCAATCATAGCGACCATGATTGCATTAGGGTATAGTGCTGACGAGCTATACAACCCAGAAACGCAAACAGGTAAACTACCACATAATTTGAAGACGATAATTCTTAGCTCAACTAGTTGCTATATATCATTGTTTATCAAATTAGTAGTAATGTTAATCGTGCCGTATGTAATTTTGGGATACTTCGTATCGTTCACGTTCCCACTTTACTTGATAGCTGCGTTCTTTACTAAATTGACTTTGTTCAATCTAAGTAAAAAAATTCCATATTCAGGCATCAGAAAAGTAATAAGAGCTACACTTGCCTCCGTGACCATTGTGACATTCTTGCTACTTCTGATTCCAGTGGTCATTCCCGCAACATTTGTCATGTGGGGGTTTGGATTAATACCCACCAAGTCCATAGAGCAGTGGCTTGAAACAATAATTCAAGACTCTCCACTCATCAACTCTTCCAATACTAATGTTAAAGCCAGAGATTTAACATTCGCTCAACTATTCGAAATGAGTAATCTACACCTCAAGCTTATATCATCAGATATTGGTACTCGTGAAATTACAATCTTCTCTCATGAGAATGAATTAACTAAAGATGTAAAGGTAATTGATGGTATTTTAGCAAGTATTTCTATACCACTATTTTTTAAATGTAAGAAGATTCAGATCAATGGCAATGTTTACCAATTTGTTGATGGTGGAATGTTAAGTAACTTCCCTGCTTGGAGCTATCGCAAACACCTACTCTTAGATGACTTGAAACACACCATTGGCATTAAACTGTCCCCTTCTCTTCGTGTTAGAAAGGACGTAGATAATCCAATAACTTACTTCAAGAATTTAGCGATTACTGCTTTGTGGGGGGCAAGCCCTATAGAAAACATAAGTGTAAAGGGGCTAAACCTCATAAAAATTGATACAGGCACAGTCAAAACCCTGTCGTTTTCTCTAAACAAAAGTGACGTATTAAGTCTGTATGAAAAGTCTTTTGAGCAAACACGCTTTTCGCTTGTAAATAACTATGCTCTTTTTCCAAAGCCCAACGCACAAGATTGGTTACAAAAGGTCAGTCAATCGTTCATAACCTCTTATTCCAAAGTCCTTAATCAGTTCGCTGAACTTGGTGCTCAAATAGGTAACCTAGATAACTCTAGAGCCTGTCTAATCGCTTCTGTAGACCAAAATCTGAATACAAGTAAAATCGTTTACCACTATAATATGGATAGTGACTTAGATCGCCACCTTGAATTTGACAACCATGAAGGTGCGTCAGGCATTTGTCTTAATACGGGCATACCTATGATATATTTACCTGAGTTGAACCAAAATTACGTCCCTGGTGGCACTCACTTAACAAGCAAAATGAAGTCCGCGTTATCCATGACCTCCAATCGAAAAGCTCTCGTAAAGAAAGGGTTGAAGGTTATCATCACAATTCCTATCTTTAGCATTAGAGAGCTAAATGAGAAAGGAGTGATTCGTGGAAGTAGCAAAAAGCTGGATGAACATATATTTAAGTTTACTGAAACCCAAAAGTACAAGATCAAGCCCAAAGCTGTCCTCGCAATTGATTTTGATGACTATTTTTTGTACGATGAAAACAGAAACGTGATCGATGCACTTTACAAACATAACTTCAATGATTCTATGCTATCTTTGTTTAGTTATATCGCATCCTCTGCGATCAGTGAATTTTCGGCTCAAATTGGAAGCAATGGGGAGTAATCATTATGACATGTATTGAAATGCAACGCATAGAGAAAACAAAAACGACTCCACCTAAAAACAACCGTAAAATCAAAAATTTAAAAATAAATCTGGATGAACTAATAGAGTTGGTACAAACAGAAGTAGACGAGAACCCAGAAATCATCCATATATCTAACAACCAAACTCAAAACGTTAACAATAAGCAAAGCTAATCTTAGTCGCTCCTCTATCTGTTTACGTTTTAACGGAAGGACGAAGGTGAGCCCTCACCCTCGTCTTCCCACAGAGTGGCCCAATAAAATCACTAGGTCATATGTTCGACTACTAAAACGCTGTCATTGTTAATCAAGTGCTCTTGCGTAATAGCCAGTGTATTCTTCTCAATGAAGGTTAAATGCTCTCGCATTGATGCGCTGACATCTCTGCTCTTGAGCCTATCAAGCTGATCTAGTTGTTTCAAAAATTCATCGAGCTTATTGATACCTCGAAATAACTCCAGATTTAGGTCAGGGACAACCCAATAGTGTTTATCATTACTTAGTTGGTCGATCATATCTAAGCCTGCTGGATCGTAATCATAGAAAAAGCCTACTTCAACGGCATTGTTGTCAAAGCATTCAATCAGAGTCGGTAGGTCTTTTTGGTTTTTTCCGTGACCACGGTAAACGAGCACAGCGGATTGCCATTCATCTGGCAAAGAGAGTACAACGTCTTTCCATCGAACCATTAGCTCGCCATTTTCGATAATAAGTACTCGGCTAAAACGCGGAAAATCTAGATCATCCAACTGTACAGAGGCTACATACCTAGCTTCTTTTGGTACATCTGGCTGGTTCTTTAAAGGGATATTCACATTACCAGCTAAGCTAATGAGCTGCTGAAACACACCACCTTTTGCAGACTTCTCGCTAATACCAGGGCGTGCAGTATCCATCCGAGAGTTGCTACTCTGATGAAAGGTCAGAAGATTTTGTCCCAATGTCGAAGTAAAATACTTTTCAATTTCCCTCAATTCTGAACGGGATAAAACAATTGAATTGCCACTAACAGCCCCGACTTCTACGAGCCTGCAAACTTCAGTATTGGACTTGTTGGCAGGAATCCTCTCCCTCGAATTAACAACAATCCTCTTAGCAGCATTAATTAGCGATAGAGGTAGCGTCATTTAGCACCTCCGATTGTTTCAAAAACAATATCACTAATAATCACATTACCGTCATAAGGTAATACGACTTCTCTTTCTTCCTTAACTTGAACGATACTCTTCAAACCGACTTTTTGCGCACTAATGTAACCATCGACCAGTAAAAGCCAGTCCTCCAGTTCTATATCGAGATCAAACAGTGTATAGCTTTGCGCAGCAGATAGAGGGAGAATGTTAGGGTTGGATTTTATTGCCTCAAACATTAACTCTAGCGCCTCATCTACCTCGTTTAGTTCAAACTCTTCTTCATCTTCACGGACATCCGTAACTTCGATACTGTCTAAATCTGAAGCTCTGCCTTTTTTCCTCTCACAGCTAGCAAGAGCCCTTACAGCCAAATCAATTAAGTCATCAGCTTGAATGTCACTATTAGTATTTCCGTAGGCTCGTACTTCTGTTTCCGAAACCTGAGACAAGCAGTCAGGCAAACATTCAATGGAATCTATAGATGGCGAAAAGGTTTTGTCATCTTGGAACTTAGCTGCAAAAACATCAATAATGCGATTAAGCTTGGAAGATTTCTTATCTCGCTGAAGCTTTGCCAACATATCGACCATTTTTTTGTTTGATACATTTAAGTCCTTCAATGCTATATCGATTTTAGATTTAAGTAGCTTCAAAAGAATTCGCTCAAGGTGAATGTCAGTTTGTACCCACTCCCTTAGCTTTTTCACACTTAAATGCTCGAAGATACTATTGATTCTACCGATCTCACGTTTGCATCGACCGATTTGGCGAATTTTGTCATCAACATCAGTGACCATGCTAAATTCATCCGCAACGATCCTATGAAAAGAAGATACGGTCTCAACTAAGGCGTCATTTATCTCGACTGTTATCTCTCGAATTTCATCTAAGTAGTGTTGTTTTTTATCGTCATTGAAGTCCTTAACTCGTCGGTAACTGTCAACGGCATAATCCAAGTTTTCAATCTGATTAGAAAACTCACCATGACGTTCTCTGAATCTATAACGACTAGTTACCCTATCGAGTAAACGTTTAACAGACGAATGAACTTGGACTCCATGCTCATCATCTAAGTGATATGCCAACTGATGTTTTGTAAGTGCTGCAATTGCAGCTTTATTGCTTTCACTATGGTGAAGTACTCCAGCTTGCTCATAGCAAGCCTCGTCTACTACCTCAGTATGAGTGCTTAAAGCTCGCACAGCTTCTTTTGACTCCACTTGTCGAGACATCTAAATCAACCCCATTTGAGTATCTAATTCATTTCCACCATCAGCTTCACTTTCCAGCATCCCTTCATTAATAGCGATAAACTCCAAAGTTTCATAAAGCAATGACCATTTCGCTGTAGCGATAAAGAGAGAACCAGTTGATGATGGAGATACAAAGTATCCTTCTTGGACAAGATAATCTAAGATCGACCTCAGCTTCGTTTTACTCTCTTTGCTTTTATGGGCTCTTTTAAGCTTGTGTGCAATATGATCAAGCTGATTTTGAAGTGAGTTACTTTCCTCTATTGCTGCGAGTAACTCTGACTCCGAAAGCTTACCACCAGCCATGATAGGTCTGGAGTCTGAATCAATATTTCGGGCTAGTTTGAGCCAAGCGATTATTCCTTCCATCGTCTGCGAAAAAACTTCAAAGTCTTTGAGAACTTCGTTTTTCTTTCGAGTGTTATCGATGTTCTCGTATCCACAGTAAAAACCTAGGCCGTCTTGTGTTTCGACTGTTGTCATGCTTATTCGAGACAAGTATTGGTTCATGTCACTTCGATTTCTGGTATCGGATAAGTATGTGTACTCAATAGGAGATGCATATTCACATATCACTTTTTTACTCATGAGCATTCGGAAAACCGATTCAAACTTATTCATTCAACCACCTCCGTAGACTGATTTTGTTTCGACTCAGAAAGCAATGGATTGACTCTGCTTCTACGTCCACCAATAAATGATTTGACACCTACATTCTTTACGATGTGATTTTTAGTCGCGAAGTACTTATAAGTAGCTGGATGCAGATCTGGCTGAGCGGTGAATAAGCAAATACCTTTTTGAGCCATCATGTCGAATAAAATAGCCAGGTTAGAAATAGAGATTTTCCCTAATTCGTCAAGCGGCCAGTGAATGGCAACATCTTCATCCTGACACAAGAATCGAGTCATCCCACAGAAAACAACGATAATAGCTAGTTTGGAAATCCCTTCGGAGCCAACCTTTTCTAAATCTTCATCATTTCGAACCACTGCTGGGCGTCCATTCTCAACAATCGTTATCTCCATCTCGACCAAAGACTCTAGGTTTTTAGATATCTGAGCCTCTTTAAATGAAGACAACAGTTGCTTGAAGGAAGCAAGAAACGCTTTGGAAGGTAGACCTCTTGAGGTTTCACCTGACCATCTATCCAATTCAACACTAAATAGATTAAGGTCTTTCCAAAGATCAAAAGTATGTATCTTGCTTGATAGTTTGATGTGTATGCTGTCGATAGCAGGGAAAGGATTGCCCGTTTCAATCGACTTGTCCAAAGTGCTCGAAACTGAATCTACTTTACTATTCACCTGTTTAAGGGTTTGGTGATAGTTAGAAATCTGAGTTGCTATTGAACGAAGTGTCTCGATTTTAACATCCTTAACATCTGGAATCACGTTAAGGACAAGCTCTTCAAGATCTCCCAAGCAAGCAAGGGAAAATTGAGGACTATCGTAGTTGATAGCATAGTCATAATTTTCTGAAAGCTTCGTCATGGTGGCAGAGCGCATCTGTTCCCACATCATCTTTATTTCATTGTTGTCGTCCAACCCTAAGATTGTGTTACTTACGTCTTTTACTTTACTAACGATTTCTTTCTTAAGAGTGTTAATCGCAGTGATTTTATCCGTCACTAGACTCACTGCGTGCTCAACAGAATGAAATTCCGAATCTACAGAGACATCCTCTACGTTAGCTAAATCTGATTCATCGACCGCTTTTTCTAAACTGTTAGTACAAGTAGTAAGCTGCGCTATGGCCTCCTTGACTGTAATGAGATCGTCTTCATCTAATTTGATTGAAGACGATACTTCATCAATTCTTTTGTTTACCGACTTCTCATAGTCGTCTCTCTTCGCTTCACCTCCCTTGATCTGTCGATCTAAAACCAAAATTTCAGAATTGTAGCTATCAATATATTTCCATTCTGATTCTAGCCAAGTGTCATAGTCGTGAATTAAAGCTTGAAATGTTTTTATTTCCTCACATTGGCGTTCGAGAGATTCCCACTTCGACTTGGCTCTTTCGATACTGACTGGATCTACTCCTTTACTCATCAAGGCTTGGTTGAACGCTAACTTGTAGTCACTAACTCTGTCTGAAGTTATCTTTTCTTTATTTTTGATCAGCTCATCAATAGCACTTTTTTTCGCGTCCTCTTCTGACAAGCGATAATCGAAGTTAGCTTTCACCTGAACACGCTCTTGTTGATGGCGCTGTTCTTCGTTTTCAAGTTTTTCTTTCAGCTCAGACTTGATGGTAAAAAGTTCAGACTCTAGTACGCTTTTCTGTTTCTTAACTTCAGATGTACGACTTTCAGCATCACTTTCAAACTGGACTGTTTTTTGATCTTTCAGGAGATTGAGCTTGCTCAGTTCTTCCTCAAAGACTTTTGTTCTTTGACTTTGAATTTTTATTTCTTTGTGAAGCTTATCTGCTTCTTGCTCATCACTTTTGGCCCTGTTCTTCGCTTTACCTTGTCGAACTTCTACTTCTGACTCCTTGATTTTTAGAGTCTCTAATCGCTCTGAAAGCTTCTCTTCACTCAGACAAAAATCAGGAAGTGCGATTGAATCCAGATCCAAATAAAGACCAAAAATCGACTCCGTAGCTTCTGGGTCGAAAAATGGTTTCAAGGTTTTCGCATTTAACAAACTAGGAGTGATTACTTTGCCTATATTGCCGCGCCAATCAGGCACTTTTTGATCTAGGTACTCGTTGAGCGATCCTTTTGCTGGCAATAATGCACGACTAACAGAAACTATTTCATCTGAAATTTCTTTTAATTCGCTAGTACATGTGTGGTAAGTAGAAAGACTGCTCTCATGATTTTTCTCTGCCTGACGTAGTTGCTCATTCAAATGAATTACTGCATTGTGGGAAGCGTTAAGTTGTTCACGCTTACTCTCAAGATCACTTTCCAGACTACGTAATTCGCCTTTTTGTTCTGGTGTGAACTCTAAAGACTGCCCTTCTAGAATTGCAAGTCGGAATTGTTCTTGTCTTATCTTGTCAGACTGTTCATCGAACTCATCTTGCAACTTTTTCTTTTGAAGGTTGAGGTCACTCTGCATCGCCTCTAAACGGTCGTTTTTTTGCTCGAATATCTCTTCCTTAGTGTTAAGTATGTTATTGATCTCTTTTTGCTTACTGGAGCGGAAATTAGCACATTCGAGTTCCAATTTTTGTACCTGACTGTTAAACGTACTTTCTTCGGTTTCTACATCTTCCAGTAAGTTGTCGTAATGTTTCCTCGCAGATTCTGCTTCCTTCAGCAAGTCACTCAAGCTATTGTAAAGCGTGATTTTTTCTAAAATATCATCCTCGTTCTCGTACTTGTCACGCTTATTGTAAATAGCATCAACTACTTTGGATTTCCTTTCAAACTCAGTCCGATGAATGCTTAACTCAGTATCAAGCTTTTGAAGTCTATCTTTCCTCTCACTGACTAGGGAGCCGTGCAACTCCTTCTGCGAACGAATTTTGTCAGACAACTGAGTGTCATTTAGTGCCAGTTGACGCAGATAAGAAGCTATTTGAGCTCGATAGGAGTTTAGTTGCTTTATGTACTCATCAAGGCTGTCTTTACTTGCAACTGCTTCATCGAACTTGCTCTTTTTAGTGTCTAGTTGAACAAACACATCTAGGCTATTTGCTAGGTTGATATACTCTTTCTTGTATGGGACATCGTCCATCGATGTATTGTTCAAGAAACAATCCACAATCATCGTCTTAAAACGACTCAACATTTTCTTGTGGCGCATCATTGTCGCCGTCAAAATGTCGATATGATTCATGTTATGGCTCGCAGAACACAACGAGTACTCATGGGCGATTGCAACTAAGTTTTTACCCGTACTACGTCTTTGGGCCAAACGCTTTTTATTGTTTAGAATTACTGAGCGGTAATCGACACTAGTTTCAATTTGCGCGCTTACTGACATTGACTGAGACACAAGGTTTTTAAGCCATGTTCGAGCTTCACTTCCTTGCTTAATTAGCTCGTCGTACAAATACTGAGAAAACAATTGTTCAGCGGCTCCTGTCAAAAACCTATAAGCGACACTGGAGCCATTTCGATACATTACAGAACACTTTCTCTCACCAAGCTTTTCATATTCGAACACGATGACAGATTTTGGGGTGGGCAAGTAGTAATCAACAAAGGAAACTTTATCCGCTTGTCTATCCACCAGCTTACTCGGATCGGCTCCATAGAACGCTGGAAGTAAGCTTAACAACGTGGATTTACCAGCTCCGTTATCACCCGTATTGTTGCTATGCCCGATAGCCTTGACCTTGAATAGTTTCCCAGGGATAAAGGAGTGGAAAAGTACGATCCCTAGTAGTTTTGAGCTTTTTGTTTCAGATTTATTCATTTCTTTCATCACAGTGCGGTAGAGATATTCTCAACCCCTCGGTTAGTGAATGATCTACAACAAACTTACTGACTCGGCTGCCACTAAGTAAGTCCATTATTTGTGCTTCCAACTTCCACCAGAGTTAAGAGGCTGCGTTTAAGATAGAAATGCCTCAACACCCAAAAAAGCCAAATGTGTCATGTCTACTAGCGGTCAAAGAATCAACTAGTATCATATTACACTGGAATCAAATGATTCGTTATAGTAAATTAGTACAGTTCATTTTGATAAGGGTAATCATTGTGCGTTGTGTCGAATCTCCACAAACCAAACGACTAAGGCTTATTGATTTCTATCTCTGCTTCTTTGGGAAAGTGAATCGCTCCGACCTTATTCAGCACGGTGATATTGCCGTTGCAACAGCAAGCCGCTCTTTTAATGCTTACAAAGAACGTTTTCCCAACAACACGGTTTTCAACGAAAGCCTGCGAGCATACATGAGGTCAGCATCGTTTAGCCCAGCTTTTGAGCATGACCCAGAAGCAGCTCTGAGGTTAATAGCATGGGGTCAGGAGCTTAACTCCATTCCAGTTACAACTTATGGTGTAAGCAGCTTTGCAACAGTGTTGGACTCACTATCTATTGATATCGTCTCTCAAGTCACAAGGTCGATTCTGAATAAGCGCTGTATTTCTGTCCTGTATAGTTCCTCAACTAGCACCGAGACTAGAACCCTGACGCCTCATTCTCTATTCAAAGGACTTGGGGCTTGGCACATCCGTGCTTGGGACAGCAAAAGACGTAAATTCCTGTGCTTTAGAATCAGTCGAATTCTTAAGGCTCAGCAAACTGACAGCTCATACGACAAGACTATAAAGGACGATACTCTTTGGAACCGTGACGTTGTCTTAAGTGTTGCACCGCACTCTAAGCATGAAAATAGAAATGACTTAGCTATTGATCTAGGTATGGAGGGTCAATACGTGCGAAACATTACAACCAATGAAGCGTTAGCTGGTTACGTGCTCAATGATCTCCACGTAGACTGTACGCCTAACGCTTCTTTGCCGCCGCATGCCTTCAACTTGCAGTTGATGAATAGACACGAGCTAGAGCATGTTGACTCTATTCGAGCCTTAGTTCCTGGATTTATACAGAACAAAGATGATAAAGCTTGAGGTAAGTGAGCCCTGAGCATATTGAGTTGTTTACACAAACAAGCGGCTGACTCATTACAAATTCGCGGTTCGCAAAGTACGGTTCGGGTTTTACGAACTGAACAATCACTCTAAATGAGAGAGATCTATTGAAAAGAGAGTTTTCAACTTAGTTAACCAAACCTGATGGCTTCATTTGCCATTAAGCGGTGGGAGTTTGCAACTTGGTTATTTTTGAGAAGTATTCCAGATGGCTGATTTAGAAAGCTAGCTAGTTTCCATATTAGTTATCTGTGATCAGTTTTTCACGTACACGCAAAAGGCGAACCTCAGGGTTCGCCTTTTTGATGGGTTGTTTTACACAACCTGATGGATTGTTATCGACGTGCGAGAAAACGATAAATTCTTGTATCGAGAAGATAAAATGACACTCCTGAAACATTTCCCCCTCAAAATAAGTTCAGAAATTCTATATAATACCGTGTTGAATATCACATTTGTGCACATTGGACGAACGCTTACGCGTTCATTCACTGCATGGAACCCTCGTTGAATTTTGCCCAAGATGTGGCACAAAACCGGGGCATCATGCCCGGCCAGCAAACGGGTCACGATGTGATGTAAATGCATTCAAAGCAATAGGAAGGACTATGAGTGATAATAATGGCGGCATTCCGCATCCAAGCGGAAAAGCAACGCCCATAGACACCGACTATACCGTCGGACAGGACAATGTCATTGTGTCCGTAGGGCCATTTGGTCTTGATATTCATAACCGCGTGTTTGCGGTTTCTGGGTTGGCGATCGTGATTTTCGTCTTCGCAACCTTAATCTTCCGTGAACAAGTAGAGCCTCTGTTTGTTCACATGCGCTCTTGGTTAACCTCAAGCTTAGATTGGTTTTTCCTTCTTTCCGGCAACATTTTTGTCATCGTCTGCTTGGGTTTAGCCATTTCACCATTGGGTCGCGTGCGCATTGGCGGCACCGACGCCACTCCAGATTACAGCTACATGGGCTGGTTGGCGATGCTGTTTGCCGCTGGCATGGGGATTGGTCTGGTGTTCTTTGGCGTGTCTGAGCCAATGTCGCACTTCAGTACATCACTGGCAGGTCCGGTGTTTGAAAACGGCGTACGCACCGACTGGGCGCCGCTCGCAGGTGCAATTGGCGATGTGGAAGCAGCCCGCTCACTGGGCATGGCTGCCACCATTTACCACTGGGCACTTCACCCGTGGGCGATTTACGCGCTATTGGCTCTGGGTTTAGCCATCTTCTCCTTTAACAAAGGATTGCCCCTGACCATGCGCTCCATTTTTTATCCGCTGTTTGGCGAACGCGTGTGGGGTTGGACGGGTCATATCATCGACATTTTGGCGATCATCGCAACGGTCTTTGGCCTTGCCACCTCGTTGGGATACGGCGCGTCGCAAGCAGCAACAGGCTTAAATTTCCTATTTGGTGTACCACTCACCGACACCACGCAAATCGTGTTGATTGTGGTCATCACTGCGTTTGCCTTGATCTCGGTGGTCGCTGGCCTGAATGGCGGCGTGAAACTGCTGTCTGAAATCAACATGGGCTTGGCGGCACTGCTCCTGCTGTTTATCGTGATTGCAGGCCCAACGGCGGCGATTTTGCTTGGTTTCTTTGACAACATCGGCGCTTATCTCACGAATCTGCCTGCGTTGTCGAATCCGTTCGCACGACCTGATGTCAACTTCTCACAAGGTTGGACATCATTCTACTGGGCATGGTGGATCTCATGGTCACCATTCGTTGGCATGTTCATCGCTCGCGTCTCTCGCGGCCGTACCGTGCGTGAGTTCATCGTGTGTGTGCTGTTGGTGCCATCCGCCGTGTGTGTATTCTGGATGACCGCATTTGGCGGCACCGCCATCAGCCAATTCGTGAATGAAGGCTACGAAGCGGTGAAAAACGCCGATTTACCACTGAAGCTATTTGAAATGCTGGAAATCATGCCGCTGTCGAGCATCACCTCGATCGTGGGTATCGTTCTGGTCGTGGTGTTCTTCATCACATCTGCCGACTCCGGCTCACTGGTGATCGACACCATCGCCGCGGGTGGTAAAGTGGATGCGCCAACACCGCAGCGTATTTTCTGGTGTACGTTTGAAGGCTTGGTGGCGATTGCCTTGTTGCTGGGCGGCGGGCTTGCTGCCGCGCAAGCGATGGCGGTAACCACGGGCTTCCCATTTACGATCGTGCTTTTGATCGCCACGGCATCGCTGATCATTGGCTTGCTGGACGAACCCCGGTCAGTGCCGAAAAAAGCGGTGCTACGCCCCGGGAAATAACCGGCCCTAATGCAAAGAACCCCAATATTTGGGGTTCTTTTTTATCTAGAGAACGCGCTACTGCGAAGACGCAGGATCAAACGCCCTCAGTCCCGATCCCATGGGGACACCGTTTCACCGCTGTGTTTTTGAAAGAAACGATAATTGCGTTGCATGTAGTCATCTTTCTTCAACGCGTCAAAATCCCAAGACTCCCCGCTGAGATCAAACTGAAAATCGTTGTTGGCTAACTGCAACTGATGAAAATCAGGTTTGGCAATTCGATACACAGCGCTGTTGGCTGTTTGGCAGATGAACTTCACCGTTTCGCTGGGCGCCTCATTCACCTGTAACGTGGCTTGAATCGGTGACTTTTCATCACACGGCGCATCTTTCACGAAGGTAAACAAAAAGAAACCATTGTTGGTGGTGTTGAGGAACACAGCCAGA
Source organism: Vibrio sp. Vf1514 (assembly GCF_052076135.1). Lineage (NCBI taxonomy): Bacteria > Pseudomonadati > Pseudomonadota > Gammaproteobacteria > Vibrionales > Vibrionaceae > Vibrio > Vibrio sp. Vf1514. Next base: position 404,031 of record NZ_CP197268.1, on the reverse strand, counting down.
TGATGGCCGATATCCACCTGACGATAAATCAGTTGATTGGAATGATGTTCACGGGCGCTTTGCATGGCGTGATCGTTGAAGCTGATCAGTTGGCTGTCGACCCAAAACCACCGCAACCCGTGATTCATGAACGTCAGCGACTGGTAGGAATGAAAGGCGAGCACACCAAAGCCCACCAAAAATACCGCGCTCACCGAAACCATTATTTTAAACAACTTAGACATCATTTTTTCTCAAACCCACTGCAAGCGCACCATTCTAACATGACCATTGTGATGAAGTTTTGAACGTGTTCGCTAAATGTAATCCGGCATGATGCGAGCAGGTTACCCTCGATGTCAATCAGGATATTTTTGTGGATGGCCGTTTCCTCACGCGACATCATGCATCGATGATCACGGGGCAAAGCAGCACAGTTATCGTTTTTAGCGCTCGAATAACAATTCTCTTACGTCCTACTTTCAAAGCGCCTTTATAATAGCGAGGTTGAACTTAATTGAATGCGAAGGAAGCAACATGGATGCAACCATGAAGACGACACTGCTAGCGGCAACGCTACTCTCGTCGCCTTTATTGAAGGCGCAAGAACTCAGTGACTATGACCGATGTCTGTTGACGGCCACCCAATCGCAGAGCGGTGAAATGACCATCAACCAAGTGCGTCAGCGTTGTCAGTCGATGAGCGAAACCCCGTCCGAGATGCAGAAAGAAGACCTATTGAGCCAACGCCGCGAATCAGAAAAAAGCACCGAATTTCGTCCTTTTGTGATGACCGCGCATCGCATGAACTACATTTTACCCATCGTCTACACCGATAGTATCAACCGACAAGCGTATGAAGAATCGGGTTGGGCAGATGGCCTGCGCAAAGCAGAATCGGAGTTTCAAATCAGTTTTAAAGTGCCACTCAATTATACCGATCTGCTGTTTGAAGATGATGCCCTGTTCTTTGGCTTCACACTGCGCTCGTACTGGCAGGTGTATGCAGAATCGATTTCTCGCCCATTCCGCGAAACCGATTATCAACCGGAACTGTTTTACTTCACGCCCACCCGTTGGAAACCGCTGGGCGGGAACACCTGGTTAGGATTTGGTATTGAGCATCAGTCCAACGGCCAACGACAAGATTTGTCGCGCAGTTGGAACCGCGTATATGCCTCATTTGCCTACGAGAAAAATCGTTTGGCGCTCAACCTGCGTCCGTGGTGGCGCATTCCCGAAAATGACAAAACCAGCGCTGATGATCCCAACGGCGATGACAACCCAGACATCACGGATTACATGGGGCACTTTGAGCTGATGGGCGCGTATAAATGGGACAACCTCACCCTGAACTTTACCGGACGTGAAAACTTCGCCACCCACAAAGGCTACGCCGAGTTGGGGTTGACCTTCCCGATTTGGGGTAAAGTGCGCGGCTACGCGAAATACTCCACGGGGTATGGCGAAAACCTGATTGACTACAACCACAATCAGCAGCGCTTTGGTGTCGGCATTGCCATTACCGATCTGCTGTAATCCCGTTTTACGAAGATAAAAAAGCCCGAGCATTGCTCGGGCTTCTGTCTGTTTTATGCGGTGAATTACCACATGAGATCGTCTGGTACGACGAAGTCGGCGTACGGATCGTCTTCATCCACCGTGTCGCTTGAAGCAACCTGTTGCTCGATGATGGTTTGCTCATCACGTTGCGCAATTTTATTGGCGACAACGCTTGGAATAATCACGTATGTGTCTTCGTATCGCGCAATTGCCACAATGCCTTTGATCAATTGCTCGCGCAGCAGTGAGGTCACATACAACGATTTCACCAGCGTGCCGTCGGTAAAGTTGTATTTGATGTCGCCATCTTTGGTGTTGAGCTTGTTCAACTCAATCAGTTGCTTCACTTGCGACTGAATTTCTTTGCTTAGACGCGCTTCGTTCTTTTGCGTATTCAGTTCTTTGTCACGCTCTTGCTGCTGACGCTTTTGCTCTTCAACCGCCGCTTTGACTTCGCGTGATTGAACGCGAGATTTTTTCGCGCCTTTGGTAACTTTCTTGAATTTCTTCTCGTTCACCAAGCCCGCTTTTAACATTTGCTCCTGGAGCGTAAGTTTTGCCATGAGATGTCTACTTTTCTGTGCTTTTTGCGCATTCTATCGGCTCCGCTCACGCAAATAAAGTCGCCTGATGAACCGCTTTCACACTCGGGAGAAATTCTTACTCGCCATAGCCACTGCCGATGGCGCGAAACGGCATTTTTAGCCCCAATTCTGGCACTTGCCGCCCCACCCATGCCGGAAACGTATTGCTGTTTGGCCCTGGGAACAAGGTGTATTCGTTGGCCCACGGATACAGCGCCACCACATCCTGCACTTTCGGGATTAATTGCTCGGCTTTTTCACCTTGAATCGACAACACTTTTTCAGGATGCGCGCCATACCAGTAACGATCCGGCGTCGCCGTTTGATATTGATACAGCGCAGGCTGACCGCGATCCACTCGCCAGCCAATCACTTCATAGACCGTGTATTGCTCGGCATCGTGCGGCTTCACCGCCACCCACGTATGCACAGCAAACCAACCGCGCCAACTAAACGCATCGGCGGCGTAAAATTCAATCACTGCTTGACGATTGTGTTGCGGATCGGGCGCAATGCCTGCCGGTTCTCGGCTTGCGGTGCGCCAATCGCTCTGCGTGCACGCGCCTAACAGCGCGCCTGTGGCGAGCAACATCCACTTGACCGATCGCTTCATATTCACACTCCCTGTCATTCTTGGCTTGGCTATTAGTTGGCTATTGGTTGGCTTCGCGTCACTGTATCAAACCGATAGCGATTGAGAAAACGTTCACCACAAACTCTATACGCAGCGCGAGGGACATGAAGGCAAATGCAATCCAGTCACTTGTCTATCGCCCCCGCATTCTTTCCGCAGAAAAATCACTCAGCGACGCTGGCATGACGTGCAGCCACGGCACGCCGAACGCGTGTGAGGATCCAACCGCCCTCGTTGAATTTTACAATAAGCGTTTTTCAGTGCACGTCGCGCTGCAAACCAATCCTGCGGTTTTTCGAGCAGTAAATAGCCATAAAAACGTTTGGCCAGAGGTTCACGATACTCGTCGATAAATCGGCTATCAAAGTCGATTTCAAAGTAGGTCAGTGCCTGTTCAATGGAAGTAAAGCTGGCAATGATGTCTTGAATAGTGTTGTCGCTCACGGTTTCGATCCTCGGTCATCGAAACACCAGTCTACAAACGCAAAACGCCCGCTGCATTGATATCGCGCGGGCGTTTTGCACATTCTTTAAGCGCGATGCGCTAGAGAATCAAATGGGTCAAACGGTTCATCACGTCATGTCCGGGCTGAGAGAACGTCCAGAAAAAGCCGGCCATATTGATGAAAATGGTCAGCCACAGAATGGTTTTGAACGGCTGCTTTTTCGATTTATGCCGCAACTGGCTTTGTGCCATTAACGCACCGGGCCAACCACCAGCGAGCGCCAACACATGTAAGGTATTTTCTGATGTGCGCCAATTGCCCAACTGTGCGGCCCGTTTATCGCCGGCATACGCCATGTACGTCAGGACACTCATCACCAAATAAAGCGGAATAAACAGCACCGAACCACCCAATAGAACGGTGGCACCCGACACAAACACCAAAAACGTGCCACCAAACAACGCGGTGACTGACAGCCCTTTAACCCCAGTCAATTCGACATTCACGGCGTTCAATCGGCCTTTGCGATCCTGCTCTACATCGAATGACACGGTGTCGTTTTTCGCCAGTCGTTTGGCGCGATGTTTCACTGCCGAAATGTGGACGAAGATTTTACTCTTGCCATCCGGCGCCGTAATAAAGCCATACCCTTTGTCATCATGCCAACGCGTAATTTTGCCTTTCACTGATTCTTATTCTCTGTCGGTGATTATTTTTTATAAGCTTAAACCAGTTCGTCTCGAACGCTAGTGCAGCCCGCAACTACTGCTGAGCACTGCGAATGTTGAGCCAAAACGCCTGCTGACACGCATTGATAAAATGCTTTCGCTTCGGCGTAATATTCATCGTTTCCGGCTCGCTCACGACACGATAGCTGATCCAACATTCGGCGCACACGGCATCGTTGGGCTGCACATCGAATGCTTGTTCAATCGATTGATGGATCACCACACCATTGGTAAACGTCACGGTTTGTTCGCGCGTGTAAAGTCGCTCACCTTGGTCGTCTTGCGTGGTGTCTTCATTTGTGGTGCGTTCGGCAATCGTCAGCGCTGGCGTTGAATCCAACATCGCCGCCACGTAGAGGTGGAGATCGTTCATGAGCTCGTGATCCTAAAATGGAGTGCGCCATTGTGCCATGCTTGGCGACATGAGGCATCCATGAATTGTTAAGCCACTGAAAAACAAAGGGCGAACCTAATGTTCGCCCTCAAGATGCCGATGGACACTCAATAGGTTTTGTCTTTTTTGTCCTTCTCTTTTTTCATCATTTTGTCTTTGTTCATCTGTTTATCGAGTTTCGCCTGACACTCTTTTGCGCTGCGGCCATCTTTCTCACACGCTTTGAGTTTCGTCATGTACGCTTCACGCTCCTCTGCGGACATGCCTTTGGCATTCGCTTTATCCATCGACTTGGCCTTTTCCATGGACTTTCCTTTGTCCATCGATTTGGCTTTGTCTTCGTCGATTTGATGCATCGAACCCGCTTTGCCAAGGCTGCGATCTAACTTCGCTTCACACGTTTGGGTACTGTGGCCCTCTTTTTCGCACGCGTTGAGTTTCATCCTGTACGCTTCACGTTCTTCAGCAGACATGCCCATGGTTTGATGCATGGCGCCCATGTCGTCGTCATCCATCATCCCTTCGGTTTTTTCGTGGTGGTTTGCCAAGGCCAACGTCGAGAAACTACAGGTTAAGCCAATCAACCCTGCCATGATCCAATTGTTCATCGTCTTTCTCACTTGTTTCGGTGAATCCCTTCTACAGTGTAGTTCAATCACCACTCGCGAGACGCAAGGAGGCCGTGTCGCGCTTCAACAGCACTCACAGCCTCCTTTCACAACAGGCAGATTTATGCCTTAGCCTTCTCCGCCTTGACGGCCGAGGATGTATTGCTGGCCGCAGCCGCCATCAGCGCTTGAACTTCAAGCTCTTTGATTTTTTTACCCATCGCCGCCTGAAACACCTGAAACATCAGACCGCTGAAAAAACTGCTCAGCGTGATGGCAAAAAACGTGGAAACCACCAGATCCACTGGCCAATACGGGCTTTGCACCACCACCGGTTGATAAACCACAACGCCAGCAATCACCACCCAGTGGCTCATGCAGTAAAAACAGCGAAACAGGTAACCGATCATGTGCCCCAAACGCTCAGTGAACGCGCGCAGCGGCGCAAACAACTCGGTTTGTGTGATGGTGATGGAAATGCTCGATGCACTGATCGCCAGCACCAAACAAACCCAAACACCGTGTAACAGTTCTTGATCAAATAGTGTATTCATCATGACGCCTCCTAATGTAACTCAAAATGTTACGTTAGGAGATAAACGAGATCAACGCCAAAAAAATTAAGGTTATTTTTTAAACAGAGGGGATGCGGGGATTATTCCAGTTGCGCGATAAATTCTTGACTGAGATCCGCCAGAGAGATTTGAGAAAAGCGAGTCAGCAGCAGCACTTCCGCTTCGTGCAACACATCACGCAACGACGCATTCACCGCTTTTTCAACCACGCAATTGGGGTTGACGTTGTCAAAGCCGATCGAAAAAATCTTCGGCTCGCCAACCGCCTGATAGATATCGAGTAAGGTCACGCGCTGGAGGTCGCACGACAATGTCCAGCCGCCGCCCTGCCCTTTGGTTGAGGTCACATACCCCGCATCTCGCAGCCCCGCCATTGTGCGACGAATCACCACCGCGTTGGTGCCAAGCATGGTCGCAAATTGCTCCGACGTCATTGGTTGTTTCACCAAATGCAAAAGGATGTGCAAAACACGGGAAAGGCGGCTGTCTAGTCTCATGGGGTCGGATATCGGTTACAGGGTTGAGGTCGTCATCTTAACAAGCCAACGCACGAAGACCAACGGCCAATTGCAGCGACGCCGCACTCAAACTAAGGGCGAGAACTAAGCAGCACACCGCCACCCATGGTACATACGGGCGGCTCAGTCGACCAAACGAATTTCCTCTAGCACGTCATAGATCAGCTTGTTGTCAACATGCTTGCTTTCCATCAATGCGACGGAATGCACCACCAGCGTCAACGGCGCCATCGGTATGTCGCTCAAACGGGTATCGAGCATCACGTGCCGTCCCAACGTAATGTGCGGCACATAAGGTCGATTTTCTGGGAGAAAGGGGGTGTCAGCGAGCTTCATGCGTAGCGCTGCTTGCAGAGCCATCAAGTCATGTTGTTGGGTCACACCCAGCCAAATCAGTTGGCGACCTTTGATATGGAAATGGCCAAGATGGTCGACATGAAGTGTCATCGGCGCGCATTCAAGCTCATGCAATAAGCCTTTCAGCGTGGGTAAATGCTCACTTGCGACCTCACCAATGAATTCCAATGTGAGATGAAAGTTATCGCTGTGCGTAAACGTCCCTTTCGTGGCATGAGTTTTGAGCCGCTCGCGCTCGCGGCGAAGCTGGGCTTTTTCCTCGGCTGCAAAGGTCAGTGCAAAGAAACAACGCAAGTCCGAATTCATCATCCACTCCTGTGGGTTGAGATCCTGAATGAGAGACGACAAATTATTCTCCCTTTCTGCGGCGTTTTAAAGCAGATTTTGTCGACTGAAACCGCTGGCCGCATACTCCGATAAGGGGTAACCTGTTGACTCTAATATAAATAAGGTCATTCAGGAGGAGAACCTTGAAATTCGCGATTTTAGGCGCTGGCGGCATTGGATGTTACTACGCAGCGCGTTTACTACATGCTGGTCACGATGTGGTTTTGGTAGCCCGAGGCGCTCACCTTGATGCCTTGCAAAGCCAAGGCTTGTCGCTCAGCCATCCTGATTTCTCGTTTGACGGCCGCGTGAACGCCACCGACGTCGCGGGCCTTTGCAAGCAGGAGAACGCAGCGGACTTCGATCTGCTAATCCTCGCATCAAAAGGCAGCACAACCGCACCGATTTTGGCGCAAATGCAGCCTTGGTTGGCGGGCAGTTCAGTGCCGATGTTGTCGATTCAAAACGGCGTGACCAACGAACAAGTGATTGCCGAGGCGCTCGGCGTCGAACGTACCATTGGTGGCTTGGCGGTGAAAATTGGTGCCCATGTGCTCAGCCCCGGTGTGGTGGAAGCGACAGGCATTGCACAAATCGATTTTGGCGCCTGGCCCAACGTACAACACAACCCGGCCCTACAACCATGGCTGGAACAGCTTGCGGCCATCTTCCTTGACGCGGGTATTCCCAACCAATTGTATGACGACGTGAGTTACGCCTTGTGGCGCAAGCTGATGATTAATAACGCCGTCAATCCCATCACCGCGCTGACCATGCAAGACACTGGCGTGGTAACGCGCGATCCGGTGCTGCGCCGTACCATTCACACCATCATGCAGGAAACGGCACGCGCGGCAAGTGTGGCTGGCGTAACCATGACCGAGCAAGACGTCGATGCGATGTTCGATCTCATTTGTCAGTTTGATGCGATCAAAACCTCTATGCTGGTCGATCGTGAAAAAGGCCGCCCGATGGAGATTCACGAAATCTGTGGCCCAGTGATTGAGAACTGTCGCCAATTGGGCGAACCGGCGGTCACCACAGAACTGATAAGCCAACTGTTGCAGCACGCCAGTGGTCAACGGCCAGCTTAATCGTTTACACTTTCCGACGTGTTAAGTGGCACGGCCACGCAATACCGTCGTCTAAAACCGTCTTAAGGAATCGTTGTGAGTAACTACTTTGACAACCCATTTTCAGGTCAACCGCTCACCGAACAGGTGACCAATCCTAACATTCACGTGGGTCGCCACAGCTATTACTCCGGTTATTATCACGGCCACAGCTTCGACGATTGCGTGCGCTATTTAAACCCCGATCGCGAAGATGTGGATCGGCTGATCATCGGCGCGTTCTGCGCCATCGGCTCCGGTGCAGTCTTTATGATGGCAGGCAATCAAGGCCATCGCACCGATTGGGTCAGCACTTTCCCGTTCTTTTATGTCGACGACGATGCCTTTACCGATGCCGACGATGGGTTTGTTCGCGCTGGCGATACCGTGATTGGTAATGATGTGTGGATTGGTTCAGAAGCGATGATCATGCCCGGCGTGACCATTGGCGATGGTGCCGTAATTGCCAGCCGTGCGGTGGTGACTAAAAACGTCGCGCCGTATGAAATCGTCGGTTCCAATCCCGCGAAACACATTCGTTTCCGCTTCACGCCCGAACAGATCGAAACACTCTTGGAGATGCAATGGTGGCATTGGCCAGATGCGCAGCTCAAGGGGGCGATGAAACTGCTGACGTCCGGCGACATCGACGGGTTGTACCACTACTGGCAAAGTAAGATCCGCAACCACTAAGCCGCGCAAAACCTGTCTCTAATTTTCCAATTTTCAACGGCGCATGACGGCGTAAAAACCGTCATCGCTCACACACTTCGTTGTCTAATTATGGCTGGCATTCACGTCGCATTTTATTCACTTTCATCCCTTTTTATAAACGCCATTTACCTATAATTAACAAAGATTTATCACAGCGAACCAATATCCGCCAAGGTGCACAATTTTGCATAACCACGGTTAACTTTTATGCACCATTGCAGTATTACTGGTAATCAGTTCAGGGCAACAACAAAACGGACGACAGCCATTGAGTCTCCGTATTTGAACCCCTCAGCTGTAGACCTAACCACGCTTGCAGTTTTACTCTCGCAGTTCTTACGCCTACCCCTGTCTGCTGTTCAATCGCGTTTGCCCGCCATGATTTTTAATTGATCAGGAGACTCGCTATGAGTGATATCGCACTCTCTATCAGTATTCTTGCGCTGGTAGCGGTGTTGGGTCTGTGGATTGGGAATTGGCGCGTGTATGGCGTCGGTTTGGGGATCGGTGGGGTGCTGTTTGGCGGCATTCTGGTCGGTCACTTTACCGGCTCTTGGGGCGTTCAACTCAACTACGAAACCTTACACTTCATTCAGGAGTTTGGCCTCATTCTGTTTGTTTACACCATCGGAATTCAGGTCGGCCCCGGTTTCTTTTCTTCACTGAGAAGTTCCGGGCTCAAACTCAACGGCTTTGCGGCCCTCATTGTTCTGCTCGGTTGCGTGGTGAGCGTTGCGCTTTATTACCTGTTTGATGTACCACTGCCCGTCATGTTAGGCGTCTTTTCCGGAGCAGTCACCAACACGCCCTCCCTCGGTGCTGGCCAACAAATCCTCACCGAACTGGGTGCAGAGAGCAACTTACTCGACCTCACCGGCATGGGGTACGCCATCGCCTACCCATTTGGTATCTGCGGCATTTTGATCACCATGTGGCTGCTTCGCATGATTTTCCGCGTCAACGTCAACAGTGAAGCGGACGAGTTTGAAACCCACAACGGCCACAAAAAAGAGAATCTGCACACCATCAACGTCGCCGTTAAAAACCCCAATCTGAATGGTTTGCAACTGCAAGATATTCCGGCGCTGAGCGAAGGTGACATTGTATGTTCGCGCCTCAAACGGGGTGAAACACTGCACGTTCCCAAACCGGATTCACGCGTGGAAGTGAACGACTTACTGCACTTAGTAGGCGACAAAAACGCCCTCGAAAGAGCGCGGTTGGTGATTGGGGAAGAAGTTGATGCGTCGCTGTCGACTCGTGGCACAGCGCTGCGCGTGCAACGTTTGGTCGTCACCAATGAAATTGTGCTCGGCAAGAAGCTGCGCGATCTGGATTTGAAAGAAAAATACGACGTGGTCGTGTCCCGTTTAAACCGTTCGGGTATCGAACTGGTGCCCACCAGCAATTCAACCCTGCAATTTGGTGACATTCTCAATCTGGTTGGCCGTCAGGAAGCAATTGAAGCGGTTAGCGGCATGGTGGGTAACGCCCACCAAAAGCTGCAACAGGTGCAAATGCTACCCGTGTTCGTCGGGATCGGTTTAGGGGTTTTGCTGGGTTCGATTCCGTTCTATCTACCGGGTTTCCCTGCCGCGATCAAACTGGGATTGGCGGGCGGCCCGCTAATTGTCGCGCTGATCCTCGCTCGGATTGGCAGCATCGGGAAGATGTATTGGTTTATGCCACCGAGCGCCAACTTAGCGCTGCGTGAAATCGGCATTGTGCTGTTTCTGGCCGTGGTCGGGCTTAAATCCGGCGGTAACTTTGTCGAAACGCTGGTGCAAGGCGACGGCGTGAGTTGGATGGGTTATGGCGTCTTGATCACCGCGATTCCGCTCATTACCGTCGGTATTCTCGCTCGCGTGCTTGGCCACATCAACTACCTGACCATCTGCGGCATGCTGGCCGGTTCGATGACCGATCCACCAGCGCTGGCCTTTGCCAACGCCATTCACGAAGAGAGCGGTGCGTCTGCCCTCGCCTACGCCACCGTCTACCCATTGGTGATGTGTTTGAGGATCCTCTCGCCGCAAATCCTCGCACTGATTCTGTGGAGTATGTAGATAAAAAAACGGGCTTCGGCCCGTTTTTTTGTCGTCAGTCTAGAGATGTCCAGTCACCGGAGCCACTGGTTCAATCCCAGCGTGCAAAGGCGCTTATGATTTGGCCAAAATCTCTTGGCGAATGATCTCCGCGCCAGCGCTAAGTGCGCTTAACTTGCCGCGAGCAACGTCGCGTGACAAAGGCGCCATGCCGCAGTTGGTGCATGGGTAGAGCTTATCTGCATCAACAAATTGCAGCGCTTTGCGCAGCGTAGCGGCCACTTCTTCGGGGGTTTCAATCGTGTCGGTCGCCACATCAATCGCTCCCACCATCACTTTCTTGCCGCGCACCAGTTCCAGCAGTTCGATCGGCACTCGGGAATTGTGACATTCGAGCGAAATGATATCGATGTTCGATTGCTGCAATTTCGGGAACACTGCCTCGTATTGACGCCATTCATTCCCGAGCGTCTTTTTCCAATCGGTGTTGGCTTTGATACCGTAGCCGTAGCAGATGTGCACCGCGGTTTCGCATTTCAGGCCTTCGATCGCACGCTCCAGCGCCGCAATGCCCCACTCGTTCACGTCATCAAAGAAGACGTTAAACGCAGGTTCATCGAACTGAATGATGTCTACACCTGCCGCTTCCAGCTCTTTGGCTTCTTCATTCAGAATTTTGGCAAATTCCCACGCCAGTTTTTCGCGGCTCTTGTAGTGATCATCATAAAGGGTGTCGATCATGGTCATCGGCCCAGGCAGCGCCCATTTGATCGGCTTGTCGGTTTGCTGACGCAGGAACTTCGCATCTTCAACAAACACCGATTTCTGACGCGACACCGGTCCCACCACGGTTGGCACACTCGCCTCATAGCGATTACGAATGGTGACCGTTTTGCGGTTCTCAAAATCAACGCCGCTCAGGTGTTCAATAAAGGTGGTCACAAAGTGTTGGCGCGTCTGTTCGCCATCGCTGACGATGTCGATTTCCGACTGTTGTTGCTCTTGCAGTGACACACGCAGTGCGTCGTGCTTGCCATCGGTGAGTTCCTGACCTTGCAGTTTCCAAGGTGACCAAAGTGTTTCCGGTTGAGCCAGCCATGTCGGTTTCGGTAGGCTGCCAGCGGTTGAAGTCGGTAGTAGTTTTTTCATAATCAATGCTTCTATCAATGTGAGTGAATTACAAAGGTGTGTTGGCAGACCACTGTTCAAGAATGGTTTGATACGGCTTGATAAAGTGTTCGTGCGCAAACTTCCCTTGCTCAACCGCTAACTGGCTACGCTCGGCACGGTCATACACGATTTGGGTAATGGAATGATCGAGGTTCTTTAAGTTCGGCTGGTAGCGTTGTCCTGCCGACGAATTGGCGTTGTAGATCTCCGGGCGATAGATCTTTTGGAACGTCTCCATGGTGCTGATGGTGCTGATCAGCTCTAGATTGGTGTAATCATTCAGCAGATCGCCAAAGAAGAAGAACGCAAAAGGCGCGGCGCTGTTCGCAGGCATGAAGTAACGCACCTGCAAGCCCATTTTTTTGAAGTATTGCTCAGTCAGCGACGACTCATTTGGCAAGTATTCATCGCCCAGAATCGGGTGATGATTTTCCGTGCGCTCGTAGACTTTGCTGTCTGACACGCTCAGGCAAATGACTGGCGGTTTAGCAAACGCTTCTTTGTAGGTTGGCGAATCCACAAACGTTTTAAACAGCTTGCCATGCAGGTCGCCAAAGCCTTCTGGAATCGAGAATGTCGGTTGGTTCTTATTGTGCTCTAGCAGCAATACGCTGAAGTCATAATCACGCACGTAAGAGGAGAAGTTATTGCCCACAATGCCTTCAATGCGCTCGTTGGTTTTGTGGTCAAGGATGTTGGTTTTCAGAATTTCAATCGATGGAAATGCTTGGCCGCTGCCTTCGATATCCAAATCTACCGAGATGATTTCCAGCTCAACAGAGTAACGATCGCCGCTGGCATTGTCCCAGTTCGCCAGTGCGTTGAAGCGGTTATCAATCATCTTCAACGCATTACGCAGGTTCGACTGACGGCTTTCGCCGCGCGCCAAGTTGGCGAAGTTCGTGGTAATACGTGTGCTATCAGAAGGATGATAATTCTCATCAAAGACCACACTGTTAATCGTAAATTTAAAGCCTGTATTCATGGTAATCATCCTTCCTATTGCTGAGCTAAACCTGAGTGACTTTTCTGCGCTTCGTCCATTTCACGGTTGTTATGCGATGTGGGCGGCGTGATTGGGTTGGATGAACCAGCCCATCAATATTATTTAGAGTTATGAGCGCTGTATTTTTTATACATGTGCGGTTATATGAATAAAAGTGGCATTACTTCATGTTCAACATGAAAATAATTAATGATTGGGTTTTCGACGGTCTGCATACAAGACGGAATGGCGGGTGGCACGCCAAATCGCGACCTAACATATCTGCTTTGAGGCGCAATTAGACTTTAGTGAAAGGCAGCACAAGCTCAACGTTCTACAGATGAAAATCACGCTATAGTTTAGGCGCTACTCTGCTGTTTCAACGCTGGCACGGTTGTCGTCAACACGGAGCTGCAGGGATAAAAATCACAATAATAACGACTAGGACAACGTATGCTATCCGCTCAACAACGTATTGGCTTGAACCTCGCTGCCTGCGCCATTTTGGCAGCCGCAGGTGGCGCTTGGCTCGGCATCGAAAGTGCTGCTCTGATTCTTCTCACCGGCGTCATCATGGGGCTGTTGCAACGGGTTGGGCACACAACTGCCCACGCTGACATAGCTCAAACCGAGGCGGAGGTGATTGCCCCCTTGATTGCCGCCGAACTCAACACCAACGCCGTGAGTGCGGCCAAGGTCTCGTACGCGATTGATGTGGTGAAAACGCAAACCTCACGCCAAGTCGACTCCATTCAAACCATTGCAGACACCTCCAATGCGATCACCGAAACCCTCGCCGTGACCGCCACCAGCGTGCAATCAGCACTTAGCGCGACGCAAACCATGCGCGACACCAGCGAAGCGGGGCGCGGCGAGCTCGAATCCGCCATCGCGGGCATGCAACAAATCAGCGCGCAAACGGCGACGTCCGTGACCCAAATTCAAACGTTGGACGCGCAAGTGCACCGCATCAAAACGGTAGCCGAAGTGATTGAAAACATCGCCGCGCAAACCAACCTTTTGGCGCTCAATGCCGCCATTGAAGCGGCGCGGGCTGGTGAAAGTGGCCGCGGGTTTGCGGTGGTAGCCGATGAAGTTCGCAGCCTTGCCGAACGGACTTCGCGCAGCACCGAAGAAGTCTCAGGCATTGTGCAGCAAATTTTCGATGAGACGCAGGAAGTGACGGCCACCATCACTGCGCTGTCCGATAAGGTCGAGCAAGGTGTCACCCGAGTCGAAAGTGTCAATCAGCGGCTGCACAGCATCGCCCACCAATCGCAAGAAGTGGAATCGCAAATGAGTGGCATCAGCCAGGATGTGATTGCCAACGAACGCAGCTTGCGCCAAATCGCTGAATCGATTGAACACATTCAGGGCGAGCTGTCCGACAGCGACAACGAACTCTCTGATTTACAAAGCGAAGCCGAGCAATTAATGCAGATCGCCGAACACAGCAATGCGGTGTTGGTGGAACATTTCGAGGAGAGTATTCATCGTCCGTTCTACGATTTAGCCGCCGGATTGGCGAAAGCCGTGGGCGCGCGTTTTGAAGCCGATATTGCATCTGGCAAAATCGCCGAACAGGCACTGTTTGACCGCCAGCACCAACCCATCGCCAATACTTCGCCGGCCAAATATCACACCGCATTTGATCAATACTGCGATGCCGTGTTGCCTGAGCTGCAAGAACCAGTCATCCAACAGCGCCGCGAAATGGTTTACGCCATTGCCACGGACGATCACGGTTACGTGCCCACCCACAACAACCAATTTTGCCAAGCCCTGACGGGCGATCCCAAAGTCGACATGGCGCGCAATCGCACCAAACGAATTTTTGGTGACCGCGTCGGCCTGCGCTGCGGCAAGCACACGCAAACCATGTTGCTGCAAACCTATAAACGCGACACGGGCGAAGTGATGCATGATATTTCGGTGCCGGTGATGGTGAATGGACGCCATTGGGGCGGCATGCGCCTTGGCTACTATCCACCCAAGTAAAACGTCCTTGGCATCGCAGCAGACTTGGTGCCACCGCGATGCCTGATAGAACCCGTCCACCGATAGCAACACATGAGCGTTCGTGGCCACTCGCGGATTGTCACGAACGCCGCTGGGTCAATTCCCTGCCCGCCCCTCAATTCCCCAAGCCTGTGCAAGCGGCGTGCTACAATACCGATTCCTGCAATCTAACTGTGATGTTTTGAGCAATTTCCTCAATTGATAGTCGCATTTATGTCATTTAGACTCGCGCAATGGACATGCTCATCATTTTCAAACTCTATCTGCTTTCAGGGCTGGCTTTTTTCGCCGCCGCTTTCGCCATATTCTCGCGAAACCTAAAAAACAGTAGCAATCGAATTGCCCAATTACTGCCTATTTTTGCCCTGTTTGGCTTGGTCCACGCCTTTCATATTTGGTCTGAACTTTATTTCGATCTCTATCAACATGAATTCATTCTGACACGCGGCATCGACACCTTTCGTGTGTTAAAACTGGGCTTATCGTTTCTGCCTTTGGCCTATTTTGCTTGGCGCATGTTGCCTTTGAGTATGTGGTCGCAACGCCAAATCACGCTGATCAAAAAAGCCATCGTCTTGTTTCTGTTCGTGTTTGTGGTCAGTGTGTACTGGCTGCATCATCACTATGCGTATCCGGTGTTTATCCATTACGCCAGCAACCACATTCGTTGGGTGTTGGGGCTGGGCTTTAGCTCATTGGCGGGGCTTGCGGTTTACAGTTATGCCGACCGAGTTGAATTTGAAGGATTTGGCTCACCCGGCGCGTTTAAATTGCTGGGGGTGGCGCTGATTGCCTATGCCTTTAGCACCGGCTTTTTGACCGACGACGCGGCGTTGTGGGTGCAGATCATTCGATTGCTGTGCGGATATGGGATTTTGCTCAGTTTGTGGAATGCGATGCGCGTGTTCGATCAAGAGCACGATCAGCAATTGCAATCCGCGCTGCAGCTCTCGCTGCAAGATGCCAAACTGCGCGAGTTGGGCGAACTGACTTCCGCCATCGCCCATGAGATCAAAACGCCTTTAAGCAGTGCGCTGATGAGCTGCGATTTGCTCGAACATCAACTGGCGCACGACAGCAATCACAAACGCCAAATCGACCGCATTCGTTACGGTTTAGGACGCGCGGCGGAGATCAGCCAAGAAGTGCTCAATTACGCGCACCACAAAGCGATCCATCGTCAACCGGTTCGGTTGGCCGAAATCGTCGATCAAGC
Organism: Vibrio sp. Vf1514; assembly: GCF_052076135.1. Lineage (NCBI taxonomy): Bacteria > Pseudomonadati > Pseudomonadota > Gammaproteobacteria > Vibrionales > Vibrionaceae > Vibrio > Vibrio sp. Vf1514. The sequence continues at coordinate 388,057 of NZ_CP197268.1, read as the reverse complement.
GCTGTCGCTCAATCAATATCGTTTGGAAGGCTTTGATGTCTTGGTGAATGTCGACAGCACGTTGAGCGTTTATGGTGATGCAGGCCTGCTCGAAGAAGTGTTCACCAACCTGATTGGCAACAGTGTGGATGCGAGCACAACCCACAAATCGCTGCGTATTCAAGGCTTTCAAAATAAGCTCAATGCCATCCTGACGTTGACCGATTGCGGTGGCGGCATGCCCGATGCACTACTCGCTAAAGCGACCCAGCCTTTTTTCACCACCAAGCCCAAAGGCGAAGGTACGGGCATGGGATTGGCACTATGCAAACAAATTATTTCGCAACACAACGGCGAACTCTTACTGTATAACCATGATAATGGACTGACCGTTGAAGTTCGTATCCCGAGGAAAATGCAATGACGTTACAACTGTTACTCGCAGAAGACGATCCACAGCTACGCGAAGTGCTGGTCGAAGCGCTGACGTTAGAATCGTTCGCTGTCACGGCCTGTGACAACGCCGAAGACGCGCTCGATATCGCCGCTAAACAGCCGTTTGATTTGGCGCTGTTCGACGTCGTGATGGGCGGCATGACGGGCATTGATGCGTTAACGTCGCTGCGTCGTTTGCAGCCAAACATCGGCATCATCATCACCACCGCATTTGCCACTGTCGATATCGCCGTTGATGCGATGAAAAAAGGCGCCGATGAGTTTCTGACTAAGCCATTTAATCTCGCGGCTTTATCGGTCACTCTGAAGCGCGTCCACGCAGAGCACGCACCGAAAGCGGACATCGCCGAAAGCGAGCACGATCAGATTTTCAGCGCGCTGTCGAACCCGATTCGCCGCACGGTGGTCAAACAGCTCAAATTGCATCGTAAAGTGAAGTTTATGGATCTGTGCCGCATGGTTGGCATTGAAGATCACACCAAATTTAACTTCCACCTGCGTCAATTGGTGAACAGCGGCTTGGTTGCCAAAGAAGACGGCCGAGTGTACTCACTCACCCCGCAAGGCTTGCAGATCTACGCCAGCTTGCTGAAATAACCCATCCCCGTCGATTGAGTGGTTCGGTGCCCGTGCACCGGACACTTGAATCGCCACCGAGTCAGAGCCACGCAGCTCACTTCGAGGTGGAGAAGCATGGCAGCTCGAGGTGTAGAAACATAGCGGCGTGGCTGTTCGTTTATTTGCTTTTCGGCGCTGGGCGTTTCACCTTCCCCTGAAACTGTTTAATGCTGCTCTTATTGTTGGTGCGGCGGTTGGCCTTTTTATCACGTGGCGCGCGTTTGCTCTCACCTGTTGACGGTTTGTCTGTTACAGGAAAGCCTGCTAAATCTTGCACGGGTAATGCACGTTGAGTGAGATGACGAATCGCGTTCAGTGCGTTCATTTCACCATGACAGACCAACGACATCGCCACACCTTGCTCGCCAGCGCGGGCGGTACGCCCCACTCGGTGAACGTATGTTTCAGCATGCATGGGCAGTTCAAAGTTGATCACAACCGGCAGCTGTTCAATGTGAATGCCACGCGCTAACAGATCCGTGGCGATCAATACGTTGACCTGACCGGATTTAAATTGAGCCAGCGCTTCTTCTCGCTCATCTTGACTCTTATTCCCATGCAGCGCAGTGGTCGACACCCCCGCTTTATTGAGCTTTTTCGCTAAGCCATCGGCGTTCTCTTTCGCACCGATAAAGACCAACACTCGCGTCCAAGCATTTTGTTGGATAAGTTCAATCAACACTTTGGTTTTACTACCTTTATTGACTAAAAACAGCGTTTCAGTGATGTCTTGATTGGTGCTATTTTCTTGATGCGCGGCCACCTGTTTGGGTGCGTGCATCAACTGCTTCGCTTTTTCCTTCAACGCTTCAGAAAAGGTCGCTGAGAACATTGCCGTTTGGCGCTGATTGGCGGTTTGCATCGCGATGTTTTGTACATCCGGCCAAAAGCCCATGTCTAGCAAACGGTCCGCTTCATCCAATACGAGGGTATGAATATGGCTCAAATCCAAGCCGTGATTCACCAGATCAACCAAACGACCAGTCGTCGCGACAAAAATATGAGGATTTGTCGCGAGCGCCTGCTGTTGTAGCGCTTTATCAACGCCGCCACACAAACACACGGCGTTGAGTTCAAATGCTTGACCAACTTGATTGATCGCTTCACTCACTTGGATTGCCAGCTCACGCGTTGGCACAAGGACCAGCGCTTTTTGCTGAGGATTTGCGTGGAGTTTGTCTAACAACGGCAAAGCATAAGCGAGCGTTTTGCCGCTGCCAGTATTCGCCAGTGCCAACACATCTTTGCCGGCCAGCAGTTCGGGAATCGCTAGCGCTTGAATATCGGTCGGCTGCTTGACGTCTTTTGGCAGTGCGTGAATCAGCTCAGAACTCAATGAGAGAGTAGAAAATGGCATTGGCGACACCTTGTGCTTTGGGTTGAAGAGGCAATAGAAACAATAAAAATGCGGGATAACGCAGGCGCGGACTTTACCACAATCTATGGGGTGAACCATCCTATTTTAGGCGCTGAAAGCAGCGGCGCCGATGCCATTCGTGACAAAGCAAAACAGCGCAGCGCCGAAATGCTGCGCTTTCAAGTACGTTTTACATTGTAAATTGTGCCTTGAGGTAGAAAGCGCACTTCAAAGCCATCTCTCAGCCGCGAACACCAAACCATCTGCGCAAGCCGTTGATCTTTGCGCTGCAATGCGTCGTATTTTATGCACCATGTTGTCGTTGCTATCAAAGTTTCAATCGCCTAAATCACAATCTATTTGACTCATTTCCAGTCATCACGCAACGTTAATCGGTGTCAAACCACATGGAGCTTAGGAATGGAACACCACACGTTATTACTATTTACGATCGCCTGTCTGTCGATTAATTTGATCCCCGGCCCCGATGTGATTTATATCGTATCCAATACCATGAAAGGCAAGATGGCCGCAGGGATGAAAGCGGCGCTCGGCCTCGGGGTCGGTTATGTGGTGCACACACTGGCAGCCTGTTTGGGATTGTCGGCATTGATCTTAAGCTCTGCGCTGGCATTTAGTGTCGTGAAATGGCTCGGTGCTGCTTATTTGATCTACCTCGGCGTGAAATCGCTCCTCGCGATGTGGAAAGGCGGCAGCCAGCTCAACGTCGACACACACAGCCAAGCACCACAGAACATCTTCATGCAAGGCATGATTGTCAGCGTGCTGAACCCTAAAGTGGCGCTGTTCTTTTTATCTTTCTTACCTCAGTTTATCGACCTTGCGGCCGGTTCGGCCAGCCTACAACTGTTCACGTTCGGCCTAGTGTTTAGCCTACTGGCGACGCTGTGCAATGTGTTGTATGCCACGGTCGGAAGCTGGTTACTGAGCAGCCCGAAAGCCAGTCGTTATTCACGCACGTTGGAAGGTGTCTCAGGAGTGCTGTTAATTGGTTTGGCAGGAAAAATCGCCGTTAGCGACCGCTGATGCCCTCCCCGACTGACTATTGCCGTTTAACGATTTCATCAAGGAAGCACGATGTATAAAGGAAAGATCACTGAGTTGTTAGGGGCCGAGTTTCCGATCATTCAAGCCCCGATGGCAGGCGTGCAAGATAGCATGTTGGCCATCGCGGTGTGTGACGCCGGAGGCTTGGGTTCGCTGCCTTGCGGCATGCTGAGCGCTGATAAAATCGAGAGCGAAATCAAGATGATGCAGGCGGCAACCGACAGAGCGTTCAACCTCAACTTTTTCTGCCATACCATGCCGCCACACGATGCTGAGCAGCAGGGCGTGTGGCGCGAGACGCTACGTCCCTACTTTGACGAACTCGGCAGCGCGCCCGAACATCACAGCGGCGGCGCCAGCCGTTTACCGTTTAGCCATGACATCGCCGATGCCATTGAGCCGTATCACCCTCGCGTGATCAGCTTTCACTTTGGGTTGCCCAGCCCTGAATTAGTGACGCGCGTGAAATCGTGGGGCTGCGCAGTGTTGTCTTCGGCCACCACATTGCAAGAGGCGTTGTGGCTAGAAGCACATGGCGCGGATGCCATTATCGCGCAGGGTATTGAAGCGGGCGGCCATCGCGGTATGTTTTTAACCGATGACGTCACCACCCAGCTTGGCACCTTGGCGTTGGTGCCACAAATTGCCCACAACGTGCGGATTCCGGTCATCGCGTCTGGGGGCATTACCGATGGCCGAGGGATCAAAGCAGCGCTGACACTGGGCGCTGAAGCGGTGCAACTGGGCACAGCGTATCTGCTGTGCAGTGAAGCCAAGACGTCCCCACTCCATCGCCAAGCGATTGCCACACCTCGCGCTGAGCACACCGCCTTAACCAATCTGTTTTCCGGACGACCAGCACGCGGCATTGTCAACCGAGCCATGCGCGACTTGGGCTATCTATCTGCGCTGGCACCGCAGTTTCCTTATGCTTCAGCCGAGATGTCGGCGCTGCGTGCATTGGCCGAACTTCACGGCCGTGACGATTTCTCACCGCTGTGGTGTGGTCAGAACACCTCAGGCTGCGTCGCGATCTCTGCCGCCGAACTGACGTTGTTGCTGGCCAGTGAAAGCGGCATGTGCCCCCTCCAATAACGCGCCAAACCACCTCCCGCGATGAGGCATTGCACCTGTTTGCCTCATCGCCATCACACATCATTTACAAAACAACGCACTATTTACAAAACAACGCACTGTAACGCCACGTGGACGTTCACCCCATCTGTTGCCTTAGTCATTCTTATAACAATCAATTGCATACTCAACAAAGAGCTATGCTATCGTTACGCCACTTCATAGATGACGCCATCGTCGTCACCCAAAACACAATCTATTCAGAGGAAACTATGCACTTCAATCCATGGTTCGCGTCTGCTCTGGCGATGCTGAGCATCAGCTCTGCCGCCATCGCTCAAACCGAAGACACCCCGCGCACGAAAGAAAAATCCAACGGCACCATTTACGTCGGCGCTGGGCTGGGCGTATACAACAATGCAGAGATCGAATACGGCAGTTTGTCGACCAACGAAACCGGAGATTTCGGTGATTTTGGTTATAACCTGCTTGCTGGCTATGAATTTAACACCCACAAAGTGGTGAAATTGGGGGTCGAACTTGAGTACCGCCATTTCGGTGAAGTGAATTTTGCCGACCAACTTGACGTGGAAGGCGATGCATTTTTCATCAACGTGCGTCCAAAATTCATCGTTTCATATGATCATGCCGATCTGTACGTCGCCCTCATTGCCGGTTTGGGTACCATCGATCTGGATGCAACCGCCACGCAGTACGGTGTTTCAGCCTCAAAATCAGAAGCTGCGTTCCAATACGGCGCTGAATTTGGCGTGTTATTGAACGAACATGTGGATCTGCACGTGGGTTATCGCGCGGCACAAGTCGATGTCGAAGACTTTGACGTCACATTAAGCACCGGTTACGCCGGCATCCGTTACCACTTTTAATCACGTGAACCGACTTGGCGCGCAGAAAACGAACACAAAAAATGAACACATCACGCGCGCCAACCGATAACTTGAGGTTTATTTATATTTATCTCACTGATAAATAATAACAATTCATAAAAAAACTGCCGTTAACCTGCCAAAATCAGCCCATCTTTGAAGCTTTGAGAACACCCTTCCAATTTCACGCCTCAATCTAATGTTTCAGCATACGCCCTGCATAAAAAGGGGCATTACTATGCAGCGTTTGCCCACGGGATCACGCAATCACCCGAGGCAATTCAATCACATAAAAGGAGGTATCATGAAAACATTAGGTCTGGCGATGGCCGTGAGCGCACTGTGCGCAGTCAATGCGCATGCATCAGAGTGGGGATATGAGGGCGAGCATGGCCCGACGCATTGGGGGAACGTGTCGTCTGTGTGCGCCGCTGGGGTCAATCAAAGCCCCATCGATATCACGCAGACGGTCAGCGCCAAACTGGCCCCGTTAACGGTGCATTATACCGGTACGGTCACTGCGTTAACCAACAATGGGCACACCTTGCAGGCCAGTGTCAGCGGCGATAACACGCTGACCGTGGATGGCAAAACGTTCACGTTGCAGCAGTTCCATTTCCACACGCCGTCTGAAAACCTCATCAACAGTCATCAATACCCAATGGAAGCACATTTTGTGAATGCGGACGCACAAGGCCACTTGGCAGTGTTGGCGGTGATGTTTGAAGTGGGTGAAGCGAATACGGCACTGAATCAACTGACGGCGACATTGCCGAAACCGGGTCAATTACAGCCGCTGAGTACGACATTCTCAGTGGGTGAACTATTGCCACAAGCAGCTGATTATTATCGATTTAATGGCTCGTTAACTACGCCGCCATGCACTGAAGGGGTTCGTTGGTTGGTGCTGAAACAGCCGCAAGTTTTGTCGGCTCAGCAAGAGGCAGTGCTGACCACCTACATGGGCCACAATAACCGCCCAATTCAGCCGCATCATGCACGACTGATATTAAGCAATTAGTTGCTGGTAAAAAATCTAAAATAATCCAAAAATATGAATAACCTCGTGAATAAAAACACGGGATTAATTTTTATTACGTTTAAATAATCACCAATTTAATAAATACACAAATAAAAAAAACCACTCTAGACAACGGGTCTAGAGTGGGATTCTGGTAAATCAAAAAATTAGCTTTTATTTGGGTTCATATTGCCAACACATAATAACTCGAGCCGATGGGGTCGCGTCCTTGTGAAGAGCTATGTTTGTGTTGCGATACAAACTTGCTTTTTAATCTATCCCCAAAATTTCTGAAAAACAAATAAATATAACCGTCAAAAATGAAATGATAATTTTCAGCTTATTAGGCTTCAAACCTTTCGAATGATGGGTGTATATTTTTTCGGACTCACGAGAAGGTTGTTTTCTCGGGTTACCATTATTCTGTGAATTATATTTATCATCGGAAATTTAAATCTGTGAATTTTAATTATCGAAATATTTTAAATTCAACAAAATAACGGTTTTTGTGAATTTTAATTATCAATTTGAAGTGTAATTTTAATTAACAAGGTGGTTTATGGAAGCAAGTATTACCAGCAATGCCATTATGGTGGCAGGCAAGCGGATACTGTGTGCTCAAGCAGCCCTAGGGTTGTTATTCATCGGATTTGAGTACGTGCGATACGGCACATTAAGCGCAGAATCTGCGTTTGTGGGTGTCGTGATCGCGGTGGTCCCGTCCTTGATCGGAATGTTACTGGCATCCATTAAATCGAAGTTCAAACCTACGGAGAGTTTGCGCGACTTAATGAACTTAAGCCGCAATATCAAAGTGATATACACCATCCTGATGTTTGTATTGACCTTTCGATTCATGGCTCTACGCAACATTGTGGTCTTGCTGGCGTTCTGTGTCACGATGCTTGGGCATTTTTTCACACCGATGTTCAAAGACAAGGCCGAAAGGAAAGCATAGATGGAGAAGGTTCAATCTGCTCATGATTACATTGAGCACCACCTGACCTTTCTTACCTCTGGCGAGGGTTGGTCGGGCATCAATATCGATTCCATGATCGTGGTTTGGGTGATGGGTCTCGCCTTCATTCTGGCGTTCCGCTTTGCGGTTAGCAAAGGAACTAAAGAAGTACCGGGTCGTTTCCAATGTTTAATCGAATTAATCTTTGAATTCGTGGACAACATGGTGAGTGAGATTTTTCTGGCCAAAGACAAGTTGATTGGTCCTCTCGCTCTGACGATATTTGTTTGGGTTCTGCTGATGAATGCGATCGATTTATTACCTGTCGATTTAGTTCCAGCAGTCACACGAATGATGGGAATTAGTCACTTTAGAGACCTACCGTCAGCCGACGTAAATATTACGATGTCGATGGCTTTGGGTGTATTCGTTTTAGTGATCTTCTATACGTTAAAAAACAAAGGTCTGAAAGGGTTTATTAAAGAGTTAACAACGCAACCTTTTTCTCATCCTTTGTTATATCCAGTTAACTTTGTGTTAGAACTGGTAACGTTAATTTCAAAACCTATCTCACTAGGTTTGCGATTATTCGGCAACATGTACGCAGGAGAAATGATATTTATTCTGATTGCATTGATGCCATGGTGGATGCAATGGGCACTGAGTGTTCCATGGGCATTATTCCATATTTTAATCGTCGTTCTTCAGGCCTTCATATTCATGGTTTTGACCGTTGTTTATTTGGCGATGGCTGTTGAAGAAAACCACTAATTTATTTCTTAATTTATTTAATTTTAACTTGTTGATTCAATTCTAGGAGTTGTTATGGATATCGTTAGCGCAGTTCTCTATGTAGCCGGTGCACTATTGATTGGTTTGGGTGCCGCGGGTGCAGCCGCAGGTATCGGTAACCTGGCAGGTAAATATCTGGAAGGTGTCGCGCGTCAACCTGACTTGACCCCAATGCTTCGTACCCAGTTCTTCATCATGATGGGTCTTGTGGATGCGGTACCAATGATTGGTGTCGGTATCGGTCTATACATCATCTTCGCCGTAGCGTAATTCGAAATTAATCGTCAAAAACACGTTATGAATGTGAGGGTGCTATGAATATCAATGCCACTATGCTCGGCCAAGCGATTTCGTTCGTGATCTTCGCGTGGCTCTGCATGAAATACGTATGGCCACCACTCGTCAAACTACTGGATGAGCGCCGCGCCGAAATTGCTGAAGGTCTGGCTCAGAAAGACAAAGCCGCAAAAGAACTTGAGCTGGCGAAAGCCAACGGCGCCACAGTGATTGCCGAAGCGCGCGAAAAAGCGCAGGCCATCATCGCGCAAGGTCAGCAGCGTCAGGACCAATTGGTCGCTGAAGCGGTGGAACTCGCCAGACAAGAAAAAGACCGCATCATTGCGGAGGGCAAGGCGGAAATCGACAACGAACGTAACCGTCTGCGTCAGGAACTGAAAGCGGAAATGGCTGACTTGGTGATCGAAAGTGCCAGCAAGCTGATTAGCCGCAATCTCGACAGCACTGCGAATCGCGATCTTGTGAACCGATTCATCAGTGAAATGTAGGAGGACGCATGTCTGACTTAACTGTCGTCGCTCAACCTTACGCCAAAGCCGCGTTTGATTTCGCCAAAGAAACCGACGCGCTGGACGAATGGCAGCAAATGCTGTCCATCGCCGAGATGATTCTGACTCAACCCAACACCATCCTGATCCTCAATGAGATGGATGATGACAGCTCTGAACAGCCGCTGCTGGAGATGATGCTGCAAGTGGGCGGTGAGTTTATGAGCCAGTACTTTCAAAACTTTCTGAAAGTGATGGCAGAGAATCATCGGCTCAAAGCGATGAGCGAAGTCCTGAGCCAGTTCCGTGATTATGTGGCGGAACTCCAACAAACCATGAATGTGACAGTGTGTACGGCCGAGCCGTTGGATGATGAGCAAGCGCTACAGCTGACTCAAGCATTAACACAGCGATTTGGTAAAACCATCACGCTGGAACAACAACTGGATCCATCCCTGGTAGGTGGTGTGGTGATTAAAGCCGGCCAAACCGTGTTTGATGGCAGCGTCATCTCAAATATCGGCCGCCTCTCGACCAACCTACATGTGTAATGGGGTAAAGAAATGCAATTAAATTCAAACGAAATCAGTGAATTAATCAGACAGCGTATCGTCAACTTCGATCTAGAAAGCGAAGCACGTAACGAAGGTTCTATTGTCTCTGTCAGCGACGGTATCATCACCATTCACGGCCTGTCTGACGTGATGCAAGGTGAAATGCTGGAACTGCCAGATAACCGCTTTGCACTGGCGCTTAACCTTGAACGTCACTCAGTTGGCGCGGTGGTCATGGGCCCCTATGCGGACCTATGTGAAGGCATGAAAGTCAAAGGCACCGGCCGCATTCTGGAAGTGCCTGTGGGTAACGGCCTGCTGGGTCGCGTGGTGAACACACTGGGTCAACCCATCGATGGTAAAGGTGCGGTCACATTCGATCGCATGGAACCTGTTGAAGTGATTGCACCGGGTGTTATTGACCGTAAATCGGTCGACCAACCGATTCAAACGGGCTACAAAGCCGTGGACTCCATGGTGCCAATCGGCCGTGGTCAGCGCGAACTGATCATCGGTGACCGCCAAACAGGTAAAACCGCGATGGCCATTGACGCCATCATCAACCAGAAATCTCTGGGCGTGAAATGTATCTACGTGGCGATTGGCCAAAAAGCCTCCACCATTGCCAACGTGGTTCGTAAACTTGACGAGCACAACGCGTTAGACAACACCATCATCGTGGTGGCTTCTGCTTCTGAAGCGGCGGCGCTGCAATACCTGGCACCTTACGCCGGTTGTACCATGGGCGAATACTTCCGTGACCGTGGTGAAGATGCACTGATCGTTTACGATGACTTGTCTAAACAAGCGGTCGCTTACCGTCAAATCTCCCTGCTGCTGAAACGCCCACCAGGCCGTGAAGCATTCCCGGGCGACGTGTTCTACCTCCACTCTCGTCTGCTCGAACGTGCAGCACGCGTGAACGAAGCATACGTAGAACGTGCAACAAACGGTGAAGTGAAAGGCAAAACCGGTTCATTGACTGCGCTGCCAATCATCGAAACCCAAGCGGGTGACGTGTCAGCGTTCGTACCAACCAACGTCATTTCGATTACGGATGGTCAGATCTTCCTGCAAACCCAATTGTTCAACTCCGGCCTACGCCCAGCGGTTGACCCAGGTATCTCTGTATCTCGTGTGGGTGGTGCAGCGCAAACTAAAGTCATCAAAAAACTGTCTGGTGGTATTCGTACCGCACTGGCGCAGTACCGTGAACTGGCCGCGTTTGCTCAATTCTCTTCCGACTTGGATGAAACCACACGTCGTCAACTTGACCACGGTGAAAAAGTGACTGAGCTGATGAAGCAGAAACAGTACTCACCGATGAGTGTGGCAGAGCAAGCCGTAGTGATTTTCTCGGCAGAGAAAGGTTTCCTGACCAACATCGCGCTACATGACATCGCTAAGTTTGAAGACGATTTGCTGTCTTACGCTCGCTCCAATGCGGCTGAACTACTGCAAACCATCAATACAACCGGTGACTACAACAACGAGATTGAAAGTCAGTTGTTTGCGCTGATGGAAGCGTTCATGGCACTGCAATAAGGGTATTGCATCACTCAGTAGGAGGCCTTTATGGCAAATACGAAAGAGATCCGCACCAAGATTGCCAGTGTTCAAAATACCCAGAAGATCACCAGCGCGATGCAGATGGTGGCCGCGAGTAAAATGCGCAAGGTACAGGACAACATGGAAGCATCGCGTCCTTATGCCATCAACATGCGCAAAGTGATCGGCCACGTATCATCCGGCACGCTGGAGTACAGCCATCCGTTCCTGCAAGAGCGGGAAATCAAACGTGTGGCGTACATCATCATCTCTTCAGACCGCGGCTTGTGCGGCGGTTTGAACTCCAACCTGTTCAAACAGGTGCTGACTGAGATGCAGGATTGGCGCGCCAAAGGCGTGGAAGTGGATACCACCTTGATCGGTTCAAAAGCCATTGGCTTTTTCCAATCGATGGGTAAATCCATCGCACAGACTTCCGGTCTGGGCGACAAGCCAAAACTGGAAGATATGCTGGGTACCGTGAACGCCATGATGGAGCACTACTCCGAAGGCAAAATCGATCGTTTGTATATGGTGTTCAACCAGTTTGTGAACACCATGGTGCAAAAACCAAACGTACTGCAACTGCTGCCATTTCCGAAAGAGGATATTGAGCGCGATAAACACAGTCGTTGGGATTACATCTACGAACAATCACCTCGAGACATCCTTGACCATTTGATTCACCGTTACGTGGAATCGCTGGTGTATCAGGGTGTGGTTGAGACTATCGCCTGTGAACAGGCCGCGCGTATGGTGGCCATGAAAGCTGCGACAGATAACGCGGGCCAACTGATTGAGAACCTGCAACTGGTGTACAACAAAGCGCGTCAAGCTGCGATTACCCAAGAGCTGAGCGAAATTGTTGCAGGCGCCCAGGCGGTTTAGAGAGAAATTTGAGGTTTTTATTATGAGTATTGGCAAAATCGTCAAAGTGATTGGCGCGGTTGTTGATGTGGAGTTCGAGCAGAATCAAGGCCCGAAAGTCTACGACGCGCTGAAAGTGGTTGGCGGCAACTCGTCACTGGTACTGGAAGTTCAGCAACAAATGGGCGGCGGTATCGTACGTTGTATCGCCATGGGTTCATCAGACGGCTTGAAACGTGGCATTCAGTGTGAAACCACTGGCGGCCCAATCACCGTGCCTGTTGGCGAAAAAACACTTGGCCGTATCATGAACGTGCTGGGTGACCCAATCGACGAATGTGGTCCGATTGGTGAAGAAACAAAATACGGCATTCACCGCGCTGCACCAAGCTACGAAGAACAAGCCAACAGCACTGCCCTGCTGGAAACCGGCATCAAAGTCATCGACTTAATCTGCCCGTTCTCTAAAGGCGGTAAAATCGGTCTGTTCGGTGGTGCGGGTGTGGGTAAAACCGTCAACATGATGGAACTCATCAACAACATCGCCAAAGCGCACTCTGGTTTGTCTGTGTTTACCGGTGTGGGTGAACGAACCCGTGAAGGGAACGACTTCTACTACGAAATGAAAGAAGCTGGCGTTCTGGACAAAGTGGCCATGGTGTACGGCCAAATGAACGAGCCACCGGGCAACCGTCTGCGTGTGGCGCTGACCGGTTTGACCATCGCGGAACGTTTCCGTGATGAAGGCCGTGACGTGCTGCTGTTCGTCGATAACATCTACCGTTACACCTTGGCGGGTACCGAAGTATCAGCGCTGCTAGGTCGTATGCCTTCTGCAGTAGGTTACCAACCCACCTTGGCGGAAGAGATGGGCGTGCTGCAAGAACGCATCACCTCAACCAAGAGCGGTTCGATCACGTCTATCCAAGCGGTATACGTTCCTGCGGATGACTTGACCGACCCATCACCTGCCACCACCTTCGCGCACTTGGATGCGACCGTTGTACTGTCACGTAATATCGCAGCACTGGGTTTGTACCCAGCGATTGACCCATTGGATTCCACCTCACGTCAGTTGGATCCACAAATTGTGGGTCAAGAGCACTACGATGTGGCTCAACGTGTGCAGATGACGCTGCAACGCTACAAAGAGCTGAAAGACATCATCGCGATTCTGGGTATGGATGAGCTGTCTGAAGAAGACAAACGTTTGGTGTCTCGTGCACGTAAAGTGGAACGTTTCCTCACTCAGCCTTACCACGTGGCGGAAGTGTTTACCGGTCAATCCGGCGTGTTTGTACCGCTAAAAGACACCATTACTGGTTTCAAAGCGTTGCTGGATGGCCAGTACGACGATATCCCAGAACAAGCATTCTTGTACTGCGGCACGATCGAACAAGTACTTGAAAAAGCCAAAACAGTTTAATTGGCAGGAGGCAACATGGCGATAGCTGTTACACAAAACACGTTTCAACTGAACGTAGTGAGTGCCGAAGGCACGTTGTACTCTGGCCCAGCCCATGGCCTGGCCATCGCCGGTGCTGACGGTGAGCTCGGCATTCGCCCGGGCCACTCTCCGCTGATCAGTAAGATCAAACCGGGCGTGGCACGTATTGTCGGTGACTTGCACAAACCAGAAGAGATTATTTATGTCTCTGGTGGTTTGGTGGAAGTCCAACCGGATGCCGTGACCGTTCTGGCCGATACCGCATTGCACGGGAAAGACATCGACCGCGCACGTGCTGAATCAGCACGCAAAGCCGCAGAAGAGAATATTCGTCACCACGGTGATGATATCAGCTTCGCGCAAGCGCAGATTGAACTGACCAAAGCGCTGGCACAGCTACGCGCCGTTGAACTGGCAATGCAGACACGACGCTAAGCGAAACGCTGGAAGCCAACTGAAAAGGCACGCGCACTTCGAATCATCGAGTGACGTGCCTTTTTTATTACCCGCCATTCTGACTACGCCGCAACGTCAAACCAGCCGCGCGTGCGGTTCACAAACCACACCAGTGAGAGCATCACCGGCACTTCCACCAACACGCCAACCACCGTTGCCAGCGCGGCTCCCGAATGCAAGCCAAATAGCGATACCGCCACAGCCACCGCCAATTCAAAGAAATTCGAGGTGCCAATCATGCAAGCAGGCGCCGCCACATTGTGAGGCAGCTTCATGCGTTTGGCCGCCCAATACGCAATCGCAAAAATAGCGTAGGTTTGGATCAGCAGCGGAATGGCAATCAGCGCAATGGCTTCCGGACGCGCCAAAATCGTCGGCGCCTGCAAACCAAACAGCAGCACCACTGTCGCCAACAAGCCAACAATCGACCACGGTTTCATGGTGGCAAGGAACTGGTTCAAGCGAGTGTGATCGCCGCCTTTTTCGAGTTGACGTCGCACAATCGCCCCAGCCACCAGCGGGATCAAGACATACAGCACCACCGACAACAGCAAGGTATTCCATGGCACGGTGATGTCCGTGACGCCCAGCAAGAACCCCGCGATCGGCGCGAACGCAAAGATCATGATGATGTCGTTAATGGACACCTGCACCAAGGTGTAATTCGCATCACCTTTGGTCAGTTGGCTCCACACAAACACCATCGCCGTACACGGCGCGACGCCCAGTAGAATCATCCCCGCGATGTATTCGCTGGCGGTTTGCGGGTCGACCCAATCAGCAAACAGCCCTTTGAAGAACAACCACCCTAAAAACGCCATGGTGAACGGCTTGATCAGCCAGTTGATGACCAGCGTCAGCACCAAACCTTTGGGTTTCTTGCCCACATCCTTTAAAGATGAGAAATCAATCTGCACCATCATCGGAAAAATCATCAACCAAATCAGCACCGCCATCACAATGTTCACGTGCGCCCATTCCACACTGGCAAGGGTCGCAAACGCTTGTGGCGCCACGCTGCCCAATCCAATCCCGCCCAAAATGGCGAGCCCAACCCACACGGTGAGATACCGTTCAAACAATCCCATTTTATCCTCCAAACCCCTTGATGTTGGCGGTGAAACCACGCCAAAAGACGTTCACAGCCATCGCAATCATGGCCCTACTTTAACGCCGATTTAAATATATGGAAAGCCATATATATGAAAATTCATATATTTAAAATCCACCATTCGTGTAGGCGATAAATGCTGCATGTAAAACGACTCGATGCGGGTCCGAAGACATTTGAGCGATGCCCCTAAACTGTGAGCCTCCACTGATCTTGAGCATTTAAGCGCATGAAATGCCTCATCGCGTTTGAATTGCGACGATGTATCTATAAATTAGATTAAAATAGCCCTACTCATCGAAAAATATAATTATGGAACTGAAACGCCTTCAATACTTCGTTGCGCTCGCGGCCAATGGCAATTTCACCAAAACCGCCGATCAGCTCAATATTGCCCAATCGGCGCTGAGCGTCAGCATGCAAAAGTTAGAAAAAGAGATTGGCCTGAAACTGATTAATCGCACCAATCGCCAGATTCAGCTCACATCCGATGGCATGCGATTGTTATTCCATGCGCGACGCATTTTGGAAGATGTCGCCTTAGCCGAAATTGAAATGGACGAACTCAAAGGGCTCGAGCGCGGCAAAATCGAC
Organism: Vibrio sp. Vf1514; assembly: GCF_052076135.1. NCBI lineage: Bacteria > Pseudomonadati > Pseudomonadota > Gammaproteobacteria > Vibrionales > Vibrionaceae > Vibrio > Vibrio sp. Vf1514. The sequence goes on along the minus strand of NZ_CP197268.1, from coordinate 372,485 downwards.
TTTGGCGTGTCGGCGATGCTCGGCTCCTACTTTTTCCCCGAAGCATTAGCAGCGTTTACGGAAACCTACCCCAACATTCGCATCCATATTCAAGAACATGGCACGGCGACACTGGAAAAAATGCTGCTAGAGGGTGCGTTGGATCTGGCGTTTGTTCGAACCGACCAACCCCTCGAGCAACTTCGCTATGTGGCGCTGTGCCCGGAAGAAATCGTCGCCTGCGTGAATAAAAGTCACCCCTTTGCGCAGCGTTCCGAAGTGTCGCTGGAGCAATTTTGTCAGCAGCCGCTGATCCTGTTTCGGGATGGTTATTTATTGCGAGAAGCCATCAGTCGTTATTGCAGAAATAATAACATCACGCCCGATATCCGCTATGAAACCAACCTGATTGAATTGGTGAAAGCGTTATTGAAAAAAGACATCGGCATTAGCACCTGCCTGCGACGCATTATTCACGACAATGAACCCTTGGTGTGCGTGCCGTTTAATCCGCCAATCAAAGTTGAATTTGGCATCGGCTGGAAAAGCAGTCATTACCTCTCCAACGCCGCGCGTGCTTTCCTGAAATTCATGGAAGATTGGCACAAGACGAATCATCATCAAACCCACCTTCAAGACACCAAGCTTTCTTGAAGCCGCTCGCACGGGATTCTGGCGAGCTTGCTGTCATCAACCAACACAAAAAAAACAGCCCCTCGGTGAAGCACACGGAGGGGCTGCGGTTTATTTCGGGCGCTCGTTAATCTGTGCGAGCGTTCAGCACTTGCCGACCTTTGAGTTGATTGAGCGCCGCAATCATCGCAATCCCGATCGTTGCAGCGATATTGATCATATCGCTATCGAGCAAGGCCAATGCCAACGCGCCAATAAACAACATCGCTCGCGCCCAAACGGACAAGGGATGAAACAAGCGACCTTCAATGCTACCCGCAAAGGACACAATGAGCGCCAACGTATAAACCACCGAGAGGACGAACGGCACCAACGCAAACTCATGCATCCAGATCAGTGATCCATGAGCCATCATGATGGGGATTAAGAAGAAGCCTTGCGCCAGTTTAATGGTGTTCTTCATTCTCATCCTCACATTTTTTATCGGTATGGTTCCTCAAAAAAGCTTTTACACAGCATTAATAACTCTAACAAACCGAATCTCTGCTTTTGAGAGACCAACAAATAAATGTCGATGAAAAAAAGCTGCAAACAGGCAGCTTCAATATCAATCGATGATGAAACACATCGATTTTATTAATAAATGGTGAGTAAACGACGTATTCATCCTCAACATCGCCATTTATCATCAATTAAATAGATTGAAATTATATTTTCGATATATTGATTATATAACAACAATTCAGTTACCTTTTCATAACAGCAACCGCAACAAGAAAGCAGCGTGCTTACCCCAATTGCCTGCACGGCTGAAAGCTCATTCCAGCACAAGGCGAACACGGAACCCCTCTTGACATGAAAGGATAGGAATCACTCTATGAGACTGGAAACAAAAGACGCCGAAGTGACCGCACAACACGCATTCACCGTACAACCGCACCCAACCAATCCACGCCTGCAAGTGGTAACACTGGCACGCAGCTTATTGGAAAAGTTTAATGACCTGACGTGTGAGTGGGATCTTCAATCGATCGAATACAAACCGTTTCTTCGCTTTGCAGTCGCCGATGCGCTCGACAAAGCGTCGGATTACCAACTGGGTTCGCAGCTCAAGCGCATCATTGATGACCGTGACCAAGGGGCGTTTCTGCTGGAAGCCGACAAAGACGTGCAAGCAGAATTTGAAGATACCGAAACGCAACGCCGTTATTTCGTCAAACTCTCGACCGCTATTTCGCACCTGATTGGTTTGCCTAACTTCGATGCGATGTACGGCAAGTATTACGCGCGATTCACGGTGAAGAACGTCGACAACAGCGACAGCTATTTACGCCAAGCACATCGCCGAATGGAACTGCACAACGACGGCACGTACGTCAATGAACGTACTGATTTTGTCCTCATGATGAAAATGCATGAAAGCCACATGGAAGGCGGCGATTCGCTCCTTCTGCACCTCGACGACTGGCAAGACTTGGGCAAGTTCTACAACCATCCGATGGCGAAACAAGACATCACGTGGGGCGCGCCGCCAAGCAAAAACACGGGCTATGACATTGCGCACCCCGTCTTTTTTGAAGAGGATGCCGACGGCAAACCGCACATGCTGTTCATCGACCAATTTGCCAAGCCGAAAAATGTGCGTGAAGGCTTGTACCTGTATGAAATGGGCGAATCACTTGAGCACGATCCCGCATGTTTTAATGTGCGCGTGAACGTCGGTTCGATGCTGGTGATCCATAACCATCGCTGGCTGCATGGGCGAGACAAATTTGTGCCGCATCCAGAGCTGAGCCGCGAATTACTTCGCCAACGCGGTTATTTCTCGCGCTAATCAACCGCCTCAAGCAGCACACAGGCTCATACCGAGCCTGTTCAAACCCAACGATAATTATCAGCCCGTGGTCCGACACGGGCCAAGCTATTTGGAGATTTGTACATGGAGCAGTCGTACGACTATGTCATTGTTGGCGGTGGCATTGTAGGGATATCCACCGCGTGGCAACTCAAACAACGTCATCCCCACGCGCGTGTTCTGGTGGTCGAAAAAGAATATGACGTGTCCATGCATCAAACTGGGCACAACAGCGGCGTGATTCATGCGGGGGTTTATTATCAACCCGGCAGTCTGAAAGCACGCTTTTGCCGCGAAGGGGTCGAAAAGACGATTCAATTCTGTCAAAAACACCACATTCCGTATGAACAGTGTGGGAAGTTGCTGGTTTCCACCAATCCGGTGGAATATCAACGCATGCAAGCACTCTATGAACGCTGCGCGCAGAACGGCATTGAAGCGGAGCTGTTGAGCGAAGCACAACTGCGTCAACGTGAGCCCAACATCACCGGCAACGGCGCGATTTATGTCAAATCGACCGCGATCGTCAATTACCGCTTGGTGACGCAAAAAATGGCCGACGAATACACCGCCATTGGGGGCGAATTGAGCTTAAAAACCGAAGTGCTCGATATCGAAGAAACTCCCGAGCAGATCAGGCTTCGCTGCCAAATCGGCAATCAATCTCACACGTTCCGCACGCAATTCTTAATCAGTTGCGCAGGCTTGATGGCCGATCGCATCACGCGCATGCTCAACATCGATACCGATTTTCAGATCGTGCCCTATCGCGGCGAATATTACCGTTTACCAGAGAAACACAACCGCATCGTCAATCACCTGATCTACCCGATTCCCGATCCTGACCTACCGTTTCTTGGCGTGCATTTAACACGTATGATTGATGGTAGCGTCACGGTCGGGCCGAATGCAGTGCAAGGCTGGAAGCGAGAAGGTTACGGCAAAATCAACCTGTCGCTGCGGGATATCAAAGACATGCTCACCTTCCCCGGATTTTGGAAAGTCACCCGCAAGCACCTGAAAACTGGATTGGTTGAAACGTTCAATTCGTGGTGGAAACCGGGCTACCTAAAAATGGTGCAGAAATATTGCCCCACCTTGAAGGTCAGCGACTTGCAACCTTATCCGGCTGGCATTCGCGCCCAAGCCGTGATGAAAGATGGTTCACTGGTGCATGACTTTCTGTTTGCAGAAAGCCCGCGCTCACTGCATGTTTGCAATGCGCCATCGCCCGCCGCAACCTCTGCCATTCCCATCGGCCATTACATTTGCGATAAAGTCGCCGAAAAAACGGGCACTTCATGGTCTGACGCGGCCTAAAATGCGGCTCACGTGAAACCTCCGTGAATTCAAGCGCAGCATAAAAAACCCCGCGCAACGTGACGTTGACCGCGGGGTTTTGATGTCGAGGGCAGAAGCGTTCACTGCGTCACTTGAGTGATGCAGTTGCTTCGTTGACGTCGCCCCAATCGTCAATATAGGAAAACGTGAGGTTATCGCCTGCGGTTAACCCATGGGCTGGCGGCAACAGTACATCGGCTTGCGAAAATGGCGACACCATAACGCCGGGCAGCACCAACCCACGCTCAAAAACAAATTGGCTGTAAGTCACAAAGAAGGGCGAGCGATTGTCGATCGTCATGTGCTGACGTTGCAGCGAAAACGCTTGTTCGTCAATGAGTGAGGCGAGTTTACTTTTCAGCCCCGGCGGACGATAGAACACTTTCATTTGCGTGCGCATCGTCAGTTGCAAGCGAAACGCCATCTCCTTTTCCGAGGGCGGCACTTCATAGATATTCAGCCAGAACAACTGCTCGCGATCGTGAACCGCCTGCGGCGCTTGATTGACGTTGATAATTCGCAGTGGCTTCTCTTCCCCCGGCGCCAAATGAAAGACTGGCGGAATGGTGATCAACGGCGATTGAGCATCTGACGGCGTCGATTGCGGACTGCCGTCATCAATCCATGTTTGGACAATGACGGGATAAGCGTTGAGATTGGCCAACTGCAACGATTGCTCTTTCTTGCTGCTGTTAAACACAACCCGCGATGTTTCAGCCGTCACGCCCGCATGCGCAGGCAGGGCAAACAGCAAGCCTTGCCACAAGGTGAGGCTACTGAACGCGAATAAAAACTTGAGCTTGTGCATAGACTTTCCCTGGGGTCGCCGTTTGACCCGGTAACGCTTCCAAAATGGCCGAAAAACTCTCTTGATAGCTATCTGCCACATCGCCTGTTGCCACTTGTGTTCCGTTGAGTGTGTACCAACCGTCGGCATTGCCCCCGGTCATGACGTTGGCGTCGCTCAACCAGTTTAAGGTTGTGCCCTCACGCTCCAAACGAATCCCCACGCCCGTTGCCACATTGCTGTCCACGCCATATTGGTTGCTCAATAGGTACGTTAAGCCTGAACCTGTCGTCGTCAACCCTTCGGCCAGCGCCGCCGAATAACTACCACTGCTGACTTGAAAACCAACGGCGTTCTGCCCCTCACTCACACCAGCAGTGTAACCCGACTGACACTGATACGTGATGTCGATGTTAGCGGTTCGCGAACCGCCATTGTTGATCTCTTCGGTGGAAATTGTCGGAAACAACACAGTGGGCGTCACACTGTTGAAGCGGCACGCTTTGGAGCGACGTATATTTGTATTCTTATACAAGCTAATACTTCCTGGCCAATTCTGATAAAACCCTAGATAGGACGTTTGACTGTCTGACCCTTCGGCCGGGTAAGAGAGACCCGGGCCACCAAACGCAATGTAACCTGCTGGCTGGGTGTAGGTATACTGTCCAGTGCCCGTGACACCACGTTCCTCACCAATCCGATAAAGTTCAACCGTCACACCAGCAAAATTTTTCGCCTTGACCAAGATATTGCCTGACGCATCGGTATCCAGATCGGTTAGTGCACGATATTGCCAATTCTTCTTAAAATATTCGCCTGTTTCATTATTGGTAATTCGAATAACCACGTTTTCAATGCGAGTCGCGTAGGCGTAATCTAGACCATAGTTAGCACCATCTTCATATTTCCCGCCGTAAGAACTGTCACCGTTCGTCGCATATATTTCGTACAACTGACCCGCACTGTCTGCCGTGCAAGAAAATAAAATCTGCTCTGGCTCGTAACCATTTTGTTTGCCATAGGTGACAAAATCCGCCACCGAAGACGCCAACAAGGTGCCGTTAGATTGGAAGTTTTCATCGGTAATATTGATTGTACTCGGCAAGTTTAGGGGGCCATTATTTACGTCATTAGCACCAATCCAAGCGCCATAACTGCCATATTCATCTGCGGTCTGAACCTTGGATATTCGAGTACAACTGGCTGCGTTACTATCTTCAACCACAGCCAAAAACAGCAAGACAAACGCACAGACCGAATAATAGACATGTTTGCTTCCCATTTATTCCCCTCCTACCTTGATATACGATTCCACCCCAAACCTTTGCACGTCGTTTTTGTGTTGAAACGCCAATTTCAGGTCAGAGAATTTATTGACGATGATCCAATGGCGGTTGCGATAACCAACTAACTGGGTCGTTGAAAATCCGTAATCCAACAATCGTTCTAGTTGGGCGCTGGCATTCGTCAGCTCATCAAAAACACCTGCGACCACCCAATATTGACCGCGCATCCGTGTTGGTGTGACAGCCGGTGTCACTGCTGGTAATGGAGCCAGCGAAGCCGCTGGCGCCATCATCGTCAACGTGTCAGAGGCGCTGGTTTGTAGCTCTTTCACTTGTGGCTCGTTCAGGGGAGATGTTTCCGCCTCACAACGCACGTCTTGATACAGAATGCTGGCAGGCTCGATGTCGCGAATGTCGTAATCAAAGCGACAGCTTTTCGCTTTACCCCATGTCACCTGTAGCGTGCCCTGCAACTGTTCAAGACGAACATAGGCTTGCATCGCTTGCCCGACCATGCCGAGGCTCTGCCCGGACGGGCTGGAAACGTCTGCCCCCATGGGGATCTCCTGCTCGCCGTCGACCGTAAACAGCACCGCTTGGCCGTAACGCGTTTGATAAGTCACTTTGACCGCCGACCCCGCATATGGCGCGACTTGTTTCTCACTGGTCAAAATTTCCACTTGCTCACTGCCACTGGCGCCAAGCGTCACCTTGTTGTAACGATACGGCGTCAAAGACGGCACCAACGCATAACCGTGGCTATCGACTTGCGTCCCTTGTGAGTTACGCACTTCGGTTCCTTCAGCACCTTCCGCCTCGACGATCGCAAACGTCTCTCCGAGCGTGTGACCCGCCGTCACACCGCCGCTGTGTAGCACCAAGGCGCCGCGAGCACTGGCACCAAACTGACGGTAGCGATCCGAATGGCTGTAGCTCGCGCCCAGCTGCACTTTCGACAATCGTTTCTGGCCAGAAATGGCTAAGTTTGTGTCATCTGTACTTTCATCGTGAGATGCAGAAATCCCGTAGCTCAGCGTCGCGTCGTCATCCAGCACGCCAGATGCGCCCATGTAATACGAGCTGCCAGAACTCTGGCTATGCGTGTAACCGGCGTTGATATTTGGCGCATTGCGTTCATGTGCGGCCCCCAACGGAAACGACAAGTTCAATGAGACAATGTCCTCTTTCTCACGACCTAAACTCTCTCCCGAAAAAGGATCAATGCCACGGCTCATGTACTGGCGCGCATACGTCACTCCATAGTTCACACGGCCCAGTCGGCTTGAAAACCCCATTTGGAACTGATCGTTGTCCTTTCGATTGTCGCGATATTGGGTCTTAGAACCGGACAGATACAGAACCCCTCCGGTGCCAAAGTTCTGGTTCATGGTCAGGGTAAACTGACGACTCTGGTTAAACGACGTCGACGCGTACGTTGTATTGTCGCTGTCCAAAGCCATTAACCCGAGGTGGTCCGTCAATTCACGATACCCTTCGGTTGAGTAGCGATACCCCGCCAGCGTGACTGACGTCCCGCTGCCAAATGAACGGCTATAGTTCAACCCCAAACGCCAACCTTGTTCCGCGCTTTCATTGGGCGTGTCGCTGTGCGAAAACACCACGTTGGAACCAAATGCCCCCAATGACGAGCCATACACGCCGCCCAACGACATCGCCAAATAGTGATCCGAAAGGCGCACTGCGGTGTTGCCGGTAATGGTGTTGCTGATACCCCGTTCCAGCGTTAAATCCGCAAACAGCTTCTCGACTTGTGTGTCGTCCGTTCGGCCGACCGAAATGTCGTAACGAAGCAGATCAGGGCGCAATGACCCGGGGACCGCGTTAAATGGAATCTGAAAATGACTGCTCGATCCATCCGCTTCGATCACTTCGACATCTAAGTCGCCTTCGTAACTTGTGGGATACAAGTCACTGATGCTGAAAGGCCCTCTTGGCACTGTGGTTTGGTAAATATCGCGACCGTTCTGACGAACAATCACTTTCGCCGTTGAGTTAGCAACCCCATTGACCACAGGCGCATAACCACGCTGAGATTCCGGCAACATGCGACTGTCGGATTTAAACTGCAACCCCACAAATCCGATGCTGCCTAGGAATGTGCCACTGGTGTAACTTTCCCCGACAATCACTTCGCCATTCAAACGCGACACCGGGCGAGAGAGATAAGTGCGAATCGAGTTGAACTGCTCTTTCGTTTGCCCTGAATTGTTGGCACGCTGATAGTTGGAGATATTTCGTAGGTGCCACAACCCTAAATTTAACCCGCTGCTCAGCCCCAGATATTGGGAATCGGAACGAAATTCCTGGCCATTACTATGGTTGGAATTGGCATGGTAATAGTTGTAGGTGTAGTTGCTAAAAAAGACCGGTTCACCCGCATCCCATTGCGATGAATCCACATAACCACGTGGATGTCGAACTAAATAAGCTTGGGGAATGCCTAAATTCAGCCTCAATTTGGCGATATCAATGTGCTCCGTGACGCCTTCGATCTGCACGCCGCTTTCACAATTGGCGCTTTGCGACTGACGCACAACGTCAGGCAACACGCCAGCCTGTTGATAAAACTCACCGCTTAAACACGCGTTGAGGGCATGCTCGCTCTCATCACTCACAAATAGATATACATCATGGCTGCCATAAAATGAGGCGTTGATGTACACGTCGAGCTGATAAACACCCGGCTCCGCCTGAGGGCCATTACTGATTTTTTTCAGCAATTCACTGTTATAACCATCCCCAAGCAACAGGTTTTCATCAAAGAAATACGTTTCAGCCGCCACGCAGTGAATCGGAGTCAGCACCCAGAATGTTATAGCAGCCTTGATGATCAAATGACTTGTCAATTTTTTCATAATTGTCTTCTATAACTTGATGGCGTAACTTTTCTTTACATGAGCCCCAAAGTCATTAATTAGGTAAAAGTCCACTTCGTAATTCGTCAAAGACGGATCAAAATCGTTGAGTGTCCAATGCAACATCGACTTGGGCGTCAACATGCTATTTTCGATTGGCCACGTTTTGTCGCCAGACTTCAGCACGATGTTATTGATGGTCACGTGATAGCTACTGTTATTCTGAGCCACCACTTGCCAGCCATTGGTATTGCTGACGGAGAACGATAAATTGCGATCAATCTCTTCGACCGAATCTTGAAGATCAGTCGGACGATAAAAAAGTTTCACCCTATTTTTTAAAACAATGAGCATTTTATTTTCTTTTTCCGCCGCTTTGCTGGTTGGCGGAATTTGAACCATATTCAGGTAAAAAACACTTTCTCGGTCTTTGGGTAATGCTTTGTTGGTATTAAATACTCGGATTCTTTGGCCTGAGTTGGCTTCAATTCTAAAGATAGGTGGGACAACAGAAAATTTATCGGATTGCGTTTGGATAGTGGAACTTGGGTTGCCTTCGTCGACCCAGACTTGAACAAGATAAGGGAAATCATCTTTATTTGAAAATTGCATCCCATTATCAGACTGCGATTCATAATAAATCACACGCGTATTTGTCATCACGACACTGGCGACTGAATTAAAGCTAAAAACCAACAGTATAATTAGACCTATTCGGTGAGCTAAATACATATATCCCCTCACGATAAGTATTATTTGGCGGAGGTATATACACTCCGCCATTATTATCAATGATTACAAAGAACCATTATTATTGGTAAGTCAGCGCGTATTGCACCGAGCTGATGACGGTACCCGCAGTCGCATCGCCACCTTCAGCGAAGTAACGAACTGCAAAGTTGTGGCTTGCTTCAGTTTCACCAGCAGCAAGGACTAAGCCCGCAGCAGTGGCCGTTGATGTTAGATCCAGTGCGTCAGTGGCTGTATCAGATTCCAAAAGTTGCAGCACAACGTTGGTTGCTGTACCGGTGTTGCCCAAGTTACCCGCTGCGGTAACGTTGTTGCCGACAAACACCGTGCCGATGTTTAGGCTGGATGCTGGCGCAGTACAACCCGTCACACCCAGAGAAAAGTTTGTAGTACCTGTCGAAAGACCATCGGTTAAATCTGTTGCAGCAACCGTTGGTAGCAGGACCACAGGAGATTCAGCATTGCCGTTCACTGAGACAGAACAAGTTTGGTCAGCAACTTCTCCTTGGAAAGTAATTGTGTTTGCGCTTTCTGCCATAACAAGAGATGGCGTGAATAATACTGCAAGTGTTGTTAGTGTGAGTGCCTTATTCATTATAACTATTCTCCGATTTGAAGGTTGACTTTGACTTTGTCCTACAATTGACCCTTAAATTTATTTTTTAATATCTTCACCTGAATCAGGTGGGACAACTTGAGCGACAGGGACAGTCTATTAACAAATCAGAAATAATAATGTCATCCGCTTCCTGCGAACGTGTAAGACGATTCCCACAGGATAAATAAGGCTTTTTAATTGGGGTGGCGTTTAAAAATGAATATAAAGAGGAATATAGATTTAGCGAGGAGAAGTTATTTTTTTACAAAGCGAGTCAATAAATGTCAAGGCCTCAACGCCGAATAATTTTCGCGTGATTGAACGTTTCATGGCGTTGCAATTTAGACAGTGAAGAATGACGCAAACTGCGCAAAGGCTCAGCGCAGTTTGAAGCCACAGGAGTCGCTTTATAGCGCTGACTCGTGTGGCACCGCGAGGCGTTTTTTCGTCGCGCGCTCCCGCGTGACCCACCAGCATACCAGCGAGCCGATGGTCACCATCGCCACACCTTGCCAGAAGCTCGCCCCCAGCATCACGCCTAGAATCATGGAGGAAAACAGCGTTGAAATCACGGGGGTAAAGTAGGATAAGGTGGCGAGCAGCAGCATGTTGCCGCGTAAAATCGCCACGTTCCACAAGGCATAACCACTGCCCATCACCACGCCCGTCAAAAGTAAACTGAGCGTTCCCGAGGCGGTGAATACCAACGGGCCTTCATCGCTCATGGCATATTGAAACCACAAGACGCTGGCCGTCGCGATAAAAAACAGGCCAATCGCATTCTGGCCTTTGGCAATAATTTTGGTGACGTTGCAATACACCGCCCAAATGATGGCACCGAAAAACGCCATGGCGTACGTCAGTGGGTTGGTGGCCACGTTGTCTGCAATCAGCGTAAACGACAGCCCTTGATCGCCGGTAATCGTCCAAGCCACGCCAACAAAGGCGAGCGCAATACTCGGATACACCCACACGCTAACGGGCTGACGGCTGGTCAATACCGCAAACAATACCGTCAAAGCTGGCCATAAGTAGTTGATCACCGCCATTTCCAGCGCTTGATGGCGGGAGTTTGCCATTCCCAGGGCCAGCGCCAAGCAGATTTCGTAGCTGACGAATAGCGCGCCGCCAATCAACACATAGCGCAAAGAGAATTGATGAACTTTAGGAACGCCCATCACGATCAGCAGAAACAGCGACGCCACGCTGTAAATCAGTGCGGCGCCGCCAATCGGGCCGAATTGTTCTGCGACCGTGCGAGTCAGCCCCATCAGGCAACCCCATAACAAAATCGCTGCAATACCAAACAGGGTATACCGATGACGGGACAAAGCAGACTCCACTAAAAAATGATGAAAGGAATCAACACTGTAGCGGAAAACGTCAGCAGAAAGAAGCGTCCTCTTCTCGCGCTAAGTGACGAATGATTTTCGCCGGTGTGCCGCCCACCAGCGTGTCTGGTGGCACATCTTGGTTGACCACAGAATTGGCTGCGACCACAGAACGGGCGCCAATCGTCACGCCTTGGTTAATCACCACATGACCGCCAATCCACACATCATCTTCGACGACGATCGGTTTCGATTCAGTCTCCCATAAACGGCGGCTGCGGTAATCCAGCGAGTGGGATGCGGTGTAGAACTGGCAGCTCGGGCCAATCAGTACGTTGTCACCAATCGTAATCGGCGCGTTGTCGAGCATCACCACATTCATGTTCAGAAAGGTGTGATGGCCGATGCGAATGGTTTGGCCAAATTCACAATGGAAAGGCGGCTGCACAACACTGTCGGTGCCAAACGAGCCGAATAACTGTTGTTGCAACGCGTTGCGCTCGTTGTCATCGATGCACTGGTTGATGCGTAGTTTCAATGCTGTGGCGCGTTGGCGAATGGTGACGATCGACGGGTCTTCTCCGTCAAAGACTTGGCCGGCAATCATTTTTTCAAATTCGGTCATCGTGTTCTCCTGTCATTCTATTCGCACAGCGTACCGACTTTTTTAGTAGAAAAAAGAGTAAAAGCCTCAAATTGACTTTCCCCTATTTCCAACGCAAGGCGAGGAGCGAAGCGATAACGCTTTCTAGCCCCTGAATTCCCGTCGGCGTGAGCGTCCAGAGCAACAAGAAAAAATGTCCTAAAACAATGAAAAACAATACGATTTGATAAAGAAGTGAGCGATGAGGTGGGTTGAAATGGTATTGACCCAGCAACGCGCCAGGCCAACCGCCCAGCAGCGCCAAGCTCAACAATGCCGACGCGCCAGTGCGCGGTTTTTTTCGCTTTTCCGCTCGTTTATCGAAGCCGTAGATACACCACAGCACGGCACTCATCGCACCATAGCAATACGCCACTTCAGCGGGGTAACGCCAATACACCACACCGCCAACCAACGCGGCCAAAAACCACATCGCCAACAGCGACGCCCAAGGAAAAGCACGCACACCATCCACATGCGTCGCGCGGCGATTCCCGGCATCATCCTGCACAAGGCGAAACCGTACGGCTTGCCCGGCATGCCCGCTCAAGTCGACAGAGTTGGACACATCACGCTGATAAAATTTGATTCGCAACGCGTCCACCTCCGAGGTGACGTAACCGTACCCTTTATCGGCATACCACTCTGTGATTCGTCCTTTGATCGCCATGTTGTTGCTGAGTTTTCTATCAACGGTGCTATAAGCATAGCCAAGGCAACAAGAACAGCGAATTGCGTCCAATAAAAAACCGGGCGTTAGCCCGGTTTCCATCAGTCGGTGATGATTTCCCAACTGTGGGTCATCTCGACCCCTTTGCCCAGCATCAAGCACACCGAACAGTATTTCTCTAGCGAATCTGCCGCCACGCGCGCCACCACCGCTTCATTCAGGTTGTCGCCCGAAACGGCAAAGTGAATGTTCACTTTGGTGAAAATCCGTGGCGCCGTATCGCGACGTTCTGTGGTCAGCTTCGCCGTGCATGTGCGCACTTTCTCGCCCGCTGATTTCAAACCATCCACCACGTCAACCGAGCTGCAACCACCTGCCGCCATCAACACCATCTCCATCGGACTTGGCGCTGTTGCGCCGCCGCTGCCATCCATCACGATGGAATGACCCGATTGAGATTGTCCGATAAATTTAAACGCTTCGACCCACTTAACTTGTGCTTCCATTTTGACTACTCATCTTAACCAGAAGATTGTGGCGTCATAATACCAGCATCAGCGAGTTCATCGCTATACGTACCAGAAGATAGCCAACCCACAACGCAAGGACGCTAATCGCGCTACCAATGACCAAAAACAGACCATCGCGCTCAATGATGCCAAGCGCAAAAAAGATAATGGCAATGTTCGGTGGAAAGTTCACAAACGGCAGTGGCAGTACAGCGACCGCCGCCAGCACGCAGATGATGAGACCAATCACGCGGCGCGCCAACGCATTGGAAAGCGGCGCCCAACGCGGTTTGATGTAGTGTTCCACACGTTCAAACCACGGCAATAACTCTTCAATGAAGCGAATGGTTTTCTGGCGATGCAGTTTGCGCTTTTGAATGAGGCGCGGCAAACGCGGCGCTTGTAGCCCCAAAGCAAGCTGCAACCCCAATAGGAAAATCGCAAATCCGGCAAAAAAAGAGATACCCGGAATCAGCCCTGCCAAGCTGAGCATGATCAGCAGCGCCCCGTAAGAGCGTCGTCTCAGCAACTCCAGTAAAGTGCCTATCGACAGGTAAGGTTCGGGGTGGCCTTTTAGGGATTTCAGCAAGAACTCAGAGGTTTTCTCCACGTCGTGTTCGCTCTCATTATTCGGTTGGCCTGACGCCGTCAGGCGGATGGGCACATTATCATTCATCCTTCTCGCCTCACGCAATCGAGATTATTGTCATGACGACAACGTGCCACAAGGAACCACACGTTATGTCAGCGCAGATAAAAGAAAACCCCACTAAGCTTTCGCTTAGTGGGGTTCAGTTCTTACTCGCAGCAATCCGGCTACTAATAGGTGCTCCCTGCATCTATTCCTTGATAGTCTGCTGTATCCTTCAGCGCATTCCGTTTCATCGCCTTCCTAGCGGTGTCCCTTATCCGTCATCCTGACAGATTCACGCCTTATTCCTTTAAGTTGTCCATTAACCATCCGTTGTAACCATCCTAGTTACCAAGCTTCCAGCTAATGTCCTTCACTTTCCATGCCGATCATTCATCCTGAATCATCGAATCTTCGTCCTGAAGATGACCTGTCCTTGGGTCTTTCCTGTTCCGTGTCTGCTTCCTGCTGACAACTTGAGATTACGACATCGGAGATTTTCAGCAAGCGGCTCACAACATCCAACTGAGCAAGAAAGTGGGCGAAATTTTATCATATTTATATATTTCAATAGGTTAATAAAACAAACTCGTTTTTCTCTTCACTAAAAATGGACAATGTCTTACAACACGTGTAAGAAACATCTCACAAAGCGAATCTCAAATATTCCCTATTGCTAAAATACACCCAGTCCACAAAGTTTGATGCAGATCTCACCCCAATCCGAGCAATCAGGAAGCAGTTGGGTTCCATTGGCGGATAAAGCCCAGATTTTCCTAGACTCACCTTGGTAAATTAAGGATATTAGGACCCATCTTGATCACACAATCGGCAAAATAGACCGCTAACTCTGTTGAGGAAACCATCCTATGATTTCTAAATGGGCACAACGCTTTTACCAAATGGCAGAACTTGTTGGCTCGTGGAGTAAAGACCCTTCCACGCAAGTTGGGGCCGTGATTACCAAACAGAACCGTATCGTCTCCGTCGGCTTTAATGGCTATCCACATGGCATTTCCGATAGTGCCAACACCGACGATCGTGATATGAAATATCTCAAAACCTTGCATGCGGAAGAGAACGCCATCTTGTTTGCCAAGCGCGATCTAGATGGCTGTGAAATCTACGTCACTCATTTCCCTTGTCCCAACTGCGCAGCCAAGATCATTCAAACTGGTATTTCTGCGGTGCATTGCCCAGAGCAATCGGCAGACTTTTTGTCTCGCTGGGGGGACAAAATTAAAGTGAGTCAGGATATGTTCCTGCAAGCGGGCGTGAAGGTGAACTGGCTGCCCGTTCACGAGCTTCAACCCATCAGTGAAATCCATAAATAATATCAGCCCTCCATTCGGAGGGCTTTTTACTGCGCATGATCCCGCCGAAAAACGCTCACTTTTCAACCTTTTGAACTACATCAAAAGTTAACGAATTTTTAAATACGTCTCTTTAGTGAGAATGCCTCACAACTTTGTCCATAAAGCGATGGCTTTTGACTTGAGTCGGCTTTGCCCCTACAGAACTAGGACTACAATTCCAAACATAATCCAAAATCATTGCTGCACATGGTTTCATTTGCGGCGTAAACGCGACTCACACGGGATCCATATGGCATCGACGTCAATTCAGTCAGGTTCGGGATTAGGTACGCGTTTCGTTATTACGTTGTTGTATCTGCTCTCCGTTTCCGTCATTAGCTACACCTTGCTCACCGAGCATCACACTGCGGTGCAATATTACTATGCCTACCCGGCCTTGATGTTGATCGCGCTGATCAGCCGTCATCGTTGGACGAAACGGTTGGCGGCGATGGGGTCTATTGCGGTCATTTTAGTGGGCAGCTATTTTGAGCCGCTCACGCTCGACGCCATAGAAGAGTCATTTCTTCTGATTCCGTTGACCTATTTGGTGCTGTTTCCTGGCTCACTGTGGCCATTTATGTCTGCCATTTTGCTGATTGGGAGTTACCTGCAATATCAGAAAATCGGCACGCCGCCGTTTTATCAATTTACAGAAGATGC
Source organism: Vibrio sp. Vf1514 (assembly GCF_052076135.1). Classification (NCBI taxonomy): domain Bacteria; kingdom Pseudomonadati; phylum Pseudomonadota; class Gammaproteobacteria; order Vibrionales; family Vibrionaceae; genus Vibrio; species Vibrio sp. Vf1514. The sequence continues at coordinate 356,578 of NZ_CP197268.1, read as the reverse complement.
CGTCGAGCTGGCAGCCATTGCCTTTTTTGCGACCGTCGGCGTCTATTACAAACAGAAATTGCAGCGTCAACTGGAGCGCTATCGCCGCGACAGCTACACCGACTTTCTCACCAAACTGGCAAACCGCAAGGCGTTTACCCGTGACACCAAAGCACTTGAACGTCAGCGTGACACCGAGACACACTACGCCCTGCTACAACTGGATATCGACGATTTCAAATTGATCAACGACAGCTTGGGCCACCAGCAAGGCGATAAGCTGCTGTTTGAACTGGCGAAACGCCTGAAAGGACTCGATTTTTCACGGGTGGATTTGTACCGCATGAGCGGTGATGAGTTCGCGATTATTTTGAAAGACCAGTACGACATTCGTTTCTACGCGGATCAGGTGGCGCATTACATTTTGGATGCATGCAGCCAAGGCTTTAAGCTCGACAACCGCAGCTACCACATGACAATGAGCATCGGGATTGCACTGTTTGAAGATGCAATGCACGACAGCGATATTTGGTGTCGTAACGTTGATATTGCCGTGCTGCGCGCCAAACAAAAAGGCAACAACATCATTCAACATTTCGACGAAGAGCTGATTGGTGAAACCATTCGCAACTATCAGTTGGAACGCGAACTCAGCAATGCAATTGAAAAGCAGCAGTTAACCCTGAACTACCAACCCAAAGTCGACATTAAAACCGGCGAAGTACACAGCGCCGAAGCGCTGATTCGCTGGCACCATCCCGATTTAGGATTGATCTCGCCCGAGGAATTTGTCGGCTTGGCCGAGAAAAGCCAACAGATCATTCCGATTGGCCGCTGGGTGATTGAGACAGCTTGCAAGCAAGCCAAAGCGTGGCAGATCACCGGACACAACATCTGCATCGCGGTGAATGTTTCCACCGTGCAGTTTCTCTACGACGATATCTTTAATGTGGTGACCAAAGCGCTGCGAGAAACGCATCTGGATCCGAAATTATTGCAACTGGAGATCACCGAAACCACATTGATGCAGCAACCACAGAACGTGAGTGAAACTTGTCAGGACTTGCGCACCCTTGGAATTCGCATTGCGATTGATGATTTCGGCGTGGCTTATTCTTCACTGAACTACCTCAGCCAGCTTCCGATTGACGTCTTGAAAATTGACAAGTCATTCGTCGACAATTGTGTCAACAACCATGACGATCACATGCTGGTGCGTACCATTATTCAGCTTGGGCACAATATGGGAAAAGTGGTGACGGCAGAAGGGGTGAATAACCACAATCAACTGCATCTGTTAGCCATTGAAGGCTGCGACGAGTACCAAGGGTATTACTATTCAAAACCCCTGCCTGCCAAAGCGTTTATTGAACGCATCGAGCAGATGGATTACCCCGAACCTACGCGACTTCTAGCTCAGTAAAGATGTCAAACAACTGCTTCGATTTATACGGCTTCGGCAAATAAGCGTCCATGCCCGCTTCAAAACAGTGGGCAATGTCTTCATCCAACACACTGGCAGTCAGCGCAATGATGGGAATGTTTTTCAGCCCCTGCGCCGACTCCCATTCGCGAATTTTACGTGTTGCGGTAAAGCCATCCATCACCGGCATCATGCAATCCATCAGTACCGCAGAAAACTGGCCGCCTTGGGTCACAATGTCCACCGCTTCCTGACCGTTACTGACAATCACGTAGGCTAACCCGGCTTTTTCTAAAAAGAAGGTCGCGATTTTTTGATTCATCAAGTTGTCCTCGACAATCAAAATACGGGGATTTGTCGCTTCCTCTTCTTCTTGCGCTGGCCGAGGGTGGCGAGCATCCTGCACGGGCGCGAGCTGCGCACTTGGCGACGATTCGCGCAACAGCTTTTCAAATCTCAGACCCAAAAATGGCAACGTAATGCGACCATGAATGGCATCTGCGACGGCTTTATTCGTGAACAGATGGTGTTGCAACATGATGAGCCGAGCGTGCGGGAAGCGCTGCTTTAAATCATCGATATCGGATAACTTGCCGTGGGTCAAACTGTGGCAATAGAGCACATTCACCACTTGATTTACTGAAGCGTCCTCGATATGAGCAATGGTCGATGCTTCCACCACGGTCAGTCCCAAACGCGTGCACTCTCGGCGAATGGCCGCGGAGTAATTGGAATTATTGGAGATAAACAGCGTGGTTTGATTCATCGGTTGCTGCGTTGGCTGCTCGAGTGGCAGCGTCACGGGAACCGTGAATTCAAATTGGCTCCCCAAATCTTTGGTGGAGTGCACTTGAATCGAGCCATCCATCAACTCCAATAACTGGCGGCAAATCGCCAGCCCTAACCCCGTGCCACCAAAGCGGCGGGTAATGCTGCCATCTTCCTGAGTAAAGGGGTCAAAAATGGTGCTCAGCTTGTCTTTGTCGATGCCTTTACCGGTGTCGGTGACGCTACAGCGAATCAGCGGCGTGTCTTGACTGACATAATTCACTTCCACATTCACATACCCGTCTTGGGTAAACTTCACCGCATTGGAGAGTAAATTCATCAGGATCTGTTTCACCCGATACTCATCCGCCACCACCATCACCGGCAGCTCAGGGTCCAGCTGAATCGCCAACTCGATGTGCTGGCTGATCGCTTTCACATTCACCAAATTCACGGTGTCGTACACCATTTCAGCAAAATTGAACGCATTGGGATTTAACGTCAGGCTGCCCGCCTCAATCTTGGACAGATCGAGAATGTCATTGAGCAGTATCAGCAGCGATTGGGATGAGGTATCAATGTCATCTAAAATGTCCTGCTGGTTCACGTTTAATCCAGAAGAGGCCAAAATTTCAGTCATGCCAATGATGCCGTTGAGCGGTGTGCGAATTTCATGAGACATATTGGCCAAAAACGAACTCTTGGCCCGGTTGGCGGCAATCGCTTCTTCTTTGGCGTGAATCAAACGCTCTTCATGCGCTTTGAGTTCCAAAATAATGTGGTTGAGGCTACCGACGAAATCGGAGAACTCATCGTTCCCATCAATGGCGATCTGCTTCACGCTATCGCGCTTGTCCCGTAGCTGCCCCATGGTGGCGAGGATCCGATTGAGCTTGGATGAAATGCGATAAAACGTCCCAAGGCCCAGCACCAATAGCAGCACAAACACCACCGCCACCACAGCGCTGATCACGGCGATCCGCTGACTTTCCTGACGAACCTGTTGATCAATTTGCTGCGACAAATGTTCGGAAAAGCCCAAAAACAGCTTCTGCACCGCCGCTTGGCGATTCTCCAGCGTCTGCACATATCCGCTCAACTCACTGGGCGTCACTTCTTGGCGCAGGATCTTGTCGCGCAGAATGGCGCCTTGGCGAAAGTCTTGTTGGGCGAATAGCTTAACGATCTGATCCAACTGAACCGAACTGGCGCCCGTATCAATAAAGCGTTCAAGATGCTGCTGTTCACGTTCCGCAATTTGGAAATACTGACCGAGCTGCTGGGGCGTCAGCGTGTCCGTCTGAGATAAGTCGCGGATAAACCACGCCTCACGCTGCATCCAGTACAAAAACCAACTCAAATCGTCATACACCACATCCAAAGTATGAATGTCGGTGGGCGCTTCATGATTGCTACGCTTTTGAATGTCGGTGAGCAATTCGTAGATCAAATCAAACGTCCAGGTGCCGTATTCGTGGGTCTCGGCCACCGTCGCCGAAGCAATTTCGCTGGCGAGGCTTTTTAGCTCTGCGACGTTGCTGCTACTTAGTGAGGCCGAATTCCCGGACACGCGCATGAGATTTTGATCATCGATGTTGGCGCCAACGAGGGTCAATTCGTTGTCGAGAGCAATCCGCAAGCGCTGAACGTCGTTTTGATGAATGCGCCCGATCAGCATGTCGTACGCCAGATGGGTCGCGTTCGTCAGATGATTCAACGCATCGATTTTTTTGGTGATCACACGGTAAGCGACCAATTGCGTTTGGAATTGGCTGAACAGATTCCAAGTTCCCCAACCAATCACCAGCATCGGCATGAGACACAGCAGCATCAGTCGAGCTTTTATTGAGAAACGAGAAACAGTGCGCATTCCTTAACCTTGAATGTGAAGAGACCTAGCCTATGGTTAAAGAGTAGACAGTGTTTGTGCCGTTTGCGCCCATAATTTCAAGAAAGTTGAGTCAGTTAGGTGAAGGAAAACCGTTTTTGCTGAAACGAGTCTGGTTGGTTATCACATCCCTTGTGCTGTTCTGGAGTACCGCCGCGTACCCGGAGTCGTACGCCATTGTGACGCTTAATCCCAACCTGCCGCCCCTCAAAGCCAGCCAAGTCAAGATGCTGTACCGCGGCCGCTTGAGCCACATCGACGACATCAACATCTCCTTGCTCGACCTGCCGCAGAACTCCCCCCTGCGTCAGCAGTTTTATTACGGCCTTCTCGGTAAAAGCCCGGCGCAGATGCAAGCGATCTGGGCGCGGCAGACTTTTTCTGGCCGCAGCAAAGCACCTTTCGAGGCGAAACAGAGCGACATCCAAGAGGTTATCGCTTGGCTCACCCACAATAAAAATGGCATCGCTTATATCCCCGCAAGTTGGGTGACAGGCTCCGTCCATGTCATCTATGTCTTCAATAGTGAGGAACCACTATGAACGCAACGTCTCTCATTGGCTTCATTCTTTTTTCTCCACTGGCGATGAGTCAAATCAACGTCGGGGAACATCTGCGCGTCAGTGGGTTTGGCAACGTGTCTGCCGCCAAATCTGACACATCCGTGCCGATTTTTGTGCATCGGGATATTGATGACGACGGGTGTTTTGATTGTGATACCACGCTGGGATTGCAAGTGGATTGGATCCTCAATGATCGCTGGCGCGCGTCGGTGCAAGGCGTCAAACGCCCGCAAGATCATTTTTCCAGCCCCGAACTCGAGTGGGCCTATTTGGAATCGGCGTGGGGCGCTTATAGCGCGAAAGTCGGTCGCTTGCGCCTGCCGGTGTTTATGATGTCGGAATATTATTATGTCTCGGTCGCCTACCCGTGGATTCGGCCACCCCAAGATGTGTACGACAGTTTGCTGGGCATTACCCACTATGATGGCGCATCGTTTGAGTGGAATACCATGCTCACCGACACCTCACAACTGCGGGTATCGACCTTTGCAGCGCTGCCGAGTAAAAATGATTACCAGATTTACGACATGCAATACACGCTGGATGCTGATGCGGCTTACGGCTTGACGGTCGACTGGTATCGCGATGATAACGTGTTCCGTTTGGCGTATCTCACCAGTGAAGCGGATCTGCAAACCGGCGGTTACAACGTCTCGCATTACGATATGGATTTGTTGGCGCTGGGCATGAACTATGCGCTCGGTCCGTATCACCTGTTTGCCGAATACATCTACGACGATCAACTCTACTCAAACTGGTACGTGGGATTGGCACGCCAATTTGGGAAATGGCAGCCTTATCTACAATACGGACAACGGCGAAAACTGTATGACAACGACTCGTATCTGGTGGGGCTGCGCTACAACATTGTGCCCAATGTCGCGCTCAATGGAGAGTGGCAAGTGGTCAATAGCACAGAAAATGCGTTGAGCGGCCACTTCACCAAAGCGCAAAACCCAGCAACCGGCATCGAAACCCAAGCACACATTATTTCCTTGGCGATCTCGTTTACCTTTTAAGGGGGTAACTTGATGAATATTACATTTTTGTGAAACAAATAATGCAAACAAGACCGACAAGCTAGATATGAAACCAAATTAGCACGAAATAAGTCGGCCTATCTGCATTTGTCAATCGGTGAAAATACCGGCCTCCACCCCATATATTGACTGGTTTATCACCAAATTAAAGCAAAAAATTTGGTCATTATTTTTCCTAGCAGAATAACCAGTTAGCCATTACAATCCGGCCACATAAAAATAACAAACTCCCCCTATGCCAAACGCAGTCCAAACTGCGGGCAAAACCGCTGTTGTTCATCTCCCTACCGATGGACAAAAAAGCTCAACGAAACGTGAAAGGTCCCGAGTAAAAATGAGTCCAGAGAAACATCTCCTAGAATGGCAAACAAGCCAAACGATTGCTGAATCCATGTCTCCCCTCATCGGTCAGCTTTATCGTCAAAAAGGGGTGGAAGTGATCCTGTTCGGTAAAACACTGATCAACGCTGACACCATCGACATCATCAAAACTCATCGTATTGCTCGCCGTTACACCGGCTCCCCGCTTTCCCTCGAACAAACCATGCCGATCGTGCAACAACTTGCTGAGATGAACCTGTCGCCATGTCGTGTTGATATCGGTCAAATGGCACACCAATTCTGGCAATCGCATGATGACGCGCACGGTCTGAAAGATTTTCTCGCCACGGCGCTGCAAGGCGCGCTGAATGGCGATGTCATGAATGAGCCAAAAGACGTGGTTCTGTACGGTTTCGGCCGCATCGGTCGTCTGTTGGCGCGTTTGCTGATCGAAAAAAGCGGTCCGGGTTACCCACTGCGCCTACGTGCGATTGTGGTTCGCGGTGGTAAGAAAGGTGACCTCGAAAAACGCGCTAGCCTGCTGCGTCGTGACTCTGTACACGGTCAGTTTAATGGCAGCATCATCATCGATGAAGAACGTAAAGCGCTGATTGCAAACGGTAACTACATTCAGTTCATCTACGCAAACTCACCAGCAGACGTCGACTACACCGCGTACGGCATCCACGATGCCTTGGTTGTCGATAACACTGGCGTTTGGCGTGATTCTGAAGGATTGGGCCAACACCTGGGTTCGCAAGGCGCGGCAAAAGTACTGTTGACGGCGCCAGGCAAAGGCGACATCAAAAACGTCGTGTTTGGTGTGAATGAGTCGGTCATTCAGCCAGAAGACACCATCATTTCTGCCGCTAGCTGTACTACCAACGCGATTACGCCAGTGCTAAAAGCAATGCACGACAAATACGGCGTGGTCTCCGGCCACATCGAAACCGTTCACTCGTTCACCAACGACCAGAACCTGATCGACAACTTCCATAGCGGCGATCGCCGTGGCCGTTCAGCATCTCTGAACATGGTTTTGACGTCCACCGGTGCGGCAAAAGCGGTTGCCAAAGCGCTGCCTGAACTGGCTGGCAAACTGACGGGTAACTCGATTCGCGTTCCGACACCCAACGTTTCCATGGCGGTGGCGAACCTGAACCTTGAAAAAGAGACCGATAAAGAAGAATTGAACGCTTACCTGCGTGAGATGGCGCTGAACTCAAAACTGGCCGCGCAAATCGACTACACCGAATCCACTGAAATTGTCTCGACCGATCTGGTTGGCTCTCGCCACGCTGGCGTGGTCGATGGCGCAGCCACCATCGCGCAAGGCAATCGCTGCGTCCTGTACGTTTGGTACGACAACGAATTTGGCTACAGCTGCCAAGTGGTTCACTGTATGGAACAGATGATGGGCGTGCGCTACAAAACGTACCCAGCGGCTTAATCACCGCAAGACAAACACATTCAACTCCACAACATAATAACAACCAATCCTGAAGAAGGCGGTTCACGACAGATACCTCGCGTGACACACGCCTTCTGACGGCATACACACCCCCGTGCTTGCCGCCCTAACCTGATGTGGGCGGCCCTTTTTCTCTCCCTTGCGACTCTCTGCCTCTGGATACACAATAAATTCGTGTTGAATCTTATTCATACGCGTCAAATTTAGGTACACTGAACACCGCTGTTCTAATCCCCTAGATTGACCACAATCTGGCTCGACTCCTCAAGCCTCGGGTTAGGATATACAATCATAACGAAGCCCTCGTTCGGAACGCCTCATTCGGCAGTCGCGCAAAGGTGGTGACGCATCATCCAACCGGCCTGACCCACTGCCTTTGTATTGCCTGTAGGTATGAGGCCCGCGCGACGGACAAATACTGAAGTTAACAAAGGGATCTCCCCTGTTATGTCAAACGCCTTGTCACATTTTGCTCAGCGCTTTAAACAAGCGCCCAAACCGATACGCTATGGCACCTATGCGGTGTCTGCGTATGCCGTTTACGCCGTCACCTTAGGTTTAATCACCCCTGCCGTGCTCAAAGCGAAAGCGCCTGAAATCATCACGCAACAAACCGGTCGTAGCGTGGTGTTGCAGCAGGTCAGCATCAACCCATTCTTATTGCGCGCTCGCATCGATGGGTTTGCCATTCAAGAAGCAGATGAGCAGAGCGCTTTCACGCAATTTGATCGTCTGGAGCTCGAATTTAGCTTCTGGAAAAGTCTGTTCACATTCACGCCAACCGTTGATCACGTCACCTTGACCGGGCCGAAAATCGCACTGCAACGTTTGAGCGCAGGAGAACACGCGCGATTCAACTTCAGCGATATCCTTGATACCGTCGAGGCCAACGCGGCGCAAAACCCACCGAAAGACGAAGCCGACACTCACGATGCTGGCATTCCTGCGTTTCGCATCGGCAGCATTGAAATTGCACAAGGCCAATTTCATTTCAAAGACGAAGTGACGGGTGCAGCGCTCAATTACGACGGCCTGAATCTGAACCTGTCACAGTTTGACAGCCAAGCATACAGCCTCGCATTGCCGCAAAATGCGCAAGACAAGAATCTGCAACTCGCCTCAGCAGCCAACCATTACAACTTCATGATTCGAGGCGTGGATAACAGCCAGTTCACCCTCAAAGGCCAGTTCCAATTGGCACCACTGAAAGTTGAAGGTGACGTGGCATTGCAAGGTTTAACACTACCGCCCTTCTGGCCATTTACCGCCGATCAAATGCAAGCGTCCGTGACCGACGGGGCGATTGGCTTCGCCGCTCATTATCAGCTGGATCGCGAAACCGACGCGCTGCGTTATCAAGTGAGCAACGGTCAATTTAACCTTGATCATCTCACCATCAGCGATGGGCAAACACCGAAGGTGAAACTGCCGTCATTGGCCGTGCATGGCATTGGGGTGAGCAGCGAAACCCAAACCGTAGACATTGCCGATGTGCAGATCAACGGACTGTGGGTCGATGCAGCAATGGATCGCCAAGGGTTGGATCTACAAACGCTGTTTCAACCGAAACAAGCGACAAGCACTAAAACCCCTGACGCGCCAGCGCAACCTAAGTCCGACACGGAGAGCACGGCTCGCACCGATGACTCTGCAAACGGCACCGCGAATGGTACTGATGACAACGCGAATAGCACTGATGACACCGCGCCAAGTTGGTTGGTGCGCCTAAACCAATTTGCGATGACCGACACCGACATCAACGTGAAAGAAAGCGTTCAAAGTAGCGGCGTCTTCTGGCGCGTGTTCCCGCTGTCGATCAAAACCGGTCCGGTGATCAGCGATCTCAACACGCCCATTGATTACGATGTGTCACTGGCCGTCAGTTCGAATACGCGCGCGCAACCAGAGACTCCGCGTGGCGAAATCAAAACCTCAGGTAGCGTCGATGCCAAAGCGCTCAGCGCCCAGGGTCAATTGGCGATCACCGATCTCGACCTCACACAATTGCAGCCTTACCTCAAGCCGTATGTGAACCTCACGCTGGCCAAAGGCAAGTTCTCGACCCAAGGCAAGTATGCCGGTGACGCCAACGGTCAAGCGAGCTACCAAGGCTCAGCGGCGATCAACACCCTGCTGATCCGCGACACGGTACAAAACCAACCGCTGGTCAAATGGCAGGCGATGAACATCGATGCACTCAACTTCGATGCCAAGAAAAATACGCTCAAAATCAACACCATCACATTCAATGCGCCTTATGCGAAAGTGATGATTGCCAAAGATAAACGCACCAACATTGGCAACCTTGTGGTAGAAAACAAAGCGCCCGCAGCGAAGTCGGCCCCACAAGCCAAATCGGTGGCGGTGAAGACGAAAACCAGCCCAGCCAACCAGAAACCGCTGGCGATTGATATTGCCGCCGTCAAACTGGTCAACGGGTCGGCCTTCTTTGCGGATAACTCGCTGACGCCGAACTTCGCATCTGGCATTGAGTCGCTGCAAGGCTCAGTCCGTCACTTGTCGTCCACACCGGGCACCAAAGCGCAAGTGGACATCAAAGGTAAAATCGACAAATACGCGCCTGTGACGCTAAAAGGTGAGATTAACCCACTGATTGAAAAACCGTATCTGGACTTGGATTTGGTCTTCAAGAGCGTAGAACTAACCTCCGTGAACCCATATTCCGGCACGTATGCGGGCTACTACATCGACAAAGGCCAGTTGTCTCTCGCATTGAACTACAAGCTGGACAACAACCAACTGGAAGGCAACAACCATTTGGTGATCGACCAGCTCAAACTGGGTAAACCCAGTGAATCCGATCTGGCCACCAGCCTGCCGCTGACCCTTGCGATCGCCATTTTGCAAGACAAAGACGGCGTGATTGACTTGGGCGTACAAGTGTCTGGCGATGTCGAAGATCCAAGCTTCAGCTTCGGTAGCGTGATTCTAAAAGCGCTAAGCAACATCATCGTCAAAGCGGTGACTGCGCCGTTCTCACTGCTGGCGAACTTGGTGGGCTCGGACGAAGAACTCAACCACATTGCGTTTGCATTTGGTGACAATGAACTGTCCAAAGAAGAGCAAGAACGCTTGCTGAAACTGGCGCAAGCGCTGGATTCACGCCCGCAACTGAAACTGAGCATTGCGGCGTCAGTGTCTGCAAACGACGACAGTACAGCGTTGGCAGAGAAACAAGTGCAGCAAGCGATGTTGGAAGAGAGTGGCCTTGAAGCCATTCCTGACAACTTCAGTGCGAGCCGCATTGCCGATTCTGAGCCGTTGGCAGACGCCGTAGAAACGTTGGCGAAAAAACAACTGGATCTCAGCATTCGCCAAGAGCGAAACAAAGTGGAGCAACAGTTGATCGAACGCGCAGAAGGCAAAGAGGTCACGGATGAACAAATCCAAACCACCTTGCTGCTGGGACTCTACAACCAACTGGTCAATGCGACCACCATCACACCAGAGCAGTTGGGCAACCTTGCTGAAGCGCGTGCCAAAGCGGTGAAAACCTATCTGGTGGATGAAGCACACATCGCGCCTGAGCGTGTGTTCCTGCTTGACAGCAAAACGCAGCTCAAAACAGAAAGCAGCGGTGTAGACCTCACGGTCGATGCTCAATAACCCCGGTAAAACCTGACAAAACGCCCCGAACATTCGGGGCGTTTTTATTATTAGTTTTTGTTTATATTATTTAATAAATGAATTAAAACCTGAATGTTATAATTATTAAAATGTCAGAATAATATAAATTATATATCAGTATATCCTGATTAATTACCTCGCATACTCATCAACAGAAATAAGTAGAAACATTGACTATTTCATGGGTATCGACGATGATGTTCGTTCGTTTAACGGATTAAAAATACCTAATATGGCAAATAGTTACTGGTCAAACCATCCGTCACACAAACATACTCGCCATGGCAACGAGGCTGAGTTGGAATTCGATACTGTATGCAATTAATTCGAACAAAACTGAGTTATTTCCTAAAACGATTGGACCGCCAATCTTTAATACATCAGGTTATTTTGCTCGGGATTGCTTTATTGGCTTACGCTTTATTTTGTGCCTTATATAGCCATCAACGGTTTGACCGATTAGGTAAAGAATCCATCCAATTTATTGAACAGGCACTGCAACACACGCGTCAGCAAACAGAACCGTTAATCACGCTGGTGCAACATGAACGACCGTGTTCAGAGGTCGCAGGGCATCTGCGACAAAGCGTGTTCCAATCGGACTACGCCAAAGAGATCGGTATTTTTAACCATTCACCGATGATTTACTGCACCAGCACGCAAGGCTATTCCGCCGTCAACATCTATCCGTCTATTTTTGAGCGAGTCCTGCACTCCCCTTCACACGAAACACTGGCGTACACCAAAACCGCGATCACCAAAACGTATTCGCTGATCTATATTTTCGCCAACAGCGATTTAAAAGGTATCAGTATGTTGATACCGCCTCGTTATCTCACACGTATTGTGAGTGATGTGATTGATGAAGATCTACTGCCATTTGAAATTAAAGTTTATGAAAACAAAATTTTAAATAAAGAAATCAAAGAGATAATAAATACACTGCAGTTTAAGTCTTCGGTATTTCCTTTGGTCCTTGAATTTTATATTACGCCGAAAACCTACCTGCATTTTATTGTCAGTGAAGCGTGGATATTACTGTGTATCTACTTTGTGATGTTGTCTGCATATCTGTACAAGCGCAAAAAACTGCTGCAAAAACAAAGCTTAGAAAGTTCTATTTTGCATGCACTGCGTGAACGCCAATTTGATGTCTATTTTCAGCCGATCGTCAAAGCCTCCACCCAACACGTGATTGGCTGTGAAGCCTTGCTGCGCTGGAACCACCCGACGCAGGGGCAAATTCCGCCCACCATATTTATCCCCCTCGCCGAGCGATTGGGTTTTATTGAACAACTGACAGATTTTGTCATCGACCGCGCGTTGGCACTGGTCGACAACAACGCCGAACTGATGCAAGGCAAGTACATTGGCGTCAACATTGATCGCAGCTTGATGTGCAATGAAGCGTTCACCTATCGCATGGTGGAGCGCGTGAATGCAAACCCAAGCTTTGCGGAATACATCGCATTTGAAATTACAGAAAATGGCGATTTCAGCGAACAGGAACTCAAAATCGTTGAACGTAATTTTCAGCGTTTGACTCAGTCTGGCATTCGCTTGTTGGTGGATGATTTTGGCACGGGGTATTCCGGGCTCAATTTCGTGCGTCAGTTCCATTTCGACACGTTAAAAATCGACCGCGTGTTTGTGAAGAATTTAGGCCACGAGCTGCATCTCAACAACTTGTTGGTGTCGATGCTGCAACTCGCACAGAGCTTGAATATGCAGGTGATTGTGGAAGGGGTGGAAACACAGGAACAGCTCGATATTTTGCGCGAGCTGGGCGTGGACTACATTCAAGGCTATTTTTACGCAAAACCGCTGCCGGTGTGCGCGTTTATCACCTTTTTGAATCAACACACGCAGTGCGATGAAGGCCAGCTGTCACTGGCCCTCCAATAGTTCAGCGATTGATGGCGTCACTGCGCCGCATTGCGTTGACGCGACTTGAGTAGGCGTGACTTGAGTTGACACAACATTGATTAGTTGAGCGCAACATCAACGTCCGATTCAATCACCGTGGAGCAGGCCAACACGTATCCCTGCGCAATCTCGTCAACCGTTAAGGTGTCCTGACTGTGACTGCGAACCGTTCCCGAGGTCACGCGGCATTTGCACGATCCGCAGATGCCACTGCGACACGCGGCGATAATCGGCAGTTGACCCGTTTCCAGCGCTTCGAGCAATAGGCTTTCACTGGGCGCGTCGATTGTCGCGTCAAACGCCGCCACGCGTACTCGAACCGACGCATTGCCCACTGGCACGGGCTCGGTCACCGCTGAAGTCAAGCTCTCTTGGTAAACTGGTGTAAAGCTCTCTTGGTAGAAATGCTGCATGTCAAACTCAAGCGCCTGTAAGTAACGCTCGACATCCTGCATAAAGCCCACTGGCCCGCACAAATAAACCGTGCGCTGATGCAGGTCGGGAATCAAATGTTGCAGCCCCGCTTGATCCAAACGCCCCTGCGCATGTTCAGTGCCGCTGGCATCTTTGAGCAATAATTTGAGATGAAACTGCGGATAAGCCGCGGCCAGTTGTTGCAATTCGCGCGCATAAATCGTTTCCGAGAGGCTGCGCGCCACATGCAGAAAATCAATCGCCACGTTGCCCTGCGCAAGCCACGTTCGCGCCATCGACATCACGGGCGTAATGCCACACCCAGCGCTGATCAACACCACTTTCTCGCGCGGTGGGCAATCGACCGTGTTGAATTGCCCTTGCGGCTTCATCACGCGAATCACATCCCCCGCAGTGAGGGACTCCACCACGTGGGTCGACACTTGACCGCCCGCCACGCGTTTGACGGTAAATTGCAATACCGACTGCGTTGGCATCGAGCTGATGGAATAGGCGCGAAACACCGTTTGACCGGCAATCTCAAACCCCAAACTGGCAAATTGACCCGGTTTGAAATCAAATGCCACCGTATCGGGTGAGGCCAGCTCAAAGCTGACACAGTCTGGCGTTTCCATCCATTTACGCGCGCACACCAATTCGAGAATGTCCTGTTCTGCCCAAGCAGACATAATGCTCTCCTCTTGTTGTCAGGCCCTGCACGCAGGGCCTGATTGTGATTACGCGGCGAGAATGGTCGCCAGATCGTTTTCGACTGTGGTGATGCTGCGCATATCAAACTGCGCTTGCAGCACTGCCATCAGGTTCGGCGTCAGGAACGCTGGCGCCGTTGGGCCGGTATAAATGCCTTTCACGCCCAGTGCCAACAAGGTCAGCAAAATCACAATCGCTTTTTGTTCAAACCAAGACAGCACCAACGTCAGCGGCAAGTCATTCACGCCGCAGTCAAATTCGTTTGCCAGCGCCAATGCCAACTGAATGGCCGAATACGCATCGTTGCATTGGCCGACATCGAGCAAACGTGGAATGCCGTTGATGTCGCCAAATTCATTTTTGTTGAAACGGAACTTGCCGCATGCCAGCGTTAGAATCACGCTGTCTTGTGGGGCTTGTGCGGTAAAGTCGGTGTAGTAGCTGCGCTCTGCTTTGTCGCCGTCACACCCGCCGACCAGGAAGAAGTGTTTGATGTTGCCCTGTTTCACTTGATCAACCACCGCAGGCGCTGCCGCCATCAATGCGTTGCGACCAAAACCAACGGTAATGTAGTGCTCAATTTCGTCATATTGGAAACCCGGTTGCGCCAGCGCACACGCGATCACGGCGCTGAAGTCGTCCCCTTCCACATGCGCCACGCCCGGCCAGCCCACAATGCTGCGGGTAAACAGGCGATCCGCGTACTGACCCACATTCGGGTTCAGCAGGCAGTTTGACGTCATCACAATCGCACCCGGGAAGTTAGCAAACTCTTTTTGTTGGTTCTGCCAAGCGCTGCCGTAGTTCCCCACCAAGTGCGGGTATTTGTTCAATTCTGGATAACCGTGCGCAGGCAGCATTTCACCATTGGTGTACACATTGATGCCTTTGCCAGCGGTTTGTTGCAGGATTTTTTCTAGATCATGCAGATCGTGGCCAGACACCAAAATACATTTGCCTTTGACCGGTTTCACGTTCACTTGGTTGGGCGCTGGGTGACCAAAGGTTTCAGTTTCGCCTTTATCCAACATTTCCATGATGCGGTAGTTCATCATGCCGATCTGCATCGCAGTCTTCAGCAGCGCGTCGATGTCGGTTGGATCCGTACCCAACCACGCCATGATCTGGTGATATTCCGCGTACACTGCATCGTCGGTTTGGCTCAGCACGCGCGCATGTTCCATGTAAGCCGCAGCACCTTTGAGGCCATATAAACACAGCAAACGCAGGCCAATGATGTCTTCGTGCAGGCTCTCTTTGCCACGGTTCACCGCCGCCGTCGGTGCAAATGCCAGCAGCGCCGCTTTGTCCTGTGGCAGTTCAAACTCAGCCGCCGCTGACAATGTTGGAATCTCAAAGCCAGTCAACGTCGCCGCTGCACGGACCTGTTGTTCCAATTGACGTTTGTATTGATGAGATAACTGAGCAAATTCAATAATGCGGTCAGGGTCGAAGTTGACGTTGGTCAACGTCGCGAAGAAGGCTTTCGGCGCCCACTGATCGATCGCGTCGATCGTCACACCGCATGCGCGGCCCAGATTGGCCCAAAATGAGACACCCTGTAATGAATACACCAGCACGTCTTGCAGGTCTGAGACTTCTGCTGTTTTGCCACACATGCCTTGGGCATAGGCACAACCTTTCACAGCAGGGGTAGATAGGGTTTGCTCGCATTGAATACAGAACATATTGAAGCTCCAGAGTGATGAGGGCGAGTTTATCTCGCTTATTTATGCTTTCCGCAGCTCTTATGGCATATTGCGTGCCAATTTTTATCTATATGATTTATATGTTATTTATCATATTCATTACATTTTACAAGGTCATTTCGACCACGCAAAAATCAGGTAAAAACACTCAAACAGGTCATTATGACTCGAATCCTATTCTGAATATCTTGATGATCTTGTTCATGTTTGATTCATCTTGACCCAGTTAGAGTAACCACTCATGACACAGAGGAGCAGAACATGTATCGATTTCTAGTCACCACACTGGCTCTGATCACCGGATTCTTCGCTTTGATGTTTAGCCTGTTACTGGCAATTCCCTTGGCTATCGCCGCCGTCATCACAGGAAAACGTCTGGAAAAGCAACTGAAACGTCGCCCGTTTTATCAGGCGCAGGGTAACCCAGGCCATGTCATTGATGGCGAGTTTGAAGACGTATCCGGCGGCCATCACCGATCATCGTAATCACAGACACAACAAAGCCGCTGGCATCACATGCTCAGCGGCTTTTTCTTTGGGATCACTTATTTTTTTGGAATAAATTTTTCTTTGGGATAAACGGAGGTCGTGCCGAGACAAGGCAACCCCAGGGCAATTACACCGTCATCACCACACGCACAGCCAATGCAATCAAAACTACGCCGGAGATACGGTCGATCACCACCGCTTTCGCGCGCAACTTGTTCAGCAGTTTGGGGCTCGACAGCACGAACGTGATCAAGGTGTACCAAAGGCCATCAACGACCCACGGCGTCATCACGATCGCCGCTTTACTGCCCACACCGCTGCCAACAGCCACGTACTGACTGAACAGTGCGATGAAGAACAATGCGATTTTTGGGCTAAGCAGTGAAATCATCAGGCCTTCTTGCGCCGATTGCCACACCGTCACCCGCTCGCCCGATTCCAATTTCGCTGCCACACCGCCTTTCGAACGCAGGGCGTTTAATCCCAAATACGCCAGATAAAATGCGCCCGCGTAACTCACGGTCTTAAACACCAATGGCGATTGATGCAACACCACCGCCAAACCAATTAAGGTGATAAACGCATAGAAACCAATCCCGCACGCATGCGCCCACGCCGCTGCGAGGCCATTTTTTCGGCCGCCCGCCAGCGTATGTTTGGCAACAGTTGCCAAGCTTGGGCCCGGTGACATCGCACCTAAAATTGAGATAGTAAGAAGGGAAAGCCAAACCGTGAATGTCATAGAAACTCCTTAGTGAAGTCACGACATTAACAAGCCTTGCGTATTAATTGAAATCAACAATTCTCATGAAAGCTATGATTTGTAATCATACCCAATCGAATAAGAGGTTTCGGTCATGATGGCATGGACTAACGTTCGCGCCCACTGATGGGAAGCTTGATTGTCGTATTTGGCATGCCACAACAGCCAATACTTGTGCAGTGGCGTCGTCACGGGCAAGCGTTTGTACACCACGTCATAGTGGTGTTGAAGGTTGTTGGCAATGTGCTCCGGCACCACCATCAAATGCTGACTAAGACACAAGGAGCGAAACGCCGCGGAGAAAAACGGGACTTTCAAGGCGACTCGGCGTCGCTGGCCTAATTTGGCCAACGCTTCATCGATGTAGGTGTCTTTATCGCCGCCGCCAATCACTTTGATGTGCGCGTAATCGAGCAAATCGTCGACCGTGAGCGTGGCTTGCGCGGCCAACGGATGCTGATTGTGCATCGCCACCACCGGATAATCGGCGCCAATCAGCAACGACGACACGCCGACCGGCGGCTCTGGCGACATGGTGGAGGCAAGTTGAATGTCGGATTCTGCCATCTGCGGCAGTAAGTCGGGCTGCCAAAGAGAGTATTTGACCGACACCTGCGGCGATTGCACCGCCATCGCTTCAACAATCTCTGGCAAGATAAATTGCGCCACGTAGTCACTCGACGCCAACACAAACTCCCCTTTCCACTGTGCTGGTTCAAATTCAGCCTCCACCATCAGCTCATCGAGTTCGAGAAACCAATGCTCGAGTTTGGCTTGAAGCTGTAACGCTTTCGGTGTCGGGATCAACTGATTGCCATCACGCACCAACAGCGGATCGGCAAACAGCTCGCGCAACTGACTGAGCTGCCGACTCACCGCAGACTGCGTGATGTTGAGTTTATGGGCGGCTTGGCTAACGTGGCACTCATCCAGCAGAACTTTGAGCGAGCGCAGTAGATTAAGGTTGATGTGATTCATACGTCACTCACCTGTCGGCTGGTTGGTAAGACATCGTTGCGGGCCATCGCCTGCTCACCTTGTTCCACACTCGGTTGTGCGTTCATTCACACCTGCTTTTTGGTATTGAAAAACTCTTTGAGTACCGCGTGCGTCATCAAATTCCGCAGTTGCGGGTTGAGCTGCAATTCATCGCGAATCGCATTGAGCTCTGCCATGCTCTCCACTTCCACATACAGCATCAAATCGGTTTCCCCGCTGATGGCATGGCACCATTTGATCCCCGGCAGTTGATACAGTTTTTCGGCATACCGCTCACACGAATGCAAACTGGCCGAGGTATCAAACTTCAGCGCGAAGTAAGCGCACACATTGTTATTTGTTTCGGGCTGCGCCACTTGAGCGTGGTAGCCCAAAATGACTTTATCCTGTTCGAGTTTCTTGATTCGGGCCGTAATGGCGGAACGGGAAAGACTCACTTCACGTGCGATGTCACTCACAGACATTCGCGCATCACGCCGAAGTAAGTTGATGATCTGGTTGTCAAATTTATCCATTTTTATAATTTCCACACAAATAGGTTTTTCGTCGCACAGTCACGGTGAAAAACCACCAACTTATCCTGTTGATTCCTCGCTAATTTGACATAAATTTCCCAGTGAGACTACTTGTTCTCACACTTTCCGCATACTTTAACCGTCAAAATGACGGTAAAGCCAAGAAAATGCGTCAATTTGACGTGAAAGCCAGCCACTTTGGCAGATGCATAAACAACAACTTAAGCGTATCCTTTTTCCCATAAGCCCTATGTTGGTGCAATGCCAAATGGACAGGGAATCATAATAAAGATCAGGGAACGAGAACGTGCAGCAACTCAGACAAGACATCACTCTTTTGTCCGGTATCGGGCAGCTTTCAACAACATTAATGGGGACGGGCTTATTCATGATTCCTGCCATTGCGGCTGGGATTGCGGGCGAGTTCTCGTTGTGGGCGTGGTTGATTTTGTTTGTCGCCATCTGCCCGATCGCCCTGACCTTTGCCGCCTTGGGTAAACGTTACCCAAACGCCGGTGGCACAGCCTATTTCGTCCGACAAGCGTTTAACGCCCGCTTAGAGCGCGCGGTCGCTTGGCTTTTTGTTAGCGTCATTCCTGTAGGCGTTCCCGCAGCAATTGCTTTGGCTGCCGGGTTTTTACAGCAGCTGTTACCCGCTCCGATTGACCACCCTTTATTGGCACAGGCGCTGACCATCGCGCTGCTGATTGGTGTCAATTTGGCGGGTACCAAATCCTCCGGCCGTCTGCAAACGGTCATCGCGTTAAGCATCTTTGTGCTGATCGCCTCTTTCTTTGTGGTCGGTGATGTCAGCAGTGACGATCTGAAGATGCCACCGTTAACCCAAGCATCGATGTGGCCTATCGGCGCCGCGCTGGGGGTCATGTTCTGGTGTTTTGTCGGCATTGAAGCTTTCGCGCACATGGGAGAAGAGTTTAAGAATCCGCAACGCGATTTTCCGATTGCGATTCTGGTG
Source organism: Vibrio sp. Vf1514 (assembly GCF_052076135.1). NCBI lineage: Bacteria > Pseudomonadati > Pseudomonadota > Gammaproteobacteria > Vibrionales > Vibrionaceae > Vibrio > Vibrio sp. Vf1514. The sequence continues at coordinate 336,975 of NZ_CP197268.1, read as the reverse complement.
GGCTGTTTTGTCGCCGGTGCAACCTATTGGGTCTGCTCGGTGGTGATCCTGAAATTTGGCGCCTACGGCAGCCCCCAATTTGATAGCGCATCGATTCCATGGCTGAGCGATCAACTGTTCGGCGCCAACGCTGCCATTTTGATCAGCCTAGTGGGTTTTTTCGCCTGCTTTGCCAGTGTGAACCTCTACACGCAAAGCCTGTCGCGTATGGTGTGGACACAAGCGCGTGAATATCGTCCAAACAGTGCTGTGGCGAAATTGTCACGCCGCGGCGTGCCCGCGCACGCCACGTGGATCGTCGGCCTCATTTTGTTGGTCTCTTGTGTCGTCGCCCAGTGGTCTGGATTGAATCTGGAATTCTTCCTGAAACTGGCCAACAGCATTTTTGTGCTGGTTTACCTGTTGGCGATGTTCGCCGCCTACAAACTGCTGCACGGTTTTGCCAAAGTACTGGCCGCCATCGCGCTGCTGCTGTGTACCGGTGTATTTATCTGTTTGGGTTGGTCAATGTTTTATGCGCTCGGCATCTTCGCGCTGCTCGCCGTGCCTTGGAAAAAATCGGCGCGCACGCCGCACCCAACCTCGAAATAAGCCAACCTCATTCAACGTGAAAAGGCGGGTCTCCCCGCCTTTTTTGATCGCGCCAGAAGCGTCCGTTACGACGCCTTGCTCACTTCAAATCGCCCAACCAGTTGGTCGAGTCGCTGCAATGAGTTTTGCATCAACGTGGTACGCCGCGCCAACTGGGATGAGGCTTCCTGCAATTTCACCACGGTGTGCTGCGCCGAATCGGCGGTTTGGCGATGCTCTTCACTGTTGCGCGCAATGCCTTGAATCAAGGTAAACAACCCCGTGACGGACGAACGCAGTTGCTCACTCCGCGCGGAATCATCGACGATTTGGGTGCTATTTTCGACGTTTGTGATGCCTTCTTGCATGTAACGCACCGCCAGCTCCGATTGGCTGTGCAGCGCTTTCATCAAGTCGCCAATGTTGTTGGCCGCCTGTGAGGTTTTATTCGCCAACACGCGGACTTCATCGGCCACCACCGAAAATCCGCGACCGTGCTCACCCGCGCGCGCCGCTTCGATGGCCGCATTGAGCGCCAACAGGTTCGTTTGGGCAGTAATTTCAGTAATCAACGCGACAATGCCGCCGATTTTCTGCATTTCGCTGTTCACTTCGTTCACCGTCTGCGCCGACGATTGCACAATGGTTTTGATGTCGTGTGCGCTTTCCGCGGCCTTTTGATAATCCAACTGCGCCGCTTCGACCGTTTCCTGCATCAACACATTCATTTCATTGGCCGTGTCGTTGGCATTGTTGATCTCCTGGCTTTGAATCCCAGCCAGAGACAGCATGTCGGTGATCGAGGTCGCGGTGGTGTCACTGGTCGACAGCAACAATTGACTGCGACGAAACATCGACTCTGACACGCTTTGCACTTCGCGGCTGGCAAACACCAACTCTTTGATGATGCCTTCAAGGCTGTCGATAAAACTGTTGGTCCAGCGCCCCAAATCGCCTGTTTCATCGGCTTTAAACCGACTGGCATCCAATCGCCGAGTTAAGTTGCCATCCCCTTCCGCCAGAACCTGCATCACTTGCGTCATACTTTCAAGGTGCTTGGCCATCGGCCGCGAGGTAAAACCATGGAACAGCCCGACCGCCAGCGCGCCCATCAGCAGTGACAAGAGCAGCAACTGCCACTCTTGTAGCGGATACACGTAACTGACTAGAAAGGGCAGCAACAATGGCGCGAAGATACTCAGCGTGAACTGTTGGTCGAGTGTTTGTGCCAACGAGCGATGGCGATAGACCTCTTCCAGATCCGATTCACACATCATGCCCCAACGATCCACCGAACCCGGCATGGTGAACGTCACCCCTTTACCAATCACGGGAATGTGGCGATAGTCCGAATACCCCGGATATTCGACAAACAAGTTGCTGCCGTTTTTAATTGTTTCACGCACCCCGGGATGCAATTGGTTGGTGGCCGGATCGTTAAACACAATTTCAAATTCAGTGTGACGCTGCACTTTCACCACGCCCCAACGCGTGTTCACGCCTTCCTTGAGGTTTTCCCCATGAGAAAAACGGTTGTCTTCAAAGCGCGAACGCGACAGCGCCACGCCCTGTTGAATCGACGGGTCAAACTGCGATTGCACCATAAACAGGTAGTTATCGCCCGATTCGCTGTAGATGTGCCCCGCTTCCCGTTGAATCAAATCCCCAATCACATCATTGGGTACGCGGCCACACAAACAGCCAATCTGCACACCATCGTTGATCAGAGGTTGGTAGAACATCAGCGTCACTTCATCATGGAACAGCGAACTCGACGGCCCGATGGCTAACGTAACATCGTCACGATAAGGCCCGTGCAAAAACGGTTGCGTCAATCCGGTGCGTAACGCGGACATCGACACGACCGACTTTCCCTGCTGAGGCGGATAAGTGGAGTCCACAATTTTTCCTTCGGGCGAAACAATAAACAACTCAGACAAGTCGCTGCTGCGTTTGAGCAACCGATTGAGTGTGTCTCGATATTCTTGAGGGGATTTGGTCGCGACATAAAGCGCGGCATCGTGTAGAAATGACCATTCATTCTCCGCCCAAGTGGTGAGAATCTGAACCCGCGTGTTGGCAATGTTTTCAAAGGTTTGCTGTAGCGATCCGGTGCGTTTCCGGTTCATAAAACACGCTTTGCGCATCGCCAATTTTCCGGTCTGACCCAGCCATGGAAGCCATCCTCGCTCCGCCGACGTTAACTGCATAAATCCACCATCCATGTGTATTATTATTCAATTAAACTATGCAAAGCACGTTCCAAAAATTGAGAAACAATACGCTGTGCTGAATTTCACGCCTGCGAAAAACGACTTCACTAATCCTGACGTCGTCACTAGGACAACTCTCTTATGTTATTGAATTGTTTCATTTAAATTTGCACCAAACCAATGCATCATATGCACAATGATGTACCACAATGCACTATATTGGTGATGATGCCGATTTCTTACCCACATCCACAGGTGAATCTGGCATGAAAAAGGGCTGCGATGTGCAGCCCTTAGATTTACTTTGATGCCGTGACGCGCAACGCGATCAGCCGTTTGAGATCTTGCGATGCCCTTCTTGCAGATGAACAAAGTCCACCAAATCATCGCCAGATACTTGATACGCTTGACCAAAGCCTTTCACGAACAGGCCTTTTTCTGGTTTTAGGCAGTACAGGGTGAAATCTTCGAGTTGGCTCAGGCCATCAATGATCTCACCGAAGCGATCTTTCATTTGACCAATCACCTGTTGCCACAACGCCGCATCACGAGGAACACTTTTGGCAACCGCATCAAACGTTAGACGTTTACGCGCAAAGAGTTGCTTTGCATCGCTTTCGTCTTCGATCATCATGATCGACACCTGAGGGTTGATATCCAGGTTACGGGCATGACGGGCAATGTGGGAAATCAGAATGAAGTACCCTTCCTGGTTTTGCACAAACGGGGCGTAACTGACATTCGGGCGACCGTCTGCATCGACAGTGGCCAGTTGCAGCGTGGCACGTTCCTGACGAAACGCTTGGATTTCCGGCTCCAGACGTCCTTGCAGGCGCTCCTGCTTTACTTGCTGATCCATTTACTTTCTCCTCAAACCGATCATTATTTTTGTAGTTGTTGTTGCCATGCTTTAAAGCGAGTGACTTGGTCGGATAACAGCTCACGCTTTTCGTCCCGTCCCAAATACACCTTAAAAATGTTGTCGCCCTGCGCGCTGAAAAAGCCAAAGTAGTGGCTTTCACGTCCCATAAACGGCTTGCTGACCAACGCAATGTGCGCAATGGTATCGAGCTTCAAGTGGCCATGCAGCTGACCGTCACGCCCCATCAAATTGTAGTAGCCGCGCGCCATTTTCCCTTTCGGTAGTGGGGCTTTGACCTCAAAAATCGAACCAAACGACTGGACGATGGTGGTCACGGTGCCCCAATCGGCAATGTCGCTCAGCAGGGTTTCAGCGTCACTGCCCGCCAACACGGCGACCATCTCTGCTGGCAGCGCGTTGACCACATCAAATTCAGACACATTGAGACGTTCAGCCATCGCCGCAGGTAACAATGTGGGTTCTTGTTCAAGTAGCTGCGCCACTTGCTGTTGTAGAGATTCCATAGTTCTATCCGAGGTTATTGCGCAATACGATGTTGCGCCGTGTTGGTTTGTAAAACCTGAATGCAGGCTTGCGCCAAGGTGACGGACCAAAAGCGCCCCGCCAGTGTCAGAACCAGATACGCATCGTCATTGGTGACGAGCCCGCGCTGCGCCCAATGCGCAAACAGCGGTTTGAGCCGGTCAAAACTGTCGCCGCCATCAATCTGTTGGAACGCAGAACGCGCGACCACGCCAGCATCAAATCCGGCTTTCAACGTCGCAAATACCGGTTCCAACGCATGCTGCGCGAACATCATCGCGATGGGCGTTTCGCCTCGTTTCACCGCGTCCATATACGCTGGCAGTTGGCGATGTTGCATCAGTGAATACCCACCGACATTCCCGCCCGCGCCGCAGCCAATCGGCAACACTTGCGCATAGGTTTTGGCCAGCGAGTTGTATTGGCTGCGCTCACGATTGTCACGCGCCCAATGGTTCACACTTAATGGTTTGAGGTGATGACGCGCGAAAAAGTTCACGCCCAGCTCATACATCGCCGCTTTGTCTGGCGTGGTCGCTGGCGGTGGCAAACGCCCTTTTTCCACCAAGTTGAGCATCGGTGCTGAGCCGCCCACAACCAGTTGGTACAAGTCGACACCATGCGCGCCAGTTTGCAAATAATCACGTAAATCTTGCTCGAAGACGTCCAGTGTTTGATGCGGCAAGCCGTACAGCAAATCGATCACGATGGGCGCCTGTTGCGTAGCACTGAGGTCGCTCAAACGCTGCAAGACCGTTTCTCGCTCATCCAAGCGTTTGGCACTGCGGCGTACCAAGGTATTGAAACTCTGCACGCCAAACGAAAAGCGGTTAAAGCCCCCTTCCAAAGCGTGATCAAACATTTCATCGCTAAAGCGGTTGGTGCGCCCTTCGAGGGTGATTTCACAATCGCTGCTGAGGGGGAAGTAGTGACGAATGGCTTGTCCGAGCTGACGAATTTGCGCAGGGGACAAATCCGTCGGCGTGCCGCCGCCAACGTACACGGCGTGAAACACGCCCGATTGGGTCCACGGCAACGCTGCTTTGGCGCGTAGCTCGGTCATCAAGGCGGCAAAATAGCCGTCCACCAGTTCACGACTGGCTGCATTCTGAAAAAAGTTACAGAAGGTGCAACGCACGCGACAAAACGGCACGTGAATGTACAAACAACGCTGAGTGGCGTGGGTGGTTTGATTCGCGATGCGATCCCACGTCGATTGGGCCAATGGCGGCGGCACAGGCACCACGCCGCCACCCGCGTGTGCGGAGTGTTTAGCCTTGAATGCGAAACGCAGCGGATCTGGGGTCTCTAACCCAAGAATTGATTCATCAAAATTATTTAAATCCAACATACATTATCTCTAGCGAATGCTTGATACGACTGGTCTCGAGCATCCTTCTGTACAAAGTGACAAAATGATAGATACAGATAAATGAGAATGCAATTGATAATTGATCTTATTTGCATGTTGGGTGATAATTCTGAAACTTACTAACCCACAGGCTTTGGAGCTGAACGTGAATTTTCCAAGATATGTTGTCGCAGGCGGCGTTTCTCTTGCACTGCATGCCGCATTCATGTTGGTGGCAAACCAATCCATTGCGCTGGCGATGCCCGCTGGCAATCAGTCCACATCCGTCGCCATTAATTTCGTCGCCGCCCCGCAGCCCGCACCGCAGCAAGCGAAGGAACGCGTTGTCGAAAAAACAGTGCCAGACAAAACAACGCCGCAAGCCGCACCGGAACCTGCGCCGCAATCCCCCGCCAAGGTGGTGAAACACACCGCAGTGCCCAAAGCGATACCTAAAGCGACACCCAAAATCACGCCGAAGCGCGTCAAACCCACGCCGTCGAAGCCAACGGCCGACACCGTGGCTAAATCGACCGCCCCCATCGCCACACCAGCGCCCAAACCTGAACCGGTGAAGCCCAAGCCCGCCGCAAAGCCCGTCGAACCGGTAGCTGCGAGCAAACCCGCCCCCATCGTCAGCAGCCAAGGCGCCAATGCCACACCGATGATGGTGGATCGCCCGTCATTTGTCTCTCGCCCGGTGCGTCCAAGCTATCCGCGCTTGGCGCAAAAACGGGGCATTGAGGGCGTGGCAACGTATGAAGTGTGGCTCGATGAACACGGCCGCCAAATCAAACAGATTTTAATTTCGTCTTCCGGTACTGCGATGTTGGACCAATCCGCTCTGGATGCCATCAAACAGTGGAAGTTTTCTCCGCACATCATCAACGGTGAAGCGCTTGCTCACCGAGTGCAAATCCCCGTTCGTTTTAGGTTGGATGGATAATGGAACCGCTACATCAATTACAACAACAACTCGGCCTGATGACTTGGCCACTGCTGATCTGCTCCGCGCTGACGGTCATGATTCTGGCTGAACGCGCATTTCAGGTGATCTTGAGCTTGGGCGTCGGAAAAGGGGCGATTCGTCGTCACTTGAATGGCATTTCCCCCACCAACGCCACGCAACTTGAAGCGCTTGCCGAGGCGTTGGCAGGCAAGCGTCCATTGTTATATCGCTCCGTCGCAATGCTATTGGCGCACCATGCGTTTCCCAAAGCATTACGCGAAGATGCGGCGGGCATTTGGTTGCAAGAAAAGCGTCATCAACTCAACGCCGGATTGCGTCTGCTGACGCTCATTGGCGTCATCAGCCCGTTGATTGGTCTGCTCGGCACTGTGCTGGGCCTGATTGAAATGTTCAAAGGCGTCGCCGCCTCAAGTGGCAACATTACCCCAAATGATCTGGCCGATGGCCTTGGCATTGCGATGCGCACCACCGCTGCGGGGTTGATGATTGCGCTGCCCGCCATCGCCGGCGCGCAGTTACTGAGCTTATGGGCCGACAAAGTGATGGCCAAGCTTGAACACACGCTCAACTACGTCAATCTGTGGCTGGAAGGCATCAGCCTCAATACCCATGATGCGCGCCGCACGCAAGACAGCAACGCCACTTCACCTGAAGTGAGTACACCATGATCAAAAGCGCGCCCTATAAACGTGATTTTGGATTAACGCCGGATCTCACGCCGCTGCTCGACATCATTTTCATCGTGATGGTGTTTTTGATGCTCACCGCCGCGGTGAAGCTCGACTCGCTGGACGTGAGTTTACCCACCAGCGATTCGGCGGCAGTGACCACGGTGGCGTCGCAATCTCTCACCATCAACATCACCGCCGAAGCGCCGTATTGGGCCATCGACGGTCAGGCATATCTGGACTGGCACAACTTCACGCTCGCTTTGCGGGAAGCCCATCAACACCATCAGCGCCCGATCGTGATTGGTGCCGATAAACATGCGCAAGTCCAGCATCTGGTCAAGCTGCTGGCCTTCTTACAAGACAACGGCATTCCAGCCACACAACTCTTAACCGAAAAACCTTCAACAGAATGAGATTTGTTATGAAAACCTCTGTTCGCGCCGTGTGGCTGGCAGCCACGGCACTCACCGTCTTTTCTACTCCCACTTTGGCCGCAGAGCGCATCATCAGCGCTGGCAGCAGCGTGACCGAACTGATTTTAGCCCTCGGTGCACAGCAGCAATTGGTCGGCATTGATGTCACCAGCGTTGCACCGCCCGCCTTGGCGCTGCCGAAAGTCGGCTATCATCGTCAATTGTCCGCCGAAGGGCTGCTGGCGCTTGAGCCGACGCAAGTGTTGGGTTCCAACGAAATGGGCCCGGACACCACATTGAACCAACTGAAATCGGCTGGCGTTGCGGTGAAAGTCATCAACAGTGATTCAACGCCGCAGGGATTATTGCAACGTATCGACCAGATTGCCCGCCTGACGCACACCGAAGACGCAGCCGTGCCGCTGAAACAACAAGTCGACGATGCCCTGCAAACGCTGCAAGCACACCAACCAGAGGTAGCTGCGCGCAAAAAGGTACTATTTTTGCTGATCCACGAAGGACGTGCAGCCAATGTGGCCGGGCGTGACACCGTGCCAGATGCGATGATCACCCTCGCTGGCGGCGTGAACCCGGCGGCTCGTACTTTGAACGCTTACAAACCGCTGTCCATGGAAGCCATGGTTCAAATGCAACCGGATGTGATTCTGGTGAGCGGTCGCAGCTACGACAAGATGGGCGGCGCGGACGCCATTCTCAAAGCGATGCCCATGCTGGCCGCCACACCCGCGGGCCAAAGCAAACGCATCGTCACTGTCGATGGTCATGCCCTCGTGGGCGGTTTGGGGCTGAAAAGCTTGGAAGAAGCACAGCGCCTGCAAGCGTTGCTCTACCCACAAGGTTAATCAATCGTGTTAAGACAGGTTCCGCTTTATGTGACCACATCGATGTTGGGGCTGATCGTCGCGATCGCCACCCTTTATTCGATCACCGTCGGTCCAATGGACATCAGTTTCAGCGACAGTCTGCACAGCTTGCTGCTGCGCAGTGACACCATCGCCAATCATATCAATTTGGTGATCCACGAAATCCGTTTCCCTCGCACCTTGTTGTGCTTGTTGGTTGGCGCAATCCTCGCGCTGTGCGGCACCGTGATGCAAGGGCTGTTTCGCAACCCATTGGCAGAGCCGGGCATCATCGGCGTCTCGGCGGGCGCGTCACTGGGCGCGGCACTGGCGATCGTCTTCCTCAGCAGCTTGAATTTTGACGCACGCTGGATGAATGCAATCACGCTGCCCTTGTGCGCGTTTCTCGGCGGCGCGTTGACGACCATCATCGTCTATCGCTTGGGCACCAATAAATTCGGCACTTCCGTCACCATCATGCTGTTGGCTGGCGTCGCGATCAGCGCTGTGTCCGGAGCGGGCATCGGTTACCTCAACTATGTCGCCGACGATCAAATGCTGCGCGATTTGACCTTGTGGTCCATGGGCTCCTTTGCCGGAGCGAACTGGCAAAGCATCACCTTGTGCGCACTGACGTTACTGGGGCTATACCTCTACTTTGCACGCCGAGCGATGGCGCTGAACGCGCTCCTGCTTGGCGAATCCGAAGCGCGTCACCTCGGCATTCCAATTCAGCGCCTCAAACGCGCGCTGATCGTCCTCAGTGCCGTTGGTGTGGGCGTCACGGTCAGTGCCGCCGGAATGATTGGCTTTGTTGGCTTGGTTGTCCCGCACCTGGGGCGCATGTTGGTGGGGCCGGATCATCGTTATCTGCTGCCCGTTTCGGCATTGCTTGGCGCGCTGCTATTGACCATCGCCGATATGGTCGCACGGGTTGCCGCGACACCAGCCGAACTGCCGATTGGCATTGTCACCGCTCTGGTCGGCGCGCCTTTTTTCCTCTACCTTCTATTTCAGCAAAAAGGGAAGATGTTCTGATGTCGTCGATTGCCATTCAGGCGCATGGCCTGTCCGCTCGGTTTGGTGCTCGCACCGTGCTTGATGAGATTGATCTTGAGATTCGAGCAGGTGAAGTCACCGCGCTGCTCGGCCCTAATGGCGCCGGGAAAAGTACCCTATTGAAACTGCTCAGCGGCGAACTCGACAGCGCCGCACCGATCCACTTCTTTGGCCGCGCGCGCCATGAATGGTCGCCCGCAGAACTTGCCCGTCATGTAGGGCTACTGCCACAAAGCAGCAGCCTAAGTTTTCCATTTACCGCGCAAGAAGTAGTAGAGCTGGGCGCCATTCCTCTCCATGCCAGCAAGCAAGAGACACGTCAGCTCGCCCGTCATTACATGACGCAAACCGATGTGGTGCATCTTGCCGAGCGCGTCTATCCGGCGCTTTCCGGCGGTGAAAAGCAGCGGCTGCATTTGGCGCGCGTGCTGACACAATTGCATCAAAGCGGCGAACAAAAAGTGCTGATGTTGGACGAACCAACCTCGGCGCTTGATCTGGCCCACCAGCACAACACGCTGCGCATTGCGCGTGATTTGGCACGCACCCAAGCCTGCGCAGTGATTGTGGTGCTGCACGACCTCAACCTCGCGTCGCAATACGCAGACCGTCTGGTGCTGTTACACGAGGGAAAACTAGTGTGCGATGCACCGCCCTGGCAAGCGCTCAGCAGCGACCTCATCGAACGGGTGTACGGCTATCACGCAATGGTGGCACCGCATCCGCAATTGGATTTTCCGATGGTTTATCCAGCGGCTTAATCGCGACACCTTCTTCATCGCGACACCTTTCAGAAATGAAAAAGGCCAACATCAGTTGGCCTTTTGAGTTATGGGGTCGGTTACTGGCTCATGGTGACCAGCGATTTGCCGATCAACCACTCAACCTGTTTATCACTGCCATCACCCAGCTTTTCATCCGCAAGGCGGTACAAACGTTCAATGCCGTTTGATGCAAAGCTCTCTGCACGTTCCGTGGTCACAATGTGATGGAACAGCAGACGAAGGATGGCGATAAATTCCGAGTTATCTAACGCTTTCACCCAACTGGATGAGAACGAGTCTGTGCCATTATCAAAATCCAGATGATCGATAAACATTTTAAAAATACGTCCATCGAGCGCGGAGGCGAAATCTGTTTTCTTCGGAAAATGGTGACTGATCCCGGTGCGTGACACACCCGTCTGCTGGCTTAGCGTGGTATATGACATTTTGTCGTATCCAAGTCGCAACAGTTGATCAACAACGGCATCCATGATCTTTTGAATTGTGATTTCTGTATCTTCTTTACTACGCTTTGGCATGGTTAAAGCTCTTCTTATGTAATCCCATATTGTTTTTTATTCGCTGACAAATCACGCAACAAGCCTACCAGCACTCGACTACTAACTATACGAACATAACTGTACGAACATAGCTGTACGGCCATGGTTGCACGAACATGACTGTACAGTGGCAGGCTACATCGCGAGGTCGATTCATCATTTATTATTTATCAATGCCCTATACCTTGCTGCCAAGACAACACACAAGCGCCCTAAGACCACCCGCGTGACAGACCGCATGCGAACCATGACCGACACGAATGGGTTCATTGAATGGATGAAAACACCCGAACAAACGTCATCAAACGACGACAAAATATTGCTAACTGGATTGAGGATAATCTTACAATCCATAAGCTATAGCAATGAAATTGGTGGCAGTATGACAAAATAATGGCACTAAAACTCACAAAAAATTGACTCACATCACATCTCCCCGCCAGAGATTCGCCATGATGCAAGAATTGAAATGTGACCCGATACGAAATATCACACTGTAAAACAGTGCAAAAACAGCAAGCTCTGACTCTGGAATACGGTTGCATACAGGGTTAGAATGACCATAACTTTTGTAAGAGGATTATGAGATGAGTAACGAAAGCTACGTAGAAACCGAAGTGTGTGAAGCGTGTGGTGTGGCCGGTGAAATGGGTTATATCATCCGTGAGGGCGATGATGTGGCAGAAGTGACTATCTTCGCTGACAGCCGTGAACAACTGAATGCTGAGCTAGAAAAATACCTCGCTGTTGCCAAACAGGTGAACGAGAACGTGCAACACGAAGTTCTGCCCCTCGCCGATGACGCAAAAGAATTGCACGCCCGCTTTCAGTTTGAAGTGAGCGCTGAAAAACTGATTTTCGAATTGAAAACTCGCTCACTGGCGCGTTAATTCGAAGTTCAAGCATCCGATGCTGTGGAACGGGCCGACCTGGCCCGTTTTTTTGTGACCTTTTCCCACGCTGCTCGCCTTTTCGCGCAACAGGGATTGAAGCCGCGCGCAATGCTGGCGATACTAACCAACGTGATTGTGACAACTACCGGAAGCCGCTATGCCGCGACTGCTGCTTTGTTTAATGTTGTGCTTGCCCAGCATACCGCTGATGGCAACCCCGCTGGATCAATACCATATCCTCAATTATCTCGATAACTACGGGAACTTGGATCTGCGCAATAAGCCATTTACCAGCCTGCCCGATGGTCTGGAGGTGAAAGGCAACCTCAACATCGCCAAAACCGGCATTAGCCGCCTGCCCAGCGGGCTCAAAGTCAATGGCAGCCTCGATGCATCAAACAGCCAGTTGGCACGCGTCCAACGAGGCACATTCATTCGTGGTTACGCCAATTTGCTTGGGTCGAAGATCACCAATTGGCCAGCAGGCATTAACGTCGGCGGCTACCTCAACTTTACCGACACGCCCCTTGCGACGCTGCCACCGCGTTTGACCGTAAAAGGCGATCTGAGCGTGATTCGCACACCATTAAGCAAGTTGCCCGAAGGCTTGGTCGTACAAGGCAGTTTGTTTATCGGCGGCTCGCAAATCACCACCTTCCCCGAAACCATGACCGTCCACGGCAATATCTATCTGGGCGGCAATCAGATCACCCAATGGCCAACAAAGTTAACCCTTGGCGGCGCTGTCGCCCGTTAACATCCCAGTTCCCAAAGACAAAAAAGAGAAGCTAAGGCTTCTCTTTTTTTAGGCTGACGCTGCGCGTTATTTACGATTGCGCACCGGGTTGGCGTAGCTATCAAGCAAGTACGCGTGCGCCCCTTCTGGCAATTGCGCCAATTTCTCATTCAGTTTCGCGCGCACAGCAGGCGTGATCTCATCACTCTCTTCACCGGCAGCCAACAGGTTGATGGGGTACAGCAGATAGTTTTCATGGATCTGACGATCAATCTCTTCGGCCAACGCTTCCGGCGTGTCAAAGGTTTGATCAATCACATGGCCAAAGGCAACGTGTACGCGGCCTTTGTCACCGACGATGCCTTGAATGATACTTTCGATATCTTCAAATTCACCTTTTTCGTATTTGCCGTGCGTGGCTTTCTCGTACAGTTCGCGCGCTTTGGCGATGTCACACGGGTCGTTTTCGTAGGCGATCGACACTGGCACAATTTTCAGCGACTTAATGTAGTCCGCAAACTCAATCTTCTGTTTACGACCTTCCACATGGAACATCTTCAAAATGGCTGGATCAGTAAAATCGTTGCCATCTTTCGCGCGGCCTTCCTTCTGTGCAATCCAGATGGAGTTGCCCGTTTCGAGCGAGTGTTTGATGTAACCCGACAGCGTGCCCAGTGCTTTCATCATTTCACGCGGGCCTTTGGCCGAACGTTTAACGATAAAGCTTTTGTTGAGCTTCATCAGCTCAGTGGCACACGGTTTTTTCAGTAAGTTATCGCCGATGGCGATGCGCACCGTCCGGTGACCGCTGATGTGCAGACCGTAGTTCACCAACGCAGGATCCATCGCAATATCGCGGTGGTTCGATACAAACAGGTAAGCGGTGTTTTTGTCGAGCTGATTCAGACCGCTGTACGTCACGCCACGCGTGGTGTGTTCCAGCGTCTGGTCGAGGTATTTTTTCACTTCCAGTTGAATTGCTTCCACCGAAGTCAGCTTGGCCCATTTAAATTTGAGGTAGGCTTTAACAAACGGCCCCATCAGAGATTTTAGCCAAGACGGCTGGCGCTCAAACCGGTGCTGCAAAATGGCAGCAATAAACTCTTCGTCATTGATCAAACGATCAAGGGCCGCAGGAATCTCATCGTCGTTGTATGGACGAATGTCTACAAAAGGATCAGTTGTTGAAGTCATATACTTATACGTCAAATAAAAAGCTGGCCTATTCTACGCATACTCATCGAGCGTCGCAGCTATCGTTACCACATAATTCATAAGGTCAGACCAGCTTTAATGAAAAAGGTTTCCATACGCGTCACATCGACGCGTGTTTCAATGCAACCCATTGAGTAATGCATTGAACGTGCCTGTTTGCAGCGCGAGAGAATTGGCTTTTGTGAGTGAAAGCGGTACCCTTAGCGTCCCAAATTATCTCGAGGCCATCCATGAATTACGCTATCCAGTCAGAAACGTGCTTATTTCCCTATTTAGAAGCCACGTCTCGCAAACGGGCCACCAAGCACAGCTTGATTCATGTGGAGCAAGGACTGGTGCTGATCAAATTGGGGAAACAGGAATACGCCGTGGAACCGAATCAAGCGGTGTGGATTCCCCTCGATTGTTTATGCGCGTTGACCTTCTTCCCGAACACCCAAATCAGCCGCGTCGATTTTTCTGTCCGTTTGCGTGATGTTTTTCCGCATCAAGCGGGCTTCGTACACCATAGTGCACTGAGTTTGGCCGTGCTGGAACGTTTACGTCGCACTCAACGCGAAGACGCAGTGTATCCGCATTTGCTGCAAGTCTTAAAAGCCGAAGTGCAAAACTTTGAACCGACGCTGCGCACCACGCCGTTTATGCAGGCGCTGGCAAATTGGTCGGTCACCGAACACGTCGGCATCAGCAAAGAGCAGCATTGGGTGCTGTTGGTGCGCGAGGCGATGAAACGCCGTTTGTCCGGCGGAAAAGAAGAGGCCATTGTCGCGGAGCTGTTTGCCGGCAATCACGCGCAATATCAGCAAATGTGCCAACTGGTATTAGGCGACGCCCAATAAGACGATTTGATAAAAAAACACCTCCCATTGGGAGGTGTTTTTTTTATGACGATTAGTCCACCACTTCGATATCCGTTTCCGGAATACAACAGCAAGCCAGCACAACCCCCATGTTGCGCTCATGCGCTTGGAGCGCAGGCACATCCGGTTGATGCACTTGGCCAGATTCGAGGGTCACTTTACATGACCCACAGAAGCCTGCACGGCAACTGCTGGCAATCGCAATCCCCGCCGCTTCCGCTTGATCGAGCAAAGTCGCTTGGTTGTTGCCTTCAAACACGTTGCCGTTCACGCTCAATTGCAGGGTTTTAAATGCCTTGGTCACGTTCTGCGCCACACCAAACGCTTCCTGATGATAGGCCGCTTCTGGCAATCCTTGTTTCAACAACAGATTTTTAGCTTTTTGCATAAACCCATCCGGGCCACAGACAAACACTTGGCGAGCGGCCACATTGGGCACTTGCTTCAAGTGCGACAGTGAAAAGCGCCCTTTAAGACCAAACCAATCCACCGGGGGCTGCGTCAATGAGATAAAGACTTTCAATCCGTCAAACTCGCGATTGAGCTGTTCCAGTTCTTCACGAACGGGAATGTCTTCCACCGCGCGGCATTGATGGTAGAACACCACATCGTTGATTTGCTGGTGGTCGGCCAAATAACGCAACATCGAGAGCATCGGTGTCACGCCACTGCCCGCAGACAGGAGCAACAAGGGTTGCTGGTGCAGCGCTTGTTCAAGATGGAAGCTGCCATCCGGCAGTTGGGTGGACAGCGTATCGCCCACTTGCAGGTTTTCCGCCAACCAATTGGACACTCGCCCGCCATCAATGCGTTTCACCGAAATCGCCAAGCGTCCGGGGCGTGAGGGGCTGGATGAGAGCGTGTAGCGGCGCGCGACATTTTCGCCATCCACCACCACTTCGATCGGCAGGTGCTGACCCGGTTGGTAACTCGGTGCTTGGCCGTGTTGCGGTTCAAGCCAGAAGGTCACAAAGTCTCGCGCAATCTCTTCTCGCTCAACACACGTCATCAGGTAATGGCTTTGGCCATGGTCGGGGTAATACTCTTTCTCTTTATATTCGAGCACTTCCACCACATCACCCGTGCGGATCATGCCTTCATTTTTAGCCACTAAGTTCTGGCCGAAAAATACGCCCCCGCGTTCATTGGCACGAAACTGAGATAGGGTTCGCAGCGGCTCTTTGGTTGGACGAAACTCACCTTTCTGTACGTCGACGGTGGTCAAAATGCAACGCTCGCAAGGTTTCACGGCTTCGAACTCCACCTCACCAATGCGAATGCGTTTCCAGCCATCTTCGCCAAACGGTTCAGTGCCCGACACCACCAAATTGGTACGGAACTGATCCATGCTGTGCTGTTCTGGGCTGCGACGATTGAGTTCTTGCAACGAGCCTTCACTGATCACCAGCAGTGGGTAGCCATCGGCAAAGCTGACATTGCCGCCCACTTTCTCACGCACACGGTTGGATTGCTCGCCGCTGAACAGCAGCTCAACGCGCTGCCCCAACACAGCGCTAAACCAATCATCGGCGTCATCGGTGGTGGTGTATGCGGTGAAGTTGTCTTTCCACACTTGCGCGGGCGCTTCTTGCATTTTGAAATCTTGGTAGCGCAGTTTCAAAGGCGGCTGCCCCTGCGCAGAAAAAATCAAGCCATCCGGCGTTAAGGTGGAGCGCACCTTGACCATGCTCGGGTATTTACGCGCGGTCACCATACTGCCGTCGGCCAATGCCACCATGAAGCGTCGGTCAAACATCAGGCCCTGTTTTTCAACCCAAGCATTCGAAAGCGCAATGCCTCCGACGGATTTGACCGGATAGACGTTAATTTGAGAAAGATGAGCTGACGACATTGCAATTCCTTACGCATGATGATGATTCGACGATGATAAAACAAAAATCGTCAGGCGACTAATCGCGATACCAATCGTCCCGCACCTCACACAAAACTAATGAAAATGGCGATTTGGTGCGATTTTCAAAGAAAAGGGTGAAATGACGACCCTTTTCCTCTATCATCCTGTCGCCTAAACGGAAGCGTTTGCGCAGAAGACATCGCTGGCCGTTTTGGCTCCAATCACTTAACAAATCCATGGTGGGAGCAATTCATGACAACTCTAACGATCACACGTCCTGACGACTGGCACGTTCACCTTCGCGATGGCGAAGTGCTGACTGACACCGTGCGCGATATCAGCCGTTACAACGGACGCGCGCTAATCATGCCCAATACTGTCCCACCGGTGACCACGACGGAAATGGCCCTCGCCTACCGCGAACGCATCATGGCGGCCAAACCACAAAGCCAGTTTCAACCTCAAATGGCGCTATACCTCACCGACAACACGTCCCCTGAAGAGATTCGCAAAGCCAAAGCCTCTGGCGCTGTGGTTGCTGCGAAATTGTACCCGGCGGGTGCCACAACCAACTCAGATTCAGGTGTGACGTCTGCAAAAAATATCTACCCAGTGCTGCAAGCCATGCAAGAAGAAGGCATGTTGCTGCTGGTTCACGGCGAAGTGACCACGCACGACATCGACATTTTCGACCGTGAAAAGACGTTCCTGGAGACCGTGTTGGCACCCATCGTCAACGATTTCCCCAATCTGAAAATCGTGTTGGAACACATCACCACTGCAGAAGCGGTCGAATTTGTGAAAAACGCGGGCGACAACGTGGCCGCGACTATTACCGCGCACCACTTATTGTTTAACCGTAACCACATGTTGGTTGGCGGCATTCGCCCACACTTCTACTGCTTACCTATTTTAAAACGTGCCACGCATCAGCATGCGCTGGTTGCTGCTGCAACGTCAGGGAGCAAGAAATTCTTCCTCGGCACCGACTCGGCGCCACACGCCAAAGGTAAGAAAGAAGCTGCATGTGGCTGCGCGGGCTCTTACACAGCGCACGCCGCGCTAGAACTGTACGCAGAAGTGTTTGAACTGGAAGGTAAACTGGATCAACTGGAAGCTTTTGCGAGCCACAACGGCCCAGATTTCTACGGCCTGCCGCGCAACAGCGACACCGTGACGCTGACCAAACAAGCGTGGGACGTCCCGGCATCCATGCCATTTGGCGGCGAAACCGTTGTGCCAATCCGCGCTGGTGAAGCCGTGCAGTGGACGGTGAAATAACCCGCTAAGCCACGACGTTAACGGCTGCATGGCAAACACAAAAAAGGAGAGGCTCACCTCTCCTTTTTTAATCCGTTTCAGGCAGTGCGTTCAAGCAACAGCAACACTTCAGCATGATCGGTGTGCGGGAACATATCAAACCATTGCAGCTTCACCGCGCGATACTCCGTCAGTTGTTCCACATCGTTTTTCATCGTCAATGGATTGCAGCTGGAGTAGATGATGTGTTTCGGGGCCAACATCGCCAATTGCTGGGTCAGCGCATCCCCTAAACCGCGGCGAGGCGGATTCACTAACACCAAATCCGGCGCCACGTCCTGCCCCAATGAAAACTGCGCCGAATCGAGCGCCGCGAAGCTGAGATTATCAATCCCCATCGCGCTGGCCGAGCGCTTGGCACTGGCGATCGCTTCCGGCTCAATCTCAATCCCGGTGACTGCCGTGCTGGGTGATGCACAATGCAGTGCAAAGCCACCCACCCCACAAAACAGATCCCACATGTGCGCCGGCGCTAACTCGCGCACCCATTGACGCGCGGTGGCGTACAACGATGACGCGACCTGCGGGTTGGTTTGGAAAAAGCTTTTCGGACGAATCACCATCGGCACATCGTTGAACTGCTCCATCAACACTTGCGTGTCAGTGAGAAAAATCTCTTCCTCACCTTCAAGCCTTGCCATGTGCACGGGCTGAATATTGACCGATACGACTTCAATCGCCGGGAACGCCGCCAACAATGCAGGCAAATTGCGTTCAATTCGCGGCAGCACCGCTGAGCTGCGGCTGACAAAGCGCAGCATGAACTGGCCGTTGTGTTCGCTACGAGTCAGCAGGATGAACTTGAGTTCGCCCTTTTTCTTGGCTTTGTTGTAGGGCGGAATTCCCGCAATGCGAATCCATTGCTGCAGATATTCGAGCAACGCTTGCGTGGGTGCCGGATAGAGTGGGCACTGCGTGAGTGACAAAACAGCGCCGTCAAGTTGACTTTCAATGCCCAGAATCGGCGCATGTGCGGCGCCAAGCACCACCATTTTGGCTTTATTGCGAAATGCGGTTTCTTGACTGCGCATGGGCGCCAGCCATTGTTGTGGCGCCAAGTTCGTCAGCAGTGCTTTGAGTTGGTTATCTTTGATCTCAACCTGAGAAGCGTAAGGCGTGGCGCAATGCGTGCAAGACGTGCAGCGTTGCTGTTCAAAGAATTCACAATGCATAAAGGGTGACTGCCGGAAAAAGAAAAGCGCTAGTCTATTCCTTCACTGACAAATCACCATTGAAATGTTTTATCTTCACGACAACGATTTATTTAATGGTCGCGTACTTTGTGCACAACTTCCATCACGGCCACAATCACCAAGCCTGCAACCAGACCAATCAAGCCATTGAGCACCACCGGAACCAGTGAATTCACCAATGACAGATTCGGCAAATCCATCAACACGGGTTCAATCCAGTGATGGATCATCGGCACGTTGTGCACCACAATGCCACCGCCGACCAAGAACATCGCCGCCGTGCCGACCACGGTGAGCGCTTTCATCAACTTCGGCGCAAAACTGACTAACACACCGCCCACGCTTGCTAGCCACCCTTGGCCTTTGGACTTGCGTTCAAGATAAAAGCCTAAGTCATCCAACTTGACGATCCCAGCCACCAGCCCGTACACCCCAGCGGTCATGATCATGGCAATCAAGCTCACCACCACAATTTGCGTCATCATCTCTTTGCCTTGAACGGTGCTCAGCGCAATCACAATGATTTCGGCCGACAGAATAAAGTCGGTGCGGATTGCCCCTTTCACTTTCTTCTGCTCGTACTCTTCCAAACTGAGCTGCCCCAATGCTTCTAGGGCTTCTTCCGGTGATGTCTCCGGCTGCGTGTGAAACAGCTTTTCCAGCACTTTCTCTGCGCCTTCAAAACAGAGGAACAACCCACCCAGCAGCAGTAGCGGCATGATGAGCCAAGGCGCAATTGAACTGATGATTAGCGCTGCCGGCACCAAAATGAATTTGTTGCGAAACGATCCTTTGGCCACTGACCACACCACCGGGATCTCTCGCTCTGCCGTCACACCCGACACTTGCTGGGCATTCAACGCCAAATCATCACCCAGTACCGCTGCGGTTTTTTTGGCCGCTACTTTCGACATCACGGCAACATCATCCAGCACCGTCGCAATATCGTCCAACAAAGTCAGTAAGCTCGCTCCAGCCATGAACAGTCTCTTTTTGTTATCAGGAATCGATGAAACGAAATGTAACACTAACCCGGTGAATCGGTTAGTCATAACCACAAGAAAAGTCGCAAAACACGCCGACACCCTGAGCCACAGTTGCACACCGGGCGTTGGCGGATTACTCTGCATAGCTTGTTCCACTTACAGGGAAAGTCCATGAACTCTGCATACACCTACCCCATTGGCACGCCAGGCCAACCTTGGGGTGAATCTGAACGCCAAGCTTGGCGCGCACAAACCACCGTCAAACGAGAATACCAACGTGAAGTGGTGCCCAAAATTGAAGCATTGCGCTCAGCTTTTGAGGTCGAACAATATGGCGCACTGTCGTACGATCCGGCACGTTTCCCGCTGTTTTGCATCAAAACCCGCGATTGGCAAGCCGATAAGCCGACCATTTTGATCACCGGTGGCGTGCACGGGTACGAAACCAGTGGCGTTCACGGCGCACTGAAATTTCTCGCGACGGAAGCCAAACGCTACGAATCTCATGTCAATATTGTGGCCGCACCTTGTATCAGCCCATGGGGTTACGAGACGATCAATCGCTGGAACCCCAATGCGATTGATCCCAACCGATCGTTTTATGCCGAAACCCCGGCTGAAGAATCCGCGAATCTGATGGCCCTCGTGGCGACGCTACCAAACGTCTTGATGCACATTGATTTGCACGAAACCACCGATACTGACGAAAGTGAGTTTCGCCCAGCATTGGCGGCGCGCGATGGTATAGCCTATGACGCCGGCATCATTCCGGATGGCTTTTACACCGTTGGCGACAGCGACAACCCACAACCTGAATTTCAGGCGGCAATCATTCAATCGGTGCGCCAAGTGACCCATATCGCGCCAGCTGATAACAACGGTGAAATCATTGGCTCGGCAGTGGTGCAAGACGGCGTGATTCTTTATCCGATGAAGGCTCTGGGTCTGTGCGGCGGCGTAACCAATTGTGTGTATGGCTCCACCACCGAAGTGTACCCAGACAGCCCGAGCGTTACCGATGAAGAGTGTAACGATGCGCAAGTGGCTGCGATTGTTGGCGCGCTGGACTATGTGTTAACTCAGATTAAGTGAGTTGAGTGTGCTGGCTGAGGTTTAACGCCAACACCGCCGTGTATCGCGCCTTATGGCGATCACAACAAACGGTTTTTATACTGCTCCGGGGTCTGCCCGGAGTATTTTTTGAACATCGCAATAAACGGACTGGCTTGGTTGTACCCCAACGTCAGCGCCACTTCTTTCACCGAATGCCCGTTGCGCAGTAAATCCATCGAATACAGATAGCGCACACGCAGTCGCCACTCGGTAAAACTCATGCCCAACTCCGCCTGACAGTGCCTCGCCAAGGTGCGCTCCGTGGTGTGCACGCGCTCCGCCCACTGTTGCAAGCTGGTGTCATCGGTCGGGTTCTCTTCCACCGCCGACAAAATCGGCGCTAAATACTTATTGCTGCTTGATGGCAGAAAATGGTGCTGAGTTTCACGGGTTGCCAACTGATCGAGCAGCACTTGCACCAAACGCAGATCCTGCGGCGCCTCCGCCACGCTGATTTCCCGTTGACGAAAATCATCAATAATCGCTGAAACAATTGGCGTGACTTTGATCAGGCTGGTTTTGCTGGGAAAAGCGGTGGTCATCGCCGCAGCAATGTTGAGGGAACAATACTCGATTGGTTTGCGATTGTAACTGCGATGGCGAATACCGGCTGGCACCCAAATCGCCAAATGTGGCGGCGCCAGAAAGCGCGTGTCTTCCGCTTCCATCTCCAAAATCCCCCCCGAGATGAGCTGAACCTGCCCCCAGGGGTGGCTGTGTTCGCGCGTTTCGGTATTAGACAAAAACGCCTCGAAATTCATAAATACGTCAGATGGTGCACGCTCGATTGATAATGATGGATGAAGGTTTCTGGCGCGTTTTTTCAAACTTGTCTTCCTATCGCTCGCAATGTCGTTTTAGAGATATATGTAATTATATAGACCTGTCAAACTAGTTTCCATGACGCAAATTGAGACGAGGCGCACATGATTTATCTTCTTCCACTGTTTACTGTGCTGATTTGGGGTGGTAACTCCATCGTCAATAAACTTGCAGCCAGCACCATCGAACCCAGTGCGATGAGCTTCTATCGCTGGTTTTTAGCCATGTTGATTTTAACGCCGTTTTGTTTGCCAGCGGTGATTCGTCAGCGTCACATCATCAAACCCTATTTAGCGAAATTGGCCTTCTTGGCATTGCTCGGCATGGTGCTGAACCAATCGCTCGGCTATTACGCTGGGTTGACCACCACCGCGTCTAACATGTCGCTCATCACCTCGCTGGTGCCATTGATGAGCGTGTTCATCAGCGTGCCGCTGCTGAACAAACGCATTTCCGGTTTGAGTATTGTTGGCGGCGTGATTTCGTTGTCAGGGCTGGCATTTATGCTGGGTCAGGGCGATGTGCTGTTCTTTCTCAACCAAGACGTGACGCAAGGCGACGGCTTGATGGTCTTGGCGGCGCTGGTGTACGCGATTTACTGCGTGCTATTAAAACGCTGGAAAATGCCATTGAGCAACTGGACGTTAATCTACCTGCAAGGCGTGTGTGCGGTCATTATGCTGGTGCCCTTATGGCTAACCAGCGACCACTTGCTTCCAACCGAAGGGTCACTGCCGCTGATCGCTTACGCTGGAGTGGCGGCCTCTTTGCTAGCACCTTGGATGTGGATCAAAGCCATCGATGCGATTGGCGCAGATTCCACCGCTATGTTTATGAACTTGCTGCCCGTGGTTGCGGTCAGCTTAGCGGCCACGCTGCTGGGCGAACAGATTCACGTTTATCATGTCTTGGGCGGCGTGATGGTGGTCAGTGGGGTGATTCTGTCGCAACTGAAAGTACGTCGCAGAGTAATCAAACCCGTTGAAAACGCAGCGCAGGCGTAAGCATGAATGCTCATATGAGCATCAAATGCCACGGCAGGTCATGTTCGTTTTATGTGAAACGAAGCTTAAAACGAACAGCAACGTTGTAAAACTCTCGCTAATCAATTGAATTTAGTGTGCTAAACCGTACACTTGTAGCAATTCAATGTATAAGGACATGCCTGTGAAAGCGGTAAAACGCCATCAAGAAATCATCGAATTGGTTCAAAGCCAAGGGTTTGTCAGCACCGACGAACTGGTTGAACGATTCAATGTAAGCCCACAAACCATTCGTCGTGATCTGAATGAGCTGGCGGATGACAACAAATTGCGTCGCAACCACGGCGGCGCCACCATTGCAACCAGTTCTGAAAACTCGTCCTATCACACACGTCAGGTGACGTCGCAAGGCGAAAAAGAGAAAGTGGCCTCCGCGCTGGTCAAACACATTCCCGACGGTACCACGCTGTTTATCGACATCGGCACCACCCCCGAAGCGGTGGCTCGCGCTTTGATGGACGAACACCATAACTTGCGCATCGTGACCAACAACATCAACGTCGCAACCATTTTGATGGCGAAACCGGATTTCAGTATCATTTTGGCCGGCGGTGAAGTGCGCAACAAAGATGGCGGCGTCACGGGGGAAGCCACGCTCGATTTCATCTCTCAATTCCGGCTTGATTTTGGCATTCTCGGCATCAGTGGTATCGACTACGACGGTTCGCTGCTCGATTTCGACTACCATGAAGTGCGAGTGAAACGTGCCATTATCGAAAACAGCCGCTGTGTCTTTCTCGCCGTCGATCACAGTAAGTTTGGCCGCAACGCCATGGTGAAGCTCGGCACGCTGGCCGATGTGGATTTGATCATCACCGATCAAGAACCACCAAAAGAAATCGCGAATTTTGCGAAAGGGCACGAAGTCACCATTCAAGTGGCTTAATTAGAAAGCGCGAGTCCGCGCTTTCTTTCGTTTTCGCCCACCCGCGCACAAAATCCGGACATCAGACTAATGTCATCTTGCCTTTCGCGCTTATCTGATATTAATATCACTATCTCATTATTGCTCTTAGATTATTATCCTTAAATGCAGAAGATTCTCCGCCTTGTTCAAGAAAACCAAGTGATCACCAGTTACGAAAATTTGGAGAGCACGCTGGCGGCGCTAAATAATATTATCGACCACGAATACTTCTTGTTTGGGCTGTCATTGCAACCGACACTGACCACCAGTGAAACCTTAATCACGGATAACTACCCAGCCAGTTGGCGTCAACAATACGATGAAGCAGGCTTCATGCACGTTGACCCGATCGTGCAATACAGCATGACCAACTTTTTACCGATTAAATGGTCGCAGATTCCCGTGGCATCCAATCAAGCGCACGAAATGTTTGAAGAAGCGCGAATTAACGGCTTAAAAGAAGGGTTTTCGATTCCGATTCACGGCCTGCGCGGTGAGTTTGGGATGTTGAGTTTCGCCACCTCGGATACGCGCCATTACGAGCTCAACAGTGAAGCGATTCAAACCTCGCAACTGATCATTCCACTGCTGTCGCACAACATTCATAACATCGCACGCTGCCACAAAGATGCGGCGCCGCGTATTGAATTGACCGCCCGTGAAAACCAATGCCTCACTTGGGCAGCAGAAGGGAAAAGTGCGTGGGAGATTGCCAAGATCATCGACACCTCTGAGCGCACGGTGAAATTTCATATCGCCAATGCCTGTAAAAAGCTTGGCGCGACGAATCGCTACCAAGCTATCACTAAAGCCATCTTAGGTGGCTATATCAATCCTTACATTTGAATCAAGCGCCCACACTCTCGCGATAGTGGTCGTTCATGGGGATCAACAGCGCCACGGAGCGCGTATCGCCCAGCATGTGTACCTGCTTGTCCCCCACCCGCTCACACGGAATGCCCAGTCGCTTAATCAACTTTTCTACACCAGTCGAGGTGACGGTCACATACCGTTCAATGCCTTGACGCTGCGCGTGATGATAGAGCGATTGGAACATCTTCATCGTCACGTTACTCACCCCGCCGGATTGCGCCGAAAACTCTTTGTCGACCGCAAAACGACTCAGTTCATAAATACGCTTGCCTTTCGGGGCCTGTACGTCACCCAGAAGCTCCGGAAAGGTATCTTTGAGCATGTAGTTGTCTGTGGTTGGCAAAATGCGCCAGCAGCCAATCAGGTGCCCTTCATCCCCTTTTGCATAGAGGTAATGGGCACTTGGAATGTCGTACTCGTCGCTTTCTAACCCTTCATGGGTTTCCAGCTCCCAATGCAAACGTTCAGAGAACACCTTAAAGCGCAGTTTAAGCAGCGCCAGGTAGTCGTGTGCTGGAACGGTAGTGAATTGATAACTGTGGATTGAGATACTCATCGGACTTCTCCTATTGGTTAATGGAGAAATCACGCTAAACAATCTCTTAAATGAGGAAACCTGTCCGATCGAACAGTTACGTCTTAGCCTTGTTTACATTATTATCAGGCCCTCTGATTTACTAGCAATCAGTTGGCTAAAAATTAAGGTACACCCGAATATAATTAATCGTACCATTCCGACATGAGACCCCTTTTGTTGCACGCAAAAGGGGTTTTTTCTTGCCTTTTTCACCGGCAAAGCGAAACAAAATGAACAAAACATTGCGAATAAGTTATAGATTCGTTATTAGTACAGAACAATCCCTTGTCCGTGTTGAATAATGAAGGATCAGCCTATGAGCAGTGGCAAACGAGATATTACTCTGCGTTTTTTAGCAGAGCCCGGTGATGTGAATTTTGGTGGTAAAGTGCACGGCGGCGCCGTGATGAAATGGATCGACTTGGCGGCCTACGCCTGTTCGGCGGCTTGGAGTGGCAAATACTGCATCACCGCTTACGCCGGGGGCATTCGTTTTGTGGCGCCGATTCATGTCGGCAACTTGGTCGAAGTGAGTGCCAAAGTGATTTACACCGGCAAAACCTCCATGCACATCGCGATTGATGTTCAGGCCAGCGATCCAAAAGAGTTGAAAAACCGTCTGACCACGCATTGCATCGTGATCATGGTCGCTGTGGATGAAAGTGGTAAACCCACCGCAGTACCGGAATGGATCCCCACCACGCAAGAAGACATCGAACTGCACAACTCCGCCGTCCGATTGATGAATATGCGCACCGAGATCGGCGAAGAGATGGAAGCGCACGTGAAATACCTTAAAGCCAAATAGCCCTTTCGCACCGCTTTACGTCACAGCGGCGCTTCAGCCGCTGTGTTCCTGTCAACCTCAGTCTTCCCATCAACTGCAGCCCTCGAATCAACCGCTGTTGCAGCCAATCACCGGCCACTGTCATCGAACGTTCATTTTTCTCTGCTTTAATGCGCGATGATCAGGCAAACGTGTGCCTGACACGACCGAGAAAACAGACCCATGGCATTAACGCTCAGCGATATCACTCTCAGTGAAACAACCTTATCCAATCCAAAAGCCGTCGAGTACCAATGGGTTCGCACCCTGTATGTTGAAGGGTATCAACCCACCGAAATCAACCACTACATTAACGCTTGCTTTGGCGGGGATGACACCTTTGCCGATCTGTTTCGTAAAGTCGCGCTACAGCAAGAGAGCCTGTACGTACTGCTGCAATACATCGGATGCGCGCCGTCCAGTCGTGAGTTCTGATTTTTCTGCAGGATTTGCGCCGCTTACACCAACAATTCAGATCTGACTCGCACTCCTTTTCCGCTCACCTTTTGTCCATTCACACCGTCTATATACTGAATCGGTTTCCGTATGGAAGGTCATCTCAAGAGGCCAACCCCAAACGGCAGACATAAAAAAACCTGAGCTCAGCTCAGGTTTTGGTTACAAAAACTGTTAGTCATGATACGTAAGGAATAGAGCTAACAGCCAGCTATGCGTAACGCCAGAATTGTCTCCTTCTTAACTGATCGGCGGCCAAACCAAAAGTGTTAAGGGTGGACAAAATGGGCGACCTTGCGGTCGCCATTATCGTTGTTATCCTTTGACACCACCAGCTGTCAGGCCTCCGACTAACCAGCGTTGTGCAAGCAGGAATACGATAGTGATTGGTAGTGCAGACAAGACTGCCGCTGCCGCGAAGTCGCCCCACAAGTAGTTCTGAGGGTACAAATACTGCTGCATACCAACCGCGAGTGTGTACGAGTTTACATCAGAAAGTAGTAACGATGCTACCGGAACTTCACCCACCACCATGATAAACGACAGGATGAACACCACGGCGAGAATCGGCACAGACAACGGTAACAAGACCAGTCTGAACGCTTGCCAAGGGGTTGCACCATCCAGTGCCGCCGCTTCTTCCAGCGAATTATCAATCGTTTCAAAGTACCCTTTAATCGTCCATACGTGCAGCGCAATACCGCCTAAGTAAGAGAAGATCAGGCCGCCATGCGTGTTCAACCCGAGGAACGGAATGTACTGTCCTAGCTTGTCAAACAGTGCGTAGATAGCCACCAGCGCCAGTACCGCTGGGAACATTTGGAAAATCATCATCGCTTTCAGGATGGTTTCTTTGCCTTTAAAGCGCATACGAGCAAACGCGTAAGCCGATGTGGTCGACAGCGACACAATCAGCACGGATGAGATTGCCGCGATTTTCACCGAGTTCCACAACCAAGTCAGTACCGGGAAAGGTGGCGGTGTTACGCTACCATCCGCGTTGGTGACCGAAAAGCCCAGCGCCAGTTTCCAGTGTTCCAGAGACGGGTTGTCTGGAATGAGGCTACCCGTTGCGAAGTTACCTTCACGAAATGAGATAGCGACAATCATCAACAGTGGAAAGATGATGAGTGACAAAAATGCCCACAATGCGATGTGTGTGGCCCACACACGGTACTTGAGCGATTTACCTTGAACCATTGCCATCGTCGTCGCTCCTCTTAATTCTGACTGACTTTAGTGAAACGTAAGTTGATGAGTGCCAGTGCACCGACCAACAGGAAGATCAGCGTTGCAATCGCACTTGCCAGACCGAAGTCTTGACCACCTGCGCCTTCAAACGCGATACGGTAGGTATAGCTCACCAAAAGGTCGGTATAACCTGCTGGCTCCGAGGTGCCGATCATGTTCGGGCCACCAGCGGTCAACAATTGGATCATCACGAAGTTGTTGAAGTTAAACGCGAAGCTTGCAATCAATAGCGGTGTCAGCGGTTTAATCATCAGAGGCAGCGTGATCTTCTTGAAGTTCTGCACAAAGTTCGCGCCGTCAATCGCTGACGCTTCGTATAAATCTTCCGGAATAGCTTTCAACAGGCCCATACACAGAATCATCATGTAAGGGAAACCCAGCCACGTGTTGACGATCATCACCATGGATTTCGCCAAGAATGGGTCTGAGAACCAAGCTGGGCTGATCCCAAACAGCGCTTGTAGCACCATGTTGATTTCACCAAAGCTTTGGTTGAACAAGCCCTTAAAGATCAGAATCGAAATGAACGCCGGCACCGCGTAAGGCAGAATCAGCAGCACACGGTATACCGCGCGGCCTTTCAGCTCTTCCCACTGCACCACACTCGCCAGAATCAGACCGATGATGAGCGTAAAGATCACCGTCAGCACGGAGAACACAACCGTCCAGATGAAGATGCTGATAAACGGCTCTTTGATGCCATCATCTTTCCACACACGTTCGAAGTTGTGTGTTCCGATAGAGACCACAAAACCTGGCGACACCGTGTTGCCCACAAACGCGCCGTTTTCATCGATTGGCTGGTAGAAACCCAGTTCCATATTCGGGCGCAGCGTTTCACCGGTGCGGTTGTTGTAAAGCGTTTCACCATCCTCTTGCATGGTGTACAGCGGAACGACCGCCGCAAACTTACGCAGGCCACTCATGCGAATGTCATCGCCCGATGGGAAGTGCAAGTCCAATCCGCCCAGCGCACTACGATTGCTGATGATGGTTTTAATCGGTTCTTTCTCACCGCTCATGGCGTCAATCGGAGCAAGGTCTAGATCCGAAGGCACATTGGTAATAGAGAACGCCGGGGTTGCGTACAGTTTGTCACCATCTTCAATCGAGATGCGGTAACCATCTTCTGTGCTGTAGAGATGAAATGAATAACTTTCTCCGCTTTGGAACGTACGGTCCATCAGGACAGATTGTGCACGCTCGTAGGAGAGTTGGTTTTTGGCGCTGTAGTTGGTAAACGCCAGGTTCACCGTATAGGCTAATGGGAAAAGGATGAATAGGATCATCCCGGCGACACCTGGATAGATATAACGATGCGCGTATGTTTTCTTGCTGCCGAAAATGTAGAGCGCAAGAGCGGTTAGAATCAGGGTCAGCAAAGCAAAAGCCAGCTCACCGCGGGAATACATTAGAATCGTTGCATAGCCATTCACGATACCCACTGCGCCTAATACGGCCCATTTGATGAATGCGCGCTTGTTGGCCGGGAGTGTCGTTGCTGGTGCTGACATCGCCTCTGTACCTTGAATTGACTGCATAGAACAACCTGCTAGCGAAATAAAAAAATGGGAAAATAAGGAGAGGTTGCCCCCTCCTCAAAATAGTTGACGAAGGATGGTTTATTTCGTCATTTGTTTTTCTGCGTCTGCCAGAGCAGCGTCTACAGTCTGGCGGCCATCAACGACGTTGATAATGGCGTTTTTCGCTGCGCCCCAGAATGCGTTCATTTGTGGAATGTTCGGCATGATTTCACCGTTCATGGCGTTATCCATGGTCGCTGCGATACGTGCATCTGCATCCAGTTCACGTTGGAATGAGTTCAGTGCAACCGCGCCCAGTGGCTTGTCGTTGTTCATCGCACGCAGACCGTCGTTAGTCAACAGGTAGTTCTCGATGAATTCAACAGCCAAATCACGGTTTGGAGACGCTGTGCTGATACCCGCAGTCAATACACCCACGAATGGTTTAGAAGACTGACCGTTGAATTTCGGCAGCGTGGTGACACCGTAGTTGACGCCTGATTTGTCGATGTTGCTCCAAGACCAAGGACCATTGATGGTCATCGCCGTGTTGCCTTTGATGAACTGCGCTTCAGACACTGAGTAATCCATGTCCGCAGAGATCACGCCGCTGTCCACCAAGCCTTTCACGAAGCTCATCGCTTCTTTCACGCCTTTCTTGTCGATACCCGCGTCTTTCACGTCGTAGCCGTCAGAGGTGTATTTGAATGCGTAGCCGCCATCAGCAGCCATCAGAGGCCATGTGAAGTACGGTTCTTTCAGGTTCCACATGATTGCAGACTTGCCGTTTTTCTTCAGTTTCGCGTCAAGCGCAGCCACTTCTTCCCAAGATTTTGGTGGGTTTGGCACA
Source organism: Vibrio sp. Vf1514 (assembly GCF_052076135.1). Lineage (NCBI taxonomy): Bacteria > Pseudomonadati > Pseudomonadota > Gammaproteobacteria > Vibrionales > Vibrionaceae > Vibrio > Vibrio sp. Vf1514. The sequence continues at coordinate 306,837 of NZ_CP197268.1, read as the reverse complement.
AGGTCTTTGTTGTAGATCAGAGATAGCGATTCAACCGCAACTGGATAGCCGATCAGTTTGCCGTTGTATTTCACAGCATCCCACGCGAAATCAACGATGCCGTCTTTCACTTTTTGAGATGGCTTGATTTCAGCCAGCAGGCCAGCTTCAGCGTAACCACCGAAACGGTCGTGAGCCCAGAACACGATATCAGGACCATCACCCGTCGCAGCGGTTTGTGGGAACTTGTCTTGTAGTCCATCAGGATGCGCCACGGTCACTTTGATACCCGTGTCGGCTTCAAACTGTTTACCAACTTCTGCAAGACCGTTGTAACCTTTGTCACCGTTGATCCAGATAGTCAGTTGTCCTTCTTGAATAGCAGCGTGTGCACCAAAAGAACCAAGAGCGACCATAGTACTTAGCGCTACCGTGCTTAGGGCGTTTTTCATGTTCATATCCTTTTTATTAGTGTTGTAGGGCTCACCAGATGAGGTTTCGCCGTATTTCGCCATATATCATCAGAAAAAACGGGCTCGTCCTCATCCTCCTACTCCCTACGCCCTTTGCATTATGGCGTATTTTCGTGATCTCTATCGTTGAGAGTTCGAGACAAAAGTCACAAAAAAAACAAGGTTTGTGATCATTATCAAGTTGATGGCAATCAATAATTTGAACTCGATCAGACTTGGTGTTTCTCTCACCCCTCCACCTCCTCCTTGACTACTCCCCCTGCAAAAAAAGTGATTAGGAGGATGTATTCACTCCCTGATTCACAGAAACTGCATACATCCAAGAGTGGATGGTAAGAACCTTTCCAGTATGTCAGATAATACTGGCTTGCATCGCCGAATTGGTTTGCTGTCACAGAGGGTGCGTTCGTGGTAATTATTGTACGGGGGAGACGTGCATCTGTGTCGGGGGAAGCAAACGATTCTTGGCTTTGATGGGTGATGGTTTCTTCAGATCCTTTGTCTGAGGCATCACCCTTTCTTTTCTTACTTGCCAGCTCTTTGATGCATCAACATAAAAGGTATGTGCGGCCTGGCCGCGGAATCATTCACACTCACCAGAGCGTTGATTCACCTAAAACGTATTCCTACTGTTATTGCTCGCAGACATTTTTTATAAAAAGTTCATATAATGACGAGCAGTAATCATTAAAAAATCTTGATCCGAGGACGAGCTAGATGGCGAGTGTCACGTTAAAAAATGTATGTAAAGCTTACGGCGATGTGCTGATTTCTAAGAATGTCGATTTGGACATCAAAGAGGGTGAGTTTGTCGTCTTCGTCGGTCCATCAGGCTGTGGTAAATCGACCCTTCTGCGCTGTATCGCGGGCTTGGAAGACATCACTTCCGGCGACCTGTTCATTGGCGACCAACGCATGAACGACATCGAACCCTCCAAACGTGGCGTGGGCATGGTGTTCCAATCTTACGCACTCTACCCGCACCTCAACCTGCACGATAACATGTCGTTTGGCCTGAAATTGGCAAAAGCCGATAAGAAAGAAATCAGCAAACGCGTTGAACACGCCGCCGAAATTCTTCAACTGAGCCACCTGCTGGATCGTCAACCGAAAGCGCTGTCTGGTGGCCAACGTCAACGTGTGGCCATCGGCCGTACATTGGTCTCGCAACCGAATGTCTTCCTGCTGGATGAACCGCTGTCTAACTTGGATGCGGCGCTGCGTGTTCAGATGCGTTCTGAAATCACCAAACTGCAACGTAAACTGGGCTGCACCATGATTTACGTTACCCACGATCAGGTCGAAGCGATGACCATGGCCGATAAGATTGTGGTCCTCGATGCAGGCTTTGTATCACAAGTGGGTAAACCGCTTGAGTTATACCACTACCCACAAAACCGCTTCGTGGCAGGTTTCATCGGTTCTCCGAAAATGAACTTCATGAGTGTGACGGTTGATGAAGCCGAGAAAGAGCGCGTAAAAGTGAGCTTGTCGAATGGCTTCTCATTCTGGATTCCTGTGGATGGCACCACGGTCACACCGGGCTCTCGCATGTCTTTGGGCGTGCGTCCTGAACACTTGGTTGAAGCCGACGACGGCGATGCACGCATCGAAGGCAAAGTGATGATTGTGGAGAAACTGGGCAACGAAACTCAGGTGTACATGAACGTGAAGGGTTCTGATTCAGACATCATCTACCGCCAACCAGACACGCTCGATATCGAAGTGGGTGATACACTGACTATCGGTATTCCAGCGCACCGTTGTCACCTATTCCACAGCGATGGCCGCGCGTGCCAACGTCTGTTCCAAGAGAAAGGCGTCGAGTTCCTGAGCGAATAAGCGCAACCTTTCAACACACAAAAAACGGCCGCTTGCATCAAGGGGCCGTTTTGCATTCTGCGCCAATTGTGAGGGATTCACTTTCGCCTGCCATCGTGCCCGCCGTCAGCGTGAGCGGTAACTGCTCCGCCCCAAGGCCTAAGGTGAGCGTTGTTTGCCCTTGCAAGCGATGCAAAATCCGGCTGCCAGACGCCGAAACCACACTCACCGAACCAGAAAAACTGGCCTGACTTTCGACCGTCAGGTGCAATGTGTGCTCGTCGTCGAGGGTGCAGTCCACCTGCAATTGCCCCTCCAGTAAGGCGACATGTGTCATCTCATGCCCTTGCGCCATCGCGGCGGTTGAGAGAAGCAAAAAAGCGGCGCATAGCGCCGCTGTCTCGTGATGTGTCATAGCCAACGTGCCGTTGTCGCGCTGCGTTAGTACTGGCTGATCGCGACCGTGTTGTTGTGGCTTAAGCCCAGATTCACGTTCGCCGTATCCCCGTAGGTTTGCACCACGCTGATGGTGTTGTTGCTACTCCAGTTCACGTATACGTTCGCATCGGCATTGGCGCTGCTTTGTGTCACGTAAATGTCGTTGTCGTCACTGGCAATCAGGTCGACATCCGCAGCGTTATTTGAACCGGTTTGATTGACGTGAACGGTGTTGATGTCACTGTAAAGCACGTCTACATCCAGTTGGTTCGCGGTGCCGTTTTGCGTAAATGCCACTTCGTTGCCGTAACCGCTGTCAATCAGCACATCGGCCACGTTGTCAGTGCCTTGAACATTCCCCGTCACCATGCTGCTGTCAGCCCAATCGAGCACCACGTTAGCTTGGTTGCCTGAACCCGACGCCGCCAATGAGACGTTGCTGTCATCGGTGCCACGTTTCAGTTCAACACTGGTGGTGTTTTCCGTACCATTTTGGACCACAGAAACGGTGTCATTGTCGTAAGAGTATGCGCGACCACGATGGTAGTTGTCGGTTTTGATCGAGGCATCATTCAAATCACCGCCTTGATTGATGGAAAAGTTCGCGTTCTTCGCGCCCAATGCAGTGATGCTGCCGGTGTTGGTGTCACCCGTTTGGTTGATGGCCAGCGTAGAGCCGTCGACGTCAAACGCGCGAATCGTTGCCGCATTGTCACCGCCATTCTGATACACAGACAGCGTGTTTCCAGACGAGAAGCTGGAGTCGATCAGCGCCGAGTTACCTTGAGATGAGGAGACTTGCGTAATCGTAACAGCCGAGTCGTTGGTCAAATAAAGATTGGCCGTTGCATCATTGTTTGCCAAAGCACTGCCTGATGCCAACGCTGCGGTGATGAATAGAGCAATTTTTGTTTTCATGACATTTTCCTTGATATCATATTGTTACTTTTGAATAGACGGGAATGACAACACGTGTCGTACGCTATTATTAGTATTGCGTGACGTACACATTAATCCCTGAACCACCAATTATGGCGAGATAGTCATTACCATTTTGACTGATGCCATAATTAGAGCCACCTTTATCGACAATATAAGCTTGGTTATTATGTCCGGTTTGATTAATACTTAACGAACTCGCTGCACCGGTTTGAATAATAGCCGCCACGTTAAAGTTCCCGTTTTGATTAATCCACGCTTCATGCCCATAACCACTCTGACCAATGACTGCTTTATTCTGGTTTCCGGTTTGGGTAATTAACGCCGTGTTCGCCGAGCCTTCTTGCCAAATTGTTGCCTGACTTCTTCTGCTGTCGTGCTGAATAACTTTCGCTTTGTTGCCAGCCTGACGACCATACTGTTCAATGGTGACCTCGCCACCGATCGCATTCTCCATGGAGACTTCAGCGTAGTTATCGGCGGTGATAACATCCTCCAACTCATTGAAAGGACTTAAATCACCCATGCCAGTACCGAAGCGACCGATCGCCGTGCCACCCCACGAATACGCGACGGATGTGTCAATATCGTCGTGTGTTTGATTATTCCGGTCTTGCGACCAAGCCATGTTGGACATCATCAATAACACGATGACCTCCATCAACAGCATCATGACGTAGGCAGTTATACGGACGAACATATTTCCTCCCTTACGCAGAGAACATTGTGCTCTCGAAGAAATAGATTAATCGCGATACCGAGATCCAGCCATCAACTTTACATTAATATTTGAAAGTATTTTTTTATAATTTAGTTATTCAAAAATGAGGAAATAAACACTCATTCGCATGATAGGAATAATATTAAAACCACGACTTTAGTTTATATCTAATCAGGCAATAAAAACCTATGATTAGCGCTGAATAAAATACATTAATAATAATGGTATCAACAATGAGAAATAGAATATTACGTTCTGTATTTTTCTTCTGTTCTGCCATATTTCTGTTAATGAGTTCTCCAAGTCATGCCAATCCTGAGGATCAGGCGAGCTTGGAAAATGGCCAGCAACTGGAAAGTAATGACTCGTTGAATCTGAATGATGTGAACGGCCTCATTATCGACCGAACCATGACAGGCATCGGCAGCAATTTTTATACGGAATTTTCCAAATACATGAATGAAAGCCAGCCCGACCTGAATGAAAACTTCACGGTGAAGGAGCGAGCAACCGCCTCACAAGGCAGCATTATCACGGTTTGGCACTCACAGAAAGTGGTGTATCGCACCACGTTGTCGCCCGGCGCCAGACAAGCCCGAGAGAAAGCACAAGCCGCCGTTGCGACCGTGAGTAATTACTTATTGCGCTGGAAAATAGAACGGCTCTATTCAGACACGTTTGATCTCGACCACGACGAATTGCAGTAACAGTGAAGCACACAAGGACATCACAATGAATAGCGTAAAACATGGATGCCGCGCGCGGTGTCGCGTTCTCCCACCACGAGTGACTCACGCAGTCATGGTCAGCTTGTTCGCCACGACTCTATCTGCCCCCGCGTTCAGCTCTTCTCTGGTTTATGAGCCCGTCAATCCAACCTTTGGTGGTAACCCGCTCAATACCACACACCTGTTTTCACGCGCGGAAGCCATCAACGATTACGAGGGTAGCTCAGGCTCTTCCAGCTCCTCGTCGGTGCTCTCATCACTCACTTCCAGCTTGCAATCGCGCCTCATCAGCCAACTTTTGGCGACCGGAGAGGCCGGCAGCCTAGAAACCAATGATTATTCTTTGGTGATCACCGATAACGACGGCTATCTGACCATCACCATCACCGACAAGGCGACGGGTGAGTCCACCGACATTCAAGTGTCTGGGCTGTAACACAGGATGACATGGACCATGAAAACAGGATTGATGCTGTGTGTTGCGCTGCTGGCGGGGTGTTCAAATTCGATGTCGATTCCCGATGCCGATGAATCACCGACCCTGACACCGCGTGGCCCCACGTACAACGACTTGGTGAAGCTACCACTGCCCAAAGGCAAAATCATGGTGTCGGTGTACGATTTCCGCGATCAAACCGGACAATACAAATCGTCGCCCAACAGCAGTTTCTCTACGGCGGTTCCACAAGGCGGTACCTCCATGTTGACCACGGCGCTGCTTGATTCAGGTTGGTTCTTGCCTTTAGAGCGGGAGGGGCTGCAAAACCTGCTCACCGAACGCAAAATCATTCGTGCGGCGCAGAAAAAAGATCAAACACCCGCCAACATTGGCGACGACTTACCGGCGCTCAAATCGGCCAATCTGGTGATTGAAGGCGGCATCATCGGCTATGAATCGGACCTCAAAACCGGTGGCCATGGCGCAGGTTATCTTGGCTTTGCGGCTTACGGTCAATATCGCATGGATCAGGTGACGGTCAATTTGCGCGCCGTGGATGTGCGCACCGGCCAGATCGTACTCAGCGTTACCACCAGCAAAACCATTTTTTCGCAAGAGGTCTCTGCCAGCGTCTTTCGCTACATCGCTTATCAAGATCTGCTGGAACTCGAATCAGGCTACACCAATAACGAACCGGTCAATATCGCCATCATGTCGGCCATCGATTCCGCGGTGATTCACATGGTGGTCAATGGCATCAAGCGCGGCTTGTGGCAACCGGCAGATGAAGCGCAGCTCAAGAACCCGATCATTCAGCGCTACTCTGATGAAACGGTCGCGATCCTTTAAGCCGCCGCGATTCTTTGAGCAGTCATCACGACAAAGCCCCGTATCCACGGGGCTTTTGAATATCGAGTCGCCAATGGTGCGTGTTCGACCGCGGTTAACTGTCTTGGCGAAGCGCAACTGGCATGTTGCGGCGCAGCAACACTGGTTTTTTCACCACCAGATAGACTGCCATCGCCGCCATCGCAAACCCCAGCACGCCAAGGGCATCAAACGATTCGCCAAAGCAGAGCCACGCCTGCAGCGCCGTGGTCGGTGGCACCAGATAAAACACAGAAGCAACGCTTGATGAAGCGCCGTGCTCCACCATGTACAACAGCAGCAAAATGGCGATACACGACAACACAACCACGAGCCACGCGAGCGTCATGATAAAGGTTGGCGTCCAATCCACCTGCATGGTTTCAAAACTAAACGCCGCAGGAATCAGTAGCGCGGCCGCCGCCACATACTGCACCAAAGCCCCGCCAATCAAGTCTACGCCCTGACAAAACTTCTTCTGATACAACGTCCCCAGCGTAATGCCCGTCAATGAGATGAGACACATGCCAATCGCCGCCCATTGATGCGCGTCCGATTGCCACTCCATGTTCCCCAGCAGCACACAACTAATTCCCGCAAAGCCCAATCCCAACCCCACCCACTGCGCCAGATTCAAACGCTCGGTCGCCATACACACCAAAAGCAGCGCGGTCAAAATCGGTTGAATGCCCACCAGCAGTGACGTCAGCCCCGCGGGCATGCCCCAGTAAATCGCCTGATACGTACCGCCCAGATAAAGGCCGTGAATCAACAGCCCCGTCACGCAAGAGTGCCAGAACGATTTGCCCGTCGGCACGCGGCGTTTGAGCACAGCAATCAGCCCGGCAAACAGCAACACGTTAAACACCATCCGCAAGGTTAAGAACGTCATGGGCTCCGCGTACGCCAACCCAAAGCGAGCGCCGACAAAGCCGGACGCCCAAAGCACCACAAACAGGAACGGAATCATTTTGACAAGCATGGAAAAATCTCTGGAGTTCTGAGTCACAATGACGTTACTTTAGTTGGGTACAGAAAAACTAAAAAGGCACAGTTGATAGCGTTTTAATGGGTACAGAATGAAAGACGATTGCAAATACAGTGATGTGGAAGCGCAGCTGCGCCAGTCGATGGAAGATGGCCTGTTTCAAGCCCACGACAAGCTGCCCTCGATTCGGCAATTGAGTGAGCGCCAGCGGGTTGGCAAAAACACCGTCATTCGTGCGTATCAAGAATTGGAAGCGCAAGGCTGGGTCTATGCCGTGCCGCGCTCGGGGTATCGCGTAGCTGAACGGGCCTTGAAAACCGAGACACCTTCCCATGCGCCATCGCGCGTTGATTTGTTATCGATGTCGAAATCCATTTTGACGCAGCCGATCATTCAACACGACATGCCAGCCGGCTCGGCGCATCCCGACACCGATTCGCCCGCCATTCGCAGTTTGTATGCAGAAATTGGCCGCCACAGTCGCCTACAAACCCACATGCCCTGCCACTATCAATTGCCACCGGGTCACGATCAACTGGTGCGCCAACTGCGCAAAATCACGCGCGATCTCGGCATCGATGCCCAGCGGAGTGACATCGCCATCACGCACGGCGGCCAGCAAGCGATCAGTTTGGCACTGCGCGCCTTGACGCAGCCCGGCGATATTGTCGCGGTGGAATCGCCCTGCTACTTCGGCACCTTATTGCTGCTGGAATCATTGGGATTGCGTGTGATTGAAATTGCGTGCCATCCCGCCACCGGCATCGATATCGACGCTCTGCAAGATGCCGTGACCCGCTGGCCAATCAAGGCCTTGTTGGTCACGCCCAATTTCAATAACCCAACCGGGGCGCAAATGCCCTTGAGCCACCGCCAAGCGCTGCTTACCGTGACGCGCACGCTGCCCATTATCGAAGATGATGTGTTTGGCAGCCTAGGGTTTGATGAGCCAATTCCCAGCCTCAAAGCGCTTGATACCGAAGAGCGCGTGATTTACCTCAACTCGCTGTCTAAAACCCTCGACTCGCGCCTGCGCATCGGTTGGATTGTGGCTGGTCGTTACTTGCCGCAAATCGAAAAGGTACTGCTGAGTGAAAACATGGGCAGCCTCAATTTAATGCAATCAGCGGTGGCCGAATTTCTCACCACAGGCAAATACCGCACGCACCTCGCCCGCATGCGCCGTGTCTATCAGCAACGGCAACAGCGTTTTGCGCGCTTGTTGCACCAAGCGTTTCAGCAACGGCCTGCACTGGCCGGGCGCTATCATCTGTCGCGCCCGGACGGCTCGTTTCTGTGTTGGCTGACGTTGCCGCACACGGTGGACACCTACCACATTTATCACGCCTGCTTGGCAAAGAAAATCAGCCTGTTACCCGGTCATTTGTTTGCCACCCAAGGCCAGTTCAATCACTGCATTCGCTTTAGTGTCGCGACCCTCAACGATGACGCAACGTGGCTGCGCAGCTTGACGGTGCTCGCGGCGCTCATCGCCGAGCAACTGCAATCTTGACGTGGCGAAGCTCGCCAAATGCGCCGAGTCAGCGTACAGTGAAAAGAGCAACAGAATCAGCAGCCTGGGAAAACATCGATGAAATTCAGTTTTAATTTGGAAGATGCAGGACAAGTTTGCGTGGGCGCATTTGCGCTTGCCGTACCCATCTCGTTTTCAGAAGAAGCGTGGCAACTGGGCACCTCGCTACCGCTGCCCAACCTCCTGTTATTGCTGACGCTATCGCTGGGTTTCTTGGGCGTCTTTGCCTATGGCAGCGTCTTTCAAAGCAACATTCGCGCGCGCATTCCGGTGTTCGTGTTTCGCATCTTAATTGCCTACGTCATCACCGCTTTGGTGGTCGGGTTTGTGCTGCTGGCGCTGGATAAACTGCCGCTGCTGGATGAACCGCTGGTGTCGCTCAAGCGCATTATCGTCATCGCCATGCCAGCCTCGATGGGCGCCATTGTGGTCGACAGTTTCGACAAAGAATAATTCGTGGTAACGGCTTGTTTTGCCATCAATCGGCGCTATATTCGTTATCCGATACGCCCCATCATGAGTCAGGATGAGAACATCAGGAATCGTTATGAAACATCAATTAAGCCTCAGAGCGCTTGAACGCGGCGATTTGCGTTTTATCCATAACCTGAACAACAACCGCAACATCATGTCGTACTGGTTTGAAGAGCCTTACGAATCATTTGATGAGCTGGAAGAGTTGTATAACAAACACATTCACGACAACGCAGAGCGCCGCTTTGTGGTCGAAAATGACGACAAAGAACTGGTTGGCCTCGTCGAGCTGATCGAAATCAACTACATTCACCGTAGCGCCGAATTTCAAATCATCATCACGCCGGATCACCAAGGCAAGGGATTTGCGCGCACGTTGATCAATAAAGCGCTAGACTATTCGTTCACCATTTTGAACCTGCACAAAATCTACCTGCATGTGGCAATCGAGAACGAAAAAGCGGTGCATTTGTATGAATCGTGCGGCTTTGTGGAAGAGGGGCATTTGGTGCAGGAGTTCTTCATCAACGGTCGCTACCGCGACGTGAAACGCATGTACATTCTGCAAGAAGATTACATCAACAAAGTCATCAACAAAGACGAATAAGCGATGATTTCCTGCAGCCAATACGACGCCATTGAACTGGCCTGCGTCTACCAATTTCCGGTTGCTGTAACGCTGCTCAACGGCGACGTGGTGCAAGGCATCGCCAAAGGCACCGGGTACAATGCCGAGCGCCAAGAGTGTTTGGTGCTGCAGCAAGCCGAATGCGAGCGTTGGGTTGAAACCGCCACGCTGCGACGCATGCAAGTTCTGATTGAAAACCCGCATCTCAGCGACATTCACTTTCAGCAGCAATAAAAAAACCGCGCTACGGCTAAGCCGTATCGCGGTCGTTGTATTGGGTGTGATCACCGAGATTCAGTTGGCGATGTCGAGCTTGTTTTCCGTCACACCATTGGTTCGAAACCAACCTGCAATGCTGATGCGCTCAGCGTTGGTGGTCAACACTTCGTGGGGAAATTTCTCCGACAAAAACACCACCAAACGCCCCGCCACAGGCGCAATCGTTTCAATCAAATGGTCATCGAGATCGTAGAGTTTCAGCTCGCCACCATCCGCCGGTTGCCAATCAGAATTCATGTAGAACACCGTGGTCAGCTTGCGATTTTCTTGGCCGCGAAACGCATCCAAATGCTTCTTGTAGAAATCGCCCTGCTCATATTTGGCAAAATGCGCTTCATACTCAAACAGGCCGAGGAAAAAATCGCGGTTCACCGTCTGACGAATCTGCTCCATCCGTTCCAGATAATCCTGAATCGGCTGCCCCATGGTTTGGCTCAGCCACTGGATCTTATCGCTTCGAATGGTGGCCTCACGCTGCACGTCGTCGTGGCGACCGATGCGAGCACGATGCCACGTTTCCGGCACACATTCGCCGAGACGCTGCACCTGCTTGGGTGCCAAAAAGTCGTCCCAAATAAACCATCCTTGATCCGCGATGGCGTCTAATAACGCATCTAATGCCATAGTTGTTATGCACGTTGACAAAAAGAGGCGTTATAGAGGTCTGGCGAAAAAGCCGCAAATCGGATTGTTTGTCTTAAAGGACAAGAATAATTATCAACAATCAATTCGCCATTACGGCATCATGATTTTCGATACTTTGGGCGGGTGGTTTTTGAACAGCGATTTCATCTGCGCGGTGAACAATTCCGCCGTCGCCAGCGCATCGATGGCTGCGGAATGGGCGTTATATTGCGGCAACGCGTAACGCGTGCGCACATCGTTGAGCTGAAAACTGGTGCCACACTCGGTTTTACCGGCATAGGTCATCTGCTTTTCTATTTGCAAGGTGTCGACCCACACACACGGAAAGTGTTCGATTGCAAAGCGTTCACGCATGTACTGCGCCACAAACGCCCGTTCGATGCACGCCCCGTGCACCAACGCAATCTTACCGGCCAATTGACCAAACAACCGATCCATCGCCTCATCCAGCGTCACGCCATGTGCCAACACTTGCGGCGTAATGTGGTTGATCACTGCCGAGTCAGCGGTGACAAATTCCGGGTGACGCACGAATATCTCTTCGCTGGCGGCCACATCGATTTGGTCCAGCGTCATGCCGACCCAACCCAAGCTCAGAATTTGATCGTGCCCGGCATCCACGCCGGAGGTTTCAAAATCAAATGCCAGTAAATCGTGCTGGTAAACCAACGCGTCCACATCCGGTAATGGCTGGCTGAAATAGTTCGCCAGCCCCGGCGTCCAATCGGCGCGAGCGGCCAGCGCGTCATGCTGCTGCTGTAATTTGGGCAGGCCGCCCCCAAAGTGGCGCTTGATGGTTTCCAACATGGTTTTACCCTTTCACAAACCGTAATTTCGCCACGTCTTGCAGCTCACTGATGATCTTAAACGCATCTTTCAGGTGCTTCCGTTCAAAGCTGCTAAACGTGTCCGGCGCGATGTGGTTGTTTGCCTCTTTTCCTTCCCGAATCGCCTGCAACTGATGTTGGAAACGCACTTGGGTAATGAACTTGTAGGCGCCGATGATGTTCTGACAGCTGTCTTCCGACATGCTGCCTTGCTGCGCGGCGTAACGAAAACGCTCTTCGGTGCCCGTCATCGAGCCGCCCGCCGCCAAGCTGAAAATGCGCGCTAAGTCGATGATCAGATTGAGCGCGTACTTTTTGATGTTAAGGGTGTTGCTGTTGTCGCCGCCCTTTTCCAGCACCAGATTATTGAAGATCCCGAGCGGCGGCTGCGTATCAATGGCGTCAGTCACCAAAGCAGGCAAGAAGTTCGGGCTGTTTTGAATGCACTGATGCAGATGCGCCTGCATTTGGTCAACCAGCTCGCTGTTACCGTAAATTGAACGCACTTCTAAAAACACGCTGATGCTCAGCAGTTTGTTGTATTCCGGGCTAGCAACCCATTTGCGGTAATACTCTTTCCACACGCTCAGTGGCTGACACCATTTCGGCGAAGCGGCCATGTATTTGCCGTCGCACAGCGGATAACCGCATGCGGCCAAGCCGTTGCACACGCGCATCGCCAAATGCGTGAAATAGAGCATGTGTTCGGGTTTCACATCATCCGACAGTACCAACGCGCTGTCTTGGTCAGACAGCATGTGCACTTCATTGCGCGCATGTGAGCCCGCCACCACCCACGCGTATTCGCACGGCGGCGGCCCCAGCAACTCTTCGGTAATTTGCAGCAGACGGCGTGTAAACGCATCCATGATCATCGACATCACGCGCCCTTGGATTTCGGCGCTGACCCCGCTTTCCACCAGCGATTCGAAAATCGATTGTTTCTCGACTTTCAGCGCCGCCAGCGCATTAACCGAGCTGGCGTATTTGATTTTCTCAATCAAAAACAGCGCTTGCGTGCGATGGTTGTGCACCAGATGCGAGGTAGTCAGCAAGCCCACCACGTCGTTGCCACGCACCACCGGCAGGCAGCGAATGTTGTATTGCAGCATGATGGAGATGGCCTGAATCACTTTGTCATCAGCCTGAATCAGCTGCGGGTTTTGCGTCATCACCCGTTGAATGGGTTGTTGAATATCAATGCCAGACGCCACCACGCTGCGCGTCATGTCGCGGTCGGTCACGATGCCCACAATGTCGCCGCCCCGCGTGATCACCGCGCACGAGCTGCGGCGGCGCTCATCATCACACATGATTCTGGCGACCTCTTGAATGGCGGTGTTTTCATCAACAATGGCGATGTTTTCACTGGCAATTTCACCCACACGGCGAAAGAACAAGCCCTTCTCTTCTTCGCGGCACACGCTGTTGACCGCCGACACCAAACGCAGTTGCGCTTGCGAGGCGAAGTAATCAGCAAACTCCGGGTGCTCTTGACACACCGTCAACACATCGCGGTGCGGCACAAGGTAGAGCAGCGAGTCTTGAATCGCCTCGGCCTGATAGCCGTCTTCGGCATCTTTGAGCGGCGCTAAGAAGGTAAAGCCAAACTGATCTTCTTCGCCCAATCGGGCACGCAACTCACCGTCGCGGCGGCGCTGCTCAATCGCACCCGTGCGAATAATGTAGAGATAGCGGTCGTCACACAGGGCGCTGAATTCAATCTTCTCCCCTTTGGCGAGGTAGCGCACTTTGACGTGATTGGCCAGCGACGCAACGATCGTGGAGGGCAGCTTATCAAACGGATCGAGCTTGATAAGAAAGTCATAAATGTTAGGAGTTAATGATGAGCCCAAAATGCCCTCCAAATTCAAAACGCTGTTTCAATACAAAAAGTGTGACTAAAAAAAGCAGCCCTGCGGCTGCTCATACTTCAGACTAAGCGGGATACTTGTTGTAGCCAAGTTGCTGCGAGATATTGCGACCAGCGGTCTGCAACATGCTCACGTACTCGTGCAAGCGTTCTTCCTCAAAGCGAATGGTTGGGAAGGAGATCGAAACCCCGGCAATCACGCGGCCAAAACGGTCGTAGATTGGCGCTGCGATACAACGCAGGCCTGGTTCTTGTTCTTCGTTATCTTCCGCGTAGTGTTGCTCGCGAACCAGTGCCAGTTCTTCCAACAGTTGGTCGACATTTTCTAGCGTACGGTCAGTGTGCTTGATGAACTCAACGTCTTCTAAAGTGTGACGCACAAATTGTTCTTCACGTTCAGCCAATAGCACTTTACCAATCGCGGTACTGTAGAGCGGGTTACGACGACCAATGCGCGATTGCATGCGCAGGTTGTACCCTGAATCGATTTTGTGCACGTAAATGATGGCGTTTTCATCCAACGCCCCAAGGTGCAACGCTTCGTTGGTCTGTTCAGAAATGCAGCGCATCTCTTTGTCAGCCAGTTCAATCAAATCGACGTATTCCAGCGATTTTGCGCCCAGTTCAAACAGTTTCAACGTCAGTTTGTATTTATCCGCTTCCCCTTCCTGAGCCACATAGCCCATAGATTTCATGGTTTGCAGAAAACGATAAGTGGTGGCTTTAGACATCATCAATCGTTGAGACAGTTCGGAGACTCCGATTTCTTTCTGTTCACCCAGCGCTTGCAGAATGCTGAATACTTTTAAAACCGACGAGACTGCTTCCGGTTGAGTTGACTTTTCCATGGTTGATCCTTTGTATCTTTTATTGCCGCCTATTATAACCACTCACTTTCTTCGTACCACAATTTTTAAAAAGCCTTTTCAAAATTTTGAAACCGCGCAAGTATTGCGAGCATTAAAAAGACGATCACCATCAATATTTTTAAAACACCTTTTCAAAAATAATTGCCTTCAGTTTCTTTTTGATCCACGATACAGACATACGAAGTGAGATGGCCAATCCGCTGCCACTCAAATACCAGCTACCATTGAGGAAAACGTTATGATTCTTGATTCATTCAACCTGAAAGGCAAAGTTGCTATCGTGACTGGTTGTGACACTGGTCTTGGTCAGGGCATGGCACTTGGCCTAGCCAACGCAGGTTGTGACATCGTGGGTGTCAACATTGTTGAGCCAACTGAAACCATCGCAAAAATGGCAGAAACCGGTCGTAAATTCATCGACGTTCGCGCCAACCTGATGGCACTGGACGACATCCCATCCATTGTTGACCGCGCGGTGACTGAACTGGGTCGTATCGACATTCTGGTGAACAACGCAGGTATCATTCGTCGTAACGACGCCATCGACTTCAGTGAAAAAGACTGGGACGATGTGATGAACATCAACATCAAGTCTGTGTTCTTCATGTCTCAAGCTGTGGCGAAACAGTTCATGGCTCAAGGCGAAGGCGGCAAGATCATCAACATCGCGTCAATGCTGTCTTACCAAGGTGGTATCCGTGTACCGTCTTACACCGCATCAAAAAGCGGCGTGATGGGTGTGACTCGTCTGATGGCAAACGAATGGGCGAAACACAACATCAACGTGAACGCGATTGCACCGGGCTACATGGCAACCAACAACACCGCAGCACTGCGTGCTGATGAAGAGCGTAACCAAGCGATCCTTGAGCGTATCCCTGCAGACCGTTGGGGTACACCAGAAGACTTGGCTGGCCCAGTGGTGTTCTTGGCATCAAAAGCGTCTGATTACATCAATGGTTACACCATTGCTGTGGATGGCGGCTGGTTAGCACGTTAATCACGAAGAAGTATCCGAGACGATGATTGCAGATTTATCTCTGGCGCAAGCATTAGGCTTTGTCAGCTTTGGTTTAGGCATCTCCACGTTCTACCAAAAAAACGACCGACGTTTGAAAATAGTCATGTTCGTTTTCAATCTCAATCATCTGCTCCATTTTATTTTGCTTGGTTCGGCCGTGTCAGCGCTCAGCGCGGCACTGTCGGCCATGCGGACAGCCAGCTCCATTTACACCTCGTCAAAATATGTGGCGGCACTGTTCCTGCTCGCTGGAGCGGGATTGGGGTTAGCGATTGCTGACCATTGGTGGGATTTGTGGCCGGTTATCGGCACCATGATTGGTACATTTGCTATCTTCATGTTGCGCGGTATTCAGATGCGCATTGCGTTTCTTGTCGGCGCATGTTGTTGGCTGACCAACAATATTCTGGTGGGCTCGATTGGTGGTACATTGCTGGAAATGACGGTGATTACCGTGAACTGCTTGACCATCTATCGTATGGTGCGTGAACAAAAACGCGCACTGGCTGATCAGACTCTGTAACCAAAGAGGACACTATGTTTGTCTATAACCAAGATGTAAAACTGGAAGATCTGGGCGCTGGCGTATCACGCAAGATCCTAGCCTACAGCGACAACATCATGAGTGTTGAAGTGCATTTTGAAGATGGCGCAGTTGGCGCGATGCACAGTCACCCCCACGAGCAGCTCACTTACGTGCTGTCGGGTGAATTCGAATTTACCATTGGCGATGAAACCAAAATCGTCAAAGCAGGCGATGCGCTGTACAAAGAGCCAAACGTGATGCACGGCTGCGTTTGCCTAAAAGCGGGTGTGTTACTCGATAACTTCACCCCAATGCGCAAAGATTTTATTCAATAAAGATTTTGTTTTAACTTATTTGTTGCGGTCACCCCGCAGGAGAAACTCCATGAAAATTGCACTGATGATGGAAAACAGCCAAGCTGGCAAAAACGCAATGGTTCTGAACGAACTGAACACCGTAGCGGCGCCACTGGGTCACGACGTTTTCAACGTTGGTATGTCTGACGAAAACGACCATCACCTGACTTACATCCACCTTGGCATCATGGCAAGCATTCTGCTGAACTCAAAAGCAGCAGATTTCGTGGTTTCAGGTTGTGGTACAGGCCAAGGCGCAATGATGTCTCTGAACCTGCACCCAGGCGTGGTCTGTGGTTACTGCCTAGAGCCATCAGACGCATTCCTGTTCAACCAAATCAACAACGGTAACGCACTGTCTCTGGCATTCGCAAAAGGCTTCGGCTGGGCGGGTGAACTGAACGTTCGTTACATCTTTGAAAAAGCGTTCACAGGTGAACGTGGTCAAGGTTACCCAATCGAGCGCGCTGAACCACAACAACGCAACGCAGGTATCCTGACTCAAGTGAAATTTGCTGTCGCAAAAGACGTGGTTGAAGCACTGCGTTCAATCGACCAAGAGTTGGTGAAAACCGCTGTTGGCGGCGCTCGCTTCCAAGAGTGTTTCTTCAGCAACTGCCAAGTGCCAGAAATCGCAGAATACGTTCAATCTCTGCTGGACTAAGCACTGATTGACTCATTTATCGGGAACTAAGCAAAAAGCCAGCGATTTCGCTGGCTTTTTTTTATGCCATTCGTGGCACAATCAATCATCTTTCAACACGGCAAGGATTGGATATGTCTGATTTTTCATTTACCTCGCTGACGCAGTGGTTTCCCGACCACGATGTCATGGCGCTGTGGCCATCGGTTCACGCGGCGCCGCCGCTTTCACCGCGCTTTAGCGAGCGCAGCAGCGATGACGTGATTCGCGATCGCGAAGTCTCTCAAATTGTGATGCCAGAGATGGTGGTGGTCACACCGCAGCAATCTAACGGTATTGGCTTGTTGGTGATGCCCGGCGGCAGTTACCAGCGTGTGGCGTTCGATAAAGAAGGCATGGACACCGCGGTGGCAATGAGCGAGAAAGGCTACACCGTGTTTGCCATGACCTACCGAATGCCGGGCGATGGACATGCCGAAGGTGTTCACGCGCCGCTGGCAGATGCGCAGCGCGCCATTCGGCTCATTCGCGCCCACGCAGATCGCTGGGGATTGCGCCATGTCGGCATCGTCGGGTTTTCGGCCGGCGGCCACGCAGCGGGCACCTTGGCGGTCCATCACACCCAAAACGTCTACCCCGCGCAAGACGCCGCAGATGAGTTCAGCGCGCGCCCCGATTTTGCCGCCTTGATGTATCCGGTGATCAGCATGGACGATGACATCGGTCACCCCGGTTCACGTCATGAGCTGATGGGCGAACATCCGAATCCTGAGACGCGCCAGCACTACTCGCTGCACACCCAAGTGCGCAGCGACACGCCCCCCTGCTTTTTACTGCATGCCAGCGATGACGCCGCGGTCAAGGTTGAAAATAGCGTGGTGTTTTGGCACGCCTTGAAGTCGCATCGCGTGCCCACCGAGCTGCATCTTTTTGAACGCGGCGGTCACGGGTTCGGCGTACGCGGCGCGCAGCAACTCCCCGCGCAGCATTGGCCACAACTGCTTGATAGTTGGTTACAAAGCCAGTTTTCTTAACGGTTTGATTCGGCGCACATTCATGGATTGGCGCCGAATTCCCACCTTCGCCATGCAATCCTTAAAACTGTGATTTTCTGCGTACTCTCCACGATTAAAGCGACGTTTCTTGAACGAAGTTGGCGCATTTTTAAAGGTGCCTGAGTGGCCAAACTGCCAAGATATCCCTGCCCTACAAGAACACTCAGACGCTGCTACTGACAGACGTCATTACTCAATAACAAGGAACATCACACGCAAGTGTATGGAGGATTTATGTCCAAACCTCACAGCGCTTTAAAGTGGTTATTGGCTTCGGCCATCATGGTACCCTTTTCGCAGTCCGCTTATGCCACCACGATCTTACGTCTGGCGTACGCAGAAAACAGTCAACCCGTTAAAGAAGCTTTGCACTACATTGGCAAAGCCGTCGAAGAAAAAACCAATGGCAGCGTCATAGTGCAGTTTTTCCCCGATGGCCAGTTAGGCGGGGAACGTGAACTGGTCGAGATGACGCAAGTCGGCGCCATCGACCTCACCAAAGTCTCCTCGGGTCTACTTGAAAGCTTTTCACCCCTTTATGGTGTCTTTTCCCTCCCTTACCTGTTTGAAAGCGAAGAGCGTTTTTACCAAGTCATGGACAACCCAGACATCATGGGCCAAGTGTACCGCTCGACGGAATCACAAGGCTTTGCCGGTGTCGGTTGGTATGACTCCGGCGCACGCAGCTTCTACATGACGCGCGGCCCAATCAATACGGTGGCGGATCTACGCGGCAAAAAGATTCGCGTGATGCAAAGTGAAACCTCGATTGAAACCATGAAACTGCTGGGCGCATCGCCAATCGCCATGGGTCAGGCAGAAGTCTATACCTCACTGCAACAAGGCATCATTGACGGCGCAGAAAACAACGAATTCGCGCTGACCATCGCCCGCCACGGTGAAGTGGCCAAATTCTACAGTTACGACATGCACACACGCATTCCTGACATCGTGATCATGAGTACGTTGACCAAACGCAAGCTCACGCCCGACCAACTGGTGGCCCTAAAAGAGGCCATCACAGAATCGGTCGAAGTGGAAAAACAAGCGTGGAAAGTCGAAATGGAAAAAACCCGTGAACTGGCACAAACGCAATTTGGCGTGCAGTTCAATACGGTCGAACTCGCGCCCTTTAAAGCCGCCGTTCAACCCATTTACGACAAGCTGAAAAACAAGCCGCAAATCTATGCCTTGTATCAGCAAATCAACCAACTAACTAACGAATAACAGGCAGAGAGTACGCTCTCTACCTTCTGTGAGGTCTACATGCGTAACATTCGACTCTGGTTGGATAGAACCATAGAAGTATTTGGCTGCGGACTGATGATTGTGATGGTCTTGGTTGCCTGTTGGCAGGTGATCAGCCGTTATATCTTCAACGCACCCAGCACATTTTCAGAAGAGTTCCTGCGCTTTGCGCTGGTGTGGCTGTCGCTGATTGGTCTGGCCTATGTGTCCGGCAAACGTGAACACATCGCCCTAACGCTGTTTCTTGACAAATGCCCGCCGCAACTGCGCAGCTCGTGGCACATCATCATTCAAGTGGTGTTTATTCTGTTCTCCATCTACGTGCTGATCATCGGCGGCTGGAAAGTCTCCTCCAACGCGATGCAACAGATTTCGCCGGTGCTGCAACTGCCGATGGGCAAAGTGTATTACGCGCTGCCAATCGCAGGGGTGCTCACCATCGTCTACAGCGTGTTGAACATCATCGATTTGGTGCGTAAACCGCAACACAGTCACGCGCACGATGAACATCACGATCTAAACCAAAAACTTGCCGGAGGTCAGCATGATTGATCCCATCATTGCAGCCAGTATGCTGGTTGGTATATTTGTCGTCCTACTTGTCCTAGGCACCCCTATCGGTCTGTGTATCGTGCTGGCGTCGAGCGCCACCATCATGTTGGTGCTGCCATTTGATATTTCGATGTTTACCACGGCGCAAAAAGTCTTCTCGAGTTTGGATAGTTTTGCCCTGCTCGCCGTCCCGTTCTTCATTCTTTCGGGCGTGATCATGAACAACGGTGGCATCGCGACCCGTCTGGTGAACTTTGCGAAGTTGTTTACCGGTCGCATTCCGGGCTCACTGTCGTACACCAACATCGCCGGGAACATGATGTTTGGTGCGGTGTCTGGCTCAGCGATTGCCGCGTCGACCTCGATTGGCGGCGTGATGATCCCAATGTCGGCCAAAGAAGGATACAACCGTAACTTTGCGTCTGCGGTAAACATCGCGTCGGCGCCGACCGGCATGCTGATTCCACCGACCACGGCGTTCATTCTGTATGCGCTGGCCAGTGGCGGCACCTCCATCGCAGCGCTGTTTGCGGGCGGTTTGGTCGCAGGTAGCCTTTGGGGCATCGGATGCATGATCGTCACCTACATCGTGGCGAAACGAAACAACTACACCAACTTCTTCTCACTACAAAAAGGCGTGGCTTGGAAAGTAACGCGTGATGCGCTGCCAAGCTTGCTGTTGGTGGTGATCATCGTGGGCGGTATTGTCAAAGGCATCTTTACTGCGATTGAAGCCTCGGCCGTGGCGGTCATCTACACCGTGTACCTGACACTGGGCCTGTACAAAACGCTGACCCTCAAAGACATGCCGAAAGTGCTGACCCAAACGTTTGTCATGACCGGCATCATCATGTTCTTGCTGGCGACCTCCTCGGCGATGTCGTTCGCGATGGCCATGACCGGTATCCCTGCCGCGCTCAGCCAGATGATTCTGGGGATCTCTGACAACCCAGCCATGATTCTGTTGGTCGTGACGCTGTTCTTGTTGGTGGTTGGCGCCTTCATGGACATCGGCCCTGCGATTCTGATTTTCACCCCGATTCTGCTGCCTATCGTGCAAAAGATCGGCGTTGACCCAGTCCACTTCGGCATCCTAATGGTTTACAACCTGGCGATTGGCACCATCACGCCTCCTGTGGGGAGCGGCTTGTACGTCGGTGCCAGCGTGGGTCAAGTGAAGGTCGAGAATCTGATTAAACCCCTGATCCCGTTTTACGTGTCCATTGTCGCCGTACTGTTACTCATCACCTACATACCGCAACTGACACTGTTTTTGCCAAAACTGCTTGGCGTCATGTAATTGAATTTGAGGATTTAACATGAAAGTTTTTCCAGTAAAACACAGCTCACTATTGCGCCGCGTAGAGCGCACTCATCCTCGCCATGTTGTCGTGGATAAAATTACAAACTTGATTGATAACCTGATCAACATTCAGGACCACACGGGCGAATTTCTGCTGCACTTGGATGACGGTCGCACCATTGATACCAAAGGCTGGGCAGGCTGGGAATGGACACATGGCATCGGCCTGTACGGCATGTACAAGTACTACCAGCAAACCAACGACCTGAACGTGCTAAACATCATCGACGAGTGGTTTGAAGACCGCTTCGCTGAAGAGCAAGCAACCAAGAACGTGAACACCGTGTGTCCGTTCCTAACGCTGGCGTACCGCTACGAAGAGACGGGCGACCAATCCCTGATTCCTTACTTGGAAACATGGGCTGATTACGTGATGTACCAGATGCCGCGCACCCAAAGTGGTGGTATTCAGCACATCGTCTACAACAGCGAAAACCCAGAGCAAATGTGGGATGACACGCTGATGATGAGCGTGATGCCGCTGACGAAAATCGGCCTGCTGCTGGATCGCCCAGAGTACGTGGAAGAAGCGAAATACCAGTTCCTAACGCACATTCAATACCTGACCGATCGCGAAACAGGCGTGTGGTTCCACGGCTGGACATTTGAAGGCAACCACAACTTTGCCAACGCACGTTGGGCACGTGGCAACAGTTGGGTGACGATCGTCATTCCTGATTTCCTAGAGCTGCTGAACCTGCCAGAGCACGATGCGTACCGCCGCCACCTGATTCACATTCTGAATCGTCAAGTGGAAGCGCTGGCCCAATACCAACAGCCAGGCGGTTTGTGGAACACCCTACTCGACGACAGCAACTCGTACGTTGAAGCATCAGCCACTGCTGGATTTGCCTACGGTATTTTGAAGGCCGTACGCATGCGCTACATCGATGCGAAATACGCCGACATGGCGCACAAAGCGGTCGATGCGCTGATCAGCGACTACATCAACGATGCGGGTGAATTGATCAACGTCTCGTTCGGTACCGCGATGGGATCTGACCTCGATTACTACCGTGAGATCCCACTGACATCAATGCCTTACGGACAAGCGATGGCCATCCTCTGCTTGTCTGAATACCTCCGTACTTATTTGTAAAATTGCGTTCAACCTCGATACGCGCTTTGCCCCACTTCGGTGGGGCTTTTTTTATGCGAAATCCCCGCCACACCTGAGTTTCTCTAAGTGTGATATCACTCACCGCCACTAAGAAAAAACGGACAGACAAGCGTGTCTGGGTGCGGTTTTTTTAAGTCTTCACCGCTGCGATTTCCCGATAATTTGCCTATACGAAACGGATAGGAGCCATTTATGGCAAAGCTATTTATCGCCGTCGACATCGGCGCATCCAGTGGCCGATTGATGGCGGGTGAGTACACCGCTGAGCAGCTCACACTGACCGAAGTCCACCGCTTCAACAACACATTGGTTGAACGCGACCAGCAGGTGTGTTGGAACCTCGACGAACTGCTCGGCCAAATTCAATACGGCGTCGACCAACTGGTCGCTGGCGGACAAGTGCCAGATTCACTGGCCATTGACACGTGGGGCGTCGATTACGTGTTACTCGACAACCAAGGCGAACGCATTGGTGAAGCCGTGTCGTACCGCGACCCGCGCACCAGCGATGCCATGAATGACTTTTTCGCCCACACGCTCACCAAAGAGCAGTTGTATGCCGAAACGGGTATTCAGTTCCTGTCGTTCAATACCCTATTCCAATTGAGCGTCGACAAACGCCTGCAAGGCCCTGAGCGCGACGCGATCGCCAGCTTGCTGATGATCCCGGATTACCTCAACTACCGCCTGACTGGCAACATGCATTTCGAGTACAGCAACGCATCAACCACGCAACTGCTCAACGCGGCGCAGCAGCAATGGAGCCCATTGCTGCTTGAATGCTGCAACATCGACCGCAACTGGATTCGCCCAACCGAGCAACCGTTCCAAGTCATCGGCGAGTACACCGTACGCGACCACGCGATTCCAGTGGTTTCCGTTGCCAGCCATGACACTGCCTCGGCCGTTATTGGCGCGCCGCTGCTAGACAGCCACAGCGCGTATCTGTGTTCAGGCACATGGTCTTTGATGGGCTTTGAGCATCACAGCCCGGTCATCAACACCTTTACTCGTGAAGCCAACATCACCAACGAAGGTGGCGCGGAAGGGCGTTACCGCATTTTGAAGAACATCATGGGACTTTGGCTGGTTCAAAACGTTCAGCGCCAAAACCCAAGCTACAGCTTCGCCGAACTGGCCACGCTGGCCGCTGCATCGACGCCATTTGCGTACCTGATTAACCCAGACGATGCTCGTTTCCTCAACCCAGAGGACATGCAGGCGGAAATCATCGCGTTCTGCCAACAAACCGGTCAGGGCACACCGCCGGATCTGGCGGCCATTGTTCGCTGCATTTACGACAGTTTGGCGCTGCAATACCTCAATGTTTTCCAAGAACTCAACCGCGTGGCCCCACACCCGTTAACGCATATTCAGGTCGTGGGCGGCGGTTCCAACAACACGTTTCTTAATCAACTGACAGCAGACGTATGTCAAACCCCAGTTTCCGCAGGCCCGGCTGAAGCATCCGCCATCGGAAATCTGATCGGGCAGCTTATTGCTCATGGTGACTTGGCTCATGTCGAAGAAGGACGCGCCCTCGTTCGCCGCTCTTTCACCTGTCACGAGTACCAGCCAAAGCCAATCAAAGGCATGGCTCAAATTTACGCGCGCTTTCAGCAATTAACTTACTAGGAATTTCACTATGTCAGACTTTCAACATATCCATGACGCTTACCAATTGGCGAAGACTCAATTTGCTCACCAAGGGATCGACACCGAGGCCGTGCTGGCACAACTCAACGACATCGCGATTTCCGTGCATTGCTGGCAAGGCGACGACGTCCGTGGATTTGAAAACCCAGAGCAAGCCCTGAGCGGCGGCATTCAAGCAACCGGCAACTACCTTGGCCGCGCCAGAACGCCGCAAGAGCTGCGTCAAGATCTGGACATGGCATTTCGCCTGATCCCGGGTAAAAAACGCCTGAACTTGCACGCCATCTACCTGGAAGCCGAGCAGCCAGTGTCGCGCGATAAAATCGAACCCAAACACTTCGCGAACTGGGTGGAATGGGCGAAACAAACCCAAACGGGCCTCGACTTTAACCCGTCGTGCTTCTCTCACCCATTGAGCGAAGATGGCATGACGCTGTCGCATCCTGACGCGGCCATTCGTCAGTTCTGGATTGATCACTGTAAAGCCAGCCGTCGCGTGTCGGAATACTTCGGCAAAGAGCTGGGCACCCCATCGGTGATGAACATTTGGGTTCCAGATGGCATGAAGGACTTGCCATTTGACCGCCTTGGTCCACGCAAACGCCTGATGGAATCGCTGGATGAAATCATCGCCGAGCCAATCGACACTCGTTTCCACAAAGACGCCGTTGAGAGCAAGCTGTTTGGCATTGGCACCGAAGCCTACACCGTCGGCAGCAACGAGTTCTACATGGGCTACGCGGCGACACGTAACATCCTGCTGTGTCTGGATGCCGGCCACTTCCACCCAACCGAAGTGATCAGCGACAAGATCAGCGCATGTTCTCTGTACGTGAATGAGTTCCTGCTGCACGTCAGCCGTCCGATTCGTTGGGACAGTGACCACGTGGTGCTGCTGGATGATGAAACACAAGCCATCGCCAATGAGATCGTGCGTCATCAAATGCTGGATCGCGTCAACATCGGCCTCGATTTCTTTGATGCCTCCATCAACCGCATCGCCGCTTGGGTAATTGGCACACGCAACATGCGTAAAGCGCTGTTGAAAGCCCTGTTGGAGCCGCATGCACAGCTCAAGCAAGCCGAAGATCAACGCGACTTCACCTCACGTTTGGCGCTGATGGAAGAATCTCGCTCAAGCCAGTGGGCGGCGGTGTGGGATTACTACTGCTTGATCAACGATGTGCCGGTGGGCGCAGATTGGCTCAACCAAGTGAAACATTACGAAACGACTGTGCTTCAAGGCCGCGACTAAGGACGCATGATGAACCCATCACATACTCGATTGGCCTTTGTGATGCAGTTAAAGCCGGGCTTTGAGGCGCAGTACCAACAACGTCACGACGAACTGTGGCCGGAGTTGGCGCAAACCCTGAAAGCCCACGGCGCCCACAACTATTCGATTTTCCTTCATCCCGACACCTTGCAGTTGTTCGGGTATGTCGAAGTCGAGTCGCAAGCGCGCTGGCAAACCATTGCAAACACCGAAGTCTGCCAACGTTGGTGGTCGTTTATGGCAGAGCTGATGGAAGTGAACGACGACAGCTCACCACAATCGACCCCATTAACCGACATGTTCTATTTGGCATAAGCAACGATTCAGGAACGAGAAAATGCACACACTTACCCTTAACGCAGCGGTGCTGCGTGAAATCAGCAAAGTCTCCGAAGTGGCCGAATATTTGTGGCAACGCGAATGGGCAGAGCGCAACGGCGGCAACATTTCGGTCGACATCACCGAAATCTTTGGCCCGGTACCAGCCAACCTCAACGACTTTCCACACTGCTCGCTGACCATGGTGGGCGATGATGTGTTCCCGCTTGAAGCGGCCGGCCACATCTTCTACGTCAAAGGCACCGGCGAGCGCATTCGCGAACTGCGTGACCCAGAATTAGCCGGTTGCGTGCTGCGCATCGATGATGAAGCGAAAGGCTATCACCTGCTGTGGGGTGGCCGCGGCAATCCAAACTTCGCGCCAACCAGCGAATTCATTTCGCACGTCGAGATCATTCTGGCCAAACAGCGTGCCGGCTCACCTGATCGCTGCGTGGTGCACACGCACCCGCTGGAGCTGATTGTGCTGTCGCACCACGCCGACTACGCCCACAATGAACTCGCGTACACGCACGCTTGCTGGCAAATGTTGCCGGAGGTTCGCGCCTTCGTCCCAAGAGGCATTGGCATCGTGCCGTACTGCATGCCCGGCAGCAAACAAATGGCCGATGGCACACGTGACAAACTGGCCACGTTTGATGTGGCGGTGTGGGAAAAACACGGCGCCGTGGCAACCGGACGTGATGCGCTAACGGCTTTCGATTACATCGACGTGGCCAATAAAGGCGCGAAGCTGTTCCTCAAATGTCTGGCCAGTGGCTTTGTGCCAGAAGGCGTCAGTGAAGCGCAAATGCACGACCTGAAAGTGACGTTTAACCTCTGATCCCATGCGCGCCCGTTGCCTCCCCCGACCTCAACGGGCGCGAAACATATAAGCCGATCACGTTTATCAAACTTGGCCGAATTGAACGGCATATCTATGATCCCGCTCACTTGAGTTTGATGCGCATTTTCATTACTTTCTACTTCGCATAGAAAGGAAAATGAAATTATGTTTCAATTAAATTGTAATGATTTCTTCAATAATTCAGATGCGACTATTTGCACCGAGGTGCGTGCGCCTCAGGAAGATTTTCCCGAGCACAGCCATGACTTTCATGAGCTGATGATCGTCACCAAAGGTGCGGGTCAGCATATTCTTAACGACGTCCCGATTAACTTGGCTCAAAACTATATTTGTTATATTTCACCCAAAGATCGCCACTTGTTCGAGCAATCGGACAATCTGCATCTCACCAATATTTTATTTCAAAAAAACAAACTGGCTTATTCTCCCCTGCTGAAAAGCGTGCTCCCGAAAGAGAGCGATGCGCAGCAAAGTTGGTACATCAGTACCGAAACCATGAAAAAAGTGTGCACCTTGATGGCGCAGATCGAGCACGAATCCAGCCTGCATTCGGTGGAATCTCGCCTGATGACCGAAGCGCTGTTTCAACAATTGGTGGTCGAAATTTCTCGCGGACGCCTCACTTCGCAAAGCAACAATGCGTCCGACAACAGCATTTTGAAGATCATCGATTGGATCCAAAACAACTACGCGGAAGAGTTCAACGTGGGCGATATCTCCGATCAATTTGAGATCTCCTCGCGCACGCTCAGCCGCCGGATCAAACAAGTCACCAACTTGTCATTCAACAACTATGTGCATCGCGTGCGCATTAACCACGCCATGAACTTGCTGCACTATTCTGACCTTTCGGTCACGGACATTGCATTCCAAGTTGGGTATAAAGACAGCAACTACTTCAGCACCAAATTCAAGCGATTCACCAACAAAACCCCCACTGAATTTCGTTAAACGACCTTCAAACGGTTTTTCTTCGATGAATAATCGCAAACAAAGACTGAACTCACAATTTAAATGAACCATCGTTTTAATTTTATTGTTTCAGTCTTTGTTTATTGCCATAATGGCGCCAGATTATTTTGAGGAGTACCCCAATGAAGGTGAATCGAGTCGCGGTTATCGGCGAGTGCATGGTTGAATTGCAAAAAACCGACGATCAACTCAAGCAAAGTTTTGGTGGCGACACGCTGAACACAGCGCTGTACCTGTCTCGCTTAACGCAACAACATGGCGTCACAACCGCTTACGTCACTGGGCTGGGTAAAGATCCGTTCAGCAAAGAGATGTTGGCCAATTGGCAGCAAGAAGGTCTCAATACCGACTTGGTGCAGATCTCAGACAACAAGCTGCCCGGCATTTACGCGATTGAAACCGCACCCGATGGTGAACGCAGCTTCTTCTACTGGCGT
This sequence comes from Vibrio sp. Vf1514, assembly GCF_052076135.1. Taxonomy (NCBI): domain Bacteria; kingdom Pseudomonadati; phylum Pseudomonadota; class Gammaproteobacteria; order Vibrionales; family Vibrionaceae; genus Vibrio; species Vibrio sp. Vf1514. Next base: position 278,904 of record NZ_CP197268.1, on the reverse strand, counting down.
AACGATTCTGCAGCGAAATACTGGCTGCGTGACGGTTCCGTGGAAAGCTTTGCAGCCGCGCTGAGCCAGAACCAAGTGATTTACCTGAGTGGCATCAGCTTGGCGATTCTGCCGACCGATTGCCGCGAAAAATTGGTTGAACTGCTGACGCTCTGCCGCAAAGATGGGGTGAAAGTCGCCTTTGATAACAACTTCCGCCCAGCCTTGTGGGAATCGCTCGATGCAGCACGTGACATGTACGCCAGCATTCTGCGTTTAACCGACATCGCTTTCCTGACATTTGACGACGAAGTGATGCTATACGGCGACAGCGAAGAACAGCAAGCGATTGAACGCACGCAAGCGTTCGGCGTGAAAGAAATTGTCGTGAAACGTGGCGCGCAAGAGTGCTATGTTGTGACCCCCAATGATTTCATCGCCGTCCCTGCGGTGAAAGTCAGCAACGTGGTGGATACCACCGCAGCGGGCGACTCATTCAGTGCCGGTTATCTGGCAAAACGTCTGACAGGCGGCAGCACTGTCGACTCTGCGGTAGCTGGCCACACGTTGGCAGGCACCGTCATTCAACATCGTGGGGCCATTATCCCGCGCGATGCTATGCCTCTCATTTAAGGAAGAACACATGAAAACTCTTAACGAGCAACTGAGCGACATCAAAGTCGTTCCCGTGATTGCAATTCAAGATGCAAACAAAGCCGTCAAACTGGCCCAAGTGCTAGTTGAAAACGGCCTGCCATGCGCTGAAGTGACATTCCGTACTGAGCAAGCAGCACAAGCCATGAAAAACATGCGCGAAGCGTTCCCAGAAATGCTGATTGGCGCAGGCACCGTGCTGACCACGGCGCAAGTTGATCAAGCGATCGACGCAGGCGTGGACTTCATCGTCAGCCCAGGTTTGAACCCAACGACCGTGAAATACTGTCAGCAACGTGGCGTGGCAATCGTCCCTGGCGTGAACAACCCAAGCTTGGTTGAACAAGCGATGGAACTGGGCCTGAAAACAGTGAAATTCTTCCCAGCAGAACCATCAGGCGGCGTGGCGATGCTTAAAGCCCTGACGGCGGTTTACCCAGTGAACTTCATGCCAACAGGCGGCGTGAATCCAAACAACGTGAAAAATTACCTTGCGATCCCAGCCGTACTGGCCTGTGGTGGCACGTGGATGGTACCGAACGATCTCATCGACAACGAAAAATGGGACGAACTGGCGGCGCTGGTCAAAGAAGTCGCCGGTATCATCGCTTAATCCTTACCGATCCTTTCGAGACCATCATCTCGACCTTGATTTTACTCCTGCAGCCCAAGACTGCTCGCGAACTGGTAGAAATCCATGCCTGCCAGTTTGCGGTCAGAATGCATAGGTGTTTGCCCATACTTCGGTATGGGCTTTTTTTTTATCTGTCGAACGGGTAAAAAAATCGGGGCCAAAGCCCCGACACTATTTGATGCTGCGATCTAACTGGTGCAGCGATTGAGCTGATACAACGATTTAGATGTTCTCAGTGAACGAGGCGATTTGAGCGCGCATTTCATCCCATACCAGCTCCGCGACCAATTGCGCGCCCGCTTGCTGGAAGTGCGTGGTATCGGGCTTATCGAGGCTGCCGGTACGCCCTTGGTAATACGGGTAATCGTTCGGGTCGACCGCCAACCACAGGTGACGCCAATCGCCTTGTTGGTTTGTCGCTTCAATCATTCGTTGTTGAATATCGAGCACAGGCACCTGATGCAAGCGCGCGGTATCAAGCACGGTTTGATAGTAACTGCCCACAAACTCAAAGCCATGTTGGCTGTTTTGGCGCGTCACATGCTGCTGCGTCGTCAGCGGTAACTCGGGACGATTGCTGTCGTTACGCACACGCGGCACAGAAGTGAGCAGTACCGGCTGCATGTTGTGTTCCAGCGCAAACTCAATGTAGCGCTCTAAAGAGCGTTGGAACGACAAAGCCTCTTCGCCTTGCGGAAACTGCACCTGACCATTGGTATCGTTGGGATAAGTACACAAATTGAGGACATCGACCTCACCGCGACCGCTGGCAGCGCGATTACACTTCGAATCGTTGTGACCAAACTGAATAAACAGGTAATCGCCCGCTTTCACCATCGGTTCAAGATGGCTTAACCACAGGCCGTTGATGAAATCACGCGAGCTGCGCCCAGAGCGCGCCGCATTCACCACCGCCAAATTTGGCATGTCACTCAATTTTTCCGCCAACGCTTGGCCCCATCCCATGCGCGGAAACACATCCGGCTCGTAATTCGAGGCGGTGGAATCCCCAACAATAAACAGGCGCGTTTCGGCGTTTTGAACGCGCTGACGCTGCATGGCGAGCTGATCGGCGGTCACCAAATACTGCGACACCGCATTGAGGTTGATGATCGGCTGAAATGCAGCGTCGGTTAACGCCACTTGATTCGCCAGCCCCGTACGGCTGTTGTAGCCGCGGTTGTGCACGACGTTGTCCGCCAGCGCTTTCATCTGTGGATGCAGGGTAGGCGCATACGACACGGGGGAATTCAGGGCGTCTTGCCCGCCGTTCAACTGACGAAATTGCTGGTTGGTCTCAAGCCAGATTTGACGAGAGAACGCGGGCAGGCGTTCGAGTTCCAGCAGATGCTGCGGGCCGTCGATGCCTTCTCGCGTCGCCAGATTGGAGACTTGTAAATCACTGAAAGGGTTGATGTTACCGGTCGAGACAGCATTGTTATTCAAATCCACCACCAACGCCGTTGCACACACCGAACGCACTTGGTCGCTGTGCAAGCACGATGACCCACTGCGATCATCGGCACTGACCAGCAGCGGTCCCGTCATGCCCGCAATCGACAGTTGGTATCGCCCTTTGGCATCGGTTTGTGTTTGGCGCTGCTTGCCCGCGCTGTCACGCACGGTTACCTGTGCAGGGAAGCGCATCAGGTTGTGTAGCACTTCGCCGTGTAACTCACTGTTTTGCCCCAGCGACAGATCCGCTTGCCAGCCCGAGAGCACTTTGTCGTCGCTGTATTGACTCAGTGCCGCCGTTTTCAGTTGTGGGCGTTGTTCACCCAACGCCGCGCCCGGGCCTCGGCTTTCATATTCCCAGAAACGGGAATCTTGCGGATAGAACCAGATGGTTTGTTGATCGATATCGCGACCGCTCATCTTGTCCCAGCCGTAAATGTGGTCGTCCATGTCGCAATCAATAAACGCCGCATGACCAATGGCGTTCGGATCCGCGTAACGGCCATCAGCAAACGTGGTGGTGGGGTGCCAAGGACGCCCTAAACCGTAGCTGTCTGCTGGCACGCCCTCTTCCTTGGTCAAACGGCAATCTTTAAATACCAAGCCAAAGGGTTGCTCAATGTTGGTGGACGGCGCGGTGATGTAGCCATACGGCGTGCCCGGCGCAACGTCAAAGCGGTTGCGCGCCACCAGCTCGGTGGACTTAAACAACCCGGTGCCGTGGCCAAAAATAAAATCGACGTTACCGCTAATCACGGATTCTTCAAACACGCTGCGTCCCCCGCGCAAATAGAGCGTGTCTTGATAGCCGACCAGATTCACATCTTTAAATTGGGCGCGATCTGCTTTTTGCGCCACCATCAACGCCACGGCTTGTGTGTCGCGTAACTTGGTGGGGTCGTTGGCGTCTTTGGCTTGGTTCGCGTTGAAATCAAAGCCATTTTCAATCGTGACCGTGCGCGCTTTAAAATCGAGGGCATTGACGTACACCGTGCGGCTGCCCGCGGTGCCCGTTCGCACGCCATTGGCATCGAGCGTGCCATTGGCAAACGATGCGGTGATGATGGTGCGATCCCGATCTTCGCCGATCAAATAGAGGTTGTTCCGCGTGATATTGAGTCGCTCGGGGTAAATGCCTTTGCGAATGTAGATGACGTATTGCTGATTATTCTGCGGGGCCGCGTCAATGGCTTGTTGGACCGACGTGAAGTCGCCACTGCCATCTTTCGCCACCACCACGTCATACAAAGGGATAGCGGCACTGGCGCTGCCACACATCAGCGACGAAATCCCAATAGCTAACCGACTGATACGATTCATGGTTCTCTTCCTTTCATTTGAATGATACGCCCAACAGGCGTTGAAATTCACAAACAACACCGACCTGGGCGGTGGTACAGAAATCAAAAACGATGCAGGTGCCTCCATCGGCGCAAAGCCATCAATGGAAATAGGCCACTTGCGCTTCCAGCGCGCTGGCATCCTGCTGCAAACGCTCGGCACTTTGCGCGGTTTGCTCCGTGCTGCTGCGCCCCAATGCATTGAGTTCGCTGATCTGGCTGGCGTTGTCAGCCACCTGCGATGACACCTGCGCTTGCTCTTCCACCGCAGCCGCAATGGCCTCCGATTGCTGGGCGATGGACGCCACTTGCGACGCAATCGCCTGTAGCGCGGTTCCGGCCTGCGCCGAGTGCGTTTGCACTTCGCTCACTTTGCGCTGGCTCTGCTCGGTGAGCGTCACAGCACTCGCCGTGGAGCGGCGTAATTCATCAATGATGGTGACCACGTTTTGCACCGAGCTTTGGGTGCGATGCGCCAACGTGCGGACTTCATCGGCCACGACCGCAAAGCCGCGCCCCTGCTCACCGGCGCGCGCGGCTTCAATCGCCGCATTCAGCGCCAACAAGTTGGTCTGCTCGGCAATGTCATCAATCATTTGGGTTAACTGTTGAATCCGCTCGCTGTTCTCGTCCACTTGGCGAATCGCCTCGGTCGAGCGCGTCAATTGCGCCAACAGTTCGTCAACGTGCGTGCCCACCGTCGCGACCACCGCCAGCCCCTGCTGCGTATCGCGGTTGGCATGCTGAACATTGTCGGCGATCACGTCGATCTGCTGGGCAGAATCGCGGGCGGAGGTCGCCATCTGTTCAATGGCCGCCACCACTTGTTCAATCTGCTGTTGCTGGCTTTCCGATTGCGTCAGATTGGTGTGCGCGTCGCGCGCGACACTGACCGATTGCGCGGTGATGCGCTGGCTGGTCTCACGAATCTGCGCCACCAATTGGTTCAGCGCTTGGGCCATCTGCCCGGCCCCTTGAGTGAGTAACACCATTTCGTTATGAGACGTGCCACTGGGCGCCGCCAAATGAAGACTCACTTCGCCTTGCGCCATTTTCGCCATCGTGACGCGCAATGGGCCCAGCGGTTTCAACACGCGATGAATCACGCCGCTCATCACCACATAGGTCAGCGCGCCCACCAGCAAAGAAATCAAGGCGATCAACGTGAGTAACTGCTGACTACTTTGGGTAATTTCATCCACCTGAGTGCCGCCCAAAACAAGCCAGTTCCAGCCCGGCACCGTGGTGTAGAGTCGATAATGCTGAACGCCGTCGACGGTAAAGTTGACGCGGCCTTGGGGCGCATCACGCAAATTGGCAAAGGGCATCGCGCCACTTGCATCGCGATAGGCCACGATGGAACGAGAAGCTGCGCGGGCATCCACGCTGCCCAATAAAAACTCGCCAAACCGATCGCGCGCGCCATTCACCACCCAAGTTTCACCGCTCGTGCCCCAATGAATGGCTTTGAGCGACGTCAGAATGCTGACCGTGGCTTGATCCACCGGCAGCGCCACACTCAATACCCCCGCGACATCGCCCTGCGAGTCCTTTAATGGCGAGTAATAGTTGATGTAATCACGCCCGTTGTCCGGCGTGAGTTCGACAAAATCTTTGCCTTGGCGCAGCGCAGCATAGGCCGCATGCTTGGCATCAAGCGGTTGTAAAATCAGTCGGCGATTGTCACTGGCGAGCATCGAACTGGCGATACTCAGCCAATGATCGTTGGAAGCGCTGTAGAGGGTGACAAATGCACCGGTATCGCGCGTGAACATATCCACGATGTCGGTATTGTTGACCAGCGGTAACCCGTAGAGGTGGATGTTACGAATCGGTTGTCCGGCAAACGCCATCACGTCATTGCTGATCTCATACCCAGCCAGATAGCCGTTTTCAAACGTTGAACTGAGCACATGCGTGGTGTTGACATAGGCATTGAATTGGCCGCCGATGGTTTGTGCGACGGCTTCGAGTTTGGAGCGTTGCTCGTCGTAGCGGGTGTCGAGCAAGATGTCAGAGGCGGTGCGATACACCAGTGTTGCAATCGCGCTAAAGGCGATCAGCAAGCAGAGCATGATGATCAGTTTGAGCTGGAATCCGACACTGCGGTGCGTAAAAAAGGCGTTCATAGTCGTCCCTGTCGCCGTCACGTACGGCGATACGTGTCTCACCGCTCAACACGCGTCGAGCAGAAGACCCAAAAGAAAAATCAAGCGAAAAAAAAGAGTGGCTCCCGACAGAAAGCCACTCCAAAAGGACGATTAGTCCATGTTTAAGATATTTCGAATCTGTTCCACTTGCTGATGACCCGGATGCGATTCAGTCTCCGTTAGCAGCGCAGCCGCTTTCAGCTCTGCTAGCGGTGAGAGATCCACAGCCTTGCCTTGGTCATCCACCGTGATGCCATCGCGAATAAAGCGGTTGTTTTTCAGGGTGTCACCGTTGACCACATCGCTGTATTGGCTGGTCACATGGAAGCGGTAAGACTGGTTGTTCGTAAACGTGCCTTGCTTGCCTGCTTTTTCGTAAGGGCTCTTACGGAACAGGTAGTTAAAGCGTACGTTGTCGATCGCCACGTTGTTTTCCAACGTCAACGCGCCTGGGTTAAAGTTGTCGGTAAACCCGTCCATGTTGTTGTGGTAAGCCAAGCTGTTCTTCACGATGTGCGCCACCGGCAGACCTTCGCCACCCAGTTTGAAGCCGTTTCCGCGAGTGCCGCCTTTCGCTTCGACATCCATGGTTTGACCGTTCATGTACGCCACAGAATCCAAAATGGTCACCACGCCGTTCGCGCCGTCTTCCACTTTGTTAAACAGATCCCAGCCGTCGTCGATGTTGTGGTGCGACGCACAGCGAATGAAGGTGTTGCCGTCACCAATACGCATCTTGGCCGCAAAGCCATCGGCGTTGATTTGTGACTTATCCATGTTGTTGAAGCTTTCACTGTCAGTCACTGTGTTGTGGCTTGCCCACAGCGCACGGCCGATTTTCTCTGGCGACGAGATTTGGAAGCCGGTGTCTGGCGCGCCATGTGTCACCATGTGGGAGAAGTGGTTGTGGCTGCCATGCACGATGGTGCGCGCCCCAAACACTTCAATGTTCGACACATTCCAGTAGTTGGCTTGGTGAAGGTAATCACCCACGAAACGCACCTGATCGCCCGCAGTTTTCAGCGTTTTCATCGCCTCTGGTGTGCCGCTGGCCGAGACTGGCAGCGTCAGACCGGCGTAATCACCATCTTCCAGCACAATCGTGCCACCCGGAGGCAGCAGTTTCACCGCAGCATCGAGCGTCATGCGGCCATCCGTGCCGTTTGGATTCACGCGAATTTCCATCGGGTTGTTCACCGCGACTTTCTCGACGCTCTGCTGGTAACTGAGCGGCTGAAGATCCGGGCCTTCGATTGGGGTAAACGTGACATTGAATTGGGTTGAAGCTTGCGTCAGCGTGGTCGGGAAACCAAACATTTCACCCGCTGATACCGCTTGTTTGTCCGCCAAGAGCTGGCCATTTTGCGTGACGCTGAAGGTGCCACTGTAGTTGGCACGCGCTTGTACGGTGTAGTTGTCGATCGCCGATTGATCCGCCGAAGCTTGTTGCAACACTGGGTTGTCCAAGCGCGCTTGGTAACGCGGCGCATCCACAGTGTTGGCATTTGACAAAGTCAGTGCCACGTCGGTGACTGTCATTTTGGCGTTGCGTGAAGCAAAGAAGCCCACGTATTGGTGCTTGCCGTCTTGCATCTGCACGATGTTGGCATTCGCGCCGCGCACTTCCTGAGTTTGCTTCACGGTGCCGTCATCGTAACTCACCACATAGCCGTCATCGGTTCGCGTGAGCGTCATGTGGTAGGTTTTACCCGGGCCAAACTGCACGCCTTTGATAAATTCGTTGTGGGTCATGCGGTTGCCTGCAGTACCCCACGGTTGGTAAATCCCTTCGCGGTAAGACGCATTGATGTTGGCTAACCCGTTGTGCTCTTTCTTGTTCGCACGCACGAGGTTCATCACCATGTTGGATGCCGCCGGAAACTCTTCCAAACCTTGCGGCTGTGGATCCAAACGCGCTTCACCCAGAATATCGCGCACCATCAGGCCTGCACCTTCTTGGCGGTTCGGCGTTGATCCGGTTTCAGGGCCCAGTTGGTCGATGGTCACGTTCGCAGACAAGGTGAAGTTCACATCGGTCGGTAATTCGGTGTAATAGAACGTGCCGCCTTCATGCGAGTTCGCAATTTTGCCGCCACGGCTTTCAATGGTGAACTGAGACGCAACCGGCCCCGGCTGAACCTCTTGGCCATTGGCCACCACGTGGTTCAAGCCCACTTTTTCCGGCAAGATCGTCGAACCGAAGTTCAAATCGGTCGACTGACCAAATGTGATCGCTTGCCAAACTGCCTGGCTACCATCGAGGTTTGAAACCGGTGAAACAGAAGTCGTCGAACAGGCAGACAGCGCCAGCGCAGAAGCGATGCATAATGCAATGGGTGTTTTTTTCATCAGAGCACCTTTAGCAGAAAAAAAGCTGGCTCAGAGTGAACACTTAGAGCCAGAGGAGTTATGGACAGGTTTTGATTAATTCGATGTGTTAGAAGTTGTACTTCATGCCGACACGGAAACGTGGGCGGTAAGAATCAACATCGGCATCATCTTTGCGAGACGGCGTCATACCGAACTCACCGAATGGACGCCAACCACTTTCAAGGCCGCGGTATTCCGCTGTGAAGTTCACTTCACTGATGCCATGGCTGTCATCTTTGTAGACGATGTCTGACGATTGTTTCCAGGTGTAATCCAGTGATGCACCCAGTGACCACAGATCAAAGCCGGTGTAGCCCGCGCCGAATGTCCAGCGGTTGTAGTGTGAGCTTTCATCGACGTTTGGTTTGGTTTCGTAGTGGTAACGGTGACGGAATGACGCGCTCCAGTCGCTGTTGATTTTGTAGCCCAGTGTCAGGTTGAACTGGTTACCCATTTTGCTGTCGTTCGATTCCCATTTGTACTGCGGGGTCAGTGTGAATGAGTCAGACAGGCGGTAACGGTAGCTCACGTTTGCTTGTTGGCCGTTACCTGCGAATTCATCAAATGCTTTCTCATTTTCATCACTGGCTTTTTGGTTGGAGCGCCATTTCGCTTCCACTTCAAAGCCAATGCCGTTGTCAAAGCGATGGCTCACTGCGATACGGTCGCGATGTTGGGCCTTAGCGCGATCGCCGTGCTCTGGCGAGAACTCATGACGAATGTTAATGGTGGCTGCACTTGCTGCCGCAGAAGTAAGTGCAAGAAGGACGGCAGTGGTAAGGATTTTAGCTTTCATAATTTGAAACACCGTTTTGTTTTGTTGGATTTAGAGTTTCATTTTATAAATCCTGTTCCATTGTAAAAGTGAGAAATAGACAAAGTGTGATCGATGAAACTGCGCAAAGGCCAAAGAGTCAAATATGTGTGATCAAAGTTGAAATAACGTTTTATTTTTAAGTTCAAATAAATATCTATTTAATTTTAGAATCACAATAAACGTAAGAATAGCCTGACAAATAAAATCGGCAAAATCTTAAAAATGATAATTATATTGATTTAAATCAAAAAACAAATTTATCAATAGTGCACTCAACTCGCTTAATCAAAACCGACACCCATCCCTCCCATTTAGACCGAAAGTTAATCTTATAAAAAACAAAAAGTTATAGATAAAAATAAGTAACTCTCACATCTCCATCAAACAACGCGACAAACATCACATCTAAAAGGATGACAGCACCAAAACAAAACGTTGTTTCACATTTTTATTTTAATTTATTTAAAAATAATAATATCCGATCACATTTATCAAAACGTCATGTGGCAAATAAAATTTTATCGGCGTTAAATAAAAACCGAAACCGAGGAGTGATTTCGGAGCGATGCTTTCTACTTTTCGGTGAATAAAACTAACGAGGACAAGAAAATGTATGAAAATCGTAAGCTAGGATTGGCATACCTCTCTCCCTACATTATCGGGTTGATTGTGTTTACTGCCTTTCCTTTCGTTTCGTCATTTCTGATGAGCTTTACCGATTACGACTTAATGACCGCACCTGAATTTGTCGGCATTGAGAACTATCGATACATGCTCACAGAGGATGATTTATTCTGGAAATCAATGAGCGTGACGTTTGCGTACGTTTTCTTGACCATTCCAGTCAAACTGGCGTTTGCGTTATTTATTGCCTTTATTTTGAACTTCAAGCTCAAAGGCATCGGCTTTTTCCGCACCGCTTACTACATCCCTTCCATTCTCGGCAGCAGTATCGCGATCGCTGTTCTATGGCGCGCTTTGTTTGCCATCGATGGTGTCTTGAACGGCATGCTGGGCTTTATTGGTTTTGATCCAGTGAACTGGTTGGGTGAACCTGCATTCGCACTGTTCTCTATCACGTTATTGCGTGCATGGCAGTTCGGTTCAGCGATGGTGATCTTCTTGGCTGCGTTGCAAAACGTACCGCAATCTCAGTATGAAGCCGCGATGATCGACGGTGCGAGCAAATGGCAGATGTTCATGAAAGTGACCGTGCCACTGATTACGCCAGTGATTTTCTTCAACTTCATCATGCAAACCACGCAGGCATTCCAAGAGTTTACCGCGCCGTATGTCGTCACCGGTGGTGGCCCAATGAAGTCAACGTACCTGATTTCACTCTACATCTACGAAACCGCGTTTAAGTTCTTCGACATGGGTTACGGCAGTGCGCTGGCTTGGTCGTTGTTCATCGTTGTTGCGATTTTCACCGCCATCACGTTCCGTTCTTCAAAATACTGGGTGTTCTACTCCGGTGACAAGGGAGGCAAATAATCATGTCTACAACCATCACTGCCCAAAACGGGGCGAATGAAGTTAACGCCAGTAACGTTGAAAACGAACGTACACTGCGCCGCGAGAAGATCAACGCCACGATCCGTTACGTCGTGCTGATCAGCGTCGGCATTATGATGCTTTACCCATTGTTGTGGATGTTCTCTGCGGCAATGAAACCCAACCACGAGATCTTCTCTTCCATGAGCCTCATTCCAAGCGAATGGAGCATGGAAGGTTTTATCAACGGTTGGAAAACCGGTACGGAATACACCTTCGGCCACTACATCATGAATACCTTCTTGTATGTATTGCCAAAAGTGTTCTTTACCGTGGTGTCTTCAACCATCGTGGCCTACGCTTTTGCCCGCTTTGATATTCCGTGGAAAAAGTTCTGGTTCGCGACTTTGATCGCCACCATTTTGTTACCTCAGTCAGTCCTACTGATTCCTCAGTACCTGATGTTCCGTGAGATGGGTCTGCTAGACAGCTACTTACCGCTGTACCTGCCACTGGCATTTGCAACGCAAGGTTTCTTCGTCTTCATGTTGGTGCAGTTCCTACGTGGCGTACCAACAGACATGGAAGAAGCGGCAATGATTGACGGCTGCAACTCGTTCCAAGTGTTGTGGTACGTCGTGGTTCCGGTGATTCGTCCGGCCATCATTTCAGTTGCACTGTTCCAGTTCATGTGGTCAGTGAACGACTTCCTTGGCCCACTGATCTACGTATCGAGCGTAGAGAAGTACCCGATTGCACTGGCTCTGAAAATGTCTATCGACGTCACTGAAGGCGCACGATGGAACGAGATTCTGGCCATGGCATCGATCGCCATCATCCCATCAATCATCGTCTTCTTTATGTCTCAAAAATACTTCGTTGAAGGCGTGACCAGCAGCGGCATTAAAGGCTGATTTTGGAATTAAACAAGTTTTGGAGTTAAAACAATGGCTGAAGTGAAATTCAACAAATTAGAAAAAGTCTATTCCAACGGATTCAAAGCCGTACACGGCATCGACCTGACCATCAACGAAGGTGAATTCCTGGTGATCGTTGGCCCATCGGGCTGTGCGAAATCGACCACACTGCGCATGCTCGCTGGTCTGGAAAACATCACCGGTGGCGAAGTCACCATCGGCAACAAAGTGGTGAACAACCTGCCACCGAAAGATCGCGGTATCGCGATGGTGTTCCAGAACTACGCCCTGTACCCGCACATGACCGTGCGTGAAAACTTAGGGTTTGGTCTGAAGCTGCAAAAGCTGCCTAAAGAAGAAATTGAACAACGTGTGAACGAAGCCGCCAAGATCCTAGAGATCGAAGAGCTGCTTGAGCGTCTGCCTCGCCAGTTGTCTGGTGGTCAGGCACAGCGTGTGGCCGTGGGCCGCGCCATCGTGAAAAAACCGGATGTATTCCTATTCGACGAACCGCTTTCGAACCTCGACGCTAAGCTTCGTGCCTCCATGCGCGTGCGCATTTCGGATCTGCACAAGCACCTGAAAGCGGAAAATCGTCCCGCTACGGCGGTTTACGTCACGCATGACCAAACCGAAGCCATGACCATGGGTGATCGCATCTGTGTCATGAAGCTGGGTGAAATCATGCAAGTTGACACCCCTGATGAGCTGTACAACAACCCGGTCAACATGTTCGTGGCCGGCTTCATCGGCGCACCAGAAATGAACCTACGCGATGTCACACTCGAAGACATCGACGGCGAATTGGCGGTGCAGATCGAAGGCCAGCGCCTCACCATCTCGGCAGAGAAAGCAGCGAACATCAAAGCCCACGGTTACAACAAAACCGTGCTGGGCATTCGCCCAGACAACATCACACTGAACCTGACTGACGAAGTGCCAGAAGGCATGCAATCGCTCATCGGTGACGTGATTCGTATGGAAAACATGGGCCACGAAGTGTTTGTTTACTTCCGCGTGGGTAAAGAAGAGTTCACGGCGCGTGTGCCAATCGACGATGTGAAAGCGAAACTCAACATGGAATTGAAACGCGGTGTGAGCTTCATGGTGGACATGAACAAAGCACACATTTTCGATAAAGAAACTGAAAAGAACATCTCCCTAAAAAAATAAATTAGCTTGGAGGCTAAACCCTATGAACATGAAACGAACGCTGCTATCAACGCTGACTGCGCTTGCGCTAGGTGGTATGGCTGCCAGTGCCTACGCACAAACGGAACTGCGTATGTCTTGGTGGGGTGGCAACGCCCGCCACCAAGCAACCCTACAAGCGCTGGAAAAATTCCATGAGAAATACCCAGACATCGTCGTGAAAGGGGAATACACCGGTTGGGATGGTCACTTGTCGCGCCTAACCACGCAAATCGCAGGGAACACTGAGCCAGACGTCATGCAGACCAACTGGAACTGGTTGCCTATCTTCTCTCGCGATGGCGGCGGCTTCTATGACATGACCCAGAAGAAAGATGCGTTGCAGCTCAGCGAGTTCCCGCAACAAGCGATCAACATGACCACCGTCAACAGCAAGATCAACGGTTTGCCGGTGAGCATGACGTCACGCGTGTTCTACTACAACAAGGACATTTGGGCGAAAGCAGGCGTGGATTATCCAAAAACTTGGGATGATCTGATGAAAGCAGGCCAAGCCTTCAAACAGAACTTGGGCAATGGTTATTACCCACTGGTGATTGAAGCCCGTGACGTGTTTGCGATGAACCGTTCGCTGTACATCCAAAAACATGGCCGAGACATTATCGATCACGACACCAACCTGCTGGCGTTCAACGAAAAAGAGATGACGGAGTTCTTCCAGCTGTATGTGGATCAAGTCAACAGCCACGTGTTCCCATCAACCAAAGAGTTCGCCTCTTACGGGAAAGGGAACTTGTACGAAATGCGCCCTTGGATCGACGGTCGTTTCGGTGGTCTTTACATGTGGGATACCGCCGTTGAGAAATACGCCGACAACCTACAACCCCCAATGTCACTGGAGTTAGGTCCTTACCCAATGAGTGAAAACGCCGTGGAAGCAGGCCTGTTGGCACGCCCATCCATGATGTTATCTATCGGTCGTAACACCAAAAACCCAGATGCAGCGGCCAAACTGGTGAACTTCCTGCTCAACGATCCTGTGGGTATTGAAGCGCTGGGGCTGACCCGTGGTATTCCAATGAGCCACGCGGGTCTGTCTACGCTGCAAGAGAGCGGTCACATCGATCCAAACAGCTTGTCGTTCCTGGGTTATGAGCAGGCAAAAGAGCTTCCACAGAAGATCATGCCAACCACATACACCGACAACGCACAGTTGATGGAACTATTTAGTGAAGAGATGCAACGCCTCGACTACGGCCGTGCCTCGGTTGAAGATGCAGCGAAAAACTTCCTGCGTCGTGGTAACCGTGTACTGAACCGTATGAACTAACAACCCAACCACCAGCACCCCGCAAGGGGTGCTGAATTGTTTTCACGAAGTAATCAACGCTAAGCCCGGCGCTTAACCTTGTTTATTTGCCCGATCTCCAATGTTGGGCCTTTTTATTTTCAATATGGGGTGATGTCATGGCGTACACACGCAAATCCTACCTGCCTTTATTAACCGAATACTATCAGCGCCTCGGTGCATTGGCTCAATCGCCAACCTCTCCTTTGCTCGCAGACGGCATCGACACCCAAACGTTGAAACCGGTCGCGTGGACGTATCCCGATAGCACGCGCGTGCCGATGAGCAACTTCGCCAGCCAACAAAACTTCCTGCGTGGCCTCGTTGCGCTCAGCACGCTGACCGGCGATGACCAGTATCGCGAACACGCCAGCAAGGTGACGCGTTATTTTCTGGAGCATTATGTCGATGACGCCAGCGGCCTGTTCCATTGGGGCGGTCACCGCTTTGTACACTGGGAAAATGGCAACATTGAAGGGCCAGCCAGCAAGGAGTGCGTGCATGAACTCAAACACCATTTCCCGTTTTATGCCTTCTTGCATGAGATCAGCCCCGCCACAACCGAAACCTTCCTGAAAGGGTTTTGGGCGGCGCATGTGTCGGATTGGGATAAGCTCGACCTCAGTCGCCACGGTGAATACGGCCAGCCGTACGCCGCCGATCTGTTTGCACGTCATCAGCCCAAACCTGTGGTCGACCCCACGCGCTGGCCCGCGCTACCCGAAACCATTGGGCTGACGTTCGTCAACGCGTCCACTGATTTGATCTACGCCGCGAGCCACTATTATCACTACACCGGGGACGCGCACGCCAAAGTGTGGGCCAAACACCTCTATCAGCAATTTGTGTTGGCGCGCCATCCCGAAACGGGCATGCCGGTGTATCAGTTCTCGTCACCGCGGCAAAGAGAACCGATTCCAGACGACGATACCCTCACCTACTCATGGTTTGGGGATCGTGCAAAACGCCAATTCGGCCCCGAATTTGGTGACATCGCGCGTGAAGCGAACGTGCTATTTCGCGATAGCTGGCCGGTGGTGGTCGATAACCCACTGGCGATCCTCGAATGCGCCAAACTGCTCAATGAACCGCAAATGCGCCAATGGGCAATAGACGGCATCACCGCTTACTTCGCCCATGCGTGGGATGAAGCGCGCAACGAAATCATCCCCATGTGGAATAGCGGTGAAGACCTGACGGGCTATACCTTTGTGCGCGATGGGTATTACGGCGACAAAGGCACCACATTAACTCGCCAACCAACCGATCCGGCCTATCTGCTCACGCTGATCCGCGCCAGCTTGCAAAGTGAAGACGCGCAACTGCGCGACTTAACCGCACGCATGTGGCAACGTTTTGGTTTGGGTGAACTCGACCCACGCACACTGCGCCCAAGTCAGGTGAGTGAGCGTACGTCGCTGGCTTCGGCGTATCTGCTGATGGCGCTGCTCGAATTACACGCAGCCACCCAAGAGGAACCACTGTTGCATTTAGCCGACGGCGTCGCAGAAAATCTGCTCAGCCAGCACTATCATGCCGGCTTCTTCTTACCCGGACCGCACCATCGTTATGCTCGACTCGATGATCCACTGCCTTATGCCTTGCTGGCCCTCGAAGCCGCGCATCAAGGCGTGTACACCGACATTCCCGTCATGATCTCCACCGGTGGCTACCTGCATGGTGAACGCTTAATCGGTGACACGATCAAAACGGTGTACGACTACGACGTGATTTACAATCAGACCGCAGAGGCCTGACCGGTACGTCTCTTGAAATAATGGAAGTGAACTTTGTCTGACTCATGTTCTTCTGTACCGGAGCAGGCTGCCCAGCCTGACTCCGAACCGCCGTATCTTCGGCGCCGTTGGCAATTGCGCTATCGCCACCGGGTGCTTATTCAGCGCAGCATTCTTCCGTTTACTTGGCCCATTCTGATCGAACTGGTGTGCGTGGTGCTGATGGGCATCGTCAGCACCATTCTGGTTAGCCGGATTGGCAAAGACGCCACAGCCGCGGTTGGGATCACCGACAGCGTGACCTATATTATTTTGTCCCTGCTCACCGCCATTGCACTCGGCGGCTCCGTTCTGATCGCCCAAGCCTTTGGCCGCCGCGATCGCCCCAAAGCGCTGTTTGGGGCCAGCCAAGTGATGAACCTGGGTGTGTTGGTGAGCCTGCTCTGCTGCGCCGCGATGTTCCTGTTCTCCGAATCGGTGCTGACCGTTGTGGCATACGGCGCAGAGCCCGAGGTGATCGACTTGGCGGCGCAATACCTTAAAATTATCGCGCTCAGCTATCCGGCGCTGGCCATCACGCTCTCTGGCAGTGGTATTTTGCGCGCCGTGGGCAACTCTCGCTCGCCTGCCACCACCAACATTCTGATGAACATTTTCAATATCGCGATCAGCTATCCGTTAATTTACGGTATCGACGCAGTGCAGTGGCAAGGGCTGGGTATGATCGGCGCTGGGATTGGCATCACGGCGGCGCGCTGGATTGGCGCAGGCATGATTCTGTTTGTGCTCACCCACAACGGTTCATTGCGTGTACCTGCCAATGCGTTCCTTAAACCATTCAATCGCCTGATACTGCGCGAAATTTTGGTGATTGGGGTGCCCGCCAGTGTCGAATCACTGATGTTTAATATCGGCAAACTCATCACCCAAATCATGGTCGCAGGCATGGGCACCATTGTGATGGCGGGTAACGTCATCACCTTCTCCGTGCTGCTGTTTGTCAACATTCCCGGTAACGCACTCGCCATGGCTGCCACCGTGTTGATAGGAAAACGCTTGGGGCAAGGGCAAACCCGCGTGGCGCGATTAGAAATGCACCTGATTCTGCTGCTCGCCACTGGCGCATTGACCGTGCTCGGCATCGCATTTGTGCCTTTTGCCCACAACATCGGCGCCATTTATAGCGACGATGCGGCGGTGATTGATGTGGTGGTGAACCTGATTTACCTCAACGCCCTAATGATGCCGATTTGGGCTGCATCGTTTGTCTTACCGGCAGCCTTCAAAGGCGCCAAAGATGTCAAATACAGCATGTGGACCGCGATCATGAGCATGTGGGGATGCCGCATTGTGCTGGGATATCTACTCGGGATTCATTTTGGTTTTGGCATTTACGGCATTTGGCTTGGCATGTTTGCCGATTGGTGGTTGCGCGGCGCGCTCTATTTATACCGCATGATCAGCCAGCGCTGGCTGACCGCTTATCTCACCGCTGAGAAAAAACGAATGAATTGACTCAAGGCGCCGTTGGGCGCCTCATTTTTAACCATTGCCACACACAACTTTTCGCCACATCGCGTATGCTGCGCCGCACCACAGACGTAAACAAGCGTCACGCCACCCGCTCAAAACGTACAATGTTCGCTAATTTTTTCACGCTTGTGATCACCGCTGACGGATTACTTTTCTTGGATGTTAAATGCTGGTAAACCTTGGGGCACAAGGCTCAGACAATTCTTACACCCCAAACGCGTCGCGCCATTTGTGTATGACTCAGATCACTAATTTGAGAAAAATATAAAAAATGAACCATTGTTTCGATTTTTATCACATACCATTTCAACTTCTTTCCATATAATCCACGAAAATTAAAACAGCGTTTCGAGGTTTACATGCAATACGATTATCTAGTCATTGCAGGCTACTTTGCCCTGATGGTGGCAATCAGCTTGATATTTAAAAAAATGGCGAGCAACAGTACCAGTGACTACTTCCGTGGGGGCGGTAAAATGCTCTGGTGGATGGTAGGTGCCACTGCATTTATGACTCAATTTTCAGCTTGGACATTCACCGGTGCCGCCGGTAAAGCGTTCAGCGACGGCTTCGCGGTTCTCGCGGTGTTTGTTGGTAACATGGTGGCGTATGTGTTTGCATACTTCTATTTTGCTCGCCGTTTCCGTCAAATGCGCGTCGACACACCAACTGAAGCGGTAAAACGTCGTTTTGGCGGCGTGAACGAACAGTTCTTTACTTGGGTGATCATTCCTCTGAGCGTGATCAACGCTGGTGTATGGCTTAACGGTCTGGGCGTGTTCGCGTCTGCTGTATTTAATGCCGACATCGTCACCACCATTTGGATTACCGGTCTTGCGGTTCTGGCCATCTCGCTATTGAGTGGTGCATGGGGCGTTGTGGCGTCTGACTTTATTCAGACACTGGTTGTTGCCGTGATTTCCGTGGCGTGTGCATTGGTTGCATTGGTTGTTGTGGGCGGCCCAGGCGAGATCGTTGAGAACTTCCCTGGCGGCTTCATGATGGGCCCGGATATGAACTATCCGTTGCTACTTGTATGTACGTTCATCTTCTTTGTGGTGAAACAGCTACAAAGTATCAACAACATGCAGGAATCTTACCGTTTCCTTAACGCAAAAGACTCGAAAAACGCTAGCAAAGCCGCACTACTTGCTTTGGGCATGATGGTCGTGGGCGCGGTGATTTGGTTCATTCCACCATGGGCTTCTGCGATTCTTTACCCAGATGCAGCAACACAATACTCATCACTGGGCGCGAAAGCTGGCGATGCGGTTTACCTTGTGTTTGCTCGTGAAACCATGCCGTTGGGTACTGTTGGTCTTCTGATGGCGGGTCTGTTCGCAGCAACCATGTCGTCAATGGACTCTGCACTGAACCGTAACTCAGGCATCTTTGTTCGCAGCTTCTACGCACCGATCATGCGTAAAGGTCAAGCGACTGATAAAGAGCAGCTACGTGCTGGCCAAATCGCATGTTTGATCAACGGCCTGCTGGTTATCTTCATGGCACAGTTCTTCAACTCACTGAAACACCTGAGCTTGTTTGACCTGATGATGCAAGTTGCGACCCTACTGCAATCGCCAATTCTAGTACCGCTATTCCTGGGTATGCTGATTCGTAAAACGCCAAAATGGGCACCATGGGCAACGGTTGTATTCGGTATGGCTGTATCTTGGTCGGTTGTGAAAATCTTCACCCCAGAATACGTGGGTAGCTGGTTCGGCCTAGAAGAACTAACTCGCCGTGAAATTGGTGAAATGCGCACGATGATCACCATCGCCGCTCACCTGTTCCTGACCGCTGGTTTCTTCTGTCTGACCACACTGTTCTACAAAGAAGAGAAAGACCCATACATCGCATCAACACAAGATTTCTTTAAAGACATCGACACCGAGTGTGTGGCTGAAGAAGGTCAAGACATCGTTGACCGTATGCAACGCAACAAACTGGGTACGTTGGTGATGTACATGGCAGCAGGTTTGTCACTGATGATTCTCATCCCGAACCCAATGTGGGGACGCCTGTTGTTCTTGGGCTGTGCGGCGGTGATTGCCATCGTAGGCTACGCGCTGAAACGCAGTGCAGGCCTAGACAACGCAAACAACAAATGCGTAATTTCTTCTAACTGATTTCATTAAGTTTTCACTGCCAATCCTCACCGGTTGGCAGTGCTATTTCGGAGGCTATGTTTATGGCTAAAGGTGATGTAATTCAGCTGACGTTCGAATCGTTCATCGACAGCGACACCCAAGTGAAAGTGACTCGTCTAACCCCAACCGACGTGATTTGTCACCGTAACTACTTCTATCAAAAATGCTTTACCACAGATGGCAGCAAGCTGCTGTTTGCAGGTGACTTCGATGGGAACCGTAACTACTACTTGGCCGATCTGAACACGCAACAAGCAACACAGCTGACAGAAGGCAAAGGCGACAACACCTTCGGTGGTTTCATTTCAGACGATGACCGTTCTTTCTTCTACGTGAAAAACGAACTGAACCTGATGAAAGTGGACCTAGAAACGCTGGAAGAGCAAGTCATCTACACCGTTGACGAGGAATGGAAAGGTTACGGCACATGGGTGGCAAACTCTGCATGCACCAAACTGGTTGGTATCGAAATCCTGAAACGTGATTGGCAACCGCTGACCTCATGGGAAAAATTTGCCGAGTTCTACCACACCAACCCAACTTGCCGCCTGATTAAAGTCGACATTCAAACGGGCGAACTGGAAGTAATCCACCAAGAAAACGCTTGGCTGGGCCACCCTATTTACCGCCCATTCGATGACTCAACGGTTGGCTTCTGCCACGAAGGCCCACACGACTTGGTTGACGCGCGTATGTGGCTGGTGAACGAAGACGGCACGAACGTCCGCATGATCAAAGAACACGCGCCGGGTGAATCGTGCACGCACGAATTCTGGATTCCAGATGGCAGCGCGATGGCGTATGTGTCTTACTTCAAAGGCCAAACTGAGCGCGTGATCTACAAAGCCAACCCAGAAACGTTGGAAAACGAAGAAGTGATGGTGATGCCACCTTGTTCTCACCTGATGAGTAACTTCGATGGCACCTTGATGGTCGGTGACGGTTGTGATGCCCCTGTCGACGTTGCAGATGCAGAAAGCTACGACATCGAAAACGACCCGTTCTTGTACATCATGAACACCAAAACCAAGTCTTACGCGAAACTCGCGAAACACAATACCTCATGGGATGTGCTTGATGGTGACCGCCAAATCACCCACCCACACCCATCATTTACACCGGGCGATACCGGCGTGCTGTTCACCAGTGATTTCGAAGGCGTACCGGCCATCTACATCGCTGACGTTCCAGCAGAGCTGCGTTAATCTCCCCACCCCCAAATGCTCCACACAAGCCTTCGCATCTTGCGAAGGCTTTTTTTATTCACTTTTCTCCCACACACGGAACTCTGGCCTGAGTTACACTTCTAACAGGCATTCACTGATTCACACGAGAAAGAATTATGATCATCACAACGACGCCTCACGTCGAAGGCAAACGCATCGTACGCTATTGTGGCGTGATTGCGGGCGAAGCCATCATGGGCGCCAATATCTTCAAAGACATGTTTGCAGGCATTCGCGACATCGTGGGTGGGCGCTCCGCCACTTACGAACACGAACTGCAAAAAGCGCGCACCATCGCGCTGCAGGAACTAGAAGCGCGGGCGGCAGAATTGGGTGCCAATGCTGTGGTCGGCATTGACCTCGATTACGAAACGTTTGGCAAAACCAACGGCATGTTGATGGTGTCGGTCAGCGGCACCGCAGTGATTGTGGACTAACGCTACGATTGACCACACCTCATACACCGAAAAAAGCCCATCCGAAGATGGGCTTGGCTAACGAAGGTTAGGTGCGTATTTGAGCCACAAAAACCGATTAGTTGTATGCCCGAGCAAGCGTTCCCTGGCCAACATAGCTGAAACGTAACGCATCATTGCTGATAAATGCCGACTCACCCGCCGACAACACAATCTCTTGCTCTTCGCACGTCACACTCACTTGTCCGTCAATGCAGAATAGGATCTCTGCGCTCCGGATGTACTGCTCTCGGATTTCATCGGTCACCGTTAAAATATCGAAGGCAAAATCATCCACCGGCACCGGATAGCTTTGTTTGCCATCTTTGTGAACCGGAGCCAGTTTGATCGCTTGTGGATGCATCGGGTTAAAGCTGGTGTTCCGAATCAACTCTGCAACGTCGATATGTTTAGGCGTCAACCCGGCTCGGAGTACGTTGTCGGAATTAGCCATAATTTCCAACGCCGTTCCTCGTACATACGCATGGGGTGTTTCTGCATGCAGGAACATCGCTTCCCCCGGGGCCAGCTCTACCGTATTGAGAAACAGCGGCGCAAGCAGGCCGATATCATGGGGAAACAACTGCTCAAACTCTGCGATATACTGCAAAGCTTCACGCAGTTGCGACGTTTTAGCCGGACGCAACATAGACTGTTTAAGTTGCTGTAATATTTCCGCTTTTCTCTCATCATTCATTGTCATTAACGTCGTAAAAAAGACGTTTAATCCCGCGTTGGTTGGCTGGCTCTCAAGCCGCGCCAAATCTTGTTCTAACGCATGAATATTCATCTGACCAAATAATTCGATGATGTCCGGAATCGGACGAAAACCATTCATCGCACGAAAAAAAGTGAGCGCGTAAACTAACTCTGGTTTGTGATTCGCATCCTTGTAGTTTCGCTGTGGCGAAGTCAGCGCAATCCCTTGTTGATTTTCGCGTTCGAATCCGATTTCCGCATTGCGCTTATTGGGGTGAACCTGAATCGACAACGGTGCCTCAGCGGATAACACTTTGAGCAAAAAAGGCAGTTCGGCAAATCTTGCTGCCGTGTACGCTCCCAGATAGCGTTTGTTATTCTTCGCCAGAAGATCCGCCAACGACTCGCCCGTACCATGCACCTTGGCACAACCATTGGGGTGCGCCCCCATCCAGATTTCGGCCTGAGGTTGCTGCTGTGGATTGGCGATACCAAACATCTTCGTCAACGCACTTTTGCTCCCCCAAGCATAGTTCTGAATGACATTATCCAGCTTAAACAGTGTCATCTCGATGGCCTCCTGTCAGGTGAGCACCCAGTTTCAGCATCGCCGCGACATTACGCGCAATACGCTGTAGGTTCTCACTCGCTTCAGAGAGCACTTGCTCCAATGATTGCGGTGCGCGAACTGAGTCAAACACCCCGGTAAAATGGAGATTCAGAGCATCCGTCTCAGCCCCCAACGAACCCGCAATACCAATCACCGGAATGCCTAAATTTTTCGCCCTTTGCGCAATACCAAACGGGGTTTTGCCTTGCAGCGTCTGGTTATCCATCTGCCCCTCGCCCGTAATCACCAGATCAGCGTTTTTCAGAACGCGCTCTGCATCAAGGGCATCTAACACCATCTCAATGCCCGGTTTCATCGCCATCGGAAACAGCAGTGACAGCCCAAGAGGTGTGCCGCCAGCGGCTCCAAAGCCCGGCATGTTGCCGCAATGAGTGCCACACTTTTTCGCGGCAACATCAGCAAAGTGAGTCAACGCCTCATCCAGTTGTGCGACATCCTCTGGCGTTGCACCTTTCTGCGGACCAAAGATATGGCTGGCTCCTGTAGGGCCAGTCAAAGGGTTCGCCACATCACAAGCGATCACCATGTCAACGTGAGCGCAGCGACCATCGAGTGCGGTCAGGTCTATTTCGGCAACATCAGCAAGCGCCCGCCCGCCTCGGCCGATGACTTCTCCGTTGGCTTTGCGCAGCACCCCGCCAAGCGCTTGAATGATCCCAGCGCCAGCATCATTGGTCGCACTGCCGCCTAATCCTATGAGGATTTTTTGCACACCGAGATCCAGTGCTTGCTGAATGATTTGCCCTGTACCGTAGGTTGAGGCGATCAATGGATTACGCTGCTGCATAGGCACTTTATCGAGCCCGGATGCCTGAGCAATTTCAATGAGAGCTGTACGCCCATTCTCCAAAAGCGCCCATTCGGCAGCGATGATGTCGCCGAGCGGCCCCTCAACCCGAGAGACGATTTTCTCGCCATTGAGCGCTTGCAACAGCACATCGACCGTTCCTTCTCCTCCATCGGCTAAAGGCATCAGATGATAGTCAGCATTCGGAAAGACGGCAGAGAATCCATGTTGAATGCACTGACACACCGCCAGTGCAGGCAAGGACTCTTTGAAAGAATCAGGCGCGATAACGATTTTCATGAAAGGATCCTTACCCGCTCCGAAGAGCGGGCATTGCAGAAAGTTACAACGTGAAACGGAAAGATTTCACCTGACAAGGTTTGAGCACACCAAACGACTCAGCATCTACATCGTTCGAGATGGCTTTTTCATCCAAACTCACTGCTTGCCAAGAGGTCACTCCACCATGAATCTGCACGGCATCTTCAACCACGGCCGATTCCGATGGGTTATAAACCCTCAAAATTAAGGCATTTTCGTCTTCTGCTTTTTTCAGCACACTCAATACCGCACCGCGTTGATCTTTGCGAAGCAAGCTATGGGTCAATGGCAAATTCTGCTCACCAACATTGAGTTTCATCGCGTTGTAAGGAATTTTGTTGTAACACTGAATCGGCGTCACATTATCACGGGCAGCCGCCATCACATTGGCGTCAATGTGGTTACCCGCAAAACCAAACAGCGTAAATTCACACACCAGCTTGCCTCTGACTTGCGAGTCCGGCGTTGGAATTTTGATCCCTGAAGGACGGCCCGGGCGCAGCAACAAATTCTCTTTGCCCAGCACACCGACCCCACGCAATAACGTGAGCGCAAACGTATCGCGCTGTTCGTTACCTTGAGCGGAAATCACTTCAAATTCACGTAGACCATTGCTCATAATTGCCATTCCACCTTGAGCATCTTCCAGTGCAGCAAAGTTCATCAGTTGGTAAACCGGAACTGGCGCTTCTTTCCAACCATCGGCTTCCCAGTTGGCCATTTCCGGATCATTGGTAGGACGCGAGATCAAACCAAATTGGTTGTCAGCCACAACTGTTTCAGACACAAACGGCGTAGGAACCAGCACACGAACGCGATGGTCATCGGCTTGGTTATCCAGCACCATCCGTACTTCAATGCGGCGCGAACCCTGTTTGAGAACCACCTGGCAATCAACATCCACGAAACCGTTTTGACCGCTACGCGCTTCTCGTTCGATCAAATCCTGCGGTACATTCATTCGCAGCATGATGCTTGCAACAGATTGGAAGCCTTCATGTTTTACAGTCACGTCAGCTTTAAATTCATCTGAATACAACAGCCATTCGTGACGAGATGGAGAATAATCGTACTCATCACCATCATCGGAGCCATCTTCAATACGCAGCACTTGCGCGTAGGTATGCTTGGTCTCTTTATCGAAGATATTCAACGTGCCGTTGTTGTTCACATGGATGCGGTAATATTCGTTTTCCAGCAGAACGTCTTTTTGCTCTGCGACTTTTTTCACACCTTTTTCATGCGCTTGAATATGCAAAGTGGTAAAGCCCATCGCAGGGACTGCGTGTTTGATTTGAATGTCATATTCAATGAACGGATCATAATTTCCGTAATGCACGATCTGGCGGTCAATTTTCCCCGGGTCAATGACGCGTTGATCCTGAATGAAGTATTCAATGGGCGTGCCGTGTTCATCGAACAGATTGAAATCTTCTGCGCGAATGGTAATGGTGGTATTGATCACTTCATCGCGAGCATAAGGAGACAAGTTAAACAGCGCCAATTTATCGCAACCTTCGCGAGCAGGCATGTGGTCAACAATCTTACGCTTATAGAAATTAATCAGATTGGTCGCCATATCGTCAGCGAGAATATAACGATTGAGAATCTCCGCATGCACTTTGTCTGAGCAGCAGCAGCCGATTGAATCGTGCGCATGGTTCTTCATGCTCTCTTTCCACATCTTCTCAATCAAACCGTGGTGATACTCAAAGCCCAGAGTCCAGGCAATCGACGCCAACGGTTCAAGAATATTGACGATCTTGTTTTCTACTTGGGCATGGATCAGCTTGATGTCCATGCGAGTCGAAGAAATCGTGCGGTGCACACGCATGTATTTGCCATCGTTAAACTCACCTTTCACGGTGTCCAGTTGTTCGCGTTCAGCTTCAATGCGTTCAAACACTTCTTCGAAACGGCTCATTTGGAATGTTTTGTCTGGGTAGATTTCACGCAATGTTGCCATCACTTCAAAAATGTCTTTTTGAATCGGCATCTGGTCATGGCCATTCGGCAGCAAAATATCTTTGGTTACCGACGGTTTTTCCAGCACAGGGAAATATTTGTCCAAGCGAGCACGCAGGCCTGCTTCATCTTGTGGCAGGTATTTACCAATCGCATACCCGAGCGGCAGTACTTGCGCTGTCACTTCACTGCCATCGTTTGACTGCCACACAAATTCCGTTTTATCTGTGCCATGGCGCTCAGAACAACCGCGCCAGAACATCGCACGCTGAATGCCAAAGCCGTTATAGATGGCCGGCAGCTGAGAACTCATTGAGAACGAGTCCGGCAGATAGCCAATTTTCATCGGTTCACCCAATGCCAGACAATCTCGCAATCCATACAACATATTGCGCACAATCGACTCACCAGACACTTGCATGGTGTCGGTTTGTGAATACCAAGGCCCAACAATGAGTTTTCCCGCTTCAACCAAGGATTTTACACGTTGTTTGTGTTCCGGTTTAATCGCGAAGTAGTCTTCAAGTACAGCGGTCTGACCGTCAAGCACGTAATATTTGTAGTCCGGATCGTTTTCCAGACGAGTCATGATTTCTTCCATGTTGTTCACCAACAAAATGCGTGACTCTTCGGTCGTGAAATACCATTCACGATCCCAGTGCATGTGAGGTGTGATATGAACGCGAGATGTAGTCATAACGGTTTACCCTAGTCGGCAATACTTGCCATCAATGAATTAAAAAATTGAGTTGTTCTATTCGCACGAGCGAATTTTAGGGCGCAGAAATCCTGCGCCCAACAGTGGTATTGAGCGAATGAATCCATGCTCCAATTAGTTCTGAGTGACAGCTTCAGTGGCAAACTTGCCCTTTTTTACTGCATGAGCCCGCCATGCAATCAGAGTCAATGTCGAGATCGTGGCACCGATGATAGCCGCACCAAACCAGATGGCCGCCGCCATAAACGCGCCGACACCGGCATCATGAAGCAAGAAGATAGAGAAGATACCTGCACCAGGGGTAGACAAACCAACGCCAGCCGCACCGACCATAGCCCCTGTCACCACCGACCCCAATAGGAATGAACCGATGACGCGGATAGGGTCTTCAATTGCCATAGGAATCGCCCCTTCAGTAATCCCCGCCAAACCGAGCAACCATGTAGATTTGCCCGTTTCGATTTCAAAGTCTTTAAACAGTTTAGGTGCCAGTAAAGTGGAAGCTGTCACAGTAAACGCGGACACCATTTTCACCGAGCCGAAGATGGCATAAGGGCCATACACGCCATTTGCCATCGCCCCCAAACAGAAAGCATAAGCCGCTTTATTGACTGGGCCACCAAGGTCAAATGAGACAAAAAAGCCGATGACAGCGCCTAGCAACAAGGCATTGGTTCCCGACATGCTGTTTAGCCAGTCTGTTAGGCCTTGATTCAACCAAGCAACCGGTTTACCAATCACAAACAGCATCAACGAACCAGCCACTAAAGTGCCGATCACCGGATACAAATAGAAAGTCAGAAAACCGTTGAATGCAGGGGTCAAACGCACATTTTGTTTCACCCAACGCATAACGTAACCAGCGATCAACCCACCGACAACCCCACCCAAAAAGCCTGAACCAATCAGGTTGGCAGCAATCCCCGCCGCAAAACCTGGCCCCAATGCCGGCTTATCCGCCAAAGAGTACGCGGTGTATGCAGCCAAGACAGGAACCATTAACGTCCCCAGTAGGCCACCACCCAATTGTCGATACATCCATAACCACGAGCCTTGCTCTGCATACAGATCCTGCAAATTAAGCATTTGCGCAAGGAGCACCGCCACAGCCAACACAGTACCACCAGCAACAATCAGCGGGACGGCATAAGAAATGCCGGATAACAGCGCCTGTTTGAGTTCTGTTTTTAATGGCAGTTTCTTCGGCTGATGGTCATTCGCAACCGTGCGATTCGCACCTGAATCTGATTTGCCCACTTCAACCGCTTCTTGCAAAATACGTTCGGCGTGTTTAATCGGCTCCGCCACAGGCACTTCGACACGAGGAATACCCTGAAAACGCTCCAGTTCTTTGATCGCCACTTCCGCTGCAAACACGACTGCTGTTGCTTTATTTAACTGTTCAGCAGTCAGTCGATCTTCAATACCATTCGCGCCCTGCTTTTCTACCGAGACGTTGTAACCCAGCTTTTTACCTGCTTTTTCGAGATACTCCGCGGCCATGTAGGTATGCGCGATCCCTGCCGGACACGCTGTCACACAGACAATCGTAGGCGCATCTTTGAGTTGATGAGTCTCTGATTCTTTGTTCTGTTCTGCTTGGTTATCAAGTAACTCAAAAATTTGTTCTATATTTGTAGCATTCAATACCGCTTCTCGAACCTCATCATCCACCAAGGTTGTGGTCAGTTCAGTCAGCAGATGCATATGGGTCGAACCTGCTTCGGCGTTAGGAATCGCGATGAGGAAGATAAGGTTGACATCTTCCTCATCATCTATGCCTTGCCATTTCAGGTCATCTTTCAGTGTCGCTATCGCAAAGGCCGCTTCTTTTACCGCATCGGTTTTACCATGAGGTACAGCCAAACCTTCCCCAAGTGCTGTCGGCCCTTGGGTTTCACGAGCGAAAACCGCCTGTAGATATTCGTCTTTGTTATGCAATTTTCCCTGCTGATCCAACATCTCAGCAAGTGCACGAATCGCTGCGTCACGACTTTCAAAGGTCGTTTGTAATGTTATCAGCGACGGATTGGTTAGAGAGGTAAGTTTCATCATTTGTCCCATTGTCACGTTTACATTCGTTGTCCGTCCAACAACAATGGAATAATACCTTTTAAATACATCGATACCATGATCAAGATCTCAGTTGTATTAATATATGTATTATATTTGTATTTTAATTTATCACAGAAGTCGCAATGCGTGCTTGTCATATTGAATCACTTTCGTATCATACAAATGACGATAGACCGCGTTAAAATCCCTGTTAAGCATACAGTTACTGAGAGAAAGTATGGCCAGATTACCCATGTATCGGCAGATCGCTGATGCGATTCGAAAAAAGATCAGTTCGGGTGAGTATAAGGTAGGTGAAGCCCTGCCAACAGAAGCACAGTTGCGTGAAGCATTTTCAGTCAGTCGAGTAACCGTTCGCCAAGCCATCAAATTGCTAGTGGAAAACGAGGAACTGGAAAGTGTGCAAGGCAGCGGTACTTACGTGAAAGCCAACAAGGTCAATTACGACATTTACCAACAAAGTAGCTTTTCTGAAAAGTGGGAGCACCTCAACAAAGTGACCCACAGTGACGTTGTGGCTTTTGAGATTCAACGAGCAGCTCTGCATATCGCAGAACATCTCAATATAAGGGAAGGTGAGCGCGTTTATTTTGTCAAACGAGTTCGCTACATCGACGACACGCCGATCACCGTTGAAGAGACTTGGATGCCGACCAACTTGTTTCCCGATCTGACTTATCAAGTGATGCAAGGTTCTAAGTACGACTATATCGAAAACCAGAAACAACTGGTCATTGATCGCAGCGAACAGGAGATCATCCCAATTTTGCCCCCCAAAGAAATCGCAGAGCTGTTAAAAATCGATGCTGCCACTCCCATCATAGAGAAACGCACCATCGGATATTTAGAAGATGCAACGGTATTTGAATACAGCCGAAACTACACCAGCCCAACAGAATACAAGTTTACGTTAGTGGCGAAGCGCAAACACGGATGACGCATGTGTGGCGGAACGCTGGACGTTGTCACACCGAAGACAAAGGAAAGTACAGGTGAATACATGACGCTAGCGCAGAAGAAGTTGGGATGGGTGATATTGGCGCTGTTGCTGATTCTGGGGGTGAAAACGGCATCGACCACGATTGCCAAGCAGTGGCAGTTGGAACAGGCCCAAAGCCACGGTGAGCAGCGCTTGCTGGATTACATTGGCGATGTGCGCCAAACGCTGCGCCGCTTTTACCATCTGCCCTATCTCATCACCAATGAGGCCATCAGCCAACGCTTGCTCAGCGGCGATGCGTCGGTAATTGAGGAGATGCAAACCACGCTGGGCCAACTCGATAAAGCCGCCAACACCAAAGGGTGGTACGTGCTCTCGCCGAGTGGTGACGTGTTGGTGTCGAGCAAAGACGCCGAAAACTGGAATGGCCATGACGGCGATGCGATCGTGGCAAAAATTCACCAGCAACGCGAAGGGATTTCGATTGTCACCAAAGCCATCGGAGCCACGCCGATCTACTTTTTGGCAGCGCCAATCTACATCGATCTGGACATTGTCGGTATCGTCGCGGTGCAGATTGACCTCAGCGTGCTGGCCGACCAATGGTTTGCCAATGATGAACTGATCCTATTTCAAAACGCCAGCGGCCAATACTTTCTTTCCAGCAGCCCGCAATACAATGCCGACTGGCTGAACGCCCATCCGCACATCACCAATGCCGCCCAGCCCATTCATCTCTACAACGACGCGCGTTTGGTGCAGTGGCATTTGCAATCGGATCCGTACCTCGCACAATCCGTCACGTTGGATGATTTAAACTGGACGCTGACCTATCTGACACCGATGAAATCGCTCTATCAAACGGTCAATTGGCTCAGCATGAGCTGCGTGGTGGCGGTGTTATTGCTGATGCTGCTTGGCACGCTGCGTTACGAGCAGTACCAAAAACAGCTCAGCCAGCGCAAACTGCAAGACATTGTCCAAGAGTCTGAGCAGCGCCAACGCAACATGATTCAGAAAACCCACGTCGGGTTGTTGTTGCTCGATGAAACGGGCCGTATTGAAGAGATCAACCCGATGGCGAAACGCTACTTCAGCCTGTCGGAGTTGATGGTGAAAAACGTACGCGCATGGGAGCTATTTGATATTGGCAACCCAAATGCCACCATTCCGCTGCTGCTTGAGAACTTGGCGCGCAATCAGGAGCTGGCCGACATCACCTCCGTCGAAACCATGGCAAGGCGTAGCGACGGCAGCCTGTTTCCGATTTTGTTCTCGCTCACCTCCGTGCAATGGAAAGACAAGCGCCACTATTTGGTGACGATCCTCGACATCAGTAAGCGCAAAAAAGCCGAAATCGCGCTGCAAACGGCGAACCAAGCATTGCAACACCGAGTGGAAGAGCGCACCGCAGAACTGAAGTCGGCCCAGCAAGAGCTGATTGAGGCCAGTAAAATGGCGGCGCTCGGGCGCATGTCGAGCGCCATCACCCACGAACTCAACCAGCCATTGACGGGGCTGCGCACCCTGCTGTCGAGCAATGAATTGCTGCTGGCGCGCGGTGAAACCCAATTGGCTCAAGCCAACATGAAGCTGGTACACACGCTGATCGATCGCATGGCGAACATGACCACACAGCTCAAATCGTTTGCTTTTAATCGCCCCGAAACGCTGGCGCCCGTCTCCATTCCGGATGCGCTGCAAGAGATCCTGCGCGTTCATCAGGCGCGTCTGGAACGCGTGGATGTGCGCGTACGAATGTCATCCGATCTACCATTGGTACGCGGCGAAGCCCAACGCCTGCGCCAAGTGCTGGGCAATTTAGTCACCAATGCGCTCGACGCGATGCAAGAGCAGCCAGCCCCCAAACTGATCATCAGTGCAGTGGTCGATGCAGACACCGTGTTACTGCGTGTACGTGACAACGGCTGCGGCATTGCAGAAGAGCAACTCACCACTATCTTTGAGCCGTTCCAAACCAGCAAAAAAATGGGCGAAGGATTGGGCTTGGGGCTGTCGATCACCGCCAACAGCGTGCGCGATATGCAAGGCGCCATTCGCGCAGTCAACAACCCGGAAGGCGGCATGACGTTTGAAGTGATGCTGACCCTCAATCCGCCGGGTCCGGCATGACCCCGCTAAAATGCACTCACCTCCCATCACGTAACATCAGGCCATAAAAAAGAGGCACTCACGCCTCTTTTTATTCATCAAACCTCTTTCATCCATCAAACACGCAAGGCTGGGTTAACGCCAAACGCCCCACTCGCCGGTGGTGCCCGGTTCATCCCCTTGCGTCCACCACTGCGCTGTCCATTCGCGGCCATTGTGGCTGACCACATCGCCCGCATTATAGATGGCATCGCTGCGCCACGCGTTGTCCGGGCCGGTCTGCGGCGTCGTTTCACCTTTGATCAGAGATAACTGATAACTGAAGGTGGCATTCGGCGCCAACACCTGATTCGCGTAGATGTTGGTGGTGTCAAACATGTAGTGGCCCATCGCCTCATGCCAGATGCCGATATACCATGCCCCATTCGTCAATTGATTAAATTGCCCTGCCAGTTCCGCCGCCCAAGTCGCGGTGTTGTTGGCCGAGATGGCGAGGCTGAGGTCAACCTGTTCATTGCCATTGGCATCAAAGGTGCGAAAACGCACGCTATCCCCCGATTCGATCGGGCCGAAACCCTGCGCAATGAAATAGCCCAGCGCCGTCAGATCCGCCGGTTGCGTCGGATCTGTGGGTGCCGTGCCGCCATCAAAAGTGATATCACTACAGTTGTAAAACCCTTCGCCCGCCGCATCTTCACGCTGCCAGCGGGTATACAGCACCGCATCACCACTACGCCCAGCAGGGAAAGTCACCGCAATGCGGTATTTTTTATCGTCGCCGACCGCGACATTGCCTGCGGTGTCGATCAGTTCTAAATCCGCCCAGGTGAGCGGGGCCGCCTGATCGTACTCCGGCGTCGTCAAATAGAACTGCCAGTAGGACGGGCTGTGCGGCGCGGTGGCATTGAACACCAGTTCAATCTGCTGATTTGCATCTAGCGTGATGGCGGTTTTCTGCCAATCCGGTGACGCAACGTTTAAGCCCGATTTGGCACTATCCGCCGCCGAACACAATGAACCATCGCGCACAATGGCTTGCACATGCGCCATATCCTGATAGTTAGGCACGTTGGCTGAAATTTCATTTCGCTGTACAAACGGAAACGCGCCCGATTCATCAAACGCGGCCTGACACGCCGCATTAGGGATGGTGTTGTCCCAAAAGCCGCCATCCTGATAACAAGTATTCTGGCGAGCACTGGGAAACTCCACCCAACCATGGGCGGCAACCGGCAGCGAAACCGTACTTGCGAGCATCATGGCGCTAAGCGCCCCGCATTGAAGCACCTTGTTTTGAAGCCGATTGTTTTGAAACCTGTTGTTTTGAAACCTATGGTTTTGAAGATTGTTGTTTTTACAACGATGGTGTTGAAAACGATTGTGTTGTAAACGATGGTGTTGAAGCATCTTTTGCATGATTTATCCTTTTTCACTGACGTTGAAGCGACCCCATGCGAACGCCGCAGGGGCTCAACAAAGCTAGCAAGGATTTGTCATCACACAGGCCATGCCATGGCGATTTCGCATGATTTGAACGTCAAACTGATGGGTCGTTTCCAAAGCGGCGTCTGCGATTTCTTGTCATCACATTTCGCTTCGAGTCACTTCAAACTTTCGCCTGTCGGCGGCAGGTCAATCGCCGTTCAATCTTTGGTCATTAAATTCACACTGTTGAAAAATCCACCACCAAATCCGCGTTTGTCAGAAATCTTAAACAGACGTTATCCAAAGACTGACGCACGCTGACGGACTCCTCACAGAAGATTTCATAAGATGAATGCGTGCATATCGCACAACAACAGGAGAAAAGTTATGAAGAAAGCACTTGTGATCTTAACGACTATGACCCTTAGTGCTGGTGCATGGGCATCCATTGGCACCACTGAGCACGAAACGACGCTAACCACCCACGCGTATGCCTCGGAACAACAAGCGTATGATGCCGGCTTTGCCAAGGTGGATGCGCTGAAGAAAATGCCGTCGAACGAGCTGGCCAACGCGCTCAATGTGTATGACGCCAAACTGGTCCAAAACACACTGAAAGTGAGCGACGCCGAAGTGAAGGTTGAATCCTTTGCGAAGCAGGATGGTCAAGTTCAATATCGCGCCGTGGTGGATGTGGACTACCAATACACCGTGCGTGAAGGGAAAAACAGTTAATCCTTCAATCCGCGCCATCGTTCAGGTAACAGGGTGAGTGACACGCTCACCCTGTTTGCCTGCCAACGAACGTCCCCGCGTGGGAACGCCCTCACGGCATCAGCTGTTAATCGTGTTCAAGCTAATGGCGCTCAAGTTAGTGGCGCTCAAACTGATGAATCAACCGCTGCAGTTGCTCGAGATTGTGCACTAGATGATGCGTGCGCTGCACCGATGACGACGATGCATCCGAATTCTGCTGCGTCAGCGTTTTGATGTTGACCGCATTGGCGGTAATTTCACGCGTCGCACTGGCTTGTTGCTCTACCGCCGCCGCGATTTGCTGGCTTTCAAGCGTCACTTGTCCCAGCTTGGCCGCAATGTCTTGAATCACCCCACCCGTCGAATCGGCAGCCTGCTTACAGGCCGAAGAGAGCGCGGAACCACGCTGCATGGAAGCCACCGCTTGGGTTGCGAGCGATTGCAGCTCGGCGATCATGGTGTGTATTTCACTGGTTGACGCACTTGTTTTCGCCGCTAGTTGGCGCACTTCATCCGCCACCACCGCAAACCCGCGCCCCGATTCACCAGCGCGCGCGGCTTCAATGGCCGCGTTAAGTGCCAGCAAATTCGTCTGTTCTGAAATCGCCGAAATGACATCCAAAATGGTTTCCACTTGCTGGCTATGCTTGGCGAGCGTGGTCAAAATGGTCTGGCTGTCGGCCAGTTCGCTATCGAGCGCATTCACTTGCACCACGGTGTCGCGGATCCGCGCCAGTCCGCACAACGAATCGTGTTGGGCAATCTCGGTCAATTGCGATGCCGCCGAGGCGCTGTTGGCAATGTCGTTGATAGAATGCGTTAGCTCTTCCACCGCAGTGGCAACCTGCTCGGTTTCCTGCAATTGCTGCACCAGTGCTTGCTCGATATCCCGCGTATTGCCCAATTCACGCTGCGCATCTTTGAGAATCTGTCCCGAAGTTTCGCTGCTGCGCGCCACCACAGCGCGTAGCTCCGCTTTACGCATCATCAGCGCCAGCTCAACTGGCGAGCATTCATCGCAATGGCCGGTATACACTTTTTCCATCAATGGGTTGCTGTAAGCTTCGCGAGCCAACTGAGACAACTGCGCATGGCGTTTGTGCAAATGCCTCAGCCCAAGCAACACACTCAGCTGAATGCCCAACAACACGCTGCCCGGCAACCAAGCATGTTGCTGCCACATCCAACCGGCGCTCACCAGCAGGCCAAGCCACGCTGCCCCTTGCATGAGGCGCATCACAGGCCAACGTCGCACGGACACCGATTCGCCTTGATTGAGTTTGGCATAGAGCGCCTCGGCGCGCGCGATTTGTTCTTTGCTGGGTTTGGAGCGCACCGACTGATGCTCAACAATGTTGCCTTGGGTATCTTTTATCGGGGTCACAAAGGCCGACACCCAATAGTGCCGCGGGCCTTTACAGCGGTTTTTAACAATCCCCATCCAACTGTGTCCTTGGTTGAGGTAATGCCACAATTGCTCGAACGCCGCTTTGGGCATGTCTGGGTGCCTCACCATGTTATGCGGCTGCGTCAGCAGATCATCAAGTGAATATTCGGCGATATCGCAAAACGCCTCGTTGGCATACGTAATGTGGCTGGAAGGCTGGGTGGTAGAGATAAAACTGATATTCTCCGGATAATCTTTATTCTCGGTCGCGGCCATGCTGAGTAAGTTCTTCATTTATCGGAAGTGAGTCGTAAACAAAGGTGTAACACGCGCAATTTGTCGCCATCTTGACACACATCAATTCTATCAATACCTTGTCACACTAATACCAAATACGAGACATGTTATTTTCATGTTACATTTTTATAGCGATATGCTCACATTAATTTGAGAAAACAGGCCGCACGATCCGACGAATGCAGGCGCTGAGCGTAAATCAATTAAACTTAACTCAATCTTGTCCTTCGATGACGCCTCAAAAACAACATCAAAGACGACGTGATTGACCTATGCCACACGACCCATTTCAGGATGCGCCAATGGATCAGCTGAAACAGTGCTACTTTGACCAATCCCCCGCCGGCATCGCGATTACCGATCTCGATGGCCTGATCGAACTCGCGAATGAGCGTTTTCACCAATTGACTCATCTTCACGAACAGCACAACATCACCCCGATGATGAACCTCGCGTTGCCATTGAGCGTACCCCAAATCATTGATGATTTGGTGCAGGGCAAACAGGTCATGCACATCTTTGAAATCAAACACGGCTTTACGCCCGATACCCTCAACTGGTGCATCATCAAAGTCAGCTTGGTGGACAAGAACGAGAAAAAACACGTCTCATTTGTGATCGAAGATATCAGTCGCAACCGACAACTCAACCCGCGCATGAATGTGCACCTCAACACCATTGTCGATAGCTTGCCGGTGTTGATTGCCCAGATTGATGCGCACAATCGTTACCTGTACGCCAATAAAACCTATGAAGCGTACTTTCACACCACGTTGGATCAGGTGATTGGTGAAACTATCGAAAACCTGATTGGCGACGAATCGTTTTCACACAGTGCCCCGTTTATTGAACGCGTACGCCAAGGCGAAACCGTCACCTTCGACAACACACTGTTCTTCACCAACGAATTGCGTGTCTTGCACCTTAAATTGGTTCCGGATGAAATGAATCGCGGCGGGTTTTACATCTTCGGTCAAGATGTCACTGAACTGCGCGCCTTTCAGCGCAGCTTAGAATTTAAGGCCTACCATGATGCGCTCACTGGCCTGCCCAACCGTAGCTTTTTCATGAAATCGCTCGCCAATGTGCTGCGCTATAAACAGCACGGCTCAGCGTTACTATTTCTAGATTTGGATGGTCTGAAACTGGCTAACGACCGTTATGGGCACCATATCGGCGATGGCTTATTGAAAATTTTCGCCCACGTGCTGCAAGATGCAATTCGCCCGCAAGATTTCGTATCACGCCTGGCGGGCGATGAGTTCACCATCATTCTGACGGAATTAGACGATCCGCTCGCGAACATGCGCGAAGTGTGTCAGCGCATCCTCGATCGCCTGCCAGCCAGCGTCGAGATTGAGGGACACGCCATTCCATGCAGTTGCAGTATTGGCGCGACGTTGCTTGATCATGCCCTGCACCTGTCTGAAGAAACTTGGTTAGCGCGCGCCGATGCGGCCATGTACAAAGCCAAAACTGGCGGCAAAGGTGGTTTCGTCATCGAATAATTTTTCGCCGTTTATCCCCGCAACGAACTTTCGAATGGGTATTTTTAGCAAAATACCCTCACTTCACTTACGCCTTTTCGAGCAAAAACAATCATTTATAAGCGTTCACTAAAACACAATTTATGTAAAAAGTTTGAAGCAACTCAATAATTTTGCAAACTAATCATTTGTTTTTATGTTCAAATTAATTCACATGCAACATTTATCACAGAAATAAGAATACTTTCGAACAACAATTCACGAAATTTCGAACGAAACTAATTTTTCTCGTTCGCACTTCAAAACCATCGCAAAATAAATGAGGTCACCAATGTTTGGGATTTTCAAACCACAAGCTCACATCGAACGGCTATCGCCGGATCGGGTTGAGGGCGCTTATACACGTCTACGCTGGCAACTTTTTATCGGTATTTTTGTAGGCTATGCAGGTTACTATCTGGTTCGTAAGAACTTCAGCTTGGCGATGCCATATCTGATCGAGCAAGGCTACAGCCGCGGCGATCTCGGTGTCGCACTGGCCGCGGTTTCAATCGCTTACGGCTTGTCTAAATTCTTAATGGGCAGCGTGTCTGACCGTTCTAATCCTCGTTATTTCCTCAGTGCCGGCCTGCTGTGTTCTGCACTGGTCATGTTCTGCTTTGGCTTTATGCCATGGGCAACCGGCAGCATCACGGCCATGTTTATCCTGCTGTTCCTGAACGGTTGGTTCCAAGGCATGGGTTGGCCAGCCTGTGGGCGGACGATGGTGCACTGGTGGTCGCGTAAAGAACGTGGCGAAATCGTTTCGGTATGGAACGTCGCGCACAACGTCGGTGGCGGTCTGATCGGTCCTATCTTCCTGCTGGGTTTGTGGATGTTCAACGACGACTGGCGCACTGCGTTCTACGTGCCTGCCTTCTTCGCGGTTCTGGTTGCAGTCTTCATCTGGATTACCATGCGTGATACGCCGCAATCGTGTGGTCTGCCACCAATCGAAGAGTACAAAAACGATTACCCGGACGATTACGACACCTCTCACGAAAAAGAGATGACGGCCAAAGAGATCTTCTTTAAGTACGTGTTCTCAAACAAACTGTTGTGGTCTATTGCGATTGCCAACGCGTTCGTTTACCTGATCCGTTACGGCGTGCTGGACTGGGCGCCGGTCTACCTGCGTGAAGCGAAAGAATTCACCGTGGATAAATCGTCTTGGGCGTACTTCCTGTACGAATGGGCAGGCATTCCGGGCACACTGCTGTGTGGTTGGATTTCGGACAAAGTGTTCAAAGGTCGCCGTGCACCTGCGGGCATTCTGTTCATGGTACTGGTTCTGCTGGCCGTTCTTGTCTACTGGTTCAACCCGGCTGGCAACCCAGCGATTGACATGGCAGCACTGGTTGCGATCGGCTTCCTGATCTACGGCCCGGTGATGCTGATTGGTCTGTACGCGCTGGAACTGGCTCCGAAGAAAGCGGCCGGTACTGCGGCTGGCCTGACCGGTCTGTTTGGTTACCTCGGCGGCGCTGTGGCAGCGAACGCGATTCTGGGTTACACCGTGGACCACTTCGGCTGGGACGGCGGCTTTATTATCCTCGTCGGCTCATGTATCACGGCCATCATCTGTTTGATTTACGCTTTGATTGGCGAGCGCGCTCACCACAAAGCGAAAGCAGAAAAAGAAGCCAAGGAAGCTGTCGCGTAAGTCACGCTTCCTCACGCAAAACGGGCACGACATCTGAGGTGCCCGTTTTTGAACGTGTCATTTTATCTCCATTTCGGTGTGGTTAACTCCCCCATTCATCGCGCTCTTCCCCCCGATTCAGAGCGCGATTTTTTCTAACCACGCTCGACAAAACACAAGGATTCCACATGAACAAGATGCTTTCCCTTTCTCTGCTCTCTCTGGCCTGCAGTGCCAGTGTGTACGCCAACCCTTTAGTGATCGCGCACCGTGGCGCATCGGGCTATTTGCCGGAGCACACGCTGGCAGCCAAAGCGCTGGCCTACGGCATGAAACCCGATTACATCGAGCAAGACGTGGTAATGACCAAGGATGACCAATTGGTGGTGCTGCACGATCACTACCTCGATCGCGTCACCGATGTTGCCGAACGTTTTCCAGATCGCGCACGTGCTGATGGCCGTTACTACGCCATCGACTTTACATTGGCCGAAATCAAAAGCCTGCGCGTGACCGAAGGGTTCAACATTGATGACCAAGGCAACAAAGTGGCTGGATTCCCCGACCGTTTCCCGATGTGGAAATCGAGCTTTACCGTGCCCACCTTTGCAGAAGAGATTGAGCTGATCCAAGGGCTGAACAAATCGCTCGGTTATGACATCGGCATCTATCCTGAAATCAAAGCGCCGTGGTTCCATCGCCATGAGGGCAAAGACATTTCGAAAGCGGTATTGAACGTGCTCAAACAATACGGCTACGACAGCAAAGACGACAAAGTCTACCTGCAATGTTTTGATGCCAACGAGCTGAAACGCATTCACGATGAGCTGTTGCCATCGATGAAAATGGATCTCAATCTGGTACAGTTGATGGCTTACACCGACTGGAATGAAACCATGACCTACCAAGGCGATACCGCGACACCTTACAGCTACGATTGGATGTTTGAGCCGGGCGGCATGAAGCAAGTCGCGCAATACGCCGATGGTATCGGCCCTTGGAAACCGATGCTGGTGGACGACAAGAGCACCCAAGACAACATCATCATCAAACCGTTGATGGGTGAAGCCAAAGCTGCTGGCCTCGTGGTGCATCCGTATACTTTCCGCGCCGATAAAGGCCGCATCGCACCGTATGCGCAAAACTTCGATGGCATGCTGGATGTGTTCTACAACCAAGTGAAAGTCGATGGCCTGTTTACCGACTTCCCGGACAAAGCGGTGTCGTTCCTGAATCATCAGTAACTGACGTTGCACTGAATGTAAAAAAGACAGCCAAAACCCATCGGCACAGCAAGTGGGTTGGGGATAGAAAAAGGGACGATCATGGATCGTCCCTTTCGTTTTCAAGCGATCTGTGATGATTACGCGGCAAAATGATGGCGCATAAAAGATTGGATCAACGTGATGAAGTCTTTCTCCGCCAGTTTTGCGCAGCGCAGTGTTTGCTCGTGAGACAGCGCCACATCCCCCAGCCCTTCTGCCATGTTGGTGATGGCGCACACCGCCAGCACTGGCAAGCCACAATGCGCGGCCGAGATCACTTCCGGCACCACCGACATGCCGACGACATCTCCGCCGATGATTTGCATCATGCGAATTTCCGCAGCAGTCTCAAAGTTCGGGCCGGTGTAAGAGACAAAAATCCCTTCATTGAGATGAATATTCTGCGCCTTGGCCACCGCCAGCGCCTCTTCACGGAGCGTTTTATCGTACGCATTGGCAAGGCTAAAGAAGCGGGGACCGTAGGCGTCATCATTCGGGCCTGTCATTGGCGATTCCGGCATGGTGTTGATGTGATCGGTAAACACCACCAGCGAACCGACATCAATGCGTTCTGGGCGCAGTGAGCCCGCAGCATTGGTCACCAGCATGAATTCACAGCCCAGGCGCTTAAAGGTACGCACCGGATTGGTCATCACTTTCATGCTTTGGTGCTCGTAGTAGTGACCCCGACCTTTCATGCACACCACTTGTGTGCCAAACAGTGTGCCCAGCACCAATTCGCCAGAGTGTCCTTCGACCGTGCTGACGGGGAAGCCCGCCAACGCCTCGTAAGGAATCACCACTTTGTCTTCCAGCTCGTCCGCGATCACGCCAAGACCAGAGCCAAGAATGAATGCAGCCTGAGGCTTGAAGCCAGGCTTATGCGCGTAGATCGTTTCCAGAGCTTGATTCACCGGATCAGACATGATGTTCACCTCGTTATGTTGTTTGCATCACTCTAACGCAATCACTGTGCTGACAAAATCACAAAATTTGGCACAATTATGTGATTATTCAGCACAATCAGAGCCCCGTCATGTTGCCACTCAGTCAACGCATTACATTGAAAATGCTGCGCTATTTCTATCAGGTCGCGCAGTGCCAACAATTCAGTCAAGCAGCAGAACAACTCAACATCACCAAATCGCCACTCAGTGCGCAGATTAAAGAGCTGGAGCAAGCGCTGGGCGTGATACTGTTTGAACGCGATACGCGCAATGTGCGCTTAACCACCGCGGGCAAACAGCTCAATCAAGAGTGTGAGCGTATTTTTGACGTGCTGGAAACCTCGCTCAATCGCGTGGCGCAAAGTGCGCGCGAAGAGCAGGCGACCTTGAATCTCGGCTTGATGAGCTCGATTTTCTGGGCAGGATTTGGCGATGCACTGCATCAGTTGCAGCAAACTCACCCAACCTTGACGCTCAATCTGTTGGAGCTGTCGCCAGAGAAACAAAAACAGGCACTGCTGCAACACCACATCGACATCGGACTGGTGCGTTACGCCGACACCATGCAGATCGCGCCGCTGCATGCGCGCAGTTTGTATCAGGAGAAAATGGTGGTCGCATTGCCGACACAGCACGCGCTGGCAGCACGTAAGCAGCTCTCACTACAAGAGTTGCGCGATGCAGAATTTGTGATGCTGCGCCAAGAGAATTCCGCCTCGACCGCGCTGATTCGTCAGCACTGTCAACAGGCGGGATTTGAGATGACAATTTTACAAGAAGTGGTGGAGCCCAATACGCTGCTGGCGGTCATTTCCACCCGCGGATTGTTGTCGATTGTGCCCGCCAGTTACGCCAACTTAGCTTGGCCGCACGTGCGGTTTGTCGCATTGAAAGAAACCATTCGCGCCGATATCTGCGCGCTGTCTGCCAAAGCGTCACACCCTCTGACGAACGCGCTGCTAAACCAGTTGAGTCAGGCCTTACTCACCCCTCGAACGAGCGAACTGTAGAACGGTTGAACGGTTGAACGGTTGAACGGTTAGTTGAGCAGTTTCACGCTTTTTCTCACCACCAACGTGGGTTCCAATTGCACCACTTGCGGCTCATTGGTCACTTTATCGAGTTTTTTCAGCAATGTTTCCACCGCCGCCTTGCCAAGACGATACTTCGGTTGGTGAATGGTAGTCAGCGCAGGTGACATGAATTTTGCGATGTGAATGTCATCGTAACCAATCAACGAGACATCGTCGGGAATACTCACCCCCTGCTCATTGGCTGCATTAATTGCCCCCATCGCCATCATGTCGTTGCTGACAAAAATCGCACTCGGCAGCGGGCCTCGGGCAATCATGGCGTTCATGGCGTCGTAGCCGCCTTCGCATTCAAAGTCGGCTTCGACAATCCATTGCGGATTAATCGCCAACCCAGCTTCCAAAATGGCGCGCTTGTAGCCTTCATAACGCATTTGCGCCTGCTGGCGAATCAACGGCCCCGTGATACAGCCAATCTGTGTGTGGCCGCAGGCAATCAGATGCTTGGTTGCCATATAACCGCCCTGCAGCGAGTTGTCCTGAATCTTGTCACTGGCAAACAGCATCGGCCCCCAGTCCATCACCACCACCGGAATATCCGGGTAACGCTCGAACATGTCGATGCGCTCGCCCGCCAACGTAGAACACATCAAAATCACCCCATCCACGCGCTTTTGCAGCAACGTATTGATGGACGCTTTCATGCGTTCGTGATCGCCTTCGGTATTGCACAAAATCAGGTTGTACCCTTGGTGATAACAACTGCGTTCGACCCCTTTCACCACCTCGCCGAAAAACGGGTTGGTGGAGGTCGTCACCAGCATACCGATGGTTTTGGTGCGGTTCATTTTGAGGCTACGCGCCAGTGCAGACGGTGCGTAATTGAGGTCTTGCGCGGCTTTGTTGACCCGTTCGGCGATCTCATCGCTGACAAAACGGGTCTTGTTGATGACATGGCTGACGGTCGACGTCGATACGCCGGCAAGTCGTGCAATATCCTTCATGGTTGCCATGTCATGGTCTCCTTGATTAATGATCGGCCAAAAACGCGTCCACTTCCTCACGGTTCGGGATGGAAGTTTGGGCACCAAAACGAGTGACCGAAATGGCTGCCGCCGCATGAGCAAACTTAATTGCTGATTCTAAAGGCATTTCCTCTAACAAACCAGTGACCAGCGCCCCATTAAAGGTATCGCCTGCGGCGGTTGTGTCCGTTGCCTGAACGCGGAACCCCGGGATCAGCGTGCCACGGCCATTCTGGCTCAGCCACACGCCTTTTGCACCCAGCGTGATCATGACAATTTCAATCCCTTTAAGGTGCAGTGCATCCGCTGCCAATTGCGCAGACGCGTCATCGGTCACCGTGATGCCCGTCAGCACTTCCGCTTCGGTTTCATTAGGCGTGATCACATCCACACAACTTAATAAGGCATCCGGCAGTTCACGTGCGGGCGCAGGGTTCAGAATTACATTGGTACGGGCTTCTTTGGCCACTTGCGCCGCTTTGACGATGCCATCAAGCGGCGTTTCCAGTTGCATTAACAGGTATTTGGCGTCACGAATGTGTTGCAGATCGGGGTCGATTGCTTCAGCGGTCAGTTTGGCGTTCGCTTCAGCAGAAATGCAAATGCTGTTTTCGCCGCTGTCCGAGACCTGAATCATCGCAATGCCAGTTGGGCAGTTCGGCTGCATTTTCACACCGCGAATGTTCATGCCATCGAGCTTAAAGCTTTCTCGAATGTTGATGCCAAATGAGTCATCACCGACGCA
The DNA here is from genome assembly GCF_052076135.1 of Vibrio sp. Vf1514. Classification (NCBI taxonomy): domain Bacteria; kingdom Pseudomonadati; phylum Pseudomonadota; class Gammaproteobacteria; order Vibrionales; family Vibrionaceae; genus Vibrio; species Vibrio sp. Vf1514. Next base: position 235,199 of record NZ_CP197268.1, on the reverse strand, counting down.
GGCAATGAAGCCGATATCGGCATTTAAGCGCGCGGCGGCGACCGCTTGGTTGGCACCTTTGCCACCTGGGATAACTTGGTAGTTGCGACCGTGCAGCGTCTCGCCGGGGCGAGGAAAAGAAGGCACTTGAAGAACATGGTCAGCATTGACACTACCTAATACCACCAACTTGTTCATAAGGGTTATCCTCAGTTTGAATAAAATCGATTGGGAACGGAAATAGAGAGAGATTTGACGCCTCACGCGAGACGCAAAGCGTCAAAGCTGTCTGTATCATCCTGCGCAACCTGCGTGGCGCAAGGCGCTGCTCTCTCCTGAGCCTCTGGAGAGAGCAGTAAATGACGCTTATTCAGCGATAATTTTCAGCGGAACGGGAATGTACTCATCCACGGTTTCGCCTTTCAGCATGTGGTCTGCGGTTTCCACGCCCAGCGCACCAATCAAGTCAGGTTGCTGCGCCACAGTGGCTGCCAGTTTGCCACGTTTCACGGCAGCGATACCGTCATCTGTGCCATCAAAGCCCACAATCATCACGTTTTTGCCGGATGCTTGAACTGCACGCAGTGCGCCCAGCGCCATTTCATCATTCTGGGCAAATACGGCTTGAACATCTGGGTTCGCGGCTAGCAGGTTTTCCATCACGTTCAAACCTTTGGTGCGGTCGAAATCCGCAGGTTGGCTGGCAAGCAGTTGCATTTCGCTGCCTTTCACTGCGTTCATGAAGCCTTCACCACGTTCACGCGCGGCCGATGTACCGGCAATGCCTTCAAGTTGAATCACTTTGGCTTTTTCGCCCACTTTTTCCATGATGAAGTGACCGGCCATTTCGCCGCCCACCACGTTGTCAGATGCAATGTGGCTCACCACGGTGCCACGGCTTGCACCGCGGTCAAGTGTCAGCACAGGGATGTTCGAGCGGTTGGCAATGCGAATCGCGTTCGAGACTGCATCGGAGTCGGTTGGGTTGATCAGAATCGCTTTCACGCCACGTACGGTCAAATCTTCAATGTTCGACAGCTCTTTACTTGGGTCGTTTTGCGAATCCAGCACGATCAAGTTGTACCCCAACTCTTTCGCTTTCGCTTCAGCGCCGTCTTTCATGGTCACAAAAAATGGGTTGTTCAGCGTCGACAGCACGATTGCCATCGTGTCCTGAGCCTGTGCTGACACAGAAACGGTGGTAGACAGCAGCGCAGCGGAAATTAAAGTTGCGAGTTTTTTCATGTTCATCGTCCTTTATTGTAGGGGACCGGGTCAGGATATCCTGAACCCGGCGGTTTCACTGTTTACTTGTTTTTGTTGTCTACCAGTACCGCGAGCAAAATCACGACGGCTTTTGCAATCATCTGGTAGTAAGAAGACACATCGAGTAGGTTCAATGCGTTATTGAGGAAGCCGATAATCAGCGCACCAATCAGGGTGCCCATGATGCGACCTTTACCGCCCATCAAGCTGGTGCCGCCCAGAACAACGGCTGCAATCGCATCCAGTTCGTACCCCATCCCCGCAGTTGGCTGCGCAGAAGAGAGACGAGAGGTCACGATGATGCCCGCCAGTGCAGAGAGCAGACCACAGATGGCGTAGACACCAATCTTGACGCGATCCACGTTGATGCCCGACAAACGTGTCGCAGATTCGTTACCGCCCAGCGCATACACATAGCGGCCAAAGCGCGTGTGGTTGAGCAGATACCAAGCCGCCGCAAACACCACCACCATGATCCACACCGGCACAGGAATGCCCAGCGCGTAGCCCGTACCAAACCAAGCGAATGCATCCGCCGTATCGGTAAAGCCGGTCGAAATAGGACGACCATCGGTGTACACCATGGTCACGCCACGCAGCAACGTCATGGTCACCAACGTGGCGATAAACGCCTGCACTTTCCCTTTGGCGATGATGATGCCACTGATCCCACCAAGTACCGCGCCTGCGAGCAGTGCCGTCGGTACTGCCACCAACACGGGCACTTCCATCGCAATCAGGCTGGCGGCAAACGCGCCACACAATGCCAATACCGAGCCCACACTCAGGTCAATGCCCGCAGTCAAAATGACCAGCGTCATCCCCACGGCGATGATCGCATTCACCGAGGTTTGACGCAGAATGTTCATCAGGTTATCGAAGGTAAAAAAGTTCGGGTTTAGAAACGAGACAACGACGATCAGAAACAGCAGTGCAATCAATGATTTCTGTTCAATCAGCCACTCTTTACTCAGCAGCTTTCTGCCGCCAGTTTGGGTTGGGTTGGTCATGCTTTTTGTACTCATGCTGCGTCCTCGTTCAGCGTTTTGCCAACGGCACACGCCAGTAGATTTTCTTGGTTGGCATCTTTCGCGTCGAATTCTCCGCTAATGCGACCTTCATGCATCACCAGAATGCGATCGCTCATGCCCAGCACTTCTGGCATTTCAGAAGACACCAAAATGATGCTCATGCCATCGGCTTTAAATTTGTTAATCAGTTGGTAGATTTCTTTCTTCGCGCCGACATCCACACCGCGGGTCGGTTCATCCAAAATCAATACCTTTGGACGTGTCATCAGCCCTTTGGCGATCGCCACTTTCTGTTGGTTACCGCCAGACAAATTGCCGATGATTTGATCGCGACTTGGCGTTTTGATGTTGAATAGCTTGATGAAATCTTCCACCGCCATCACTTCATCGCTGTGCTGAATTTGCACACCTTTGGTCAGTTGATCGAGCGCGCACAGCGACATGTTCTCTTTCACCGACAAACCGAGGATCAAGCCATCGCCTTTGCGGTCTTCCGAGATATACGCGATGCCATTGGCCAGTCCATCTTGTGGGCTGACGGGGTTAATGGTTCGGTTGTTGAGATTGATCACGCCCCGTTCAGAAGGCAACGCACCATAAATCACTTTCATCAACTCGGTACGGCCGGCACCCATCAATCCGGAAACCCCTAAGATCTCGCCGCGATTGAGTGTGAAACTGACATCGTGCACACCCGAGCCCGTCAGACCAATCACCTCAAGACACACGTCACCATGTTTCACGGCGACGCGTGGGTACTGTTCTTCGAGCTTGCGGCCGACCATCATCTCAATCAGGCCGTCTTCATTGGTATCCGCGACGCGGCACTGGCCAATAAATTTGCCATCACGCAGCACCGTGATGTCATCACAAATCTCAAAAATCTCTTTCAGGCGATGCAAGATGTAAACAATGCCACACCCTTGCGCGCGCAATTCGTTGATCACGTTAAACAGCGATTCGGTTTCGGTGTCTGTCAGCGCGTCCGTTGGTTCATCCATGATGATCACTTTGGATTCAAACGACAGTGCTTTGGCAATTTCCACCATCTGTTGCTCACCCAGGCTCAGCTCACCAAGCAACGTTTTCGAACTGTGTTTCACGTTCAGACGTGCCAACAGTTTGTCGGCTTCAGCATACATGTGTGACCACAAAATGCGCCCCAGCGCGCTGGTTTTTTCACGCCCCAGAAAGATGTTTTCCGCAATCGTCAGTTCCGGGATCAGGTTCAGCTCTTGGTGGATGATGCTGATGCCTGCGTGTTGCGAATCACGCGGACCTTTAAAGCTGGTTGGTTGGCCCTGATACTCGATGCTGCCAGCATCTTTGGTATAGATGCCAGTCAGCACTTTCATCAGCGTCGATTTACCCGCGCCGTTTTCGCCCATCAACGCCATCACGCGGCCCGGATAGACGTTCAAGCTCGCTTTATCCAGCGCTTTCACGCCCGGAAACGCTTTTTCAATGTTGCTGAGAGCTAGAATTGGTTGAGTCATAATCAGTCCTCAATCGAGTGTGAGCGTGGCGTTAAAACACCACGCCAGCTTGGAAAATCACGTTTGCGTAAGGCGTGCATTCTCCGGTTCTCACAACAGCACGGCTGTAATGAGTACGAGCTTTGAACTCTTCGTGAGAGACGTAAGCGATGGCGATGGATTTGTTGCAACGTGCTTCTTCGGCTTTCAGCTCGTCAAGCAGCGCAGCGTGTAGTGCGGGGCTAACTTTGGCAAATTCTTCCGCCAGCACCACACCTTCAATTTGTGATTCCGACAAGATCACGCGTACGGTGTCCATAAAACTGGGCACCCCATGTGTGAGGGCTAAATCAATACGTTGTGTCTCTTCAGCAATCGGCAAACCCGCATCACAAATGGTGATTTCATCGGTATGACCAAGCGTCGCGACCAAATAAGAGAGGTCGGCATTAAGTAGGGTACTTTTTTTCATCGTTTTACCTTCGTGTTCGCTCACGTTCGACTTCTTCCGAGCATTTTCTAGGGCAGAAAAGTAAGAAAAACACTCATCGAAACGTTTCGATGAAATCCTAACGCAAGTTTTTTGATTTGCACTAAGGTAAAAATCAGAGTGTGAGTTCGATCGCCGAAATTGATTCACAATGCCAACAAAGGGTGAGTGTGATCACTGAGTTTTCTATCATCAAGACCGCTTTTTGATCGGCATCGATGACGGAGAATCCGACATCCAATAAGCATTCACATGCACTCCAGCCCGCCACTGCCTCATGCGATAAACTCTGGTCGAGCGCATATATTTGGCCTAGATTTAACAAAGCTCCAACCAATTTGGGTATAGTGACGCGCATTAAGCACTTGCAGCGGAAAAGGATTGTTTATGATGAAGAAAATTGCACTGGTCATGCTAAGCGCACTCGCCCTCACCGCGTGTGACAATGAGGTCGGCAGCGCTGGCTGGTGTCAGGATATGCGTGAAAAGCCAAAGAATGAATGGAGCGCGCAAAACGCCGTCGATTTTGCGAAACACTGCTTGTTCCAAGAAGAAATCGGAACTCCCCAATGGTGTGAAAGTATGGATGCCAAACCGAAAGGCGACTGGACCGCAAACGAAGCCACCTCCTACGCTAAGCACTGCATCTTTTAATCAATTCAGATCGTTCGTGTAATAAAAAATCAGGCCGATTGGTCTGATTTTTTTGGAGTGAGTCACGCTGGATCTTCGATCTTCGCAGATCTAGGAGGAATTCTTAGTCGTCGAAATCATTGCATACTTGGGTTTCAAAAAGTCTTTTATAAACCCTTTTTTCATCATAGTAAGGGTAATTAACTTTTGGTGGCTCATCGTCAATGATTAAGCGATTGAAATAATCATCACCGTAAAAGTATTTATTTTCTTTAATTTCATCTCTCTCGAACTTTCCATTCATATATTCATATATATATGGCGTAAATTGAATATACCAAGGATATATATTACTGGAGCTAGAAAATCTCGTTTGAACAAACAAAATTGTCTTATCACCATTTTTACATGTAAGCACTAACGCGCTCTGTCCATAAGGGTTAAACTCTTCTTGACGAAATAGGAGAGATTGCTTCCCATCGATAACGTAGAAAACTGACAAAGATTCGTTATTCAATCCTTCTTCGTTTTTGATAAAACCATTTTTCTCGAAAGAAACTTCAAAGTCATTATGTTTAAATGACGATATATTTTCGTGTTCTGTTTCCAAATAAGATGTTTGGATCAAACTATGAACACTTTTTTCACTAGGTTGAGAAAAAACTAGAGGCGAAAAAAACGACATAAAAAGCAATAAATATCTCATAATATTCACAATCCAAAATAAATTTTTAATTTATCAAACTTGTTCATACGGTCCTCTAATCCATTAGAACTTCCGTAATTTCCACCATTTACCGCTTGGCTTACCAACTTTATATCATCCGGAGCATTATCTATCAGAACATTGATGTCTCCATTCGCATTAAACTTCTTAGATAAAGCACCCCAATTTCGCCAATACATACATGCAGATTCTACAGCATAATCAATATTATCCGACACTAACTCTGGCATCGTTGAAAAATCTCGAAGATCATCTGTACTTTTAGCGTTGTGCGTAGTCGTGAACTTTTCATACTTTCCTTTACCTGTAATCTGAATCAGCCCTCTACCTCGATATTTGTACCCATCCCCTGAGCTTTCATCACCATTCCCATTGCTATCTGAATAGACAAAGTTAAACAGATCTGGTTGCTTGCATCTTGACGGATTATCTTCTCGTAAAAATCGATTTACTGATCCAGGTTTCAATGAATTTACGTAAGCGCTATACTTTGAAAATTTGATTTTTGCTGCCATATGTTGATAGTTGCTGCCTTCAACAAGACTACTAAAGCAACCACTTTCATGGGCCACCTGAGCAAGAAAGTGGCTAATTCGAACAGGCGTATTGATCTCGTACAATGGACAATATTTATTTAATGCTGCCAATAAGCTCTGATCGTTTCCCGAACCTGGACAAACAGTGTCCAACATACCTTTAGTAATCAGCTCACAAACCCACCCATCAACCAATGCCTCATCCAAACCCAGCAAGGTTCCTTGACCCACAATGCCATCAGCCTTGCCGACTTTATAGTCGGGATGTGTTGAATGGGACGGCGTATAGCTTTGCTGGAACATTTTGACCTGACGTTCCGTAGTACTGCCAAAACTACCATCGGCGCCGTAGGTACCGAGATCAAACCCCAGTTTTATCAGTGCCTTCTGAATCAATTCAACTTCTTGACCTTTTGAACCCGTTTTGTAGGAAGCAACTTCACGGTCTGCCAATTGATTGAGCGTTTCGGAAGGTTTCAACACATCAGATTTCAGTCGAGGTTCTTTCGTTGATTCAACGTCGTTCTCCGCTTGCGGCTCAGCTTGCGTTGAATTTACCGCTGAACCCGATGCTGCCTGAGATGATGCGCTCTGCTGTTGAACGCCCTCGCCTAAGACGGGGGCCACCAGTTCAGACACGGTCACGACATTTGCCTCACCAGCGACTTGGGTGGATTGAATTGCCGCCAGTTGCAATTCTGCTGGCGATTCCAAACTGACAAGATTCTTGGCAAGCAGGGCGGACTTGCCGCCATAACCACTCCCACTGCCTGCACTTCCCCCGGCATTAAGGTTAATCGCGGAACCTGAAAGGTGGACGCCACCGGCGTCGACCTTCACAAAACTTCCTCCAGCCTTTAAGGTGACCTCTGCACCAGCTTCGACCACAATTTTGGTGCCACCTTTCAGTGAAATTTCACGCCCAGCTTGCACCGCAATCAGCTTCGCGACTTTGTTTTGTGAAGCGCCAGCAATCTCAACACTACGGTCAGCTACGATTTTAGTGCGGCTTTCGCCGCCCACCGTCAGATGTTGATTGTTTTTGATCTGAGTAAAGCGATCGTTCTCCACCGTGAGGTGTTTGTCGTGCTTTATGACGCTGGTGTGGTCGTTTTCAATCAGGCCATCAAAGTCTTTCTGCGCGTGCAGGTAAATTTGTTCGCTGCCCGCTTGGTCTTCAAAACTGAGTTCGTTATAGCCCTGCCCTTGATGGGTTTCGGTGCGCAGCACAGTTTTGGTTTTGTTGTCTGGCAACGTATACGGCGCAGTGTTGGTGGCGTGATAGGTACGACCGGTGACAATTGGTTGGTCGGGGTCGCCATTGAGAAACGACACAATCACTTCATGACCAATGCGCGGAATGGCAATCATGCCGTATTGGCTACCCGCCCACCCTTGCGAGACACGCACCCAGCAGGAGCTATGCTCATCACCGTTGGAATAGCGATCCCAAGGGAAATGCAGTTTGACGCGGCCGTGTTCATCACAGAAGATCTCTTCGCCTTGCGGGCCTACAACTGTGGCAATCATCGGGCCATCAACCTGAGGTTTGGCTTGCGGCGTGGCGCGCCATGTGCGATGCGCCGGGATGAGCGAGAATTGGTTCGCGTAGGTGGTCGCGCCATTGCCACCAGCTTCTTCTAGCGCCTGAGGCTGCGTACCTTGGCAGGTGACACGCACCACCAACCAATCTCGGTTTAAGGTGTCATCGAGATGCTCTTGTAGGTCAAACTTCACGCCCGGACGCAGCAGCGGCTGGTTGCTTTTGCCCGTTGCGGTGTGCGCGTTGCGGCGCAGGTAATCAAGGCGGATCTGGCCGAATGCTTTACCGCTAACATCGTCTTTATACCGCCCCGGTGCATCGAAATGTTCGTAGTCTGGCTGCTGGTAGTCCATTTCGGTCCCGACCGCTTGCTGGGCAAATGCGTATGTCGGCTTTTTGAAACTGTAATCCTGCAACGCCGTTTGGCTCACCTCAGATTGGGTGTGCACGCTCAGCGCCGAGATGTAGGGCGATTCAATCATGCCGCCTGCCAGCGTGTTATACGGGATTGGCTCACCGAGCTTCGGTAGGCTGTCGGAGGCGTCGCTGAATATCAGCGTGTGTTTGCCTTCTTCATGAATGAAGCTGTACACCAACCCTTCTTCGGCCGCTAAACGATGGAGAAAATCTAAGTCGGTTTCACGGTACTGAACGCAGAATTCACGCTGCGCGCAGTCGCGAGTCAGCGCAAAGGCGTAATCGTTGATGCCCATTTCCTGCAGCAGGATGGAGATGATTTCCGGCACGGTGCTGAGTTGGAAGATGCGGCTGTTGTGGCGTAGAGACAAACGCTCTAAAGCAGGCACCAACGTGAGTGAATAGAAGGTGTGGTGATGGCCGGTATCGCCCTGAGTAAAGCGGCGCACGATGCCGTTCACGCGCTGAACCAGCACATCGTCGCGATAGAGCGTCAGCTCCGCGACTTTATCCACCACCATCTCCGGCGTTAAATTGGCAAGCCGGCTGGCGAGCGCCAATTCATAACGAAACCCGTGGCACGGTTGTTCATTCAATAACTGCTCATTCATGCGTTCGCTGGAAAGCGTCTCCTGCCCCTCGAACCCACGCACCACCAGCGTGTCGTCCTCCAGACCTTCCACATGAAACTGATACTTTAACGTCGCCATCCTGCCATTCCTATGATGTCACTGATTTCACTTGATGCGCCGAATAGTCAGCAAGCGCAGTGCCAGTTTGTTTTTATTGATATTCAATGAGTTAAAATGGATTCTTCACTCATTAAGGCAACTATCTGCCTGCCCCAAGCAAGAAGCTGCTTTTATCGCAACTTCTTGCTTCTTGGTCTTGTTGCACTATTGCGCGATTGGCTGCCCACTCAACGACTCTTCCAGTTGAGCCATCGTCCAGCTCAAATTATTGAGACGAGTTTTCAGAATCTCCAACTCTTTGCGCGCCGATTCGAGTTCGCCTTGCTTAATCAAATTCTGCACATAATCGACCCGGCCATAGACCGGCGACAAACTCACAGCAAAATCTTCCAACGATTTGGTCTGGCGCTGTAAATCACTCCATTTTTCGCGCTTGGCCAACAGCGAAATATTGGCCATCTTAGTACGAATTTCACCAAATCGCTGCACAAACAATTCAGTTTGCTCCAGTGCAGCTTGCTGCGCTGCACTAAACGCTTCATCGCTTGTTTTAATTTGCTCATCGTCTGGATAAAGTGTGCGTAGTGTTGCCATTTCATGCATCGCTTCGCGTTTGCTCTGTTCCATCGAAATAGCGCTTTTTTGCCGGATTGATTGCTCATAAAGTGGCACCAGATCGTTTTTCCAACGTGCAATTTGATTGTCAGACACGGACTGTTGAAAATGGCGGCGCGCATCGTCACTGCTCAGCGTCGCGACCTCAACACGCGTGGCGTAATCGCTGGTGTGGAACCACGTAATCACCTGATATCCCCACGCCACGCCCACAGACAAAATACAGCCCGTCACAAAGGCCAACGACAATCGCATGCGATGCACTCGTCTCAGCACTTGTGGCTCTGCGTCCCCCGCCTGTTGGTGTTGCCGTTTCACTAGGCTGTGATATTGGGTTTCAATGCGGTCGATGTGTTCAAAGAGCGCAAACCCGACGCCTTCGAAATCCACCAAGTACTCCGGTTGCTGCCGCTCAAGCTGATGGTGGATACGTTCGCAAAAACGTTCGCAACGATATAAATCGCGTAGCGATTCGTAGTTGGGCTTCAGGTCTTTGAGCTCCTGCACCACTCGGGCATTGACCCAATCCAAAACTTCTTTGCGCATCTTGGCAGTTTTCACATCCGGCTGACTTTGATTGCTCAAACTGACACTCAGCAATTCCAACCCGTTGGCATACCCCGCTAATCCCACCGTTTTTAGATTGGCGACCGCAAAGTAACCGCACATCAACAGGTCCAGCCCGACACGCTTTGCCAACGCGTCACAAGATTCGCGCACGACTTCCCAATCGGTTCCCCCCGCTAACGGATTAAATCGACGGTTAATCTCATCTCTGATTTTCTGGTAAACATCCAGTTGACGAATGGCATCGGTGTCATTGGTCAAACGGTAGTAAGCGTTATCAATAAATAAAATGTTGGACATGTACAACGTCGTCCTAAATCAACAGGAGCGGGAAACCCGCTCCTTTATTTTTTTAATACAAGGTTTTAGACAGTTTGAACGATCTGAACAGACGTTCCGTAAATGGGTTGGCATCGGCTTCAGCGTTGATGCGGTAAATCATATCGCCGCCATCCACCGCAAATTTGTAATCCACCGACGTGGTACTCGCGGCCACGACGTCCCCTTGGTCAAGCAGGCGGAAGAATGCCCACGGCCCCTGAATATTGATGCTGCGTGGTGACATGTTGGTTTTGGTCGGAACCAGCGTCACTTTCGACACAGCCGAGTCCCGTAGCGTGTTTGGCCAAATCAGCTCCACGCTATCGCGCGGACCATGGCTATACGCCAGATATTGACCATCGACATTCAATACACTGCGGCGTTTATTGCCACTCAAACGCAGCGGTTCAACTGAGAAGCTGACATCCAAAATGCCTTTGCGGTTAAAGAAGGCTTCACGGATTTTTTGCGCCTGTTTGATCTGACTGAGCACGTCTTTGCGAATGATCGACTGCGAGGTGTCGTCGTTATTCACCGTGATGTTCTCTTCGATGAACATGCGCAACTGATTGTTGTAGAAGCTATCCAACGTACCATTCGGAGCAAAGAACGATTCAAAATCTTCCAGTGACGCATCTTTTTTCGACGCTGCATTAAACGGATAACGCCCCGCCAGTTTCTCTTCGAACGTCTTGTAGACATCTTCATGCCAACGCACTTCGAGGTGTTTGATCGCCTCTTGTTTCACTACATACCAGCTCTCATCCGCCAGTTTGGCGACCATCGTATCGAGCGGTTTGGGCAGGCCAGACGCGATGCGTTTCAAGGTATAGATTGGGTCGGCATTGACGAGCTTCACTCGCGCCTTAGTCGCATCAAGTGCTGCCATGCCAACATCCGGCGCATCCTGAATGGATTTCAGGTAATTCTTCAGATCTTCCACCGATGCCAACACTTCATGAAGATACGCAGGCTTATCGCCAACAGGTTTGATCATGTTGTTCAAATCGGAGAACGGCGCTTCGATCATCGAGGCCACTTTATATTTAGGGCTCTTGAGCAGCTCTTTCTGCGCGCTGTCGTCTTTTGGCAAGGCGGCAAACATCTTGGTGTTATCGTCGAGTGTACGCAGCAGACGTTGCAGCGGTTCGATGTTGCCCGTCAGGTTGTCCAGCACCGTGACGGCATCATTGATATCGCTGAAATATTTCATGTCGATTTCATTTAACGCCGCACGCCAAGTGTTGGTGTAATCCGCAACGTACAGATTTCGAATCTTATCGCGCAGCGCTTGTTTGTCCGCTTCACTGAACTGCGCCGACTTCGACTGCCCTAAAACCCAACTGTCGATCAATGCCAGTTCCGACACCGATTCAGACTGCGGCATAAAGTAATCTTCAAAGCCGCGCTTGGTGAGCATTTGCGGAATGTACAGCGTGCTGCTGTTCATCACGCGCTCTTCAAACACCACGTCAAATACCGGCCCCACCAGATTACGCAGGTTGATCGCCGGGCCAAGCACCGTTTGCGCATTCAGCTTCAGGTTACGGTAAACACGTTGATCGTTTGGCATTGACCCCAAATCACGTTGCACATTCGCGATGGTATTGTCATACGGCTTCATCACCTGATTGGCGACTTTATCGCCGCGCGCACGCTCACCCGCTAAATCGGTATGACGCATGGCGTAATCGAGGTGACCCAACAGTTCTTCCTGAATTTCACGGCGACCTGAGAACTCCTGCTGCCAATATTTGGCAAAGTAATCCATCACGTAATCTTTGTAGCGACCGCTTTTATCTACCATCATGCGATACACGCGCAGCACCGCCAGTTTTTCTTCATCCGTTTGCGCCTGATTCAAGTCAACCACCACATCCGCCATCAGCAGCGGCAGAAAACGGCTTTCCAGCAGGTTCAAATACGTCGCTTCCACCATCGGCCCGATGGTATGGCCCTGATACAGGCCAAAATCAGAAATAAAGCGCGGTTTTTCACGGAAGAAACCAAACTCCAACGTGGCTTCACGAATTTTGTTCAGCGGCTCCAGCACATCTTTTTGCGACGCCAGATACACATTGGACGGGTATTGATCGTTATACTGATTCACCTTCGCTAGCACCGCATCGGAATGCTTGATGTTGGCCAAGTAGTTACGATGCCAAGTCCCGGCAAGCAGCATAGTCGCAATCGAACAAGTGAGGAACGACAACGCAATCAAGCGGCGCTTTTGGCGCGCAATTCGAAAGTTATCCGACGCCAGTCCGGCTTCCGGATAAATGATGTTACTGAACAGCTTTTGGGTGAAATAGATGGTTGAGTTTTTCGCGCGCTGAGCAGTATTGACCGCATGCGATAACCCGTAACGGCGCGACGCCGCATCATCGAACGCGTTGGTCGGCACACCTTGTTGATACACCGAAGTAAAGTAAGCCCCACGTACCAGTGCCGAGGTGGAGAACTGATCACTCGCCAAAGCATCTTGGAAAAATTGCGTCAGGATCTCTTTCAAACCGGAGATCTGGCGCGTGAAACTGTAGATGGCATTGCGTTCATCCAGCGACATTGGCGCCGAAACCGCATGGGGCAAGACCCCATGAATCCGCTCGACAAACTCGGCATATTCTTTGGCAAACTCTTCCAACCAGTGATCCAAGTTATCAATTGAATCCAGTGAGAAGGTGAAGCCCAGCACTTCTTCACGCTGGCTCTTGGTGTAGTGTTTGAAAAATGGTTCAAAGCCATACAGAAGGTCAAGTTTGGTCAGCGCAATGTACACCGGCAAACGCGTTGAAAGAGTTTCCATCAGCTCACGCAGACGAGCGCGCAGCAGGCTAGCGTAGGCTTTACGCTCCGATGCCGTTGCCGTCGCCAAGTGCGACACATCCAACGCCAATACAATACCGTTCAGCGGACGGCGACTGCGAGTTCTCTCCAGCCAATTGACAAAATGCAGCCACAAACGGCGCTCCATCGCTCCGTCGTTGTCTTCACTGCGATTGCCCTGTGTCAGCAGCTCACCATCCGGGTCAATCAACACCGATTCATCGCCAATCCACCAATCAAACGAGTATGGGTTTTCGCTTTTCTGTCCTGAAGCACGCATCACCGACGAGAACACAAATTTCTGGCCGGAGCGGTTAATCAGGCTGGTTTTACCCGCATTTTCTAGCCCCAACACCAGATACCATGGTAGCGCATACAAATAATTGCGCTTATTGAGGTTCTGTTTCATGTTGACCATGACCTGATTCAGTTCGACTTCCTGACGTTCCTCGAATAACTGAATCGGGTCTTGGCGCAGTTGCTCATCACGTTTCTGCTGCGCTTGATAGCCTTGCAGTTTACGCCATTGCCAAAAGCCCCAAACGGCGAATGCGCCCAGAGTAAACAGGCTGCTTGCGACCGCACGAGCCCCCACAGACTCGAGCGGCTTGTGACCGGAAACCTCTAGCCAAGGGCCCGCCCACCAAATTGCGACGTTCAACAAAATGAACGTGGTGAATAGCAAAATCGGCAAAGCAGCCATCATTCCCGGCTTGAGCTTTCTCACTATTCCAACAATAAATTTCCACATGTGAATTGTGTCCTTCGTTTACTCTGACGTTGTATATCGTTCTAATTGTTCCACCAGCGACGGTTCCCAATCGGTAACCTGCATGGTGGTGACTTGATGATGTAAGGTTTGATACTGCGCTTTCGCCATCGCATCGAGATGATTGGCGTTAAGCAGATCGGCAGAAAGCATCCGCCAGTAAAATTTGTCGCGCGGCTCCGTGGCTGCCACCAGGCCGTCATTGAGCATCGACAAGGCGACCGCGATGCCGCCTTCTTTTGCCAAAGCCATCGCTTCTTTGCGTTTTTCCTGCCAATCACCGCCCACACTTTGCCCGCCAGTCGAGCCGTTGGCGGATGCCAGCCATTCCTTCACGCTGTCGGAAACAAACGGTTCGCCCCCTTTAAATTTGAGTTCCAGCAGCGAAGGCATCCGGGCGAGAAATTGCTGCGTTTCTTCTGTGATGGCTAGGCACCAGCTCTCTTTACCCAAGTGTTGTGCAATGGTGAAGCTCATCAGTTGGCCGTCAAACCAGTACGGGGAGAGCGTGAGGCTCTGCTCGACCTTACGCCAAAGCGTCAGATCCGCATGACGCATCTGATCCTGATAATCTTTCATTCGGTCTTGCTGCATGCCGCGCAGCATGGTTTCACCATCGGCTTTGTGATCCGGCAACGTGGTAATCGTCCCCCACACGGCATAGCGGCGCAGGCGAATCGACAGCGCAATGCCAAACTCCTGCTCAGCAAGAAAATCCGCGACTTTGAGCAGCGTTTGCTTGGCCGCTTTGTCACTGGAATTATCCACCGACAAGGCTGAGTTGGCCGTGGTCGGGCGTGGCGTATCTGCAGGCTTGGCCGTTTGCTGCTGCTCGGCTTGCTGACGCGCTTCCACTTTATTCAGTTCACTCTGAACCGAGCGAGCGACTGCTTCGACCACATCCGAACTCAGCCCCTGCGCTTCAATGACTTTTTGCCACGCATCCACCGCCTCACCTAATGCTTGGCGGTCCTGCGCATCAAACTGATTAAAATCGATTTTCTCAGTCGCCATCGAAAAACGCTGCGCAATCTGACTGAAAAATTTGCGTCTTGGCAGATTGCCGCGCTTGCCCGGTGCGGGGTAACTCTCTTCCCAGAAAGACGCCATAAAATCGCTCATCAGTTCAAATGAGAGAATAAAGCGGGAAGGCGAAAGTTGGTTGTGGAGACATTGCAGCAGATACACCATCAGCTTGATGTCTTTGGTCTTGTCCTGCAGCAATTTCAGCGCGCTGTGTTCCACTTCGTCCCACTGCACGCTGCTGTGCGACAGTGAGCCGACTTTCATCATCTGATCTTCAATGAAGTCGAACAGGGGATCGTCAATCAAACGTTCACCGACCGGATTATCTCCGCTAATCGGCAGTGCCACACAGCGGCGGTATTCGGTTAATTCCATTCAAGCCTCCTACCAACCACAGCGTTCACGCAGTGCTGACAATGCGTCATTAAGTTCACTCGCATCAAACTGCAAACCGTCCGCAAATGGCGCGTTGGAGCGCAGTACCAGACGCGGTTCTCTTGCCATCGATTTCATCATTTCAATGGCAGGAATGCCGCGTGCCGACGACATCAGGACACCGTTATCATCACTGCGCAGATACTCCGGCGGCGCATTGGCGACCGATATCTGAATGCGCGCATCTTCCACACTGCTTGGCAGCGCCAGTTCCACACGGCTCAGGTTATCAATGCAGCTCACCATCAGGACGGGTTTTGCATCATGCTCAAACCGTGTGGTGCGATTGAGTGCTTTGAGAGCAATCCAAGCGTTGCTGCCTTTGCCTTCCCCTTCAGTCACTAATACCATCGCCGCTTCACTGCCTGCAGCGGCTTGCATGGCTCGCTGCCAAGAAGGTGGCACGTTCTGCTTAGGGGCGCTCGCCACTTCATCCACGGGCGTTTGAAAAACGTGGTCAAAACAGGCCAAACGTTCTAAGCGCCCCGTGATGGCGCGGCATTGCTCCGCCTGCATCACCAACGCATTAGACTCTTGCGCCCATGCCGAAGCCGACAGCATCAATAGCAGTGCACTGGCCCAGGGAAATGCATATCGCGATCTTGTCATAACGCCTTAATCTCCAGCTTCTGACATTTGTACGCCAAGGTGCGCTTCGGAATGCCAAGGCTCTGCGCCGCTTTGGCGCGGTCACCCGAAAAGTGATTGAGGCGTTCGCGAATGATTTTTTCTTCAAAGTCGCTCAGTGCTTGTTTGAGATCGTGAATCACCGAGTAGTTTTGTCCCGTCGTTGCTCGGGCGTGCTGAGGTTGAGTCGCCTGCGGCATAATGGGCTCATCGTGAGCAGACACCGCTGGCGATAGCATCGCCATCGAAGCAATGCGGTGCGTAAAACAGTGCTCTTCAACCTGCGTGCCATCGGCTGTTTGCGCGCAGCCAAATTCAATCAGATGCTTGAGTTCACGGACATTGCCCGGGAAATCATGTTGTTTGAGGCAATCGATCGCGCTGTAGTGCAGGCCACGAATGTTTTTGCCGTGCTGCTGATTGAACACACGCACAAAATGTTGTGCCAGCAAATCCACATCATCCAGACGGGAAGCAAGGCGTGGCAAGGTGATCGGATACTGGAACAGACGATAGTAAAGATCCTGACGAAACGCTTTGCGACGCACCTGATCCAGCAAGTTGACATGCGTTGCCGACACCAAGCGAAAATCTGATGTCAGTTCTTGCTTGCCCCCGACCGGACGGAAGGTTTTCGACTCCAGCACCCGCAGCAACTTTGCTTGCAGCGCCAGTGGCATATCGCCGATTTCATCGAGAAACAAGGTGCCACCGTTGGCTTGGGCGATCAGTCCTTGCTTATCGCTGTCTGCGCCCGAGAAGGCGCCTTTGCAATACCCAAACAGTTCACTTTCAAGTAAATTTTCGGGAATGGCGGCACAGTTGATGGCCACAAACGGCGCATGTTTGCGTGATGAAAGATCGTGTACCGCTTCAGCCGCCAGTTCTTTCCCCGTACCCGTTTCCCCCTGCACCATCACCGACAAATTAGAGCTGGCTGCACTGACGATTTGCTCACGCAGCTTCTGCATCACCTCACTGTCGCCAATCAGTTTGCGCGACAGGTCGCTCACCAATACACGCTGCACGGAATCACGTTGAATGTCACACAGCGACTCTTTAAGCGCGCGGCGGTTTTGTTCTTCCCGTTCCATGTCATGCAGCAGTGACCACTGCTGCGAGAACACATCGATGAATTTCAGGAAGGCATCATCTTGGAAAATGTTCGCCACCACATGGCTTTCGCCAATCAACAGCAAAATCGATTGCACATGGCGATGCCCCATCGGCAACGGTTGAATCCACACGGAATCAAACATTCCCACTTTTGACACCAGTTGGCTGAATGTGCGGTTTGACTGCCAAAACACCAGCTCTTCCGCGGTCAGATGCATGGCTTTTGACGATTGCAGCACATGCGCAAACGGATTATCAAAATCGGTGACCGCCCATGAATAGGTCAGGCGTTCATCATGAGGGACCAAGAGACGACCATCAGAGCTGGGCATCAACAACATCGCGTTCGAAAGCCCAAGCTCCTGCGCGATGATGTCAACAAACCGGGTCGCCAACTGGTGCGGCTTTCGAAGGCCCACCAGATCGGCAGTGAACGCGAGCCAGTTACTCATGATTACGCCACCTCTCCTTTAAATTCACCGTCCTGAGCATCCAAATGAATGCGATGCACGGGTTGCTTCTCTGCCAGTTTATTCAACAGCGCCAGCGACACAGGCGGCAGCAGTTGACCTTCAATGATGGCTTCGAGCATGCGAGCACCATTTTCGCTGCGCGTAGCGCGATTTAAGATCTCTTCAATCAGACGATCTTCAATCACCACCTCAGCGTTGTAGCGATCGCGGAACAGTTTCTCCAGACGTGCCAGTTTGCCTTTGACGATCAGCGCCAGAATCGCTTTGTTGAGTGGCATATATGGAATGACTTCCATACGCGCCAACAGCGCAGGTTTAAAGAATGCGGCCAATTCGGGGTACAGCGCTTCATCCAGAGCCTTGGGATCGTCCGCAAAATCCACGATGGTTTGATAACCAAGATTCGAGGTGAGGAAGAACACAATATTTTGGCAGTCGATTAAGCGTCCTTCGCCATCAGCCAGCTCACCTTTATCAAACGCTTGGTAAAAGATGTTCAGTACTTCAGGGTGGGCTTTTTCCACTTCGTCCAGCAGCACAACGGAATACGGCATTTTGCGAATCGCTTCGGTCAGGATGCCCCCTTCGCCGTAGCCCACATAGCCTGGCGGTGACCCGATCAGGCGAGAAACTGTATGCTTCTCTTGATATTCCGACATGTTGATGGTGGTGAGGAATTGCTTGCCGCCATAAAGCTGCTCAGCAAGCTGCACCACCGTTTCAGTTTTACCCACGCCACTCGGCCCCACCAGCAAGAAAGCGCCTTTCGGACGTCCCGGACGGCGCAGATCCGCACGCGCCGTCAGTAGATGGCGATGGACACGCTCAATCGCAGTATCTTGGCCTTTGATGGCTGCACCGAGAATGTCAGTCAGGTGGGTAATTTTATGCAGCTCATCGGTGTTCATTTGATCAACCGGAACGCCCGTCCAATCGGCAATCACTTCGGCGATTTGCTCTGCATCGACTTGGGGGTGCATCAAACGCTCATGGTGCGCAATCGCCGCCAGCGTTTGATATTGCGTGTTGAGTTCAGCTTGCAGCGCCGCGTGGGCATCCTCTTCCACATCATCTGCCGTAGACATGGCCATGAGTTCCGCTCGCAGGCTGATGATCGACTCAATCAATTCTTTTTGTTGCTGCCAGCTTGCGGTCAGCGCGGCTTTTTCCGCTTCATCTGCCTGTTCCTGAGTGCGCAGCTCATCCAGACGAGCATGATCAACGTCTCGACCGAGGTATTGCGCGCGCTCCAGCATGTCAATTTCCAACTGACGTTGGTGACACGCAGTTTCGAGCAGCGCCAGACGTTTGGGCGGCGTGGTCATGTTGATGGCGATACGGGCACAAGCGGTGTCCAGCACATCAATCGCTTTATCTGGCAGCTGACGACCTGAGATGTAGCGCGCGGATAATTCTGCCGCCGCTTTTAACGCATCATCGGTGATCAGCACGTTATGCGCTTTTTCATACACACTGTTGAGGCCGCGCAAAATGTCGACCGCTTGGGGAATCGTCGGTTCTTCTAACTTCACCAGTTGGAAACGGCGCGTCAGTGCCGGATCTTTTTCAAAGTATTTTTTGTACTCTTTCCACGTCGTCGCCGCGACGGTGCTCAGCTCGCCACGCGCCAGAGCGGGTTTCAGCAAGTTTGCCGCGTCACTGCCGCCTTCCTGATTTCCGGAGCCAATCAAGGTGTGCGCTTCATCGATAAACAGAATGACCGGCTTTGGCGAGCTCTTAATCGCATCGATCACGCCTTTCAAGCGTTTCTCAAACTCCCCTTTCACCGAAGCACCCGCTTGCAGCAAACCGAGATCCAGTGAGAGCAGCTCAACGTTTTGGAGCTGTGTCGGCACGGTGCCTGCGACCACACGCAGCGCCAAACCTTCAATCATGGCACTTTTACCGACACCCGCATCCCCGACCACAATCGGGTTGTTTTTGCGGCGGCGGCACAAAATATCGATCATCAGGTTGAGTTCGTTCTCACGACACAGCACCGGATCCAGTTCTTGATTGCGCGCCTGTTCGGTCACGTTGGTGCAGTACTTGGTGAGCGGAGAATTGTTCCCTTCCAGACGATTGGCGGCGCCCTGCGTTGCTGTGGGTTTACTGACTTCAGTTTCTGCCGAATCAGCCACAATCACATCAAAATGTTTTTTCAGATTTTCACGGTTAATGCTTTCAAACAGACTGATCAGTTTGAAAGGCAGATAACGGTCAGCGCGTGTGATTGCCGCAAGAAAAATTGCACCCGAGCGCAATTCGCTTTGGTCCAGTTCGGTGGTGGAAAGCAGCCATGCTTCTTGCAACAGCTCGACCAGCAAGGGGGAAAATGCTGGATACGTATCGAGCACTTGTTCGCGCGCATAGCTGGCGGCCAAAGCTTGTTTTACGGTATCCAGTTCCAGATTGGCCTGTTTCAGAATCAAGCGCACATCCGACAACGGGTTGTCCGTCAGCACATCCAAATAATGTTCAAACGTCACTTCCGGATGCTGACGTTCGATACACAGCGAGGCCGCCTGCTCAAGAGCCAGCTTGCTTTGGGCGTTTAATTTTGAAATCAGAGTGGGTAGTTCAATACGAATCACAGCGATTACCTAGCCTTATAATTGTTTTAAAGTATTTGATTGAGTTGATTTAACACGTCGCTTGATTTGCTGTGCAGCAAATAGGTATAGCCGAGAAAGAGTCCGACCCACAGCAGGGCAAAACCGGCAAAAATCGACCAAATCGGCAACTGACGGCTCAGTTTGTATTTGGCGCGCACAACATGGTCGGTGGCACGCGTGAGATCCTGCGGTTCTTCCTCTTCAAGACTCGCGAGCACATCATGCAAACGGGTAATGACCTTTTCACGTTCCAGTTGGCCACCATCCATCACGCGGTATTTGCCTTCAAAACCCAACACCAAACATTGATAAATGAATTCCAGCAGCGCCTGATAACGCTTCGGTTCGCCTTCCAAACGGCTCAGAATCGTGAATACTTTTTCGCCGCCCCACGTTTCATTGTGAAAACGCGACAACATGGAATGCTCCGCCCATACGCTGGATGCACCCCATTCGGTGCCCATCACCGCTTCATCCAGAAACGCACATAGGATGTAGCGATACGCCATCAAAATCGCGTGCTCAAAGCCTTGTTCAGCCAGCTCAATCTCGATCGCTTTGATCTCTTCAATGGTCTGGTTGTAGATTTGCTCAATGTTGTCGCAGGCTGCCAAAGAACGGACGCGCAGTGACAAGCCAAACAGCGGCGTCGCTGCGTCGATCAACACATTGGGATTATCGCCACGCAGCTGGAACCAGAAGTCCTGATCATGGTTGATCTGCTGCACGTCATCGAAGAGCAAGCTGCTGTATTGGGTCTCTTTTTTACTTAACGCCATGATTAACTCCTAATCGCCCAGAATTGCAGGTCGAGATCATCAAATGCTGCTGCGACGTGGAACGCAAAGCCGCTCGAATGATTCAGCATCGCCCACGCGGGGCTGGTTTTATCCAGCTGGTAATAGGTGTATCCCGCGTGATATGGCAACTGACGAGGCGCCACTGGCAATGAAATCAACGGGATACCTGGCAATTGCAGGGAAATGAGTTCGCGAATTTTTTCCACCGATGACACTTTGGTCTGTTGGGTAAACAGGCGACGCAGATCGTCGAGCGGCATTCGTGCTTTCACCGCAATAATAAATTCGGCGCTGTCCATCAACTGCGGATCGTGTACCGGCGCGACCATCAGGCCGTACTTGCGTTTGTCCAGTTGAATCGAAACGGCGCGAGGCTCCAGCACCACGCTCAAACTCTGACGCAGATTGCGAATTAAGGGACCAAACGACTGACTGGGCATGTCGTGGTTGTAACTTGGCAACGTTGGCGGCAGACGGCTTTCGTCTGTAAATGTGGCCAACTCACCACACACGGACGCCAAGCATTCAAACAAACGTTCGGGATGCAGGCTGCGCAGCTCTGCCAGATGTTGCATCTGTGGCTGTAGGCGGTTCAGGGCTTGCAACAACATAAAGTCCGACACATCGGCAACGCCGCCTTGCGATGGCGCGCTGATCCGCTGCGCAATGTTCTTGGCGCGCTCGCGCATCAAGCCCGACATTTCATTGATGAAACGGTGCAGCGCAGCATTGCCGACCACGTTGAGGTGGCAAGGGATGAAATCCGGGTCCATGACCACGCTGCCGTCCGGGCGTTTTTCCAAAATGCGCGCAATGGCGATGGAGGCAAATGAACTGCGATCTTCTTTTTCCAGCATCAGTTGCATGCGCACCGGCGAGACATCGATGGTCGTGGTATCGCCCTGCACGGTGTGCACGTCACGCACTTCTAAGCGGCGACTGACATAGCGCCCGGTGCCTCGCTCTTCCGGCCAGTTGACCTCCATCAGCGATTCACTGCGTAGCGGCACCGCCAGATACACCAGTTGGTTCGCCAGCGACGCATCGTCGATTTCTAAGGCGTCTGGCATCGCATCTTCTTGCGGAATCCGAAACGCGGTGCCATCGGGCATGATGCCGACTGCGCGTTCAATGGCGATGCGACCAAACGACAGATATTCAGGATTGAGTGACAGCTCAGACACGCCATACAGATAACGGCTGACAGCGGTCATGCGCTCGTCGATGTGGTACTCCACATAACGTTGCTGCTGCTGGAAATGTTGCGGCTTGATAAATAGCCCCTCATTCCAAATGACTCGGTTACGCGCAAACATCTTTTGTTATTCCACCCTATCCAATTTCACATCGTAATCTTTGAAAAACATCAGCAAGTGGTATTCCCTGCCTTTGTTCAGCACTTTGACGGCCTTTTTCCATTCACTAATTTCCGGATCAGAAAAGTGCGCCATCACACCGATGTAGTTTGTTTCTTCATCCACTTCAAACGCATTCACAAACTTGAACTGGCCCGGCATCAGCACGTAGTCGTAATTTTTGACGAAGTTGCTGCGCAGTGATTTTTTATAATCCGCTTTCAGTTGGTCGTAGTCGGCGGACATGAACATCGAATCATCTTTGAGTTCAAACACCTGAATTTCGACCGGAGACGCTTCTCCCCAAATACTGGGGTTGACGCCATCATCAGCGAGTAGACTGAACGTGACTTTCGTCGGCTGTTTCGCTGGCTCGTACGGTTCCGTCGAACTGCAAGCGGTCAATACCAGCAACGAAAGCAGCATAAACAGCAGTTTGTTCACGATTAGAGCTCCAGTTGCTTCTCACGAATTTTCTTGTCGTAAGCCTGTTCGAAAATTTCCCAGAACAGCTTTTCAAAACCGCGTTGACGGTTGGAAGTCAGCTCTTGGTAGTAGTTGCAGTACATGTTCCACGCCCACGCTTCATCCGAGGTGGCGCTGGTGTCTGTATTGCGTTTGTAGTGATGGAAGCGGCGCAGCAACACTTGTGGAGAGAATGCGTTCAGAATCTGATTCAGCGCTTCCGAGGTGGCGTGTTGCATCGCTTCGTTGTGGTCGCGGACGTTCTTCAGGCTTTCTGAAATCGCCGCCGGTGCAGAGAGGTGGACCAAACTCTTGTCGGCATCGTACATGGTGCGAATAGTTTGTTCATAAGATAGACCCAAGCGCAGCGGGTTATCTTCAATGGGTTGCAGGTTACGGTTCATGGTTCCGAAGCGACCGTCACTCACTTGTTGATGCAGTTCCAGCAAGCCTTTCACACACGCCTGCAGCGACTCACCCAATTCCTGAGACAAGAAGTGCATGCGTTCCATGTCAGTGTCCTGACTGAGATCGATCCCCAGCCCCTGCAGCATTGGGCCGGTCAGCAAATGTTTGCCACCCGCAGAACTTGTGGCAGTGTCGGCGTTGGCAGGTTGCAGACTTCTGGCGACTTCTTCTTCAAGAAGATCCAATACTTTTTCATCCATTGTTAAGCCCTCTGATACGTTGTGAGTGTTGATTGGTGATGATGGTGCTGTTGTTGTTTGTTGTGGTGACTGAGACTGATGCGCTGGCGCGATGTCCGGTTGCGCGGCATCGTCTTTACGCGGGCCAAAGCCCAGAATTTTTTTCAATCGAATGGATGACGTCATTTCGTACTCGCTGTCTGCCTGCGGGGTAAATTTCAAATCATGAAGCACCAAGTTCTCTTCCGGCACCAATGCATGCGACTGGTCACTGTCGTCTAGTCGTTCCACATCGCGCAGCAGCGCTTCGGCGTCGTCTTTGGCCTCAAGTAGCGCATCCAGTGCCAAGAGCGGATCAGCATTCGCCGCAAGCGGTGCCTCGTCTTCTAGTGCTTCATCATCGAAGGGGTCATCCGCCAGCAGATCGACCTGATCCGCTTTAAACATCGCATCCAATGGGCCTGCATTGCGGTCGTGCTCATCCGCATGACCAAACGAAACTCGTAGCTGATAAGGCCCCACGGTGATTTCGTCTCGATGCTCCAGCTTTGCCAACTGATCTTTACCCAGCGGCATGTGTGAACCATTCACATAGGTGTCACCACACAAATCACGCACACAAAACGCGCCATCAATCGAGACAATGGCACAATGCTGCGGTTTCACGCGGCCTTGCGCGTCTTTGAGTCGCCAAGTTGCCCATGATTCGGAGCCAATATTGCCGCCATCCGGCGTCCAGTGCGATTGGGCGGTTAAACCCGATTCGAGCAGTTGTACGTTGGCCACTTGAAGGATCAGTGACGTCTGAGTCATTGCGTTCATCTGTTATTGCCTCACTTGAATCAGAACGTGTTGGTCTTGCGCGTTGTCTCCCAGAAACGAAGTCCATCCCAGAGCTACGCCACTATCGGCCGCCAAGCTCAATTTGGGCGCTTCATCTTCATCTAGGGTCAGCTCGACGTCGTAGGCCATCTGCTCACGCAAAATAAATTCGACTAATTTGCACAGCGGTTGGTGTTCCTTACCGGAAGGAAGAAAATCGGCGAAACGCTCGCGCGATAACTTTCCAATGCAGATGACAAACTTACCGTTGCAGTCCATCACCGATTCACCCACCATGCTGTCAACGCCCAGTTGAGCATTCTGTTGTCCCAGCGACAGTTGCTGGGATTTGTCGATCTGCACCTTGCGGCGCACCCACTGGCGAATGCTCACGTCTTGCAAATCGAAACAGTGGGCGATGATGCCAGCCACCACTTGCGGTGAGCGGCTGCGTCCTGCCAAGGTACCGGCGTAAGCCAGCATCTTGCACCAGTTGATGGGCGTCTCGCCGCGCAGGTCGGTATCACCCAATCCCACCAACGCGAACAACTGGGTAGAAAACGCATCTTGCGCATCTGGCTGAAAACGCACGTAGTAACGATATTTGCGCCAGATGCGGTACACCAAGTTGATCAATCGGTTATTAAAAAAGTCAAAAAATGGTTGTTTGAACCCGCCCGGTTCTTCGTTGACCAATTGTTCGATGATGAACCCGGGCAGCGGCGACTGCGCGCCAGACAAACCAAAAAAGTTGGTCAGCATCACCAAACGTTCATCGTCACGCTCATGCAGAGAATTCACATCAGACGGCGAAAACCCCAAGCTTGGGTTGGCACTAAACACCAACTGACACTGACGCTCCCACTCTTCCGATTCAGGGTTGAATTGCTGCAGTTTTTGCAACAACTCAACCAACTGGTAAAAGTTGTAAGCACGTACATCACCAGGCAAGTGCAATTGGGGCACCAGCTGGCCGTCAGCCGTCATATCAACGGCTGCATTCCGGTCTGTGTTCCCCATGTGTACTTCTCTTGGTTACTCACGTTGATGACGACCAATTCGTGAAACGAATTGATACTGGCGTAGAGCGCAAAGAAATGACTCAGCACCGTGCCAAACAGATACAAATCGCCTTCCGAACCAAACCCTGCTTGGTCAATGTAGA
Organism: Vibrio sp. Vf1514; assembly: GCF_052076135.1. Lineage (NCBI taxonomy): Bacteria > Pseudomonadati > Pseudomonadota > Gammaproteobacteria > Vibrionales > Vibrionaceae > Vibrio > Vibrio sp. Vf1514. Next base: position 209,766 of record NZ_CP197268.1, on the reverse strand, counting down.
GGGTTGATTGCAGGCCGCGTACGGGTAAGCCGCGCAGCATTTTGTCTACCGGTTGCGATTCGATTTTACTGATGCCATCCATGCGCAGACGCGCCACACGCTCAGCTTGGCGATCCACCAACGCGCGGAAATCGTAAGCCCGCAGCACACAGCTAAGCGCATCTTTAGATAGCAACGACAAGTAGTTGAGTGACAAGTTGGAAATCAGTGTCCACAGCAGGCTGCCATCAAGCACCGGACGCAGCGACTGCGACGGCACGGTGATGTTGCGAAACGTCGCGTAAGGCGGTGAGGTGTCAGTCGGCTCACAAATGTCGCCCACACCCAGCTCCAACGGTAACAAACGGTTGGTACAGGTCAGTTTGATGGACACCGCTTCATCCACATCAACCGACAGGGTTTCATCGCCACGAATAAAGGACACAAACGAGTCAAACCCATCACCGCGAATGCTTTCTTTAATCCGTGTGCGGTAATACAGCGCTTGGCGATGGCGCACGCGTTCAACTTCATGCTGAAAGCTTTCAAACGAGGAGTACACGCGCTTTTCGCCACGTACCCGTTGACCCGCTTGGCTGTTGTCCTGCCAACCCACCACGCTGTCGACGCTAAACACTTCGTAATGCGCCGGATAGCGGCTGGATGGCACAATGCGGTATTCCGATTTACGACCATTGAGATCGATGGGGTCGGCATCATGCTCGAAGAGGTTGATCACCGGCGTGCAATAGAGCTGAAAGTTGTCTTTACGCACGCGAACGTCGGCAGGCAACGTTTTGGATAAATGAATGTGCAGCGTGAATTCGCCGTGCACCGATTTTGGCAGTGCTTGCCCCAATCCCTTGAGATCAAAAAAGTGGAACGCTTCCGGAAATGACAGGTACTCCTGCAAAATGCGGTAGCCTTCGTAAACATTGGTTGGGTAAGGCAATAACGATTCGTCGCTGTGAAAGCCCACGGTTGCAAACGCATTGCGCGGCAGCGTAAAGACGGCCCCATTCACTTCAACACTGACTTTTTCCAAATAGTGATTGAGCCACAGATACAACATTTGCGAACTGTACTTGTCTCCGCCGAGGTAAAAACGCAAATCCCCCAGCTCGGCATCACCAATTGAGATGTCGCCATTCATCTTCATTGTCAGCTTAATGATGGTGGCTTCACGCGTGTGTTCCGCGTTGGCATCCAGACAATGAAGCGGATAGAGCGCCACATCGCGGCAGGTTCGGAAATGACACTTGGTGCCAAACACCGGTTTGCTATCCAGTTGAGTGCCGCGAGCAATCGTCTGTCTTTCACTGACACTTTTGTCCGGTGTAAAGGCCACCACGCTCATGCTCGGCACAGGCCGCAAATAGTTCGGCCACAGCATATTGATGATCGAGTGCGTCAGTTCAGGGAACTCATCTTCGACTTTTTCACGCAGACGCGCAGTCAGGAACGCAAAGCCTTCCAACAGACGCTCTACGTCTGGGTCGGTTGTTCTGCCATGCAGAAAGCGCGACAGCTGAGGGTGAATTTCGGTAAATTCTCTCCCCTGCTCTTTAAGAAAAGCGAGCTCTTCCCTGAAATACTTGTCTTGAGTCATGGTGATTAAAACACTCGATACTTTCTGTTTTGATCCAGTAACAGACTGAACTGAACTTTCTTGTGCAATGCATCGCAGTTAATGCTGGCCACAATGTGGAAACGCAGCGTTAAAGGATTGAAATGGTCCGAATCGGCGCGCACCAGTACCTGCTTTAAACGTGGCTCATAGCGTTCCAGACAATGCTGAATCGCCAGTTTGATACGCAGCGACAGATCCATGGTTTCTAAGGTGGCGTCGTTAAAATCCACTAACCCGAGATGCGGCGCGCTTTGCGCACCACCGATTCGTGTATTGAGGATATTGGACACATTACGCTTAACGGATTCGAGTACATCCCATGCATCTGGCCCTTGGGTCAGAGACATGGGTTTAGCATTGGCTTCTAAACGTTCAAAGAAGCCAACACCAAATGCACTCTCTTCAGGTGCAATGTAAGTCATGGCTATGCTTGATCCAGACGGCCTACCAGCGACAGTTCGAAGTTCGCACCCATGTATTTAAAGTGCGGACGAACAGCCAGAGACACTTGGTACCAACCTGGATTGCCTTCCACATCCATCACCTCGATTTTCGCGGCGCGAAGTGGGCGGCGGCTGCGTACGTCTGCCGGCGGGTTTTCCTGATCCGCAACGTATTGCTTGATCCACGAGTTCAGCTCGCGTTCCAGATCTTGGCGCTCTTTCCATGCACCAATCTGTTCACGTTGCAGCACTTTCACGTAATGCGCCAAGCGGTTGATGATCATCATGTAAGGCAGTTGCGTGCCCAACTTGTAGTTGGTTTCAGCTTCTTTGCCTTCCTTGGTGTTCGGGAAGATTTTGGCTTTCTGAATGGAGTTTGCCGAGAAGAATGCGGCGTTGTCGCTGCCCTTACGCATCGTCAGGGCAATGAAGCCTTCTTCCGCCAGTTCAAATTCTTTACGGTCGGTAATCAACACTTCCGTTGGGATCTTGCTTTGTAGCGCACCCATAGATTCAAATACGTGCACTGGCAGATCTTCCACCGCGCCGCCACTTTGTGGACCAATGATATTTGGACACCAGCGGTATTTCGCGAAGCTATCTGTCAAACGAGTTGCGAATGCAAACGCCGTATTACCCCATAAGTAATGCTCGTGTGATTGGCTCACGTTCTCTGAATAGTTGAATGATTTGATTGGGTTTTCTGTTGGGTCATAAGGAACACGCAACAGGAAACGAGGCGCCGTCAGGCCAATGTAACGCGCGTCTTCTGACTCACGCAGCGCACGCCATTTGGTGTATTTCGGGCTTTCAAACGTTGACTTGATGTCTTTGATGTTTGGCAATTCTTCAAATGAATCGATGCCAAAGAATTGGGGGCCCACGCTGGAGATGAACGGCGCATGCGCCATCGCGCCGAGGGCACCCATGTATTGCAGCAGTTTCATGTCTGGCGTCGAAGGGGTAAATGCGAAGTTACCCACGATCGCGCCGGTCGGTTCACCACCAAACTGGCCATAACCGGAGGAATAAACGTGTTTGTACAAGCCAGATTGCGTTGTGTCCGGTGCAAATTCAAAGTCTTCCAGCAGCTCTTCTTTGGTGACGTGCAGCAGTTCAACTTTGTTATTTTCACGGAAATCGGTGCGATCCACGAATAGTTTCAGACCACGCCAAGCCGATTCCATTTGCTGGTATTGCTGATCGTGGAGAATTTCATCCATCTGTGCGCTGATTTTCTTGTCCAGCTCAACCAACATTTGGTCAACCAGAGACTTATTCACCGCTTCATCCAATTGGTTGCCACCAATCAGATTTTCGATAAATGCAGCCACCCCTTTTTTCGCAACATCGTACCCTTCTTCGCTAGGAGCGATTCGGGTTTGCGCCATAATTTCGTCCAGCAAGCTTCCTTCAGCCAGCTGCGGTCTTTCCAGTACCGTTTCAGTCGTAGACATCTTATTGTTCCTGATTAAGATTTAATGACAAAAGTATCAAGTCAACTTAGGCTTGAGTTTCTTCTTCTGATTCACTAACAAGATTGAGTTCTGCCAGCAGTTTCTCGCGTGACTCTTCCGAGTTCAGCAGATCTTGCAGGCGCTCACGGAACGCAGGAATATTACCCAGCGGGCCTTTCAGCGCGACGAGCGCCTCGCGTAACTCAATCAATTTTTTTAATTCAGGAACTTGTGAAGCGACAGAATCTGGGGAGAAATCCGCAAGGGATTTGAAGTTCAGCTCAACCGGTAAATCGGCAGTCTCATCTTCACCCAGTTTGTTCTTCACGGTGGTGGTCAGTTTCAGATTGCTTTCACGCATCACCGCTTCAAAGTTGTTCTTATCCACAGAAACGGTTGAGCGCTCTTCAACTGGCGTCTCTTCTGAATGACCTTTGAAATCACCAACCACTAAGGTTTTCAATGGCAATTCCACTTCAGCCTGTGTATCCCCAGTCGCAGGAATATACTTAATATTAATGCGCTCTTTCGGAGCTACACTTCCTTCTTTAGACATATAACGTCTCCAAATACCTATGCCAGTCGTTGTCGTTGAAATAGCTGCGTCAATATCTGAATTTGCTTTAACTATCAGAAATATCGACACATTAGAAATATCTAAATTTTCTTATTTTAATTTGAGTAAATATAACTTCTTGATAGCAGGCAATTGAAGCATCGCTGGATGACAGCCACACAATCGCCCGAAAAGAATGCAAGTTAAATTCACATTTAAACTTTTTATTTATAAAATGATAAATAAAGAGATTAGCCACTCTCTTTATTTTAATTATTATGAAGCGGGCACATTCTATTCATTTAATATGCGTTTGTTGTACAAAAAAACGCAAAAACATGATCTTCACCCAAAAAATACTTACTTCTCTCACACGTATTATCGGTAGCTAATATTAAATAATTCTAAATATCCCAAAAAAGATCATGGTTATAAAAATCCACACTATTTTTCAGGGAAGATTCAATTTTATCTGCCGCTTTTTCTTGCTCAGCATTAATACGTGGTGTGATTTGTTGGTAGCTCTCAGCCACCGTCGAATAAAGGGTTTCGAGGCGATCCGTTCCAGCCATTTCCATATACAAATCCAAGTAAGCCTTCGCCAAAACCAAGTCGGTTTCGATGAAGGGATACCCTTCACTTTGGCCACTATAGATAAAGCCCAGCGCAGCGAGCGACGTCAGATCACCGGCTTGTAACGCCTTTCTACGCCAATCAAACGCTTCTTTGTAGCGCCCTTTGTCTTCGAGCAAATTAATGTAAGCACGAATCGCAGGCACATAGCCGGTTTCGGCTGCGGCCAAATACGTTTTACGCACAACCGTTTCACGCTCACCCGGCATCACATAGGTTCCCGCACCACGCTCGATACGCCTCGCCTGTTCCATTAACGCGCGAGGATGACGAAAGGCAGCCGCCTTGGTGAGATAATATTCTGACAGTGCTTTATCGCGTGCGTGATAATACTGAGCCAGCTCGAACAAGGCTTGTGCCGGCGCAGTGCGCCCTAAGCGAATCAAGGCATCGTGATACTGCTGCTGCCAATCAAGGCGATCTTTTTTACTCAACCACTGCCCATTCAAATAGAGGTGCTGCATCGCATGGCGATTACCGCCTTGCGCAGCTTGAAGCAAGTAATCACGGGCTTCTTGCGGCGTACGGATCGTGGTTTTGTAGTTCGATAACTCCATCGCATAAAGGTAAGCCGCATCGGCATTTCCGCTGTCGGCGGCATGTTTGAGAAACGGTCTTGATTCGACATTTTTGAATTGAGCACGCAACAAACGGCCATTTTCAAACGCCTGTTGCGCCGTTAATGCGGATGCATCGTACGCTTCACCCAAGGCGGTAAAGCTCGTGACGCCAAGAGTGAGTGCCAGCGAGACAAGGCAAGACTTAACCAATGTTGACACTGCTACCACCTTGCAACACGCCACCACAGTCAACTGCATCACCCGCTCTTGCGGCTGGTTTGCCATCAATCATGACACTTGAAGAGCCCGCGGCAATACTGCGCGGATGAGAAGGATTTTTAGGTTTATCATGCGGAGCCAGCGGATCGCCTTGACGGGCCGCGGGAATCCCATCGATTTTAACCGAGCCCGAACCTGCGGTGACCGGCGTCGGTGGGAATCCATCATGCGCTGTCCCTATATGCCCAACAACAATACCATTTCCCATAACAAACTCTTCTCTGAAATATAATTAAACACGCCTGATATGAGAAATAGCAAAATACATACCTGTTTTAAGCCCAGTCACTGGTTAAACCAGCATAAAACCAGGCAACTACTTGCCCAGAGCAAGCAACTTATTACCTTAAACCACGCGAAAATTTGCTCACATCGCAACAAATGTCAGAGCAATGACATTTAATAAAGTAAAAACTCTAATTTATAAATACAATCAACACATCTATCACTTAATCGTCGTTTTATGGGAACAAATGTCACTGGATTGAATTTATATCGCGATTAATAACTTCTTATTTTTGAGAATGAACATTAAATATTATTTTTAGAAAATAATATGACTGCGTTTTTATTGAATTCATTCAGTTGAATATAAATTTCTTTTATTATCTTCTTAATCTATATCTAAATATTATTGGCGCTCATCTTTGGGTGAATCCATAACCACCATTGTTGTAATCGATTGCACATATTGACACTCACCTAATACATCTTCATGAAAACGTTTGTACGCCGCGAGGTCTTGCGTTTCGACGCGCAACAAATATTCGTTCATGCCGGTGATGTTGTGGCATTCCACCACTTCATTCGCAAAGCGCACATGCTCCTCGAAGCTGCGTTGTGACTTTTTCGTGTGGTTATTGAGCCCAATCGAGACATAGGCGACAAATCCAACATTGAGTTGTGGCTTGTCTAACACCGCACGATATCCTTTGATCACCTTTCGGCGTTCAAGTTCCTGCACTCGGCGCAACGTGGCTGAGGGCGACAAACCGACCCGCTCTGCCAACTCAACGTTTGAGACTCGTCCATCCAATTGCAGTTCACGCAATATTCTTTCGTCAAACTTATCCATAACCACCATTCATTGCTAATAAACTCATTCAAGCACAAATATAAACATAAAATTGCGCCTCATGGCCATTACTATCTTTGCATGTTTAATGAGGAATGAGTAACCGCAAATGGATTACAGTCAATGGGGGCCTTTGGTGGCTTTCGCTTTTGTTTCAACCTTTACCCCTGGGCCCAATAACATCATGTTGATGACATCCGGGGCCAACGTGGGATTTTGGCGCACGTTGCCCCATATGTTGGGCGTGACGTTTGGGTTTAGCGCGATGGTGCTGCTGGTCGGTGTTGGATTAACGGGCTTGTTTCAAACCTCACCTTTGTTGCAACAGATCCTACATGTCGTGTGTCTGGCCTATCTGGTGTATCTGGCGATTCAGATCGCACTCAGCAAGCCAGCCAATCCAGAACATCAATACAAGCCGATGTCGTTTTTGGCCGCAGCGATGTTCCAATGGGTCAATCCAAAAGGTTGGTCGATGGCACTCACGGCGGTCAGCGTTTACAACCAAAGCGCAAGCTGGCTGCAATTACTGCTCATCGCGTTGGTCTTTGCGATCGTGAATATTCCATCCGTGAGCATTTGGACGGCGGCGGGTAAACAGTTGAGTCACTGGATGACCCACCCCAAGTATGTTCGTTGGTTTAACGGCGCCATGGGCGGCTTATTGCTGCTCTCCACCGTCCCGATGATAGGGTAAGACGAGGTCAGAACTCTTGATTCATCTGAGTCAGCATCTCGACTAACGCCTGATGTTGCTGCTCGGAGAAATGACGGGTGAGCTCTTGCGTGAGTGCAAGGTGCAGTGCGTTGTGCTCACGATAAACATTGTGGCCTTGCGCCGTTAAGTCGACCACAATCGAACGTCGGTCTCCTTCCAGAGACTGACGTTCAATCAACCCGGCCTGAACGAGCTTTTCGACCTGTACGGTGAGTGTACCCGTGGTAATACTCAGGCGATTGGCTAACTCTTTCATGCGCATGGCACCATGACTGCCCAACACTTCCAGCGTGTGGATCTGCGCCAGCGAATAACCGGTTTCTTTCACCACCGACAGTTCCCACGACGACATTTTGTCGTAAAACTCGGTGATCAGGTTGTTGAGTTCAGTCAGATGTTGCATGTGTTTGCCTTTACTTCGAATTCACCTCAAGTGTGAGGTGGTGCAGTTTATCAAACTCGGCCAGTTGCTGTCTAAAGTACGCCGCATCTTTGTTCGCCTCACTGTTCAAGCGGATTGTCGCCGCGTAGTGACTCGAACTCACTTTCCACATGTGAATGTCCATCACCTCGCCGCCGCTTTGTGCCAGCTTGGTCAACAGCTTTTGCTCATAATTCCGTTCAATGTGCGCATCTAGCAAAATCGGGGCGGTCTGTTTCATCAATCCCACCGCCCATTTGGTGATCACCAATGCGCCGACGATCCCCATGATGGGATCTAACCACACCCAGCCGAGGTACTTGCCCACAATCAACGCCGCAATGGCAAGCAGCGAAGTCAATGCATCGGCCAGCACATGCATGTATGCCGCGGTCAGGTTATGATCATGAACATGCTCATGGTCATGGTCATGGTCATGCTGATGATGGTGGTCGTGATGGTCGTGATGGTCGTGATGGTCGTGATGGTCGTGATGGTCGTGCAATAAGAACATACTGGCGACATTCACAAGCAAGCCAATCACCGCCACGACGATCGCTTCATTAAACTGAATCGACAACGGATTGAACAGGCGATGCAGCGATTCACCGAACATAAACAGTGCCACCAGCCCCAAACCAATGGCGCTGGTGTAGCCCCCCAAGACGCCCACTTTCCCCGTCCCAAACGTGTACTGACGTGAGTCCTGATGTTTGCGGGCATAGCGAAACGTAAACAGCGTAATGCAGAATGCTGCCGCGTGGGTGCCCATGTGCCAACCGTCTGCCAACAGCGCCATCGAACCATAAATCGACCCAGCACTGATTTCAGCCGCCATCGTGATTAACGTTAACAACAGCACGTACAACGTGCGTTTTTCCCCTTTTTCATTGGCATAAGAAAAGGTGTGAGTGTGAGGACAATGAGGTGTTTGCATGATAGATACTTTGATAATCAAATTTTCAAAATAGTAATTAGTTTGACTATCAAAGTAAAACACATTTGTCCCATTTTGTTTTTTCGCCTTAAATGGAGTGAAGATCATTCACCCAAACCCCCAAGGATTCCCTGTGCATCCAGCCCTGCTCACTGTCATCACCATGATGGCCTTTGCGGCCAACTCCATTCTGTGTCGACTGGCATTACAAACACACGCCATTGACGCCGGATCGTTCACGGCGCTGCGCTTGATCTCGGGAGGAATCACATTAGTCGCCTTGCACGCCATGGTCGTGCGCCGCGAACATCGTCGCTATTCGTTGCCGTTCGCCCTCAAAGCCGGCGCATCGCTGTTTATCTACGCGCTCTGTTTTTCCATCGCTTATCTGACCTTATCCGCCGGAACTGGCGCGCTGCTGCTTTTCGGCACAGTACAACTCTCACTGCTCGCTGCGCACTGTTGGCAAGGCAATAAGATTCGAACGTTGGAATGGCTGGGGCTGGCGATCTCTATCGCCGGCTTTATCTATTTGATGCTGCCCAGCGCTGAACAACCCGGTTGGATATCCGCACTGCTGATGATCATCGCTGGCCTTGCATGGGCGGTGTTCACGCTACTTGGGCGCAACAGCGGCAATCCAACCCACGCGATTGCTCAAGGGTTTTGGGCAGCAAGCCTGCTGTGTCTACTCGTGTCTCCCTGGATGATTCATCTGGACGCCCTCTCAACACGCGGCGTGGTGCTTGCGCTGTTGTCGGGCAGTCTGGCATCCGCCGCAGGTTATATTCTCTGGTATCGGGTCATCAGCCGCTTAACCATGCTGCAAGCCTCCGTTGCACAGTTATCGGTGCCCGCCATCGCTTTGATCGGGGGCAGCCTGCTATTGAACGAGCCGATGACACTGCGCTTGATACTGGTGAGCCTGATGATTCTCGGCGGCATCTTGTTGGTGTTTGTCGCCCGCAAGCCTGAATAAGCCTCGATGATTCTGCGCTGGCTTTTCTAGGTCAGCTCAGTACAATTCAGCCCGTCTACTCCACTCGATTGTTTTGCTATGTCACACACCAACCGCTGCTTCACGCCTTTTCAGGCCGACGTTTCTGCCATCGCTTTGCCGGATCGTTTTACCTTTCCGTTTTGTTACGAGCCGCATCCTTTGTGTGTGATTGCCGCCGAGGAGCTACAGCACCACATCAGCACTCAACAAGCATGGTCGCACCCTTTTGGTCTCGACGGCGATGAAACCGGAGCGCACGGCAAAATGTTTGGCGTCTTGGTGGTCAAAAACCCAACGGGAGCACTCGGTTATCTCTCGGCGTTTTCTGGTCAGTTGGCCGAGCAAAATCACTTGCCGGGCTTTGTGCCGCCCGTGTTTGATCGCTTTGCTGACGACGCGTTCTTTCGCACCGAAGCCAACCAGATTGCGGCCATCAATCAGCAAGTACGCGAGCTGAAACAGAACACACAAGCCGATGAACTGCGCAGCCGCCTTACCGAGAGCCAACAGCAAGCGGACGCCGAGATAGAAGCGCTGCGCCTGCGCATGATTGACACGCGCGCTGAACGTAAACAGTTGCGTGCAGATGCCGACGCCCATTCGAACGACTCAACCCCCCTACTGGAACGTTTGGCCAAAGAGAGCGTGGCGGAGAAAAACCAGCTCAAGCAATTAAAGCTACAATGGGAGCAACGCATTCGCACCTTACAGGACGACTTAGCGGCGCAAAACGCCGAGCTGCACGCCTTGCAAGAGCAGCGCAAGCAGCTCTCGGCAGCACTGCAGAAAAAGCTGTTTGGCCAATATCGTTTCTTAAACCAGCGCGGTGAGGTGCAATCGTTGAATGATATTTTTTCGCTGGCCGCAAATCCAATTCCCCCCGCGGGTTCTGGCGAATGTGCAGCGCCGAAGCTACTGCAATATGCGTTTACGCATCAACTGACCCCAATTGCGATGGCGGAATTCTGGTGGGGACGCTCTCCCAAATCAGAGATTCGCCAACACAAGAAATTCTATCCGGCCTGCCAAAATAAGTGTCACCCGATCCTCGGTCACATGTTGAGTGGCATGGCGCTGGATGACAATCCGCTGCTGGACAATCCCGCCGAAGGTCAAGAGATCGAGATTGTGTATCAGGATGAAGCGATTGTGGTGATCAACAAACCGGCGGAGTTTCTTTCGGTGCCCGGCGTGAACGTCAAAGACTCAGCACTGACGCGATTAGAGCAGCAGTTTCCCGAGGTGGAAGGCCCGTTTGTGCTGCATCGTTTGGATATGTCGACTTCGGGGTTACTGGTCTTCGCACTCACACGTCGCGCCAATAAAAGCCTGCAGAAACAGTTTATTACTCGCGGTGTAGAGAAGCGTTATGTCGCGCTACTGAGTGGTGAAATCGCTCATGGTGAAGGCATTATTACCCTGCCGCTGCGTCCAGACTTAGACGATCGTCCGCGTCAAATGGTCTGTTTTGAGCACGGCAAAGCCGCCGAAACTTACTGGCAGACGATCGGCACCGAGCAAGGACGCACGCGCGTCTACCTCTCCCCTAAAACCGGCCGCACCCATCAGCTGCGCGTGCATTGCGCGCATGCGCAAGGCTTCAATACGCCGATTTTGGGCGACGATCTGTACGGCGAGAAAGCCAATCGCCTGCATCTACATGCAGAAAGCCTCAGTTTTGATCACCCCTACACCAAGCAGCGTATGACATTTCAGGTCGATCCCGATTTCTGATCTCAGCGCGAGCATCGTCGTTCGTGACGTGATCGCCCGCCTTTTTGCGCGGCGATTCCGCCACTGACACGACGCGCATCCTCATGCCAACAACCCACACTAGACGACTGGTCTAATTATCACTATATTTCACCTCATGAACGCAAAAACACACGATACACGGCAACATATTCTAGAAGTCGGTTACCAACTGGTGGTGAACCGAGGCTTTACCTGTGTCGGCTTGTCGGAGCTGCTGAAAAGCGCCGATGTGCCTAAGGGGTCGTTTTATCATTACTTCAAGTCCAAAGAGCAGTTTGGCGAGGCATTGATTGAGGCCTACTTTGCCCATTACCTCGACAAACTCGACGCCCTGTTCAACGGCAGTGGCGGGACTCACTATCAGAAATTGATGCGGTACTGGCATTTCTGGACAGAGCAAAACAGCTGCAACTGCTCCGCCGGAAAATGTCTGGTGGTCAAATTGGCAGGAGAAGTCGCCGATCTGTCTGAACCGATGCGTCTGGCACTGCTCAAAGGCACCAACGCCATCACGGCCCGCGTGGCCGAATGTATTGAGCAAGGGATCCAAACGGGTGAATTGCACGTACAAAACAGCCAGCTCACGTCCGAGTTACTCTACAATCTATGGATTGGGGCGAGCTTGCTGAACAAAATTCGCCAAGATGACGTCAGTCTACAGCAGGCGTTACTGGCCACCGAGCAATTGCTGAAAGGCAATCCGCTCAACGGATAAACACCATTCAAGACCGCTATCTCGATAGCGGATTTTTTGCAACGAACACTAGACGACTGGTCTAATTGAAACACAAAAGGAAACCAGAAATGACTGAACTGATGAACCAACGCATCGTGCTTGCTTCACGTCCGGTTGGCGCCCCAACAAAGCAGGACTTCCGCTTGGAAACCGTCACACAACCGCAGCCGGGTGAGGGTGAAGTATTGCTGCGCACCATTTATCTGTCACTGGATCCGTATATGCGCGGCCGCATGAGCGATGCCAAGTCTTACGCCGATCCCGTCGCGCTCAATGCCGTGATGGTTGGCGGCACCGTGTGTCAGGTCGAAGTGTCCCATCACCCTGATTTTGCCGTGGGTGAATGGGTATTGGCTTACACCGGCTGGCAACGCTACGCCATTTCCAACGGCGACGGCCTGTTAAAACTGGGCACTCAACCGACACACCCTTCGTTTGCGCTTGGCATCATGGGCATGCCCGGCTTTACCGCCTACATGGGGCTACTGGATATTGGCCAACCCAAAGCGGGAGAAACCATTGTGGTCGCGGCCGCCACAGGACCGGTCGGGGCGACCGTGGGGCAAATTGGTAAAATCAAAGGCTGTCGCGTGGTTGGCGTGGCGGGCGGCGAAGACAAATGTCGCCATGCGGTTGACGTGCTGGGCTTTGATGCCTGTATTGACCACAAAGCCGATGATTTCGCTGAGCAGTTGGCACAAGCTTGCCCGCAAGGCATTGATGTCTACTTTGAAAACGTGGGTGGCAAAGTGTTTGATGCAGTCATGCCGCTGCTCAACACCAAAGCACGTATTCCGTTGTGCGGCTTGGTGTCGCAATACAACGCTACTGCGTTGCCGGAAGGCCCCGATCGCCTGTCGAGCCTCATGGGCATGCTGCTGGTCAAACGCATCAAAATGCAGGGCTTTATTATTTTCGATGACTACGGCCATCGTTACAACGAGTTTGCCCAAGACATGAGCCAATGGTTGGCTGAGGGCAAAATGCAATACCGCGAGCAGATCGTACCAGGACTGGCGCAAGCGCCAACCGCGTTCATGGGTCTGCTGGAAGGGAAAAACTTCGGCAAGCTGGTGATCGAAGTCAACACACCGCTATCATAAGGAGCCCACAATGATCACATTACACCACCTGAACCAATCACGTTCCAAGCGCATCATCTGGTTGCTAGAAGAGCTGGGCGTCGACTATCAAGTTGTTCCCTATCAACGCGATGCCGTGACCTTTCTGGCACCACCAGAGCTCAAAGCGGTTCACCCGCTGGGCAAATCACCGGTGATTGAAATCGACGGACGCGTGATCGCCGAATCAGGCGCGATCACGGAATACCTGATTGAACGCTTTGCCGCGGAACGTCTGGCCCCCGCACGGGACAGCGCCGAGTACATCGACTACCTGCAATGGCTGCATTTTGCCGAAAGCTCAGGCATCCTGCCGCTGCTGCTCAAACTGTTCTTAGCCAAAGACGGGGCCAAAACGCAGTTTTTAGAAGGCTATGCCAACAGTGAAGCGGCAAAAGTCTTGGGCTATGTGAATGCGCAGCTCGAAGGCAAACGCTACTTGGTGGCCGACAAACTGACCGGCGCAGACATCATGATGTCGTTTATTGCCGAAGGTGTCCACGCCAGCGGCATGTTGGAGCATTTCCCTCACATCAAAACCTATTGGGCGGGCTTGGCAACGCTGCCGGGCTATCAAAAAGCCAATCATACGGAAGCGTCGCTCAGCGTTTGATGATGAAACCAGCGCGATGAAAAAAGCCTGCCAATCGGCAGGCTTTTGATGCTTGAACTTACGCCACTTCGGGCACCGGTTTGGGCAGCGCGTCGGCTTCCGGCTCTTTCTGAACCGGCGGCACTTGCCCCTCTTCCACCGCTTGTTGGTAACATCCACTGAGTTTGATCGCCAAATACATATCAGCACGCAGCACCAAACCGCCGTCGCCGACAGGCACACCGCTCAACTCACACCATTGACGCATGCTGCGCTTACGTCCGGCCAGAATTAAACGAATACCGCGTTTTTTCAGGATGTTCTGCACATCCGCCAACATCGCCATCACGCTCAAATCGAGGTGCGTAAAGCTCGCCACCGCATCAATCACCACACAGTCGACGCTGGAATCGCTGGTTTCCACCAATTCCAATAGACGACGCTTGAAGTACGGCGCATTGAAATAGGTCAGCGGCGAGTTAAAACGATACAGCATCAAGCCAGGAATTGGCGTGGCTTTGCCGGTGCCATCCACGGTGCGAATCGTCCCGTCTTTATCCAGCCCCAAGCGTTGATCGCTCGGTCGCATCACCACGCGTAAGAACTGGAACAATCCGAGCAACACCGCCAGCGTGATACCGGGGATCACGCCGACAATCAGCACGGCAATAAAGGTCACCGACGCCAGATAAAACGCATCTTTATCGCGCTTTCTCAGCCCCCACAACCCTTTGAGATCCAGCAGCGAGGTCGAGGCAATGATCAACACCACACCCAATGCAGCCGTTGGAATGTACTGCAGCGGACGATAAAGGAAGATCGCCACCAATCCGATCACCACTGCCGCAATCACCGAAACCAACTGCGATTTACCGCCATTGGCGTCGTTTACCGCGGTGCGGGAATCGGCCCCACTGATAGCAAAGCCTTGTGAAAATGCCGACGCTAAGTTGGCAATCCCCAGCGCTCGAAACTCTTTGTCCGCATCGATATCGTAGCCATTTTTGGCCGCAAAACTGCGCGCGGTCAGCATCATACTCACAAAGCTCACCATCGCTAAGTTGAGTGCAGGAACCACCAATTCACGGCTGATCCCGATGTCAAAGGTCGGGGTTTGAAACGCCGGTAAGCCGCCCTGAATCAGGCCAACCACGTTCACGCCTTGGCTATCCAATTGGGTCGCCCACACCAAGATGCCTGCCGAGATGATCGCCAGCATCGCCGCCGGCCACGACGGGCGAAAACGTTTGGAGGCAAAATAGACTGCCACCGTCAGCACACTGACCACCACGGTTTGCCAATGCACATCAAATAAGCGCTGCGGCGCTTCCGCCAAACGTTCCAACAAGTAGCTCTGCTCGTACTTCACGCCGAACACTTTACTCAACTGCCCCACGATGATGGTCAACGCCACCCCGTTGAGCAGCCCCATCAGGATCGGACGCGAAAGAAAATCCGCCAAAATACCGAGACGAAACTTACTGGCGAGAATACACCAGATGCCCATCATCGCGGTCATGGTCATGACCAGTTGCCAATGCTTGGTTGGGTCGCCCGCGGCCAACGGTGCCACCACCGCCGCAACCACCGCACAGGTCGCAGCATCGGGGCCGACAATCAACTGGCGCGAGGTACCAAACAGCGCGTACACCAGCATCGGTGCCACACACGAATACAACCCGACAATCGCCGATACCCCGGTCAATTGCGCATACGCAATCGCCACGGGCAGGGCCACTGCCACCACAGAAAATGCCGCTCGCACGTCATCGACCAGCCAAGCGCGCTCATAGTGTTTAAACTGATACAATCCCGGCATCCACTGCCGAATCCACGCCGATTTCAACTTCACATCACCTCTAACTCATGTTTTGCGCCTGCAAAACGACTCACTTAAGCATAACTCAAGAACCGCAAACTCTCGCTGCTAATTTGCTGATTTTACAAAGGATTGATTTTCGCTCAGCGAATGAGCACAGTCGTGCATTTTTACCATGTTGGCCACGTGAGAAAAGTGACGTCAAACAAGAAAAAAGTCGCCGCACCCCTGCGCTTTGTGTGACAATGATCCGCTAATTCGCCCCTCAACGATATGAACCCCATGAACTTCCAAGCTGCTATTTTCGACATGGATGGGCTGCTGCTCGACACCGAGCGCGTCTGTATAGAAATTTTTGAACAAGCCTGCCAAGCGGTCGGCGTACCGTTTTTACGTGATTTATATTTGTCGGTGATTGGTCGCAATGCCGCCGGGATTGAAGCCACGCTGCGCGCGGGATACGGGCCGGATCTCGATTACATGCAACTGCACAATGAGTGGCGCACTCGCTATAACGCCGTGGTGAAACATCAAGCGATTCCCGTCAAACAAGGCGTGATTGAATTGCTTGAATGGCTCAAAGCGGAGCACATTCCAACCGCTGTGGCGACCTCTACTCAGCGGGATGTGGCGAGCATTAAGCTGCGCCTTTCGGGGCTGGATCGCTATTTCGATTCCGTGGCGACCGGTTGCGAAGTCAGCCAAGGCAAACCGCACCCAGAAATCTATTTGCTGGCGGCCAGTCGCCTCGACGTTGCACCAGCGCAGTGTCTGGCATTTGAAGATTCTAACAATGGCGTGCGCTCGGCAGTCGCCGCGAAGATGATTGCTTATCAAATTCCGGATTTGGTCATGCCCAGTGACGACGTGGTGGCCTTGGGTCATCGCATTCGCCCAACCCTCAGCGACGTGCTAGAGGAGCTAAAAGCGAGTCGTTAACTTGCCTTGGCGATGTGTGGCGATGTTCAGTCGCCACAACTGTCGATGGTGATCACCACCGAATCGGGTCGCCAATATTCAAATTCACAATCCATGATCGCCCCATCCTGTTTGTAATTCACTCGGCAAATTTTCAGCACCGGCTGTCCCGTGGCAAGATTGAGCGCTTTCGCCACATGTGATGGCGCGGCGGTCGGAATGACGTCAAAACGCGAACGCTGAGTGCGGTAACCATATTTTTCCGCGTATAGACCAGTCAAAGACCCGTGCAGATTCTCCTGCAAAATGTTGGGAAACAGACGCGCAATCAGGCAGTTTTCGACAAACAACACCGCGCGCCCGTCGATGTAGCGCAAGCGCTCGATAATATGAATCGGCGTAATGCGTTCGATCTGCATCGCTTTGGCATACTCGCGCGAGGCCATCACACTGCGCACATTGAGCACTTTGGTTTCCGCGATGCGGTCTTGCTCGCGCACCATCTGATGAAAATGTGAACGCGACAACGGGTTGTAACGCACCCGTTCTGGCGATACAAACCAACCGCGGCGCTCTTCTCGATAAATCAGCCCTTCGGTTTCGAGCGACACCAACGCGTCCTTGATGGTAATGCGCGTCGTTTCGAACAGCTCACTCAATTCACGCTCCGACGGCAATTTTTGCCGGTCGTTCATGATGCCGCCGCAAATCTGCTCGCGCAGGGTGGATTTTATTTTTCCCAGTTGGGTCGTCGCCTGTAGCTTCATCCTGATCTAGTCCAATACGGTCTCTCTTTTTTCAGACTAATCAACGCACATAACAAATTTATTACAGCTAACCCGCTGTTAATCAAAGACAACTGAAACATAACTGCCATAAAACTAACGAAAAAGCGTCATCTGGATGCATCCAAAACGTCACATTCGCTGCCTAGGATAAAAATCAAACTTACTGACCTAGTCCAGAAGGATGGAGACCATGAAAACGTTACTGACCAGTGCAACGCTGCTTGCGACCACGCTCGCAATGCCCGCTTTCGCCCAAGACGGCGATATTCAATCGCTGATCGACGCGGCCAAAAAAGAAGGCGCTGTTTACAGCGTCGGCATGCCGGGAAGTTGGGCAAACTGGAAAGACACTTGGAATGACTTGAACACCCATTACGGCCTGACCCATCAGGACACCGACATGAGTTCAGCGCAGGAAATTGCCAAGTTCGAAGCGGAAAAGAAAAACGCGACCGCCGATATCGGTGATGTGGGCTTTGCGTTTGCCCGCGTTGCGGTCAAAAAGGGCGTCACTCAGCCGTATAAACCGACCACGTGGAGCGACATTCCCAACTGGGCCAAAGATAAAGATGGCCACTGGGCACTCGCTTATACCGGCACAATTGCGTTTATCACCAACAACAATTTGGTCAAGCAAGCGCCAACCTCTTGGGCAGATCTGCTCAACGGCCAATACAAAGTGACCGTAGGTGATGTCGGTGTCGCGGCTCAGGCCAACAACGCGGTACTCGCGGCAGCATTTGCCAACGGCGGTGATGAAAGCAACCTGAAACCAGCGCTGGATTTCTTCTCGAAACTGGCTAAACAAGGCCGCCTGTCGTTCACCGACCCAAGCCTTGCCAATCTAGAAAAAGGCGAAGTGGAAGTCGCGATCATGTGGGACTTTAACGCGCTGAACTACCGCGACCAAATTGATCGCAGCCGCTTTACGGTCACCATTCCGCAAGACGGTTCGGTGATTTCGGGCTACACCACCCTCATCAATAAATATGCGAAGAATCCGAATGCGGCCAAGCTGGCGCGTGAGTACATCTTCAGTGACCAAGGCCAAATCAACCTAGCACAAGGTTACGCACGTCCGATTCGCAGCAACATTGAGCTGCCAGAATCAGTCAAAGCGAAACTGCTGGCCAACGATCAGTACCAGAATGTTCACCCGGTCACGGACTTCAATGCCTGGGAAAAATCCGCCCGTAAACTGCCGCGTCAGTGGCAAGAAAACGTCCTCATCCACCAGCAGTAAGAGGTGACCATGAACAATAAGGTGATCCTTGTTGTGCTTGATGGACTCAATTATCAGGTAGCCCGTGATTGCATGGGCTACCTCAACGGTTTAATTGAGCAGCAAAGCGCCACACTTTACTCCCTACAATGTGAACTGCCGTCGATGTCACGCCCACTCTACGAGTGTTTGCTGACCGGGGTTCGTCCGGTCGACAGCGGCATCGTCAACAACCAGATTGTGCGCCTGTCGCATTTCGACTCGATTTTCAGCCTCGCCAAATCGCAGGGCAAAACCACCGCCGCGGCCGCGTATCACTGGGTCAGTGAATTGTATAACCGCGCGCCTTTTGATGCCGTGCGTGACCGTTTTACTCATGATGAATCGCTCAACATTCAGCACGGCTGCTTTTACCACTGGGACCATTATCCCGATGAAGCGCTATTTCTCGATGCCGAGCATCTGCGCCTGTCTCATCAGCCGGACTTTTTGCTGATTCATCCGATGAACATCGATGATGCTGGACACAAATTTGGCCTCGATTCACGTCAGTATCGCAACAGCGCCCGCCATGCCGACGTGATTCTCGCCAACTATCTGCAAGGCTGGATAGATGATGGCTATCAGGTGATGGTGACCAGCGATCACGGCATGAACAACGACCTGTCACACGGCGGAATTCTGGCTGAAGAGCGTCAGGTACCGCTGTTTGTCATCGGCGAACACTTTTCCCATCACGCCGACGCCACCCTCGCACAAACGGAGATTTGCGGCACGGTGTGTGAATTGCTGCGCCTTGAACACGACAAGCCCGTGGCCCAGCAGGTATTAGCATGATGAGCAGTTCCACCCTCTCTTCACGCGCGGCTAGTCATGGCGCCAGCAGAGCATCGCAGCCGCGTCACGCCTGGCAGCGTTTTAAGCCGCTGGCGTGGCTCTCGCCATTCGCGCTGTTTTTCTATCTGTTTCAACTGGCGCCGATGGTCTGGGTTGGCGTCAACAGCTTTCAGGTCGACGATGACTGGTCGCTGGACAATTACCGCGAAATCCTCGATTCCGGCTTTATTCAACAAGGTTTTGGCAACAGTCTATGGCTCTCAGTCTGGTCAAGTCTGGTCGGACTGGCGATTGCGGCGCTGCTGGTCAGTTCGCTGCGCCGCGTCAGTGGCCGTCTGCGCGATGCAGTGATCGCCTTTACCAACATGAGCAGTAACTTCGCGGGTGTCCCGCTGGCGTTTGCCTTCATCATCATTCTCGGCACCAACGGCGCACTGACGTTGCTGCTCAAACAATACGGCCTGATTGACGATTTCAACCTGTACGGCAAATCCGGGCTGATGGCGATTTACATCTATTTTCAGATCCCGCTGGCGGTGTTGCTCCTCTACCCAGCCTTTGATGCGTTGAGCGACGACTGGCAAGCCGCCGCCGCGCTGCTGGGCGCCAAAACCTGGCAATATTGGGTCAAAATCGCGCTGCCTGTGCTGTCTCCGGCACTACTGGGCACCTTTATTATTCTCATCGCCAACGCCATGGGCGCTTACGCCAGTGTGTATGCACTCACTTCCGGCAACTACAACGTGATCACCGTGCGCATTGCCAGCCTGGTGTCAGGCGATCTGTTTTTGGAACCGAATCTTGCGGCCGCAATTTCAGTGGTGTTGATGGCACTGCTGGCGTTCATCACGCTGATCAACCAATGGCTGATTGCAAGGAGTTACCATGCAACACGCTAACCACAGCCTCTATCATAAAACCGTGGTGTACGGCATCGTCGGCATCATGTTGGTACCGATTATCGCTACGCTAGTGTACTCGCTCTCCTCTCGCTGGGGCGCAACCATTCTGCCAGACGGCTTTACCCTCGACTGGTATCTCAAACTGCTCAGCGATGCCCGCTTTATCGAAGCCTTCGGACGCTCACTGTTGGTGTGCGTGGCCGCGTTAGCGCTCAGCACGCTGCTGATCTTGCCGGCGATTTTTGTGGTGTTTTACTACTTTCCGAAGCTGGACCGCGTGATGAACCTGCTGATCTTGCTGCCGTTCGCCGTCCCGCCCGTGGTCTCTTCAGTGGGCCTGTTGCAGCTCTACGCCGACAGCGCCGTGCCAATTGTCGGCACACCGTGGATTCTGATTGGCACCTACTTCACCATCGCGCTACCGTTTATGTACCGCGCGCTGGCCAACAGTTTTTCGGCGATTAACCTGCGCGATTTGATGGACGCGGCACACCTGCTCGGTGCGAGCACGACCCAAGCCTTTCTGCAAATCGTGTTACCCAATGTACGCAAAGGTCTGATGGCGTCACTGTTTCTGTCGTTTTCATTCCTGCTGGGCGAATTTGTGTTTGCCAATATTCTGGTTGGCACACGCTATGAAACGCTGCAAATTTATCTCTATAACATGCGCCAGACCAGCGGCCACTTCACGTCCGCGTTAGTGATGACTTACTTCCTGTTTATCTTTTTCTGTACTTGGCTAGCAAGCCGATTGGGAGCAAAACCATGAGTGACGTTTCTGTTCAGCAACTCACCAAACGCTTTGGCAACAACACCGTATTTGAATCAATTCAGTTCGACATTCAACAAGGCGAATTCATTACCCTACTCGGCCCAAGTGGCTGTGGAAAATCGACTCTACTACGCAGCCTGGCCGGCCTCAATCCGGTCGACAGCGGCTCGATTTTCGTCGGCGGCGAAGAGATCACCCACGCCGCACCGCAAAAGCGCGGCATTGGCATGGTGTTCCAATCCTATGCGCTGTTTCCGAATATGACTGTGGCGGGCAACATCGGCTTTGGCCTCAAAATGCAAGGATGCGATAAAGCCACCATGGCCCGTGAAGTTGCTCAAGTGATTGAGCTGGTCGCCTTGCAAGGCAAAGAAGAGTGCTATCCGCACCAGCTCTCCGGCGGCCAGCGTCAGCGCGTCGCCCTGGCGCGCGCGTTGGTGGTGAAACCGCGGATTTTACTGCTCGATGAACCCTTGTCCGCGCTGGATGCCAAAATCCGCAAACACCTGCGCCAGCAGATTCGTGACATTCAGAAAGAGCTCAACCTGACCACGATTTTCGTCACCCACGATCAAGAAGAAGCGATGACGATGTCGGATCGCATCTTTCTGATGCATCAGGGAAAAATTGTCCAGCAAGGCTCGCCGGAGTCGATTTATACTCAACCGGCGAACGAGTTTGTCGCCGGCTTTATGGGTCACTACAATCTGGTCGATGCCGCGCAGGCGAAAACGCTATTGAATCTGGACACGCCGTGGAAAGTCGCGATTCGTCCCGAGTCGATTTATGTCGCCGAGCAAGGCCGTCACTATGGCGCGCACATCTCAGCGCCGCAGCGCGCGGTGATCAAAAGTCATCAGTTGCTGGGGAACGTGATTCGTTATCATGTGACTGTAGATACGTGCGAACTGACGGTCGATACCCTGAACCGCTCCTCCGAGCGTCTGTTGCCCAGCGGCAGTGCGCTGGAGCTACGTTTTAATCTGAATGAAATTCAACCTGTGAGTGCCTAAATGTCTCAACCTCTGTACGTCTTTGATATGGACGACACCTTAATTGACGGCGATTGCGCCATGATCTGGAACGAATTTCTGGTCGACCAAGGCATTGCCACCGACCCAGATTTTCTCGCGCAGGATCGCCACCTGATGTCGCTGTATGCACGCGGCGAAATGGACATGGAAGATTATCTAGATTACGTCATGCAGCCGCTATTTGCGCTGCCAGTCGAACAAGTGCACGCGCTGGTCGAAGCGTGCGTCGACAGTCGCATTCTGCCGCGCCTGTTTCCTCAGGCCAAGGTGCTGATTGAGCAGCTAAGTGCTGACGGCATCCCGATGCTGATCATCTCCGCTTCCGTCAGTTTTCTGGTTGAAGCCGTGGCACGCAAAATTGGCGTCGAGCATGCGTTGGGGATTGATATGGCGGTGCGTGATGGCCGCTACACCAGCGAGATAGTCGGCGTACCGAGTTATCGTGAAGGCAAAGTCACGCGCCTTGAAAACTGGCTGCTGACTCATCCCGAGCTCGTGGGTAAACTGCATTTTTTCACCGATTCGATTAACGACCTGCCGCTGTGCCTACATGCAGATTTCGCTTATCTGGTGAATCCCTGTGAACGCCTCGCGCAGCATGCGCATCAGCCCCACTGGCAAGTGTTGCGCTGGGGTTAATGCCGCCACCTCAATGTTACGGCATCCGTGACATTGAGGTAAAAGCCGCCCATTTCTCTGTCATAAATCTCACCTATGCATCTTCTTGAGTGCTAAAGTGGAGAGCATTCCACACGCATGGGTGAGATTTTGCATGCTGCGCACGCCAAAGAAAATCGTGATCGTCCTCATTTTACTGCCAGTGATGATGTTTTCATTGCTGCTGCCCCTGCTCGAACGTCAATATTCCCTGTTTCTGCTCAACCATAAAATGGACGAAGTCAGTCGCTATCTGGCCGAACGCGGGCGTGTGCTCAATCACATGATGATCGAACAAGCAGACCAACTGCAATTTGATTGCAGCGAGGACGACATGTACCTGATGCGTGCGCCGAAATATTACAATCATTATGTGCGCCTGATTGGCGTCATCACAGCAAACGGCAAAAGCTGTTCGACCGTGGGCGTGTCTCTGGTTGCCGATGAGCTCGAAGGCGTACGCATTCCCGCCACGGGATTTTACATGGCCACCACGCCCGCCTACGAACACAGTGAGAGCGAACTGCTGGTGATGTACAAAAAAGGCGGCAACCTCATCTACTGGGTGTTGTATGGCGGCTGGGGACGCGAGCTCTTAAAAACGCCTTGTGACGATTGTTTTTATATGACGTTTCGTTTTATGGACTCGGCATTTGAACACATGCGCATTGAGCGCGGCGATCCCGCCATCGCCACGCAATCCAACCGCATCATCGCGACCATGAGCAATCACGATACCCAACTGAACAGTGAAATGACGCTGTCGGCCGCCGAGCAACTGCACGCGTATGTGCGTCATCGTTTGGTCATGTGGGGGCTGCCGCTGTCGCTGCTGGCTGGGCTGGTCATGGGGTTTGGTTACTTCATGGTGCGCCATTACCGCAACTCGATTGAAGGGCTGATTGAGATGGCGATTCGGGATGACGAATTCGTGCCGTTTTACCAACCGGTGGTTGACAGCCGCACAGGGCACATCGTGGGGTTTGAAGTGTTGCTGCGCTGGCAGCGCGGCCATGAATGGATTGCGCCGAGCCAGTTTATTCATGTTGCCGAAAGCTCTGGGCTGATCATGAAAATTACCCAACAGCTGATCCAACAGGTGGTGGAGGACATCCCCAAATTGCAGCCTGAGCAGTGGGTGAGCATCAATCTGGTCGCTGAACACGTGGAAACCGTCGCCCTGCACGACACGTTGAACGCACTGAACTGGCCGTATGCCCATCAGATTCAATTTGAAATCACCGAACGTGAGCCCATCAAAAATCTGCTGATGGCAGACGACATGATTCAGCGTCTGATTCAACGCGGTTACCACTTTAAGATCGACGATTTCGGCACGGGCTACGGCGGGTTTTCCTACCTGCAACAGTTGCAAATCGACAGCATCAAAATCGACAAGATGTTCATCGATACGATTGACACCACCGACATCAAACGCAACATCCTTGAATCCATTATCGCCTCAGCCCACAAAGCCAACGTCGAGGTGATTGCCGAAGGCGTGGAAACCACCAGCCAAGTGGCCTATTTAGCCAAGCGGGGCGTCTATCTGATTCAAGGGTTTGTCTATTATCGACCGATGCCGATTGCGCAAGTGTTGCACTACATTCAGCGCCCTGAGTCCGCAGCCCCTGAACGTTCGGCATAAAAAAACCGGCGAGAACGCCGGTTTTTTTGCCAAGCGGCTTAGTCCCACTCAGGCGCAAAGTCTGGATTAGCCAAACGATGGTTGCGATCCAGCGTCGCAATGCGCGCCATGTCATCGTCACTCAACGTCACGTTCACATACGCCAGATTGCTCTCGATATTGGCACGTTTGGTCGACGATGGAATGGTGACAAACGCGTTGGCTGCCATCCACGCCAGCACCACTTGCGCTGGTGTGGCTTGATGCGCGGCGGCAATCTCTTGAATCACAGCGTCTTTTAGCACCTCACCGTAAGCAAATGGCATGTAGCCAGTCACGATGATGTTGTGCGCGCGGCAAAACGCCACCACTGCACGGTTTTGCAGGTAAGGGTGCACTTCCACTTGGTTGGTGTAAATCACGCCTTCACCAAGGATCTCAATCGCCTGTTGCATCTGCGCAACGGTAAAGTTCGACACACCAATCTGTTTTGCTAGGCCCAGATCCTGCGCAGCTTTGAGGCATTGCAGGTACTCGTCCATCGCCACGGCGTTGTCTTTGAGCGGCCAGTGGATCAGCAGTAAATCGACATAATCGGTTTGCAAGTCACTCAGGCTCTGTTTCAAGCTTGGCAAGAAGGACGCTTGACCCAGTTTATCCGTCCAGATTTTGGTGGTCAGAAACAGCGTTTCGCGTGCCACACCGGAAGCGGCGATCGCTTCACCCACTTCTTTTTCGTTGCCGTAAATCTGCGCAGTGTCGATGTGGCGGTAACCCGCCTCCAGCGCCATGGTGACCGAATGAAACGCGTCTTCCCCTTTCAGGCGGAAGGTGCCCGCACCAAGCTGAGGTATCTTCATGGTTAACTTTCCTTTCTCTTCATTTTTATGGGTATACGTTACGCAGCGCTGTAGGTTGGGTAGTCGATCAACCCTTTCTCTGCGCCGCCGAACAGGGTGTCTGGGTCGTGTTTTGCCCACGGTTGGCCCAACTGAATGCGCGCCGGTAAATCGGGGTTGGCGACAAACGGACGACCAAAGCCAATCAAATCAGCCAAGCCCGATTGCACTGCTTGTTCAGCGCGTTCGGCGGTGTATTTACCGGCGTAAATAATCGCGCCAGAAAACACATCGCGCAGCGCACGTTTAAAGTCTTGAGGCATCAGCGGCGCATCTTCCCAGTCGGCTTCCGCAATGTGCAGATAGGCAATGTCGTGCTGGTTAAGCAGTTTGGCTGCCGCCACGTACGTCTCTTCTGGGTGATCATCCACCGTACCATTGAGCGTGGTCAGAGGCGCCAGTCGAACGCCGACGCGATCCGCGCCAATCGCGTCACACAGCGCGGTCACCACTTCGTCTAAAAAGCGCAGGCGGTTGGTTAAGCTGCCGCCGTATTCATCGGTGCGATGGTTCGATTGTGAGTCAATGAATTGGTTGATCAGGTAGCCGTTCGCCGCGTGCAGTTCAATACCGTCAAAGCCCGCCAGCAACGCATTTTTAGCCGCCTGACCAAACTGAGCCACCACGTGTTGGATGTCGTCATGGGTCATTTCGCGCGGTTCAACCACATCGACAAATCCCGGTGCATCGGTGCCGTTATCGATGAAGACTTTGACGTTTTCCGCCTTGATGGGCGAGGCCGAAATCGGCTGCTCGCCGCCGATGTTGTCAGGGTGCGTCACGCGGCCAACATGCCACAATTGCGCGAACATCAAGCCGCCTTCGGCGTGCACGGCGTCGGTCACTTTGCGCCAACCGGCGATTTGCTCGTCGCTGTAAATCCCCGGTGTCCAAGCATAACCTTTGCCCATCGGTGAAATTTGGGTGCCTTCACCAATGATCAATCCGGCGCTGGCACGTTGGGCGTAGTATGTTGCCATCATATCATTGGCAACATCACCCGGCTGCGAAGCACGCGAACGGGTCATCGGCGGCATCACAATGCGATTTGCTAAACGAAAACGGCCCACTTGCAGTGGTTGGAATAGAGCGTTAGTCATACGGTTCCCCTTCATGAGTCAGGCGAGAGGCTCGGATGGTTTGTCACGCACCAGAGTCACTCAGCGATGGAACCATGCTAATCGCCTGATAGCATGAAATTAAGTCGCAAACAGACAAAACATTTTTGTCCGATTTGCAAAAGTGGCGGTCAGAGGTTGAATTTGGGTTGAATGAAGTCGATGAAGGCCGAAATGCGACGCGCCACATTAGACGATTTGTAATACACCGCATTGATGAATTCGCGATCCGAATTCAGCTTGCGGTGCGAATCCAACAGCGCCACCAAACGCCCGGCGGCGATGTCTTCTTTGACCATAAAGCCCGACAAACAGGCAATGCCATTGCCGGCAATCACCAACTGACGCACTGTTTCGCCGCTGCTACATGCAATCGTTGGTTCGATAAACTCGGTGCCATTGAGCGGCCAGATATTCAAGGTGCGTGGCGCGGTGAAGCCAACGATATCGTGCTGATGCAACTCTTGCGGCGTGGTTGGGAACCCGCGCTGAGCGAGGTAATCCGGCGACGCCACAACATACAAAGCACTTTTCCCCAACGGCCGTGCATGCAAAGTCGAATCATTGAGTTTCCCGATACGAATCGCCACATCGGTGCGCTTTTCCAACAAATCGACAAAGCCTTCGTTGGAGGTCAGTTCCAGATCAATATCGGGATACGCGGCGTGAAATTCACGCACCAAGGGTGCCAGCTGATGGAGCATAAATGGGCTGGCCGCATCAACGCGTAGTTTGCCTTTGGGCAACTCGCCACGAGAGACGATGTCCTCTTCGGCCTGACGCAACTGTTGTAACCCGGCGCGTACCGATTCCACAAAGCGCTTACCCTCTTCGGTCAGCTCCAGCCGCCGCGTGGTGCGATTTAAAATCGTGATGCTCAGTTGCTGCTCCAACCGACTGACGGCACGCGACACTTTCGCCACCTGCACATCCATCACTTCCGCCGCTTGCGAAAAGCTGCCGCTATCTACCACCGTGATGAGAATTTCCAAATCGTCCGAACGAGTCAGCATACGCACTCCATTTATTGCAAAAATCACAAAATTGTTTTGCCAATACTAGCGTTTTTCGCAAATAAAAGCTCATGAATAATGCACGCCATCGCACAGCTCGCTTCACGTCACTGACGCTGAAGCACAACGAGGAAACTGTTATGCCCATTGCTCTATTAGCTCTTACGCTCAGTGCGTTTGCCATCGGCACCACTGAGTTTGTCATCGTCGGCTTGATCCCGACCATGGCCCATGATCTGAATGTCTCACTCCCTTCGGCCGGTTTACTGGTCAGCCTATATGCGTTGGGCGTCGCCATCGGCGCGCCCGTGCTCACCGCCTTAACCGGTAGCTGGAACCGTAAACGTGTCCTGCTGTCTGTCATGGCACTATTTGTGGTCGGCAACGTGCTTGCTTGGCAATCTCCGGGTTACTCCACCTTGATTCTGGCCCGCATTTTGACTGGCCTTGCGCACGGGGTGTTCTTCTCGATTGGTTCCACCATCGCCACCGGACTGGTCTCCAAAGACAAAGCCGCCAGCGCGATTGCAATCATGTTTACCGGCCTGACCGTCGCTCTCGTCACCGGTGTGCCACTGGGAACTTACATCGGCCAGACCTTGGGTTGGCAAACCACCTTTTTGATCGTCGCGATTTTGGGTCTATTGGCTTTGATCGGAAGCGCATTTTTGGTGCCAAGCAACCTGCCGCAGCCACCACGAACTTCATTGACCGAGCAGGCCAAAGTACTGGCACAGCCTCGCCTTCTGCTGGTGTTTGCCATCACCGCACTGGGTTACGGCGGCACCTTCACAGCCTTTACTTTCATCGCGCCAATTCTAGAAAACGTCTCTGGTTTTGCGTCAACCACCATCAGTATTTTGATGCTGGTGTACGGCGCCTCCGTTGCGGTGGGTAACATTTGGGGTGGCAAACTGGCCGACAAACATGGTCCGACTCGCGCGCTGACCATCATTTTTGCTGGCTTGAGCCTGATTCTACTGCTGTTCACCTTTGCTGCGCCGCACCCTGTCGCTGCCGTGCTGATGGTCCTGATTTGGGGTGCTTTCGCTTTCGGTAACGTCCCTGGCTTGCAAGTGTATGTGGTGAAACTGGCGGAACACTACACACCGAAAGCCGTTGATGTGGCATCGGGATTGAACATCGCTGCCTTTAACGTCGGCATTGCGCTCGGTTCATGGGGCGGCAGTATTGTGGTGAAACAATCTGGATTGATGAGCACGCCATGGGTCGGCGCAATCATTGTCGCCGTCGCGTTGCTGCTCACCCGCTGGAGCCATCGCTTGGACCAACGTCAACCCGAGATTGCTCGCTCACTGTAACGGTCATTCATCAAACCCAAGCCCTCATTTGAGGGCTTTTTTTATTGGTTTCCTGCCACGTCGTTTTACAATGTCACTCTGTATTTTTACTGGCTACCCCGATGAATGCTCTCTGCCGAACCGACACTCTGCTGCGCCAAGACGACTTGCGCATGCGCTGCCTGCGTGCGGTGCAATCGCTCAATCTGCCCGATGCTTATCTCGGCGCCGGATTTCTGCGCAACGCCATCTGGGATGCGCTGCATGACAAGCGTGAGATGACGCCACTCAACGATGTGGATGTGGTTTACTTTGACCGTGATGATTGCTCACTCGATACCGAGCAGCAGTGGCAACGTCAACTCCATCACTTGGTGCCCGAGATTCGCTGGGAAGTGCGTAATCAGGCGCGCATGCACCTCAAACAGGGGTACGCACCGTACGTCAGTTGCGGCGATGGGATTGCCCGTTGGGTGGAAGTGCCAACGTGTGTCGGCGTGCGACTGGAAGCCGATGGCCACCTGCACTTTTTTGCACCCTTTGGCCTGGAAGAAAACTGGTCGTTGCAGGTGCGCATCAATCCC
This sequence comes from Vibrio sp. Vf1514, assembly GCF_052076135.1. Classification (NCBI taxonomy): domain Bacteria; kingdom Pseudomonadati; phylum Pseudomonadota; class Gammaproteobacteria; order Vibrionales; family Vibrionaceae; genus Vibrio; species Vibrio sp. Vf1514. The sequence goes on along the minus strand of NZ_CP197268.1, from coordinate 180,383 downwards.
GATTTTCCCCAGCCTGAGGTCTTTCAGCGGCGAATCGCGACCAAGCGCTGGCTGACGATTTGGCCAAAATTGCGTGTGAAGTAAAAACGGCCCACCTCATGGGTGAGCCGCGCAATCCGTTCATCGGGTTTATCCCTTAATCGGGTTTGATGGTGGGGTTGAGGCTGACTCGGCGACGCGTCAGCAGCTGCTTGATCCAGCCATGACCACTGACCAGCACAATGCCGCCAATCACCATCACGGAACCATACAAGAATCCCGCTTCGATTTTCTCACCGAGAATCAATGCGCCCAACACCACGCCATACAGCGGGGTCATAAACGACAGTACGCCAAGGCGCGAGGCGATGTACGTATTGAGCATCCAGAACCAAACCAGAAAGCCGCCAAACGAAATAATCAAGGTTTGAAACGCGACACTGGCGAGCGCCAATGGCGTTGGATTGATGGCCGTTTGATCCATCCAAATGGCCGCGCCAATCAGCACCACAAACGCCACCACCAATTGATAAAGCAAGGTTTGCTCGGAAGAGACATTGGCCAGTTTCGAGCTGCGAATCAGCACCGTGGTCAATCCCCATGAGACACCCGCCAGCAGCGCCAAAAAATCGCCCCACAGCATGTCGGGCTGCGTGGACACCGCTGCGCCCGGATGCCACAAAAACGCCACCGCAATCCCGGCAAATGCGAGCAAAATGCCACACCATTGCACGGGCGACAGACGCTCCGAATCAATCAGAAAATGGAGGATCAACGCGCTGAACACCGGCGAGGTATAGAGGAAAATCACTGCGTGCGATGCCGAGGTGTAACGCAGCGCTTCGCCAAGAAACAGGTATTCGAGTGCAAACAGGGTGCCCACCGCCAATCCGGGCTTCCAGTTACCATCGGCAAACACCAGTTTTTTACCGCGCAGCAACACATACGCCATCACCAAAACAGCCGCAATGCCCGAGCGCATCCCAATTTGCAAGATCGGGGCAATGTCGTTGCCGGTGGATTTTAGTGCAATTTGCTGCAAGCCCATGGTGAAACAGAACACCACCATGATGCCGAGCGCCATGCCATCGATTGGTTTGCGCGACGTCATTCTTGTTATCCATATGATTGATGATGGCTACATTATGCGTTGTCGTGATTCAGACATATAGCTAGAATCTGACAACGCATAGCGTTGATGTGACAGAGTGACCCATGAGTATTTTAACCAAACAGCTGCATACCCCACCGTTCAGCACCACATTGCCTGCGCCATTGGTGTTTCGCACTGCTTGTATGCCTGCCGATGCGGCCTATCCGCGCCATAGCCACCCTTGGGGCGAATTCGTTTACTCGTTCAGCGGGGTGATGGAAGTGAAAGTGGGTAGCCGCCAGTATTTGACACCATCACAATATGGTTTGTGGCTGCCGCCGAATGTTGAACATCAAGGGCTCAACCGCTACGAAACCTGCCACAGTTCGCTGTATGTGGATGAAAGTTTGTGCCATCACATGCCGCAGCACACCTGCGCGCTGGAAATCAGTCCGTTGGTGATCGCGCTGCTGGAGCATCTGCGTCAAACGCCAATCACGCCGCCCTACCGTGACGAGGAGTTTCGCTTGTTGCAAGTGTTGGTCGAACAGCTGACCCACGCCACACCGATTGGCAGCTACCTGCCCACCTCAACCGACCCACTGCTTAGCAAAGTACTGACGTGGCTGGAGCAAGATCCCGCCAGCAACGCCTCATTGCAAACATTGGCCAAGCAAGCCCATACCACGGAACGCACCCTGATGCGCCGCGCTCAGCGCGATTTAGGCATCTCGGTGTCGGAATGGCGTCAGCGCCTGCGCGTGGTGAAAGCCATGCCAATGCTCGAAGCAGGCGATAAAGTGGAGAACATCGCTCATGATCTCGGCTACGCCAGCGCGTCCGCCTTCATTGCCATGTTCCGCCGTTTGATGGGCGTCACGCCCGACGAATACCGGCGCAATCTCGGGGCCTGAAGAACCTAAATTGGAATCGGCATCATGGAGAAACCGCGCGCTATCGCCCATAATCAGCTCATCGGAAACCTCACAAGGAAGAAGAGTATGTCAACCTTTCACTGGAAAGCGGCGTGTTTAGCGCTGCTTTTGGCCCTGCCCGCGGCGCCATTGCTGGCATCTGAGCGCTCTGAACTGGCATGGCAAATGATTGATAGCGGCGCTTTGGTGGTCGATGTGCGCACGCCGGATGAGTTTGCCGAAGGCCATGTGGAGAACGCCCACAATATTCCGCTCAGTGATGTCGCGACTGGGTTTGCGGCGATTGATAAAGACCAACCGATCGTGGTCTATTGTCGCAGCGGAAACCGCTCCGCCATGGCGATGCAAGCGCTGCTAGAACAAGGCTTTACCAACGTGCACAACGGCGGCGGCCTAACCGAAATGCAAAACACCCGCTTAGAGCTGACGCCGCTTAATTAAAGCATATGTGGTTATATACTCAGAATCATCTCCACTCTACGGTTTTTCTTCCGTTGCTCCAAAATCGCATTATTCGCAATGGGCTCAGAATCGCCTCTGGCTTCAATGACGATTTGCTCTGGGTCGACACCTAACTCCACTAAAATATTTGAAATAGTCACCGCCCTTCTGAGAGACAAAGCATAGTTATATTGGTTTGAGCCTTGATTATCAGCATGACCGACCAAAAGCACTTTTATACGGCTATCTTTAGAAATACAATCGATCACCTTAGAATAAACAAAAACATCATCCAGTGCCTCATAGTGAATATCAAATCCGAAGTGGAAGGCGTACTGTCCAGAGAGCATGTTTTCTATACTTTCAGCGCACATATCTTTGGGAATATGATATTCAATGGGGCTATTATTCATCATCAATTCGACCTGACTACTATCAATAACCATTTCAGCTGGTCTCGATTGCAATATATCACTAGTAACAACTTGATTGTCCACCGGGAAATAGTAATTCACACCAAGTGATATCATATTCATTTTATGACCATCAACAGCATCACCTTTAAATATGTACTGATTATCAAGATGTAACCTAACATTTGAATCAACATTTAAGGCGAGTCCAATACTACCCCCTTTCGAAAAATCCATGTCATGTTCATAAACACCAAACCTTGTGTAGAAGTCCATATAATCATTGATAGGTATAGACATTTTTCCTGAAAAGCTCACCAAATTAGACAAATATTCAACACTGGTATTTCTGAAATGATGAAAACCTAACTCTGCAGAAAGATACCCTAAAAACTCTTCACCAACGACGCCTTGTAAATAACCGCTATTCCCACAATCAATACAATCATCAAAAGATGAAGCATTTCTTCCTGCATATCCTCCAATATATGTATTAGATTCAACATAAAAAGATGTAAATAACAAAAAACAAAAAACTAAACGGAACATAAAACCAAATTACCTATAGTAATACACTATTAATTCAAATCGTAACTAGTTGATTTTGTTGAATAATTTAAAGTAACTTTCTTTAACTACCTTTCCAAAGATCAATCAGTAAGATTCATCCTCGTCCAGTAAGGATATGAAAAACCGTTAGGCAGACACTTAACAACATAATTTAAAATTGGAAGCAGTCAAGCAACAAAAAATGTGTACTGTGTTTAGAGAAAAATAAATATGACTCATACTAAATTATTAATTTTACCAGCAATTATTTCAGTGTTTTTATCCACCACTGCGGTCGCAGATCCAAGCGCGGGAACGGGTACAATCACATTCTCTGGTGCAATTATTGATGCACCTTGCTATATCGCACCAGGAAGTGACGAACAAACAATTTCACTCGGTCAGGTCAATAAATCACTTCTGGCGTCAGGTGGTGAAACAGCGGATGTGCCATTTTCTATTAAATTAGAGGGCTGTGATCTAGACACGATAAAAAATGTAACGGTCACATTTAAGGGTGAACCTGCAGACACATCTAAAAAATCTCTCGCAATTAATGGAACAGCATCAGGCGCTGCCGTTGCACTGATGGAATTTGAAGGTGACAGAATTACACTTGGTCAGCCGACCAATAACATTAATCTTGTTGATGGATCCAATGAACTGAAGTTCAAAGCAAAAATGACAGGTGTACAAATCCCTAACGGTGAAGGTGTTGAACTTGCACCAATTAATGTCGGTAACTTTACTGCAGTAACCGACTTCATCTTAGAATATAACTAATAAAAAAATGACAGGGATGTCAGATAAATAAGAGTTATACAATGACACATATTCACCCACGTTTGTTACTAATACTGGCGTTATTGGCTCCAATAATTCAGGCAACTGAGTTCAATCTAGATCTGCTCAGTACTGAAGAAAAGCAGTCTATTGATTTTTCAAAATTTGAATCAGATAACTTCATATTTCCTGGTAAATACGAACTCAGTATATATGTCAATAATGTTAATACTGCCAGAATGCTTAATATCAATATCTATGAATCATTGATATCGGGTACTTACGTATGCATTGATAATGAACTCGTTGATTTAATTGGAATGAAAACAACAATTAAAGATGCGATCATCTTTGATGAGCAAGGATGTATGAATTCCGAACTATTCGATATACATACCGACGTATCTCTAGTCAACGACAGCCTGACTGTAACGATACCAAAGCAAAACTTGGAATACAGTGATAGTTACTGGGACCCGTCGGAACGCTGGGTTACCGGAGAGACAGGGTTAATCATTGATTACAATACTAACTTTAGCCATCGTAAATCCACCGACGGAACATCAAAAAATTCTTCTGCTTATGGTGTTGCCGGGCTAAATTTCGACCGTTGGCGATTCAGAACGGAGTGGCAAACTTCAACACGCAGTAACTCGGGCAATAGCGAACACACTGGATTAGTTGCCAACCGATATTATGCTTATACCGACATCAAAACACTTGAAAGTCGAGTAACAATTGGTGAATCAACGCTCACATCAAAAATATTCGACAACTTTTTATATCAAGGCATAAGCCTGACCACGAACGAATCCATGATTCCACCGCACCTTCGTGGTTACGCACCTGTGATATCGGGTTTTGCGCAAACAAACGCAAAAGTGATCGTGACACAAAACAATCGAATTCTCTACGAAACGACCGTACCACAAGGATTCTTTAGAATAGAAGACCTCGATAGGCAAATCAGTGGCAAACTGGATATTCGAATTGAAGAGGCTGATGGGAGTGTACAAGAATTCACCTACAATACATCATCAATACCTTATTTAACTCGACCAGGAACACTACGATACAACCTAACTGTGGGGCAACCCAATGATAATCAGCATAATAAGATAGCATCTGGTTTTTTATTTGGTGAGACATCTTGGGGAGTTAACAATGGTTGGTCACTTTACAATGGTATCATCGCTAGTGACTACTATAGTAATTTTGCGATTGGCACTGGTTGGGACTTAGATAATTTAGGAGCGGTCTCCTTTGACTGGAGTCATTCAAATTCTAAATATTCTTTTAATCAGCATTCCCACGCTCAAGGAAATTCTTATAAAATTAACTATTCAAAAGAATTTAGCGACTTATCTAGCCAAGTAACATTTGCAGGTTACAAATTTTCAGACAAGAACTACATGTCAATGCCTGATGCTATCAGTGCAAAAAGCAAAGATATTATCAATAAAAATGAGAAAGAGACTTATGTGATCGTGCTAAGTAAACAGTTTGATCAATCCAATCTTTCAACATTTATAGATTATACCAAAAACTCATATTGGGATAATGATTCCAATGAAAGATATAGTGTTTCTATATCTGGTTATACCGAGATGTTCGATGTAAAAAACATCAACTGGTCACTAATTGGTTATCGAACATATAGCGATATAAATTCAGAAAATGGGTATTACTTGAATATCTCTGTGCCACTAGGAAAGGCTCGAATGTCTTACCATAACTCTTCGTACGCAGGGAAGATGACACATAATGCGAGTTATTCCAGTAGGAACAATAATGACAACTATGTCATCACACTCAACAAAAATCGAGATATCAACGGAATTTCCGGTTACTACACACATGATTCAACCATGGCCAAAGTCGCAATAAATGGTAGTTCTTACTCTGACCATTCTCGAACAGAGAATATAAACATTCAAGGTGGACTAACAGCAACTAAGTATGGGGCAGTTCTACACAATAATTCCGTAGCAAACAGTAGTCGAATTTTTGTAACGACACCTAAAAGCAAAGACGTTCATATTGATGGTAATGGCATATCTAATCCAACAAATAGAAAAGGAAATGCCATCGTTAGTAATATCAATGCTTATAAACGAAGTTCAGTGTCAGTCGATGTCGATAATTTACCAGACAATACGGAGATATTAAGCAATTCTGTATCTACGTTTACGCTCACAGATGGTGCAATTGCCTACCATAAGTTTGACGTTCTACATGGTCAAAAAGGCATGATCAACATTCGACTAGAAAATGGCTCATATGTTCCGTTTTCATCAGTGATTGAAAATGGTGAAGGTCAATATATGGGTATGTTTACTGAGAATGGCAATGCGTATGTATCTGGTATAAATTTTGGTGAATATGCATACGTTAATCTAGATAACACAAATAGATGTCGCATCTATTTGGATGAGAACATATTTACAGAATATTATATTTGTAGAAAGGTAGATAACAACCATGAATAAATTATTTATGTCCACCCTGTGTGGCGCTATATTTTTCTCTCCTTGCTCATATTCAGCGATTGCGATAGATCGAACTAGAGCTATATTTTTAGAGGGAGAAAAATCCATCAGCTTAAAGATCCACAATTATAGTGAAAACGCACCATATTTAGTTCAAGCATGGGTGGATGATGGAAACGCTAAAAAAGATCGCTATTTCACAGCAATCCCTCCAATTCAGCGTGTTAACGAAAAATCTGACACGAAATTTAGAGTTGTGGACATCAACAGTCAATCTTTACCAAATGATCGTGAAAGTGTTCAGTACCTTAGTATTCGGGAAATTCCGCCAAAATCATCAAATGAAAACGTACTTCAAATATCCACACAAAGTCGAATAAAATTATTTTATCGACCAAAATCAATCTCTAGTTTGATGACTGATAACTATAGTCCATTAAATGAACTCACCGTATATTTTAGTGAACAAAAAATGTTGCTAGAAGATAATTCTCCGTTTCATATAACAATTAGTTCAATTGAAGATGAAAATAAAATAATTTATGACAAGGCTTTAATGATAAAACCATTTGAAAATATTTCTATAGATATAGAGAAAACCATTGACAGCAAAAAAACATTATTTATTACTTATATTGATGATTGGGGTGGAAAAAGAAAAGAGACTTTTTCTTGTAATTGGGGGAAATGCAAAATTGTCCAATAATTTTCCATTCTTCATATATTCAATTTATATTTTTTTTAGTCATCTATGCTTAGCCGACACAGAATATTTTCAGATTGAGTTCAAAGGAAAATTCACTGTTGAAACGTGCGCCTTACTTTCTGAAAGTGAGAATATTAATATACCATTTACCGATACAAAAATTGAATATTCAGAAAAAATATATTCTGAAATTATAGAGATAAAATTTCAAAACTGTGAACACACTAAATCCATAGATAATATTATATTTTATGGAAACACTTTAAATGAAACAGCAGAGTTGATTGAGACGTCTTTACAGGGATTAGCGATTGGATTAGAAAACATCGACGGATCAGAAGTGATATTTAACACTCCTAATGATTTAACAGATTTTCAATCAAATATCTTATTTTACAAGGCTTACATTGAACGCATAAAAAATGGTGATTTTCATGGTGGTGAATTTACTTCATCACTCACATTTGTAATAGAGTATAAGTAGCTGAATATGTTAAAAACAATAACACATATCATGACAATAATAACTATTATATTTTCAAACTTAACTTATGGCGGAGAGTTTATATATGTTCCGATGATCACTGGTGTCGGTAACTATGATTATCTTATGTGTCAGCACTGGTCTCTTCCCGTAACGGTCACCGGGATTCCTTATCCAAAAAGTGTCGTTGAAAGTTGGGCAAAACCAGCACCTGATGGAGACGGGAATATTGCAGGATTAACACATGTCAATTACGACGGACCTGGGTATTGGAACGTTTCAGGCGGACCTGCAGAAACTTATGTCTCAATCAAGAAAACCGACTCACTGATATCAGCTATTGAATTGTTATCAAAGCATTACGGCATCGAAAACGGTGGTTCAACCACACTCACTGTACAACACCATGGTGGTTGCCCACCGAACAATGAAAAAGAATGTTTAGGTATATTTTATTTCATTGGATGGATGATGAATACTAATTATTCATCATCTGAACCAGTAAAAAAGAATGTTGTTCCTAGTGGTTGTTACAATGTTCCGCCAACGACACATCGATGCTTATGGAAAAATAACAATTTAACCATTGATGTAGGTACATGGAGTGTACCTCACACGAGTGGAACCTCAGGAGAAAGAGATCTACAAATTGAATGTACTACAAATACAGACATAAAAATATCATGGGAAAACCCATCGACCCTTTTAGATGGAAGAATATCCATTACAATTAATGACAAAGAGAGCAATAAAATTCACTCAGTCAATAGCGGCATAAATGTCATAAAAATGAAGTACAACTACCAATTTCCTACACAACCTGGAGATGATTATGCCACTACGTTTTTACTCATTGACTATATTTAAATTATATTGCTAATCCCATGGAGATATATAATTTCACCGTTATAATTAGTAGAAAAATATATATCTCCATTTACTTTTTTGTAAAATAAATCGTTGTCAGACACTGGGATATTTAGAATATGTGAATAGTTTTTGAATAAGTCAAACCCATCTGGCAATTCTAGATTATAGCTTAAATTATACCGATTGGACTGATAATTACCTTTAATTTCATTCCCTTTTACATTTCCATTGCTATGATAACTTGCTATTTCCTGACCATCAGAAAGTTGAATTTTCACATGATTTTCTTGGTGATAAACATCTTTATTTATCTTGTAAAGCAGTGCTTTATTATATTTATAGATACAATCATCTAGTGACTTAAATTTAGAGTGACAATATACAGATGACTGGCCATATATAGACATCGTATCAGAAAATGCATTTTTTGTATGAACTAAGTTTCCATAATCGGATTCTACAATATCACTGATTTTTTTTACCCACTGATCTATTAGCTCAAAGTTGTCATTGTGGATTATATTTATAACGATAGCCGAAATATTAAAAATATGGATAGATAACATCTTGTCTGTAACTAATATGGTGGTACTCAATTTTCGTTCTTTTACTGCTGGAATATTATTAAATAAATATAAAATTTTTCCATAATCAACATCATTGTTATTTATGGAGTACAACGAAACAACATCATTACTGACTTTGTGAGAATAACTATCTTGATTATTATAATAGTCGCAGAGAAGGAACATTGTAATAGAAGCACTAATACCATAGTAAATGATATTTCTAACGCTCAGATGATTAATTCTATCTATGTGATTGATTTTATTCTCTATAAAAATAAGCACGGATACATCTTTTATATAATATCCTACAGTTGGAACTGTATAAATTACATCATCAAAACCTAAATTAGAAAACTTGCGCCTTAGAGAAAGAATATATTTATTTAAACTTGAATCAGCATTAATAGAATGGGGCCATACTGCTGATTTTAAATCACTTCTAGAAGAAATATGGCCAAGTTTACTTTTATCAAAAAGTTCTACTAACAGATGTTTTTCTTTGTTACTCAAGCGCTCTTTTATTTTTGTTTTATTGTTAATAATTATATTTTTTGTTGTGTCAAACTTAACTTTCATGTTCGTAATACTTCATTAAATACGTCGTGGAAATATAATGTTTTTTATCTTATTGTCAATATATAAAGAGGTTTTATGTTCTACTTTGTTAGATTTGATGGTGACCTATACTTTCAAAAAATATTTAATTCTCCTCAAATGCGAGAAATCGGTTATGAAATATTGTTCAGACCGAGAAAAATAATAAATCGTTCTTTTTTTTGGTCTAAAATCCATAGAAACAATCTAGAAGAAAAGGTGGATTTTACAATCTTAAATAAATTGTTAACCTATTTAAGCACGATGCACTTACCTAGGCATAAAACCATCTCTATAAACATACATCACGTCAGTGTATTGGATGATTACAATCAGAAACTTATATATAAAATTGCTCAGTACCTTGAGATAAATGAGTGTACTTTGTGTTTGGAATTGGTAGAAAATGGAGCAATCCCAGACTATTACTTGTTGAAAAAATCCCTATCGACGTTAAAAAAACAATGCACAAATTTAAAAATTCACCTAGACGATTTTTCTGAAGGGTTAAATAACATTGGCATTATGTATTACTTAGGCGATCTAATTGATGGTATAAAGATTTCACATTCAACAATGTCTTCCGTAAAACACAAAAACCTTATTGATTTTTGTATTTACTTCTCAAAGAAATTTGATATTGGAAGCATTACGTTCGAAGGAATTGATGAGGCCGCAAAAATCGCAACCGTCAAAGGTCTTGATGTTGCACAAATATCATTGCAAGGTTTTTTGTTGCATAAACCTGCACCAATTACAGAACTCAACATAGAATCGTCTTAAATTCATCATTAGATCAAAAAATAGGCACATCATTTGTGCCTATTTCATCATGCAGTTCAAATATCAAAAACCGTTAATCTGCTCAATCAAACTGGCAAAAATGCGCTGACCAATCGGCGTCAATTCATCTGGAAAATCGTAGTCCGGGTTGTGCAGTTGCGGGCTTTGCTGGCCTGAGCCGAGCACGAACATCGCGCCCTCTGTTGCGACCGCGGTAAACTGACCAAAATCTTCCGACCAACGCATCGGTTCGTCAAGCAGGGTGCACGGCGTCTGGGTGTTTTGACACGCTTGCACCACCAAATCACAGCCCAGTGACGAGTTCACGCTGGCCTGAAATACATCCTGCCATTCCAGAGACCACGCCAGCCCGCTCGCTTGCGCGCTCTGCTGCGCCAACTGCGTGGCGGCGGCCACCAACGTCTCCATCGCCTGATTGGTTTCACTGCGCAGCGTCGCCATCACCACCGCGTCGCCCGGCGCGGTGCCAAACGCAATCTCGCCTAATTTGGCGTGAATGACCGTCACCCAACAGCGCTCCGTGAGCGATGCCGGCAACGCGTTCAATTGCTCAATAATCTGACACATGGCCAGCGCCGGACTCACACCGTTTTCCGGATGCGCAGCGTGAGATGTTTTGCCTTTCAGACGAATGATCATACCGCGTGACGCGCAATTAAACGGCCCAGCTTTGACCGCAACATGGCCCAGCGCCAGCCCCGGATAGTTGTGCAGCGCAAAGGCGAAATCCGGCATGAACGCAGCAAATTTGGCATCGTTCACCATGTTGATCGCCCCTTCCCCGGTCTCTTCCGCGGGTTGGAACGCCAACACCACTCGTCCTTTTTGCGGGCGTTGCTGGCTCAACTGTTGGCCGAGCGCGCTGACGATCGCCATGTGACCATCGTGGCCGCATTGATGTGATACGCCCTGATGCAGCGAGCGGTGCGCAAACTGGTTGGTTTCTTCAATCGGCAGCGCATCCAACTCACAACGAATCAGAGTGGTTGGCCCCGGCGCTTGGCCTTGGAATACAAACGCCACGCCACGGCCGCCCAATCCCGTCACCACCTCATCGGGCGAGAAAGCGCCAAATTGCGCGAGAATGCGCTCAGCGGTCTGATGTTCCTGATTGGAGAGTTCCGGGTATTGATGCAGTGTGCGGCGAAACTGCGTCCAACAAATCTCAGCCATAAAGCGGCGCCTCCTTGGGTTAACAAGCCTGAGAATGTTCAGCTTGCCGCAACACTGGCAATAAAATATTGATTAGCTTCACACTTTGTGGGGTGCGGCGCTTGGATGTCGCGCTCGATCTGTGGCGTGCAAACAGGCATACTGCCGTGATGTTTTCTCAATCGGTAGTGTGTGTGCACGTCTCTCTTTCCGAATATCACGCCTTAGGTGATGCGATTATCGCACTCAATACGCCCGCCTTTACGTCGCGCTATGTGGCGCTGCTGCGCGAGATTGTCGATTTTGACTGCGCGGTGATGCTTGGCTATCGCCACAACAAACACCCGATTTATCTCTACGATTCGATTCCGGATAACCGCGAACTGCTGTTTCAACGCTACCTGACGGAGTCATATCAGCACGATCCGTTCTATCGTTTGGTGGCCGATACGCAGCAAGAAGGCGTGTTTCATCTCAGCGAGATGACCGATGCGCCGCACAGTTATCAGCAACACCATTACCAACAGCAGTTTTATCCGCAAACCGGCTGGCAAGATGAAATGAGCCTGGTGGTGCAACTCGACCATGAGCGCTGGATTTTGCTCTACCTTGGCCACCTTGCTGCCGGGCGCAGTTTTTCCGCGCAGGACCGACAAGCGCTCAAACAGCGCTTTCACACGTTGGCACCACTCTGCCGCCAACATTGGAGCGCCAATGCGCTGCTGCTGGCCCACAGCGATGACACCGCGCAGGAGAGCGAGACCAACCACACGCCCGACATGCGCCGCTGGGTGGAGCGCGCACTGGCAAGCTTTGGCACCCAACTGCTGAGCCCACGCGAGCAGCAAATTACCGCCTTGCTGGTACAAGGGTTGGATTCGCAAGAGATCGCCACGCAACTGGGCATCACACACGGCACGGTCAAAAATCATCGCAAGCGCATCTACGCGCAGCTCCATGTTGCTTCGCTCAGTGAACTGTTTCAGCTGTTTTTAAATCACCTGATTGGCGCGTCCAACCATTCACCACGCGCTTGAAAAAATCACCGCGATTATCCCTTTAGGGACATCGCCGACCCAAAGCCCTTTCCGTTACTCTGCCTGCAAGACATCTTGGAGGCCGTATGAATTCCCAAACCCTATTTCATGATTTAACCGCGCGCGGCCTGATCGCGCAAAGCACATCGCTCGATGAACTCACCGCCCTATTCTCTGAACCGCAAACCCTGTACTGCGGCTTCGATCCAACGGCGGGCAGCCTGCACATTGGTCACTTGGTGCCGCTATTGATGCTCAAACGTTTTCAAGATGCGGGGCACCAAGCCATTGCGCTGATTGGCGGCGCAACGGGCATGATTGGCGACCCAAGCTTTAAAGCCACCGAACGCACACTCAACTCAGCGCAGACCGTGCAGCAATGGGTGGACGATTTACGCCAGCAGATCACGCGCACCATGACGCCGCATCTCACCCAGCCACTGCGGTGTGTCAATAACGCCGACTGGACAGGCCAAGTGAATGTGATCGACTTCTTCCGCGACATCGGCAAACACTTTTCGGTCAATGCGATGATCAACCGCGAATCGGTGAAACAGCGCCTGGCTCGTCCAGACCAAGGCATTTCGTTCACCGAATTCAGCTACTCACTGCTGCAATCGTTCGACTTTGCCCATTTGAACCGCGAATATCAGTGTCGCCTGCAAATTGGCGGCAACGATCAATGGGGCAACATCGTCAGCGGTATCGACCTCACCCGTCGCCTGAACAACGAAACCGTGCATGGTTTAACGCTGCCACTGATCACCAAATCCGACGGCACCAAATTTGGTAAAACCGAAGGGGGCGCCGTTTGGCTGGACGCGAGTAAAACCTCGCCCTACGCGTTCTACCAGTTCTGGTTGAACACCGACGATGCTGATGTATACCGTTTTCTGCGTTACTACACCTTCCTGTCGGTGGACGAGATTGCACGCATTGAAGCCGAAGATGCCGCGCGAAGCGGCAAGCCGCAAGCGCAGCAAATTCTGGCCGAGAACATCACTGCGTTTGTGCATGGGGAAGCGGGCTTAGCGAGCGCGCAGCGCATCAGTGACGCCCTGTTCAGTGGCGCAGTTGCACAGCTCAGCCGAGATGAACTGGCACAGTTGGAGTTGGACGGGCTGCCGTGCACCACCGTCAGCACCGCTGATGATGTGGTTGAACTGCTGATCGCATCACAACTAGCCAGCTCCAAGCGTCAGGCGCGCGAATGGTTGGCCAATGGCGCCATTCGCGTCAACGGGGAAAAAATGGCCGACGCCGATTTGAGCCACAGTTTTGCGCTGTTCGATCGCTACTACCTGCTGCAACGCGGTAAGAAACAGTTTGCGCTGATCAAACTGAGCTAAGCCGAGCACCTTAACATTGTCCGCCGCGCTGCTGGTGCGGTGGGCAATGCCTCCATCCCCACCCCAATTTGCTCATTCTGCCGCCAAAACTGAGCGCTCAATACCGCCACCATCCGCCGCACAGATAGATACCTAAAACTCATTTAAATAACTAATATATAAGTAATTTTTTCTTTCACAATTGCTGAGTATTTATGCATTTCTATGGTGTAACTCTCGAAATGACGGTGACTGAAAATGGCATAATCTCGAGTGCAATCGATATCACGCATCAACGCGTGCAGCACAAAGCGGCAGGGCATTGCTGCTTGTTGTTAGTTCAGCTAATTTGGGAGGCAGCAGTGTTTAACCATAAACTCAAGCGCGAGCTTGCAGACATGCGCCGTCAGCAGACGGAAACACATGAACAACATCAACGAGAGATACAAGATTTAGTCGACCAACTGGCGCAAAAAGAGCGCGAGATTTGCAATCTCCAACAGAGCGACCAAACCACCAACGCAGTCATCCGTGCGCAACTGCGCGGCGGTGCCATGCTGGAAGCGATTCGCACTGGGCTGGCGCGCAGCGCCGAAGAGATGGAACAGGAATTGAATGAGCTGCATCAGTTGGATGACATGTTTGCCCAAACGCAATCGGCCTTGAGCCGCCTGTCTGAACGGGCGACGCGCATCAATCAGCAAGCGATCAGCAACATGGAAGCTGCCGCCATTCTCGACACCACGGCATCGTCTATCGGCCAACTGATCAATGCGATTCAAGAGATTTCTGCACAAACCAACCTGCTGGCGTTGAATGCCGCCATTGAATCGGCACGCGCTGGCGAAGCCGGACGGGGGTTTGCTGTGGTCGCCGATGAAGTTCGCGCGCTGGCGGGCAAAGCGCACCACGCTAGCGATCAAATTGAACACTTGGTGAAACAGGTGATCACACAAACTTCCGACATCAAAGCATCCATCAACAGCAACCAAACGTATTCGTTGGAAGTGGCAACCTCCTCGGAGCAAATTGAGCAGGTGGTGAATGCGGTACTGGCGAAATCACAACACATGCAAGAAGTGATTCGCATCGCGACCGCGCGTTCCTTCCTCGATACCGTGAAAATTGATCACGCGGTATGGAAGAACCACATCTACCAACACATTGAGCAGCAAGCGTTCGACAGCAGCGTCAATGCGCACACCGAATGCCGTTTGGGTCAATGGTACTTTAAAGGCAACGGCGCCAAGCTCTACAGTCACTTGCATCACTTTGCCCGATTGAAGGAGCCGCATCAGCGCGTGCACGACGCTGGTAAAGAAGCGCTGTTGGCCGGACAGCAGCAGAACCTGAATCAGTTGGTGGATGAACTACAAGCGATGGAAAGCGCCAGTGAACAGGTGGTGGAAACCATCGATCATTTGATGCGAGAAGTGATACTCGATCAACCGGCCTAAAAAAGCCCCGGACGGGGCTTCGTGTTTATTGGGCGCTGGAGAGTTGCAGGCTTTGCAGCGCATCACTCACCATCAGGTGATCGTCGATTTGAGCCAAGCCCGAGACCGTCACCGCCCCCACCAATCCCGACCCGGCAATTCGAATCGGAAACGAGCCGCCATGAGCACAATATGCCGCCGCATCAATGTGCGGCTGCGTCTCAAATTCGCGCTGCTTTTGCGCATTATACAGCGACAGATAGTAAGAACTGCGGCCATAACGCAGCACCGAATTACGTTTGCGGCGCATCCAATCGAGATGATCCGCGCACGTGCCCGGCATGGCGTATTGAAACAGCGTCTGGCCAAAGCCATACACTTCAATCGCCACCGCGACTTGCTGGCTTTCCGCCATCTGCTTGAGCGTGCAGCCCAATTGCCACGCCACATCGTGGTTAAAATGGCTCAGTTGCAGCGCCTCTTCTTGCTGCGCAATCTCGGCCAGTGTCAGGCTCATAACTTCACCTGCAACGTTTGGCCCGTTTTGCTGCTCTCCAGCGCCATTTCAATCAGTGCGATGTTTTGCAACGCCTGCTCTGGCGGCACCGGGTTGGCCGTGCCGAGACGAATCGCATCCGCTACGCCTTTGAAATAGAGCTGGTAGCCGCCCAGTTCGGTCGCAATGGTTTCTGATCCCGTTTCGCTGTGCAGCTGACCATACAGTGACGCTTCTTCCTGTGACCATTGCGGGCTGTCTGGTTGCTTGCCTTCTTTGAGGTAGGTTTCCTGTGGATCGAGGCCGTATTTCTCATACTTCGCCAGGCTGCCTAGCACTTTGTAGCGCAGGTTCGGCTCTGGGCTGTAAAGGTTTGAATGCAGGTGCACCAAATGATTTGGATAGTGCAGGATCAGGTTGTAGTAATCGATGGTGGTCGCGCCCGGGCGCATCATGCGGCATTGCGCATTGATCGCCTGTGGCAGCCCAAACAGCGCCAGCGCTTGGTCCAGCAGGTGCGGCGCCAAATCAAACAAAATACCACCGCCATCTTGCGCCAGTTCACGCCAGCGCTGACGAATTTGTGGACGGTAGCGGTCGAAGTGAGATTCAAACAGTTTGATGTCGCCCAAACGCCCTTCCGCCATCAGCTTTTGCAGGGTGAGAAAATCGCCATCCCAACGACGGTTATGGAACACGCTCAGCGTGAGGCCTTTTTCCGCCGCCAATGCAATCAGCTCTTCGCCATCTTCAATGCGGGTCACGAACGGCTTTTCAACGATCACGTGCTTGCCATTTTGCAGCGCGCGTTTGGCCAGCGGGTAATGCACATCGTTCGGCGCGGTGATGATCACCAGCTCCGCATCGCTGTTGTCCAGAAGATCATTCGCATCGCCAAACCATTGCGCGTTCGGCCAATCGGCCGCGACCGCGGCTTGCTGGCTGGAACTGATCGCACTCAGCGTCAGCTCAGGCAGCGCGTTGATGAAAGGCAAGTGAAAGGTTTTCGCCGAATAGCCGTAGCCAATCACGGCGGTTTTTACCGGAGCGTAAGTCATATCAAAACTGTCCTTCTGGTGCGGTCGCCACAACACACTGAATGTCGTGACGGTCAAATAATTCTTGCAGTGCTGGCGCGGGTGGCGCGTCGGTGATCACCATGTCGATCGCCGCCACATCACACACGTGATGGAAATTCTCGGTGCCCATTTTGTGCTGTTCGCACACCAAAATGATCTGCTGCGCTTGCGCCATCATCGCGCGTTTCATCGACGCTTCTTGTTCATAATTGGTGGTCAAGCCGCGCTCAGACAGGGCGCACACACCAATAAATGCCTTGTTGACATGATAGCCAGCCATTTGCTGCTCGGCCTGCGGGCCCAAAATGGCGCGGCTGTACGGATCAAAATGGCCGCCCAACAAATGGACCGTATACGAAGCCCCCTCTTCAACCTGAGCCAGCGTGTTGACTGAGTTGGTGACGATGGTCGCGGGGGCAGCCAAATAACCGGGGACCAGCGCCAACGTGGTGCTGGTATCGAGCACAATGTAATCCTGCGCATCCACCATCGATGCCACGCACTGCGCCAACGCGTGCTTGCTCGCACTGACGGCTTTGGCCGCAAACGGTTCGCTTTTCGGCGACACTGGCGCCAACATCGCACCGCCACGAATGCGCTGAATGCCCGGCAACTGGGTGAGCTTCACCAGATCGCGCCGCGCGGAATCACGCGACACACCAAACTGGTCACAGATGTCGGTCAGGGTCATTTTCCCCTGCTGCTTGATCAGCATTTGTAAGTGAACTAGGCGCTCTTCTTGGGTCATAAACTTAAAATCACGTAAGTAGTTTTAATGCATTATGCCGCATTGCCCCCTGATGTCACGTAAAAGATCGCACGCAGAACTGAAAAATCCGCAACGCGCAGACACAAAAAAAGCCAGTCCGAATCGAACTGGCTTTGCGATCAATGGGCTGCGAATCGTCGAATTCGCAAATTGTGGATTTAGGCTTGTGCTTGCGCAGATTCCGCCTGACGCTCACGCAAAAGCTCGTTGAACTCGATTCGCGCCTGCTGCGCGCTTTCAGACGCCTGCAATTTGTATTGTTTAATGGCCATCATCTCATCCGTCAATTGCTGCAACCGATCGAGGTCGTCCTGCGAGGTCGACTCCGGCTCCAGTCCCTGCTCTTTATTGGCTAACGCTTGAGAGCGCAGCAGTTTCTGGATGGCCCAAATCTCGGTGCGTTTTTCGCGCTCCTGATCCGCAGCATTAACCGCTTCGGCTTTGAGCTTTTCAAAGCGAGCCAATGCTATCCCTTCGCGCGACCAAGGGTCGATTTCCGGCAACTCTTCAATGTTGATCACCGGATCCTCATACCCTTCCTGATGCATCAAATCGAGGTTCGCCGCACGAATGCCCGACATCATCAACATCACCGCTATCACCAACAGCGGCAGGCCGCCTACGATTGCTGCGGTTTGCAGCGTCGCCAATCCACCCATGAACATCAACACCGACGGCATCACCGACAGCGTAAAGGCCCAGAACAAACGGTTCCAACGCATCGGCTCTTCTTCAACGTTGTTTTGCACCACCGCCGCCAGAATGTAGGAGATGGAGTCAAACGTGGTCGCCGTAAAAATGATGCACAGCACCGTAAAGACCGCAATCACCACCGTACTGAAAGGCAGTTGTTCCAAAATACTGAAAATTGCCGCCGTTGGACCGGCTTCGTTGAGGATCGCCACCACATCCAACTGCCCTGACAACTGCAACGATAAGCCGTAGTTACCCAGTACAATGAAGTACATCGCGCAGCCTGCCGAGCCATAGAAAATCGACCCCGTCACCATCTGTTTGATGGTGCGACCGCGCGAAATCTTGGCCACAAACAGGCCCATGCTTGGCGCGTACACCAACCACCACGCCCAGTAGAAAATGGTCCAATGTTGCGGGAAATGCGTGTCTTCAAACGTGCCGTAGCCACCAAACGGTTCTGCCCACGTGGCCATGGAGAAGAAATTACTCAGCATGCGGCCCACAGAATCTAGGCCGGTTTCCAGCATGAAAATGGTTGGCCCGGCCACCAGCACAAAGGCCAGCAACGCCATCGCACCCCAGAAGTTGATGTTACTCAGCACCTTGATGCCGCCATCCATCCCCTTGTACGACGAGTAAGCAAAGATCACCGTACACAGCATCAACACGCCAATTTGCGACATGGTGGTCGCCGGAATGCCAAACAGATAACTGATGCCTTCGTTGATCAGCGGGGCCGCCAAACCGAGTGTGGTCGCAGCGCCCCCTAGCAAACCAAAGATAAACAGAATGTCGATGACTTTACCGGTTTTCCCAAAGCTGCGCGCTTCACCGATGATCGGCATCAGCGCCGCCGAGACTTTCAGCACCGGCTGCTTTCGCACGTAGAAGAAGTACGCAATCGGCACCGCCGGAATCAAGTAGATTGCCCACGCAATCGGCCCCCAATGGAAGATCCCATACGTGGCTGCCCAGCGAATCGCCGCTTCACTGCCGGGTTCGAGCTGGAACGGTGGCGCCATGTAGTAATACGCCCACTCAATCATGCCCCAGTACAAAATACTGGCACCGATCCCGCCACAAAACAGCATCGCCGCCCACGACGCCGTGCCGTATTCGGGCTTTTCATCTGCATCACCGAGCTTGATTTGCCCAATGTCACTGAAGATGATGTAAATCATGAAGAAGATGGCGCCAAGGCCTAAGGAGAGATAGAGAAAACCGAGCTTGTCGGTCATAAAGGTTTTGGCAACGGCAATCCAATCTGCGCCTTCTGCTGGCCATAACGCCAGTGGCACAACCACCAGAAACAGCAGGCCAAGCGCGCCAAAAAACGTGGGTTTGTCGATCAATTCGAAATATTTTTTCATTCCATTCACTTCGCGATGATTATCCTTTCATTGTCTTTTAACGCGTCGTGAAACAATGCACAAATGCAATCATTAATGATGAAAATCAAAAACAATTATCTTACAAAACAGAGATATAAAAACAAAACCATTCAAAAAATGCGTGAATAAAAACCAACGCAATCACAACAATTATCGCCCGATTTCATCCTGTCGTTGAGGCAGAAAAGATCTGACCTCGTCAGCGTGGCTCAAGCGCAGCATCAAGTAAAGCACCGCAGCAAACCCGGGAAATCCGTGACGAAAAAAAACGGCGCGAACGCCGTTTTTCTAATCATGCTGCTGCGATGTACTGCCGTTTGGCTCGCTTTTGATGTTTGAGTTCCTCAATCAGCGCATCAACATCCAACTCGATGTTGAATCGGCGTTTGAGGTTGGCCAAGAACAGCGGATCCTCACACATGGCTTTTTCAGGCTCATCGCTGATTTTAGCCACTGGACGACCATTGCATTCGGTCAGCTTAATCACGATCGACAATGGTTGGTAAGCGATGTCTTGCTCGTTGGTCCAACCGCCCAGATCGTTGGTCAGGAACGTGCCGATGCCAAACGAAATGCGCACGCGACCTGCGAAGTATTCACACAGATCCAGTGCTTCATCAAAGTTCAGGCCGTTGGAGAAGATAAACACTTTCGACGCGGGATCGATGCCCATATTTTGGTAGTGCGCCAACATGCGATCGCCCCATTTAAATGGGCAGCCCGAGTCGTGACGAATACCGTCGTACGCCTTGGCAAGATGCATATTGAAGTCTTCTTGGAACGCGTCAATGGTCAGCGTGTCTGTGGGCGCAATTGACAATTGACCGTCGAACGCTTTCAGCCATTGCTCCAACGCCACACGCTGTGAATCACGCACATTGACCAGCGCCTGATGCCCCATGAACCATTCATGGGCAATGGTGCCAATCGGCTTCAGATTAAACTCACGCGCAAAATGGTAGTTGCTGGTGCCCAGCAACAGCTCAGGTATTTCTTGCGCCAGATACGCCATCACATCCCGTTGCACTTGGCTGGAGAAACGGCGACGAGTGCCCATTTCGGTGAGCGAGAAATTGGTGATGCCTCGCTTTGCAATGTCTGCTTTGAGCTTTTGCACTTTTTCCGCCAGCACTTGCAATGGCAGTTCCGCAGGCACCTGCGCCCAGCGGCGACGGTTGCGCACTTCAGACACAATCGACATCACGATGGTTTCGTACAAAATGGTATCGCGCCAGCTGCCTTGAATCCCAATGCGCAGCTGATGTTTGCCATCTTGTTTGATCACGCCAAACTCGACCTGACGATCCGGCTGAAAATGGAAGTAGCGTAATGCTTGCAAAAATGAGGTTTTCAGATGCGGGGAGCTTTGTTTCAGATACACAATGTCGGCATCCGAGAAACGCAGGGATGCTAAATGACGAATCTCATCGCGCACTTCTTCCAACAGCTCGCTCACATCCTCATCACTGCGTACGATCAGTTCGTAACGCACTTGCGCGTCTGGATAGAGGGAGTGGATCGCCTGCATCATATTGATTTTATAGGCATCGAGATCCAACAAACTGCGGATGATGTGTGGAGAAAACAGGCGAGAGTTCATGATGCCTTCCTTCAATTCACGACATGGGGGTTAGTCATGTTAGTAACATTGTGTTCCTAACTATTTCCGGCACATTAAATGAGCACACGAAGTTTGTCAACTTTTGTGACAAACCTAACAATAGTTACATATCCACAAATCAATCATGGATATTGATGCAAAACAATCAGATTCCAAGCCTTTACAACCGAGGAAGGCATCAACGCATTGAATAAAATTTAGTTTGTCACATTATGTTATTTACATTTGACCCAAACAGATCGCTTGCCTAGAATGAGCCCATTGTTCGTCACACAACGCACTTGCAACACGCTGGCGTGAATCACGCGTAAAACACACGACTGGCGATGAACACGAGCCAGAGATTCACTGCCGTTGGGAAAACACTATGATCGTCACCATTGATATGATTTGCCTTCGCTTGGCCCCTTCGGGGATCCAAACCCTGTTGGTGAAGCGAAGTAATCCGAACCGACCCGACTGCGGCAAATGGGCCGTTCCGGGCGGCTTGGTGTACGATGAAGACCTGACCGCGAGCGGCGGTGAACCCGCCGATGAAGATTTCGATTCCGCACGACGCCGCATTTGTCGCCAAAAAGTGCACACCTACCCCAACTTCATCAGCGACCCCTTGGTAGACGGGAACCCCAAACGTGACCCCGATGGGTGGAGCGTCAGCATTTCGCATTACGCGCTGCTCAACCCATCCAACGTGCAACAAATCGAAGATTTTGGCATCGACCGCAGTCGCGCTGGCTGGTTTGATCTCGAACCGCTGCTCCATGGCGACATGGCGCTGGCCTTTGACCATGTGGCGCAAATCCAACACGCGTGGAAAAAGCTGCGCGCAGCGGTGGAATACACGTCTGTGGTCCTGTTTTCATTGGAAAAAGAGTTTCTGGTGGCCGACATCATCGAGGCTTACGCCAAGTTTGGCGTTGAAGTGAATCGCATGACGGTCAAACGTCGCCTGATTGATACCGGCGTGATTGTCAGCGCCAACAAGATTGCGGCCTCCAGCAAGGGCAAAGGCGGCAAACCGGCGACCGTTTATCGCCTGCCCAGCAATGAAGTGACCTACTTCCAAACCTGTCTGCGCGGCTAAGCACTCCGCACTCCTCACGCACTCCTCACGCAATCGCTTGCCGTGAGTGGCTGGCTCTGATTATGATGTCAGCAAGACGACTCGCGCTTCATCACGCCCATTCCGGACGTTGCCACGTCGGCACTCAACGTCGTCCAACTTCACGAGCGTACACACAAGTTATGAATCCAACGATTGCAGCCACCGGTGGCTGGCTGCTGATGGCGAGCCTTTTCCTTTCGCTGAGCGCCCAACTGACTGATCACATCGCCGGCTTTTGGGCTGGCATTCCGATTTGGATCGCCGCAGGCTTATTTTTGCCCGCCGTCAAACCGGCGCAGAAAAAACAGATTCTGTTGCTGTTTGGCGTGGGCACCGCGGGGCTGATTCATGGCCTACTGAATGGTAGCGACACTCATTACGTACTCAAAGCCATCGAAGCCAACCAAAACGTGGTCACCATGCTGATTGGGGTCGGTTTTCTGCGCATTTTCGCCATGGAGAGTGTGCGTACCGGAGAGCAACTGCCGCAAGGTAAATCGGCGTTGGTGCGCACGCTGTTTGGCGCGCATTTGTTTGGCGCGGTGCTGAATATGTCGTCGGTGATCATCGTTGGCGACAAATTGTCCTCGAAAGACAAACTCACCACCACGCAAGGCTTGGTGTTACTGCGTGCGTTTGCCACGTGCGCGTTTTGGTCACCATTTTTCGCTTCTATGGGGTTAACCCTCATCAGTGCGCCGGGCGCGCAACTGGGCACATTGGTGTTATACGGCTTGCCGGTGAGCTTGGTGGCGCTGTCACTCAGCGCATGGCAGATCACCCGCCGCTCGGATGCCGAGCAGATGAACGGCTACCCGATTTCGTTTTCGTCGCTGTGGATGCCTGGGCTGCTGGCGCTGGTGGTGATGTCCGGTCACACGCTGTATCCACACATCAGCGTGTTGTCCTTGGTGACGCTCACCGCGATTGTGTTTACAGGCAGTTGGTTGCTGTTAAAAAAAGGCAAATTAGGGCTCTACAGCGCGCGCAATCACATTACCTCCGGCGTGGCGGGTTCGGCCGGAGAAGTGGTGTTGTTTGCTGCCGCAGCCATGCTGGCAGCAGGCGTAGCCTCGGCACTGGCAGCGACGCAGATTCAGCTTGCGCCCACTCAGTTCGGCGCGCTGGAAGCCAGCCTCACTTTGGTGGTATTGGCACTACTTGCCCTCAGCGGCATGCATCCGGTGACCAGTGTGGTGCTGGCGGGGAGTGTACTCTCGCCGACGGTTAGCGATCCGGATTTACTCGGCATGACCCTGCTGATGGGCTGGTCGCTGGGCATTACGCTGTCGCCGTTTTCCGGCGTTCAACTCAGTATTCAATCGCGCTACGACATCAGCGCGAAAGCGTTGCTGCATGCCAACTGGCGCTACATTGTGGTGATGTATCTGGTGTGTAGCGGCGTGTTGTGGTTCTACACGCACGGTTGATGCCCCACCATCGATGGTGAGGGTTGAATCAAAAAATCCCCGCCACATGGCGGGGATTGTCCATTCCGAATGGACTGAGTTCAGCTCTCCGTTAATTCAGTTCCAGTTGCAGCCCTTTGACCAACCAGTTGTCGGCCCAAATTTTAACCGCCGTGATGGACTGGCCTGCCGGCACATCAAAACGATCCTCATGCAGGTGGGTGCCGTACTGTTTTGACCCAAGCGTCTGCACGCTGCCATCAAGATACGTCAATGTTAGCGCCAGCAGTTGCTGTCCGCCGTAGTTAAAATCGCCTGAAGTCGCGACCACCGATTGCACTTGGCGCAAATCCACTTGGCTCAGCGAGCCGCCGCTGCCACCGACCATCAACCCTTCTGCGGTGCCGAGCGCATCGATCGCCGCTCCCGAGCGCACAAACAGGGTGCCTTCCGCACTCAACGGTTGCGCGTTAAGCTGACCCACCGCCAGCCCCAATACCGGCGAGGTTTGCTGCTGGTTAAATACATCAGTGTAGGCGGTGATGGTGCGCAGGCTGACGCTGTCACTGGCGGAAGCATACAAGCCCAGTGCACCCGTTGCCGTATCGTGCCCCAGCGTTTCGCCACTGTAGACGTTGGTCAGCGCGTCGCTGCCCTCTTGCCACTCCCAGCGTTGGCTGAGGCTCTGATTACATGCTTGCAGCGCATCCAACGCATTGCCGTCCAGACAACGTTTGGTGTCAAGCGCACTCACATAACGGCCCAGTTGGTCGTAGATGAACGACTGACTCGCGGTTTGGTTGTCACACGTGCTGGCCGTCAGCGTGCCGTCAGCTTGCACCGTGACGCAGCGATCATTAAAGCTGGCCAATTGCAGATTCACCGGGCGACCACCGGTAAATACCGGATGATCCCAGTCGACAGTAAAACTGGCGGATTTGGTCACGCGGCGACGCGGCGTGTCTTCAAAACCGTGATACGACTGATGCGCGCCGACGACATAGTAGTGTTTGTACGCGCCGTTGTAGATCGGGCGAATATTGACTGAAGAATCAATCACAAACTCGGTCGAACCGCTCTCGCTTGGTGACGCTTTGTAAATCACGTCCATTTTCGGCACGAAGCTGGCGTAGCCGATCGGATTGATGCGGTTCACATCCACCGGATAGGTATTGACCCACAACGCATCGGTGGAGCGGTTCAGCAGCGACTCCGCAGTGGCATACTGCTGGCGCGCCCAACTAAAGCTAATGTTCTGCGCATTTTTAGTGGCGCGTTCAATACGGTAATCCTGCGTATTAAACGTCAGCCAACGGCTCTGCGAGTAACTCGCGCGCGCTTCGAGCTTGCCTTTCGGCCCTTTGCTGTCGGCTTCCACGCCGCCCGACACGCCCAGCTCAAACCCAGACACTTCTTTGCGCTCAAAATTGGCGTTGACGTTGCTGGCCGGAAACGTTTTGAGAACCTGCGCTTTGTTGTTGGAGGCATTGAAGGCGAAGCGATAATCCTGCGCAATCGCATCGGTCGACCATTCGCGGAAATAGGCATCCAACGTCACGTAATCGGCGCCGAACTGGCGGTAACTCAGTTGATCATTGAGATGAATGCCCGCGCCCGTGCTGTCATCATCCAAACTGATGCGGACAATTTTCGCATCCGGTGTCGCCGAGCCGACAATGCCATATTGCAGCGAACGTTCCAGATTGACGCGATAAATCAGGGAGATGTTGGCGTCATGACAGAATGAGCGGCGCCCTTTGTCACTCTTCCATAACCAGGAATTATCAAAGGTACACTCTTCGTCGCTGATCGCGCGGTTGACGTTAATATAGAACGCCACATGCGGCAGTGTATTGGCTTCACCACCACTGACACGCTGGCTATCCGACAGTGAACGACGTACTCGCTTGGCGACCGGCGCTTCCAGCAAAGCAGGATTCACGTCATCCGCCGCATCAAACGGCGTGAACAGCAGCTCCCCTTTATGTTCGGTCACTAAGATGAACCGGCTCACAAAGCTCATGCCATATTGCTGACGAAACAGCGCCTGCATCACTGCGCGCTCTTCGTTATTTTCGATCTGGCTGAAATCCATCAAAATACGTTGTTTCTCTTGCACAACGAATTGACGCAATTGTGCCAGAGTTGGCATATCGGAATCGTTTTCCTGCCAATATTGCGCGTTGAAATAATTAATCTGACTCGAATCAGAAACCTGACTTAAAATAGAAACGGCTTCGCCAACCGGATCATGGATATCGGCCAACGCATCGCCACTTGTTGAAAGTGTACATAATACCAACGTGGTTGCTGCATAAGAATTTAGTTTTCGCATAGGTGCCCTTTATTATTTTCATTCTACTTCACGTTATCAGGCCAAATAGAATGGTTTATTATTAATAGGCTTTCCCCTTGTCGACAGACAATAGGAAACCGCTCCAAGCCGCTCAAGAGGGCTAGATTTTATTATTCAATTGGTTAGTAAACTGACTCGTTCAGTGAGTCAACGTGAGCGCCACAACCGCAGGAAGGTTGTTCAGGTCTACAAAGATGGGGTAAATCTGCTGACGCTCAAGTGATCAATATAAGGAAGTGCATTACAAATAAAGCTGATTCACAAAAAGAATCGCACAAGATCACGTTTTAAATTCGTTTTAAACAGATTCCTTTAACATGGCTAATAAAAACACAAATAATTCATAAATATTTAATTTAGCGAGCATTGTTTTATCATTTACTTATTTTAAACACCCTAATTTAGATAAGGCAAAATAACTCGCACTCATTATATTATTGTTCATATTTTCTCATTGCATCCTTCAAATAAAAATAAACGTTGTTTTTTTGTCCGAATTTATTCATGCCGATGAACAAATGCACATTCAAGCATGATCTTGCTCCCAAGCACCACGCTTTATGCTTTCAATTGCATTAGTGGTGTGAATAGATATCGCATTGAACACCTCCGACCAGAAAGTCAGTGGCTAAC
Organism: Vibrio sp. Vf1514; assembly: GCF_052076135.1. NCBI lineage: Bacteria > Pseudomonadati > Pseudomonadota > Gammaproteobacteria > Vibrionales > Vibrionaceae > Vibrio > Vibrio sp. Vf1514. The sequence continues at coordinate 153,166 of NZ_CP197268.1, read as the reverse complement.
CATGGCTGATTTGGTCATCGAGTACACAGACCCGACGCTGAATCAGCCATACAACCAACACAATAAGAAGAGACACGATGACATTACAACACACTCTGCTGATTGCGAGCCTCAGCGCCATTGCGCCAGCGGTATTGGCAAACGACATCAACCCAGCGCCGCTCATGGCGCCATCTGAAGCGGATTCGGCCCAGACGCTGGGCAGCCCAACGTACACCTATGTTCGCTGCTGGTATCGCCCGGCGGCGACGCACAACGATCCGTACACCACCTGGGAGTGGGCGAAGAACGCGGACGGCAGTGATTTCACCATTGATGGCTATTGGTGGTCCTCCGTGAGTTACAAAAATATGTTCTACACCGAGACTCAGCCCGACACCATCCTGCAGCGCTGTGAAGAGACGCTGGGCCTCACCCACGATACTGCTGACATCACCTATGCCGCGGCCGACACCCGCTTTTCTTATAACCACACCATCTGGAGCAACGATGTCGCCAACGCGCCAAGCAAAATCAACAAGGTGATCGCCTTTGGTGACAGCCTGTCGGACACCGGCAACATTTTTAACGCCTCACAATGGCGCTTCCCGAATCCGAACTCTTGGTTTGTCGGCCACTTTTCCAACGGGTTTGTCTGGACCGAATATCTGGCGCAAGGTTTGGGGCTGCCCCTCTACAACTGGGCCGTGGGCGGCGCGGCGGGACGCAATCAATACTGGGCGCTGACTGGCGTGAATGAGCAGGTCAGCTCGTACCTGACCTACATGGAAATGGCGCCGAATTACCGTGCGAAGAACACGCTATTTACGCTCGAATTCGGTCTGAATGATTTTATGAACTACGACCGTTCACTGGCTGACGTCAAAGCAGATTACAGCTCGGCGCTGATTCGTTTGGTGGACGCCGGGGCGAAAAATCTAGTGCTGTTGACCCTGCCAGATGCCACGCGCGCGCCGCAGTTCCAATATTCAACGCAGGAACACATCGACGAGGTGCGCGCCAAAGTGATTGGCATGAACGCGTTCATTCGTGAGCAGGCACGTTACTTCCAGATGCAGGGCATCAACATTTCGCTGTTTGACGCCTACACGCTGTTTGACCAGATGATCGCCGACCCAGCCGCGCATGGCTTTGATAATGCCAGCGCGCCGTGTCTTGATATTCAGCGCAGCTCTGCGGCGGATTATCTCTACACCCATGCGTTGGCTGCCGAGTGTGCCTCATCCGGTTCAGACCGCTTTGTGTTCTGGGATGTGACTCACCCCACCACGGCAACGCACCGCTACATCGCCGACCACATTTTGGCGACTGGTGTTGCGCAGTTCCCGCGTTAAGCGCGAGGGCATCAAACACGGAGCCATTCAACGCCAACGCGTTATCGCAGGGCTGAATGGCCCTTTTCTTGATGTGCCGGGAAAAAGTGAAACATCCCAACGGAGCGCATAAAAAAAGGTCGCCTCAGCGACCTTTTCAATAACCTACGGAATTAACGAGTTGCGGCCGTCAATGCCACTTCAGGATCCGGTTCACGCGTAATGCGGTTGCGTAGATCTCTACGGATGATTTCAATCGACCAGAACCAAACCAGGTGGCCAACGATTTCAGACACGTGTTCGTACCATGGCCATTCCATCACAGGCGGAGTCAAACCCAGCAGTGGGAAGGTGATCATGTGAACGCCGATTTGTGCCAATGCACCAGCAAACAGACCTTGCCACAATTTGATTTTCGGGAATTGTTCTGCAACCACGCAGTAACCCACCGCAAAAACAATGGAGAAGATAATGTGTGTGACACCAACCCAGTTAAAAATGTGGCCTGCAAAGGTATAAACGGCTTCGTTTGGATCAACAACACCAATCCAGTCGCGCAAGAAAACGTAAGGTGGATTGAGGAAATTACGTGAGCAGTCGATGTTTTCAGCCGCACGAATCAGTGATTCTGGCGAACAGGCCGCTTGGAAAATATCCACTGGACTGCGCGGTGGAAGCGGAACTTCAGCACCCCATTTCACGAAAGCGGACACAACACCCGCGATTAAGCCAATAAAGGCAGCCAAGCCATAACGTCGACGTGACGGATCGGTTTGTTCAAATAAATTCATATTTTTATTCCCATTAACAAACTGTTACATATAAAACAATGTGAACCATATCACCTAAATCAATAAAAGAACACACATCTAAGTCAAAAAGTTGTGACAAAGTCGACTATTGTTGGTTATGTAAATAAATGGAATATTTCAAGTGATGAATAGATTCTTATGCGAGATTGACCTGTTCACGAGCATCGCAAAGGGCGTATGTCATCGATGAACCCCGTCCAAAGCGTCGAAAACGCCGCACCAAAGACACCGAATGCGGCTGCAATAAATGTGATTTGAAAGGCATACAGGCTGATTAAAACGCCCACATGAAATCAGGTAAGCCAACGGTGCGTTACAACGCCGAAGGATTCGCCACCGACTTGCCTACCGATCCCACCGGTTTACGCTGCGGATACAGCACCAGACCAATCCCCAATAAGAACGTGCTGCACGATACCCATTGCGCCATGGACAACTGTTCATCATACAGCGCATACCCGCTCAGCAGCGCAAACACCGACACCAACAACGTCATGGGTGCCAATTGGCTCATCGGGTATTTCAACACCATCTTGTTCCACACCCAGTAACCAAACACTGTCGTTGGGTAAGCCTGAAACAGCACCGACAGCCACGCATTGCTGTTCCATTGCTGATACGTGGTGCTCAACACCTCCCATCCGTTAATTCCCACGCTGAGCGCCACCAGCGGGAGCGGCGCAAATAGCATGCCCCAAATGTTGAACGCAAACGCAGAACGCGTGCCCGATGCGCGCACAATCACGCCAGCCAGCGGCCAACAGATCGCAGCGATCAGAATCAACACCACGCCAGCAAACGTGACATTGCCATTGGTGTACATGATCGACACCACCAATCCAGCCACCGACACCACAATGCCTGCAGCCATGCGCGGAGAAATCACCTCTTTGTAGAGCAACACCCCCACCAGCACCGTAGTCAGTACATCCGTTTGCAGCAGCACCGACGCCATGCCAGAGGACAAGCCCCACGTGATGGCACACGACGCCATCCCCCAGATTCCGGTACCAAACACCACGCCATACGCCATCAAATAGCGCCACGGCACCGTGGGCCTGCGCACAAAAAAGATGATGGGAAAGGTGGCACAGAAAAAGCGCGCGGCAGCAATCAACAGCGGATCCATCTCGCTGACGCCCAGTTTGATCATCGAAAAATTAAAGCCCCAGATGGCCATCACACTGATGATGAGCAGTAAATCTCGTCCCTGCATGGGTGTTCTCCTTCCTGTTTTATAGAACACTCAGTCTCCCTTGCCGAACAAAAACAGTACAGATACAATTTATTAAAATTTAACCAGTACAATTTGGTGACCGCATGGCGCGATATAAACAACTGGCAGAGAAATTCATTCACGATATTGAGGCGGGAAAGCTCAGCCCGGGCGATCGCATGTTGTCATTGCGCCAGTTTGCCAGCCAGCAAGGGGTGAGCGTCTCAACAGCGGTGAGCTGTTATGCCGAACTCGAAGCGCAAGGCTGGTTGATTGCGCGCCCGCAAGCGGGATTCTTTATTGCCGAGCAACACACCATCGCCCCCACGCCCAGTTGGCCCCCTTTTCGCAGCCAAGTGGCGACGCCAACCACGATTCGTCACCGCACACTCACGCCTTGCGGCCCGCTGGGCACCTCACGCCTGCAATTGGATAAAACGGCCCAACAAGCGCTGGATCGCAGCCTGCGCCGGGCGATGAAACGAGCCAGCCCTCAGCTCACCTACTATCCCGCACCACAAGGTGAACCCGCGCTACTCAATGCGCTGGCCCAGCATTTCACCCACAGCGGCTTTGCCCTCAACGGCGAAGAATTGGTGATCACGCACGGCTGTATGGATGGCGTCAAAACGGCGCTGATGGTGTGTACCCAACCCGGCGATACGGTCGCCATCAGTTCTCCCTGCTACAACGGTTTGCTCGATCTGCTGTCGCAGTTGTCGCTGTGTATCCTCGAAATTCCTTCGTTGGCAGAGGGCATTGACCTCGACCAATTCGAACAGCACCTGCAACGCGGGACGGTGCAAGCCGGGTTGTTCTGTACCACCCACATGAATCCGCAAGGCATCACACTCTCCAGCCAACAAAAGCAACGCTTGGCACAACTCGCCAACCGCTATCGCATTCCGGTCATCGAAGATGATGTCTATTTGGAACTGCCCCATCGTCACCAACCGCCATTGCCCGCGGCCTACTACGATGAAGGGGGATACATGCTGTGGTGTGGTTCGGTATCGAAAACCTTGTCTCCCAGCTACCGGCTGGGTTGGTGTCGCCCGGGGCGTTACTTTCAGCCCTATCTCAAACGGGCACTGGGGGTGCCCACACTGGTTCAGTATGCGTTGGCCGATTTTATTGAGTCAGGCGCTTACGCGAGCCATCTCAAACGAGTGCGCTATCAACTCAATCAACACAAAGCCTACTATCTCCATTACTTGAGTGAGCATTTGCCGCCCGGCAGCACCATCACCCAACCCGATGGCGGCTTGGTGTTGTGGATGCAAATCCCCGGCCTCGATGCCCAAGCGGTTGGCGATGCCGCCGAACAAATGCAGCTCGATATTCGCATTGGCCCTTGGTTTACTGAATCGGAGCGTTATCAGAATTGCTTGCGCATCAATATTGGTTTTGCGCCCACAACGGCGATTGAAGACCAACTGGCGCAGTTGATGCGCTTGATTGCTCAACACCAGACTGTTTAAAGGCAATGCCCTGTCTTGCGATTAAGAATCCCGGCGCTCGATTGGACAAAATATAGACAGCACAAAAAACAGCTTCTACACTTCTGGTGCCGTGAATAACGTGCTGAAAATCATAATAATAGCCCTGATGCCAGTTGGCTTAAATACCAAAGGAACTGCTGTATGAAACGCTTCCCCTTGTGGGCGGGTTCACTGCTGATGCTCTGCTCAACCCCGACGTTGGCTAAAACCGTCTTAACCGAGAAAAACCTCAATACCTATCTGCAAATCATGCAAGAACGCGAAGCGTTGGATGACAGTTCGTACGAACCGGATGAACCGGCAACCGAGCTCACCTTCGCTGCGCATTGCGACTGGCAACGCCATTACCAAGATGCGGTCGCCACCGCGCCTGCCAACGACGTGACCGAGGTAGAAACAATCGCCAAACGTCACGGCTTTGCGCCCGTCGACTATTATGAGTTCACCCACAAGCTGCAATGGATGAGCTTAGAAGAGATGCAGATGGTGCTCAAATCCAGCGAAGCGATGTTGAAGACCTTACCCGCCGACAGCCGCGCCGAGCTGGAAATCGAAATCATCAATCAAAACAAGATCATTGCACTGTTGCAGCGCTGCATGACGCAAGAAGACAAGCAAGCCGCCCAACGTCTCAAGCCCGTAATGATGAAAAAAATCATGCAGATGATCGACAATAGCTGACCCGCTGCGCGAGGCGGCGGCGGTGTCGCTTCGCGTTTTCTTCCTGAGATACCGTTGCTATCTTGCTGATTTTCTGTATGTTAAAAATCATACCAAGGAATCGGAAGCGCAACATGGAATTGGAACTGTTTGTTGTCGACGCGTTTACCACTGAACGCTTTAAAGGCAATTCAGCGGCGGTCGTGCCAGTCACCCACTGGTTGAGTGATGCACAGATGCTCGCCATCGCTCAGGAAAACAACCTGTCGGAAACGGCATTTATCAAACGCTTGGCTGCAAATCGCTACGCGATTCGTTGGTTTTCGCCGCTGACCGAAATTGATTTCTGTGGCCACGCGACGCTGGCATCAGCCTACGTACTGTTCAACCACTTCGCGTGTGACGCCCCTTTAAATTTTGAGACCGCAGCGGTCGGCACACTCAGCGTCACTCAAACTGCAGACAAACGCATTACGATGCGCTTTCCCAACCGCGCGCCACAGCCCGTTGACGACATACCAGCGCCCCTTCTCGCCGGGTTGTCCATCACGCCGGATGAAGTTTGGCTCAGCACACAAGCGTATTTTGCGGTGTATCACGATGAGCAGGCCGTGCTTGAGGTGCTGCGCGATAATGAGCAACTCAAACAATTGGCTCCTTATGATGTCGTGGCAACAGCCCAATCGAGCGATTATGATTTTATCTCGCGCTATTTCTGGCCCGCGAACGGCGGCGATGAAGATCCCGTGACTGGCTCCATTCATGCCGGTTTGGCGCCATTTTGGGGTGAACGTCTGGGAAAAACCGAATTGGTTGCGTATCAAGCCTCACACCGTGGCGGCGTGTTGCAATGCGACTGGCAAGGCGAGCACGTGATGGTTTCCGGCCACGGCGTCCTCTATTTACATGGCACAATACAGGTTGATTAACGCCTTCACTCTTGGTGAGACTTTCATTCAATGCAAGGACGACTTTATGCTTTGCGACCACAGCAGGCACATCGCGCTGAACAGGCCACGCGCCATCCCCACGACCAGCAAATGCACCAGCAGCATTGGGATTGATCATGCGTGACCGGCTTTCCATTCGCTCCTATTCAGCGCACGCGACGAGCCACGTCCACCACTATCATCAGTTGGTCTTACCGCTGTCGGGCTACATCGACATCGCCGTCGATGACGTAGTGCTCAAATGCGGTTTGGGCGATTGCGTGGTGGTGCGCGCCGGGGCGCGTCATGATTTCAGTGCGCCAGAAACGTTTCGCTTTTTGGTGGCCGATCTCCATGAACTTCCGCCCAACCTCAGCGCGTCCAGCGTGGTCAGTTTTCAATTGGATCCTGCGGCCTTAGCATACATTCAATTTGTCGATAAACAGCTCCGCACGCAGGTAGATCCCAACGTTGAAGCGATGACGTTGGCGCTGTTTTCGGCTCTGTTAGCCAAGCAAGGCTTTGCGCGCGCCATTGATCCACGCATTCAAAAAGCGGTGCAAGCGATGCGCGATCATCTGGCGCAACCGCTCACCATCAATGAGCTGGCCAGCATCGCGTGCTTAAGCACCACACAATACAAAAATCTATTCAAAACCAATCTGGGGATGACGACGTTTCAATATCTGACTCAATTGAGGATGGAACGGGCTCGCGCGCTACTGACACACTCCGACTATCCCATCTGCCTGATCGCCGAGCAGGTAGGGTTTCAAGATCCATCAGCGTTCAGTCGCAGTTTCAGCCGCTACTTTGGCCAGCCCCCCAAGTTCTACACTCGGCTCTACAGCAAATAACGACGCATCTCGACATGCCTCACGACAAGCATCACGACAAGCATCACGACATGCCTCACGACACGCATCGTCCCCCACTCAGAGTTGAACATCAAAATGAGCGTTGCGGCGTATCAAAGTGTCTTTTCAGCACAAACAGGATAAAAATTCTCTTTATCATCGAGAGAACTCATAGATCAAACCGAGATTAATCCATGTTGCGAACGATGCGTTTCACCCCTTCGATATCCCTATTGACGCTGGCTCCCATTCTGTTTTTGTTGATGTGGAGCAGTGGGGCGGTCATGGTCAAATTGGGGGTCGCACAGGCGTCCGTGTGGAGCTTTTTGATCGCCCGTTCGGCCATCTCGCTGGCCTTAACACTGCTGCTGCTGCGCGTCATGCGTGGTCGTTGGCTTCCGCGTTTGGCGCACAGCTCTCGCGCCACGCGCTGGAACTTGCTGGGCTCGGGTTTGCTGCTGCAGGCCGGTTACCTCAGTACTTATTTCTTAGCCATTTCCAGCGGGCTCTCTCCGGGCCTCGTCACCGTGATCCTCGGTTTGCAACCCTTGATCACGCCGCTGCTGGCTCGCCAACGTCAAAGCCGCCGCGCCGCCGGGTTTCTACTGTTTGGCTTTGCTGGCTTGTGCTTGGCGGTCGCGGGTTCGGCGCAATTGGGCGCGCTCAATTGGCATGGGATCGGTTGGGCATTGCTGGCGCTGGCCGCCATTACGGTCGGCACCATCTGTCAGGGGCGAATTCAATTGGATAACTTAGATTCCGTGGTCAGCCAAAACAGTATCGCGCTGGTGATCTTTGGTGCCATTCAACTGACTCAGCCGTGGTACATGTTATGGAATCCGCAGTTGGTCGTCGCACTGCTGTGGATGAGTGTGGTGGTCTCAACAGGCGCATTGCTGCTGTTGATGTTGATGCTCAAACATCAGTCGGCCAGTCAGGTCAGCGTGCTGTTTTATTGCATTCCAGTGATAACCATTCTGTTTGATTACGCCTTATTTGGCACCACGCTCAGCGTGATGTCATGGGTGGGCGTCATCACCGTTGCCGCCAGTGTGTGGGGGTATCAACACGACAAAGCCAGACGTGCGTTGCAAGCAAGCGCAGCGTCTGGCTCAGCATGACAAGCCGCATGAGCGCCTTTACGGTTGGTGAATATCCAGCCGGTTGAGCAGCGATGGAAAGCCCCAGCCATCTTGGCCCGGCACCACCGGTTCACCGGTTAAATACTCAAACAACGTCGGCGCCAACGAGCCGTTCGCTTCACTCAGCAGCGGCTCATGATTGGCGCCCACTGGCGCGCCCCAAAAGCCCAGAAACGCATCTTTTTCTAAATAGCTTTCCCCCGCATGACGCCCCGGCACTTTGGTGTTGTAGCCAATGCCATCACGAGGAAACAGGTTGACGGTGCCTGCGCGATCCTCTTCGTAGAGGGCCGCGAGCTGATTCACCGAATCGGGCCGCGCGCTAAAGCGGGTTAAGTCGCGCCACTGAGCGGCATCACACCAACTCGCCACATCATCCGCTTTAGCGGCATACAGGCATTGATCCACCAACTTGGCGTACTGATTGAGCGCCTGTTCGCTTGGTGACGACAGATAAGGATTGAGTACCTGCACATCCAGCAGGCGCGCCTTGCCATTGACACCCGCGTAATAGAGTTTGTCGCCTTGTTTACGAATGATCTCATCCACCCGCTGGCCGTCGCGTTCGCCAATCAAGCGCACCGCACATTGGTTCTCATTGCAGGCACTTTCGCGTACCACCAAGTAATCCAGCGTGTCCCCTAGGCGCTGCACACTTTCGGCGATCACATCGACTGGCATATCGCTTTCCGCCGGTTGCCATTGGGTCAATTCCTGATACACCGGCTGCACCTGCCAACCCGCTTTGGCATTAAAGAAGTCGAGCATGAAGTTGCCGCCCGCCGTCGAGGCAACCACCACATCAACCTGATGATAGCCCGGCGGATTAAGTGCATTGGTCAACTTTGGCCCTTCCCCTTCATCCGAAGAGATTTTTTCCAGATGAATCGTGATTCCGAGTGCTTTCGCCAGCGGGGTAAAAATCTGTTTTTCCGGATTGAGCGCAAAATAGACCGGCGCCAAGCCGTGATCCCCTGCCATCCCCCACAAGGTGCGCTCATACACCCCGGCATCCCGATAAGCCTTTTCCATCCGCCCTAACCAATAATCGAGGCGATTGAGCTCGCCCGTGGGCATGATCACTTCATCGCTGAACGGGCCGGTAAAGTGGGCGAAATGATCCGGCCACGGGTTGTACACCAAGGTGTAATCCGGCAAGCCGTGCATGTCTTGCTCGGCATAATCGGCCAGTGCCTGTTGCAACGCCCATTTACGGCTCAGACGCGTGTAAACTGCCCATTGGGAAATGTCCTGATAGGCGCTCACCTGCTCAATCAGTGTGGCGCGCACGCCATGCAGCGATTGCTCCACTTTTGCTCGTGCTTCGAGGTCGCGCAAGCAGCGTTTTTCACCAAAGTCACGCTGCGCCTCGCCAACACCGAGGTTGATTAAACCATCGTACGTCACATGCGCATTCCAGTCATATTGCGCATTGCAGTTAAGCGTTTTGAGATAATCCAAACGATCAAACATGGTTTGAACGTGACGTTCACCGACCAGCTTATCAAGCTGCAGTGCATCATTGCCGTAGAAGTAATACGCTCGGTCTGCCTGACGGTCGACAAAGTGGAAATTGGGAATGCCGGTGCCGCCATCGCCAGAGACCTTCGCCCCGGTTTTGATCAGCGGCAGGTTGCGCACGCTGATGGTGGGCGTCGAGGAAATCCCTACCTGCACGATATTGCTGTGGTCACTACCATAAAGGCGCTTAAAGAACGGTAGGTAATAGGGATCGTGATACGGCTGTTCGGCGAGAATTTGCATAAAGTGCACCTGTTGCTGATGCGCGGGCTGCTCATCCGTCAGCGGTGAACGCATCGATGCCGCATTAACCTGACGGCGGTACACTTCACCGATAAATGGCTGGCTCGGATCAACCAGCCCCTGCATCAACCCTTGTTGCAAACCATCAACGGTCACCTGCACCGCAAAACGGCGCTGCTGCTGAGAACGCAGGAAATCCACCACCTGTGCCGGGTTATTGTCGAGCGTATCCACCAGCCAATCCGTCAAACGTTCCGTGCGTTCTTGCTGATACAAAAACTGGCGATACCCTTTGAGCACGTTGAGACGCACAAAATCAATCAAGCTGACGGTCACAGCTTCCGCTTTGTTGTTGATTTTGCTGGCGTTGGCAGGTTTGGCGTCATCCATCACCGCCAGTAGCGCATGTTTCATGTCGCCATCCTGCATGCCCGATGCCGCTTTCTCCAGCAGCCCAACCACGATGGGTTGAATCTTCGCGACCAAGGCTTTGTCTTGCGCGCTACCGCTCAGGTATTGATACTGCGGCGGCAGTTGATCCACATGTTGCCACTCGCCCACCTGAACCAACGCATCATAGAGCGTCACCAGAGTAGCGATGAAATCACGATCAATTTTAATCCCTTCCTGATGCGCCTGATCTTTGCTGCGCATCTCGGGTTCATCCGTGGGTTTATCCCCCACGTGATATAAGCTGTGTTCAAAGCCTTTGAGCGCCTGATCGTCGTACACCGTGCTGATATACGCTTTGAACTGGTCGCCCGGTTCAATTCCCGCGTAACGGTCGTAATACTGATAAAGGAAATAGCCGAGCGGAATGGCGTAACGCGGATCGGTGATCTGTTTCATCACGCGAGCTTTGACTTTCGCATCCAGTGGCAAGGTCAGAATGTAGGTATCCAGCGATACGCCGGCAATGGTAAACAACGTGGCATCTCGCGCCACGGTGGTCGAATAGCTGAGCGATGAAACAACCTGATTTTTCAGGATGGCTGCGGAGTTAAACACCCCGCCAATGAGCGGTGTATCACCCAGCCCCGCTTGGGCAGGCGATGCGAGTAAACAGGCCGACACCGCAGCGATAAGCGGTGCCTGACGCATCAATTTAACAGAGGACATAGAGAAACATTCCGTCACGCATTAGGCGTTGAGTTGATCGCGTATCCAATCGAGTACTTCGATCAGCTGATGATCGGGCATGTTGAGCAGTCGATCGCCCACATACCACTCGATGAAACTTTGATTGGGTTGCGGCGCACTTTGTGGATGACCGAGCCAGATTTTCTTGTCTGATGCGAGGCGGTTACGCAGCACAATGGCATTGTCGACGCTCAGCGGCAGATAAAGATGCAGCATGTTGGCTTGCGGCTCAATCGGATTAAGGGTGAATTCAGGGTAATCGAGCAGAATCTGATAAATCTGTTGTGTGCGTTCAAACAGCACGGGCATGACTGCCAAACGCGGCTCAAACTGCATCGCGGCGGATACCACATAAGGCGTGCGATGATAGACATTGCCTCCCTGACGGCGCATCCACACGGCCGCTTTATTGATAAACGCTTGGCTACCGAGCAGCATCGAACCACCCAATCCGTTGATGCCTTTATACAACGAGACATACGCGGTATGAAAACCGGCAGCGATGTCGCGATAACTCTTTTGATAAAACGCTGCCGATTCCCACAGCCGCGCGCCATCCATGTGTAGGTGAATACCCTGTTCAGCGCAGTAGGTTTTGACCGCTTCCAGCTGTTGCCAACTCGGCAACTGGCCCCCAAGCTCGCGCATCGGCAGTTCGTACACCGCCGCCGCAATTTCATCCGGCCACGCTTTGAGATCCTGCACCAGCCACGGGCGATGACGGTCACCAATGGGCAGCACCTGAAAACGTTGCTGCATCTGATACCCCTGCGCTTCATGGGTGAAGATATGACACGTTTCATGCATTGCGACCACCGAGCAACGCTTTTCCTGACACACCAGTTGCAGCGCGGTGGGTTGGGTCATGGTGCCGGTGATGACAAACAGCGCCGCCTCAAAGCCCAATCGCTCGGCGACTTGCTGTTCAAAATTCTGAATGGTGTTTCCGCTGCCGTAAGCATCATGGTCCACCGCATGGGTTTCGCACCACTCAGCCATCTGGCGGAACAGCGTGGCCGGGTCTGGTTCATGGTTGCCCGCGATAAAGGTGTGGCAGTGTTGGCGAAGATCAGCATCCATACGTTCTCATCCTATTGCATATCATCTCAGCGAAACGATATCACTCTCGAATGAATTTTCGATACTGATGCATGAAAACTGTGAAACGCAGTGAGGAACGCGGTTCTGCGTCTGAGATTTAACGTGTTTTGGCCGCGCGAATCTGCGATTTCTGGCGATACATGACCTGATCCGCTTGTTCAAGCAAGGTATCAATATGCACTTCAGACAAGCCATCCCCCGCCACGGTGCCACTGCAAAACGCCAGTTGATACGGTCGATTCGCGGTGTCGTTAAATTCCGTCACCGCATGACGAAAGCGCTCGATGGCTCGCTGCGCTTCTTCGTCGAGCGTGGATGACATGAACACCACAAATTCGTCTCCGCCAAGGCGGGCAATCAAATCCGATTCGCGAAAACTGCTCAACATGAGCTGGGCAAAATCCTGTAATGCATCATCCCCAACCGAGTGCCCAAGCTGATCGTTGATCGCTTTGAAACCATTCAGGTCAAAAAACGCCAAGCAATAGGGAATGCGATTAAAGCGGCAGTGCATCAAGCTTTTGCTCACCAACGACAAAAAGCCACGGCGATTCGAGATGTTGGTCAGCTCATCGACCGAGGCATTATGCGTGGCCGCCAGCTCTCTTTCAGCCATTTTGGCCAAATCCAGCAAATCAATGATCTCGTCGTGATTGAGATTGCGCGGTTCAGTATCAATGATGCACAGTGTGCCCAGTTTCGAACCGTCTTGAAACACCAAAGGCACGCCCGCGTAAAAGCGAATGTGCGGATTGTCGGTGACCAGCGGATTATCGGCAAAACGTTCATCGGCAACGGCATTGTTGATGATAAACGGCTCGTCACCCAAAATGGCATGACCACAGAACGAGATATCCCGCGGCGTTTCACTCACGTTGAGCCCAAAGCTGGACTTAAACCACTGGCGCTTTTCATCCACCAAGGTGACCAGTGCAATCGGGACATCAAAGAGACGCCGAGCCAAACGAGTCACGCGATCAAAACGCTCCTCCGGAGCGGAGTCTAAAATGCCGAGCTTATGTAAACTGGCAATACGTTGTTGTTCATCGATAGGTTTGGCTGGTTTTTGCATAGCGACTAGCTGGTTACACTGTTAACATGCTTCTACAATAGTTGAGTTGCGGAGTCAGGTAAATGTTTGTCATGCAGACATGCCGGTTGATTTCCGAACTTTCGCCCGCATATTAGCTGACAAACCACTCGTTGATATTCAACAAACCGATAGGTTCCCATGCAAAACCGTCAAACCATCACTCCCCCTTCGTTGTCGCGTCAGTTGTTCCAAATGACCTGGCCGATGCTCTTCGGCGTCCTATCGCTGATGAGCTTTCAGCTCGTCGACAGTGCCTTTATCGGCCAACTTGGCGTGCTACCACTCGCCGCGCAAGGCTTTACCATGCCCATTCAGATGATCATCATCGGGATTCAGGTCGGCTTGGGCATTGCCACCACCGCGGTAATTTCGCGCGCGCTGGGCGCCGGTCAAGAAAAGTACGCCAAACAGCTGGGCGGCTTAGTCGTTGCCATGGGGAGCATCGGGGTCGCGGTCTTCGGCGTGGTGCTGTACCTGTTACGCCATCCCATTCTGGGGCTACTTGGCGCACCAGACAGCGTGTTTCCCATCATCGACAGTTACTGGATTTGGTGGGTGGTGAGTGCATGGACAGGCGCTGTCTTGTACTTTTTGTACAGCATTTGCCGCGCCAATGGCAACACCATGCTGCCGGGCACCATGATGATGATCACCAGCGTCTTGAACTTGTTGCTGGATCCGCTGTTTATTTTCACCTTTGATCTGGGCATTAACGGTGCTGCCATCGCGACCATTTTGGCCTTTGGCATCGGGATTATCATCGTCGCGCCGCGCGTCTCCGCCAAACACTGGATGCTGTTTGATTGGCGTGATCTCAACATCGCGCACAGTGTGCGTTCTATCGGCCATATCATGGGCCCCGCGATGCTAAGCCAATTGCTACCTCCCCTCTCTTCCATGCTGGCGACCAAATTACTGGCCGGCTTTGGCACCGCAGCCGTGGCCGCATGGGCACTGGGTTCGCGCTTTGAATTTTTTGCGATTGTGTCCGTGCTGGCACTGACCATGTCCATTCCTCCGATGGTGGGTCGTTTGCTCGGTTCCGACAACATTGCAGATATTCGTAAATTGGTCACGATCGCGATTCGTTTCGTGCTGGTGTCTCAAGTGCTGATTGCACTCATCACGTTGTCGCTCGCCACGCCATTGGCCGGGCTGATGACCAGTGAAGAGAGTGTGGAGTCGATTCTGAACTGGCACCTGACCGTGGTGCCGCTCAGCTTGGGGCCATTGGGCATCTGTATGTTGATGGTGTCCGTCTCCAATGCGCTAGGGAAATCCTATGTCGCGCTGACGATTTCGGCACTGCGTCTGTTTGCGTTCTTCTTGCCATGTCTGTGGCTGGGCGCGCAAATCGGCGACCTGAAGGGGCTGTTTGTTGGCGCCTTTATCGGCAATATTTTAGCGGGTGCGACCGCGTGGAGCATTTACCAGCGCGCGCTGCATCGCATTGAAATGAGCATCAACCAAGTCGATCGAGCGTGTTGAGAACGCAACGAAAAAGGCGCTCTGATGAGCGCCTTTTTTATATGGAAATATCTATTTTGGTATGGTCTCGATGGCCATCCACACTTAGCGATTGCGACGGGCTTCCACCGCGGCTGCCAATTGGCGCAGAACCGTTTCAGTGTCATCCCAACCGATACAAGCATCGGTAATCGACTGACCATAAACCGGCGCTTGACCTTCAACCAAGTCCTGACGACCTTCCACCAGATGCGATTCAATCATCACGCCGAAAATGGCATGTTCACCACTCGAGATTTGCGTGACGATGTCGTCTGCAACCACCATTTGACGCTGGTACTGTTTCGAGCTGTTCGCATGGCTGAAATCAATCATCACTTTCTGCGACAAACCTGACGCTTCCAGTTTCTGCTTCACGTCACCCACATGGGCCGCACTGTAGTTTGGCTCTTTGCCGCCGCGCAAAATGATGTGGCAATCCGGGTTACCCGCCGTTTCAACAATCGCTGAATGGCCGTATTTGGTCACGGAGAGAAAATTGTGAGACGCGCTTGCTGAGCGAATGGCATCGGCTGCAATCTTGATGTTGCCATCAGTACCATTTTTGAAACCCACAGGGCATGACAAACCCGATGATAGCTCACGGTGTACCTGAGATTCCGTGGTACGCGCGCCGATGGCACCCCAGCTGATCAGATCAGCAATGTACTGCGGCGTGATCATATCAAGGAATTCACTGGCCGTTGGCATGCCCATGTCGGTCAAATCCAGCAGCAGTTTGCGGCCAATGCGCACACCGTCGTTGATTTCGTAAGTATCGTTGAGGTACGGGTCGTTAATCAGCCCTTTCCAACCCACCGTGGTACGCGGTTTTTCGAAGTAAACACGCATCACCACTTCAAGCTGGCCACTCAGTTCATCGCGCAGCACTTTCAGGCGTTTGCCGTACTCGATAGCCGCTTGCGTATCATGAATCGAACACGGACCAACCACCACCAATAGGCGATCGTCTTTGTCTTGCAAAATGTTGTGGATCGCTTCGCGGGCTTGAAATGTCGTCGAAGAAGCAACTTCAGTCGCTGGGTATTTTTCCAGCACAGCAACAGGGGGTAACAACTCTTTAATTTGTTTAATATTTACATCATCAGTTTGGTGCATCGCTTACTTCTTCCTATATCTTGCCGCTGCTGGCTGTTCGAACGGAAACAGCCTCTCCCAAGAGCAGCGTCATTTGCTCTTCCCGTAACTTATCCACTTCACGAAGTGAGCGCAACCATTATTTTTTATCAAAAGCAATATGTGTAAATTATTTACACCAAAACTACAGTGTAATTATTTTTTTACACCGTAATGACTGAGGAAGAACTGGGCGCTTTGTTGGGCCAGTTTACGGCGCTGCGCTTCGGTTAAAGAAGGCTTTAACCCTAAGATTTGCGGCCAGAAGCAACTGCCTTTGATCAAACTGTGTAACTGGATGTTAGCCAACTCAATGTCTTCAATCGTCAGGCGCTTCGCGTCACCCTGATGTGTCAGCCAACGCGCGAGCTGAGTCTCTTTCATCGCCATCTGTTCAGAATGCTGTGTCAATTCTTCTGGACGATACAAATAATGCCCTAACACCACTCTCGCCAAGTCGAGGTACTCACTGGAAGCGAGGATTTCGATTTCGCTCAACAGCAACTGTTCCAACTGCTCATTCAAGGGCAGCGAGGCCAGTTGATCCGGATCCATCAAATTGGCTGTGACTTTCCACAAATCCGCCAGCAACGTCATCACCAGCATCTCTTTCGACGCAAAATGGTTGTAGACCGTGCGCTTTGACACCTGTGCCATGGCGGCAATTTTATCCATGCTGGTATTTTGCGCGCCAAACTCTCGAAAAGCCGCCATCGCCGCCGACAATATGGCTTCGCGCTTCAATTCACTGCGAGTCTTTTTCATCTTACTTGCCTTGGTTGCATGTTCATTTTTGGTCAATATTACACTAAGCAGTTTACTTTTCACCACTCAATATGTAAACTACACCGACTAGTTTACTTTAAAACTTCTAATATTCGTCACAAACACTTCATGTTGATCGCTAAAGATATCTCGAGGCGTTTGTGTCACCGCACACCACAGGAGGAAGATATGAATATCGAAACAACCTGCTCAACCGCGAACGAACTTCCCATGCTTGATGGCAAATTTGCCAACAGCGAAGTCGTGACCAAAACCACCATGCGTGACTTCCTGACCATTTCATGGGCCTATTTAACCGCCGATCGTGAGGAAGCTGAGCCAAAAAAGCCGATACCTGTTCAGTCGATCACCACTGAGCAGCTAACCCAAGAAGATCAAGACGTGGTTTATCGTCTTGGCCATTCCACCGTGCTGATGAAACTGGATGGACAATGGATCCTCACGGATCCCGTATTCAGTGATCGCGCCTCCCCAGTGCAATGGATGGGCCCGAAACGCTTTCACGACACCCCCATATCGCTTGCCGAATTACCCTTCATTGACGTGGTGCTGATCAGCCATGATCACTATGACCACCTCGACAAAGCCGCGGTCAAACTGCTGGCTAACCACGTCGGACGTTTTCTGGTGCCGCTTGAAGTGGGCAAACTGATGATCAAGTGGGGACTGCCGGCAGAAAAGATGAGTGAATTGTCTTGGTGGCAAAGTGCGACCATCGGCAACACAGAGTTTGTGTTCACGCCAACGCAGCATTTCTCAGGGCGGGGTCTGAATGATCGCAACACGACCTTGTGGGGCAGTTGGGTCATCCGTGGTCAGGACAAATCGGTATTTTTCAGCGGCGATTCAGGTTACTTCGGCGGCTTTAAACAGATTGGCGACCGCTATGGTCCGTTTGACCTCACGCTCGTGGAAACGGGTGCCTACAGCTCACTTTGGTCGGACGTTCACATGTTCCCGCGAGAAAGCCTGCAAGCGCACTTGGATCTGAAAGGTAAAGTCATGCTGCCCATTCACAACAGCACCTTTGATTTGTCCTTGCATCGCTGGTACGAGCCCTTGGAACAAGTGACGAAACTGGCGCGCGCACTGAATGTCACGGTAACCGCACCCATGATTGGTGAACGCATGCTGATTGCACAACCAGCGCCCTTGGAAGCATGGTGGCTCAATCACGCCAGTGAACGCGAGCCAAATGCAGCAACAGAACCATGTTTGAACACGCCAAACTAACTAAGCCACACGACCGCACGCGATAGCGGTTGAGCCGCTTGGTGCTTTAGAGGTAGTGATCCAGGAGCAACGCGATAAACAGCATCATCAAATGATAGATGGAATACTTAAAGGTATTGATCGCCGAGCTGTTTTCCGGATCGCACTTCAGCGCCCACGCGGAATAGATAAACCCAAGGCTCAGCACACTGGAAGCGGCGAAATAGATCACGCCACTCATGCCCACCAACACGGGTAACACACACACCAATGCCAGCAAAAACGTATACAGCAAAATCGATGTTTTGGTGTACTCCACCCCATGCGTCACTGGCAGCATCGGAATGTCCGCTTTGGCATAATCGTCTTTGCGATGAATCGCGAGCGCCCAGAAATGCGGCGGCGTCCAGATGAAGATGATCATCACCAATAACCACGCATTAGCATGCAATTCCCCGGTAACGGATGTCCAACCGAGCAGCGGCGGCATTGCGCCAGCCAGCCCCGCAATCACAATATTTTGTGGCGTCGCGCGTTTGAGATACAGCGTGTATACCACGGCATAGCCCAGCAAACTGGCAAAGGTCAGCCACGCGGTTAACCCATTCACGCCCCAATACAATATCGCAAAACCCACGATGCCCAGTACGAACGCAAACAGCATGACGCGGCTGGCTTGAATCTCACCAGACGGCAACGGCCGCTTGTAGGTGCGTGCCATCATCGCATCAATGCGTCGATCAATCAGATGATTCAATGCTGCCGCCGACCCGGCCATCAACCCAATGCCCGATAGCCCCAAAACGGCCGCTTTGAACGGCATCAACCCGGGCTGCGCAAGGCACATGCCCACCAACGCGGTGAGCAACATCAACGCGACCACTTTCGGTTTGGTCAACGTGAGATAAATGTGCCAGCGACTGACTGCAGAGGCGGTATGGACCGCCGCGATCGATTTACTCATGAGACACACTCCTTGTTTGACTGACGGCGAGCGTCTGCGGCCAAAGCAGATAATTGCATTTCAGCACCGCGATCAACAATAGTGCCGCGCCCAAGTTATGCAGCACCGCAATGGTCAAGGGCAAGCTGAGCAACACATTGCCCACTCCAAGCAGAACTTGCACCGACAACGCGCCGAGTACCATCTTGGCAGGTTGGAGATAGCCAAGCGCTCTCAACCGCCATGCCAGCAACCCCAGCACAACGATGGTCACCATCGCGCCCACGCGATGCGCAACATGAATGGTGAGCCTTGCCCCGTAATCGAGCACACCAAATTCATAGCTATCGTGCCCCAAATGCACTGGCGTAAATGCGGTACGAAAATCGAGATACTGCGGCCAATTGCCTTCGCAAATCGGTAAACGGCTACACATGAGCGCCGCGTAGTTGGAGGATGTCCAGCCACCAAGCATGATTTGCACCACCACCACGCCCAATGACAGCATCGCAAGCACACGTAGGTTAAGCGGCGCAAAAGCAGGGGCTCTTGGCGTTGCCGCCTGCAATCGCCAATACAGCAACCACAAGCCACTCAGTAAACTAAAACCGCCGATCAAATGCCCCATCACCACCAGCGGCAACAGTTTCAGCGTTACCGTCCACATGCCCAGCAGCGCTTGAAACACCACAATGGCCGCAATCACCAGCGGCAGCGTCATCGGCACAGGGCGATAGCGCAGACACAAATAAGTGATGCTAAACACCACCAATCCGAGCGTGCCAGCAAAATAACGGTGAATCATTTCCGGCCAAGCTTTATGGGGCTCAACATCTAAATGGGGATAGAGAAACTCGGCTTTTTGCAATGCGCTGGGAGAAAGCGGTACGGTGTAGTGCCCATAACAGCCCGGCCAATCCGGGCACCCCAGTCCGGCATCCGCCAAACGGGTGTAAGCGCCCAATGCGATGACCGCCAACGTCAACACAAGACTGAAACGAACCAGATGAAGCCAACTGACGCTTGGGGTAGACGCTGCAAGACTGTGCGTGTGATTCGACATACCACCCTCCCTGATGTGTTTAGCCGACGCGTGATAACTTCAGTAGTTTGCGTAGATCCGCCAGCACCTTGCGGCTCTGCGCGATTTGTTGTGACGCTTCCGGCTCGGCAAAACGCATCACCAACTGACCGAGCGGGTCGACGATCACCACATCGCCGGCTTCGATGTGCTGCATAAACTGCGTATTCACCGGAATCTGTTGTAGCGCCATGCCCTCCAGTGCCGCGGTGTCACTGTGCACACTCACCAGCAATACTGGCGTCACTCGGCTTTGTTCTTTACCAAGCGCCGTATGGCTTTGCGCCAGCAAGTAAATTTGCTGCTGGCAATCGGCGGTGCAGCTCGCTGGCACCACGTAGGCCATCTGCCAGCTCACCTGTTCAAGCGGATTAAACACCCCAAGCGACGACATCGTCACACGCGGCTCAATCAATTTCCCCGTGTTGGTCGCACCAGACTGATACCAGTGATTGGAAAGCACCGCTTGCGCCACCAAAGCAGGCAGCGCGAAAAACAGCACAATCCCCACCAAGATCAGGCGACCTTTACTTTTATCCGTCATGAATGCCTCCCTGCTCGCCAAACTCTTACGCCAATCACCAACGCAATCACCGCCAAAACAGCAGCCATCGTGAACCATTGCAATGCGTAGCCGAAATGCTTCTGCGCGCTCATCGCCAGCGGCTGCCAAGGTTGTGGGTAAGGCCAATTCGCCTGCTGTGGCTGAAATGCCACGGGCAAAATCGGTGTGCCCAGCCACTGCGACAGCGCCTCCACATTGAGATTTTGAATGCGGTGCGGATTGCCCGCCTCCAACCCCAAAGCATCACTGAAAGGATTGGCTGAACGAGCATACAAACGCCCAGTCAGCGTTTGCGGCTCAGTAAGCCAGTCCACGTTCGGTAGCACGCGGCGGTCGTTTCCTGCAGGCACAAACCCGCGCTCAATCAACATCCAATGCCCATCCTGTTGTTTCGCCAGTTGATAGGCGAGATAGCCCACTTTGCCGTCGAACGTTTGGTTATCAAGCAGGAATGTCGCGTCGGGATGCGGGTCCAACGTCACCGTGACGCGAAGCCCCGTGAGCTCAGCCATGGAGTAACGTTCCAACGCCGTCGCCAAACTCAGCGGCGCCATTTGGGCTCGTGCGGCCAAGCGGGTTTCTAAATGCAACTTTTCTTCACCACGCGCCAACTGCCAAAAGCCCAATTTGACCAGCAGCGCAAACACGACCACAGTTAAAACAGCGCCCACCCAAACTTTCCCTGACCACACGCGCTGTGAAGGAGCCGCCATGCTGCCACTGGTTGTAAAAATTGCTTTGGTTTTGCTTTTACTGTTCATCATATTCAATCTGGCCCGCGCGCTGATTCGCATGGTGAGTGACCCCAAAGAGGGCGAAGAAGAACGCCCAATGAGCTATTATCTCGGCCGCCGTTTGATGTTCTCGGCGATGGTGGTCATTGTGCTCATTTTCGCGCTCCTCAGCGGTTGGCTGCATCCCAACGCCACACCCTATTAGTTTTAAAATCGTTATAAAACATACACAAACACAAACAGACACAGCCAAACCACATCCACGAAATGCCAATACCAACTCCCCGCCTGAAACGCAAAATGGTCTTTCGGCGTGAAGTGGTCTTTGGCGATGCGCGCCAGCAGCACCGCAAGGAAAAGCGTGCCCAAACAAACGTGCAGCCCGTGAAACCCCGTCAGTAAGAAGAAGGTATTGCCGTACACACCCGATTGCAGCGTCAGCCCCATTTCGTGATAAGCATGCAGGTATTCAACCGCTTGAAAATAGAGAAAGAATCCAGCCAAAATAATGGTGATTTCCAACCACACCACCAGCGCCATGCGTCGGTTGCGCTCTAAACTCAAGTGCGCCATGTGCAAAGTGATAGAGGATGTCAGCAGAATGATGGTATTTTTCAGCGGAATCCCTGCCCACGGCATCGCCTCGGTCGTGATACCGCCCGGTGTCGTCAAGAGCGGCCACACCGCTTCAAAGCCCGGCCACAACACTTCATGCGTCATCGCGTTGTTACTGGCGCCGCCCAACCAAGGCACCGCCACCATGCGCGCATAGAACAGCGCGCCAAAAAACGCGCCGAAGAACATCACCTCAGAGAAAATGAACCAGCTCATGCCTTGGCGGAACGAACGAGCGATTTGCGTGGAATATAGCCCCGCCAGCGACTCACTGACCACATTGCTAAACCAACCCGCCAGCATGTACAGCAACACAAAAAATCCGGCGAACAGAATCACTTTGCCAATCACGCCACCGGCGCCGTCGGTGCCGACATGTTGCACGGTGACGCCTGCACCCACTGCCAATAGGAATAGGGCCACCGCACCGACGATAGGCCAGTGACTCTGAGCTGGAACATAGTACGCATTCGGTTTGTCACTCATTGGGTTGCTCCTTGCGAAACTGCCGTGCCCGCCTTCGCCAAGGCGGGTTGAGGCGCCGCTTTATCCGTCATGTTGTACAGCGTGTAAGAGAGTGTCAGGGTGTGGATGGTGTCCGGAATGTCCGGCTCAATGTAGAAAATCAACGGCATTTCCGCATGCGCTTTGGCCATCAGCGGCTGCTGACTGAAACAGAAACACTCGATTTTGTTGAAGTAGGTCGCCCCCTGCCCCGGAGAAACCGAGGGCACCGCCTGCCCCACCAAGTCCGAACTCGACAGATTGTCGGCCAGATACGCGGTCTGAATCACTTGGCCGGGATGCACATCGATGTGCGTCAGCTTGGGCGCGAATCGCCACGGCATGTTATGACTGATGTGCGCCATAAATTCGACCCGAATGGTGCGCGACTCATCAATCTGCATCCCTTGCGGTTGAATGGCGGCCACCTCACTGGTTTTGCCATTGATGCCAAGCTGCTGACACATCACGTCATACAGCGGCACCAGCGCAAAACCAAAACCGAACATCAGCACCACTGCCAGTAGTAGCTTAATGGTCAATGGACGATTTGAGGAACCGGACGTTGGCTGTGTCATGATTCACCTCCTATTCGTCCACTTTGGGTGGGGTTGAAAAGGTGTGATGCGGTGCGGGGCTCGGCACCGTCCATTCCAACCCTTCGGCACGCTCCCACGGTTTCGCAGCGGCAGGCTCGCCACCGCGAACACATTTAATCACCAACCACAAGAAGATCAGTTGAGACAGACCAAACGCAAAGCCGCCAATGGAGACAATCTGGTTCACATCCGCAAACTGAATCGCGTAATCGGGAATTCGACGCGGCATGCCCGCCAACCCTAAGAAATGCATCGGGAAAAACAATACATTGACCGAAATGACCGAGCACCAAAAATGCCAGCGGCTCAGGCGTTCGTCATACATGTGTCCGGTCCATTTGGGCAGCCAGTAATACGCCGCGGCCATGATGGAGAACACCGCGCCGGAAACCAGCACGTAATGGAAATGTGCCACCACAAAATAGGTGTCGTGATACTGGAAGTCCGCTGGCACAATCGCCAACATCAGGCCAGAGAAACCGCCGATGGTGAACAAGACAATGAAAGCGATCGCAAACAGCATCGGCGTTTCAAAGGTTAACGACCCTCGCCACATGGTCGCCACCCAGTTAAACACTTTCACCCCAGTGGGCACTGCGATCAACATGGTGCAGTACATGAAAAAGAGCTCGGCAAACACGGGCATACCGGTCGTGAACATGTGGTGCGCCCACACCAGAAACGACAAAATCGCGATGCTACTGGTCGCGTAGACCATTGAGTGATAGCCAAAGAGCTTCTTGCCGCTAAATGCAGGAATGATCGCCGAAATGATACCGAACGACGGCAAAATCATGATGTACACTTCTGGATGACCAAAGAACCAGAAAATGTGTTGGAACATCACCGGATCGCCGCCCCCCGCCGCATCGAAGAAGCTAGTACCGAAGTACTTATCGGTCAGCACCATGGTGACCGCACCCGCGAGCACCGGCATCACCGCGATTAACAAAAACGCGGTGATCAGCCACGTCCAGACAAACATCGGCAGCTTAAACCACGTCATGCCAGGCGCGCGCATGTTCACGATCGTCACGATGACGTTGATCGCCCCCATGATGGAGCTGATGCCCATAATATGGACGGAGAACACAAACAGCGCGGTGCTGTCCGGCCCATAGGTGGTAGAGAGCGGCGCGTAGAAGGTCCAACCAAAATTAGGGCCGCCCCCTTCGGTAAACAGTGACGACAACAGAATCAAAAAGGCAAACGGCAGAATCCAGAAACTGAGGTTGTTCATGCGCGGCAACGCCATGTCCGGCGCGCCGATCATCAGTGGGATCATCCAGTTCGCCAAGCCCGTGAAAGCCGGCATCACCGCACCAAAGACCATGATCAGCCCATGCACGGTGGTCATCTGGTTGAAAAACTCCGGCTCGACCAATTGCAAGCCCGGTTGAAACAGCTCCGCACGAATCACCATCGCCATCGCGCCACCAATCAAAAACATGCTGAAACTGAACCACAGATAAAGGGTGCCGATGTCTTTGTGATTGGTAGAATAGAGCCAGCGAGTCAGCCCTTTGGGCGGACCGTGATGTTCGTGTTCATCCAGCGCCAGCGTGCTGTGTGCGCGGCTAAGTTCCGCATCCGTTACCGGAGCCGATTTGGATTGTTCGGTGGACGGTTTCATTGCCCCTCCTTGCCACTGGCTTGTGCCTGAATTTTAAACGCATTGATGTCTGACGCCTGCACGGCATCGCCGGTGTTATTCCCCCACGCATTCCGCTCATAGGTGATAACCGCCGCCAACTCTTTCTCGCTCAATTGGTTGCCAAAGGCTTGCATCGCAGTGCCCGCTTTCCCCTCCACTACGATGGCAATGTGGTGCTGCACATCACCGGTGGTCACTGGGCTGCCTTTCATCGCCGGGAACGCGCCCGGAATCCCAAGCCCTGTTGGCTGGTGACACACAGCGCAGCGGTCGAGGTAGACTTTTTCGCCCAGCGTCATCAGTTCTTCAAGCGACATCGAGCTTTGCAGCGCTTTTTCGGCTTCCTGTTTTGCCAGCGCAACTTCGGCTTTTTTGTCGCTCAACCACTGGTCATACTCGTCTTCGGCCATCGCTTGCACCACAATCGGCATAAAGCCATGCGCTCGGCCACACAGCTCAGCACACTGGCCGCGATAAACGCCCGGCTCATCAATGCGCGTCCACGCTTCATTAATAAAACCGGGAATGGTGTCTTTTTTCACTGCAAAGGCAGGCACCCACCACGAGTGAATCACATCATCAGAGGTGAGCAGAAAACGGATTTTGCGATGCACCGGCACCACCAGCGGCTGGTCCACTTCTAACAAGTAGTGCGCGCCTTTGGCTTCAATGCCGTCAATTTGCTTTTGAGACGTGGCAAGTAGGCTGTAGAACGCCACATCTTCATCGAAATAGCTGTAGTGCCATTTCCACTGTGAACCGGTGATTTTGATGGTTAAGTCCGATTGAGAGGTGTCTTCCATTGCCACCAGCGTTTTAGTGGCCGGAATGGCCATCGCCACCAAAATGACAATCGGAATAATGGTCCAGATGATTTCGACTTTGGTACTTTCATGGAAATGCGCGGCCACCGCCCCTTTGGATTTGCGGTGCTTATATATGGCGTAGAACATCGCCCCAAACACCACGAGTGCAATGGCGACACAGATGTAGAAAATCAGCATATGGAGGTGATACACCTGGCCACTGATTTCGGTGACACCGGGGGTCATGTTCAGTGATCGTTCAGCAGAAATCGCTGGAGCCGCAAAGCCAATCAATATCAGATCGGTCCACAGCCACAGATTGGTCACAAATCTTCTCAAGAGATCTCTCCTCTGCTCAGCCGCACGGCATGTGCGTCTCTGGATGGGCTCCGTGTGAACAGCGAATTCGACACTAGTTGTTATATTTATGTTAACTAAGGCTAGTTAGTGATTTGCGTTTGTTCAAGAAACAAACAATAAAGTCGTGAGGGAGATAAGTGTCTGAAAATTTGTCCTAAGATTGGAGAAGGCGAAGACGTCAACGGACGTGCTACAAAAGCGTGGACGCGTAAAAGTTTAGCGATTGCGCCCTCATAATCGAGAATAAATATCACTTACACTAATAACTCAATGCACAAAATAAGGTGACAACCATGATGCAACAAGTCACGCAATGGTTAGCGAAAGATCCCGATCCAAGAACCCGCGAAGAGCTTCAAGCGCTGATTGATGCGCAGAACCTCGACGAACTGCAGGAGCGATTTAAATCCCGACTGGAATTCGGTACCGCTGGCCTGCGTGGAAAAGTCGGCTGCGGCCCCAACCGAATGAACCGCTTGGTGATTCAAGAAACGGCAGCCGGACTCGGAGAATACCTCATCAAACAAGTCGACAATGCCAAAATGCGTGGTGTGGTCATTGGCTATGATGGTCGCCCAGATTCGCAGCAATTTGCCCACGATACCGCCGCTGTGCTGACCTCACTCGGCATCAAAGTTTACCTGACTTACAAAGTTGCCCCGACCCCAGTGGTGGCATTCGGCGTAAAACACTTCAATGCGGCGGCCGCCGTCGTGGTAACCGCCAGTCACAACCCGCCAGAATACAATGGCTTTAAAGTGTACTGGGAAAACGGCGCGCAGATCATTCCCCCGCACGATTCCGGTATTGCTGGCGAAATCGACATCGCAGCGCAGCGCGCGGTGCCATTAATGGCTTTAGACGATGCCCATCAAGTTGGTTTATTGGAGTGGCTGGACGACGCCTACTACCAAACGTACCGCAAAACCATCGACAGCAGCCCGCTGTTGAATAACCACACCAACCCGCAGGCGGTGACCATTGCCTACACCGCAATGCATGGCGTGGGTGCAGACATGGCTGAAACCCTGCTGCACGACGCAGGCTTTAAAAACGTGCTGAGCGTCAAAGAGCAACGTGAACCGGATGGCACGTTCCCGACCGTGAACTTCCCCAACCCGGAAGAAGCCGGCGCAATGGACATGGTGATTGCACTCGCCGACTCTATCGACGCTGAACTGGCGTGTGCCAACGACCCAGATGCCGACCGCTTTGCCGTGGCTGTGCGCAAACCCGATGGCCACTACCAAATGTTGACAGGCGATCAGGTCGGCTCGCTGTTTGGTCATTACTTACTGAGCAAAACCAACGCCAGCAAACAATTGGTGGGGAATACCATCGTCTCCTCAAGCCTGCTGGGCAAAATCGCAACAGCACATGGGGCGAAATATTATCAAACGCTGACCGGCTTTAAGTGGCTGACCAACATCGCCATGCAACAGCAAAGCGAACAACATCAATTCCTGTTCGCTTACGAAGAGGCGCTGGGCTACACCGTGGGTAATGCGGTGTGGGATAAAGATGGCCTGTCGGCGATGGTGGCGTTTGCCCAATTGGCGGCCGAGTTGTACGACCAAGGCAAAACCATTTGGGATCAATTGGAAGCCATTTATCGTCAACACGGTTTGTATGTCACCGCGCAGCGCAGCATCGCGCTCGACCCAGCCGCGCCGCCAGTCGGCGATCGCCTACGCAGCGAACCGCCGCATGAAATTGCCGGCAAAGCGGTCCTCAGCACCGATGATCTGAAGCATGCGGTACGTCGTTTTAAAGATGGCACCACCGAAAGCATCGACCTGCCAAGCAGTGACGTGTTGATTTATCACCTCGATGGCGGCGCGCGCGTGATTGTTCGTCCATCCGGTACCGAACCCAAACTGAAATGCTACTACGAAGTGGTGGGCAGCTTTGCCGACAACGAAAGCTTCGAGAGTGCGCAAGCTCGTGCGGATGAACAGATGGCGCTGCTGATCAGCGAACACCAAACCAGTCTGGCCTAACGCAAGACCACGCAAAAAGCCCCGCTAAAGCGGGGCTTTTTATTGCAATGAATTCGCGCTTAACCAGTGAACTTACACCAGTTCAGCCAGCATGCTTTCATCGTATGCTTTAACTGCCTGACCATCACGCACCAGCGACACGTAATTCGGGTTGGCGATGAACGCACGGCCAATCGCCAGCAATTCAAACAGGCCTTGTTCAATTGCTTGAGCGCCAGTTTCTGCGGTGAAACCACCCACCGCCATCAGCGTTTTCGAGTAATGCTGACGCATGTATTCCGACACTTTCCCGCCGAGGTAATCGAATTCCATGCTGTCATCAAACATGCCTTCGTGCAGGTACGCCAGTTCGCGTTGTTCCAGCTCGGCCAGCAGGTAATCAAACACCGCGCGGTCACGTGGATCTGGGCTGATGTGCGCATACGCCCCCGGAGACAAACGTAAACCAGTGCGATAGCCACCGATGCGTTCAATGATGGCATCAATCACAGCCAGCGGGAAACGGGCCATGTTCTCTGGCGTTTGGCCAAATTCATCCTCACGCAGGTTGGTGTCGTAGTGCAGGAACTGGTCGAGCAGATAACCGTTCGCGCCGTGAATCTCGACGCCATCAAACCCAGCCACAATCGCGTTTTCTGCCGCGACGGCGTAGTCTTCAATCAGTTGGGCAATCTCTTCTTTTGTTGCAGCTTTGGGTACGGTGTAAGTGAGGTCACGGCGACGTGGCACCGTGCCTTCAAACGCGACAGCCGACGGAGCGAGTACATATTCGCCGTCAAAAAATGCTGGGTGTGCAACTCGGCCCGTGTGCCACAACTGGGCAAAAATTTTCCCGCCACGCTCATGCACGGCCGCGGTCACTTTCTTCCAGCCTTCCACTTGCTCAGCAGAAAACAGCCCCGGCGTGCTTGGGTAACCCTGACCGTCTGGGCGAATGATGGTCGCCTCAGAGATAATCAAGCCCGCATCAGCGCGGCGCGCGTAGTACGCCGCCATTTCATCGGTCGGCACCAAGCCTTCACCCGCCATACAACGAGTCAGTGGCGCCATGACAATTCGGTTATTCAGTGTGATCTGGTCATTCAGTGGATAAGGTTGAAACAGTAAATCGGTCATCGCAAAGTCCTTGCATCTATTCAATGGGCTTATGCTAGATCAAACTTGAACGATCATTCAAGATATATTTTGAATGATCGTTCAAGAAATTTTGTCAGGGTGACGAAATCAGCGTAGAATTGCGCCGAGATAACCAAGTTAGAGAAGCGATGTGCGCGTAGCGGAATTTGACAGAGAGCAGGTATTGCGCTCTGCGATGTACGAATTTATGTCGAAGGGATTCAATAAAACCAGCATGCAAGACCTCAAAAGAGCCACTGGTCTGCATCCGGGTTCCATTTATTGTGCCTTTGAGAATAAACGCGGCTTATTGCTGGCAGCCCTGGCACATTACGCCTGCGAGCGTACCGAAGAGTTCAACGCCATTTTTGCCGCGCAGCCTACCGTGATGGCCGGGTTGAAAAGCTACTTCTGCATGGTGGTGGATGAATGCGCTCGTGAAGAGATTAAAGATTGCTTGCTGCAAAAAGCCTTGAGTGAGTTGTCTCAGCAGGATGATGAAGTGGAGCAAGTGATTCGCGACACGCTGAATATTTGGAAACTCGGTTTGCTGGCGCAACTCAAACTCGCGCAGCAGCGCGCTGAAATCCACCCAGATGCGGACTGTGAATTCCTAGCAGAATATTTGGTGATGGGCATTTACGGCTTGCGTTCATTTGCGCACACCAAACCCAAAAAAGAATTGCTATGCAAAATGGCCGATCAATTACTCTCGACCATTCAGGCGTAAGTTCAAGCCGCCATTCAGAAACGAAAAAGGCACCCTTCGGTGCCTTTTGTTGTTGAACGCGGGGTACGCCATTAACGCAGTAAGTCGCTCAGCATCCACAGTGCCAACACAAAGAAAATCAGCCCCATCAATTTGTGCTGATAGGTACGAAACTTCGCGTTCTCCAGCAGCGATTGACCAAACAACCCCACCGCCCCCACCAGCAGCAAATTAAACAGCAAACCGCACACATTGAGCAGAAGCCCCAGCGCCAACATTTGTTCGCCCGAGGACGCGGCAATATTGCTCGACACAAACTGCGGCAGAAACATCACAAAGAACACCAATGCTTTTGGATTGAGCAAGTTGCTCACCAAGGCACGCTGATAAAAAGTGCTCGCCATCGTATGGCGGCCATCCAACGCCGGCGCTTGCGCGGCATTGGCACGCATGCAATCGAACCCCATTTTGAGCAAGTACGCACCGCCCAACAGGTGCAATGCTTGCAGCGCCATCGGGCTCATGGCAATCAGTGCCGACACGCCCAGCGCCGCCAACAGCGTCAGAATAATTCCGGAAGTGGCGTTACCTAAGCTGGCAAACACCCCCACTTTTCGTCCGTAGCTGAGGCTTGAACTGGCAATCAGCAACATATCTGGCCCCGGCAATAACAGGAGTGCCACCACCGCGGTAAGATAGACTGGCAAAATAGCAAAGTCGATCATAGTAATATTTCATAGGAATCAGGAAGCGGCGGATTTTATATCAACATTCAAGATCAATCCAATACCATCCTCCAATTAACCAAAGATAATTGGTTAATGATTTTATATTCAATCACATGAGCAATTTTGTACAAAAAGCGAAGGACAGTTTGAAGTACACTGGAAAGCCGTTGAGCGAAGAGTGGATTATGGATAAACAACGCGCCCCAAGAGCAAAGGAAAGTGCCAAGTTTCAGGTGGCCGATGAACTCGGCGGTATTGAGCTGCTCGACGCCCAGTATGAAACCCAAAACTTCTCGCGTCATAGTCACGAAGGGTACACCATCGGTGTGATTGAACGTGGCGCGCAACGTTTCTACCGCACGGGCGGCAATCACGTTGCGCCGCAAGACAGCATCATTCTGGTCAATGCCGATGAAGTCCATACCGGTCACTCTGCTGTTGAAGGCGGCTGGGCGTACAAAGCCATGTATCCGGTTCCTGAGCAGTTTGAGGCAATTTCGCGTGAGCTGGGTAACAGCGGCTACGGTACGCCTTACTTTCCCGAAGCCGTGGTGCACGACCCGGAACTCGCCAGCCAATTTCGCTTAGTGTTTGATACGCTTGAAAAATCAGACAACCGCTTGCTGCGTGAGACCTTGGTGTACGCCAGTTTGGTCAAATTGATGGCGCGCCACGGGAAAACACCGCCGAAGCCCGTTGAAATGTCGAAAGCGCAGCAGCAATTGACGTTGGTGAAAACGTTTCTGGATGATTTTCCGCAGGCAGACGTTTCGCTAGAGGAACTGGCAAAACTGGCGGGGATCAGCCCGTTTCACTTGGTGCGTGCGTTTCAAAAGCAGTTTGGCTTTCCACCCCATGCTTACCAGATTCAAGCCCGGCTGCGTTACGCTCGCACGCTGCTCAAAGCGGGCCATTCGATTTCAGATACCGCGCAGGAATGTGGCTTTCACGACCAAAGCCATCTTCATCGTCACTTTAAAAAGGCGATGGGCATTACCCCCAAACAATACGTGCAGCATTAAGCGCTCGCGCCGTCGTCATCCGAGCAACTTTGTACAAGTATTTGCCTTCTTGCTGTGGTGTGATGACCTGAGCCGTCGCAGCGCCAAGGTCATCGCCGCACACGGCCGCTTTACTTCCGTTGCGGATCCCGTCAGCATTCACCACAGGACGATTTTATGAGTAGTACCGTTTTGTCACAGCCTTCTTATACCGATTCCAAATCCCGCCTGTTTTGGCAGGGAACTGTCGCCATGCTGCCGCTGAGCGTGGCCGTATTGCCTTGGGGCTTACTGGCCGGCTCATTTGCCATTGATGCGGGGCTGACGCCATTTGAAAGCCAATCGCTTTCGATGATTTTGTTTGCTGGTTCGGCACAATTGGTGGCCACCGGCATGATCAAAGCCGGGGCTGGCCTCATGACCATGCTGATCACCACGTTGTTTATCACTTCACGCCATTTTCTCTACAGCGTGTCGATGCGCAGCAAAATCAGCCCGCTGCCCACCCGTTGGCGTTTGGCGTTGGGTTTTCTGTTAACGGACGAGCTGTTCGCGCTGTGCGGCCAGCAAAGTGACAAGCAGTTCAACCGTTGGTATGCCTTGGGCGCCGGGCTCAGTTTCTACTTGGTGTGGAACCTGGCAACCTTGGTTGGCATTGTCGCAGGTAGCTACATTCCCGCACTCAATGAACTGGGGTTGGAATTTGCTGTGGCCGCAACCTTCATTGCGATTGTGGTGCCAAACATTCAAAGCTTGCCCGTGGTGGTTTCGGTGCTGGTCGCTCTGCTGCTCTCCGTCGGCCTGACCGTGATGCATGTTGACGGCAGCCTGATGATTGCCAGTATTGGCGCGATGGTGGCCGGTTACGCCACCGAACGACTACAAGGAGGAAAAGCATGATCATGCTCTCGATTTTCGCGATGACCGCGCTGGTGTTCATGAGTCGTTATCTGTTTCTGGAACCCAAACTGCCGCTGCGGTTAAGCCCGAGTTTGCAGCGCTTGCTGAGCTATTCAGGCCCCGCCGTGCTGACGGCCATCTGGGCGCCGATTGTGTTCACACATGAACAATCGCTGTGGCTGGAAAGCACCAATCCCTACATTTGGGCGGCGCTGCTGGCAGGGCTGCTCGCTTGGCGCACCAAAAATATTCTATTGACCACCGTGGTCAGTATGGCGGTATTTTTGCTACTCAATTTGGTGGTATTCAGCGCCTGAGCTGCGTTGATTTAAAAGAAAAAAGGCTAGCCTATTCGGCTAGCCATTCAATTTCGAGCAGGACGTGGTCGCCGCATTTCAATCGCCCGAGGAATACATCCCCTGCATGCACGACCCCAACGCCTTGCGGCGTACCCGTCATGACGATGTCCCCGTCAATTAGCGTGGTGTAAGACTGCAGCTCTTGCAGAATCATCGCCGGATTGAACATCATTTGTGCCACGCCGCCACACTGCACACGCACACAGTTAATGAAGAGTTCCAGCGACAACTGTTCCACATCGAGACCATCGAGCGACACGAAACGGCTGAACACCGCGGAACCATCAAACGCTTTGGCGCGCTCCCACGGCAGTTGCTTTTGTTTGAGTTGTGATTGCAGTTCACGCTTGGTCAGATCCAATCCGAGTCCGACGCCCACGTACTGGCCGTTTTCCACCACAAAACAGATTTCCGTTTCGTAATGCAGCGGTTCGTCATGAAAGGCGCGTAACGTGCTGGAAATGCTGCTATTGGGTTTGTTAAACACCACCATCTGATCAGGCATGGCGTTATTCAACTCTTTGACATGTTCCACGTAGTTGCGTCCAACACACAACACTTTGGACGGTGTGACCTGTTGCTCTTCGAAACGAACCGTCTTCATAGCTCTTCCTTGAATGATAATTGAGCGCAAAGTGTATCGTATCTCAGTCCATCGCCAACAAAATTAGCGTGCGCGATGTCAAAATTCTGATCCTTGGCAAACTCTTATCCGTTGAGCTTCCCCACCACCTTTTCACACAGTTGTTTGAGCATCACCAGTTCATCTAAGTCGAGATCAAACTTGCACACCATGGATTTGGGCACCGCAAGCGCCTGCTCGCGTAACGCCGTGCCTCGCTCAGTGAGCCACAACTCGCGAGCGCGCTCATCGGTCACGCTGCGTCGGCGCTCCACCAGCCCTTTACTTTCTAGGCGTTTGAGCAGCGGCGTCAACGTACCGGAATCTAAGTGCAATTTTTCACCCAACGTTTTCACGCTGATGGCGTTTTGCTGCCACAACACCATCATCACCAGATACTGCGGATAAGTCAGATCAAGCGCATCCAACAACGGGCGATACGCACGCACCACCGCGTTTGCGGCACTATAGAGCGGAAAGCAGAGTTGGTTATCGAGCAGCAACAGCTCGTCATCAGGGATCGGAAATGGGGTCTGGGAAGGGACACAACGGCTCATGTTCATCACTCACAATTAAATTGTGCACAATATACTTGCATTCTATCTCAAGATCGATTTAAGATTGCAAACAATTAGATTGCACACAACTTAATTTTACACAAAGTAACCCCTTCAAGGAGCAACATCATGAGTACGCTATACACAACAAAAGCAACTGCACTGGCTGGCCGTAACGGTAAAGTTTCTACAGATGACGGACTCCTGTCACTGGAACTGAGCTATCCAAAAGAGATGGGCGGTACAGGCGCGGCGACGAATCCGGAACAACTCTTTGCAGCAGGGTATTCGGCCTGTTTCTCTAACGCGATTCTGCACGTGGCGCGCGAAGCCAAAGTCGCACTGAAATCAGCCCCCGTGACTGCGGAAGTCGGCATTGGCCCGAACACGAACGGCGGCTTTGCCCTGACGGTGAATTTGGCAGCGACGCTGGATCTGCCAGACGCACAAGCGGTTGAGCTGGTGAAAACCGCGCATCAGGTGTGCCCTTATTCAAACGCAACGCGCGGCAATATCGCCGTGGGTGTAATTGCCAACGGTGTCAAAATCGCTTAATTCGATTCCTCTTTGTACACAAGCCTGCCCATTGGCGGGCTTTTCATTTTTCTTCAACAAAAACAAAACTTAAACGTCACAATCTAGAAATCAAACCGTCATTTAAAAAACCTACCTTACTCTCAACCAAACGAAAGAGCATCGAAGCTCGTAAACTATGAATAAGGTAATAACAATGAAACAAGCAGCAGTAGCAAGCGCGATTTTCGCAGCACTAGTTTCTGGTTCAGCAATGGCAGCAACAGTGTATAAAGCAGATGGTACAGAACTGAAAGTCGGTGGTCGTGTTGAGTTCCGCGGTGACTTCATTGGGACAGATGATGGCGCCGAAATTGAAGGCACCATGGAAGACAGCACACGTGCTCGCCTGAATCTGAAAGGCACCACTGAACTTGCTGATGACCTGACAGGTTTTGCTTTCTACGAAGCAGAGCAAAAAACAGGTAAATCTGAATTCAAAAACCGTTACATGTATGCCGGTTTCGGCACCAGCATGGGCGATTTGTCTTTCGGTAAGCAAGACATGGCTGCAGTACAAATCTCAGACATGACAGATATTACTGAATTCTCGGGCAACCAACAGTACATCGACTCTGCGTCTGACAAAACAGACAGCGTGATCGCTTACCGCGGTCAATTCGATGCGCTGAACCTACAAGCCACTTATTCTGCGAACAGCGAAAAAGACGCTGACCTATACGGCATCTCTGCGCTTTATGCGCTGCCATTCGGTTTGGATCTCGGCGCGGCCTACTCAGCGGGTGACAACGGCACAGGTAACGGTCAGCAAAACCAAGTGCTGTTCGGTGCAGGCTACACGCTGGATGCACTTTACCTTGCTGCGACTTACTCGTTCGGTGACCTAGATGACGACGCCAACCAAGAGTTCAAAGCACTGGAACTGGCAGCGGCTTACAAATTTACCAAGCAATTTACGCTGAAAGCGCTGTACGCGAAAACCGAAGACAAAGATTCTGGCACAAAAACAGACACCGCTGATTTCTTCGAGCTGGCTGGCTACTACAAGTTCAACTCAAACCTGAGCACTTACGTGGCTTACAAGCTGAACAATCTGGATGACGTTGTGGTTGACGGTCTGGAAACGCAAAGCGAAGACACAATGCGTCTGGGCTTGAAATACGCATTCTAAAACGTTCCTCTTGACTCCCGAGGAAACTGTCCTGATTGGCCAAGCATTGCTTGGCCTTTTTTTATGGCGTCAATGGATGGCGTGCGTTGCACCACATCACAGCAGCCTGCCCCATCGCGACGCATCTGGGTGAGCAGCTGTCCCACAGGAAAAATGGGTAAACTATTGATTTTAAAGGAATGAAAAAGTTGGCACGCTGCCTGCATTATATACATTACAAATGCAGGCAGCGTTTGTGCTTCTTTTCAGTGATATGGCAGAAATCACTGGTCACTTCATGTTCTTTGACCTCCCTCTGGGAGGTCTTTTTTTTTTGCGCTGCTGATGCAACGTCTGGCCAATAGCATAGTCGCTTTCCATTGCTCATGATTTGAGCACCATCAATGTTTTCGAATTCTCTCCCCCACACCGCACATTGGTTTCAATCGCGTTCACGCGTATGATGCGTGCACCGTATTGCTCCCCCTCACCTGATGGCGGCGCATCCGTTGCGTGGATGACGCATGGAAACAAAAAAGACGCCACGTGAAATAAAAGCGACGTAAAACCTTTCCTATGCTGTAAGAACATCATTTTTGAGGAACTGATATGGCAACGCCGATCAACGTCACTCTCTATCGCTGGGCGGGTCAATTCGGCCCGTTAAAGGTCAAAATCCCCTGCGGTGAGTGCACTCTGACCAAAGACATCTTGCTCGATGCGTTCAGCCATGAGCTGGCAGGCATTCCGATTGAATTGGAAGTCAAAGACTGGCTCACGCATTGGTGGGAGCCGCTGCGTCATGGCGCTTGGCATGCGCCGATTGTGATTGTGGAAGGACATGTCGTCAGCCAAGGCGAAGCGCTCAATCGTGGCGCGCTGGTGCAATCCGTCATTCAAGCCTGGGCTCCCAGACAGCCGATCAGCGGAAATATCGTGTTTGGAAAAGCCAATTGCCCTTACTGCACCAAGGCCAAACGCCTGTTGCAATCGGCAGGCATTGATTACGACGACCGAGATGTGGTGAAAGACAGCGCCGCGTTATATCGCATGATCCCTGCCGTGAAAGCCATTATCGGCGAGAAAACACCCGTGACCGTGCCACAAATCTGGCTCGATGGTGAATATATCGGGGGCTGTGATGCATTGGAGGCGTGGTTAAAAACCCATCCGCACAAGTTGAATGCAAACAACGTGGTTGAACTCGGCGCCAACATTTCGTAATTTTCTTTCAGAAAAGCAAAAGGCCTCAAGCGCAATACTTGAGGCCTTTTTAATTCTTTAAGGCGACTTACTTAGTCATTTTCTTCCACATGGTTTTGATGAAAGATTTTTTCTTTGGCTGAGCTTTGCCGTAAAGCGCTTCGTGCATCATCTGTTTTGCGATGATTTGGCCAACGTATGCAGCACCTAAATCGTTACCCATGATACTCTCCTACACTTGATTGTAATTTAACTACCTTTTGCAGTTAATATAGCATCAAATTGGATTATAACAAGACATGGGTCACAAATTTATGTAATTAATTTTCAGATTAGCTACGTTTTGGTTGCTTGTACGTTTTACCCGCCGCTTGATACGTGTCTTTGACTTTCACATCAAACATGATGTCGAAGAACCACGCGACAAATTTCACCACGTCATCCCCTTCGTTCATGATGTGCTCAACGTATTCCTGCTCAACACCCTGTTCGTCTGCTCGTACAGTGACATGATAAATACGCTGCTCTCCTTCGACATCAGCCAAGGCAAACTGGCCCGTCAGAGACTGCGCGGCTTCCGCAATATCGGCATCGTCACTGGCGCGCAGCATATCAAGCGCTTGTGGCAGGGCCGCTTGTGCGCACAGTTGCTTCACTAGCGCTTCAAATTCGTTCTGTTGCATGATCAATCCTCTCAGTAGCAGCGGCGGATTATACCCACAACCGGTGACAACTGCACTACAGACAATGCCAATGATGTCACTGCGTCAATTTAGGTCGAGGGCTGCGTCGACACATCGCGCTGCGCGGCCGACAAGATAAGCACCAACAACATGCTGGAACTAGTCGCGAGATAGAACCATCCCAGCGCCCCTTGGCTCGTCACACAATGTTCTACCAGAAATCCGCCGAGCACCCCGGCGATCACCATCTGAATCGACCCCGATAACGCAGAAACGGAACCCGCCTGCGTTTTATGTGGCGCAAGCAACATGGTAGTGGAAATCGGAAATGACATCCCTTGTGCCACCGTCAACCACGTGAACGCCCAGATCAGGTTGAAGACATTAAACGGCATCAACAGCAGCCAAACGCCAGCAAAAATCATAATGCCAATCGCTGCGCCAAGCAGTTGCCGCGATGAAAAATAACGATGGAAAATGTTGACCAACACACTCCCGGTGAGCAATCCCGCCGAGGGGATGATCATGATGCTGCCATATTCTGCCGCAGTCATGCCCAACTGCTTTTGCAATAGGAAAGGCAGCACAGACAACGTGACTAAGCTCGACAGGTAACTGATCCAGTTGTAGCTGGCGCTGCTTAGTACTTGCCAGTTGCGCAGCAGCGCCCAGTAATTGCCCACCACTTTGGTCGCTTCAAATCGCTTTTTCGCGTAGGGCAATGTTTCCGGCAGAATGAAATACCCCAGCGTAAAAATCGCGCTGATGTAGATCATCACGAAGGTAAACACGGATTGCCAACTCAAGTGGTACGTCATCCAACCGCCCACCACCGGCGCCACAATGGGCATGATGGAGGCCGTGATGGCAATGTACGACATCGCTTTGGTCAGATGCGGGCCATCGTAACTGTCTCGCAGCACGCTGCGCCCAAGCACCGACGCGCTGCCCGCCCCCAGGCCTTGCAACAATCGCCCCATTTCCAATGAACTAAAATGGTCGGAGAACGTCACGCACAAAATGGTGCCAAGCAGGTATATCCCCTGCCCTAGAATAAAAGTCGGACGACGTCCCACCGCATCAGACAGTGCGCCATAAAAGAGTTGTGAACCCCCAAAGCCAAGTAAGAACAAGGTAACCAGCATCTGGACACTGGCTTGATCGACCTGTAAATCTTGGCTAATCATTGGCAGTGCAGGCAAGTAAATGGCCACCCCAACTTGCCCGGTAGCGATGATCATCATCGCCAGCAGCATGGGTGTTTTTTTAAAGGAATGTTGTGCTTCTCTGTTCATAAGCGCAGTGTATATTGGTAACCTACACTTGATAATGACGCTTTCAGGAAATGAATTAGTTCCAAACCGGAACAAGCAGGAGAGACGATGGATTGGTTACAAAGCGCAAAAACTTACATTCGCGTGGTGGAAGAAGGCAGCTTTAATGGCGCCGCTCGTAAATTGAACACCACCAGCTCTGCGGTCAGTAAACGCATTCATTGGCTCGAAGAGCGCATCGGCGTGCAACTGCTAAAGCGCACCACGCGTTCGGTGACGCAAACCGAAGCCGGTGTGCTGTTTTACGAACGCGCCAAAGCGCAGCTGGAAAGCTGGCAATCCGTGCTTGATGAAACGCGCTCACTCAATCAAAGCCCGGCAGGCTTACTCAAGATTGGTGCCACGCTCGCTGTCGGTTCCAAGTTTCTGATGCAATATGTCGATGAGTTTCTGCAACACTACCCAGACATTCGCATTCAGCTCACCACCACCACGCCCGGCCAGTTGCCAGAGCTGCATCTCGATCTCTTTATTAGTCGCGAAATCGATCAGCTCAATTCGCTGAGCTTCAAAGCCACGCCCTTGTTTGTCCACAAAGCGGGCTTTTACGCGTCACCGCAGTATTTACAGCGCCATGGCACACCATCGACGTTGCACGATCTGACGCAGCACAACGTGCTGTGCTGGGGCGAGCAAACCAGTCGCGAAGTCAAAACCAACAACCATAAACGCCTGACCTTATCGGGCAACTTCGCCACCACCAACCCAGAAGCGCTGTTTTATGCGGGCAAATGCGGCATGGGGATTGTGGTGTCCAATCACGTGATGCTGAAAGAAGAGCTGAAACAACGCACCTTGGTGCGCATTCTGCCAGACATCACCATCGATCAAGCCACGGTGTTTGCTTACTATCCCAAGCTCGATTACCAACACACGCGCACGCACCTGTTTCTCAACTTCCTCAAAGAGAAATTAGCGCACTCACAAGATGGCGATAGCGCATAAACCGTACGATATGTTTGATGTACAAGAAAGTACCAATGTTATGTCGCCGAATAACCCATTGTTCTAGAAAGCCATTCTTGGCTATACACCTAAAGTCGTAAGGACCCTCGGTGGAAAAAACCAGCACAATCTACCATAGTAACAAAATGCATATTATGAGATCTGTTCCTTAGTTCTCGGCATACAGATCAATCACAACGTGAGTGCTGGATTATGACTACAACATCACTGGCTAGAGATGCAGTTAGTCTGGATACAATCAATGAGTTAATTTTGTTGGACGGGAAAGCGTTGCTGGACCGGGCCACCTACGTGCTGCATACCCACTTCAACTCCTTTTGTACCTGCATCATTGAACTCGATAAATCCCATTACAAGGCTCATACGATCGCTTACGTCGCGGATCGTGAGCTGAAAGAGGGGGTTTGCTATCAGATGAAAGGCACGCCCTGCGAACAAGTCTCGAAATCAAAGCAGGAGTATTGCCTGTTTCCCTCCCAGGTCACCAAGATTTTTCCGTACGACGATTTTCTCAATGATCACCACATTGAAGCGTACATCGGCATTCCCCTGCGCAGCAAAAGTGGCGAAGTGCTGGGGATCTTGATCTCCACATTCACCACAGCCGTCCACGATGAAGACCCGGTGATCGAGTACCATCGCATTCTGGCACGCATCATCGTCCACAGCTTGCGTAATAAATGGCTGTCGGAGCGCTCGGAAAGCTTGGTCAATCAACTGAGTTACGAAGTCTCACACGACAACCTGACCAATTTGATGAACCGGAACTACCTGTCAGACAAGTTGGAACGCTTGGTTGAAACCAGCAGCGAACCGTTTACGTTGGCTTATCTCGACATTGATAACTTTAAATCAATCAATGACTTGTACGGCCATTACATCGGCGACCAAATCATCAAATTCGTCGCCAACTCCATTTTGCAGTGCGTGCGTGAAGAAAACCTCACCTTTCGTATCGCAGGGGACGAATTTGCCTTCATCACCTTCTCTAACGACCCATTGAAGATCTGCCGTGCGATTCTCGATAAACTTGACCAAGGTTATTTTGACCCGTCGCACCGCATCAAAGTCGGGTTGAGCATTGGCATCGCCAAAAAATCGCACGAACCGATCACCGCAGACCAATTGATTCTTAACGCCAGCCTCGCACTCAAAGACTGTAAGCAGAGTCGCAGCAGTCAAATTCGCTGCTACGACACCCATTTGAGCAGCCAGTATCACCGTCGCACTCAGGTGATTGATGCGCTGCGCAGCGAGCTGGATAAAACCACGATGGCCGATTCTGAAATCTACGTGGTGGTGCAACCCATTGTTCATCGTCGCCAAAAAGAGTGGCACTATTTTGAAGTGCTGGCGCGCTGGAATAGCGCTTCATTGGGCTTTGTCTCGCCCATGGAATTCATTGACGCGGCGGAACAATCGGGGCTGATCATTGAGTTGGGTGAGAAAATTGTCGAACTGGCGTGCCAAGCCAAAGCGGACTTGGAACGCCAATTTGGCTACAAGGTCAAACTCGGCCTCAACTGTTCCGCCCACGAGCTGACCAATTCAACCCGTTACCTGACTCACTTGATGCAAACGCTCAACCAATACGGATTCGAGCCGCGAGAATTCACCATTGAGCTGACCGAAACCGTGCTGCTGTCGCAAACCACGGAAGTGAAATATATCCTCGATAAACTGCGCGAACTCGGTTTCACCGTGGCATTGGATGATTTTGGTACCGGCTATTCGAGTTTGAATTATATTCACAGCTACCCGATCGACTGCATCAAGATTGATGCGACCTTCATTCGCAATATGCTGTGCAATGAAACGGCAGAACGCGTGGTGTGGCTCATCATTCAGTTGGCCAAACAGTTGAATGTGGACTTGATTGCGGAAGGGGTCGAGAGCCAAGAAGCGCTCGATAAGCTCTATGCGATGGGGTGTGACCAGATCCAAGGTTACTTCTTTGCCAAACCCGAAACGCCAGTCAAAATTGTGCAGCAATGGTTGGCACTTCAGCAGCCGCGCCGCGCATAAAAAAGGCCCTGAAAACAGGGCCTTTCGTTTAACTTTCTGGCGTTGCCTGTGCGTTGGTCGACGCCAGCAATCCTTCTTGGTGAGCCAGCATTCTGTCTAGCTCGTTGCGACGGGCGGTGAAGTTCGCCATGTCTTTCTTCGGCACCGAATTGGCCATAGGGATATTGGCCTTCATCGCATCCACCGGACGACCGCGCACGATCAACTCATAGTGAATGTGTGGGCCGGTCACTCGACCGGTTGCGCCAGACAGACCAATCCGCTGGCCGCGCGACACTTTCTGCCCTTTACTCACCAGAATTTTGCTCAGGTGCAAGTAACGCGTCATGTAAGTGCTGCCGTGCTGAATCACCACGTAATTGCCCGCATACGGGTGATTTCGTGTCATTACCACCACACCATCACCGGTCGAAACCACGGGGGTTCCGGTTGGTGCCGCGAAATCCGTACCGTTGTGCGGCGCAATGCGCCCGGTCACCGGATGACGACGGTTCGGATCAAAGCCCGATGACAGACGCCATTTCCCCGTGGTGGGGTAACGCTGGAATGCGCGCTGCAGACTTTCACCGTTTTTGTCGTAATACTGACCATCTTTATACAGATACGCCGTCACATCATTGCTGCGGCTGAAAATCTTAATGGCTTGAATTTCGCTATTTCCCGTCAGTTGATCACCGACGAATTGACGCGACAGCACCACTTCAAAGCGGTCGCCGGCGCGAACATCACGCACGAAATTAATTTTATCTTTCAGTAGCGTCACAATCTGATCAATATCTGAACTGCCCAACCCCAGTTGGTTCGCTGACTGTGAGAAACTGCCCTGAATTTCACCAATCAGCGGATATTCTTTCCATGTACCCGGGATTTTGACATCCTTGAACTCAAAACTGCCATCGTCCGTTCGCACATACACCGCGCGTTCAACCAAGCTGAACTTCAGCTCCATTTTCGCCAATGAACGTCCGTCTTGACTACGCCAAAAACGAAGCACGTTACCAGGCTTGAGGGTGTCGAGCGCGAGGTAGTTTAAGTCGGTTTCCATAATCTTCATCAGTTCTTGGTAGCTAAAGCCCAACTGATTGAAGATCGTGCTCAGATTATCGCCAGATTTAATCTCATACTCGTAATCCGGGTACGATTGTCGCGGTTCGGTCGTTTCCGACAGAATCGACTCCACGATGTGCGATTCAGGAATCGACAATTCAATTTTACGTGGGTACGACGGATTGCTGAGTGAGGATGAGAGGGCTGCCACTGCCAGTAGAGGTAAACCTACAACTGTTGCTTTCTTACGCTTTGAGAGCTCGGAAAATCGCAAAAATAGAGACTTGGGTAGCACAATCTAACCTGTGGATAATGTTAAAAGAGGTCAAAGAGTAAGACTTTCTTATCAAATTGTCACCTGTGATATGTCAAAGAACCATTAAAAAAGGCACCAAAGTGCCTTAATTTTTAATAAATATGCAACTTAAGCAAGCACTTAACTTGCTAACCGGTCAATTTTGACCATTCGGTTCATTGAGAGGTCTTAACCAGACAATTATCCTCACCAAATCCATTCGGAATGTATTGGTCAGCATGGGAATCGTTCACCCACTCTTGCGCATCGAGCAAGTAGCGGAACTGAAATTCAGCGTCTTTGGGTAAGCGAGTTTTGAACTTAAACGTGCTGCTC
This sequence comes from Vibrio sp. Vf1514, assembly GCF_052076135.1. Taxonomy (NCBI): domain Bacteria; kingdom Pseudomonadati; phylum Pseudomonadota; class Gammaproteobacteria; order Vibrionales; family Vibrionaceae; genus Vibrio; species Vibrio sp. Vf1514. Next base: position 109,570 of record NZ_CP197268.1, on the reverse strand, counting down.
TTGGCCACTTTCTTCATCGGCTCCGGTTGCCAGTTCAGAAAATCGGCGACAATTTCAACTTTCGAGGCCTGTGGTGGCACATCCAGTTCAAATGTCACTTCCACCTCATCTTTGGTTTTAAAGAAACGCTTGATAATCATGATAAAACTCCGTTTTGGTATGAATTCATTCAGCTTGGCAGATTATAATAAACCTGGTGCACATGCTCAAATCGAACCACATACTGATTAACAGCGTTATCTCAACGAAAATACCGTCCTGACGCCTTCTCAACCCGTTGCCCTAGCAAGTGCAGATCATTGTTGAATTAATTGATATTTCTGCGATATCAGAAATAGTATAGACACAAATTTTGTCGGTGTATTTGCAAACGCTTCCCCCGCCTCATGCGTAAGAAGTGACACATTCAGTTGCGCATTTTCTTGTGTAACAGATTGTATCTCAACCCGATCGCCCAGCCATTCGCTGCTCACCATCACCATGCGCAGACGCAATTCATCGTACTGAAACAGTGCCAGATAGCTCATCACACCGGAGCCCTGATTCGACACCCGAATGATGCCCGCGTAACCACGGCGCTGCTCTTGGCCTTTCACGGCCACCAGCGAATGCGTATCAAGCGCCACTTGCCCCCGTTCACTGCCCGAATCGTAATCCCCCATCACCCAACGCTGCGTCTCGTCCCAACGATCCAACAGCGCAAAGCTGACCGTTTCGGGGACCGGAATCGTCAGCGGCGTGGTGACATGGAGATCAAACAGACGCGCCACAATGGGGTCCGCTTTTAATGGTTGAGCAGGAAATTTCGACAGAATTTGCTCATCAGACAGTGAAAACCGGTATACCCCCGCGGCCACCACTAACACCAACAGCACCAGCGGCGTTAGTAAAATCAAAGGAATCGGAAGCCAACTTTTTCTCATGTTATGTCCGTTACAACTGACTAAAAGGGGCCGCACTATACCTTAATCATCACCTGAAGCGGACCATCACTTTGGCAGAATGTGCCCCATCCTATGTTTTCAGTCGCCTATTCTGATAATTGAATCACAACATAAGTAACACCGAGGTAAATCAACGGATAAATCAAGGTTAATGTACTGATATTTCACATATTTAATAATCATGCATTACAATATCCCACTCATCAGGTTAGTGATATGGATCCCACTTTACAGGGACCAAAATGAGCGTAGAATCCACCGGGTTTCCAATTCCCTATCGTTAATAAGGTAATCGTTTATGTTTGCCATCTATGAATCCTATAAAGCGGGTTTACTTAAGCCAAAACAATGGATCACCAATATCAGCGCAGGATTGATCGTTGGGGTCGTGGCGCTGCCACTGGCGATGGCATTTGCCATTGCATCTGGAGTGAAACCAGAACAAGGCATTTATACCGCGATTATTGCCGGTATCATCGTGTCCCTGTTTGGGGGATCACGTGTGCAAATCGCCGGCCCAACGGGCGCGTTCATCGTCATTCTTGCCGGCATCGTGGCGCAATACGGTGTGGCCGGTTTGCAAATTGCCACCATGATGGCCGGGGTCATTCTTCTGATCCTCGGTGTTGCCAAACTGGGCAGCATCATTCGTTATATTCCAGCGCCGGTGATTGTCGGCTTTACCAGTGGTATCGGTGTCATCATCTGGGTCGGTCAATGGCAAGAATTCTTTGGTTTACCGGCCATTCACGGTGAACACTTTCACCAAAAGCTGATCGCCATTTTTCATGCGTTCCCACAGTTTGATCTCACCACCACGCTGCTTGCGGTGTTCTCTTTGGCGCTGGTGATTGGCGGTCCGAAAATTCCAAAACTGAATAAAATTCCAGGCCCACTGCTGGCTTTGGTGGTCGTGACCTCACTGCAATACACCATTGGTTTCGATGGCGTACGCACCATTGGTTCTGCGTTTGGCGGGATTCCACAAGGGTTACCCAAACTGGCGATTCCTGACATCACCTTCTCACAGATCATTCAGTTGATTGGCCCTGCGTTTGCGATTGCAATGCTGGGCGCGATTGAGTCGCTGTTGTCGGCCGTCGTGGCCGATGGCATGGCTGGCACCAAGCACAACTCCAACCAAGAGCTGGTTGGTCAGGGTTTAGCGAACATCGTCGCACCTCTGTTTGGCGGTATCGCAGCAACGGGCGCCATTGCGCGGACGGCAACCAACATTCGTAATGGTGGGAACAGCCCGATTGCGGGTGTGGTACACGCTGCGACCTTGGTCATCATTTTGCTGGCACTTGCGCCACTGGCCGTCAACATTCCGCTGGCAACGTTAAGCGCCATCTTATTTGTGGTAGCGTGGAACATGAGTGAAGCACCTCACTTTATTAAGCTAGTAAAACGCGCACCAAAAGCGGATGTGGTGATTTTGCTGCTGACGTTCGGCCTGACCGTGTTTGCTGATTTAGTGGTGGCCGTGAACATTGGGGTCATCATTGCGATTTTACACTTCGTCAAACGGATGGCATCCAGCGTGGAAGTGAAAGCCAGTACTTCCCACGACTTGGGTAGTGAGCTGCGCACACACAACTTGTCGCAACTACCACGTGAAATTGCCGTTTACGCGCTGGAAGGCCCCTTCTTCTTTGCGGCTGCTGAAACGTTTGAGCGGGTGATTAGCACCATTCAAGAGACACCGGAAATCCTTATTATCCGCTTGAAATGGGTGCCGTTTATGGATATCACCGGTTTACAGGCGCTGGAAGAGATCATTGAGAGCTTCCAGAAGAAAAACGTTAAAGTGCTGATTTCCGGCGCGAACCCTCGCGTCACTCAGAAACTACGCCGCGCGGGCATCGTTCAACTGGTGGGTGAATACCACTTCTATGGCGAGTTTGAAGCCGCGCTGAGCGCCAGCTTGGCGGAAATTGAAAGCCGTCAGAGCGCTGAACTGCCCGCCTCATAACGTTGCATTAATTATCCATCCCTCATAAAGCCCTTGAGTTCACAACTTGAGGGCTTTTTTCTGTCCGTTTTGTCGATAAAACCGCCACTCCTGTTTTCTCTCTTCATAAAAGCCGACGACTCTGTGCCCGCGATCACACAAAGAACACAAAGCGTTTTAAACAAATAATTAACCAGTGTAACAATGGCAAAACAAATCACTATGATTTGCACATCTCGCAGTGCAATGGAATGAATACTTAGCCCTTTTTAATGAATAGTATTGCAGAGCCATTAAAAACTGGATATTCTTGCACGCATGAGTAAATACGGATGTTTAGTGAATTAATATGCCAGGGATTTGGATTTAATTGACTAGTAGTCACACGAGAGAAGTAATGCAAGATAATGCTCAAACCTTAGAATCCCCGGCAGAGACGAACACTTCCGGCAGTTTTTGGATGTTCTTGATCCCGTCACTGGTCGGGGTCTTTCTATTTATGGCGCCAATCAGCTACGACGGTTCATTGACCATCCCCGTGGCCATTCTGGCGAAATCCATCCAAGCGCTGTTTGGTGACAGCCTGGTCGCGATCGTGACCGCCATCATCGCATTTATGTCGGTTGCCTCCGTTTTGACTAAAGTTTTCAAACCGGCATTCATCACGCAAAGTGGCTTTTTAAACAGCCTGTTTAACCCAACTTGGGTCTGGTTGCTGGTGCGTGTGATTGGTGGTGCAGCGGTGATCATGACATTCTTCCAAATCGGTCCAAAAGCGATTTGGGAAGAGAACACCGGGGGTTTGGTGTTGGAAGGCCTTCTCCCAACCCTATTCTCTGTGTTCATTTTTGCAGGCCTGCTGCTGCCGCTGCTGCTGAACTTTGGTTTGTTGGAACTCATGGGCGCGCTGCTGAGTAAAGTAATGCGTCCGCTGTTTAACCTGCCCGGTCGCAGTGCGATTGACTGTGTTGCGTCATGGCTTGGCGATGGCAGTGTCGGTATTCTGCTGACCAGCAAACAGTACGAAGACAAATTCTACACGCAGCGTGAAGCGGCGGTGGTCGGCACCACTTTCTCTGCGGTCTCCATCACCTTCAGTTTGGTCGTGATTGCGCAAGTTGAGCTTGAGCACCTGTTCCTGCCGTTCTACGCAGCGATCTGTTTGGCAGGTTTTGTCGCGGCGATCATTATTCCGCGTCTGCCCCCACTCAGCTGGAAGAAAGACACCTACATCGATGGCAGCAAGCCAAACCCAGATCAAGATGCCGTGCCAGAAGGCCACTCCTCTTTCTCTTGGGGGATGGAACTGGCGTTGACCAAAGCGGGCAAAGTAGACTGCCTGAAATCCGTATTTGGTGAAGGCATTCGTAACGCCGTTGACATGGTATTCGGCGTACTGCCGGTGGTGATGGGCTTGGGAACCATGGCGCTGGTCGTGGCAGAATACACACCGGTCTTCTCGGTGCTGGGCCAACCGTTTGTGCCTTACCTTGAGCTGCTGGGTGTACCCGAAGCGGTCCAAGCATCACAAACCATGGTGGTTGGTTTTGCAGATATGTTCATTCCATCGATTCTGGCCGCGTCAATCGACAATGAAATGACCCGATTTGTTGTGGCAGCCATGTCGGTCACTCAGCTGATTTACATGTCAGAAGTGGGCGCGCTGATGTTGGGCAGCCGTATTCCAGTCAACATTCTGGAACTGTTCATCATCTTCATCGTACGCACGCTGATCACCCTGCCGGTGATTGTGGGTGTTGCCCACCTGATTTTCTAACCCATCGTTTGACGTCGCTCTCGACGCCACACGCGAAAAGGCTTCCACTGGGAAGCCTTTTCTTTGTTCGCTATCTGAACCAATCAGTTAAACTAATCATTTAGTCAATAATTCATTTCATTGCTCAAACTCTCGCCTTATACTTTAAACAGCACCACAACTTCGAACCATCACCCGCAGAGGGAATTCCTTATGATAAGGCACCTGTCTTTCATCTGGTTGCTGCTGTATAGCGTCCACAGTGCCGCGGTCGAGATCACCGTCAAAGTGGGTGAGCACGCGCCACACACCATGACGCTGGTGCAGTTGCAGTCAGCGCTGCCGGTGAATGCCTTCACCACACACGTCCCTTGGTTGACCGAACCGCACACCTTTACTGGTTTTACGCTGACCGATTTACTCAAGTATCTCAAGGTCGAGAACGCTGAGTCGGTGTCGCTGATCGCACTCAACGATTACGCCGCTAATATTGCCATAGACGATGTGCAGCAATACAACCCGATTGTGGCCTACTTTTTGGATGGTAAACCGATGCGCGTGCGAGACAAAGGCCCGTTCTGGCTGGTCTACAACCTCAGCGCTTATCCGCAAATAGACGAACCGATGCACTACACCCAAATGGTGTGGCAGATTAAAGAGATATTGATTCACACGCATGATTAAACCGATACAAAGTCAGGCCCTCCACCCTTGGGTCTACCGTGCAAAAACATTGCTGATCCTCATCTCTGCGCTGCTGGTCGTGGCGAATCTGTACACCCTCAGCAGCACGCGCGATCTCGCGCGATCGTACAGCGACCAGCAAAATCAGGCGACGTGGTTTTTGTTTCAGTTGACCAAAGAGTTTACCGAGATGATTGCGGAATCGCCGTATGCGATCCATTCCGAGCAGAAGATGGCGCGCGTGTGGCTCAAATACGAGCTGACATGGAGCCGCTTTGACGTGATCCTCAACAGCCGTGAAGCCGAGGGGTTTATGGGGTTAGAAGGCACCTACCCGTTTTTTAAACGGGCCTTTGACGATTTTAAAATGCTGGAGCCCTATTTGATGGCTGCCAAAGACGAAGCCTCGATGGCGCGCTTTGAGGCCCAATCGCAGCAGCTTTATCAGCGCATCATCAGCTACATCAACGAAAACTTTAAGATTCAAAGCCCGATTTACCTGCACCAAAAACAGCAAGCGTACTGGCTGACTCAGATTCAGTTTGCCTTGATGTTTGTGCTGTTCGCCTGCATCGGTTTGGTCAGTTACATTTTGCACGCAGAAGCGCGTTTTCATAAATTGCTGGCGCTGACCGACCCACTCACCGGGTTGTCGAACCGCTTGGCGATGTTTGCTGCGCTAAAACGCTACACCGTACAGCAGTCATTTTCGCTGCTGTTACTCGACCTAAACGGGTTTAAAGCCATTAACGATACACTCGGTCATCAAGCCGGCGATTCAGTGCTCAAGCAAGTTGCATATCGACTGGCGCACATTCCGACGTTCGATTACTGGGTATTTCGCATGGGCGGCGACGAGTTTGCCATCATTCTCGACAGCGTCGACCCCGACGATCTGGCGGGCATGCAAACCCTGATTATGGAATGTTTTGACGCGGCGTTTCAGTTGCCAAGCCTTGAGTCCTACCCGCTCAGCACCAGCATCGGCGTGAGCCGCTTTCCTTACGATGCGCTCGACATCAACCAACTGGTCCACATCGCCGACAAGAACATGTACCAGATGAAGTTCCAACAAAAAAGCCCCTCATAAAGAGGGGCAAAGTTACCATCGCTTATAGTTATAATCAGGTTCTTTCACTTAACCGAAGTCACCGTTCACGTAGCCTCGTGTGCGGTCATCTTGTGGTTGGTTGAAAATAATTTGGGTGTCGTTGTGCTCAACCAGCTCTCCCATTAGGAAGAACGCGGTGCGGTCTGAAATTCGGCGCGCCTGCTGCATGGAGTGCGTGACGATCACGATCGTATAGTTCTTTTTCAGCTCTTCCATCAGCTCTTCGATTTTATGAGTCGCAATGGGGTCAAGTGCCGAGGTCGGTTCGTCCATCAAAATCACATCCGGCTCCATCGCGATGGTGCGCGCGATGCACAGACGCTGTTGCTGACCCCCTGATAAGCCGAACGCGTGCGACTTCAGGCGGTCTTTCACTTCGTCCCACAGCGCGGCGCTGCGCAGTGAACGCTCCACCACTTCATCGATGTGTTTTTTGTCTTTCACGCCTTGAGCACGCAGGCCGTAAGCCACGTTTTCATAAATGCTCATTGGGAATGGGTTTGGCTTTTGGAACACCATGCCGACTTTGATGCGCAGGTCAGCCACGTCGACGTTGCCATACACATCTTCGCCATCCATGGTCAGTTTGCCGGTAATTTTGACGCCTTCAATCAAATCGTTCATGCGGTTTAAGCAGCGCAATAAGGTTGATTTACCACAGCCAGACGGGCCGATGAGCGCAGTCACCTGACGTGTAGGAATCGGCAGGTTGATCGATTTCAGCGCTTGGTTCTCACCGTAAAACAGGTTCAGGTTTTCAATGCTAAATTTGTTCATTGTCTTTATCTCGTAAATTCTGTCAGTCGTGTCGGTTTAGTAAGTCGCCGTATTGAATCGCTTCGCGATCAATTTGGTAAACATGTTGATGAGCAACACGACGACGATCAGGACGGTCGCTGTACCGTATGCCTGATTCCACTCTTCGATAGTAAACAGCTCAGTGGTCAGCTTGTACAAGTGCACAGTCAGCGTACGGCCTGAATCCATCAAGGAGTCCGGAATACGCGCAACCATACCTGCGGTCAAAAAGACCGGCGCCGATTCACCGATCACACGACCGATACTGAGAATGACTGACGTCATAATACCTGGCATTGCGCTTGGCAAAATCAAACGCCAGATAGTATAGATTTTTGATGCGCCAAGGCCGTAAGAGCCTTCGCGATACGTTTGTGGCACCGCCATCAACGCTTCTTCTGTGGTTCGAATAATCACCGGCAGAATCAGGATACTCAAGGTCAATGCGCCCGACAGAATCGAGAAGCCAAAGCCCAGAATCGCCACGAAAAACGTCATACCGAACAGACCGAAGATGATTGATGGAATCCCCGCCAGCGATTCGGTACAGAAGCGAATCACTTTCACCAGTCGGCTACCCACTTTGGCATATTCAGTCAGGTAAATCGCAGTCATGATGCCAAGTGGCGCCGCCACTGCAATCGATGCAATCACCATGTAGATGGTTGAGACGATCATCGGGAAGATACCGTGCTCATCGCCCGTACGCGTGTAGTTGTCGGTAATGAAGTTCCAGTCTACATGCTGCAAGCCATTCGACAGAATGTACCAGATGATCCAGAACAGGAATCCAACCGTCAGTGCCGCAGCGAGCCAAATGAAGCTGCGCAGCACGTTGTCTTTCAATTCACGAACTTGTTTTAGTTTTGCGCGATCCATCGTCATTACCTCGCTTTCTCACGGTTCAGGTACAGCAGTGCCGCGTTCAACATCATGATGAACACCAAAAGCACCACACCGGTCGCGTACAACGCATTGGCGTGCACACCGCTGGCGTACGACATTTCGATCGCAATGTTTGCGGTCAAGGTACGCGCTGAGTCCAGAATGCCCTGAGGCATCGCTGGCGCGTTCCCCATCACCATGATGATGGCCATGGTTTCGCCCAATGCACGACCGATCCCCAGAATCACACCGGTCATAATCCCGGAACGAGCCGCAGGAACGAGCAATTTGAAAATGGTGTAGATGTTGGATGCACCCAGCGCCAGAGACCCCTCTTTGTAGGTTTTTGGCACCGCGCGAATCGAGGTTTCCGATACCGTGATCACCGTTGGCAGAATCATCACGCCAAGGACGATGATCCCCGCCAGAATAGTGTTACCGGCTGGCACCTGAAAGATGTTTTGAATCAGTGGCACGATAATCACCAGGCCAAAGAAGCCGTAGACCACCGAAGGAATACCCGCCAGGAGTTCCACCGCAGGGCGAATCACATCAGCCACACGTTTAGGCGCGATTTCCGCAATGAAGATGGCCGTAAGCACACCAACCGGTACGCCCACGATCACGGCGCCAAAGGTCGACACCACTGACGCGACGATCATCGTCGCCACACCGTACAGTGCTGGTGGCAGCCAATCTTGGCCTAAAACGATACCCGTAATGCCGGCTTCTTGGAAAGCAGGGATACTTTCTCGAATAATGAAGTAGGCAATCACGGCGAGCGATACAATACCGATGACTGCACTGGTTAAAAACAAACCGTGAAAGAGGCGCTCTTTCCAGTCGATACGCTTTTTAGCGCGTAAACCGCGCTTTGTTGCTTGCGTCTTTGCACTGTTCATAAGCTGGTCACTATTTGTCGCGATGGTCATATTCATCTCACTTGTCGAACGAGTCGAGGTGGATTGAAAGCGCTCAGCCCTAATCAAGCGGGCTGAGCAAACTGATTAAATGGGATTCTTAGTTCACAGGGATGTAGTGGTGAGAAGCAACAATCTTTTGCGCTTCGTCAGACAGCATCCAATCCAGGAATTTCTGTGTTTCAGCCGATGGTTTGCCTTCTTTGTACAGCACCAAGAATGGGCGAGCGACTTTGTAAGAACCTGCTTTCACATTCTCTACGGTTGCTGGCGTGCCATCGATCGATAGCGCGTGTACTGAACCATCTACTGTACCCAGTGAGATATAACCGATTGAGTATGGGTTAGAAGCAACCATGGTTTTCAGGCCGCCGTTACCGTTAGCAACTTGCGCGCGCTGAGAGATGGCAGAAACTGTTTTGCCAGAGATTTTCTTTTTCAGTTCCATGATTTCTTCGAATGCACCGCGTGTACCCGATGCTGTGTCACGAGTAATCGCAACGATTGGCTTGTCTTCACCACCCACTTGTTTCCAGTTGGTGATGTCGCCTTTGTAGATTTCTGATACTTGTTCTGCGGTCAGGCCTTTCACTGTGTTGCTTGGGTGCACAACAACCGCGATGCCGTCACGAGCGATCACTTCTTCAACCAAGGTTGGCTCTTTCTCTGAATCCTTCAGATTACGAGAAGACATGCCGATATCCGCGCTGCCGTTTTTCGCCGCTTTGACACCTGCAGATGAACCTGGGCCTTGCACTTCAATAAACACTTCCGAATTTGTCTTCATGTATGTTTCAGAGAAAACTTCCATCAGTGGAGTAACACTGCTAGAACCCACTGCAGAGATGGTCTCTTTTGCTGAAACTGGGTTAACTGCTAGAGCGCCTAGAAGAGCGATTGCACCGATTACTGTCTTTTTCATCACAATTTCCTTAAGTGGCTTTATTGCCGTTGTGTTTCACTTGGACGAGGGTCACTTTAGGCCTCGAATATGACAGTTGTGTTTCAGTTCATTGAAAAGTCGATGACAGGTTGAAATATTTGCAGCGGAGAAAAACTCTCTGGTTTGTCCCTGTTTCATTCGCAAAATCAAACATTTCACGCTCGCACATTGATACCATGAAACACCGTTTTTTATAACGCATTGAAAAGGTTCATATTTCCCCTTTAGCCGCTAGAACTGAAAAGCATAAGTCAGTTAAAAATCCGATTGAAATCTTATAGTTAGCAGATATTATCTGGGGTGCTATTCATAAAAATGATAATTATTTTCTCCCCAATATTTCAGAAGAGGATCACCATGCGCCAGTTACTGAGCGGTTTGTCGATCAAGCTGCAAGTTGTAGTACCGGTGTTTATCACCATGTTGTTGCTGATTTCAGGGATCAGCTACAGCACCACCACGCTCAAACAAGCGTTTCGCGACATGTCGCAATCGACCGAAACACTGGTCAATCATAAAGATGAACTGACCGACATCATCGACAACACGTACGCCATGCGCATCAGCGCCATTTACAGCCTGTTCCAACCAGAAGAAGTGAACGCCTTGCCTTCTGTGCTCAAGCAGCGCCAAAGCGAAAACCTCACGCACCTGAACTCGCTGGCCAAAGTGGCGGGGCTCGAGAACGAAATTGCCGAGCTGCGCCGCGCCATGCAGCGCTACGTGGATTATTCCATCCAAACCATGATTCCGCTGCTGAACACCAAACACCATCAGCAGGTGTCTGCGACTTTTGATGCCGAATACGAGCGCGCCACCGACGTGTATCGCGATGCGGGGCGTGACATGGTGAATGCGATTCAAGCACTGTCCGACCAACTCAATACGCTCGCACTGACCGACCTTCACGCCAATGAAGCGCACAACCACAGCGTGATGGACATGTCGTTGGCGGGTTTGATTGTGGTGTTATTGCTGGCCGCAGTCAGCAGTTGGCTGCTGGCGGGCATTATCGTGGCGCCGATTCGTCAGCTACAACAGACGGTACGCGAAGTTGCGCACGGGAACCTGCAAATTCAAGCCAACGAGGAGGGAAACAACGAGATTACGGAACTGGCACGCGATGTAAACGCCACGGTGTCTCAGCTACGCAGCACCGTGGATGCGCTGATTCGCATCAGCGTCGATGTGGCGTCTGCCTCGACCGAGCTGGCCACGGTGATGACGCAATCTAGCGTCAACTCAGATCAAGAAAAGCAAGAAGTGGAACAAGTGGCCTCGGCGGTGAATCAGTTAGAAATCGCCGCAGGCAGCGTCACCGATAACGCGACACGTGCCGACAGCGCCGCGCAGCATGCCAATCAACTGGCACAAAACAGCCTGAGCATGTTCGAACAGAGCAATCGTGCCAACGCGATCATGACCGATAAACTCAGCGATGCCGCCCATGTGGTGACCAGCTTGAAAGAGCAATCCGAACGCATCGGTAAAGTCATTGAAGTGATTCAGAGCATTTCTGAGCAAACCAACCTGCTGGCCCTAAATGCAGCGATTGAGGCGGCGCGCGCCGGAGAAAGTGGGCGCGGGTTTGCCGTGGTGGCAGATGAAGTGCGTATGCTGGCAGCGCGCACGCAGGATTCGACCAAAGAGATTCAGGTCATCATTGAAGAGCTGCAAGATAAATCCGGCATGGCGAACGACAGCATGAATTCGAGCTTGAAAATGCTGCAAGACAACCAAGCGTTGGCCGCGAAGGTGAGTACGGCCTTGGAAGAGATCAACGGCTCAATTGCTGAACTGAGCGCCGTCAACACGCAAGTGGCGTCGGCATCGGAAGAGCAGAATCAAGTCACCTCCGACATCAACCGCAATCTGGGTAACATCTATGAATTGGTGAGCCAGAACGTGACCGGCATTACGCAATCAGCCGCGGCAGCACAAGAGCTATCACAACTGGCCGAACAGCAGAAACAGCAACTCAATTACTTTCGCGTGTAACGCCAAGGCACACGGCCATTCCCCTGATACGCCGTATTATGCACAATAAAAAACCACCTTCTCAGAAGGTAGTTGAAAAAGAACAAAGCCGCCTGATGAAGGCGGCTTTTTGATGCTTTATTCGTCGTCGACTTTCGGCGCCACTTTCTTCTTCGGAATGAAGACGGTATCGCCCACAGCCACGTGATCGTAGAACCCTTTATCACGCTTCACGGGTTTCTTCGCCACTTTCTTCGCTTGCGGTTTCGCTTGGCCACGTTGTGGCTTGGCTTTGTTCACAGGCTGACGTACTTTCAGGCCTTTGAACTTGCCTTGCAAACCTTCCAACACATCAAATTGAATGTCTTGCTTCAGGTAGGCTTCTACGCGTTTGAAGCTGTCCCAATCTTTTGGACCCACCAGCGAAATCGCATCACCTTTGTTGCCCGCACGACCCGTACGGCCCACGCGGTGCACATACTCTTCCGTATGTTTGGGCATGTCGAAGTTGATCACGTGCGTGACGTTGGCGATATCCAGACCACGTGATGCCACATCGGTCGTCACCAGAATCTTAAACACCGCACGTTCAAACTGACTCATGATGGTATTGCGCTGAATCTGGTTCAAGCTACCACTCAGCGCCACGGCTTTGAGTTTGCGTTCGTTGAGTTTCGCCGTGAGACGTTCGGTGTCATCACGGGTTGCGGTAAAGATGATCACCTGACGGTAATCGGCATCATCCAGCACGCGATCCAGCAGCGCTTCTTTATGATCCAAATGGTCACACAGATAGAAACGTTGGGTGATGTCTTTGTGTTGCTCGTTCGAACCACCGACCGCAATGTGCTTGGCATCGTTCAGCATCTCATACGCGATGTCGTTCACTTGCGCGTGATCCAGCGTCGCAGAGAACAGCAACGTCTGGCGACGGCGGTGTTTCGCGGCGTTGTGAATGTGGCGCAATTGCGGCGCAAAACCGAGATCCAACATGCGGTCGGCTTCATCCAGAATCAACGTTTCCAGACCTTCCAAGAACAGAGAACGGTGCTCCAAGTGATCGGCCAAACGCCCTGGGGTCGCCACGATAAATTTCGGGCCACGACGCAGCGCTTTCACTTGGTCGTTAAAGTTTTCACCACCGGTGATCAGAGTGGCAGTGTAGCTCAAGCCCGACAGCATAGTACGCAATTCACCGTACACCTGTTTGGCCAGCTCACGGGTTGGAACCAGAATAACACCTCGCGGATCACGGGCTGACAACGCTTTGGTCTTCAACGCTTTATGAAGCATTGGCAGCAGAAAGGCTAGCGTTTTACCCGAACCCGTTTTAGATGAAGCCAGAAGATCTTTTCCGGCCATGGCAACAGGGATCGCCTGCTGCTGGATTTGGGTCGCTTGCTTGAAATCAAAATGAGCCAAAGTTTTCAATAAGCGATTGTCTAAACCTAAATCTTTGAACTGCAAAGGATTCTCCAATATTGTTGTAGCGCCTTGCACCGCAAGGCTAAGGTCAAAATAAAAAACGCGATATGATAGCGCGAATAGTGCACAAATAGATAGAGATCACACAAAATATTCTAAATGTAGCAGCAAAATGGGGAAGCGCGGATCAACGCGTGTCTCTCAGGAGTGAGAGCCTTCGTCAATTAATTGATTACTGGATAAAATTTTGGATTATTTTGACTTTGTTGATATAGGCGAAGATTAAAATAGTGTCTACACTTTAAATCGTCACTATATGGACAAAAATGTATAGGGCGTAATTGATAAATGTAAACAAGGAGTTCGATATGAACAAAATGTTAATCGCAGCTGCAGCGTCATCTGTACTTCTACTGGCAGGTTGTGCATCAGGTCCAGACGAAGCGACCACAGCAAAATTGGATGAACTGAACAACCAAGTTAGTCAGCTAAGCGATCAAGTTGCATCGCTGAAAAGTGACCATGCGGCTATGATGTCGAAAGCGAATGCCACTTCAGATGCAGCCATGGCTGCTCAAGAAGAAGCAGCGCGTGCAAACGAGCGTATTGATAACATCGCTCAGTCTTACACGAAGTAAGTCTCGCTGAATTAAGAAAAGAGCCTGCATTGCAGGCTCTTTTTGTTTTGGAATCGGTAGAGAAGACCGCATCAACTCATGCGATCCGCGGCGTACATTCACTCGCCATCGAGCAAAGAGAAATCGGGGCTCACCACTTCAACGGGCACGCCGTTTTGCGCCAAAATCACCGCGCGCGCTTTGGCGTCGGATTGATTAAATTCTTGCATCCACCAGCTCAGTTCAATCGGCAGTGCCAAATCTTTCTTGCTGCCATCGCTGCGCGTCAACGGCTCATGCGCTTCGACAAACACACTGCGGTCGGGCTCCAGCGCCACTTTCACGGGTTCATTAATGATGCGGACTTTCTCCCCCCGTTGCACCTGTTGGAACAGCCATTCGATATCTTTCGGATCCATACGAATGCAGCCGGAACTCACGCGCATGCCGATGCCAAAATCTTTGTTGGTGCCATGAATGAGGTATTCCCCATTGCCATAACCCAAACGCAGCGCGTATTCACCCAATGGGTTTTCTGGCCCCGCTGGCACCACTGCAGGCAGTTCAATGCCTTTCGCCAAATACTCTTGACGAATCGATTGCGGCGGCGTCCACGTCGGATTCGGCCGTTTTTGACTGATCACGGTTTCCATTTCTGGCGTGTCCCGACCAATGCGGCCAATCCCCACCGGGAAAATATGTACTTTGCGGGTTTCCGGTTCGAAGTAGTACAAACGCAGCTCGGCCAGATTGACGACAATGCCTTCGTACGGCACTTTCGGCAAAATAATCTTCGAGGGGATCATCAAGACAAATCCCTCTTGCGGAAGAAACGGATCCACGCCGCGGTTGGCAGCCATCAAGGCCAAAAAGCCAACATCATACCGTTTGGCAATTTCTGCCAACGTTTCCCCTTTGTCGATCACATGATACTGCGTATTGCCGACCATGCTGCTGCCTTCCATCGGGAAGTCATAAGTGGCGGCCCAGACTTGGCTGGCAAAACTGGCGGCGAACGCCCCCAACACCAATAACTTACGCAACATGCTCCACATCATCCTTCGCTTCTTTATACAAGCGTAAGGTTACTTCCCTTTCTGCTTTGTGATCAACTATCGGCTGCGGATATAACAGAGAGTTAACACCGCCCCAGTTGGACGGGGCATGAATGTGCGCCTCTGGCACCGTGGCCAGTTCTGGAACCCATTGGCGAATGAAACGCCCCTGAGGGTCAAACTTTTCCCCTTGCGTGGTCGGGTTGAAGATACGAAAGTAGGGCTGGCCATCACAACCGGTTGAAGCGCACCATTGCCAGCCACCATTGTTGGCGGCGTAATCGCCATCCACCAAATGCTGCATGAAGTACCGCTCCCCCCAACGCCAGTCGATGTGCAGATCCTTGGTGAGAAAACTCGCCACTATCATGCGCAGGCGATTGTGCATCCAGCCCGTTTGGTTCAATTGGCGCATCGCCGCATCGACAATCGGGTAGCCCGTGTTGCCTTCGCACCAACGGGCAAATTTGGCTTCATCCGTCCACCACGTGAGGCGCGCGCCCCATGCTAGAAAATCTTTGCTCTTGGAGAGCTTGGGTTCGAAGGTCAGCAAGTGCTGATAAAATTCGCGCCAAATCAGCTCACTTAACCAGGTTTGCGCGCCGTCAGACAACGCCCCCATGTCCGATTCTGCATACACACGCGCAATACACTGACGCGGCGACAACGCGCCAATCGCGAGATAAGGCGATAACGAACTGGTGCCGTCCTGCGCCGGAAAGTCACGCTGCTGTTTGTAGTCATCCAACTGCTCTTGGCAAAATGCGCGCAAGCGGCGGCGAATGGTGTCGAAATCGACCGGCCACGCATCGCTGCTGACACGCGGGTGGGTAAACGGCTGCGACTCACACCAGAGCAGCGATTGCAACGCCTCGGGAAGCGACCAAGGCTTCGCGGCGCGGCTGGCTTGAATGCGCGGCGGTGAAAATTGGGCCAACCAAGCGCGTTTAAATGGCGTGAACACCTTAAAATAATCGCCCTGCTTATTGCGCACACTCCCCGGTGGCATCACGCATTTATCGTCAAACGACTGCCATTCAATCCCTTGCTGGTGAAGGCGCTCTGCGGCCTGTGCATCGCGCTGCTGCTCATTGAGTTCATAATCGCGATTGGCCAAGACCTGATTGGCATGTAACGCGCTCGCCACTTCGGTCACGGCATCAACTGCCTCGGTAAACGTCGCCACTTCGCGATACAGCAGCGGCACATTCAACGCCGCCAACTCGGTTTGCAAGGCAAACAGACGCCGATGAATGAAATCGGCCTGCATCGGCGCCATATCGTGCTGTTGCCATTGCGTCGGCGTCGCCACAAACAGCGCGCACACCGCTTCATCGCTGGCGAGCGCTTCATTGAGCGCCGTGTTATCCACCGAGCGCAGATCGCGCCGTAGCCACACCAGTTTCATTGCGTGCTCCTATGTATTGACCAGCGATTGCAGGACATCCGATAAAAACAGGCGGTCGCCAAATTGCATCGCCAAGCGCTGCTGCGCCTGCATTTGGCTTTCCGCCAACCCGCGATGAGAAAACAGCGCCAGCGCGTTGTAAGCTGCCAAAGCATCGTTGTCGACCAAACCGGTCATGTCTTCAACGCCATCTAAAAACGTCACATTGTAGCCTTGCTCGGCCCACGTCACGGCCCACAACCAAGCCAGCAAACTGCCAGTCGGGTCAAAGCTGACCACCAAGCATTTGCCTTTGTGCGCCGCTTTGTTTTCCGATTCCAAAATGCTGGATAACTTGCTGAGCATGATGCTGTGAAACAGCCCTTTTTGCAGCGACCGCAGCGGCCCTTTGACTTTGTCTAACGCATCCACCACTGGCAGCAGAAACTGGCGTTCCACGTGATTGAGCGGGTATTCCTTCATCACCGTCGCCAGCACACTCTCGGCTTTACCGCGATTCAACTGTGCCAACGCGCTCAACAGTGTTTCACACTCTTCGAGTTCGGTATGCAGTTCTGGGCTTTTCGCGATGTCCCCCCCACTGCCTTGCAACAACTGGCTGACTTTACCAATCGACACCCCTTTCAATAGCCAGCTTTGGATCTGGCGAATGGTCTGAATGTCGGCATCGGTGTAAAGGCGGTGGCCTTTCGCGGTGCGTTGCGGCTGAACCAGATTGTAACGGCGCTGCCACGCGCGCAGCGTGACCGGTTTGACGCCAGTGATTTCCGAGACTTCGCGAATGGCGTACAACGTTTGCTCACAAGCCATAACGTAATTTCAACTCCTGAGGATGTGGATCCAGATAACGCTGTTTGCTCAAGTACGCATCGGGATACATCGATAAATAGTGTTTGATGAGTGTCAGCGGCGCGAGTAGAGGCAGCGTTCCGCGTCGATAATCGTGAATCAGTTGCGCCAGCTCCGCTTTTTGTCGGCGGTCGAGCGCGCGCTTAAAGTAGCCCTGCAAATGCATCAACACGTTGGTGTGGTTTTTTCGGCTCGCACGATGGCTGAGCGCCTGCATCAGCCCCAAGCGATATTCACGAATAAATTCATCGGTCTGATAGTGACTAACATTGGCGACCAAACGGCCCAACGCTCGATACGAGAGCGGGTGGTGCGCCATCAAGGATAATTTATAACGGGAGTGAAACTCCACCACCTTTCCAGCACTCGGTTCATCGCCAAGGCAGCGATAAAAATCATCCAAACAGAACACACGGGTGATGAAGTTTTCGCGCAGCACCGGATCATTCAGACGGCCGTCTTCTTCCACTGGCAACCAAGGCATGGCGCGCATTAAGGTTTGGGTGTACAACCCCACGCCCTCTTTTTCAGCACCATGTTGTTTATACACTTTGACACGCTCCATGCCGCAGGTGGGCGATTTCGCGCAGACGATGTAACCGCGTAGCTGATGCTGCTCAAGTTCCACCACTTTGTGTTCAGAGTACGCCAGCAGCGCATCGGTGTGATCGCGGCTCACGTTGTTGGTCTCGACCAGCGCGATGCGCTCGTCGTTAGACACCAAACGAATGGTCGGGCGCGGCACGGGCAATCCCATCCCCACTTCCGGACACACCGAGACAAAATCAAAATAGGGCGCCAGCTCTTGTGTGACGAACTGACTTTGCTTGTGCCCGGCATCAAAACGAACTTTCTCTCCCAGAATACAAGCACTGACCCCAACACGAATACTCGCTGATTCCATCTTGGCCTCCAACTTATACAAACGTAAACTTTGTATAAGATATAGCACACACGCCAAGAGTTATACAAACAAAATTCTTGTACAAATAAATCAAACGTTTTCCCGAATCGATTGCCTTACCACTTTCAACACATTTAGTTATCAATAGAGCTTATCAATCACTCTCCGACTCATTTTGTGACAAATCTCTCAAGGAGCCTTGGGGTTACTGGCTAGTATTGCCGCAACAGATGATTCATCAGTCAACAAAAACCGTAATTTGTATCGGTGTATAGGATGACTGACCTACTTTGGAGAGAAACGATGGCTACCCCACACATTAATGCACAACCAGGTGATTTTGCGGATACTGTGTTGATGCCAGGTGACCCACTGCGCGCAAAATTCATTGCGGAAACTTACCTGGAAGACGTACAACAGGTTTGTGACGTTCGCAATATGTTTGGCTACACCGGCACCTACAAAGGCAAAAAGGTGTCAGTGATGGGCCACGGCATGGGCATCCCATCGTGCAGCATCTACGTTCACGAACTGATCGCTGAGTACGGCGTGAAAAACATTATCCGTATCGGTAGCTGCGGCGCGGTACGCGATGACGTCAAACTGATGGACGTGGTGATCGGTATGGGTGCCTCTACGGACTCGAAAGTGAACCGCATCCGTTTCAGCGGCCACGATTTCGCCGCCATTGCGGACTACGATCTGCTGGAAACCGCAGTCAATCAAGCGCGTGCGAAAAATGTACCGATCAAAGTGGGTAATGTATTCTCCGCCGATC
The DNA here is from genome assembly GCF_052076135.1 of Vibrio sp. Vf1514. Lineage (NCBI taxonomy): Bacteria > Pseudomonadati > Pseudomonadota > Gammaproteobacteria > Vibrionales > Vibrionaceae > Vibrio > Vibrio sp. Vf1514. Next base: position 90,562 of record NZ_CP197268.1, on the reverse strand, counting down.
TGTTCTACACACCTGAGCCAGAAATCTTCGAGAAGATGAAAAACCTTGGCATTTTGGGTGTTGATATGGAAGCGGCTGGTATCTACGGTGTTGCCGCCGACCTCGGCGCACGTGCACTGACCATTCTGACCGTATCTGACCACATTCTGCGTGGCGAGAAACTGAGCGCAGAAGATCGTCAGAAATCATTCCACGACATGATGCAAGTGGCTCTGGAAACCGCAACCAATATCTAATTTGAAGACTTACACTCCGCAGCCGGATTTAACCGCCGGCTGCCAGAATTACCCCGAGGGGGCGATCGTGTCTAACGACCAATTACCGGCGGATGCTGATGGTTTGCAACTCAACTTTTGTAAAACATTGGCGTGTGACAACTTTGGACTGAGTGACGCAGAACGTTATGTCCTGCAACGCGCAAACCCCAAGCGTCCATCGATGGTTTGTCGTGAATGTGGAGCTTTCCCCCCCTTACTTAACAACCGTGAAGTGCTCAACGAACTTCATCGCCTGCGTCAGCTGCACAGCGAAGGGCTGCCGGCATGTCGCAATGACGACTGCGCCAACGTTGGCTTGTCCGTCCATACCCACAAGCACCTCTATCACGCCTTTGGCTACAGCGGCGACCGCCAACGGTATCGTTGTAAACAGTGTCATGCCACCTTCGTGGACAAATGGTCCGGTGCCAACAAGAAACTCAGCTTTCAAGAGACCTTGCTCGGCCTGCTCTTTATGGGCTACTCCGTGCGCGAGATCTGTCGCAAGCTCAGCATCAATCCCAAAACCTTCTACGATCATGTCGATCACGTTGCCAGTCGATGCCGCCGTAAATTGGCGATGATCGACGCGCGCTGGGTCAACCATGCCGAATCTTTCCAGTTCGCCTCCCGTTACATGCCCCTGCAACCACAAAGCAACAACGGCGTGTTGTGGATTGCAACCGGCGATGCGCGAACCGGTTACATTTTGTGCCAGCACGTCAATTACTCAGCGCAAGAAGAGCCTGCGGGCAGCGTCGATCACAATCCGTATGGCTTTCCAGCTCGTTTTGTGTCCCGTGAACACTCTTCAGAAGCCAATCAGCCAGTTCCTGATCCGTCACCGATTCTGCGTGAACGCATCGACCAGAAATATCAAACCATTCTGGCGCGCGGCAACGTCGAAGATCCGATGGGCAATCTGACCGTGTTTCATTACCCATCCAAAGGGGCGTTGATTCGACCACCGTACACCTCCTACGCTCATTACTTGCATGTGCTGGATATGTGCGAAGCAAGCAAACGGGTGTCGATTTTCATGCCGCAAGATCCGGTGTTGCGTTCAGCCGCACTGAGCGTGTGCCTGTCGCGCATTCGCGACAACAACGTCGACTTGATGTACGTGGAAGAAGACCACGGTTGGCAGCCGATGGGCGAGTTCAGCAAAACCAATATCGTACTGATGGGGTGGTGGCGCGATCGCTGGGCCATTGCCAGCCAAGCGAATGGTGACAAAGGCATTTGCTACCTGGCCGGCGACAATGGTGAGCCGCAGCAGTGGCTGCAATCGGCTTCGATTCGTCAAATCGAGTTCTATCAGCAACGGTTTCAACTGCTGTTTGAATCCTTCATCAATGAACCGCGTCGAAAACTGCGCCCGGGCGGGCTACAACCATTACTGGATATTTTCCGTGCGTGGCACAATCTGTGTTATCAGGATAAACATGGCTTTACAGCGGCGCAAAACCTTGGGCTAACTCAACACCCATTAACATTAAAAGAGCTTTTATCCTAAACACTTGAAAGATTTGCCTTACAAAAAATGTGAACTAAGGTCAATAAATGTGCCGATAGCTAGTCAATCGGCTCAATTTATTGCTGTAATGAGTGCGAAAACCGAACGGCTCCATATAATGAAGCTGTCATTCAGAGCCGCAAAGCCAAGGATCATGCAGTTTGGATAAAAGCCAGTACCTACTTAAACTTGAAATTGACCAACTTCGGCACCGCATCGAGTCTGAACCGCAGCAAGTGCTAGCGGTGGCGGAGCAATGCTTAACGCGGGCCAAACAAATCGAGTTTTCTGACGGTATTCTGCAATCGCTGATCATCATGTCACGCTGTCTGTGGTGTGACATGGATTACCGCGCTGGCCTCAAAACCATCAAACAAGCCTTTACCTACCAAAACAGCCTCGAGACCGACGATTACCTGCCGGAAATTCTTCATGTACATGCCCTGCATTTTTGGGGACAAGCCAAGTATTATTCTGCGCAGCAATTCTGGATCAATGCACTGGAACAAGCCGCGTTGGTGGAAGAAAACGAAATTCTGATCGAATGTTTGATTGGTCTTGGTAACGTGTGGCGCATCACCAACGAACACAAACTGGCGGGTGCGACTCACGAGCTCGCGGTGAAAGTGGCCAATAACACGCGCATTCACTGGCTGGAAGGCAAAGCGCGAATTTTGTGGGCATGGGATCTCTACCTGCTCAACCAATACGTTGAAATGCTCACGGTACTTGATGGGGCCGAAGAAGCGTTACGCGGCCATCCCGATCGCACTTGGCAAGCCGAAGTGTGGGATTTTCGCGGCCTTGCACTGCTGGGGTTAGAGCGCCTCAGCGATGCGGAAGAAGCCACCCAGCGCGCGCACGAGTTGGCGGTGAAACACGATTTAGTGTGGATGAAAGCCCACTCATTTATCAGCCGAGCTCGGCTGGAACTGCTGCGCAAAAACCTCGATCACGCGACCGAGCTGCTGCAACTCGCCGAAGCCTCTGCCGACAAGTTTGATAATGGCGAGTTGCTATCGCAAATTTGCTACCAACAATCACGCGTGGCAGAAGAGCAAGGGGATTTTCGCGCAGCGCTGGCCGCCTTTCGCAAATACCGCCAATTTTCGACCGCCATGCTACGTGAACAAACCATTCGTGCCGGTTTGGATAAAGCCAGAGCATCAAAGCGCCAACTGGAACAACGCGCCCGTAAGCTGATCAACCGCGTTCGCGCGCAACATGAATACGATCCGGAAAAGCACCTGTCGAATGTGGTGTCTGAAACCTATTGGTGGGAACAAATGGTGCAGTTTAAAGCCGAGCTGCAACACGCCACCCATTCCGTGATTGTCATTCAGCACCATGACGCCCACTTTCTCGATGTCTGTACCGAACTGGTGCATTCGCTGTGCGCCTCCCAAGATTTACTCTCTCGCCTCAGCAGCCAACGTTTGGGACTGCTGCTGGCCGAAAAAGACGACGCAGCCCAGCAGGTTTATCAAACGCTACTCAACATGCTCGCGATTTATCCGTGGCAACGCAAAGGGCTGAGCGGCGAACAGCCCATCGTGACGCTGCACAGTATTCTGAGTTTCCCGTTTACCCTCGAACAACTCGAAGAGATGTCACCACAGGAAGAGTCGTATGGAAGCTCTACTCAATAAGATTCAAGATGCCGGGCTTGATGCCACGTCCGTGTCCGGTGAAGAAGCGATTATTTTCTGGGATCATGTCCGCCAGCACGTGGCTTCAACCGCGGAAGAAAAAGCGCTCAGCCTCACGTTCAGTGCTGAATACCGCGCCGAACTGAACCAACTGTCAACCAGTATCGAAGAGCTGCGCGCGGCGCTGCAACTGCTGCTGGGCAGTACATCTTATGAACTGATTCTGTCGTTGAAAAACAGCCTCAGCGAACGCTTGATGGAGCAAGGCGACTACAACGCAGCGCTCACTGAATACATTTCAGCGTCGAACATTGCCGTCGAACAAGGCTACATCGATGATTACGTGCTGGCCGTGCTTGGCATGGGTAACTTGTGTGACGCGTATGGCGATCACAATCGCGCCCTGCGCTACTACCAAAAAATCGACAGCATCGATCACGCCATCTCCAGTCGTTCACTGCGCCTGCGCTACAAACTTTACATGCTCGCCTGCTATCTGCACCTGCGCCGCTTTACCGCGGCCAACGATTTGATCAAAGAGTGCGAAGAGCTGAGTATTTTGGTCAGCGACAAAACCTTGACCGGGCAAATTCTGCTTTATCAAGCCAAGCTCTACCGTGAACAAGGCAAGCTAGAACAAGCGCTGTCGATGTTAGGCAACGTGCAATTTACACTGGGGAATGTGCACTCAAGCTGGCTGTCGAACATGATTCGCATCGAAAAAGCCTACTGCTTAATCGCGCTCAACAAGCCGCATTTTTCCAACTTCATTCTGGAGTCGACCGAAAAGCGTTTGCCAAAGTTGGTCGCGCCGATGTTGGAAAAGCATCTGTACGAAGCGTTCAGCGATGTGTGTGAACGCCAAGGCTTGTATCGCACCGCGCTGAACTACGAAAAGAAAGGCTTTCGCATTGAATCGGATCTGATGAAACGAATTCCGATCAGCGAGCTGGGTGCAACTCAGCTACGCCGGCTGGCACGCTTTGAGCTGCAATTGAAACTGATCTTGTCGGAGCTGGAAAATCGCGAGCTCAAAGAAACCACCGAAAATCAAAAGAACACCGTGGCTCAGTTGCAGCAAGATGTGTTCACTGACCCACTCACCAAGCTGCACAACCGCCGCTGGTTGGATGTCAAACTCAAAGATTTGCTGCTAAATGAAACATCATTCGCGTTTCTGGTGGTGGACATCGACCACTTTAAATCCATCAACGATGAACTAAGCCATCTGGTGGGGGACAAAGCGATCGTCAATGTGTCCAACGAGATTGCCCGCTACTTCCGTTTTCGCGGCACGTCCTGCGTTCGCTTTGGCGGTGAAGAGTTCTTGGTGATTTTAGAACATGCCACGCTCGAGCAAGCCGCAACGCACGCCGACGCCTTCCGTGAGCGTATCTACCAATTCGATTGGCAAGACATTCTCGGCGAACGCGGCCTCACCGTGAGTGTGGGCGTCACACTGCATCGCGATGGCGAAAATACGCAGCGCACCTTCTACCGCGCCGATAAAGCGCTCTACCGAGCCAAAGCCAACGGCCGCAATCAGGTCTGTACCGAATAACCCTTCGTCCCTTATCAAGAGCAGCACAGCCTTAATGTGCTGCTTTAATGTGCCGCGCCACAAAACGTGATCCACGGCCAAAATCACGGCCAATCTCCTCTCCTCAAGTGCATTATATTCCGATGAGTAATGGAAACTTGTTTAATATAAATAAAGCGTTATGTAAAAACTAACGCCAAATCACTTCACTTGGTTACAAGGACTTCACCATGTTTTTAGATTATTTTGCCCTCGGGTTATTGATCTTTGTTGCCTTGGTTATCTTCTACAGCATCATTGTCATTCATGACATTCCGTATGAGATCGCCAAAGAACGAGGCCATCCCCACCAAGACGCCATTCATGTGTCCGGCTGGGTAAGCCTGTTCACGCTGCACGTGTTATGGCCGTTCTTATGGATTTGGGCCACGTTATGGCGCAAAGACCGCGGCTGGGGGTTTGCCCAATTACAAGAAGAGCAGCACGACATTCATCACCGCGTTGATGAACTGATTGATGAAATCAACACGCTCAAAGCCGAAGTGGCAGCGCTCAAACAATCCGCGCCAACAGCCGCCAAAGCCGAACCCAATGAGGAGCAACGCTGATGGATCTGTTACTCATTTTGACCTACACCGCCCTGTGTGTGGCGATCTTTAAAATTTTTAAGATTCCCCTCAACAAATGGACTGTCCCCACAGCGGTACTCGGTGGTGTGGTGTTGATCGGCACCCTGATTTTACTGATGAACTACAACCACCCTTTCACCGCCATTGGCGGTCAGGTGTACAACACCACGCCGATTGTTTCGAGTGTGCGCGGCAAAGTGATTGAGGTTGACGTGGAACCCAATACACCACTGCGCAAAGGCGACATTTTGTTCAAAATCGATCCCATTCCGTTTGAAGCCGCGGTCATTCAGAAACAATCAGCACTCGCCGCCGCAGAACAAGATGTGTTGAGATTGGAAGCGGAATACAAACAAGCCACCGCAGCCACGGTCAAAGCGCAGGCTGAACGCGATAAAGCGCAGCGCGAGTTCGCACGTTACGAAAAGGGCTTTAAACGCGGCGCATTTACCGCGCAACAAGTCGACACCACCCGCCAAGCGTACAAAGGGGCGCAAGCCGGTTATGAGGCGGCTCAAGCATTTGAAAACGAAGCCAAGCTGGCATTTGAATCGCAAATTGATGGGGAAAACACCACCGTCGCGCGCATTCGAGCAGAGTTAGTTCAAGCGGAGTTTAATCTGAGCGAAACCGTGGTTCGTGCCCCAACCGATGGCTATGTGACCCAACTGGCGCTGCGCCCGGGCATGATGGCAGTACCGCTGCCATTGGCACCGGTGATGACCTTCATTCATACCGAAGAAAAGTTCTACGTCGGCGCTTTCCGCCAAAACTCGCTGCAACGCTTGTACCCGGGGTTTGACGCAGAGTTTTTGTTCCGCGCACTACCGGGCAAAGTGTTCAAAGGGGAAGTGGTCGAAGTGATTCCGGCCATCGCAGAAGGCCAGATTCAGGCCCGCGGTTCACTCCTAGGGACACAAGCACTCAATACGCAGGGGCGCGTCTTGGTGAAACTGCGCATCACCGATGACATGAGTGAATACCATCTCCCACTCGGCACCAACGCAGAAATTGCCGTTTACTCGGATACCTTTGAGCACATCTCCGTCATGCGCAAAGTGTTAATTCGCATGAAAAGCTGGCAAAACTACCTGTATCTGGATCATTAGTCCTGACAAAAAAAACCGCCGAACTTCGGCGGTTTTTGATTGAGCGAGGCTTCAACTCCAGCGCAACACGCGCACTTCATTGCCCTCTTCAGGTTGCCTTGGAATGTTGAGCGACAGCAGCAGCGACACGCCCGCCATACCCGCCCCGATATAAAACACCGCAGCAGGTGATACCAACCAAAGCAGACCAAAACTCACGGGGATCACCACCGCCGCAATGTGGTTGATGGTAAACGCCACGCCCGCGGTCGAGGCCATATCAGCCGGATCGGCAATCTTTTGGAAGTAGGTTTTGATCGCCAACGCCAAGGCAAAAAATAGATGATCGACCACATACAGTCCGGCAGCCCAATGGGCATCAGTCACCAAACCGTAACCAACAAACACAAAAATCAGCCCCACATACTCAAACATCAATGCTTTGCGCTCGCCCACCACGCCAATGAAACGGCCAATGCGTTTGGCAAACAGGAAGTTGAATACGTAGTTAATCAGAAACAGTAAGGTGATGTCGGCCGCTGAATAGCCAAACTTTTCTACCATCAGAAACCCAGCAAAAACCGTGAAAATCTGGCGGCGAGCCCCACTCATGAAGGTCAACGCATAGTAAAGCCAGTAACGCTTTCTCAGCACCAGTTTCTTATTTTGCGGTGTTTCTGATTTGAACTCTGGAAACGCAAACGCCAGCAAGACCACCAGCGCGAACGCCACGCCCCCTGAGATGCCGTAAACCCATTGAAAACTGAGATGCAATTGCTCCAGCATGACCCACAGCGCGCCATACGTCAGCAACGATGCCAAAGCCCCCACGGAGATCAGCTTGCCCAGCATCTCCGGCGCTTCCTCTTTTTTCAGCCATTGCAATGACAAAGATTGCTTGAGCGTTTCAAAGTAGTGAAACCCCGTCGACATCAACAGCGTGGTGAGCAGCAAGCCAACCAATGAGGGGAAAAAGCCGGTGATCGCCGTGCCAATCGTGAGCATACCCAGCGCAAGCACCAAGAAGCGTTGCTCACGAATAAACAACAGCACAAACACCGCGGTAAACGACAAAAAGCCCGGGATTTCCCGCACGCTTTGCAGCAACCCAATATCCGCACCGTCAAAATGCGCTTTCTCGATCACGAAATTGTTGAGCAGTGCCATCCAGCTTGAAAATGCGATCGGCACAATAATGGAAATGATCAGCAGAAAGTTTTGCGGCGTACGCCAGTTCTTTGCTTCCATGAGAATTATTATCATCCTTGTTCATCAGAACGCCAGTTTACCCAAACTTAGGTCCGGTGTAACCTTTTGTAACACATCCCGCTTTTCCAACCTATCGTCTGCACGGCAGCATAGGCAGGATGAGTCAACCCCGAGGTTTTTATGCAAGTTCGTTTTGCCACCGCCAATTTATTCAACTACCTTGCACCGCCGAACGCGTTTTATGAGTTCAACAACATCTATGAGCAGACGCAATGGCAACAAAAACAGCGCTGGCTGAGCCAAAAACTGACCACATTAAACGCCGATGTCATCGGCTTTCAAGAAGTGTTCAGTCCGCACGCCTTGCGCGATCAAGTGGCGGCGGTGGGCTACCCCTATTTCGAGGTCATCGACACGCCACACGTCAGTGACGACTACATCTATTCCTCGCCGGTGGTGGGCATTGCGTCGCGCTTTCCACTCAGCGAGGTGGCCGCCGTCGAGACATCGCTGGACGGGTTTCATTTTCATCGCAAACCACTGCGTGCAACGCTCAATCATCCTGCACTGGGGCAGGTGGATGTGTATGTGGTGCACTTTAAGTCGCAGCGTCCGATGCTTCATGAACCGATCGGCGACACCTTGGTCGATGCGTGGCAGCAGGAATTGCAGGGGCGCTGGCAATCGGCAATGCAACGAGGTCAGGAAGCGCATTTGCTGCATCAGGCCATCGTCCAGCGCAAACAGCAACGTCAACATCCAGTCGTCTTGATGGGCGATTTCAATCAGGTTTTGAGCAGCATGGAGTTTGCCGCGCTGCGTGCCACGCACCGTTTTCGTCAACCGGAAACCTGTCGTCCTCTGATTCCTTATCATCTGTTGGACAGCTGGACGCTGTTTAGCCACAGCGGCGACGAACAGCGCCAACCGACCCACTACACTGGCGCTGCCGGCCAAGTGTTGGACTACATTTTGCTGTCGAGCGAGTTTAGTCGCGACGCTGATTATCCCATCGCCCTCGTGAGCGATTACCATGTTGAAGACCAACACCTGATCAACCCCCATTTCGACACCGACCGTTTTGCCAGCGATCACGCGTTGGTCTCGGTCACAGTCGAATGTGCCAAATCACTCGACCATCTCTCCTGAGTAATGACCCTGAATCGCGATCCTGAATATCACGCCTGAAGCTCATTCCCTGCTTTTCATTTGTTCATGAAATAGTTAGATTGATTAAAAAATAACGGATAAAAAGAAGGAAAGCATGGAGATTTTAATCAGACCCACAGAAGTCAGTGACGCACGCGCTTTATGCGATATTTACGCCCAACCCAAAGCACAGCGCGAAACCCTGCAACTGCCGCACCCAACCGTCGCGATGTGGCAAAAACGACTGGAAACCATGCCAGAAGGTGTCTTTAGTTTTGTCGCGGAAGTCGATGGCCGTGTGGTCGGCAATATCGGCATGCAAGTCTCGCAACGGGAAAGAACCGCACACTGCGCCAGTTTTGGTATTGGCGTACACGATGAATTTCACGGCCACGGCATTGGCAGCAAGCTGATTGAGACCGTGCTGAACCTCGCCGACAACTGGCTCAACATCAAACGCGTGCAAATCGAAGTCAACAGTGACAACGCCAAAGCGATCGCCTGTTACAAGAAATTTGGCTTTGAAATTGAAGGGGAAGCCAAGTATTCGGTGTTTCGCGAGGGCGAATTCATCAGCACCTACTACATGGCTCGCATAAACGCCTAATCCCACGCGCCATCGCGCGCTCACCCCATCATTTGCCACTATACTTACCTAGATGGACGTAAGGAGTGGCAATGATGGATTTTGTCGACATGATGCGTTTACGCGGCCAAGCCGCAGAGAACATTTATTTTGCTCAGCGCGAGCGCGAATTGATTGACGCACTACACGCTCATCCCGAGCGCTTGCACCAATCACCGCCCGATTTAGACTGTCCCTTAACGGACGCAGGCGATCATTCAGACCGCGCTCAAGATTGATGACGTAGATGCTGCCACTGCGGGTGGCGCGTCAAATAGTGATCCACGTAGCTGCACTGCGGCACGATGGTCAAACCTTGCTGCTCAATCAGGGGCAACACCGCTTCCATCATCACTTTGCCATACCCTTTGCCTTGTAAACGCTCTGGCACGCGCGTGGACGTAATCGTCATGACTCCAGGCGCCAATTCATAGTGTACCAGCGCATACTCGTCCCCTTCCAAATGCACTTTGAAGCATTGCTGCTGTGCATCTTGTATCACTTGTCCTTTCATTCTTACTCCAAATTTGATAATTAACTCAAATAAATTATGGCAAAACTGAATTGAAACTCGCCGTATGTAGTCATAAAATCGCTGAATCTGCAGGAAAAACAAAAAATAAAGCAGTACGTTATACGGAGAGAGACATGCGTTCACAGTCAGTGGCTACTCAGCACGACCCCAGCGGTTCCAAGGTGAGCTCGCGCCACAAAACTATTTCGACCCTCAATAGCACCGACGCTTTGGCGATGGTCGAACACGGCAGTGAACTGACACTGAGCATTACCACTCCCGTCGGCACCAAATTTATCTGCAAAACGCCATTTATTGGCACCCACTCTGACACCTACCTGCTGATTGAAATGCCACAGGTCTCGAGCGAAGACCTCACCTACTTCTTTCAAGAGGGCTTTTGGATTAACGTCCGTGCGATTTCACCTCGCGGTGAAGGGGCAATGATTCATTTCCGCAGTCAGCTTTTACATATCATGCACGAACCGATCACCTTGGCAATGCTTTCCATTCCAAACACCATGCAAGTCACGCAACTACGCAAAGAGCCGCGTTATGAAGTGAACTTGTCGGGTAAAGTGAATCAAGGCGAGCGTAAATCGGAATGTGAAGTGCGCGATCTGTCGAAAAGTGGTTGTCGATTTATTACGGCGCCGCTCGGCCGTTCGTACCAAGTGGGTGATCAGGTTTCGATTGAAATCTTCGCCGACAAACGTGGCAGCAAAATTTTCGAGCCCTTGGTTGGGCGCATCTGTAACTTACAGCGCTCCATTCACTACGCGCGCTACGGGTTGGAGTTTACCGACCAAGGCAAAACCAACGCCAAGAACCTGCTCGGTCAATTGAAGTTCAACGGCACCAAACTGACGCTGAACGTGGAATAACACCCAGCCTTTCGCCGCGTTGGGCAACTGTGAATCATAAAAAAGGCTCTGCATTGCAGAGCCTTTTTGTTCGGGTTGGGTTAGCCGATAAACGAGATGTAACCTTGCAAAATAATCAGATTCACGATGTCGATGAAGAACGCGCCCACAATAGGCACCACCATGAAGGCCTGTGGCGACGGGCCATAACGGTTCACCAGCGATCCCATGTTCATCACCGCGGTCGGTGTGGCCCCCAAGCCAAAACCGCAGTGGCCGCCAGAAATCACCGCCGCATCGTAGTTCGACCCCATCACTTTAAAAGTCACGAAGTAAGCAAAAATACCCAGCACGACCGACTGAACGGCCAAGATCACCAGGAAAGGGATGGCCAAATCAAAAATGTTCCACAGCTTCAGGCTCATCAATGCCATTGCCAAAAAGAGTGACAACGACACGGTGCCGAGAATATCGACCGTGTCTGTGTCCAGCTTGTGCACCTTGGTCACTTGCAGCAGGTTGGTGATGAACACGCCAATAAACAGCGCGTAGACGAAGTCTGGAATCATTAACCAACTGATATGAAATGACTCGACCCATCCTTCCAGATACTGCGCGCCGGTGACACAAATCAGCAGCACAAACAGCACTTCAATCACCTTCTTCGAGGTCACTTTGTCTTCTTCGTACTCGTTGTATGTCACCAATTCAGGGAAGCGACTGTGCGCCTGCGTGCCGCGACCATATTCCGATTCAAAGTTGTGCTTGTCGATCAGCTTTTTCGCCACCGGGCTGCCAATCAAACCGCCCACAATCAAGCCGAAGGTGGCCGATGCCATGGCAATTTCCAGTGAATGGTCCAACCCGTAGTTTTCACTGAACGTTTGCGACCAAGCCGCGCCCGTGCCGTGACCACCCGATAACGTAATGGAACCGGCGATCAGGCCCATCAGCGGATCAAGCCCTAATGCGGTCGCGAGCGTCACACCCACGCCGTTTTGAATGATGATAAAGAACGATGCAACAGCCAGGAACACCAGCACTTTCGCGCCACCTTTCACCAGTTGTGTGTAGTTCGCGGCCAATCCCACCGTGCTGAAAAACATCAGCATAAACGTGTTCTGCAGCGGTAAAGAGAACTCTAACTCAATGCCATTGAAATGCAGCACGGTAATCAAAATGGCGACAATCAAACCGCCAACGATGGGCTCAGGAATGTTGAATTTGGTTAAAACCGGCAGTTTGGCATTAATAAAATGCCCCAAAAATAACACGCTAATGGCGATCAGGAATGATTCCAGCGTGCCGACGGAGATAATGTGATTCATATAACCTCAAATGTATATCCACACTCATCTTCCTTAATGAGCTACAAGCGATGGCAACCTGCGCCATGCTCTGATAAACGACCATACCCGTGTCGTCGAAAGAAACCTCTTAGGTGTGACTTTACGTCACGTCTCTGTGTCAATGTTGAAATGAGAACTTGTTCACTGAGCTAAATGAGTCAGTGTGAGGAGGTGAAGGGAGACATAATACCTAACCAGAAAAAAAAGAGCCAATCGCAAAACGGCGATTGGCTTATGTATGATGTGAACAAGTATCTATTCACTAACAACGTCAGTTGGCTAGGTGACCCTCGGCTTTAAGAAGGGTCGAGATGAATTATGCATTAACCGTGCCATCTTGCAAAGCGCTATTTTGGGCGGAATAGCACAAATTCTGATAAAACACCGACAATATTTTTGCATTTTACGAATTGCAATTTGCAATTCGGCGCATTCTGATACTCAACCGCATGCTGAGCAACCTTGTATTAAATTTTTGCCAATCCTCATTGTTCGATCGGATTCAGCAGCCATTTTTCGGTATAATCTCCGCTTCAGTTGGTCCCAATTAAGGTTTTCAATGAATTACTTGAGTACGTTTTTGAAAGGCATCGCGATGGGCGCCGCAGACGTCGTTCCGGGCGTGTCTGGCGGTACGATTGCTTTCATCACGGGTGTGTATGACACGCTGCTAGAAAGCATTCGTCGTATCAACCCAAGCCTGCTTCGCTTGTGGAAACAGGAAGGATTCGCCGCCGCGTTTCGTCACATCAATGGTGGTTTTCTGATTGCGCTGTTTGGCGGCATATTCACCAGCATTCTCACCCTCGCTAAGCTGATCTCGTGGCTACTGGTGACGCACCCGATTCCCATCTGGTCGTTTTTCTTTGGTTTGATTCTGGTGTCGGTGTACCACATCCTCAAACAGATTGAGCACAGGACATTATCTCGCTGGGCCTTTCTCATACTCGGAGTGGCTTTTGCCTACGCAATCACGGTGTTAAAACCGCTGAACATGGAATTTACCAGCCTGAACATTCTTATTGCGGGCGGCATTGCCATCTGCGCGATGATCCTGCCCGGCATTTCAGGCAGCTTCATTCTCCTGCTGATTGGCATGTACACGCCGGTCCTTGGCGCGGTGAAATCTTTACAAATCGATGTGCTGAGCCTGTTTCTGCTGGGCTGTGTGATCGGTTTGCTGAGTTTTTCTCATGTGCTGTCTTGGCTACTCAAGCACTACCGCGACGTGACGCTGGCATTCCTAACGGGCCTCATGCTGGGCACGCTGCCGAAGATCTGGCCGTGGAAAGAGACCATTAGCTGGCGCGTGAACTCACACGGCGAACAAGTACCGTTGGTTGAACATAACCTGAGCCCATTTAATTTTGAGGCCGTGACGTCACAACCGGCTCACCTCGGCATCGCCATTGTGTTGATGCTGTGCGCCATCCTGCTGGTGCTGGGGCTGGAACGATTTGCCAAAACGCACGACGTCTAATACGTATATCACTCAATCTCAGGTGGCTTCGGCCACCTTTTTTGTTTACATGACTGCCAGCACAGTTTTCTCGTTCGCTCACAACCGCTGATCATCCCTTGTGCTACCATGCCGCTTTCTTGATTCCGAGCCGATGATCGCTCGAAACCCTTTGCACGCAGCCCAATGCTGCGGCGTGATGAGGAAGATCTATGCGCAGAGCATTTCGTTTGATGGTGGTGATTGCCGCACTACTGGCCGGCTTTTTCGCCAACGATCTGATTGGTTATTTTCAGGCTGACCCGCCTCCCAAAGACCTAAGCCGCTATTGTGCGCTCTCAACGCAGCGCTGCGATCAAAACGGCGTGGGCATGACACTCGCTCACGATACCGCTCATCCATTGGTCGCAACACCGCTTGAAGTCGATTGGCCCAACGCCGCGCAAGACACCTTGCTGTTAACCCTAGAAGGGCTTGAAATGGACATGGGCCAAACCAAGTTTGTCTTGAAACGCCGTGATGATGGACGTTTCGGCGCTGAGTTGATGTTGCCGGTTTGCACCACCGCCCACATGACTTGGGTTGGCACGCTGACCGATGGACACACCACAGTTTATCCCGCGATAAGGATGCAACGATGAGTAAAAACTGGTCCCTGATTCTGGTAGTCGCGTTCGTACTTGGCTTTGGCTTCAAAAGCTACCTTGACGCGCAACCTGAGCCGACGAACCTCGCCGATTCACCCACGGTCACCCTGTTCGGCCAAGACAACCAAGCCGTGAATATCTTTGACGCCAACGACCCACGCATTCGCATTGTCTATTTTGGCTTTACCCGTTGCCCGGATGTGTGCCCAACGTCTCTGGCCATGCTGGCTGGCGCGCTCAATGAACTGGACGCCGACACGCAAAGCCAAGTGCGCCCGATGTTTGTGTCACTCGATCCGGAACGGGACAACGCACAAGCGTCAGCGACCTACGCGCACTATTTCCACCCCATGATTGAAGGTTTGTCAGCGCCCTTAGACGTGACCACCGCACTGGCTCACCGCTACGGCGTGATTTTCCGCAAAACCGAATTACCGAACTCTGAGTTGAAATACACCTTGGACCACAGCTCCTATTTTTACTTCCTTCAACCAGACGGCACGCTCATCACCAAAGTACCACATACCCAAAACCCAGCTCCGATCGTGGATGCAATTAAAAAAACAATAAATACATCAAAAGGATAGTGACATGAAATTGAAAGCTGTTGTGTTGGCCAGTCTGTTTCTCAGCCCGCTGAGTTACGCCCAATCCGACGTCATGGTGCATCACCCGTATGCACGCGCCACACCGCCCAATGCGCCCACCAGCGCAGTCTTTGCTGAACTCTCCAACACTGGCGACCACGCGCGCTACATTGTGGCAGCCTCAACGTCAGCAGCCGGAAAAGTGGAATTGCACGATGTGCTCAAAGACGGAGACGTCATGAAAATGCGTCAAGTGGAAGCCTTCACCCTGCCTGCGCACGGTTCACTGACGCTACAACCGGGCAGTTTTCACATCATGCTGTTCGACCTGAAACAACCGTTCCACGAAGGCGAAGCCATTGAGGTTCAACTGACATTTAAAAACGGGGAGCAACAGTCGTTTACTGCGCCAGTGAAAAAAGTCATGAACGGTATGCAACATCACTGATGTTTGGCACAACCTTATCAACCTGTGGCGAAAGTCGCAGCCTGATCAAAAAGAGATGGGATTCCCCATCTCTTTTGCTATGATGTCTGCGCATTCAGCCCACTCAATATTTGGAGGATTTTAATGATTGTAATCACTCACCACCGCGCAAGTTCAGTGAAGAAAGCGTAACCCAATAGCTCACCTTTCCTTCCCTAGAATTGCCCGGTGTTCTTAACCGGGGTCACACAATACCATTTCGACCCTAGCGATATTTCATGCGTTCAAGGCAGCGTTTTTGCGTCTGTCTGGGGTAACCAAATGAGTTTAATCAATACACATACTCTCTCACTGCCACAGTTAGGGTGGCGACCTGTATTCCAACAACAACTGAGCTTGGAAGAGATCGAGCATACTGTTTTCGCCCGCATCGCCGCGCACCATCGCAGCGGTTATGTTTGCTGGAGCGAGCACGGAGAATTTCGTCTCGACATTCACGCGAAACTTCCCGCGATGACGGTCGGCGATTGGATTTTGATCGATAGCAACCAGCAGTTTGTGCGCTTGTTAGACCGCCAATCGCTGTTTCGGCGCAAAGCGGCCGGCAGCCGCGCCTATGAGCAGTTGATAGCGGCCAACGTCGATACGTTGTTTATCGTCTCCTCGCTCAATCAGGACTTTAATCTCAGCCGCATCGAGCGTTATCTGGCGTTGGCACGAGAAGCTCAAGTTGAGCCAGTCATCGTGCTGACGAAAGCAGATTTATGCACCGATGGCGAAGCGAAGCGCCGCGACGTACAAGCGCTCAGCCCGCTGCTCAATGTCGAAACCATCAACGCACTCGACCACGACAGTTGCCAGGTGCTGCATGCATGGTGCAAAACCGGCAGTACGGTCGCCGTCATGGGCTCATCCGGCGTCGGGAAGTCGACGTTGGTCAACACCTTGATGGGCGAAACCATCCAGAGCACCGGTGGCATACGCGAACAAGACAGCAAAGGACGTCACACCACCACTGCACGCTTCTTGTTACCGATGCCAGGGGGCGCACTGTTGCTCGATACACCGGGCATGCGTGAGCTGCAAATTGCTGATTGTGAACACGGTGTTGCAGAAACCTTTGCCGATGTCGCATCACTTGCGCAGCAATGCCGCTTCGGTGATTGCCAACACCAGTCTGAACCGGGATGCGCCGTTCAGCGCGCGCTCGAAACCGGAGAATTGGATGCGAGACGATTGAGAAATTATCAGAAATTACTCGCAGAACAGCTCTATAACAGCGAGACCATTGCCGAGCGGCACGCAAGACATCGCCGCTTCAGCAAAATGGTTCGTCATGCACAGATAATCAAGCAGTCATAAAAACTGCTTATTAACCCAATAGAGGGTGAATATTCGCCCTCTATTTTCAAACCCATTCGCTACATATTTTTAACATCAACTCTAAAATGCGTTGCATTTCAACATATCTGGTAATTTTTTGTTCTAACTATCAATTAATCCTAGACACATTATCCCGTCACGTTAATATTGGCCTTATTCAGTGATATCCACTGAAATAACTACAAATCGAATCATATATTCATTACAGGGATAACTATGCAAAGCAACAATATTTTTGCCCGTTTTGCTCGTGGTAACCTCGTGCTGCAGATCCTAGCCGGTATCATTCTTGGTGCTGTGCTGGCGGTTGCCGCGCCGGATACTGCGCAAAGTGCTGGGCTACTCGGAAGCCTTTTCGTGGGTGCACTGAAAGCAGTCGCACCGATTCTGGTCTTTATTCTGGTGGCGGCGTCTATCGCCAACCAAAAGAAAAACCAACACACTTACATGCGTCCTATCGTCGTACTCTACCTTTTTGGCACCTTTACCGCTGCGCTGACTGCCGTGGTACTGAGCTTCCTGTTCCCGACGACCCTGACGTTAGTTGCTGGTGCTGAAGGCGCAACGCCGCCTCAAGGCATCGCAGAAGTTCTGCAAACCCTGCTGTTCAAACTGGTTGATAACCCAGTGAACGCGCTGATGTCTGCCAACTACATCGGTATTCTGGCGTGGGCGGTCGGCCTAGGTTTGGCACTGCACCATGCATCTGCGACCACCAAAGCCGTGTTCGAAGATCTGAGCCACGGCGTTTCACAAATCGTGCGTTTCATCATTCGTTTGGCGCCATTTGGTATCTTCGGCTTGGTTGCATCAACCTTTGCAACCACCGGTTTTGATGCACTGGCTGGCTACGCACAACTGCTTGCGGTCCTACTGGGCGCGATGGCGATCATTGCACTGGTCGTGAACCCAATCATTGTTTATGTCAAAACACGCACCAACCCATACCCACTGGTTTTCCAATGCCTACGTGAAAGTGGCGTCACGGCATTCTTCACCCGTTCAAGTGCGGCGAACATTCCTGTGAACATGGCGCTGTGTGAAAAACTGAAGCTGGATGAAGACACGTATTCCGTATCCATCCCTCTGGGTGCAACCATCAACATGGCGGGCGCAGCAATCACCATCACCGTACTGACGCTGGCGGCGGTTCACACCATGGGCATTCAAATCGACCTGCTGACTGCACTGCTCCTGAGCGTGGTCGCGGCAGTCTCTGCGTGTGGCGCATCGGGCGTTGCGGGTGGCTCCCTCCTGCTGATTCCACTGGCGTGTGGCCTGTTTGGTATTTCAAACGACGTGGCGATGCAAGTCGTGGCAGTTGGCTTTATTATCGGTGTGATTCAGGACTCAGCAGAAACCGCGCTGAACAGCTCAACCGACGTAGTGTTTACGGCAGCCGTTTGCCAATCACAACACAAACCTTCCGCTTAAGCCTCTTAGGCGATCAAAAAAGCCCCGACATGTCGGGGCTTTTTTTGTCTCTGGTGGTTCGTATCAGGCCATCAGTGTTTATCCATCGAGGTCTGCGAGAAGTTTAACGGCGCGGGTTTCTCTTCCGTTGGCTGAGCGGCTGGATCTGCCATCATGCCGCCATCCAACTCATCGAAAATGCCATCACTGGCGCTATCAGCAATCTCATCATCTTGCATCGATTCCCCTTTTTTCGGCACCGGCACGCCCCGTTTGTAGAGCTTGTTCAGCGCGCGAATAATCGCGTGTTTACTGACCGTCCCCGAACGAATTTTTTGTTGCAGAGGTTTCGCCAGCGATTGCAGCCCGACCACTGAATCCACGCCGATGCGCCCGCCCACTTGGTCACGCAGCACTTTCGCGGGCTCGTAACCAAAGTAAGCCGAAAGAAATAGCCAGATGTAGGCAATCGCATTGCCATTGGCCCCGCGATCAATCCACGCTTCACCGGCGCAGTACATCGCTTCTGCATACCCTTTCTCACTGGCGCGTTCGAGCCAGTACACCCCTTTGAGGAAATCTGCAGCGACGCCCACACCTTTGATGTAGTTGATGCCCAGTTTCATCATGCCTTCCAAGCTGTTGAGTTTTGCAGCTTTGGAATACCAATAGGTCGAATCGCCCGGCGCTGGCGCGATGTTGTCTTTGGAGACACACCAGTCGCCCATAAACATCATGGCATCGATGTATTTGTCTTCTGCCGCATCTTGAATCATGGCAATGCCTTTCGACACATCCACTTCAATCCCCCGGCCATACACCAACGCACGACCCGTTTCATACTTCGCCGCCAGATCCCCTTCCTGACCCTGAATGCAGTTCTGCCAGAATTTGGCTTTTTCCTTGAGGATCACATCATCACGAATCCGTTGGCAAATGCGCACAATCCCGTACATGCCGGTAATGTTGTCGTTATGTGCTGCTTTTTCGTACCAGAATAGCGCTTCTCGAAGGTTGGTCCGCTCGGCCTCTTTGGCCAGGTAAAGCATCGTCGGCACATGACCGGACTCCGCCTTGTACAGACGCTCTTTACGTTCTTGATCGCGCTGGCGTTCCAGTGCTTTGCGATAGGCTTCTTCGCGGGCTTTCTTTTCCGCTTCGAGTCTCTTCTTGCGAACAGACAGCGAAATCATCCACACAAATATCAGAATCAGTGACAACCCTGTTGCCCCGATCGCAATCCCAATAGTATTCATCAAATAAGGTTCTTAACTCAGTCTTTGTGACTGTATCGGCTGAAATAGCAAAAACTTAATTCTCACCAGACGTTACAGTTTGTCTCCAGATAAAAACAATAGTACCGCACTCCTGACGAAGTGCGGTACTTACAAAATCGTTCGCAACAAGAATTGTGCTACACGGCGCGTTTCAATCAGACAGGCTTATTGCGCCGATTTACGGTTCACCGCTTTGACAAAGACTTCTTGTGCCCCTTCAATCCCCAGCGCTTTGGCTTCATCCAACAAGCTCAGTGCTTTCGGAATATCGTTGGCGGCCACCGCTTTTTCGATGGTTGAGAAGTAATAGGCTTTGGTGTCTGGTTGGATCGTCACAGGTTGCACCGGCACGTTGCTCTTTAGATGCGCTGACGCAAAGCCACCAACCATGGTTTTAGTCTCTACCTTGAGCTCAAGTTGACCACTGGATGAGGTTGCATAAGTCGGGTCAGTGACGATAGGCAGTGGATCACCCGATTGCTCGGCGCGTAGCTTCGCTGGATGAGGAACGGTGACTTTTTCACCCAATGCATTGGTCTCGCTATAAATCACGAGATAAGGCGTTTGTTTTGCATTCACGCTGAGCTCGATTTCAAATCGGTTGCGGGAAAGCGCATCAGAAAAAAGGGTTTTAAATTGATCCGAGGAGATCGTGCGCACAACGTTAAAGCTGGTATCTAGCAACTGAACGGCAGGTTTCAGTACGCGTCCCTCTTGCATCACACTACGAATACGAACGTCAACATTGCCGGAGCGATCAGCAAACTGAAACGCAGCAAAGTAGCTTTTGCCCGTATCAAACTGCCATACTGGTGAACTGGCATCTAAACCAAAGTTCAAATCTTCGTTGAGTTCTAATGCCGCCCAAGGCGCGCCACTCAGGGACTCACAACAAACATCCGTCTGATTTACATCTACGTAACTATTAGGTTCGTTCGATGATGTACAGCCCATCAAACCAGCAACACTCAGAGCGAGTACCCACATTTTCTTCATTGATCGAATCCTATATCAAAACAAAAGGCAGTCTGGTGACTGCCTTCAAATAGTAACAGTAAATTAGGCTAACAACTTAGAACCAAATCTCGGCTTCAACACCAAAGCGAGTTTCGTCGCCTTTTGCATCGTTGCTCCAACCGTAGTTATCTTCACTTGATTTCATGTAAGTAACGTAAGGTTTGATTTGTGGACGACCAAAGTAATCCGCGTTCACAGTGAATACTGGTGCAATCGTCGCGGTGTAGAAACTGGTGTCTGCTTTTTCACGACCCCAATCCGAACCGTTACCCAAGCTTTCTACTGCGTAAGTCAGCGTGGTTTCTAGACGGAAGTTCTCGTTGAATTTGTACGATGGTGTCGCACCAAAGAAGAAACGATCTACGCCATCCTCAGAACCCCAAACTTGGTCTTTCGTGTCGTTGTACAGTTTCCAGTACACCAACTCGGTACCAATTTGTAGGTTATCGGTCACGTTCAGAACACCGTAAGAGGTCAAGAAAATAGACTCATCGTCTTTATCCCAACCGCCGTTCCATTGACCAAAGTTGACACCTTTAGTTGACGCAATACCTGAACCGTAAGTCAGTGCTGTGGTTGTCCAACCATCCAGACCGTAGTAGTCACGAGAATAAGTTACAGCCAGACCGTAGCCATCTTTCGCCGTGTTATCTTCGTCTACGTTTTTACGCGACATGATTTTCGCGTCAAAGTCAAAGCGGCCGCTCAGCGCTTCCACACCGTAGTAGTACAGGTCAACCGAGGTCAATGTAGTACTGCTGCCATTGGCATCAACATTGCCCAGTTTTGAGTTGTAGCTATCACCAGCATCTGCAGAGACAACAGCAATACCCATATCTTTGTACTGAATACCGCCACCAACACCAGAAGATTGTTTCCAGAATTCTTTAGTAATGATACCAGCTTGACGGTTTAGGTAACGTTTACCAGCCCAAATGCTCAAGCCTTCTGGGAAGTAAGAAAGATCGCCCAGTTCAACGTAAGCTTCTTTAAACTCAAGTTGACCTGATTCACCAAAACCTTCACTACCTGAAGATGAAGTATAGAAACCACGGCCGCTACCTTCGTTGTTGCCGTATTCAGTCTTCAGAACGTATTTAGACCAAGCGCCATTGTCGTAGTTATCACCACGAGTGACCGTAAATTCAACTTGGTTTGGGTTACCAGAAAATGAAGCACCAGCCGCACGGTAATCGCGACGATGTTCATACGATTCATTTAGGGCTAAAGATTGACCTGCGTTATACAGTAAATGGCCGTATCCATTAATTTGCCAACCTTGATTTACTTTGTCTTCAGCAAAGCTGGAGCCAGCAGCCAAAGACGCAACCACTGCGGCAGCAATTACACTTACTTTTCTCATTATAAACTCCATTTAGGGTGTATTAATCTCGCCCTCTCTCTCTGTTTCATCCTAAAAGGCAGAAATAAGATACTGTCAAAAAGAGAGGTAAGATGGGACGAATCCCCAGTTGTTTCAACACTGTTAAGACTACTGAAATTGGGCAATGCTGACTTCCTCCACCCCTAAAATATTGGGGGGGGATGAGAAAGGCGTAGATATTTTACCGTATGGTGTTTTTAAAGCCTCGATCACGGATTCGAGGGGGAGGCGCTTGTTCACTTCCGAGCATATGGAATACAAAATGCATAATTGATCACTATTTCAACGCAATAACGTCATAAAAATGAAAGAAAATTACATGAAAAATTTTGTGACAGGGCTCTTGACCTAAGTCGGGCAAAGCCTTTTACTTAAAACGGTGGTTACTGCTGACTCAATAACAAAAACGACTGCTTACGATGAAAACAACCTGCTCTCGCCCGTACCCTTTAGGTGCAACACTTGATCCAAATGGATGCAATTTTGCTGTGTATGCACCAGCAAATAAGGACCTGCTTTTGGCGCTGTTTCATGCCGATGGCAGTTATGAAACTCACCCGCTCGACGGGGAATATGCCGGTATTCAGCACACCTACATTGAAGGCGTGAAAGCTGGGCAAAAATACGGATTTATCATTCATCACCAAGATGAACTGCTGTACCTGTCCGATCCGTATGCGAAAGCATTGGATCAAAGCCTGACTTATGACGTTCCGTTTGATGCGGCCAGCAGTTTTGACCTCGCCAAATGCGTGGTGATCGACCCTGAATTTGATTGGCAAGACACGCCAAAACCCCTGCGTCCACGGGAAGAGATGGTGCTGTTTGAAACCCACGTAAAAGGTGTCACGAAGAAAAACCCGGATGTCGACGACGCACTGCAAGGCACTTACCTTGGCTTAGTGAGCGAATCGATGTTGGCGTTTTATCGTGAGCAGCACATCAACACGCTGCAATTGCTGCCAATCGCGGCCTGTATGCACGAACCGCATCTGCTGGAAATGGGCAAGGTGAACTATTGGGGTTACAACCCGTATGTGTTCATGGCCCCCGATCCACGTTATGCGCAACACGATGCGGTCACGGAACTCAAAACCACCATTCGTGAGCTGCACAAACAGGGCATCGAAGTGATTCTGGATGTGGTCTACAACCACACCGCCGAAGGCGGGGAAGATGGGCCAATTTTCAACCTGAAAGCGCTCGATCCACACTATTACCTGCAACATGGGTCCCATTTCGCCAATTTTACCGGCTGTGGGAACACGCTCGATTTGTCTTACCAAGCGTCGTTAAACTTGGTGATGGACACCTTGCGTTACTGGGTGAGTGAATATCACATCGATGGTTTCCGTTTTGATTTGGCGGCAACATTGGGCCGAATCGGTGACGATTTCAGCCAAGACGCGGCGTTCTTTAAAGCCGTGGCACAAGACCCGGTGCTGCGTCAGGTGAAGCTGATTGCCGAACCTTGGGACATTGGCCCGAACGGGTATCAAGTGGGCAACTTCCCGTTTGGTTGGAACGAAACCAACGACAAATTGCGCGACATCACACGCAGCTTCTGGCGCGGTGATCAAGGCTATTTAAAAGAGTTTGCCACACGCTTAATGGGCTCACGCGATCTCTACAGCGCAGCGAACTGGCCGTACAAACTGACGGTCAACTACATCACCTACCACGACGGTTTCACGCTGCAAGATTTGGTGTCGTACAAGCACAAACACAACGAAGCCAATGGTGAGCAAAATCGTGACGGTCACGGTGACAACCGCTCCGACAACTACGGTGTGGAAGGGGAAACCGACAACATGGTGGTGCGCACCATTCGCGAACGCCAAAAGCGCAACTTCATGGCCAGTTTGTTGTTTGCGTTCGGTATTCCGCACATTCTCACCGCCGATGTGCTCTCACACACGCAGCAAGGCAATAACAACGCCTACTGTCAGGACAACGACATCAGTTGGCTGGATTGGAGCACATCAGAGCGTAAATCCGACTTCAAAACCTGGCTGGCAGAGATGGTCGCGGCGCGTCAAACGTACATGGTGCCGTTTATTCGCGCCTTCAGTGGCGAAGAGCGGAACTTCAACCGCATTTTCTGGCGCCGTGTCGACGGCAGTTTGATGGAGCATGACGATTGGAACCGCTTGTGTTCCGTGGCGCTGCACATTGGGATTGGTGAAGATGGCCAAGAGCTGTTGTATCTCATCAACCAAACCAACGCGCCCGCGCGTTTTACCTTGCCCAATGATCGAGCGCAGGATTGGCACGTGATCTGTGATACCAACATGCGCAACATGCAACCAGATCATGCCGAAGGCGAAGTGCTGCAATTGCCGGTCTCGATGACCATTTTGCATTATCAGCCGAAGAAAAAATGCCGCGCCCGCCCGGCCAAAGGAACCGCGTAATCAGACAAAACACCGCATCCGCGGTGTTTTTTTATGCCGTCGTGGCCGCACGGTTTACCGCGTTGTCATCGAATCTCAATTCCAATGCGCATATTTTCATCAGTTCAGGTTATACTAGCCACAGTTCGCGAAACAATCAGTTGCATATTTAAGTAGCCGCATTGCTTTCGCCATTTACCCGTTCACCTCACATCAACCCCAACAACGCGCGTTCGTGCCCGGGCTCATCGCCCCCTGCGGTGGCTTTCGGTCAAGACAACCGCCTTGGCGCAGCAAAGCCATGGCACGAATCAACACCATCACACGTACAAAGAACGGGACACCATAAAGGATGCTGCATGTATAAGAAGTTTGAAAGCTTTACCAAGGCTTTCCCCCAAGATGAACCCCAGCGCCCACCCAACACGCTGTGGGCATTCTGCCGTCACTACACCAAAGGGTACGAGAAGCCGCTGTTGATCATGGCGCTGCTCAGCACCACCATTGCCATCATCGAAGTGTCGTTGTTTGGTTTTATGGGCCAACTGGTCGACTGGCTCTCCACCAGCAACCCGGACACGTTTCTCGAAGAGAACCGGAACACGTTGATTGGGCTGTCATTGCTACTGTTGGTGGGGATGCCGGTGCTGGTGTCGATCTACTCGTTACTGATCCACCAAACCATGCTTGGCAACTATCCGATGTCGATTCGCTGGTTGGCACACCGCTACCTGCTGCGACAAAGTTTGTCGTTCTATCAGGATGAATTTGCCGGACGCATCGCCACCAAAGTGATGCAAACTGCGCTGTCTGTACGCGAAACGGTGATGAAAACCCTGGATGTCTTCGTTTATGTCGCGGTCTATTTCACCGCCATGGTGGTGATGCTGGCGCAAGCGGATTGGCGTCTAATGATGCCCATGCTGCTGTGGCTCGCGGCCTATATTGCGATTCAAGTACGCTTTGTGCCGAAGCTCAAACAAGTGTCGGCAGAACAAGCCGATGCGCGCTCGTTAATGACGGGCCGCATTGTCGACAGTTACACCAATATTGCGACCGTGAAACTGTTCTCGCACAGTCGCCGAGAAACCGACTACGCCGAAGAAGGCATGGAGAGCTTTCTCGAGACCGTGTACCGCCAAATGCGCTTGGTGACCGGGTTTAACATCTGGGTCGAAGTGGCGAACTACCTCTTGGTATTCACCATTGCGGCGATGTCGATTTATTTGTGGATGACCAGCGCGATCACCATTGGTGCGATTGCGATTGCCATCAGTTTAGCGCTACGCATCAACGGCATGTCGAAATGGATCATGTGGGAAGTCGGCGGCCTGTTTGAAAACATGGGCACCGTGGTCGATGGCATGAACATGCTCTCCAAGCCGATCACCATTCAAGACCAACCCAACGCCAAAGCGCTGCAAGTGACCACTGGCGCGATTGAATTTGAGGACGTCAGTTTCCACTACGGTGAAAACAAAGGGGTCATCAACCACCTGAATTTGACCATCCACCCCGGCGAAAAAGTGGGGCTGGTTGGCCGTTCCGGTGCGGGTAAATCGACGCTGGTCAATCTGCTGCTGCGTTTTCATGACGTGGAAAGCGGCACCATCCGCATTGATGGCCAAGACATCTCACAGGTGACTCAAGATTCACTGCGCAGTGAAATCGGCATGGTGACACAAGATACTTCGCTGCTGCACCGCTCAATTCGCGACAACATTTTGTACAGCAACCCCAATGCGTCGGAAGACGACGTGTTGCGCGCGACCAAGCAAGCACACGCGCACGAGTTTATCGAAACGCTGACCGACCCTTACGGCAACGTCGGGTACGATGCGCAAGTGGGCGAACGCGGCGTGAAACTGTCTGGCGGCCAACGCCAACGCATCGCGATTTCGCGCGTGCTGCTCAAAGATGCGCCGCTGCTGGTGCTGGATGAAGCAACCTCAGCGCTCGACTCTGAAGTCGAAGCGGCAATTCAAGAGAGCCTGAATGAGCTGATGCAGGGCAAAACCGTGATTGCAATTGCGCACCGTTTGTCGACCATCGCCGCCATGGATCGTTTGATCGTGCTCGACAAAGGCCAAATCGTCGAGCAAGGCACGCACCAACAGCTGATCGACCAAAATGGCATCTACGCCCATTTGTGGGCGCATCAGACCGGTGGGTTTATCGGCTGCGACGACGACATCAACGTCGCTTAAGCAAAATGCCGGAGCCTCGCTCCGGCTCTTTTCCCTGCGCGCAATTTCTCTTAAAATTCCGCTCACTTCTCTTTTAATCAACCTCAACGTTTTTGCTATGAACAAAAGTCTTATCACCAATGTGGTTGCCTTGGCTCTGCTCGGCGCCGGTTATTCACTAGACAACACCTTTGCGTTTTACGCGGGTCTGTTTGCCTTCTCGGGCGCGATCACCAACTGGCTCGCGATCCACATGCTGTTTGAGAAAGTCCCGGGGCTGTATGGCTCGGGCGTTATCCCTGCGCGTTTTGAAGCGTTCAAAGCCGCCATCAAAACCCTGATGATGGAGCAGTTTTTCACTGAATCGAATATCGATCGTTTCCTAAACCAAGAGATGGTGGGCGACAAAACACTCAACTTGGAGCCAGTGATTGCCAAAGTGGATTTCAACCCCACATTTGATTCTTTGGTTGAGGTGATCAGCAACTCATCGTTTGGCGGCATGCTGGCCATGTTTGGTGGCAGCGAAGCCCTGCAACCGCTCAAGCAACCCTTTGTCGAGAAGATGCAAGAAGCCATGGTTGAGATGAGCCAGAGCGATAGCGTCAAATCCGCGCTGAAAGCGCAGTTAGAATCACCCGCGATGATGGGTGAGATTCAGGCCAATATCGAAAACATCATCGATCAACGCCTGAGTGAACTGACGCCCAAATTGGTCAAAGAGATGGTGCAGAAGATGATCAAAGAGCATCTGGGCTGGCTGGTGGTGTGGGGCGGCGTCTTCGGCGGCCTGATTGGCATCGCGTCGGCGTTCATTGCTTAATCCGTCCTGACGGAGTCTGTTCTCGCTTTTTCCGCATAAAAAATGGGCCTCAACGGCCCATTTTTTCATCTGGCTTGTGGCAACACTCGCCCGAGCAGTTTTTCCGCCAACGGATAGCGCCTTGGCACCACAAAATAGAGCACGCCCACCAGAATCGCCGCCCCCAGCAAATCAGCCGGACGATGCATCCCCAGCCACAATCGTGAGAAACCGATACTGGCGCTCCACATCAGCAACACCACCGCACTCGCGCGACGCTGCTGTTCTAACAAAATACCGCCAAAAAACGCCAAGCAGAGCGTGGCAAACACGGTATGACCCGATGGGAACGAATAGTCCGTTTCCTTCTTCCAGCTCTCGATGCGGGCTGGAGACACCTGATCGGCCATCTCATCCATCACCGCGAGCTGTTGCGACCTGTCCAGCTTGTAGAAATGTTCCGGTGACGGCAAAATCAATGCCTGCGTCATCGCTTCCGTATACGGTCGCGGACTCTCCGTCATTTTCTTCAGGCCACTTTTCATTCCCACCGCCAGCACCAGCAGAATGCCCAGTTGTATTGCCTTATTGAGCCACTCGGCTTTCGTGGCGCGCACGCGCCAACCCGTCCAGAGCATCAAGAGGATCAGCGTGAGCAAAAACCCTTCCGGGCCTGCCGAATGCGTCAACATCACCACTGCGCGCACGAGCGTTTCATTGGTGGGTTGCAGAAAATCCAGATTCATACACGCGGCCGAAATCGGCGCCAGAATCAATACAAACAGCAATAACAGTGTTAAACCGGATTTCCGATCGTCTAATCGTTGTTTCAAAAACATGTCCATTCACCTCGCCACAGAGCCGGCAAGTGTAATGCAGGGGGCAAGGGCATGTATCAACCATCTGTCAAATTCAATGCAAATTCCGGTTACGACATGTGCCAAATAAAAAACATCCCAGAAAGTGGCTTGAACTTTCCGGGATGAATCAATGCAGACGGTGTCGTTTGCGATTAAGCGCCGATCACGCCGCCATCATCGCGCGTGATCATCATCACCGTGGAGCGCGGTTTGGTGCTGCCGCCGTCAGGGAAGTGCGACGGTGCGCCCTCTTCGCCCGGGTGCTGCACGCCCACAAACATGGTCTTGTGATCCGGCGAGAATGCTAGGCCAGTGATTTCACACGCCACAGGACCCGTCAAAAAGCGCTGCACTTCACCGGTGATCGGGTCGCCACACAGCATCTGGTTGTTGCCCTGGCCGGCGAAATCGCCTTTGTTGGAGTAATTGCCATCGGTCAGAATCCATAAACGCCCTGCGTCATCAAACCCTAAACCATCCGGGCTGTTGAACATGTTGTTGGCATTGATGTTGTCGCTGCCCGCGTACAGGTCGCCATGATGCACTGTAGGGTTACCGGCAATCAGGTACAAATCCCACGCAAACATCTCCGCGGTGTGGTCGCCATGTACTGGCATCCAACGCAGAATTTGGCCGTAGTTGTTCTTGGCACGCGGGTTAGGACCACCCACCGGCTGGCCATCTTTCACGCCACGGTATTTGTTGTTGGTTAAGGTGCAGAATACGTGTTGGTTGTCAGGGTGTACTGCAACCCATTCCGGACGGTCCATGGTGGTCGCGCCCACTTGCGTGGCTGCACGGCGGGCAAAAATCAGCACTTCCGCTTGGTTTTTGAACCCATTTTCCGGCGTCAGGCCATTCTTGCCAAACGTCAGTTCAATCCAGCGCCCTTGGCCTTTCAGCTCTTTGTCCTGCATGTCGAATTTCGCAACCGACAGCGTGCCCTCATCAAGTAGCTTGCGGTTTGCCGCATCGTTGCCTTTCTGGTAACGGTTTTTCGACACAAAACGGTACAGGTGCTCACCGCGCTCGTCATCCCCCAAATACACAACCGCAAAGCCGTCGCTGTTGAGCGTGAAGGCTGCGTTTTCATGTTTGAAACGGCCTAACGCGGTGCGTTTCATCGGCGTTGAATCCGGGTTGTGCGGGTCGATTTCAACGATCCAACCAAAGCGGTTCGGCTCATTCGGGTTCTTGGTGACATCAAAACGCTCATCGTGTTGATGCCAATGGTAATCACTCGGTTTGGCGGCGATGCCATAGCGTTTCTGGTCAGCGTTCACCGCGCCCTCTTCATTGGCACCAAAGAAGTCATCGAAGTTCTCTTCACACGTCAGATACGTGCCCCAAGGCGTCTGACCGTTTGAACAGTTGTTGAATGTGCCCAGCGCCAGTGTGCCTTTTGGATCGGCCTTCGTTTTCAGCCATTCGCTGCCTGCCGCAGGACCCGTGATTGCCATCGGCGTATTGGCAGTAATACGGCGGTTACGCTGACCTTCACGGTCAATCATCCACTTGCCGTTCTTGCGTACAATTTCTACCACCGTCACACCGACCGCCGCCTGCGCTTTGCGTACGTCGTCCGCAGTCATCGCCGCGCCTTTGTGGTCGAACAGATATTCGTAGTTGGTGTATTCGTTGTTGATCGCCAGTACTGCGCGATCGTCACTGATAGGGAAGAAGCTCATGCCGTCGGTGTTGTCACCAAACTGACGCGCTTGTGCACGTGAATCTTGTTTACCGCTTTGGTCAAATGCAGGTGCATCAGCGAAAATCGGGTCACCCCATGACATCAAAGGAGTGGCTTTATAGCCTTTAGGGACCACCACCATGTCTGCCGTGGACGCAGGAACCGGTTCAAAGTTCAGCAAAGAGGATTGCGGTTTTGCAGCAACGGCTTTCGCAACAGGGTTTAAAGTCAGAAATGCGCCCGCACTCACCGCCGCGCTGCCCGCGAGGAAACGGCGGCGTGATAAACGCGCTTCAATCATTTCGCTAAACTGTGAATCTTTCTCATCACGGTTCCACATGAGCTTGCTCCTTTACTTTCGTCATAATTATTGTGTGTTGCATCAATGCAAATTGATGATGGTTCAGGAGCTTAGCGTTGTTAAATGACTGATCGGTGAAGATTGTGTTGCTGAACGATGACAATTGCGTCTCGGATTTGGGAGCTGAGTCGTGGGCAGGCCCCACCCCATTCACTATACTTCGATAATAACCACAATTTTTATGCAGATATTGCGAAGGTAAACACACGCAGCGGTATGCTTCAACCTTGCCATTCGCATGACAAAGGCCAGTCGAGTTGCACCGAGTCGGTGCCAGAGAGGTATCTATGCAAGTGGTCGTGAATGGCATCGCCTACCCCTATCACCGTGGGCAAACTCTGTTTCAATTCCTGCAGTCGATCGACATCGACATTCCTCATTTGTGTGCCACCAGCCATCAAGCCGAAAAACAGCACTGCGATTTGTGCGTGGTTGACGTTGAGCAGCTCGGTGTCGTGCGCGCCTGTGAGCACCCAGTACAGCCGAATCAGGTGATCGAGACCCACAACGACACGCTCTATCAGCGGCGCCAAACGGCGCTGAAACGGCTGCTCTCCGACCACAACGCCGATTGCGAAGCGCCGTGCCAAATCGCCTGTCCGGCGCACGTGGACATTCAATCTTACCTGCATCACATCGCCGAGGGCGATTATCACATAGCGGTCGACGTGATCAAACGCCACCTGCCGCTGCCCGCCTCGATTGGCCGTGTGTGCCCGGCGTTTTGTGAAACTGAATGTCGCCGCACCTTAGTCGACGAGCCTATCGCCATTCGTCAGCTCAAACGCCATGCGGCAGATATGGACAGCCAAAGTCAGCCTTTTCAACCCAGCGTGCCGCTCGGCAATGGCAAACAGGTTGCGATCGTCGGGGCGGGCCGGGCGGGTTAGCGTGTGGTTACTATCTGCGCCTTGCCGGTTTTGCCGTCACGATTTATGAAGCCATGCCCAAACCCGGCGGTTGGCTGCAATATGGCATTCCGGAATACCGCCTGCCCAAACAGATTTTGGATCAGGAAATCGACCTACTTTGTCAGACGGGCATTCAGATTCGATGTCATCAGAAAGTCGGCCGCGATTTCACTCTTGAGCAGCTTCAGCAAACAAATGACGCGGTGTGTGTCGCCATCGGTGCGAGTTTAGCAGTTAGCGCTCACTATCTGGGCAGTGAACTTACCGGTTGCTATCTAGGCGTCGATTACCTCAAAGATGCCGCAACCGAGCGCACACTCATCACGGGGAAACAGGTCGCGGTGATCGGCGGCGGCAATACCGCCATTGACTGCGCGCGCACGGCGCTGCGTTTGGGCGCGCAAGTCACGCTGATTTATCGCCGCACCGTCGATGAAATGCCAGCAGAAGAATACGAAATTGAAGCCGCGGCGCACGAAGGCGTGCAGTTCTGCTTTCTAACTCGTCCGGTCGAAAACTTAGCCGACGCACACGGCCGAGTGCGTGCCATTAAACTCGAAACCATGGCGCAGGGTGAACCGGACGCCTCCGGCCGTCGCCAGCCCGTGCCAACGGGGGAATATCACCAACAAGCATTTGATACGGTGATTTCTGCGCTATCGCAAACGCCGGATTTGAGCCTGTTTGGGGCGAAATGGGACCACGTGCCGCTGACGCGCAAACACACCGCCGACGTTGACGGCGACACACTGCACCACTTTGACAACGTCTACGCGATCGGTGATTTTCGCCGCGGCCCTGCCACCGCCATTGAAGCCATCGCAGACGGCAAACGTGCGGCCGAAGCCATCACGGAGCGGCTGATTTTGGGCACGCCTGCCCATGCTTCAGCCCCCTTCACCAGCCGTAAAGCCGAAAGCCTCAGCCGGGTTAAACGCAGTGAATACCGCTTAGAAGCCAAACGGCGCCGCATTGATTTTCCTCATCTGCCCCCTTTGCATCGACGCAAAAACTTCTCGGAAGTGGAGCTTGACCCCGGCGATTTAGCCGTGCGCATGGAAGCGGCGCGCTGCTTAGAGTGTGGCTGCCAAGCCAACACCCAGTGCGATTTACGGACCTACGCCTCTGCGTATCAGGTCGATGCTGCCCACATCGATTGCGGCGAAAAACAACGCTTTGCCGTGGATAAGAGCAGCGAGTTCATCGTGTTTGATGCCAATCGCTGCATCAGTTGTGGCGCATGCGTCCAGACATGTCAGGAAGAGACCGTGCACGGCGCGCTGCATTTTTCGCACTCACAAAACCGGCCGATGTTTCACGATGGCACCTTGATGGGCGATTCCAACTGCGTGCAATGCGGAGCATGTGTGCAGGTGTGTCCGACGGGCGCGCTGGTCGATAAACGCGACAAATCCCACGCGCGAGTTGAAGTGCTCAAACCGGTGACCACGGTCTGCACCTACTGCGGCGTGGGCTGCAATGTGGTGATGTATGTCGACGAGCAAGCGAACCGCGTGCGTTACGTGAAAGGCGACACGCGCTCTCCCGTCAACCAAGGTATGTTGTGCGTGAAAGGCCGCTTTGGGTTTGACTTCATTCACAGTCCGCAGCGCCTCACTCAGCCGTTAATCCGGCGGCACGGTGAATTGCAACCCGCCAGTTGGGACGAAGCCATTGCTCTGGTCGCCAAGCGCTTTCGTCATATTCAACAAACGCATGGCAGCGATGCGCTGGGCGGCTTCTCGTCCGCCAAAACCACCAATCAGGACAACTACCTGTTCCAAAAATTGATGCGCCGCGAATTGGGCACCAACAACGTGGATCACTGCGCGCGGCTGTGTCACGCCTCCACCGTCACGGGGCTGGAAGCCTCCCTTGGCAGCGGCGCCATGACCAACGACATCGCCAGCATTGCGCATTCGGATGTCATTTTGATCATCGGCTCTGACACCACCACCGCACACCCGATCATCGCCTCGCACCTCAAGCAAGCCATTCGCAAAGGCGCACGATTGATTGTGGCCGACCCGAAACGCATCGAGATGGCCGATCACGCCACGATATACGTCGCGCAGCGCCCGGGCACCGACGTGATGCTGCTCAACGGCATCATGCAGCAAATCATCACGCATGCTTGGTACGATGACGCCTATATTCGCCAA
This sequence comes from Vibrio sp. Vf1514, assembly GCF_052076135.1. NCBI lineage: Bacteria > Pseudomonadati > Pseudomonadota > Gammaproteobacteria > Vibrionales > Vibrionaceae > Vibrio > Vibrio sp. Vf1514. Next base: position 57,215 of record NZ_CP197268.1, on the reverse strand, counting down.
CGGGTGGATGGCTTTGAGGAGCTGCTCATGGAAGTCATGTCGGATCGTTACCTGCCCGAGAAAGTCGAACTGGTCACCGGCGTCCAAGCCGCCGATGTGATTCAAATCGCCGAGATGATTGGCACCGCGCGCGTCACGGCGGTGTATTACGCCATGGGCATCACTCAGCACACCACCGGACACGACAACGTACGCTCCATTGCCAACCTGCAACTGCTGTGTGGCAACATCGGCGTGGAGGGCGGCGGTATCAACCCGCTGCGTGGCCAATCCAATGTGCAAGGAGCGTGTGATATGGGGGCGCTGCCCGGCGACTACCCCGGCTACCAAAAAGTCACGAACCCGTTGGTGCAAGCCAAATTTGCGCAAGCTTGGCAGTGCGATCACCTGCCCACCACGCCCGGGTTAACCCTGACCGAGATGATTGATGCCGCAGCCACCCAGCAGCTGCGCGGTTTGTATGTGATGGGTGAAAACCCGGTGCTGAGCGATCCGCATCAAGCGCACGTCATCGACGCGCTCAACACGCTCGATTTTCTGGTGGTACAAGACATCTTTTTGTCGGAAACCGCACAGTTAGCCGACGTGGTGTTGCCGTCTTGCTCGTTTGCTGAAAAACAGGGCCACTTCACCAACACGGAACGGCGCGTGCAGGCACTCTCACCCGCGATTAAGCCGCCAGGCACAGCACGTGAAGATTGGCGCATCATCACCGAGATTGCCAATGCGCTCGGCGGCAACTGGCATTATCAACATGTTGAGCAGATCCAACAGGAGATCTGCTCAGTCACGCCGCAATACGCGGGGATGGATTGGCAGCGCCTTGGTCATGAAAGCCTGCAATGGCCTTGTAACGAGCAAGCGCCGAATGGCACGCGGATTCTGCATCAAACCAGCTTTAAACGTGGCCGGGGCGAGATGGTCGCAGTGCCGTTTGAATACGCCGCAGAATTGCCCGATGACGCGTACCCGCTCATCCTCACCACCGGCCGGCTGCTGGAACAATTTCACACCGGCACCATGACACGCAAAACCAAAGGGCTGGATCAGCGCGCCGGACCGCGCATCATGATCAGCGTGCAAGATGCAGAGCGGCTCGGGATTCACAACAGCGAACGCGTTCGTTTGTGCTCTCGACGTGGTGAGATTGAGGCGCCAGCGTTTGTGACCAAACGCATGCAAGCGGGCGTGGTGTTTGTGCCGTTCCACTTTGCCGAGTCCCCCGCCAACCGCTTAACCTCCGAAGCGCGTGACCCGACGGCCAAAATTCCGGAGTTCAAAGTCTCCGCGGTGCGACTGGAAAAAATCGTTCCGGTGACGCATCTCGTGCCGTATGAGGCGTAACCAAACGCCGCCGCTGAGTCAGCGGTGAACGGCGCGCAAGAAAAAAGCCACCTCAATGGGTGGCATCTTGATGCACTCAACACTTAGTAAGCGTGAGCGACTTCGGCAGACAGGCTACACAACTCGTCGACAATTTCTTTGGTCTGTTTGGAGTAGATCAGTTTGTCTTTGGCGCCGACAAGCTGAATCATTTTCACTTTGCCAGACATCACCGCTTGGCGAATGGCGCGCAGAACCAATTGGTTATCGAGAATCTTGTGTTCATCCAGGCCATTGCCCGGCACTAATGAGGCTAGATCCACAGAGAGTACCAGTTGATCGCAGTGTTCAATGTAATGGCTCAATTGGCTTTTGAGCTGATTACGATTTCGGAAACTGCACTCTTCCTCGGTCAACCAGTCACACCCTAAATCTTCCGCGTATTCCCAAGTTTGGCTCGGCACTCGCTCTGCATCGATCCCTAAGCAGAACAAACGCGCATTAGAAAAACGCGACAAGGCGAAATGGTAAACGGAACCCACTTGTGGATCTAAGGTTTGTTTCAGCTCAAAGTCATGACCCACGTGAATGATGCCAATTTCTTCATTATCCAGTGCCAGCACTGGCAATGCGTTGAGCAGCAGCTCGTGGCAGTTCGCCAGCACGACGGGGACAGAGCTGAGCGCCAAATGACGGCTCAAAACATGCTGATAGCGTGCATCGGATGCATCGTTCAGTACCAGATGGCCCGCATCAGCGTAATTCGGATTGGACTGTTGTTGATACAACCAGTCAGAGGCAAATTCTAGGCTTTGTTGAGCAAATTCAAACTCTACGCGTGACATGGGTTTCACACGCTCACACACGGTCATAAAGGTAAACGCGGAGATGTGAGGAACCGCAGTGCGGCTCAAACGGTAGCGTTTGAATAAACTTAACATGATGAATTACCTTTCTGGTGGCAACGCTCGCGCGGCCTGCAACACATGTAAAATGATACGCTGCTTGTGAGTTTCGACGCGATGGGCTGGGGCCATCACCGAAATTGCACCGATCAACTTACTCCCTTTCATCACCGGAGCACTGATCCCCGACACTCCGGGGTCAATTTCGGAGGTGCTCACGGCATATCCATGTCGACGTATTTTTTCCAAATCGGTTTGCCATTTGTCCATTCGATGCTCTTCACCGAAATAGCGCAGAATTTTTTCGCAACGCTGCGCGGGCATATACGCCAACATAACTTTAGATGAGGCGCCACGAAGCAGGGGTTGACTTTGACCCTGGACGAAGCTGCATCGAAGCGCCTGCATGCTCTCTTTTTGGCTCACACACAAAGCCCGGTATCCGACCGGCACCATGTACGCTGCCATTTCGCCAGTCTGTTTCTGCAATCGACTCAACACGGCGTCGACGGCATCTAGATTGTGCTGGCTGGTTTCATAACTGCGCATCAGAAGAAGGGCCGCTGAACCGATGATCAACGTTTTGTCATGCGGGCTTTCTTCTATCAGGTTCCACTCTTTCAGCAGTTTCAGATGTCGGTACAAACTGCTGAGGGGCACCTGCAATTGTTCACTTAATGTTTTGGCCGAGACCGGCTCATCATTCACCGCGACCTGCATCAGCAGTTGCAGTGATTTTTCGTTAACTTGATTCGCAGATTGTTTTGTTTCGCTCATGACTGCTTTTTAGCCTTTATCGTGTTTCAGCTCAAACCTTAATTCTTATATATCGAGAATTTAATTTGAATTAAAGGATTGCATTCTCACCAAGTGAGAAAACGATGAAAATTAACAAATTTAAACATAATTTGATGAGCGAAAAATCGCTGCAGAGTTGCGCAGAATACGGTGAATTTCCACCCAGCTTTTGGCGGAATTTACGACAAAAAAAGCGACGCCGAAGCGTCGCTTTTTGCGGTTATTGGCAGTTTTTGCGGTGACTGGCAGTTAGGCGAGTTTAAACGTCGCCACTTTTGCGCTTAACTCCGCCGCTTGCTGCTTGAGCACATTAGACTGATTCAAACTGTCGTCTGCACCCTCGACCAATTGCTCGGTCACATCCTTAATCGCCGTGATGTTTTGCGTGATTTCGCTGGTCACGTGGGTTTGCTCTTCAGCAGCCGTCGCGATTTGCGTCGCCATATCACTGATCAGTGCCACCGCCGCGTTAATTTCTTCCAGCGCATGGGTCGCTTTATCGGCATCATCCACCGAGTTGGCGGCCAGCGTTGAACTGCTCGACATGAGGCCCACCGCCTGTTGGGTGGTTTGTTGCAGCGTCTCGATGGTTGATTTGATCTCTTCCGTTGACGTGTGCGTGCGTTGGGATAACACGCGCACTTCATCCGCCACCACCGCAAATCCGCGGCCCTGTTCACCGGCACGAGCTGCTTCAATCGCCGCGTTCAGTGCCAATAGGTTGGTCTGTTCCGCAATGCTCTGAATCGTGGCCAGCACGGTCGAAATCTCTTGGGCATGTTGATTGAGCACCGAAATAACGTCACTGGCCTGACTGACTTCATGGGCCAAGTTGTTAATAGAGGCTTTGGTGTTCAAGACCAGCGTGCGACCATTGGTGGTACTGGTCGACGAGTCTTGCGCTGCGTGGGCGGTTTGCTCTGCGTGCGAGGCGATTTCCTGCGTGGCCGAGGCCATTTCAGTGACCGCCGTGGCCACCATGGTGATCTCTTGCTGCTGCATACCCAGCTCTGATGCCGATTGATTGGCACGCTGCGAGCCATGCTCGGCTTGCTGCGTCAATTGTTCTGACTGATGGCGAATGTGACCGATCAACTGCTGTAGGCTGGCAACGAAGGTGTTGAAGCTATCGGCCAATTTGCCGACTTCATCGTTGTTTTCCACCACGATGCGTTGCGTTAAATCGCCGCTACCGTTGGCAATCTGTTCCAGTGCATGCGAGACGTTTTTCAACGGACGGAACAACACGTTACACAACACATTGAACAAAATGGTGCACAGCACGACCACCAGCGCCGTCACCAATAATTGGCCCCACAGCGCATCGAACAGCGGTGAAATCAATGATTGATAGTTAATGACAACCACGGTGCTCAGCGTCGTGCCGTCAATGGCGCGCGCAACCAACACATATTGGTCGCCATTGATTTCGACTCGGCTGTCGTTGCCCGACCGTTCGGCCTGTTTAATGGCGGAGAAATCGATCCCCAACTCAGCAACACTCTTGTTCAGCAGTTTGGTGTTCGCGTGCGTAAAGATATTGCCTTGCGCGTTGACGATAAACATGTCGCCAGTGCCCGGCAACACCACCTGTTTCATGTTATTGAGAATGTCGGTAATTTCCACATCGGCGCCCAGCACCAATTGTTGACCATACAAATCCACGGCTTTACCAAGCGACACCACATTGGCCCCCGTTGCCGCCGCAACGGTTGGGTTATCCATGAACACGTTGGCCGGATTGGCTTTGGCATTGATGTACCATCCCCACTTGCGTGGGTCGTTGTTGTCTGGCGGCAGCACCACGCCGTTGGCGTTTTGTTGTGAACCATCTGGATAGGCGAGGAACACGTTGTCGAAGGCCGCGGCGTGCTTCACCTGTTTCAGGTGCGTCACAATAGCCTCTTGTTTGGCGTCTGAGGTCAGCGATGTCAACGCGCGCTGTTTCGACACCAGCCAGTCCGACACGTATTGATTGTATGACGCGGTGACGCCTTGCAGACGCTGTTCAACCTCAAGATCCAACCGACTCAACGACGCATTGAATGACAGTGCTTCGACCAGCACGCCCCCGATCACAATGGCAGCGCTGGCAGAAATGGCCAGCTTATTTTTTAACGATAGATTTTTGAACATACCCTGTCCTGATTGTCATTATTATTTGCTTCACGACGAAGCCGCCCTCAGGGCGTCCGTATTATAATTTTTAGCCTCGAAATAAATGAGAACCGCCCAACGAAAATCACTTTTTATCGCCATGCCTTGTCACAAGTGTCGTATTGATTCCATTTTTGTCCATTCTGAGTACGCCAGGCGTTGCATAAAATGTGAAGCACGCGAATGTGACGACGATATCTCAGGCACAAAAAAAGGAGGCCATCGCCTCCTTTCTGCTCGTGTCCTGACTAGCGCTGCAACAGGGTGCGCCACGAGACGTCGTCCGTCTGGTAGCATTTCAGGCTCAGCATAAAGCTGACGACGCCCAATACGATGTAAATCAGCGCATTGACGGTGCTGATTTGCGTCATCACCTCAGACAGATTCGCATCCATTAAGATATTGAGCGGTAACCCCAACACTTGGTGAAAGAAATCCCCCACCACTTCAGTGCCAAACAAGCCCAAGCTCAACCACTTCAATGCATACACGCCAATGAACATCACCAGAATGGGTGAATTCACCAATTGAGACAGCAGCAGCGTGATGCACGCCAACGGCAGCAACGCCACGGCCACCAGCAGCATTTGACCGAGGTAGCTCAACCAATGCGTCACCGCAAACAACAGTGAACGTTGATGAAACAGCAGCGGAATCGCATCATCCGTGACCATGTTCACCAACCAAAACATCACATCGGACGCGATGACTAAAACGGAGCACACCACCGGGATCACCAGCAAACCAAACGCCAGTTTAACGCCGTGCGTTTTGAGGTTGCTGACCGGCATGCTGCGCCAGAACATAGAACTGCCTTCCTGACGCTCTTTGCGCAGAGTTTTGGGGATGTAGAGCGTGCTGAGTAGAATCGACAGCGCGCCAGCCACCACAATCATGAACGAGCTGAATTGATCGACAAATTGCAGATCCAACGGTTCAAAACCACTGTAACTCATCTCAAACGAGAGGTTGCTCTGCAGATTGCCATTGCTCAACAAACCGATAAACAGCACCAGCATGCACGCCAGCACAAACAACGGAATTCGAGTGACCACTTTGTGTTCGATCCACTCTTTTTCTAACATGTAGACGGATGCATGCATTATGCGTTCTCCTTCTGCAGAGCCAAAAACAGCTCTGCCAGTTTTACACTGTAAATACGCCCCAAACCTTCCACCGCCTCACGATGCTTCGCTTTCAACAGCCACTGCGTCGTCCCCAAGCCCGCCTGAGCAGACAGAGGCTGCAGCGCATCAATTTGCTCCGTCAGAGACGTCGGCGCATCCAACACAAAGTAACCTTGCTCAACCTCGTCCATGCCCGCTTGCAACACCACGCGGCCTTGCTTAAGAATCAACACATCGGTCAGCAGGTGTTCGATTTCCGACACTTCATGGCTGGCGATAATCAGCGCGCGTTCGCCATCGTGAAACCATTCCAACAGATGACGATAAAACGTGTCGCGATAGATGAGATCAAGCCCTAATGTGGGCTCATCCAGAATCAGCACTTTGGTGTCCGTGGCAATCACCAATGCCAGATGCAATTGCACCTTCATGCCTTTCGACAACGCTTTGATTTTACTGTGTAAGTGAATGTCCGTTTTGGCCAGTACCGACTGCGCTTTGCCCAGCGAAAAGCTTGGATGCACACCCGAGGTATACTTGAGCAGTTGCTGCACCGTCATCCATTCCGGCAGCACATTGACGTCCGAAATGTAGGCCAAATGTTCCATGACTTGAGCACGTTGGTGGATGGGATTGCGCCCTAAAATATGAATTTCACCCTGATAATGGTGTGCGCCCAGCAGCGCTTTGATTAACGTCGACTTGCCCGCGCCGTTATGGCCAAGCAACCCCAACACCTGTCCCGGCGCTAGGGTAAAGCTGACCGGATGTAGCGCCGTTTCTCCATGCGAAGCCGAATACTGTTTCGACACCTGTTTTACTTCAACATACGGCCTCATGCTGCATCCTCAATGTGTTGTTTTAACTGTTGCATAAAATCGTCCAGCGACATGTCCAGTTGTGCCAGCGTCGCCGCAATCTGTGGAATTTGCTGTTCTAAAAACTGCTGTCGCTGCTGCGTTCTCAGTTGGCTGAGTGCACCACTGGCCACAAACATGCCTTGGCCACGGCGCTTTTCCACCAGCCCTTCATCCACCAGTAGCTGATAGCCTTTCATCACCGTCAGGTGATTAATTTTCAGATCGGCGGAAACGGTTCGCACGGATGGAAGTGCTTCACCTTCGGGCCAGATGCCCTGCAAAATCTGCTCGGTGATCTTGTCCGCCAACTGGCGAAAAATCGGTTGGTTATCCTGCCATTCTGTCACTGTGCATTACCGATATGGTGTTATACATGTATATAACACTAAACGCGAATACCGTTTTTGGCAACATGCTTTTTCACTCCCCATGAAAAAGGCCCTGCCGAAGCAGAGCCTTTCATTTCAATCACGGGATTAAAATCAATTCGTTGCGCAGTCTTCGTCCCCGATCAATTTCCACACACCCCACTCACCCGATTGCGTTGGATCGTCACCTTGTGTCCACCATTTGGCTTCCCACACACTACCCGACCATGTGACTTGGTTGCCACCCACGTACACAGCACTGGCATCCCACAAGTTGTCACACGTTTCACCGCCGCTGGATGTTTTCAGCACCACCACATCGGTCGTTGCGGACGCACTCGCCTGACCATCGCTGACCGTCACCGAGAAACTCAACGTGGTATCTTGGGTGTACTCCGGCGCGACAAACGTCACTTGGCTGCCATTGATCGCCGCCTCAATTCCAGCAGGCACCGTCCAGCTAAAGGTCAGCGTATCCAGATCCGCATCGCTGGATGCCGACGCATCCACGACCACCGTCTCCCCTGCATTAACCTGTGCTGGTGCGTTCACGACGGCCACTGGCGCAGTATTTTCAGCGCCGCCAACCGGTTGCACGGTTACCGTCGTCGTTGCCGAAGCGCTGGCGCCATCGTCATCCGTCACGGTGAGCTTGAAGGTGAAGGTCTGTTCACTGGTCACTTCCGGCGCTGTAAAGCTTGCCTGAACTGCGCTTGCGTTGCTCAGCGTCACCGCATCACCGCCGGTTTGTTCCCACAGGTAGCTGGCGATTGTGCCATCACTGTCGGCTGATGCGCTGCCATCCAGCGTTACACTCGCAGGGCCTGTCACCGTTTGAGCCACACCCGCATTGGCTGTTGGCGCGCGGTTTGCTGGCGGTGTGCCGCCGTCCGCCAAGCCTTCATGCATCGCATTGAGAATATCACCGTTGTCGGCATCGATTTCCCACGAGAACAGACCCGCCAAACCTAGGCTACGTGCATATGCACCTTTGGCTTTCACAGAGCGGTCATCATCAAAGGTAATCAACTGACCCGACGCGCGATTCCACACCCAAGGTGCTTCTGCTTGCGCATCGTAGCCATATTCAAACCCATTGATGCCGGTGTTATCCGCGCCCAACATGTTGGCTTTGATGCCTTTGTAGTCAATCACACCGGCTTCCCACACGCCTTGCGCGGTTGATCCGGTGAGTTTGCCATTGCCCACACCGGTCATTGGGTCGGTCGGATCGCTCAAGCTGGACGGCATCACACCATCCCAGCCACGGCCATACATCGCCGTCCCCAGAACCAGTTTGTTGGCTGGCACGCCTTGGGCCAGCAAAAGCTGAATCCCACGGTCAGCGGTATACGCCGGGCCTTGGTATGCTTCGCCATTTTCATCCACACCCGTTCCATCACATTGGCCTGGGCGCATGAACGTGCCGCAGTTCAGTGCGGTTTGGTGACCCAACACGTTGTTCCAGCCGCCGTAGAAATCGTAAGTCATAGCAAAGATGTAATCCATGTACTGCACCGCATCGGCGTAGTTCACGTCTTCAATCTTGTCGTAACCGACGCCAATCGCTGATGTCAGTTCATAAGTGCGGCCGGTTTCGGCTTCCAGCCCATCCAACATGGTGCGCAGTTCTTGCATCAAGGCAACGTACGCAGGGCCGTCATTGACTGGATCGCCCAGATCAGGCGCCGCGCCATCACCGCCCGGGAATTCCCAGTCGATGTCCACCCCATCAAAGAATTTCCATGTGGTCAGGAAGCGTTTGACCGAAGCCACAAACGTGTCACGATTGGCTTTGGTGGTGAAATCGAAGAAGGGATCAGAGAGCGTCCAACCGCCGACCGAAGGAATGATTTTCAGATCAGGATAACGCTGCTTCAGCGCCATCATCATGGCGTAGTTGCCCTTGATCGGAGAGCTGTATTCATGACCAGCCTGAGCGAAACTTTTCTGATATGCCGCCCAAGGGTCGTGGATGACCACTTCGTAATCGGGCACGCCCTGACACGCCGTCATCAGCGCGTTGTAGCTGTTACCGCCGACTGATTTCACCGACTCGTTCGGCCCACAAATCGGGATAAATCCATACAGAATGTGCGTTAAGTTTTGTGCTGGAATGTTATCCACGGTGTAGTTGCGGCCATAAATGCCCCATTCAACAAAATACGTCCCGACCACGGTATTGGCATCGGTGGTGTAAGTTTTGTTGTTGGGATCCACGTTCATGGTCAGCGGCTTGAGATGCGCCCCGTCGGTATCGGCAATGGTCAATTCAACGGGCGCGCTGGTGCTGCAACCGCTGTCATCACACGCGGCCACTTCCAACTGGTACAGGCCGCCTTTGCTGTAGGTGAAACTGGCGGTCGTTTGGCTGCCTGAAATGGGGCCAGACGCCACTTCTTCGCCATCGAAATAAATCTTATAGGTGTTGCCCGTTTCATCACTCCACTGGTTAAACGTAATGCTGATGGGCGCTTCGTCGTGGTATGTCACCATCTGGTTGTAGCCCGCGGTGGTTTCCATCGCGAGTTCAATTTTCGAAAATTGCAGATTGTTCGACCCGTAGACATCAATACTTGGTGCCGCCGGAGCCGCTAAGGCCGATCCAGACAGAGCCAGTGCAATACTTGCGGCGCACAGAGTAATACGATTCATATCTATTTCTCTCATTCCTTGCAGATTGTACTCAACATGAGTTGGCTGCTCTTCGGTCACACATTGAAGAACATCGGCTTCAGTATTTGGGAGACTTTATTTTTTTGAAAAAAAATTAAAACGCTTTTCGAGTCACAACGAGCAATTCGTAGCGAAAACGCACGCGATTGCACGCTAAATTCTACTCTGTGCCAGAAATTCAGAATTTTGACACAGCGAATGAGGCAAATTTATTTTTTTGCACTAATAAAGATTCGAAATGATGGCTAAAACAGAAAAGCCCTCTGAAAAGAGGGCTTTAGTGAACAACAACTCAGTTAGAGTGGACGAAACTTCGCCGTAAAATGGCGTAATACCGGCGGTTCATAGGTAAATTCAAGCCCTTTAAAGCACGAAGCGCGCTTGGCCAGTGCAATGATCGCGTCAGCAATATAATCCATGTGATCGTTGGTATAGACGCGACGGGGAATGGTCAGGCGCATCAACTCCAGCTCTGCCGCCTTTTGCACACCCGTTTGCGGATCGCGCCCCAGCAGCAGCGAACCGATTTCGACCGCACGAATGCCCGCTTCGAGATAGAGCTCGTTGCACAACACTTGTGCCGGAAACTGATCGGCGGGAATGTGAGGCAAGATCTTCGCTGCATCCACAAAAACCGCGTGCCCGCCAGTTGGGTATTGAATCGGAATCCCAGCCTCACGCAGGCGCTCGCCCAAATAGGCCACCTGACTGATGCGATAGTGCAAGAAGTCTTCGTTAGCCGCTTCGTACAAGCCACGTGCCAGCGCTTCCATGTCGCGCCCGGCCATGCCGCCATAGGTCACAAACCCCTCCATCGGCACACAACGTGTGCGCACCGCTTGAAACAGCTCTTCGTGATCGCGAATACAGCACAGGCCACCAATATTGACCATTGGATCTTTCTTGGCCGACATGGTGAGCATGTCGCCGTATTGATACATCTCGCGAATGATGTCCAAAATCGTGGCATCGGCGTAACCGGCCTCACGCTGTTTAATGAAATAGGCATTTTCACAATAGCGCGCCGAGTCGATCACCACCGGAATGTCATGACGGCTGGCTATCTCATACACCGCACGCATGTTCGCCATCGACACGGGCTGCCCACCCGAGCTGTTACAGGTGACCGTGGTGATGATGGCGCAAATATTCTGGGCACCGTAGTGATCGATGGTGGTTTGCAACTTGTCGAGGTCGAAATTGCCTTTCCAGTCATACGGCCTGGTGGTATCAAATGCTTCTGGAGTCACCACATTGACCGCGGTGCCGCCATTGAGTTCGATATGACCGGCGGTGGTGTCAAAGTGGTAGTTGGAAATAAACACCGGCGTGGTGCCGCCGCGCACTTGGCGCATACGTTCAATTAATGCAGGAAACAGAATTTGCTCGGCGCCGCGGCCTTGGTGCGCAGGCACCGTCAGTGAGTAACCAAAGAAGTGCTCCACCGCCGCACACAGATTGTAGTAGTTGCGACTGCCAGCATAGGATTCATCACCGAGCATCAAGCCGGCCCATTGGTTGTCACTCATGGCGCCGGTACCGGAGTCGGTAAGCAGGTCGATATAGACATCGTCGCTGCGCAGCAAAAACGGGTTGTATCCGGCCTCTTTTAACGCCTGCTGACGATCAGAAAAGGTGGTCATTTTAATCGGTTCCACCATTTTAATGCGGAACGGTTCTGGAATGCGTTTCATACTTAACGGTCCTTCATGCGCCGCCCAAACCCGCAGGATGTGGCAGCGTTTAATTCATGGATGGGTATGCCACAAGCGGCACAGGGCGGCCTGAATCAGGCCAAGGCGTTAAGCGTGAGAAGCGGTTTTGCTGAGCAGTGACAAGCCGAAATCGAGGTTATACCAACACGACAACACTAACTTGATGTCGTGCTTTGCATTGAAGTCCATCGCGTTATCTTCTGGTTGGTGAGTGATGTCATCACTATAGTGCAGCGGGCGGGATATTGACGTGCTTAAAATACACACTTTGCCAGCGCGCTCACATCTTACGCGGTATGCGTGATTGCCTGAGTTGTTAAATTTTGATGAAATTCATCCATCCGTTCGGGGGAAAACTTGCAATTCATAGCGACAATCGGCACCCTCACAGGTCATTACGCGAAAGCGGTTAAAAGGATAAAACTAATGAATACAATCAAATCTTTATCATGTCTTTTGGCTATTATTTTTAGTGCTTCAGCTGCCGCAAAAGTAACATTGAACATTCCAGATTCCATCGACCTTTTGGTGGTCAATGGCGCCAAACCTCAATCTTCAGGCAGCATTTTCTCATCCACCAAAAGCGTTGAAATGGACGATGGCCAGCAACAAATCGTGTTCCGCTACAACCCATACTTCACGCAAGGGAATGACCGCATCGGTGTCGAAAGTGATGTCGTGATCGCCAAATTCACCGCCACCGACAAAACATTAGACTTCGACATGCCGCAGTACCGCAATGCGGATGACGCGCAAAACAACATCAAAGCGATGGAATGGGCACTGCGTGATCAACAAGGCAATGTCGTGGGCCTTGAGCAAGATCGCCTGATCAAACAAGGCATGCAGATTGGCCGTGACTACAAACAAGAAACGTTTGAGTACAACCTGCAAGGCGGACCAGCCGCAATCGCCACCGCCTTTATCAAACCAAGCAAAGAAGGCTCTGCGGGCGACACCACTGCCGAAGAAATGCTGCATTTCTGGTACAACAAAGCCGATCCACAAACGCAAGCTCGCTTTAAAGCGTACGTGAATCAGAAATAAGTACTGCTTATCGAATGAGCAAAACGGGCGTCCAAAGGGCGCCCATTTTTTATTAAATCACTTGAGACTGCGCCAACGCGTCATCATCGCTCGAAATCTGATAACAGCATTCGGCGTGCTGCTTGAGGCAGGTAAAGATCTCGCGATCCAACTGATTGGCATCCACCAACGATTCCACAATGCTCAACGCTTTTTCCAGCGAAATACCATCTCGATACGGACGAGACTGGGTTAGCGCCTGAAACACATCAGACACGGCGATAATTCGACTAGGCCGGTCCAGATCCAAGGTCGTTTTGCCCAGCGGATACCCCGAACCGTCCAGCCGTTCATGGTGATTGGATGCCCATTCGCAGATTCTCGACGAGGTAATAATCCCCTGCAGAATAAAGCGCGTGTCCGTCGCATGACGTTTAATGCACGTGTACTCTTCCGCAGTGAGTTTTCCCGGTTTATGCAGCACCACATCCGGCGTGCGCAGTTTCCCAATGTCATGCACCAACCCCGCCAAATACAACATATTTTGCATTTTGGGCGAATAGGCTAATTGCTTGGCCAGATACTTGGAAAGCTGTGCCACTTTGAGTGAATGCTGAAAGGTAAAGGTGCTTTTGGCATCGACCACTTTGGCAAACAATTCCGCGATCGCGATGGTTTGCTCAAGCCCCAAGTTACTTGAGAAAAAAGGCACCACATCAAGGTTGAGCATTTGCGCTTCAATGTAATGAGGATGCATGGCAAACCAAAAGTCATCGTTGTCCACCAGCTCCGTCATGTGCTGGACCATATTGGCTTCAAACACACTGCCCGAATGCTGCTGTAACTGGTGTGCGATGGACTGTTTCGCTGCTGCGCTGAGGTTGCCATATTTATCTTTGGTCTGCTGGCGATACAAGTGATCCACGCGGTTGACCAGGTAGATGAGGGTTGCCAATTCTTTGTCCGTATCGGCAATCGGCAGGTGCTGCAACTCGCTCCACGGCGTGTGGTGATACAACACCGGCGTGGCAAAACACGACAGCGGCGCACATTCGCTCAGTAGGTTGTACCCTTTTTCACAGTGGCGAGCAAAGCTGCCAGGCTGAAAGGGAAAGAACAGTGGCATCGATGCCGACGACTGCGTGGATCCACAGTCGTGCACCAAGCCGGTCGAAAAAGCGAGCTGAGCCTGTTCTTCATCCCAGCCCATTAATTTAGCGCACCGATAAGCCATGTACCCGACTCGGTGGCTATGATGAGGTTCGTCAAACCCGACCGCATCCAATGCTTGAGCAATGCCCAATAACACCTTGCGTAAGTCAACACTGACTTCTTCCGTATGCAATTCCATATTGGCTAACTGACACTAAACGATTGATGAATAATCATGTGGTTCGAGACTAATACAAACGGACTACTTAGTCCTGACAATTCTTAAGGTTTTTGTGGAATCTGTGACGAATTCTATGTGCCACAAGTTTCATCTTGATATGAGGTACGAATAACTTACCGTCCTCGCGAGAAAAGTGTTACGGTACACCTCACAATAAAGAACAAATAACATACAAAATCAGGTGGTTAGAATGTTTACTCTCAACGTGGATGATGAACTCCAGCTGGCGATGATTGAAGAATCCTTTGCCCCGCTTTATGCGCAAATCGTGGCGGATCAGCGTGCGTACCTGTCGCAATGGTTGGCCTGGCCGCCCCATTGCCGAAGCCAGCAAGATTTTGAATTGTTTGCACAAAATATGCTGCACGATTATGCCGATGGCAAAGTGTTGGTGTGTGCGATGTTCTATCGAGGTGAATTGGTTGGTAACTGCAGCTTGCAGGACATTAATCGCGATTTGGGCAAAGCCAGAATCGGCTATTGGTTATCACAACCTCATCAAGGGAAAGGCATTGCCACGCGCGCGGTAGCCAAGTTGATCGAGGTGGCGTTCCATCAGTATCAGTTGGAAAAAGTGGAATTGGCGGCGGCCAGTGGCAACCTGCCGAGTCAAGCCGTGGCCAAGCGCTTGGGGTTTGTTCAGGAAGGCCTCATCACGCGAGCGGAAGACCTCAATGGGCGCGTCGTAGACCATATTGTCTATGGCCTAACGCGCGCCCACGCCAATCAGCATCCATAAAAAAAAGCGGAGCTAAGCTCCGCTTTTCGTTATTGCCAGAAGAACATTGCAATCATCGACAACAAGGCGATACACGCAATATTCAAGAACATCCCCACTCGCATCATCTCGCTTTGCTTAATGTGACCCGTGGCGAACACAATCGCGTTCGGTGGTGTTGCAACAGGCAACATAAAGGCACACGAAGCGGCAACGGCAATCAAGACCGATAGCAAGATGGGCGAAATACCAAACGCTTCAGCCACACTGGCAAACACTGGGATGAGCAGCGCAGCACTCGCCGTGTTACTGGCAAATTCAGTCAAGAACACCACAAACGCCGCAATCACCAAAACGATGAACAGCAAGTTCATGTCGGCAATCATCGCACTCAGTTCATTGGCGAGGAATACGCTGGTGCCGGTTTGTTTCAGCACGTTACTTAAACAGATACCACCGCCGAACAGCAGCAATACACCCCAGTCAGCCGTTTTCTCGATGTCTTTCCAATGCACGACACGCGCAAAGCTCACCAGAACAATCGCTCCCAACGCAATCACGGTATCAAAGCTCTTGAAGCCGCCCAGCATGGCGTTCACCGGCTTACTGAAGATCCACAGGAAAACAGTCAGTGCGAAAATGGCCAGCGTGACCACTTTACCTTTATCCCAATCCACCGCTTGGTGATTCAATTCAAAGTGACCACTCAAGTCCGGTTTCAACAGCAGATAAAGCACCACAATGGCCATCGGCAACATCACCAGCGTCGTGGGTAGACCAAACGCCATCCAATCGGTAAACGACAAGCCAACTTCAGCGGCCGCAATCGCATTGGGCGGGCTACCAACCACGGTGGCAATCCCACCAATACTGGCACTGTATGCAATGCCGAGTAGCACGAAAACATAAGTGCTGTGGCCACGATCGTCATCCACTTTGCTCAGCACACCAAGTACCAGTGGCAACATCATCGCAGCGGTGGCGGTATTACTGATCCACATGGACAGCACCGCCGTGACACCAAACAGCATAAACACGGCCACACTCATTTTGCCACGCGCCATAATCAACACTTTGTCGGCGATGACTTTATCCAGCCCCTGGCGGTGCATCGCGGCAGCGAGCGCAAAACCACCCAAGAAGAGGAAAATCACGGAGTTGGCAAAGTTGTTGAGCGCAGCCTGCGTATCGAACACACCAAACAACACGGCCATGATTGGCACCAAAATGGCGGTGACGGTGACGTGCAGTGCTTCGGTCAACCAAAGGACAGCGATGAACGCCAACATACTGATACCGAGGACAACATTCGGTTCAAATGGCAGCGTCTTAAATAAGATAAAAAATAGCACCACATCCGCCAGGATGATGAGGCTATTGCGGTTAAGAAACCATTCTCGGGTATTGTGGGGTAAAGGGACACTATCGTTTCGATTCATTATTATTCTTCCTTATGGAGGCCAATCGGCATCCTGATCATCACATAGAATCAAACAAAGGAGATAATAATCATTGCGAAATTGTTAAGCCTATCAAAACTATCACTTACAATTTAACACATTGAAATAAATAGAAATCCCAACCCCACAAAATTTAACAAATCAGGAAAACACGTGTTTCAATTCAAACAATTTACCTAGTCAATGAATTTAACAATTTGTTCAAAAGCAGATTTCACTTCATTTCCTTTCATAATTCTTCCATGTCCTTGATTTTTAGTCGTAATCAAGGTGACGTTTGCAATTTCCTCGGCGGCCTTGTGTGATTCGGCATAACGCGCAAAGCGATCCTTTTCATCATGAACAATGATGGTTGGTGTACGACGTAACGTCAGGCTTTGATACGGCTGAATGGAATGGATGGGATAACGGTACTCATCTTGAACTTCGTTAACCACTTCTTCAAACAGACGCATCGAATAACCAGAGCGAGCCACTGTGCCAAACAAATTGTCCAAGTAATCGAGTACTGGCGCGATGAGCATCATCGGGCAGTCTGCCAACTTGGCATGGCGGCATTCCAGCGCAGTGACGTTCCCCATGCTATGGCCGATCAACCCGATGAACGCCGGTTCACTGTCAAGAATCGCCTCCAAACCACGCACAAACGCCGGAACGTGACCAAATGCCCCTTCACTCTCACCATGCGCGGGATGATCGTAAGCCAGCGCGGTATAACCTTGCGCTGCGATGTGCTCCATCAACGGAAAGAACTGGCTCGATGCCCCCGACCAGCCATGAGTCAGCAACCACACTGGCCCTTCGCCCAAGCGATAGGTGGTTAATTTACCTTCCACAGAATCTACCTGACTTTTGATCATGCCTTGCGGCACTTCGTTCTTTGCCGTCATGCGAGCAGGCGTGAGCAACAATTTGCGCGCCGTTTTACGCGCATGGGCCGGCGCCACCGTATGGTGCAGGCGGGTGGTCCAATTCACGAGGCTGCGACGCAGACTGAATTTGCCAGACGTATTGAAATAAATCTTCTCACTCATGGTGTTATCCTTCAGCACAAAAACGAACGTTCGTGCTTTTTATTGGTAAAAATTTTTGTGTTCAGGCTCACTCGCTAAATGGACGCGCGTGAGCCAAATGCTTTAAGCCTTTTTCCAGCGCGCCAGCAGCGCATCGACGCCCTGCCAAAAATGCTGGTCACTTTGCTCTTGCCCATAGATTGAATAAAACAGATGCGCACTCAGATAGAGCCCATACAATTCATAACTCGCTTGCTGAGCATTCAGGCTTGCGACAAACTGCCCTTGCTCAACGCCTTTGCTGATTTGAATCTGCAAATAGTGAATCCAGCTCGAAATCGCCGCTTTTAAGGTTTGTTGAATGGCACAATCGGTGTACGCCGCTTCTTTCCACGCATCTAAAAACATACAACTGCCTTGAAACGATTGGTTCCAGCCCAACCAGTTGTCCAAAATTCGGCGCAGTTTGCGTTCGATGTCGCCATCACCCAGTTCACGAGCCGGCACGATCACTCGGTGGATAAAGGTTTGATTCGCAAATTCCAACACCGCGATTTGCAGGTTCTCTTTGGAATTGAAGTGCGCGAACAACCCACTTTTAGACATACCACACTGCTTAGCCAGCTCACCGATGGTCAAACTTTCCAAACCATTGGCGCTTGCCAGCTCAAACGCTGTGAGCAATATATTCTCTCGAGTGATTCGACCCTTACTCATTATTGACCGCCGTAATTACAAGACACTCTATTTTTAGCACGTTCGTTCTATTTTGCAAATTTGATTTCTCGCGCACCTCAATCTGTGAAAGAATGATGAAATTGCGACCACATTCAAAGGATTGATATGGAAGGGATAATAGAGCAACTGCAGTTTTCCGCGTCGATTACCGGCCCGATTTGTCTCATGCTGGTTTTGGGGGTTGTGTTTAAACGCATGAACCTGATCAACGAAAACTTCATTGAAGTTGCGTCCCGTATGGTATTTCAAGTCACACTGCCCGCCATGCTGTTCCTCAGTATTGTCGGCTCTCATCACGACTTCTCCTCCAGCGCAGCGCTGATCATCTTTGGGTTGGTGGCCAACTTTTCGTTCTTCCTTTTTACCACCATCATGACCAAACGCGCCTTTCGCGACCCGCGCGATCAAGGGGTGATCATTCAAGGCGGATTTCGAGCCAATACCGCCATCATCGGCCTGGCGTATGTTGCGAACACGTACTCCGATGCCGGGGTGGCGTTGGCCGCAATTTACGTTGCGGCGACAACCGTGCTGTATAACATTCAAGCCGTCATTGCACTGACACCGAAAGGCGAAACCACAGGCCCCAAGGCCAGCGCACTGATTCTCAAAACATTGACCAAGAACCCGTTGATCATCTCGATTCTGCTCGGTGTGGTGTGTTATTTTCTCGCCGTGCCTATCCCCGATATCGTCACGCAGGCTGGGCATTACTTTGCCAATATGACACTGCCTTTGGCCCTGTTGTGTACTGGCGGCTCGTTGGACATGCGATCTCTCAAAGATGATAAAAGTTCAGCATGGTTTTCCACGGCATTCAAGCTGGTGTTATCCCCCATCATGATCACCGGCGCAGCCTTACTCTATGGCTTCCGCGGGATTGATTTGGGCTTGATTTTCCTGATGAGCGCATCGCCCACCGCAGCGGCCAGCTATGTGATGGCGCGCGCTATGGGCGGTAACGCCACATTGGCCGCCAACATCATCGCGCTCACCACCGTATTCTCTTTGCTCTCATGTACGCTGGGCATTTTCATTCTCTCTAGCTTGCAGCTCATCTAGCCGCGAAACGGTTGTTCCCCATTCAACGCACGGACGTTGGGCGGAACACCAAACCGACGTGATCGCGCCGCTCACGCACGCGACATTTGCCTGATGGTCATTTCGCCCGCTACGCTTAACGTCAGAGATAGAACGAACCGCCTGAAATCGCGACTCTTTTGTGAAACAAGGAACCTTATGTTGGCACGTTGGCTCAGCACCGCTTTGTGGATACTTCCAATGCTTTCTTGGGCAGACGACGCGACCCCGATTGCGTGGCATATGGCAAAAAGCGACAACGGCATCACCATTCAAACCCGAAAACATCGTGACGGCTTGGTCGAAATTCGCGCGCAAATGTTGGTACCCACCACATACGCAGCCTTCATGAACCTGCTAGAAAACAGCAGCAATCTGCCCAACTGGATTGATCATGTCGCCTCTAGCCGAGTCCTCAAAAAGATTTCAGACCACGAACATATTGTCTACACGCGTTTCTCGGCGCCTTGGCCAGCTCGCGATAGAGACATGGTGACGTATTCGCAGTTTCAGCAGTTTCCTGGGTCTTTGGTTTTAACCATTGAGGATGCGTCGGATCAGTATCCGGAGAAGGAAGGATTTGTGCGAATTAAAGCGGTGAAAGCAACGTGGGTACTGGAAAAACTAACCAATGGCATGACACACATCGACTACACCGCCTTTGCCGATCCGGGCGGCATGCTACCCAATTGGCTGGCGAACAAACTCTCTGTGTCGAGTGCTTTCAATACCTTTGAAGCGTTGAGGGAGCAGCTCCCCAAATACCAAGGTAAGCGGCACCCTCATGTGACCGAGTGATCAGAACAGTTTGCCGTACGGCAGATAAATCAGATTCAGCACCATCAAGACCACCATCACGCCAAACGTCAGCTTCATGCCTGTCACGCGTCCCTTCATCGCATCATTTAAGATCGCTTTGGCATGCAGCAGACGACCGAGAATGAAAGCGATGCCGGTCGCATGCAACCACCATACATTCGTGCCGTTGAACTCTGCGAAGCCCATCAAAATCAACGTGATCGGAATGTACTCTGCCGCATTGCCCTGCGCACTGCGCGCCAGAGTCAACGCATTCACGCCCCCATCCATATACTTCACCTGATGGCGCCGACGCTGCTTGATCACCTGCACCGCCAACCCTATCAATAACCCAGCCAAAATGACGGCATACAACGCTGTAACCATAAGATTTCCTTAGTCTCAATTGAGGAGATAAGTGTAGATGAAAAGAGAGGAAAGAAAAAAGCGCTGCGATGCAGCGCTCTTATGTATCGCAGAGAAAGGCATCACCATCGGCATCGGCAAACAGCACCTGATGTTTACGCCGCTGGTGAATCACCTAGCCGCACAGAACGGCGGCATACCCTGTTGTGGCCATAACCGCTCCTAAACACGAATATCTAGAAAAGTGAGTATAAATGAAAGTTTAATCCACCCAATCATTACGGCGAGTAAAACCATCTATGTATACCATTGGTGTTATATCTTTCATAAATAACTTAACTTTTTCATTTACCTTAGCCTTTTCTTCCTCATTTAAGGTATGAACATCAAAAGCATATTTCCCTGACAACCCTTTATAGAGAGCATTATAGAAATATTTATTTTCACTGCCTTCATGAGAACGATGGTATTTATATTCCACTGCGCTTGTAGAACCCAGTTTTAAGGCTAAATTTCTTAATCTCTCACTCTCTTCCTTTGATGTTTCTTTTAAGTAATAAGCCAAGTCATTTACAGCAGGTATATAATTATTATTGGCGGCAATCGTTAACAAATCGATGGCTAATTGGTACTGCTCTACTGTTTTGGATTCAGACTTACCTTTACTCGGTGAATAAATTAAAATGGTATTTACATAGTCCATCAAGGGTTGGTAATAATGATTTTGAGAAAATCGAATCACCTCTTGAATATACTGAGCCCGAGTCTCTTTCGATTGATCTAACTCTTGCTGTTTTAGTAAAAAATACTGGGCTCGCAGATCCCCTTGCGCAGCGAGAGGTTTAAAAAGTTCAATGGCTTTATTGAAATGTTCTAGTGTACAGTTCTTTTCGCCAAAATATCTAACACAACCACTACTGATTAAACCTGGAGAAAGCATGATATATGCATAAGGGTTACCATCATCCATTGCTTTTTGATAAAGAGACAATGCTTTGGGTATATTATTAACGCTAGAACGATATATAAGTTTTGCATACCAGACCATTGCATCGATATCATTTTCTTCAATCATATCTTGTAATTGATTCGCGGCTATATCATGTCTTCCATGCTGAATATTGACCAATATCTCATACAGCTTATCTCCCGGCTTTACGGTGCTCGAGATATAAGGGTCATCAGATTTTATATTAATATTTTCGGTAATAAATGGCTGAAATAGGGCAATATCGTCTTGTGGGTTAGGCTTACAAGCCACCAGCCCAATCATAATGCTCAGCAGCAAAACAAAACGGGCAATTCGATTAGGATAAGGCTTCATGAATACTCCAATTGATAATAGTTTCGTTCTTTTTCACTAGCTCACTTTGTGACTCTGTTTCTAGCCATATTTGCACTTTTTGACCGACCACTGGATTTTGTACCAGACCAATCGGGTAAGCAAAATACTGGGTTGGCTTTTTAATTCCAACCAACAGGCCGCTCTGGAACGACTCATCATAACGAGTTAATACCATATTTTTGCAAAGTGTTTTACTCGCGTCATCAAACCTGTTAGAAAATATCTTATCCTTGCTGAAATCCGAAGCTTTCACAAACCTCGCCAATCTTAGCCACTGGGCTTGATAGGTTTGCCATTCCACCTGATGGTCTTTTTTGCCTGCGGGAAGTTTCCCCATCGCAATCAAAGTTTCTTTCCACTGCCTCTGGTTGGCTTCTTCACCAACGCTCGTATCTGCCGTTAGCCACTGCATAATTTGTACAATAGCTTGGGCTTGAGTTTCGTTATCCTCTTCTGCCGTTGCCATTACGAGGCCATTACTATCTCGTCTTGAGCTTGTCTGTTTTTGAATCAAACTCAAGAATAAGTTACTCAATGTCTCAGGAGGTAAAGCCACAACCCAGCGTTGTGTAACAGTTTGTTTTTCAGAATCCAAAACACGGCTAGCCAATAGTGGCGCATATTCCTGACTCAGTACCTGCTGCTTATAATCCGTTAATGCTGTTGCAGGCATCAGTAATACCTGCGCCAACCCCAAACCCAGACCGAACGCAAGCGTCATTAAGCTATTGAGTTCGTTAAAACTATCGTTAATACCATCGGCATCCGCCTCTCCGAAAATCGCTAAGCGGCGGAAATGACTCTGTTTTAACACGCCAAGTAAACAACCAATAAACTCATCAGCGGCGTTAGCATCAAGATTAATCGCCACTTTACCTGTGCAGCCGGGTCCCACAACTAGGCCCGCTGAAGCCACTAAGATGATAACTCCACCTTGAATCAGCAAACGAAACTCGGCGTGATAACCCGCACCAAATGAACCTGATAGTTCGCCATCAATTGAGCCCAACTTTTTCGGTGGCTTAGGAGGCTTACTCTGAGTTACACACTTAACCTCAGGTGGAGCCCAATACACCGCAGCGCCTAAAGTACCCCCTGCCTCTACCCCAGCAAATGCATCCACACTAATCGCAGCTTCTCCGGCATAACCGGCTTGTCCTGCACTCCTTAAATTGCCCCCCCCAAAGGTATAAGCATCGTAAATATTGGGATCCAATAACCCTATAGTACTGCCTTTAATACCAAAGCCGTCACTCACATCACTCGGCCCTATAGCGACCTTAGCGCTTAATTGACATGATGCAGCAGCCAATCCGTAAACTGAGCCTGCGATGCAAACCC
Source organism: Vibrio sp. Vf1514 (assembly GCF_052076135.1). NCBI lineage: Bacteria > Pseudomonadati > Pseudomonadota > Gammaproteobacteria > Vibrionales > Vibrionaceae > Vibrio > Vibrio sp. Vf1514. The sequence continues at coordinate 34,008 of NZ_CP197268.1, read as the reverse complement.
GCAAATCACCAGCTTCATATTTATGTTCACGACTGTGTTTATCAACGTAGGTTAAGCTAATATCATACCCTTTCACTTGCTCCACCTGCCCTGGCTTCATCGCTTTATTTTCAGGGATAAACGGGAGCCAAAATGCAAAACTAAGCTGGCCTTGCAGAGCCGTGAACTGAGCAGATATTGAGCCAGAACCACCTATATTTCGGCGCTTTTTGATTAAGTTTTGGTAAGAGCTTACCGGTGAATTGAGATCAGCTTCAGCTTTAGTAGATAAGCGCAATAACTGAGCACCCGCATCAACCGAATAAGCCGATGTTTCACCATTTGGTCCTTTACCACCTTGGTAATGGTAGCTATCTTGCCAGAATGCAGTGTCAAACTCAGCACTAGCTTTGATAGGCATTAAATCCAACTTATTTTCTGGCTTACTCAGCGCATCCAGTGCGTCAGTCAATGAACCGGCTTCGACAATATTTTTGCCTGTTGATTTCGTTGCGCTAAAGGTTATCCTTTCGGTGATTACTCGTACATGCCCTGCCGCTATGGCCGCTTCTCGATCCTCGTTGTTTTCTGGAATAAGCCAATGTGGGCCTCGGATATAGAACACTTTCTTATCTGAAAGTAAGCAACACTCCACCGCTTGGAGATCGTTAGCTTCTGCTTTATTAATAAAACCTGACTTCTGCTTTTCTTTAGGCTTATATTTAGTTTCATCCCATAGCAGGGTCAGCGTCGGCGGCATTTCGCTTTCATTACCCAGAGTAAACTCTAAACTACCTGCACCTTGCGCAGCGCGTTTTTGAGCCAGTGATTTTAAGTACTCTAAGCGAGCTATCGCGAGTTTTTTAACCCAAAGTAATTGCTTAAACAGTTCATCAATCGGAGTTGAAGCGCCGCTACCCAGTACCTGGGACAGAGCATTTTTATGTTTATTGATTGTCGCATCGATAACCGCTTTCAGTGCCGTCGCCGTAAAGTAGGACCACGCTGCCGGGCCTGTGATAATTCGGTTGAGATTAACATCCAAAAGATCATTATCAAATTGATCGCCAGCCGTTTCTGCATACAGGTTTTCGATTAGCTGACTATCATTGATGATATCGAGTGCTTTGCCCGCCTCTCGCCAATTGCGAATTTTTTTTAACGTTGCAGGGCCACATGCGATGCCAGATTCGCCTTCCAACTGATTTAAAGTTAAACACTGCTCTTTAATGACCAAACCATAATGGTTGAGACTTTTTAAACTTACCGCACATACAAACGCTTTTTGATTAGCAACGAAATTTTGTTGCTCTTGAACAGAAAGCATCATCATACGAGAACCTTGTTCTAAGGCTTGTTGTAACTGTTTTGGCCACGATGTTAAATAAGCTCGAGAACGTTTCACGCCCATGCTCAGCAAATTTTGCTCAGACTTACCGCGGCTGGAATGCATTTGCCGTATCAATAATGCCAACGCATTTTGGTGAGTACTGGTAAAGTACTTGAGCTGCTTATCGTAAATAAATTTACTGCCATCATCAGCCACATGGCCTTTTGCGGCATTTTCGGCAGCCTTTTCAAGCCGTTCGATCTCTTCTTTAATTTTGTCGATAATCAAAGTCCGTAACTGGTGATTGATCTGTTTTTCAAACACTGGGCCTTCTGGTGATGGACGATATAAACTACCGAATTTTCCGTAGTATAAGTGCCTGTTTTTTGCTTGCTCTCGATCAGATAACTTCTTACGAGTTTCTTCCAGTGGCACATCAATCAATAGAGCGACATCAAGCAAAAAGTCATTGGGATTCCTCCCATCAACTCTAAATGCTTCATTTTTAATCACAAGATTAGCCAGTAAGAGGGCCTTATACTTTTCAACCTCTTCTGGTGTCATAAATTGTTCGTGAACTTTTGCCGCAAACTTTGAAATTAAGCCCAATTTATTGAGGTTTTTCATCGTGGCTTCGGCATCATTCTCAACTATAGCTTGCGCCATGTTCGCCCTTTCTATTGCAATTTTTTCTTTGGCTTGCTCGGTTAAGGCATACCAAGCTTTTTTCCCCGTTTTAGGGTGGGCAGGCACATACAATATGTCATCGTATTTCATGGGACTTTGGCACGTATCGTTACCGCAATTTGGCCGAGTCGGTGGCTCAACTAAGTCAATACGAGAACCATCAAACTCAATGGGCTGGATTAAATCTTCTGGAAGCTTTAGAACGTCACCTTCATAAATGAGATTGGGATCTTTAATCTGTTGGCTGTTGAGTTTGATCAATTCATCAACAGACACGTTGAAACGCTTAGCTAATAGACTTAAGCAGTCGTTCTTTAAAATTGTATAGGTTCTATCGGTCATGTTTACACCCACAGCTTAAAAATCGGCGAGGTCAGGTTAAAGGCTTGAGAAGGTTCAGACACTTGAACTGGATAGTGCAATATTTGTTGATTATGTGCGGTATCCACCCAGTGAATAGCCTGAGCTGGGCCTAACAGGGTTGCAATGTCTATATCGTTTAGCTGTGATGCGGTTTGATTCCAAAAAGCATTGGTATAAAACCGCAAAAAACAGGCTTTACTATCAACCTCAACCTGAAGTAGTGACTGTAAATAGTCGGTGAATTCAAATCCATCGTAGCGAGAATCTAACTCAAATATCACTGAGCTTGAGTCAAAGTTAGGAAGTGTTAGCCACTGCTCTAATACTGCGCTATTGCTACCGATATTAAGTACCAATGGGCTTTTGTCCTTCAAATAATCAAAATCGGAACCTGCGAATAAAACTATCGCTTGCTCCACTTTCATCTCATTGGCGATCACCGATATCGCATCAGGGATACGAATCGTATCCACCACTAACCAATAATTAATGGTATTCCGTTGACTCATGAGGCACCTCGTTCACATGGGCAATCATCTCGTGGACATGAGCCATCACTTTGCCTTTGACACATTTTTGCAAGCGGTACGTTTGCCATGGCTAAGGTTGCCATCGTGGACGCTGAAAGTTGTAGAGGTAGTGGATTGGGTGCAGCTGGGGTGGCCTCTATCTGATGTGGCAAATCGGCCATTTTACCACCATAACCCGAGCCGGATCCGGCGCTGCCACCAGAGTTGAGGTTGATTGCAGAACCAACCACATGCACGCCGCCGGCATCGACTTTGATAAAGCTGCCTGCGGCTTTGATGGTGAGTTCACTGCCCGCATCGAGGACCAACTTATTGCCTGCTTTGAGGTGCACTTCGTTACCCGAGTCGAAAATGGTCTTATCGGCCACTTTCTGATGCAGCGATCCACCGATTTCAATGCTTTGATCTAATGCGATTTTGGTACGGCTTTCGCCGCCCACCGTCAGATGCTGATTGTTTTTGATCTGAGTAAAGCGGTCGTTCTCCACCGTGAGGTGTTTGTCGTGTTGAATGACGCTCGTGTGGTCGTTTTCAATCAGGCCATCAAAGTCTTTCTGCGCGTGCAGGTAAACTTGCTCACTGCCGGCCTGGTCTTCAAAACTGAGTTCGTTATAACCCTGACCCTGATGGGTTTCGGTGCGCAGCACGGTTTTGGTTTTGTTGTCTGGCAGCGCATATGGCGCGGTGTTGGTGGCGTGATAGGTGCGGCCGGTGACAATCGGTTGGTCGGGGTCGCCATTGAGAAACGACACAATCACTTCATGGCCAATGCGCGGAATGGCGATCATGCCATATTGACTGCCCGCCCACCCTTGCGAGACACGCACCCAGCACGAGCTGTGCTCATCACCGTTGGAATAGCGATCCCACGGGAAATGCAGTTTGACGCGGCCGTATTCATCACAGAAGATTTCTTCGCCTTCTGGGCCAACGACTGTGGCAATCATCGGGCCATCAACCTGAGGTTTGGCTTGCGGCGTGGCGCGCCAGGTGCGATGCGCCGGGATGAGCGAGAATTGGTTCGCGTAGGTGGTCGCGCCATTGCCGCCAGCTTCTTCCAGCGCCTGAGGCTGCGTACCTTGGCAGGTGACACTCACCACCAACCAATCTCGGTTTAAGGTGTCATCGAGATGCTCTTGCAGGTCAAATTTCACGCCCGGACGCAGCAGCGGTTGGTTGCTTTTGCCCGTTGCGGTGCGCGCGTTGCGGCGCAGGTAATCGAGGCGGATCTGGCTGAATGCTTTGCCGCTGACATCGTCTTTATACCGCCCTGGCGCATCGAAATGTTCGTAATCTGGCTGCTGGTAGTCCATTTCGGTCCCGACCGCTTGCTGGGCAAAGGAGTACGCCGTTTTTTTGAAGCTGTAATCCTGCAGCGCCGTCTGGCTCACCTCCGATTGGGTGTGCACGCTCAGCGCCGAGATATACGGTGATTCAATCATGCCGCCTGCCAGCGTGTTGTATGGGATTGGCTCGCCGAGTTTCGGCAGGCTGTCGGAGGCGTCGCTGAATATCAGTGTATGCTTGCCTTCTTCATGAATGAAGCTGTACACCAACCCTTCTTCGGCTGCTAAACGATGGAGAAAATCTAAGTCGGTTTCACGGTACTGAACGCAGAATTCACGCTGCGCGCAGTCGCGAGTCAGCGCAAAGGCGTAATCGTTGATGCCCATTTCCTGCAGCAGGATGGAGATGATTTCCGGCACGGTGCTGAGTTGGAAGATGCGACTGTTGTGGCGCAGAGACAAACGCTCTAAAGCAGGGACTAACGTGAGTGAATAGAAGGTGTGGTGGTGGCCGGTATCGCCCTGCGTAAAGCAGCGCACGATGCCGTTCACGCGTTGAACCAGCACATCGTCGCGATAGAGCGTCAGCTCCGCGACTTTATCTACCACCATCTCCGGCGTTAAATTGGCAAGCCGACTGGCCAATTCCAGTTCATAACGAAAACCGTGGCATAGCTGCCCATTTATGCGTTCGCTGGACAGGGTTTCCTGCCCGTCGAACCCACGCACCACCAGCGTGTCGTCCTCCAGACCTTCCACATGAAACTGATACTTTAACGTCGCCATCCTGCCATTCCTTCATACTCAGTAAAAATGGTGAAACCTTAAGCGCAAAACACCCGAAACCGAGCGGATGCTAGGGTGCGGGTTGGATGCTTTGTGCTTAAGGTTCACAAGGTTGCCCGCCTTGAGACGGACAACGCAGCTCGCGCGTAACTTACGCTTCGATTGGTTTACGCCAATCGTCTGAGCCTGAAGTACCCGCGTTCACGTGATCCCACGTGATTTTGCGGTAAGACATAGAAACAGTCAGGTTCTGAGTGAAATCAGATTTTGCTGGATCTTGGCAGTGTGGCATTTCACATTGGATATCTACGATAGACGCGTTTTCCAACTTGGTGGTGAAGAAGTTTTCTTGTTTGCCTTCGATAGACGTGCGGTACCATTTCAGTTCAACCGTCGTCATCTTCTCGCCTGAAGCCAGTGCGTTGTACAGCAGAGGAACGGCTTTGTTCAGAGACACGGTGAATTTGAATGGTTTGTGCACACGTTGACCTGAAGGCTGGCCCGATTGTGGGTCAGTTGGTACGGTGACAATGTGGTCGAACTGCTGAACCAGCATTTCGTCTTCATGACCTTCAACGAATGAATCGCCGATAGAATCCGCAGTACAAGCGCCTGCAGTGATAAGACCCTGAGTTTGACCTTCGATAGAGATATAACATGGAGTTGGCATTGCTCATTCCTTTCTAACTGGTTGTTTATCAGGCAACGGGTTAAGACAACCTTTGCCATTCGATAAAACGTTCGTGATGTAAGTGCGCTCAGCGCGAATTCAGTGAGTAAGGGAGCAAAGTCGATGCCACTTTGGCATTCCATTAAAATCAACCAGTTATATTTAAATTATTGCCATTAGAGCAACAAACTGCCTTTGTTCAAGCAAGATCTTGCTTGTCGGGCAAGGATCCTACAATACAAAAAAAGCCCGATTTACATTGTAAAATCGGGCTTGAATCGCGGAATGATGACGTTAATCGATCAACTTATACATCAAGGTGGCCAAAGGCGGCACACGCAGTTTTAGTGACTGAGGCAGCCCCTCACTGGCTACCTTCTCCGTCGCCACCAGCGTATTGACCTCAAAACCACTGCCACCGTACTGAGTGGCATCGCTGTTGAGCAGCAACTGATAACGCCCAGTATTCGGAACGCCAAGGCGGAACGATTCGTGCGGTACAGGCGTGAAGTTCGTGACCACCAGAATGCGCTCGCCATTTTCACTAAAGCGTTCATGGGCAATCACGCTGGCTTCAGCAGAATCTTGCAGACGCCATTCAAATCCTTTCGGATCGCAATCTAACTCATGCAATGCCGCTTCATGGCGATACAGATGGTTCAAATCACGCACCAGACTTTGCACCCCTTTGTGACGAGGAAAGTCCAACAAGAACCATTGCAGCTGATCGTCGTGATTCCACTCCGCCGTCTGAGCGATTTCTGCGCCCATAAAGTTGAGTTTTTTACCCGGCTGACCATACATGTAGCCCAAATAAGCGCGCATATTGGCGGTTTGCTGCCATTCATCACCCGGCATTTTATAGATCAGAGAGCGCTTGCCGTACACCACTTCATCGTGCGATAGCGACAAAACGTAGTTCTCGCTAAAGGCGTAAATCAGCGGGAACGTCAGCGTATTGTGGTGATACTTGCGGTGCACCGGATCTTCCTGAATGTACGATAAGCTGTCGTGCATCCAACCCATGTTCCATTTAAAGCCAAAGCCCAAACCGCCCATAAAGGTTGGCGCAGAGACCCCCGGAAACGCCGTGGATTCTTCGGCAATGGTCATCGCATTCGGGAAGTATTTGTACACCTCCTCGTTCATCCATTTCAACGTCGCAATCGCATCATAGTTCTCACGGCCGCCATCGACGTTGGGAATCCACTGATCGTGACTGCGCGAGTAATCGAGGTACAGCATCGATGCCACTGCATCAACGCGAATGCCATCTATGTGGAACATCTCAAACCAGTACAGCGCATTGGAAACGAGGAAACGGCGCACGTGCTCGCGTCCTAAATCATAGATGTAGGAGTTCCAATCCTGATGCCAGCCTCGGCGTGGATCCGGGTCGTGATAGAGCGGCGTGCCATCGAAGTTAGCCAAACCATGGTCATCCGATGGGAAATGAGCCGGTACCCAGTCAAGCACCACGCCCAACCCCGCTTGGTGACAGGCATCGACGAAATATTTGAAATCATCAGGTGTGCCGTAGCGACTGGTTGGCGCAAATAAACCCACTGGCTGATAACCCCAAGAGCCATAAAACGGATGCTCAGACACCGGCATCAGCTCCACATGGGTGTAACCCATATCGACCAAATAAGGCACCAGTTGATCCGCCAATTCACGATAGTTGAGGAAGCGGCCATCTTCGCCGCGTTTCCACGAACCCGCGTGTAGCTCATAAAACGACAGGGCTTCTTTGCGTTTTTCAGTCACCGGGCGAGTTTGCCACACCGCATCCTGCCATTGATATGCGTCGTGATCGTAAACCACGGAGGCGAAGGATGGGTATTGCTCGGCATAACTGCCCCAAGGGTCTGCTTTGTGAGGCAAGCCTTCACCGTTTGGACCTTTGAGTTCAAATTTGTACTGCGCGCCCGCTTCGAGTCCGGGAATAAACAAGCCCCAGATGCCGTAGTCCAGGCGTTGCATCGGATGGCGGCGACCATCCCACTGGTTAAACGAACCAATCACGCTGCACGATGACGCGTGCGGCGCATAAACTAAAAAGCGAACCCCGGTAATCTGTTTGCCATCACGTTCTTGTGTCGTGAAATGCGACCCTAGGAAATGATACATCTGCTTAGGAGTGTGCAGATCATCAAACTCAGCATAAATCGAATGATATTGGTACGGGTCATCAATGAGCTGCTCAACACCCGCCCAATTCACCGCTAGTTGATAATGAGTAAAACGAAGGTCACGGGATGATTTGAGAACAAATCCAGACTCATCTTCGCGCGCCAGCGCGATTCGGGGTTCGCCGTCAATCACCAGCTCAACGCCGTCAGCACCGGGCATCCAAACACGCAACGCGTCGTGTTCACCCGTTATATAAGGACCTAAAAAAGCGAAGGGATCAGCAAACGCGGCACGGGAAAGTTGTAGATAGGCCTGTTGCTGTTTGGACGGCTTCTTTTTTGTCGTTTTCAATATATCGACTCCTAACCTTAACTCACTAAAAAGAAAAAAAGGCCCGCTAAAGTGCGGGCTTGCTAGCGTTAAACCATCTTATCGAACTCATGTTTGACTTGGAGTGACCTAAGCTCAACTTCTCGTTGTAATTCATGAGAAAATGCTAAATCACTCCGTCAATCTTATCGGCTCGCTTTCGCACGGACTTCCGTCAGTTTCGACGCAATGCGGTTCACGTCGTCACGGGCGAAAATTTCATCCAGATTCATGGACAACTTACGGCGCCAGTTCGGGTACTCATTGACAGTGCCCGGAATGTTGACCGGTTTATCCATTTCCAACCAATCTTCAAGCTGAACACTCAGCAATGCTGAAGCGCCTGCCGCAACGTGCAGTTGCAGCGCTTCGCTGAGGTAGGAATCCATCGGGACGAGGCTGGCATCACGGCCAACGCCGTCAGGCAAGAAACCGTGCCATGCCACTGAATCCAAAATGCCTTGCTTGCACTTCAGGCGATCGTCAAACAGCGCCGCCAATTGCTCTGCGTCTGGGTAGAGACCAATTTCACCGCCCAATTTCAGGTCGTCGCAATGCCAGAAACCACGCAGCGTCGGCATGTCATGCGTACACAACGCTGCCATAGATTGCTCAGCGTAATGCTTCGGCGAAATGAAGCCGCCATCATCTTTTGACGTTTCAAAGAAGAACACTTTGTACGAATGCACGCCTGCATCACGCAGCAGTTCAACGATTTCATCCGGCACGGTGCCCAAGTCTTCGCCGATCACGCTGCACTGATGACGGTGAGATTCCAGCGCCAAAATCGCCAGCATATCTTTCACTGGGTAGTAGATGTACGCGCCTTTGGTCGCGTTTTCACCCTTAGGAATCCACCATAAACGCAACAGACCCAGTACGTGGTCAATACGCAGCGCGCCGCAATGTTTCATGTTGGCACGCAGCAGCTTGATGTACGCATCGTACGCCGTAGCTTGCAGCACTTGCGGGTTCAGTGGTGGCAGTCCCCAGTTCTGACCCAGTGGGCCCAGAATGTCTGGCGGCGCACCAATGCTGGCATCGAGGATCAAGTTGCCTTCATCCGCCCACGTTTCAGAACCTGAATCCGACACGCCCACCGCTAAGTCACGGTACAAGCCAACAGACATGCCTTTCTCTTCCGCCAGCGCTTGTGCTTCATTGATTTGCGTGTCCGCAATCCATTGCAGGTACATGTAGAGATGTACGCTGTCTTGGTTCTCTTCAATGTATTTCTGCACGGCAGGGCTGTCAAAACGGCGATATTTCTCAGGGAATACCGGCCAGCCCCACACTTGGCTGTCTTTGGCGTGTAGATCAGCATGCAGCGCATCAAATGTTGCTTGATGCAACAAACTCTCGCCGCCCTCTTCAACAAAGTTGAGGAACGCGTTGGCACGATCGGTATTTTTATCGAGATGGCGTGTCTTAAACTCCGCAAACAGTAGCGGTAATACGCTCATCTTCATTTGCGCCACTTCGGTATAATTCACCCAGTGCTCTTCGCGCACTTTTTGCAGACGTTGCTGGAAGTCAGGGCTACCGACGCGTTGCTGCGCTTCACCGCTCAGCGCAAATTCCGGCACAGAGCTCACATCGATGTAAAGAATGTTCAACCAACGGCGAGACGACGGGCTGTATGGGCTCGCGCCTTCCGGATTGGCTGGGAACAGGGAATGGATGGGGTTAAGACCCACAAAATCGCCACCGCGCGATGCGATGTCGGCAACCAGTTGTTTCAAGTCGCCAAAGTCACCAATGCCCCAGTTATGCTGAGTGCGTAGCGTGTACAGCTGCACACTTGGGCCCCACAGTTTTTTGCTTTGTTCCAGAGCGGGTTGCTTAAAGCAGGCCGGCGGCGTGATGATCAGCGTCATTTCATATGGCGCTTTGCGACGTTTACGTGTGATGTGCAACGTATGGTAGCCCCACACCAAATCACTTGGCAGGGCAAACACTAGAGGGCCACCCTCGGCACGCTCGTCTCGAACGATTTGAGATTGAAGATAGCCTTCAAGTACCTCTCCTTGCTCGGTTTCAAGACGCCAGTTAAATTCGCTTTCGCGTGCGCTCACGCCCAGATAGAGCGGAACTTCTACCGCTTCACCTTCACGAATCACCAGAACAGGATCCAACACATCTTTCTTGTGCTTTTTCTCTGCCGATTTCAGTAAGGTGTCATCATTGGTGATGTCATACCCCAAAGACGCCAAAAGACGACGGATAGTGTCGTCTTCAACGCGCGCTTCATCGCCCCATGCGCTCACATAGTGATCGGCAATCTTTGCCATCGCTGCGACTTGCTTTAATGCATTTTGTTCTTTCATCGCTCTCTCCGAAGGGACAACTCTCCCCTTCAAAACATGTAGGGTGTTGTAATTAATATGGTTGTGACACAGCCAAGGCACGGGCCTTGGCTGTTTTTTGGGCTGATTTAGCGTTTCACCGCTTCCAGTTTCCAGATGTTGTTGACGTAATCCCGAATACTGCGGTCTGAGCTAAATTTGCCGACCAGCGCGGTATTGAGAATGGCTTTCTTCGCCCAGCCCGCTTGGTCGCGGTATTGCTGGTCAATCGCTTCGTGAGCCGCCACATAAGACGCGAAGTCCGCCAGAACCAAATACGGGTCGCCGCCATCAAGCAAGCTGTCGTAGGTTGCGCGCAGTTTGCCCGGTGCGCCCGGCGTGAACTCGTCGCCCACCAACAGATCCAGCGACGCTTTCAGCAGCGGATCCGCATGGTAGAAGTCGTACGGGTTGTAACCATTGGCTTTGAGTGATTCCACGCCATCCACTTCCAAACCGAAGATGTAGATGTTGTCGTCGCCCACTTCTTCACGAATTTCAACGTTCGCGCCGTCCATGGTGCCGATGGTCAATGCACCGTTCAGCGCCATCTTCATGTTGCCGGTACCCGATGCTTCTTTACCTGCAGTCGAGATTTGCTCAGACACATCCGCCGCTGGAATGATGATTTCAGCCATGCTGACGCGGTAGTCTGGCACAAACACCACTTTCAACTTGTTGTTGATGCGCGGATCGTTATTCACTTTCTCGGCAATCTTGTTGATGGCGTAGATGATCTCTTTCGCTAGGTGGTAACCCGGTGCCGCTTTCGCAGCGAAGAACACCACGCGAGGATGCATGTCAAAGCTTGGATCGTTCAGCAAGCGGTGGTACAGCGACAGAATGTGCAGCATGTTCAGGTGCTGACGTTTGTACTCGTGCAGACGCTTGATTTGGACGTCAAAGATCGCATTGGTATCGAGTTCGATGCCCATGTTCTCTTGCACCCAATCCGCCAAACGCTGTTTGTTCTCTTTCTTCACAGCCATGAATTGCTTCTGGAATGCTTTGTCGTCAGCGAACTGAGCAATCGACTCCAGTTGATCCAGATCTGCCGGCCATTGGTCACCAATTTTATCGGTGATCAGCGCAGACAAGCCTGGGTTACAGAATTTCAGCCAGCGACGCGGCGTAATGCCGTTGGTCACGTTTTGCAAACGGTCCGGATACAGTTCATTGAACTCAGGGAACAGATCGCGTTTCACCAACTCAGAGTGCAACGCCGTTCACCGCATAAGAGCCAATCACACACATGTTCGCCATGCGTACCATGCGGTGGAAACCTTCTTGGATAATCGACAGTTTTTGCTGTTTCGCCACATCACCCGGCCATTTCGCACGTACTTCTTGCAGGAAGCGGTGGTTGATCTCATAGATGATTTCCATGTGACGCGGCAGCAGACGCTGAATCAGAGACTCGCTCCATGTTTCCAGTGCTTCTGGCAACAAGGTGTGGTTGGTGTAAGCGAAAGTTTTTGAACAGATCGCCCACGCTGCATCCCATGACAGATCGCGTTCATCGATCAGAATGCGCATCAACTCAGGAATCGCGATGGTTGGGTGCGTATCGTTGAGCTGAATGGTTTCTTGCTTTGGCAAATCTACCAGCGTGAAACCTGCTGCTTCATGGCGACGCAGAATGTCGCGAATCGACGCGGCACTGTGGAAGTACTGCTGCATCAAGCGCAGTGTCTTGCCTTTTTCGTGGTTGTCGTTCGGGTACAGCACTTTGGTGATGTTGCCCGCGTCAATCAACGCGTGCTGCGCTTCAAAGTAGTTACCGTTGTTAAAGCTTTCTAGAGAGAAAGGCGCAATTGCACGACATTCCCACAGACGCAGCGGGTAAACCGTTTCGCTTTGGTAGCCAACAATCGGTAAGTCCCACGGCATGGCTTGAACCATCATGCCCGGTACCCAGCGACGTTTTTCTTTGCCGTTGTCTTGGTACACATCCACGTGACCGTAGAAACCGATTTCCTGTTTCAATTCAGGACGAGCGACTTCCCAAGGGTAACCTTCGACACCACGCCATGCGTCTGGTGCTTCTTTTTGGTGGCCTTCATCAAATGACTGTTTGAACAGACCGTATTCATAGTGCAGGCCGTAACCGACCGTTGGGTATTCTTGTGCAGCACAAGAATCCATAAAACATGCAGCCAGACGACCCAGACCGCCGTTACCCAATGATGGGTCGCGCTCTTCTTCCAGCAGATCAGTCAGGCTTTGACCCAGTTCGGTCATCGCTGCTGAAATCTCTTCGTACAGACCCATGCTGATCAGGTTGTTGCCTGTCAGACGACCAATCAGAAATTCCAGTGACAAGTAGTTCAGGCTTTTCGCGTTCACGATGCGCTCGTCCTGCTCGGTTTGCAGCAGGTCAAACGTGGTTAATTCTGCCAATGCGCGGCCCATCGCCAAATACCAAGCGCGGCTCGAAGCGTGCTCAATCGTGGTGGCATAGGTTGCAGTCAGGTGGCGTTTTACGTTTTCTTGGAACAAAGCTTTATCAAAACTTTTTTGTTGAGTAGGTTTCATTGAGAAATCTCACTTTTCGGTTCTAATCCATCTGCGACATATCGTGCATCTGCTCTGCCAGCAAAACATCCTCCTGTTTCCGGCCGAAGTTGGGAGGAGGAGCAAGGGCGTAGAAGGAGGCGCACCTGAGTTGGAGTGATCTGCCTCTCAATGATTTAGCAAAGAGCGAAATTATGAGTGACTGGGATCACGACAATCATCTTCCTAACCCTAGTGGAGATTTATGAAAGAGAGGTTTCTGGCTCTGAAACCATTTGCTCAATGTGCGGCGGGATTCACAAAATCTTCGCATTCGTTACGCAGATTTCATGAAATCTCGTAGAGGGTGGACACTTCACCTTAGCCCTCACGCACCACTTTGGTGACAAACCTCACAAATTTGGGGCGTAGTTGTCCGGGAAGTGTGAAACCTGCAGGAATCTCGTGGGCGATCAATAAACGTAGGGAAAGACATCAAGTAACATCTTCATCATTAAACCGTGAGCTAGCCCTCACTACTGATTACCACGAGACGGAAACGGGAAGTACAACGATGTGGATACCCTCGAAATTAACTCGCCCCGGACGGCTGCATAACGCCATCGTCAGGCCGCGCGTGTTAGAACTGTTGCAACAAGCGCCTTGCTATAAGCTCGTGTTGTTCCGTTCTCCTGCGGGTTATGGCAAAACCACCATGGCAGCGCAGTGGCTGGCAGACAAACCCAATGTGGGTTGGTACAGCATCGATGAAAGCGACAACGACACGTTCCGCTTCATGAACTATCTGCTGCAAGCCTTGAATAAAGCCACATCGCAAAGCTGCCCCAATGCGCAAAAGCTGGCTGAGCGTCGCCAATTCTCATCGCTGCATTCGCTGTTCAGTGAAGTGTTCGCCGAAATGTCGAATTTCCATCACGAGTGTTTCGTGGTGCTCGATGACTATCATCTGATTTCCGATGAAGAGATCCATGAAGCGATGCGCTTTTTCCTCAAGCACATGCCGGATAACCTCACCTTAGTGGTCACCAGTCGCATGACGCCGCCACTGGGGACCGCCAACCTGCGCGTGCGCGACCTAATGATTGAGATCGGCAACGAACTGCTGGCGTTTGATAACGAAGAGACCACCCGTTTCTTTAATCAGCGCGTTGCGGATGGCATCGACGACACCACGGCCGTGAGTCTGCGTAATTATGTTGAAGGCTGGCCGTCTGCGCTGCAATTGATCGCCCTGCAAGCGCAGCATCAAAAACGCACCTTGGCGCAAACCGCTGAATCGGTGTCGCACTTTAACCATGCGCATTTGTGGGATTACTTGGTGGAAGAGGTGTTTGATCTGCTTGACCAAGAGACCCGTTACTTCCTGATGCAGTGCTCGGTGCTGGATCACTTTAACGACGCTTTGGTCGCCGCCCTCACCAAACGTGACGACGCGTTGAGTATGATTGAGTCGCTCAATCGCTACGGCCTGTTTATCTACCCGCTGGAAGGCGAGCAAAACTGGTATCGCTTCCACAATCTGTTTGCTGAATTTCTGGCTCACCAACGCATGGCGCGCATTCCGCAACAAGAACAAGAGCTGCATCGCGCCGCTGCACGCGCGTGGCTGGAAGCCAGCACACCACATCAAGCGCTGCGCCATGCCCACCTTGCGCAAGACACCGATCTGCTGGCCAGTATTCTGACCCAGTACGGCTGGAAAATGTTCAACCAAGGCGAATTGGAAGTATTGGAAGCGGCGATTAACCTACTTACACCCACGCAGCTCTACAGCGAACCGAAGCTGTGCCTGCTGCAAGCTTGGCTGGCCCAGAGCCAACACCGCTATGAAGATGTCGGCGACATGCTGATTCGCGCCGACAAAGAGATGAAAGCGCTGAATGTCGAGCCAAGCAACAGGCAACAAGGGGAGTTCAATGCGCTGCGCGCGCAAGTGGCCATCAACCAAAACGCCCCGGAAAAAGCCTTGGAGCTGGCGGAACTGGCCCTGAGCCAGCTCGACAACACCATTTATCGCAGCCGCATCGTGGCAACCTCGGTGGTGGGCGAAGTCAATCACGTGCTGGGGCAACTGAGCCGCGCGCTGTCGATGATGCAGCAAACCGAGAAACTGGCGCGTCAATATCAGGTCTACCATCAAGCATTGTGGGCCCTGCTGCAACAAAGCGAGATTCTGATCGCACAAGGGTACGTGCAGGCTGCATTCGAGGTGCAAGACAATGCGTTCAAACTGGTCGAAGAGCAGCATCTGCACCAAGTGCCGCTGCACGAATTCTTGCTGCGTATTCGCGCGCAAATTCTGTGGTGCTGGAACCGGTTAGATGAAGCCGAAGAGTGCGCCTATAAAGGGCTGGATGTGCTTGGCAATCACTCGCCAAGTCAGCACTTGCACAGCTATTCCATGCTGGCGCGCATTGCCATTGGTCGCGGTGAGCTGGATAAAGCCGGCCGCTTTATCGAACAGATTCAGCATTTAATGAAACAGTCGAACTACCACGTCGACTGGACGGCGAACGCGTCGTTGTCGCTGATCCTATACTGGCAAGCGCGTGGTGATATGGATGCGATGGAAACATGGCTCGAAACCACCACACGCCCAGAACGCGCCTGCAACCACTTCTCTCAATTGCAGTGGCGCAACATTGCACGCGTGCAAATCAACCTAGAGCAGTTTGATGACGCGCAGCACACGCTGACCTTCATGCAAGCGCAAGCGGAGCAGTACCAGCTCATCACCGACATCAACCGCAACCTGATTGTGGAAGCGAACCTAGCGACCACATGTGGCCAAGAAGAGTTGGCGCGCGAAAAAATCAAAGAGGCGCTGCGCCTGACCAACCAAACCGGCATGATCGGCAACTTCCTGGTTGATGGACACAAGATTGGTCATCTGCTGGAAAAACTAGTGCATCGCGTTGAGCTAGGTGATTTGGAGCGCCACCGCGCGCAGCAGTTGATGAAAGAGATTTCCACCACCCAGCGCAGCCGCTCAGTGCATTTTGACGAGGAGTTTGTCGAGAAGCTCATCAACCACCCGAACATTCCGGAGTTAGTGCGCACCAGCCCGCTGACGCAGCGTGAATGGCAGGTGTTGGGCCTCATCTACTCTGGTTTCAGTAATGAACAGATCGCGCAAGAGCTGGATGTGGCAGGCACCACCATCAAAACCCACATTCGCAACCTGTATCAAAAGCTCAATATCGCCAACCGCAAAGAGGCGATTCGCACCGCAGAGAACTTGCTGCAATTGATGGGGTACTAACCCACCTTCAGAAACGCAAAGAGCCAGCAATCGCTGGCTCTTTTTATGTTTGCGGCGTCGCCTTAAAACGGCTTTGGCGCAAATCCGGTCATCACTTCCAAACGCAGCGCTTTACCGACTTTAGTCATCGGGTGCACCACAACCAGACCTTTGACTGATTTTTTCAGTTTCCCCAGATCCGCTTGCTCAGCTTTGGTGATTTCGCGCGAGAAAGGCATATCCGCCAGTTTCTTACGCTCTTTATTGGTCTCGTAATCGTTTTTGCCTTTCAGGCCGTTCAGCTTCTTCGACAGCTCTTCCACCTCATCGGTGAACTTGCTGATCATCGCGTCATCGCCGCGAGTCTTAGCAGCATCCAACTTGTGACGGCAGGTATCGAGACGGTTATGCATTTGTTGAATGTCGTTTTTTAGACTCATGGAAAAACCCTCTTTGTAGATCGGGCACGGAGTATAGCACAATGCGCCAATGCGTAACGGTTTTCTCACCAACAAATATTCCGCGACCGCAGAAAAGAAAAGGCGCCCAGAAAGGGCGCCTTTGAGCTTGTGACGGGTTGTAAGCTAGATAGTCAGAGGAATCAGTTCCAAGCCAAGCACAGAACTGATGCCCATCACCACCAGCAGTGACACTTTAAACACCGTTTTTGACCACGCGACATAGTTGTCTTCGGTCACCGGTTTGAAAGTCACTTTGGTCCACATGAAGCATACGGCAGCCGCAATCACCAGGTACTCATAGCCACACTCCCCAAGCAGGAATAAAGCCAAAGCCACCAAGTTGAATGCCACCACATACGCCATCATGTGTTTGCGTGCCTTTTCAATGCCAGAGACAACCGGCAATACAGGAATGCCAGCAGCCTTGTAATCTTGCATACGGAACATCGCAATCGCATAAGAATGCGGCATCTGCCACAGGCAGAACAGTGCAAACAGCAGTACCGCTTCCAAGCTGATGTAGTTGGTCACAGCCAAGTAACCCACCAGCGGTGGTACTGCGCCAGAGACGCTGCCGACTAACGTGCCGTACACCGAGGTGCGTTTGTACCACATGGTGTAGAAGAACACGTAAAACACGTATCCCAGCAACACCACCACGGTGGACAGCGGGTTCGCCATGCGATAAAGCAGAGCCGTGCCACCGAGCAACAATGCGATGGCGTAGACAAACGCGTGGTCAACATTGATTTCCCCTAGCGCCAGCAAGCGGCCACGGGTGCGATCCATTCGCAAATCGATATCACGATCGAAAATGTTGTTCACCACACAGCCTGACGCAATCACCATTGCCACACCCGCCAAGGTGTATGCCAGCAAAGCCACATCGGCCGCCTCAGATTTCGCTGCGAGGAAGTACCCCGCAGCGACTGAGATCAGGTTACCGATGATGATGCCCGGCTTGGTGATAGAGATGTAACCTTTGATCATAGATGACCTACTACATCATCATGTTGATGTTGAGGTTCCACATGATCCAGATTGAACCACCAATCAGGATCAGGACCACAAGGGCGGTAAACATCAAAGACACCAGGTTCCAACGGCCATCTTCGGTACGCGTTTCCATGTGCAGGAAGTACACAAAGTGCACAAACACTTGCACAATCGCACAACCAAACATCAGTGCAAAAGTCACCGCTTCAGGCAGGCTTTGAGTCGCGACAAAGTAGAACGGGATAATGGTCAGGATCAGTGACGCAATAAAGCCCTTGATGTATTCGCTTTTACCAGAATCTACATGTTGGTTGCTCATGACATTACTCCCAGTAGGTAGACGATGGTGAATACACAGATCCAAACGATATCGAGGAAGTGCCAGAACAAGCTTAAGCAGTTAAAGCGGGTTTCCATCATGTCGTTCAGGCCTTTGGTATTCAGCTGCCAGTAACACACGGCCAACCAAATCAGACCAAAGGTCACGTGCAGACCGTGCGTGCCCACCAGCGTAAAGAACGCCGACAGGAATGCACTGCGCTGCGGACCTGCACCTTCTGCAATCAGGTGATGGAACTCGTACAGTTCCATGCCGATAAAGCCAGCCCCCAACAGGAAGGTCACCGCCAGCCAGCGTTTCAGGCCAGCGATGTCTTTGCGTTTCATCGCAATCATCCCGAAACCAAACGTGATACTACTGAACAGCAGCAGCATGGTTTCAGCAAAAACGAATGGCAGTTCAAACAGCTCTTTGCCGGTTGGACCGCCTGCGGTCGCATTCGACAGCACAGCGAACGTTGCAAACAAGCTTGCAAACAGAACGCAGTCGCTCATCAAGTAGATCCAGAAACCGAACAGCTTGATGCCACCGGTGTCGTGGTGATCGTGGTCATGTGCGCTGTGAGCATTAGCGTGCATAGGTCACCTCCATATCTTCATCGTCACCCTGGTCGCCAGACGCTGGGTTCGCTGTCGCTTGCGCGGCACGTTGACGATGCGCTTCTTCAATCGCTTTAATTTCATCCACCTGAACGTAGTAGTCGAGGTCTTCATTGAAGCTGTGCTTGATACTGGTCACGACGATACCGATGAAGCCAATCGCCGCCAGCCACCAGATGTACCAAATCATCGCGAAACCAAAGATCAGCGCCCATGCAGAAACGTACATGCCCGTTGGCGTGTTTTTCGGCATGTGAATTGGCTGGTATTCCACTTCTTTATTCAGATCGTGTTCACCACGCTCTTTCTGGTACCAGAAAGCATCCAACTCGTCGCCTTTTGGCAACACGGCAAAGTTGTAGAACGGCGGTGGTGATGACGTTGCCCATTCCAGAGTACGGCCACCCCATGGGTCGCCCGTCAGGTCTAGGTTCTGTTTACGGTCACGCACACTCACGTAGATCTGAATGAACTGACACAGCACGCCCAGTGCGACGATCGCGGTACCAAAGGCAGCCACCGCCAAAAACGGGAAGAACTCAGGGTCGATGTTCTGGCTGATACGACGAGTCATCCCCATAAAGCCCAGCGCGTACAGTGGTAGGAATGCCAGAATGAAGCCAGTCAGCCAGCACCAGAACGCGCGTTTACCCCAAGTTTCATTCAGCGTGAAACCGGTCGCTTTCGGGAACCAGTACGTGATCGCGGCAAAACAGCCGAACACCACACCACCGATAATCACGTTATGGAAGTGCGCAATCAGGAAGACCGAGTTGTGCAGCACGAAGTCCGCACCCGGTACGGCCATCAGGACGCCAGTCATCCCGCCGATAGAGAACGAAATCAGGAAGCCAACCGTCCACATCATCGGCGTGGTGAATTGAATGCGACCACGGTACATGGTGAACAACCAGTTGAAAATCTTCACCCCTGTCGGGATAGAGATGATCATGGTCGCGATACCGAAGAACGCGTTCACGTTCGCGCCGCCACCCATGGTAAAGAAGTGGTGCAGCCACACGATAAACGCGAGAACCGTGATCACGATTGTTGCCCACACCAGCGAGGTGTAGCCGAACAGTTTCTTACGCGAGAACGTTGCCGTTACTTCTGAGAACACACCGAAAACCGGCAGCACCAGAATGTACACTTCTGGGTGACCCCACGCCCAAATCAGGTTGACATACATCATCATGTTGCCACCCATATCATTGGTGAAGAAGTGCATCCCGAGGTAACGGTCTAGCGTCAGCAGCGCGATGGTCACGGTCAGAATCGGGAACGAGATGATGATCAGGATGTTGGCGCAGAACGATGCCCAAGTGAATACAGGCATTTTCATCAGCGGCATCGACGGCGTACGCATACGCAGAATCGTCGCAAAGAAGTTCACACCGGTCAGCGTCGTACCGACACCGGAGATCTGCAGCGCCCATATCCAATAGTCGACCCCGACCCCCGGACTGGCATCAATGCCCGACAGTGGCGGATAAGCCAACCAACCGGTACGGCCAAACTCACCCACAGCCAGCGACATGTTGGTCAGAATGACACCGACAACAAACAGCCAGAAGCTCAAGTTGTTCAGGTAAGGGAACGCCACGTCACGAGCACCGATTTGCAGCGGCACCACGATGTTCATCAAACCGATGACCAGCGGCATGGCCACGAAGAAAATCATGATCACGCCGTGCGCAGTAAAGATTTGGTCGTAGTGGTGCTGCGGCAAGTAGCCCGCTTCACCCGCTGACGACAATAATTGTTGGCTACGCATCATCACAGCATCAGCAAAACCACGAATTAACATGATCATCGCAACCGCAATGTACATAAAGCCCAGTTTTTTGTGGTCTACTGAAGTAAACCATTCATTCCATAGGTACTGCCATTTGCCCATACGCGTAATGGTCAGCACGACCGCAAGGCCCACAATCGCAATCACGGCCATCGTGATCATGATGATAGGCTCATGATATGGAATGGAATCTAGTGTTAGTCTTCCAAACATCGTTTGTTACCCTTTATGTTCTGCCATGTTCATATGACCGTGCGCTTCTTTCGCTTCGCCA
The DNA here is from genome assembly GCF_052076135.1 of Vibrio sp. Vf1514. Taxonomy (NCBI): domain Bacteria; kingdom Pseudomonadati; phylum Pseudomonadota; class Gammaproteobacteria; order Vibrionales; family Vibrionaceae; genus Vibrio; species Vibrio sp. Vf1514. The sequence goes on along the minus strand of NZ_CP197268.1, from coordinate 13,310 downwards.
CCCATGTCGTGAGAACCCATAAACTGCATCACTACAGCCGAGAACAAATCATGAGGCACGCTGGAGAAGTAGGTCACAGGAACGTCTTCACTTGGTTTCGCTAGCGCTTGGTAATCGCTGAAATCATGCAGCTTGTTTGGCTGTGATTTCACGTCGTTCACCCAGTTGTCGAAGCTCTGTTGATCAGGCAATGCATTGGCCACGAACTTCATGTGAGAGAAACCTTCGCCGCTGTAGCTGGCAGACATACCTTTGAACTCACCTTCGTGGTTCGCAATCAGGTGCAGACGAGTCACCATGCCAGGCATCGCGTAGATCTGGCTGCCCAGTTGCGGAATAAAGAAGGAGTTCATGATGTTGTCAGACGTGATTTTGAACTTCACCGGAACATCTTTCGGGAATGCGACGTAGTTGACGGTAGCAATCTGCTGCTCTGGATAGATGAATAGCCATTTCCAGTCCAGTGACACCACTTCAATCGTCATCGGTTTGACGTCGCTTTGGAGTGGGACGGATGGCTCCAGCTCATGCGTAGAACGCCAGGTAATCACACCCAAAATCGCGATGATGATGATTGGAATCGTCCAAACCACCACTTCGATTTTGGTCGAGTGAGACCATTCTGGTGTGTACTCTACGTCAGTGTTGCTCGCACGGTATTTGTAGGAGAAGTAAATTGTCATCAGAATCACGGGGATGACGACAATCAACATCAGAACAAGAGCGGTGATGATCAACTCTTTTTCACGTACCCCTACCATGCCCTTGGGATCAAGCAAAGCAGATTGACATCCTGAGAGGAGCAAAATTGCAAAAAACAATCCCGCTCTCGACAAGATGTTTTTGTATCTTGAGGCTTCCATTGACTTTCTCGACTGTATTTGCAGATTTCCACCGACAAAAGTTGGCACTTTTTGGAATCTGCGGTTGATGTTTATGAGTATTTTTATGTGTGTTGAGCTTGAACAAATGTTTACTTGAGGTAACATTCGCGTGCACGCAAGTCATGAACATCGACATACGTCCAACAATTCAACTCACGCCAAAACACAAATGTCACAGTCGGAAACATTTTGTTACATCCGGCGCATTATGCGGGCAATACACCCGAATCACAGTAGATCAAATTGCAATCTTACCTTTCATAAATGGAATCATTAGTAAAATAAATCCTTTACTAAAACAGGGGTATCCCCCTCAAACACCTGTTATCTATAAAAAGTTTCTTTGATTTAGATCAAAAACTGTCATACTTTTGTGCTAAGAAAAAAAGTTAATAAGCTCGAAATATGTCACAAATTACGATTTTTTTTGATGGGCGCTGTCCGCTCTGTTTTCGCGAAATGTGCGCATTAAAACAACAAGATGTTCACAATTGCATCACGCTGATTGATATCCACAGCCCCGACATGGCAGATTATCCGGCGATCGATCTTGAAGAAGCGCAGCGTATTTTGCTGGCCTACGATGCACAAGGTCGCTTGGTACGCGGATTGGACACGCTGCATTTGGCATGGTCGCTGGTTGGAAAACCGTGGCTATATGCCCTCACGCGCTGGCCTTTGATTCGTCCTCTCGCCGATCGCGCCTATTTATGGTTTGCGCGTCACCGCTACACCCTCTCCGGCTGGCTGACCGGTCAGCGCCGCTGCCCGCAGGGCCAATGTCGACCCAAATAACAAAATCCAATCAACGCCCCTCCCCCGTCGAAAAACTGCGCTACGCTTACTGAGTAAAACAACAATAAATCGCTTCATCAGAACGCGAGACCATCACCCACTTGTTACTGGACGGGAAACGCTATGAGTTTAACCATTCGTCATCGACTCTACATTTTGTCGATCGTGCCGCTGCTCATCATTGCCATCAGCATGATGTATTTGACCTTCACTGAAACCCAAAGCCTGAGCAAAACCCAAATGGCCAACACGCGTGAAGCGATGATGGACATGAAAAAAGCAGAGCTGAAAGCCTATTTGCAAATCGCAGAGAGCGCCCTTACCCCACTGAAAAATCGCCAAGCCAGTCGCGAAGAGGCCTTAACCATTCTGCAAGAAATCGCCTTTGGTAAAAATGGCTATCTGTTTGGTTACGACAGCCAAGGGAATCGTGTGCTACTCGGCAAAGGGCAAACGGGCCTCGGCGATAACTTCATGGACTTGAAAGACTCGCAAGGCAATTATCTGGTGCGGGATCTGATCAAAAATGCCAAAAGCGGCGACTTCACCACGTACTATTTCCCCAAACCGGGAGAGAGCCAACCGTTACCCAAATTAAGTTATTCCGTCTATCTGCCGCAATGGGATCTCATCATCGGCACCGGCTTCTATACCGATGATGTCGATGCGGAAATTGCTGAAATGGAAGCCTTGGCGTCGGAAAAGTTGACCCACAGCTTATGGACGTTAACCACGGTCAGTGTGGTGATTCTGGTGCTGGTGGGGATTGTCGCGATGTTCATCAACCGCAGTATTTTGCATCCGCTGCGCCTGTTTGATCAGTCGATTCGCTCATTTGCCAGCGGCGATGCCGATCTCACCGCACGCATGGAACGTTTTAGCGTGCCGGAGTTTGCCCAGTTAAGTGACAACTTCAACGCCTTTGTCGCCAGCTTGCAAGACATCATCAAACGCGTCAACTTAGTCGGGCAGCAAGTGGTGGACGAAACCAATTCGATGACGCAGCGCGCGACGCAGGTCGATGATTTGGCTTCCGGTCAGCGGGAAGAAACCGAACAAGTGGCAACCGCCATGACGGAGATGACCACCACCGCGCACGAGATTTCCAATAATGCCAGCCAAGCGGCTCAATCGGCCAAAGAGGCCGACGACAATGCCAAAGAAGCGCATTCCATTGTCGATACCGCAGCGCGCTCGGTGCAATCGCTGGCAGAGGAAGTCGCAGAAGCGAGCAGTGTGATTTCCAAATTGGAGAGCGATGTGAAGAACATTTCAACATCTCTGGCGGTGATTCAAGACATTGCTGAGCAAACCAACCTGTTGGCACTCAATGCCGCCATCGAAGCGGCGCGCGCAGGCGATCAAGGGCGCGGCTTTGCGGTGGTTGCCGACGAAGTGCGTAAACTGGCGAGCCGCACGCAAGACAGCACCGGCGAAATTCACGCCATGATTGAGCAGTTGAAAGCCGCCTCCGACGCAGCGGTGCGCGCGATGGATTCCAGCCAAAATCGCAGTGTCTCTACGGTGCAAGAAGCCAACGCCGCAGCCAAGGCGCTGGAGCAGATTCAGCAGTCGATTGGGACGATTATGGATATGAACTCGCTGATCGCCACGGCGACCGAGGAGCAGAGTTTGGTTGGGCAAGAAATTTCACAGCGCATCGTGGTGATCTCCGATCAAAGTAGCCAATCCGCCGATCTGGCCAATGAAAACCGTCAAGGCAGCCAGGGGCTGAACGGCCGCGCGCACGAACTGTATGATCTGGTTGCCCGGTTTAAAGTTTAACCAGTTTTACACTGTAAACCGCCATGAAAAAGCCCCCGAATTCTGGGGCTTTTTACGCGACAAGGTGGGCTATTGTTTGGCAGCCTGCTTGACCGCTTTAATCAATACCGAGGTGTCCATACGACCCTCCCCATTAGCAGACAGGCTGCGATAGGCTGCGATGGTGTTTTCGGTCATCGGTAAACGCACGCCCTGACGCTCAGCTTCATCTAAACAAAAGCCCAGATCTTTGATCATCCAATCAATGGCGAAACCAAAGTCAAATGAGTTCTCTGCCATGGTCACGGCGCGATTTTCCATTTGCCATGAACCCGCCGCACCGTTTTTCAAACACGCAACCAGCGTGGGAATATCCAGCCCAGCATTTTCAGCCAGAATCAAGCCTTCCGACAAACCGTTCAACACCCCCGCAATACAAATCTGGTTGACCATTTTCGCCCGCTGGCCTTGACCCACACCGCCCATCAGCACCGAAGAACGACCATACGCGTTCAATACAGGCTGCAGTGCATCAAACAGATCCGCTTCGCCACCGCACATGATGGTGAGTACGCCGTTTTCCGCGCCCGCCTGACCACCGGACACAGGAGCATCCATAAAGCGAACACCGACGTTCTGCGCCGCCGCGCCCAGCTCTTCTGCCAACAACGCAGACGTCGTGGTGTGGTCGACTAAAATCGCTCCGGGCTTCATAAACGCTAACGCGCCCTGTTCGCTGGTGGCCATGCTCCGCACATCGTCATCGTTGCCGACACACATCAGTACCACATCCGCCTCACGCACACACGCTTCCACAGTCGGTGCTGCGCGCCCACCGTGCTGCGCTGCCCATGCCTGCGCTTTCGCCTGCGTGCGGTTAAACACCGAAACGTCAAATCCGGCGCTCACCAAATGGCCTGCCATCGGATACCCCATGACCCCTAAACCAATAAAACTGACTTTCATGTTAATCTCCTTTTACAACGGGCGCGCCTTGCTCACGTGTGCTGACAGCGTCAAGCAACGCTTCCACCAACAAGGTCAGCGCCCTGGGCTGATACTTTCTATCCCGATAAACCAGATGTGCTCGCTTGGCACTGCGATGATAATCCGGCAATAACTGTACAATATTCATGCTGGGTGACACATGGCGATATGGCAGTGATGCCACGCCCAACCCGCGTTCAACAGCGCCCGCAATGGCTTGGATATCATTGACGACCAATTTGGGCTTGATGTGAATCAAGCGCACAAACGTGTCACCGCTGAAAACCGGGACGGCTTGTGCGCGATCGACCGAGATCCAATCTAGTGCTTCCAGTTGATCCAGCGTCGTAACGGGCCCACATGTGGCTAAATAGTCTGGGCTGGCAAAAAAGCCGTGATGCGCTTGAAACAGCGGCCGCGCGATCATGCCTTCCAGATGATCAATCTCGAACGTGATCAACAGATCGCGGTTGGTTTCCGGCGTCACAGACTCCTGACTGAGCGCCAATTCCACATTCACTTTTGGATACTGACGCACGAACTCTTCCACCACACGACCAACAAACGCGCGGTAAAAATTATGCGGAATCGCCAATTTGACGCTGCCTGTCACGTCTTGGCTCTCCGAGAGCATTTGGCTGAAAGTGCTTTCCAAATTCTCCATGCCACTGCGAATCGCCAGAAAGGCTTGCTGACCACTTTGCGTCGCCACCAGTTCTCTGCCCTGCTTTTCCAGCAAGCGCAGGTTGAGGCGCGATTCCAGTGCCGATAAACGGCGAGACATGGTTGAGACCGGTAACTTCAGTTTCTTTGACGCCGAGACCAACGAGCCCTCTTCCACCACACAGAAGAACAAGTAAAGATCATCAATGTTTCCGTATATGGAATTCATACTTCTTTTCTTGGTGATTTTTCTCAGTTATGGACAGTTATATCCTAGATATCACCAAGATGAAACCAAAGAGAAACTTCTGAATGATGAGTCGAAAACAGTTTTGGCTAACAGCACTGATGACGTCGTTTGTCATGGCCGTGATCATGTCTGGCGTGCTGTCAGGGTACAAGCTGGGATTCAATGCCCAATGGCCGCCCGTGTGGCTCAGTGGCTTTAGCGTGGCCTGGCCGGTCGCATTGCTTCTTAACCTCACCGTCTTGCCGCAGATCCGCAAGTTGGCCGCTTGGCTTTCCACGCCCAATCACGTCAAAAAACCGCAGCAGCAGAGACAAAAAAACCGAGCGTAAGGCTCGGTTTCTTTGTTTTGCGTGCTTATTCGATTTCAGCGTTGTGGTATACCTGCTGAACATCGTCGCAGTCATCAAGAAGGTCAAGGAACTTCTGGAATTTCTCTGCGTCTTCACCCGTCACTGGTGTTGGGGTTTGCGGCACGAACGTGATTTCTTCCACATCAATGGTTAGATCAGGGAATGCAGCGTTCAGTGCTGTTTTGGTTTTAAAGAACTCATTGTGAGGCGCAAAAACCGTGATCACACCATCTTCGAGTTCAACGTCAGTGACATCAACATCATCCATCATCAGCGTTTCAAGAATGATTTCATCATCTTCGCCTTTGAATTGGAATACCGCTTGATGATCGAACATGTGCGATACAGAACCTTCCACACCAATCTTCGCGCCCACTTTAACAAAGCATTGGCGAACATCTTGGAACGTACGGTTGCCGTTGTCAGTCAGACAGTCAACAATCACGCTTGTACCGCCAGGACCAAAGCCTTCGTAACGTGCTGGTTGGTAATCTTCACCGCCGCCGCCGTTTGCTTTATCCAGTGCTTTTTCAATCACGTGCGCAGGAACCTGATCGCGTTTCGCTTTGGTGATCAGGTGACGCAGAGACAAGTTCATGTCTGGGTCGCTGCCACCGTTCTTTGCACACACGTAAATTTCTTTACCGTATTTGGAATAAACTTTAATTTTTGCGCCTGCAGTTTTCGCCATAGAGGCCTTGCGCACTTCAAAACTTCTTCCCATCGGGATGTTCTCTCTAGTTCAAATTTGATGCGACGGATTTTAGCAGATAGTCTTCGCTTCTGCTGAGAGCCAAGCGTTATGCCACGCCCATCACTCGTTTGTATTTATCTATCGAATGTTGAAACCACTCTTTTTCCTGCTCGGAAGTCAGTTTGGTTAGCTGCTTAGTGATCTCTTCTGATCCACTTTTTGCCTGCTTCATCTTCCAAACTAAAAAAGAAGCCTGTTTGTCGAGTTCTATTTTGTTTTTCTCTGAAGCATCTAGCAATGCGAGGTTGAAAGACATTAGTAAGCCCACAGTCGATAAAAACGTGGAGCGAAATATATCATAGGAATGGAAAAAATTAAGAGTCAAAATGTCGGTTTAAGCGGCTTTAATCAATAAAAGCATTAAAAATACAAAGGGTGGCTTTCGCCACCCTTCTCAATTCGCCAACTGGTCCTGCTTAGTGAAGCAGGCCCAATTCCTTTGCTTCTTCAATGGTTAATCCACTTTCACGGATTTCTCTTAGTGTCTCGATACGACGACGAGCTTCCGCTGATTTCAGATTTTTCATTGGGCGTGGAGCGACGACTTCTTCCGTGAAGTCCCAACTATTTGCGATGTTAGTCATTTCATCATGGTCAATTGAATTAATGGACATTGTAACCTCCGAACAAACCATGCCAGGGACATGTAATCTGTAGCAAAGCCCCAAATTCTTGTTAAGAAGATTTGAGCAAGAATGTGATTCCAACGAGGATTCAGACATCTAATCTACAAATGGCTCAATTATGTTTTGCGCTCCCCAAAATGTCGAAGTACATTGAAAGGATTCCCGCGTAAAAAAGAAGCCGATCAACCTCTCACTTCTTCACTCACCATCCCTTGTGTCCCTTAGCCTCAGCGGTGATTTTTCATTCAGTTTTTTAGCATGCTCAATGGGCATATTAAACACACATGCGTAGCCGAAAATGCCCGCGATGCTTCTCTGACTTTAGCACGCCCAACGGAGGTTTCTAGGCCACCTCTCGGCAAGCCTATCTTCTTCTCCCCGCTCACAGACGGAACGATGATCATGGTGATTTGATGCTCGCGTCGGCGCCGGGATGATAGCGAGTCATGACACCACGCGATCACAGCAAGCAGCAACGAGCGGATCAGGATCGCGATGAGGAACAAGGAAACATGATCAAGGGAAAAGCGCTGATCGGCGGGCGATCCGCAAGCATGATCAAGGCGTAAAAGAGGTCTATTTCGGTAAGCGGCTGAATTTCAGGCAAAAAAAAGCGAGCTCTCAGGAAGAACTCGCAAACTAATTCAGAACGAATGTAACAATATGAGCCAATCTATTAATTCATCAGATAGGACAAAAGGTTGTCTATTCGAGATAAACTTTAACCACTCGACGGCTTAACATTGTCAGACATATGTCAACGTTGTGTATCAATACTGTAGTTTCCGTTTCAAATACCAATGGCAACTTCATCTAATGCCCGAAAAACAGATTCATCAAGATGCCCTTCGTGTACCTGTTTACACACTTTCCGTCGCACGGCCAGCCCCGAGATCAAACGCTCGATCGACAAATGCTTGTTGTCATTTTGGGTGTTATACAGCTCGATCAACTTGCTCAACGTCTCATACGGGATCACGTTCTCATCCACGCGCAGCCAATCGAGCTTGTCAATCAGCTCTACACACTCTTCTCGGATTGATGAAGGCGCATGTCCAGTCATCGCCGCTAAAGCCGTTATACTGCGTTCTAGGGCCTCTGGAGAGGTATATTTCGATAACGTAATGGTGATTTCGTCTGCGTTGATCTCGACCAAGTGCTTACGCAGCTTCACGCGACGGCCCAATTTGCCTCGTGGTGACGGGGATTTACGCTGAATCGGTTCAAATTCGCCATCGATGATTTCTGATAGCTCTTGTAATTTCTGTTTCGACACCATTTCGTGACGCAGCGGGTTTGGCAGCGTCGGCGCCATGTTGCGTTTACCCGCGTTGGTGGTTTTCGCCCGCGAATAACGCAGCACTTCCTCAACATCGCATTTGATGTCAACTTGGTAATCGCTCAACTTGCCTTTGTCGATCAACGTGGTGATCGTCAGGTGATAGCCCCACAGATTGACCACAAACAGATCGTCATTACCCTTGCCTTCCGACAAACGGCGCAGCTCGCGGATCAGATCCATCGAGAAACGACGCCATTCAATGTTACGTGCCAGTTTTTGATTCAGCTCGCTCAGCAGCATCACATCGGTATGACGACGCGACATGCGGCTTCGGAAATAGGAGTACAGTTGGAACACCAAGGTGTGCTGTTTCAGAATCTCTGGCGGGAACAGGAAGAAATAATCACGCGTCATCAACTCTTCAAAGAACGACGGCTCCCACACCAGAATGTACAGGTTTGGTTTGATCTTGATCTCACCATCACTGCCTTCTGTGGGCGCTTCTTCCGAAGCGGTGATCGTGCGCGCCAGAAAACGGAAACGATCACTCTTGAATCCTTCCGGCATGTTTTCGCTCAACCAACGGCCAGTCAGTTCATGCAATTGGAAATCGGTAAATTCAATGCGATCAATGCTGTCACGAATCGAATCACGTGCAGGGCCGCTGTCCTTTTTGCCGCGCAGCGACAAAATATCCGTGATGTAGAGCGGGGTTTTGTTTGGCACGTGGCTTGCGTTGAGCTGATAATCTTCATGGTGATGATCGTGGTATTGAACCGTCAGTGTGAACAGCGCAAACAGGGTCATGAGATCGTCGACCGTCATGATATTTTTAGACGATCGTGTTTCGATCACCGCACGTGTGCCTGAAATCGACACCATGGATTTTTGGTAGCTTTTACGTGTACGCGGTGGTGCCAGTGCTTGGTCAATAATCCCCGCCCAATTGGTGGGCGAAACCACAAACTGATCCGCCTCGTCTTTCATCGCTGGCGGCGTATTCAAGCCATGCTCGGTGAGCAAGCGTTGATTAACCTGCGTTTGCGCCAATGCTTTTGAACGTTTGCGCTTTTCACTTTGCTTGACCGATTCGGTCACCAAACTGGTGGATCCTAATACCGAGATCAATTGGTTGGGATTGACGAAACGGTGCAACATGGTTTTGCCCGCGAGGCCTTCTTCAAAACGCACTGGGATCTGTTTAAATAACCCGATCGATACCGCAGCTCTGAGGCGTTGCTGAATAGCAGCTCGTGTTAACTGACCGTCGGTTGCATCGATCAATTCGGTAGTGGATACCAGACCATCTTTGCTGCGAAAGCCACGCAGCGAGATCAAATTCAGGAGTTCGACGATACTCTTCGTCACCCCTTTGAAATGCTGATATTGTTCAATCCAGTCCACTGCGGTTTCAGAAACTTCAAAGAGATGACCATCTTTGTGGCTTCTGGGTGCTTTGATCAGCAACTTTTCTTCTGATGTCATTATTAGATCCGTATCACACTAGCCGTAATATCGCTATAGTTCCAAGAGAATAAAGAAAAAGAGATCATAAATAAAGAAAAAATTGCTGGTTTTAAATAACTGATCTTTTTGATTATTCTGATATAGAGTGATCTATATGATTATATGATCCGAGCGAAAGATTGCTTGTAACTTACTGTTTTCAATATGCTTTTAAAAATGACACCCGAAAGCATGATCATGAGTTTACTGAAACGATGATCATTAAGTCATTGAAAGCATGATCAAACCCTTCCCGATCAATGATCATGACAATCACGAATCAATGATCAACGAACTCCCTAAACCATGATCAAGGTGGACGCACACCTTATCCACAACCCCCTGATTCATCGTCGAGTTCTTCTCCCCTATTGACGGGCTGTTTTGTCGTTTCATCGACACATGGGGTCGGAAACATGATCAAGAGAAGCGCTGAAAAGGCCATTTTCGTACAAGATTCCATCGTTCGTGCCGTTGGTCTGCATGTTGACTGACAAATGCCGTGATACAAGGCGTAAACGACGAATCGACGAAAGCATGATCATGGTGAATGGCAGGCTAGGCCTGTTGGTTCAATTGGCGCTTGCGGTGGGCCAATGACACAGCGAATTGCCCACAAGCCCTATTCTGTCTGACATCGTCCGTAATTCAGCGCGAAATTTACATGCTTCCGGCACGCATGATCTCTTGATCATTGATCCGATCTTGGATCATTTTGAAACAACGGTTCGGCGATGACGTGTGATGCATTAAAATCCCTTGATCATTCTTCCTTTGCGATAGATTTCAAACGGAAACATGATCATGAGAGCCCCTTGATCATGCTTTCGGCTGAGCCCTCTTTGGATCAAATCAGTATCGCGTATGGCATGAGTGTGTATGGATGCGCCATCATGTTGATGAAATGCAACGAGTGTTACGAAATGGAGATTGAAATGACAAGCGCCGTAATTTAACCACTTGACTTAATCGTTCCGGTGGGAAATCGAGATGATGTTATCCACGAGGTGGTTCATGAGGTTTACAATGTAAATACGTGACGATGTAACATTTTAAATCTGACGCAGTTTGAGAGGATTTATCCGCTGAGTTTTGGGGCGGTTTATTCAGCAAATCTTCATGATTCAATGAATTTCGTGTTAAAAATCTATTTAATGTGATTTTTATCTAAAATTGTCTGTTCACCTTTTTGTTGTATATGGTTAATATTGCTGTACTATTTGCTGATAGGCACTAATTACGGAATTTGGCTATGAAAAGAGAACAAACCATAGATAATCTCTATACGCTCGCTGAACTGACTCAACAGGTTCAAGCGGACCGCATTGAGATTGTATTGGAAGAGCGTCGTGATGAGCATTTCCCTCCGATGTCGAAAGCCTTAATGGAAACCCGTTCAGGACTGACGCGTCGTAAGCTTGATGAAGCCATCGCCAAGATGGAAGAAGCGGGGCATCAATTTACTAAAAACAACGCGAACCATTACTCCATTTCTTTGGCGGAAGCGCACATGCTCATGGATGCGGCGGGCGTGCCTAAATTCCATCAGCGTAAAAAGAATACTGAAAACAAACCGTGGATTATCAACGTCCAAAACCAGAAAGGCGGCACCGGTAAATCGATGACGGCTGTGCATTTGGCGGCTTGCTTGGCGCTGAATCTCGACAAGCGTTACCGTATCTGCCTGATCGACTTGGACCCGCAAGGGTCGCTGCGTTTGTTCTTAAACCCACAAATTAGCTTGGCTGAACACAGTAACATTTATTCTGCCGTCGATATCATGCTGGATAACGTGCCGGAAGACGTTGAAGTGGATAAGGCGTTTTTGGAAAAGAACGTCATGCTGCCAACACAGTATCCCAACTTGAAGACCATCTCTGCGTTCCCAGAAGATGCCATGTTTAACGCCGAAGCTTGGCAATACCTGTCTCAAAACCAGTCGCTGGATATCGTGCGTCTGCTGAAAGAGAAGCTGATTGACAAAATCGCTGACGAATTTGACGTGATCATGATTGATACCGGCCCCCACGTGGACCCGCTGGTTTGGAACGCGATGTATGCGTCGAATGCCTTGTTGATCCCATGTGCGGCCAAGCGTCTGGACTGGGCGTCAACCGTGAACTTCTTCCAACACCTGCCAACCGTATACGAGATGTTCCCGGACGATTGGAAAGGGCTGGAGTTTGTACGTTTGATGCCGACCATGTTTGAAGACGACAACAAGAAGCAAGTCTCCGTGCTGACGGAAATGAACTACCTGCTGGGCGACCAAGTGATGATGGCAACCATTCCCCGCAGCCGCGCCTTTGAAACGTGTGCCGACACCTACAGTACCGTGTTTGACTTAACCACCAGCGATTTTGAAGGGGGTAAGAAAACCTTAGCCACCGCGCAAGATGCGGTACAAAAGAGCGCGCTGGAACTGGAACGCGTACTTCATTCACACTGGACTTCACTTAATCAGGGGTAAGTAACACATGGCAATTAAAACGTCGGATCTGAACGCAAAACTTTTTGGCAAAGCGGACAAGCGTCGTGCGTCAACCCCACAGGAAGCGCAGGCGGCGGCGAAGGCCCAAGCGCAAGTGATTGAGCTGTCTGTGGCTGGTGAAGAGCTGGTGACGTTTGAACTGGTGCGTATTCCGGCCGCAGAAGTGGCGACACGTACCACGGTGTTTGCGGAAAACGCCCGTGAACAAGCTTTTCTCAACGAACACGCACTGTCGGACGTGCTGAGCACACTGCGTGAACGCGGTCAGCAATACCCAGCCGTGGGCCGCAAAACGGCCGATGGCAAAATCGAAGTACTTGATGGCAGCCGTCGCCGTAAATCGTGTATTTTGGCCAATCAGGAGTTCCTGGTTTACGTCGCTGACAACATCAATGGCGAACATGCGAAATTCTTGTCGGATGTCGCGAACGCACACAAACCGTTGTCGCTGTACGAGAAAGGGCGCGAAATGCAGGCCAAACTCGATAGCGGTGAAGCGGAAGATCAAAAAGCGCTCGCGAAAATGTTCCAATGCAGCGAAGCGTTGGTGAGCGGCGCGTTGAAAGCTGCGGCATTGCCCCTTGAGCTGCTGCAAGCGTACCCGAATGTGGTTGAACTGGGCCGTCCGACCATCGTGAAGCTGCACAAGCAGTTCAACGATTTGAGCGCCGAGCAACAAACGGAGTTGCTCAATAAGTGCCATCAGGCGGAAGGTTTGGTGTGGCAGCGCTGCCAATCACAAGGCGTGGCTCGTATCACCAAAGAGGTGACTGAGACGATTGAACAGTGGATTGCAGAACTGGTTCCGCCAAAACGCGCGGTCAGCAACAAAGTCGATTTGGTTAAAGGGCGCGTCAGTTACTCGCGCAAAGGGTCCAATTTGGCGCTGAATCTGAAAAAAGTCGATGACGCGCTGATGAAAGAAATTCTCGCCTTTGTCGAACAAAAACTGAGTTAA